>CAWFXR010000013.1:0-116804 GCA_963819835.1 uncultured Gammaproteobacteria bacterium
CGTTGAATTTGGAAATGTAGTAGAGGCGTTCGATGTCCTCGGCCGGCCCTCGCCCGCGAGATGCGGTCCAGGATGCGGTGCATCCAGCCCGTCCGTGGCGGCAGGGCGTGCATTGGCCGCAGGACTCGTGGTGTCGACGCGCATCATGATCTGCATCAGGCTCACCATGCAGGTGCCTTCGGCGATCACGATCATGCCGCCGGAGCCTAGCGTCGAGCCGACGTCCCACAGGGCCTCGTGCGAGAGGTTGAGGTTGGGGATCTCCGCCCCCGGTGAGCACCTTCGACGAGACTCCGCCGGGCACGACGCACTTGATCGCGCGTCCGTCCATGATGCCGCCGCAGTCCTCGTCGAGGAACTTCATCACGGTAGCCGAGCTCGACCTCGTAGCACCGGCCGGTTCACATGCCCGGAGACCGAGAAGAACCGCGTGCCCGGACTCTTCGGCGTGCCGACTTCCTTGAAGGCCGCCGCGCCGTTGGCGGATGATCCACGCGATGTTCGACAGCGACTCGACGTTGTTACCACCGTCGGCCGCTGGTACAGCCCCTTGACCGTCAACCGCGGCGGGCGGTTGCGCGGGTAGCCCTTCTTGCCCTCGAGCGACGCGATCAGGCCCGATGCCTCGCCGGCCACGTACGCGCCGGCGCCCCGGTACACGACGATGTCGCAGCAGAAGTCGGTGCCGAGGATCTGTTCGCCGAAGTATCCGGCGGCGTACGCCTCCTCGACCGCGCCGGCGAGGCGGTAGGGCAGGTCGAACTCGCCGCGGATGTAGACGAAGCAGTTGCGGACGCCGATACCGTGGTGATCGCCATCGACTCGACCAGCATGTGCGGGTTGTTCTCGAGGATCCAGTGGTCGAACGTACCCGGCTCGCCCTCGTCGGCATTGGCGATCAGGTAGTGAGGTTGCCCGTCGTCGGCACGATCACCTGCCACTTGCGGCCCATCGGGAACGACGCGCCGCCACGGCCCTGCAGGCCGGACGCCTTCACTTCCTTGGTGATATCGAGAGGGCTTCATTTCCTGCAGTGTCTTCTCAAGCGCGCGGTAGCCGCCGCGCGCGCAGTATTCCGCCAGCGTGTGCGAGGACGCCGTGACCGGGAACGTCTGATGAGCTGGCGGCCGGGCATGGCTATTCAAGGCCCTCCAGCAGCGTGTCGACTTTTGGCGGCGTGAGATTTTCGTGATACGTGTCGTTGACCATCATCATCGGCGCCGTGCCACAGGAACCCAGGCACTCGGCCGTGGACAGCGTGTAGCGCCGTCGGGGGTGGTCTGCCCGGCCGGCAGCCGAAAGTTGCTGGACGTACGACAGCAACGTTCCGCGCCGCGCATCGAGCAACTGACGTTGTGGCACATCTGCAGGTGCCAGCGGCCGATCGGCTTGCGGCGGAACGTTGTAGTAGGAAAGTACTTCCTCGATCTGGACGCGGCACCCGAGGTAGGCGGTCAACTGCTCCACGTCGTCGTCCGCGACGTAGCCGCGGTCTTCCTGGATGCGCCTCAGGCAGGGCAGCACCAGCGACGACTCGAAGCCCGCCGGGAAGCGCTTGCGCAGGTTCTCGAATTCAGGGATCAGGTGCTTCACCTGTCGCACTCCCGCCGATCATGTTCACCGAGCCGAAGGTCGGCACGATGTCGGCCAGCGGTAGCCGTCGAGCATCCGGTGCACGCCGCCCATGTGGACGAAGCTCGGGCTGCGGACGGGCACTTTCCACGGGACGCCGCCGCCGACGCTGACGATGTAGAAGCCGAGCTCGCCGTTCGCGCCCTCGTGCGCCGAGTAGACCTCGCCCGGCGGCACCTGCGGCCCTCCATCACCAGCTTGAAGTGGTTGATCAGCGACTCGATCTCGTTGTAGACCAGTGTTTTTTCAGGGAAAACACAACGACGATCGTCCACGATCGGGCCGGGCTCGAGCATGTCCGCGAGTTGCCGGATCATGTGCGCCGACTCGTCGATCTCGCGCATGCGCACGTAGACGGTCGTAGTTGTCGCCCTTGATGCGACCGGAACCTCGAAATCGAGTTCGGCGTAGGACAGGTAGGGTGTGTCCTTGCGCAGGTCCCGCGCGGCGCCGGAGCGCAGGATCGGGCGGTGAACCCCAGTTGATCGCGTCGGCCATGGTCAGCACGCCGATGTCGCGCGTGCGGTCGATGAAGCGGTTGCCGGTCCACCAGTCCGTGCACGCGGCCGGTGAAGGTGTTCCATTTCGTCGAGGATCTCGCCGAGGCGCTTGAGCCAGCCTTCGCGAGGCCGCCGATGCGGCCGAGCTGTAGGTGACGCGGCGCCGGTCAGCGCTGCCAGGTGCTCGTAGATGTAGTCGCGGATCGTGACCAGGTACAGGAAGGCCGTCATCGCGCCCAGTTCCATCAGCGCGGCGGCGATGCAGGTCAGGTGGTCGGCGATGCGCGAGGCTCCGAGAGCAGCGTGCGCAGGTGGCGACAGCGCGGCGTGATCTCGATGTCCAGCAGTTTCTCGACGGCCTCGCAGTAGGCGAAGTCGTTGATCAGCGCGGAGCAGTAGTTCAGCCGGTCCACGTAGGGGATCAGGTTGTGCCAGGTGTGCGATTCGCACTCCTTCTCGAACCCGCGATGCAGGTAGCCGCAGTGCACGTCGGTGCGCACCACGCGCTCGCCGTCGAGCTCCGCGACGATCTGGATCGTGCCGTGCGTCGCCGGGTGCGACGGGCCGATGTTGACGATGACCGCGCTGTCGGTGCCGCCCTTGTCGAACGCGGGACGGATCGGGTTTGGCAGCTTGAGGCTCACTTGCGGGCCTCGCTCACCCGGTAGGGCACCAGCGGCTGCTCTTTCTGCTTCGGGTAGTCCTTGCGCAGCGGGTGGCCCACGAAACCCTCATACAGCAGGATCGGGCGCAGGTCGTCATTGCCGCGGAAAACGATGCCGTACATGTCGTGGCACTCGCGCTCCATGTAGCGCGCCGAGCCGTACAGGCCGGTGAGCGAGTCCACGGTGGGGTCTCGCTCGGGGACGCGCGCCTTGATGCGCACCCTGACGTGTTGCCGGGTCGAGTACAGGTGCCAGACCACGTCGAAGCGCGGTTCCCGATCGGGCCAGTCGACGGCCGTCACGTCCAGGAACATGTCGAAGCCGAGCGTGTCCTTGAGCGCGTGTGCGGCCTCGAGCAGCCGTGCGGGCTCGATGAGCAGCGCCAGCGTCCCGTGCGCCACGGTGGCTTCCTGGGCCATTCCGGCGAGCTGTTCGCGAACCTGTTCGAGGGCTGCTTCGCTCACGATCAGAACTTCTCGTTGATGATCGCGTGGCGGTCGCCGGCGATCCGGTCCTGCAGCTTCATGATGCCGTCGATGACCATCTCGGGCCGCGGCGGGCAGCCCGGGATGTACAGGTCGACCGGGATGACCTGGTCGACGCCCGGCATCGCCGCGTAGTTCTGGTAGAAGCCGCCGGTCGACGCGCACACGCCGAAGGCGATCACCCACTTGGGCTCGCACATCTGATCGTAGATGCGGCGAAGCACCGGCGCCTGCTTGCTCGGTGATGGTGCCGACGACGATGAGCAGGTCGGACTGGCGCGGCGAGAAGCGCGGGAACTCCGCGCCGAAGCGGGCCATGTCGTACTTGGGCGTCGGCTCACCGACCATGAACTCCATGCCGCAGCAGGCGGTCACGAACGGGTACTGGAACAGCGAGTACTTGCGCGCCCAGCCGACGAATTCGTCCTTGCGGGTGGTCAGGTATTCGAACGCCGCGCTCGGGCGGCGCTCACTCGCCCCGGCGGTCACCGCGTCACCTCTTCGAGGAGCCCCGTGCGCCAGACGTACAGCATGATGACCACCAGAAGCACGGTGAAAGCGGCGAACGCCACCACCAGCGGTGCAGTGAGCGGTTGCGCCGCCAGCGCCCAGACGTAGAGAAAGACGGTTTCCAGGTCGAACAGGATGAAGATCACCGCGATGGCGTAGTACTTGACCGGCACCGCCCGGACGTTCACCTGCTGGATGGCCGTCGCGCCGCATTCGAAGGGCTCGAGTTTCATCTCCGAGGCGACGGGCTTGGGGCCGAGCACGCGGTTCATCCACAGCGTGACGGCGACAAAGCCGAGTATCGCGACCAGGTAGACGAAGAAGTCGAGGTAGGCGTTCATTGCGGCGTCGTGATTCCCCGGTGGCGAACTATACGCAGCGCGCTGGTTGCGGTCCCGGCGTCTACGGTAAACACTTATGGCCTGACCATGGGTCGATGACTCGAAATCGGGGCCACTGCAATGGCCGGGAGTGTAACCCAGGTGAAGAGCGTGGCCGAGACCATGAATGACGACCCGGTGGTGGCGCCCGCGCCGCTCGCGCCCGCCGCGCGTTGGCCCGCGCGGCTCGACTTGCTGCAGAGCGGCAGCGGACTGCTGCTCGGTCTCTTCATGTGGGTGCACATGATGTTCGTCTCCAGCATCCTGCTGGGCAATGACGCCATGTGGACGGTGGCGCGATTCTTCGAAGGCTATTACTTCTTCGGACGGAGCCTGCCCTGGCTGGTTTCGCTGCTGGTCGGCTGCATCTTCGCGCTCGTCATCGCGCACGCGGCGCTGGCGCTGCGCAAGTTCCCGGCCAGCTACCGCCAGTACCGGGAATTCCGTGGCCACATGGCCGCAATGAAGCACTCGGACACCTCTCTCTGGTACTGGCAGGTCGTGACCGGCTTCGGGCTGTTCTTCATGGCCTCCGTTCACCTCTACATCATGATGACCCACCCCTCCCGCATCGGGCCCTTCGAGTCGGCCGACCGCGTCTGGACCGACCTGATGTGGCCGCTGTACCTGGTGATGCTGTTCGCCGTCGAGTTCCACGGCGGCATCGGCCTGTACCGCCTCGCGCTCAAGTGGGGCTGGTTCGAAGGATCGAACCCGGCCGCGACCCGCCGCAGGCTCAAGGGCTTCAAGTGGGCGATCACCGTGTTCTTCCTCGCGCTCGGACTCGCGACGCTGGCGGCCTACGTCAAGATCGGCATCGAGCACGCGCCGGACTACGGGCAGCCCTACGTTCCGGCCGGGATCACCGCGGTGCACACACCATGAAAGTCGTCTACACCGATGTGCTGGTGATCGGAGGAGGCCTGGCCGGCCTGCGCGTGGCGATCGGCGCGCGCCGGCGCGGCCAGGAGGCCATCGTCCTGTCGCTGGTGCCGGCCAAGCGCTCGCATTCCGCCGCCGCGCAGGGCGGCATGCAGGCGAGCCTCGGTAACGTCGCCAAGGGCCAGGGCGACAACGAAGACGTGCATTTCGAGGACACGGTCAAGGGCAGCGACTGGGGAGCCGACCAGCAGGTGGTGCGAATGTTCGTGAACACGGCCCCGAAGGCCGTGCGCGAGCTGGCGGCCTGGGGCGTGCCGTGGAGCCGGGTCCAGCGCGGCGATCGCCAGGTGATCATCAACGGCGAGAAGGTGACGCTCACCGAACGCGACGAGGCGCACGGCCTCGTGGCGCAGCGCGATTTCGGCGGGACCAAGAAGTGGCGCACCTGCTACGTGTCCGACGGCACGGGCCACGCGATGCTGTTCGCGGTCGGCGACCAGGCAATCGCCCAGGGCGTGCCGGTGCACGAGCGCAAGGAGGCGATCGCGCTGATCCACGACGGCTCGCGTTGCTACGGCGCGGTGGTACGCGACCTGATCACCGGCGAGCTGGTCGCCTACGTGGCGAAGGCGACCGCGATCGCGACCGGCGGCGCCGGTCGCGTCTATCGCGTCACCACCAATGCCGTGATCTGCGAGGGCATCGGCGCGGCGATTGCGCTCGAAACCGGGGTCGCGGCACTTGGCAACATGGAGGCCGTGCAGTTCCATCCGACCGGCATCTTCCCGGCGGGTATCCTGATGACCGAGGGCTGCCGTGGCGACGGCGGACTGCTGCGCGACGCCAACGGCCATCGCTTCATGCCGGACTACGAGCCCGAAAAGAAGGAACTGGCCTCGCGCGACGTCGTTTCGCGGCGCATGGAAGAGCACATCCGCAAGGGCAATGCGGCGACCTCGCGCTTCGGCCAGCACCTGTGGCTGGACATCACGCTGCTCGGGCGCGCCCACATCGAGCACAACCTGCGCGAGGTCAAGGAGATCTGCCAATACTTCATGGGTGTGGACCCGGTGGAGCAGTGGATTCCCGTGCGGCCCGCGCAGCACTACACGATGGGCGGCATCCGCACCTGGCACACGGGACAGAGCCGCACGCTGAAGGGCCTGTTCGCGGCCGGCGAAGCGGCCTGCTGGGACATGCACGGCTTCAACCGGCTCGGTGGCAATTCAGTGGCCGAGACGGTCGTGGCCGGGATGATCGTGGGCGAGTACATCGCCGACTTCTGCGAGAGCCCGGATGGCGAGATCGACATCCCGACGGCGCTGGTGCGCGAGGCGATCGAGGCCGAACGCGGCAAGCTCGACCACCTGCTGCACGGCGACGGGCCCGAGCGGGCCGACGCGCTCAAGATCGAGATGCAGCAGATCATGACCGACAAGGTCGGCATCTTCCGCACCGGGGCCGACCTCGAGGAGGCCGTGCACCGCTTGCAGGGCCTGCTGGTTCGCAGCCGGCGCATCGGCCTGCGCTACAAGGTCGACGGGCCCAACCCGGAGCTGGTCACCGCGTATCGGACCCAGAAGATGCTGAAGGTCGCATTGTGCGTGGCTTCGGGCGCGCTGGCGCGGACCGAGAGCCGCGGCGCGCACTTCCGCGAGGATTACCCGCAGCGCGACGACACGACCTGGCTGCGCCGGACACTCGCGACCTGGGCGGACACCGGGGCCACGCTGCCGAAGCTCTCCTACGAGCCGCTCGACGTCACGACCATGGAGCTGCCGCCGGGCTGGCGCGGCTACGGCGCGAAGAACTACATCGACCATCCGGACACGGAGCGGCGTGCCGCCGAGGTCGCGGGCCTGCGCGAGCAGTTGAAGGACGCGGACCGCCACCAGGTCCAGTCGGCGCTGATGCCATACAAGCACCTGCTGCCCGAGAGTCTCCGCGGACTGAACGAACGCATCGACGAGAAGTTCAAATGACCGAACCGGCCGCGACTCCGACCGCCCGCAGGCTCCACTTCCACGTGCTGCGCCACGACCCGCGCGACAAGGCCAGCGAGCCTCACGTCGAGACTTTCGAGCTCGAGGAAGCGGCGGGAATGACGCTGTTCATCGCCTTGAACGAGATCCGCGAGCGCCTCGATTCGTCGCTGGCCTTCGATTTCGTCTGCCGTGCCGGCATCTGCGGCAGTTGCGGCATGGTGGTCAACGGCCGGCCCGGCCTTGCATGCAGGACCCTGACGAAGGACTTGCCGGCTGACATCACGCTCGCGCCGCTGCCCGCCTTCGAGCTGATCGCCGACCTCTCGGTGAACACCGGTAAATGGATGCGCGGCATGAGCGAGCGGCTGGAAACCTGGGTGCACTCGCTCGGAAAGGATGTAGACATCGACCGCCTCGAGGAACGCATGGAGCCCGAGCTTGCGGACAAGATCTACGAGCTGGACCGCTGCATCGAGTGCGGCTGCTGCGTGGCCGCCTGCGGCACCGCGCGCATGCGCGAGGATTTCGTGGGTGCAGTGGGCCTGAACAAGATCGCGCGCTTCCGCCTCGACCCGCGCGACACGCGCACCGACGAGGATTTCTACGAGCTGGTGGGCACCGACGACGGGGTGTTCGGCTGCATGACGCTGCTCGGTTGCCAGGACGTGTGCCCGAAGGAACTGCCGCTGCAGACGCAGATCGCGTTCCTGCGCAGGAAGATGGCGCGGACCGGGTTGGCGTGAATCGACTGGGTCGAAGGGGGCGACGAGACGCCCGCTGTCCGGGCCTCGATGCGCATCCGTGCGTGGCAGGATGACTGGCGATTCAGACACGCTGTGTTGACGGGGCTCGTCCGCGGACTTGGTCGGCAGGCGAGAGATCGCGCCCTTGGCCAAGCGGCTGGCCCAAGTGAACGGCGCATGTGGCGCGACAGCTTGGGAGGTCGGCTGTTCGGGCGGGCCCTGTGCCGGCTTGAGGACGCGTGTGCGATCGGTTCTGGCTGGCTCAATCCATGAGCCTGTGGACGACTACCGTCCGGCGGGTCCGCACTGGTGACAGGCGAGCAATGGATTCGACAGTCGGATGGCAGCGTGTACCCTGCGCGCGGGGCTGTACCGTTGGGCCTCGCCTCGAACGAGGGGTTAGGCCTCGGTGCGTTCTTGCTACTTGCGGGTGTATTTGCCGTCGAAGGTTACGACCCATTCACCGTTCGGGCCCGAAGACTCCCAGAATTGGCGGACACTTCCATCGGCATTTGGCGTCCATGTGATTCTTTGCTTTGTCTGCTTGCCGTCGGCACCTGTTGTGTGGCCTTCAAGCACCATCTTTCCGTCATGTAGCCCGCCTTCAATGACAAGCAGGAGGCCGGAAGAGTCGACCCACGATTGATGCCACACCTTTCGTGACGCGTCATAGACATTGAGGCTTTCGCCGCTGTAGCCTCGATTTGTTTGGTAGTGCTCATGTACTACACAACCGCCATACTCCCTGGTGATGCTGCTTGTGCCAGCGACTTTCCCTTCTGGGCCATGAACGTCCCAGTTACCAAGCCAGAAGTCGAACGCTCGATACTCGTTCGAACCACAGGCGGGAGGCTTGCTTTGAGCCATGGTCGTAAACGAGATGGCAGCCAGGACGCTAGCCACGACGGTAATATTCAATGTGCGCATGCGAGCTCCAAAGGTGTCATCCGAGGCCTAACGGTTGAGCTGAGCGGCGCGCACGCCGGCGTATGAACTTGGCACTTTATCCTTCACGCGTCCGCTCCAGCGATCTGTCAGGCGGCAACCTCGACGTACTCTACTTTGCTCGATGGAGGTGGAATGGTTGAACCGTCCTCACGCAATCCGTCGAGATGAAATCCGATGGCTTCTCGGATCGCCGCTTCGGTGTCCGAAAGGGTAGCCCCGGTTGCAACGCAGCCCGGAAGATCTGGAACATAGGCTGAGAAATTCGAGCCCGAGTTTTCAATGACCACGGCGTAGCGCATCGCGTTTACCTCAATTTCGCCTCAGACCAGCTTGCTTGAGAATACTGTTGAGAGTGCCCGGAGCCAAATCGTCGCCGGGTTTTCCTGGAACAGTTACCCGCCCGGGCTTCGCCGGGTGCTTGAATTGACGATGGCTCCCACGAGTTGCCACTAAGAACCAGCCGTCTGCGTGCAATAGTCGGAGCAGCTCACTCACTTTCATCCGCCAACGCTAAGGTTGGCGTGCCCCTCCGTGAACGCTTCAATCCATCGCGAATCGCTAGATTTGCCGCCTAACTTCAATTAGGCCGCACGCGTGCGGCAATAAATTCGACATTTAGGGGGCAGCTGCGCGGCATATCGGGGCCTTCTCCGTAGCAAGCCGTTGAACGGAATAGACCACCGTTCGTTTATGCCGTCAATTATGGGCCGGAGCAGAAGCCGAATCCGTATAACGCAGTTGGCGGTGGCCACTTGCCGCCGTTTGAGTAACACGGGGGCCTACCGATACTTGGGGGCATTCTGGTCCACGTGCGGCAAAGTCCCGCCCTGCCATGCATGCTTGGCGCGCCCGGAGAGATTCAAACTCCCGACGAGGTCCATGCACGCGCAGGGATGAAACGTACTTCGTGCGCTGAATGAACGCGGCGACCCGAAGCGCGTGAATGGGCATCACGTCGTCGTCGAGAACGTGTGCACGAGCCGACGGATGCTGGCGTTCAAGTCGAAGTGGAAGCTGCGGGCCACGCCAGACGCACCGCAGTTGGCTGCGTCCTCCGCCCAGCCTGCCGAGCGCCACAGAAATTCACTTAACCGGTTGTAAAACATGAGAAAATCGGTATCATACTGTATATAAACACAGTATCGCAGGGGCCGCCATGGACGACACCTCACCGAGCGCGGAAACGGAGCTTTCAATCCCCGACCTGGCGGCCCAGATCACCGAACTCGCCGGTCACCTGAACTCCGCAAATCACCGTTGGCTGCGGCTGATCGCCGAGTTCGACCGTCGCAACGGCTGGTCTGACGGCTGCACCCGATCCTGTGCCCACTGGCTCAGCTGGAAGTGCGGCCTCGACATGGGCGCTGCCCGTGAGAAGGTCCGCGTCGCCCGCGCGCTCGAGTCGCTTCCGTTGATCGACGCGGCGATGGGTCGAGGTGAGCTTAGCTACTCGAAGGTGCGCGCACTCACGCGAGTTGCCTCACCGGCTACCGAGGAAGTGCTGCTGAACATCGCCCTCCATGGCACGACGCATCACGTCGAAACGCTGGTTCGACAGTTTCGCCGCGCGCAGGAACAGGAGGAACTTTCGCGCGAGTCTCGCCAGCACGCGGGCCGGCGCTGCACCTACTACCACGACGCAGACGGATCGCTGGTCGTGAAACTGCAGCTGCCAGCGGAGAGCGGTGCACTGTTTTTGAAGGCCCTGGAGGCTGCCGAGCAGGACGTACCCCTGCCGGATGATTGTAAAGACCAGCTGCACGTTTCAGCTGAAACGTTCCGTCCTCCGTTGGTGGGCGAGGTGCAAACCTTGTCCGCTCGTCGTGCCGATGCGGTGGTCGTGCTGGCGGAAAGCTTCCTGAAGCACGGAGCCGCGGCGCTGAATGGCGGCGAGCGTCACCAGATCGTCGTGCACGTTGATGCCGAGTCCCTGCGCACCTACGAAGCGGGCCGCTGCGCAGTCGAGGATGGCCCGGCCGTGCCCGTCGAGACGGTCCGGCGGCTGGCGTGCGACTCAAACGTCGTGAGGATCATCGAGAACGCACGCGGCGAGCCGCTCGACGTCGGCCGCAAGACCCGCAGCATCCCGCCGGCATTGCGTCGCGCGCTCAGGTCCCGCGACCAGGGCTGCGTATTCCCCGGCTGTACCCACAAGCGCTTCGTAGACGGGCACCACGTGCATCACTGGGCCGACGGCGGGGCGACGAAGCTGTCGAACCTCGTCTCGCTGTGCCGCTTCCACCACCGCGCGGTTCATGAGGGCGGCATCAGGATCGAACGGCTCGACGACGGCGCGTGGCGCTTCGTGCTCCGCAGCGGCCAATCGCTCGAGTCCTGCGCGCCGGGACGATCATTTGCGCTCGGGGACTGGCGAAGTCTCGTCGCGACGGACGAATGCCGAGGCATGCGCATCGACGCGCACACGGCCGCGACGCGCTGGCGCGGCGAGCGGATGGACTATGGAATCGCGATCGACTCACTGCTCTTTCGCGAGCGGCGGGCGGCCGCGCTCGCGCGACGCGAGCTATGACCGCGGGAACCCGTCGTTTAGCAAGAAATTAGGATTCCGGTAGCGAGCATTTAGGAACGCGCGCCAGCGTTCCCGGGCATGCTCTCGCCCTACGTGGACCCGGTCGATCCGGGGGTCGGATGGGGCCGAGGGTCCGTGCAGCGCAACCTGGAGTTCGCGATCATGATCATCCGTGCTGGTTCGAAGGTCGTTGGTTTGTTCGTCCTCTCCGGCCTGGCGATGCTGGCGTCGGCCACCGCGTCCGCTGCCGATCGTCCGGCACAGGTGGAGCGCGGCAGGTACCTCATCACCATCAGCGGCTGCAACGACTGCCACACGCCGGGCGGCATGGAGAAGGGGCCGGCGGTCCCGGAGAAGGAATGGCTCACCGGCGTGCCGGTGGGCTTCCAGGGTCCGTGGGGCACCTCGTATGCCTCAAACCTGCGGCTGGTCATCAACTCGATGAGCGAGTCGCAGTGGCTCGAGCACGCGCGACAGCAGCGCCTGCCGCCGATGCCCTGGTTCAACCTGAAGGAGATGACCGACGACGACCTCAAGGCCGTCTATGCCTTTGTGCACAGCCTGGGGCCCGCAGGCGTCGCGGCGCCGGCCTACGTGGCGCCGGGCGGCAAGGTGGCGACGCCGTACGTGGTGTTCGTCCCACGGGTGGACGAAAGACAGGCCGCCGTCGGCCGCTGAGCGGCGCGGGCCCGGATCGCCGTGTGCCGGCCCGATGCGCTACGGCGCGCCGGGCCGGACCTCCGCCAGCGACAACGGCCGCGACACATTGAGCCGGAACCGCCCGCGCCCGGTCTTCTCGATGCGCAGCCCCGGGCAGCGTTCTTCCAGCCGCCGCTGCAGCAGGATCAGCCGCGCCTCGAGATTTTCGCTGACATCCGGGAGGCGGATCGACGGGTCCAGCCGCAGCTCGCGGTTCGAGTAGTCGGTGCGCTGCTCGTCGACATAGCCGCGCACCAGCCGCCAGAGGATCGCGCCGGCGACTCCCTTGATGAGGTAGTCCTCGTCGACGAAGATGCTGTCGTTTTCGGCGTAGCGCCGGATCCGCACCGTCGCGCCGGCCGGTGCGACGGTGCGCGGAGCGGCCCGCGGTGGCTCGTCGGCCGGCTCGGGGTCGTAGAGATCCGTGGAGTTCGCGACCACGCTTGCGAGCACGCACAGCGCGTCTTCCTCCTCGTAGCCGAAGAAGCCGGTGGCCGGGCTTTCCGCGAACAGCACCCCGACCAGGTGCCCGCCCGCCAGCATCGGGATCGCAAGCTGGCTCTGCGACTCGGGCAGCCCAGGCACCGGGATTTCATCCACGATCCCGGCGACCACTCCGCGGCTGGCTGAAAGTTCCCGGGCCGCACGCCCGTAGCCGAATTCGGACGTCGCGTGCGAGATTCGTATCGGCGTGCGGGTGATCGCCGCGACGCCGATCACGCCCTCGCCAGGCCGTATTTCTGCCCCGACGCCAGACTGCGAATAGCCGCGGCTCGCAACCGTGTACAGCCGCTCGCCGGCAGGATCGTTCATCAGCACCATGGCGTGCCGGATTCCGAAGTCGTCGCGCAGGCAGTCCAGCAGGCAGTCGAACAACGATGCCAGGCCAGGCGCGCCTGCCATCCGCGTGACCGCCGCGCGCAGTGCCGCGACGTAATTGCCGGGGTCGGAAGCCGGCAGCAGCGGCGCATCGTAGACCCTGTCGATCGATTCGACGTGGTAGACGTCGGCGCCGCGCAGCTTGAAGACGCCAGTCATTCCCGAATGCGACGCGATGCCGGACAACTTCGCCTTCATGCACTCGAACAGCGGGCCCGCCTCCTCGGTGCGCAGGTAGCGCACGGCGAGCCGGTACTGCGCACCCGTATCCGGATGAATCACGATGACCGTCGCGCGCGGGTTCTCGAGCACGTTCTGTCGTGTCTTGCTGAAGAACTGGAACGACAGCGCGACGTGATCGCGATCGACGAAGTGCACCTCGGAGATGTAGGAGACATTGGGCGTGCCATCCAGCGCGCAGGTCGCGATCACGGCAGGTATGGCGCCGTCCAGCGCGGGTCGGATCAACTGCAGCGTCTGTGCCATCTTCAGGATCGCAGCCGCTCGCCGGCACCCGGCCCCGGGGTCTGCTGGAACGCGGCGGTCGGCGTGAACGCAATGGCGGCCAGTCCCCGCGCCGCACGGCCCCGGACGACCTGCGCGAACTCCCGCCGATACCCGATTTCGACGAGTTCGCCGACCCAGGACTCGAGGTGCCCCGCGGAGACGGCGCGGTCGACGGCGGTCACACGAGCCAGTCTTGCATCGGTGCCCTTCAGCTGGATCGTGCGGTGGTTGCTCGGCTGGCTGAAGACGACGGCGACCTGGCCATTCGCCGCGATGTCCTCCAGCACGGTTCCGACCCTGGAGGTTTCGACCAGTACCGTGACACGGCGGCGGTCGCGCGACACCCGGCAGCCGCAACCGCGCACCACGCTCGGCACGAGTTCCGCATTGCGCGTGGCAACCACGACCGACACCCCTCCCTGGATGAAGGACGCGTGTTCGTCGTCGAGCACGGGCGTTCTTGACCGCGGCTTGCTCATGCGCGCGAATGATAACCTTGGCGCAGACCCGTGGCACGAGCTGGGCGCCGGCCGGCCGGCCGGGCGCCGGCGGACCCGGGCGACTGATACCAGCCAGGAGATTCGGCAAGTGCAGCAATTGAGCGGAGCAGACTTTGTTTCGCTGTTCGCCGAGAAGCGCAACGTCTACAACCACGTCGGCACGCTCGTCGTCTACGACGTGACGACCGCACCCGACGGCAGGGTGCGATTCAAGGACATCCTGCGGCACTTTGGCGAGCGTCTGCCGCAACACCCGGCATTTCGCCGCCGGCTGGTGACCGTGCCGTTCGGTGTCGACCGTCCGTACTGGGTCATGGCCGCGAACCTCGATCTCGAGTATCACATCCGCCACATCGCGCTGCCCAGGCCCGGCGACTGGCGGCAGCTGATGATCCAGGTCGCGCGACTGCACTCCCGCCCGCTCGATCGCGCGCACCCGCTCTGGGAGGCCTACGTCATCGAAGGCCTGGACAACATCCCGAAGTTGCCCCCGGGGGCATTTGCCATCTTCCTCAAGATCCACCACGCAGTCGTCGACGGCATGGCAGCGATTCACCTGCTGCGGGAACTGCATACCGCATCTCCGCGCGGCGATGGCGGCCGGCACCGCGCGCCGCCAATCGTCATCGACCGCGACCCGTCGGATCTCGAACTCGTCGCGCGCAGCGTGGCCAACAACCTCGGTCGGCTTTCGCGCTTCGCCCGGGTGTCGGGCAACATTGCGGCGCGCACTCTGGCAGCCGGCAGCGAGCAGCTGCCAGCCGTCGTCCGCGGCGACGCGACCGGGCTGCTGGCGAGCGCGGCGCAACTGCTTCCGCCGGCCGCGCCGAAGACGCGGTTCAGCGAGCCGGTGTCGCGCAGCAGGGTGATGGAGGGCTTCGGAATGCCGATCTCGCGGATCAACCGCATCCGGAGCAAGGTTGCCGGCACCACGCTCAATGACGTATTCATCGCCGTTGCGGGCGGTGCCGCGCGGGCGTACCTGCTGGCGAAGGGCGAACTGCCCGACGCTTCGCTCTCCGGATTGATGCCGATTTCGCTGCGCAAGGAAGCGTCGAGCGGCGGTAACGAGGTGGCGGGCGTTCCGGTGAGGGTGCGTTCGGACATCGCGGACCCCATCGATCGGCTGCTGGCGGTGCACGAGGAGGCATTGGAGAGCAAGGCGCGTGGCGAGAAGCTGGGTCTCGACCTGCTGAAGAACCTGTTCGACGTGCTGCCTTCGTTTGCCGTCAACAGTCTCGTCGAGCGGGCGATCCTTCCGTCCATCAACATGACCGTTTCGAACGTGCGTGGCCCGGACCAGGCCATGTACCTCGCGGGCGCCCGGGCCATGTGCCTCTATCCGGTCAGCATTCCAGCAGACGGCGCCGGGCTCAACTTTACCGGTGTCAGCTACAACGGCGTGATGTGGGTGTCGATGGTGTCCTGCCGCAGCATGCTGCCGGATCCCGGAAGAATGCTTGCGTGCATGCGCGACGCGTGGGAGGCACTGCTCGCCGCGGCCGACGCCCGGCCGGAACCCGCCCGAACGCCGCCTGCGGCCGCTAGTCCCGGGATACGACGCGCGCGTGGTTCCCGCGCAGCACGGCGACGCAGTCCCTGACGCCAACCGGACTTGCGCGGAGCGAACCGTCCGCGTCCTTGAGCGCGATCATCGCCTCGTCGATCGCCGCCTGCGCCGCGAACAGGCAGGGCGTCGAATAGATGACGAGCTGGGCGCCTGCCGCGCGCAGCTCGTCGAACGTGCACGGCGGGGACTTGCCGCCGGCGATCTGGTTGAAACAGAACGGTCGCCCGACGGACTTCGCGAGTTCGCGGACCGTGTCGAGGCTCTTCAACCCGTCGACGAGTACCGCATCGGCACCCGCCTCGGCAAAGGCCTCGATTCGGCGCGCGATGTCCTGCGGGTCGCTCGAATCGGTGCGCGCGACGACGAACAGTTCGCGGCGCGCCGCGAGCACCGCCCGGAGTTTTTCCAGGTATTCGTCAAGCTCCATGATCTGCTTGCCGTCGAAATGACCGCAGCGCCGCGGACGCTTCTGGTCCTCGAGCACCACGCCCGAGGCTCCGGCCGCCTCGAGAACCGCGACGACGTGGCAGGCGACCTCGGTATCGCAGTAGCCGTCGTCGATGTCGACCAGCAGGTGGTGACGCGGCAGGACCGCGCGCAATCGGTGAACGAATGCGACGATGTCGGTCCAGGTGATGAAGCCGATGTCCGGCAGGCCGTAGTGGCTCGCTGCAAAGCCGAACCCGGAGACGAACAGCGCGTCGAAGTGCCGGGCAGCCATCGAAGCCGAGAACACGTCGTAGATCCCGATGAACGGCAGGAGTTCGCCGGACGCGACCGCGGTGCGCAGTCGCCGGCCATGCGATTCCGGATTCCTTGCCTGGTCCCTGTTCATGCGCGTCGCTCCAGTATCAGGTCCGCGATGCTGGCGAACGAGGCCAGCCGTTCCGGGTCGATGCCGCTCGAGGCGAAATCGACGCCATATTTGGTTTCCAGGTGCTGGACGATCAGCACGATCGCCAGCGAATCGATGAGCCCCACTGCGACCAGCCCGTCGGAATCCGCGATGCCGTCGATCGGCATGTTCGGCTTCTGGATTGTGGCGACGAAGCGCCTCAGGTCGGCGGTGATTTCGGCCCGCGCAACGTTCATCGGGCACCCCGACCAGACAACGCGGACGCGACGTCGAACGGCGCCAGCGACTCGCAGGCGGTCTTGACCGCATCGCGATTCATCTTGCCGCGGGACGTGCGCGGGATCTCGTTCACTAGCCACCAGCGGCTCGGCATCTTGGGCTCGGCGAGTCGCGCCCGCATCCACTCGTGCAGGGCGCGCACCCGACCACCGCTTGCCTCGTCGAGCACGACGGCGATGCCGACCGCCTGTCCGTAGATCGGGTCGTCGAGTGCGAACGTGCAGACGTCCACGGCGCCCGGGAAGCGCTCGACCACCGCGTCGACGTCGGCGGGGTAGATTTTCATGCCGCCCTTGTTGATCTCGTCGCGCTCGCGCCCGCGCAGCACCAGTCGGCCCGCATCGTCGATCAGGCCGATGTCACCGGTCAGGAACCAGCCGTCGACGACACTCTGGCGGGTCAGGTCGTCGCGCTGGAAATAGCCCTTCATCAGCGCAGGCGTATTGAGCCACACGTAGCCCGGTTCGCCGGGCGCACAGACCATGCCGGCGTCGAGCGGCTGCTCCGTGCTGTTGGTCGCGAGCACCTTGATCACCGCGCCCCAGCCGCCACCGATCAGGCCATCCACGGCCGGGCAGTCGGCATCGCGGAGCCCGGCAACCCAGCTGCCGGTTTCCGTGATGCCGTAGGCATTGCATACCTGGCGCGTCCCGGTCCAGCTTCGGATGTCCTCCCAGACGTCGGCGGAGAGCGGGGCCGAGCCGACGTGCACCCGCCGCAGTGACGTGCCCTGCGGCCGCTTCGCCATCTTGAGCGCCAGCCGCCAGACCGATGGAACCGACGACATGAACGTGATTCGGTGATCGTCCACCAGCGCGCCGAGCCGCATGATGATCTCGGGCTTGAACGGGGGCGTGATGAACAGGTCGCGCCCCGAGAGCCACGGGAACAGGCAGTTGCAGATCAGGCCGTGGCCGAAGTGCGTCGGCAGCATGCAGAGCGTCCGATCGAAGGCGTCGAGGCCCAGGTTCTCGCCGAGCGACATCCAGCGTGCCCGCAGCGAGCGATGCGTGTGCACCACGCCCTTGGGATCGCCCGTCGATCCCGAGGTGAACAGGATCAGCGCGTCGTCATCGAGCCGGATCGACCGGCGGCAAGCTCGTCCATCCCGGTGTCCGTGGTCTGGACCGCCGGCAGTCCGATCGCTTCGATCGACCGGATCACCGTTGCGTCCGTGGCGTCGTCGACGATGGCCAGCCGCGGCCTGGCCGCCGCCGCGAGGGTCTCGACCTCGAAGGCAGTCAGTCGCGCATCGATCGGAACCGCGCAGCCGCCCAGCCGCCAGATCGCGAGCAGTTCGGCAAAGAATTCCAGCCGGTTGCCGAACGGCAGGAACACCCGGTCTCCGGGCTGCAGTCCCAGGCGTTCGAGGCGCGCCATCCGTCGCGCGACCTGCCGGGCGATCTCCGGCGGGTCCCAGCGCCGGCCAGCCACCGGCTCGGCAATCGATCCGACTGCGAGGTCAAGCAACATTCGGTGTCGTCTCCTGCCTCACGCCGAGGCCAGTCCGAAGAGATACAGCAGGAACTGCGCGCGGGTCCACGGATCCGCGCCTCCATTACCGTGCCATATATAGATCAGTCCGAAAAACGTCCAGACGCCTGCGATGCGAAAGGCACGGCGATGCAGGCCCGCAGGAAGAGGGCCGCCGCGCCGCGCCTGTTCCCGGAGCATCGACACGGTGATGCCGCTCGCCAGCAGCGCGCAGTAGATCGCCCGCGACCGGAACTTGAGCCACAGCCCCTCGAAATCGCCGGCCAGCAGCAGTTCGTCCTGCTTGAACACGTGGTAGTAGAGGTTGCCGAAGCCGGCCGCTGCCATGACCGCGACGAACAGTCTCAGGCGGTTCCAGCCACGGAACCAGCGCGCGAAGACCGGCATGAAGAAGAACTCGGAGAGCAGTTCCTTGAAGTAGTAGAAGTAGCGGTTCCAGAAGGCCGAGACGCTCTCCGCCAGCAGCGGCTTGTAGGTATTACGGAATACGTTGAAGCCGAACAGCCGCAGGATCCCGACGATGACATGGCCGCGTGCCGCGAGCGTCAGTACGTCGCGCACGAGTTCGCAGTAGATGCTGGCCCAGGACGACAGAAGCGTCGCCTGGACACCGCCGTTGACCAGCGGCTCGAGGTGCGGCACTCCGAAGGCCAGCCGGGACGAGCCGGCGGCGTCCGGGACGGCGAAGACCGTTGCGTCCATTGCCGTGCCTGCCGCCGCCCAGGTTGCGCCGAGCACGATCAACCGGACCCCCGCGAGCTGCGACCGCGCGAGGTCCTCGGGCGTGCGCGCCTCCCATCTCGACAGGTAGTCCAGCCCCTTGCCGTACGGGACGTCGGTGCCGCCCCACAGCGGAAACAGGTAGATGAGATGATCCCGGAAGCGCGTGCCCGTCATCCGTCCGCGCTGGGCAGACAGCAGCATGTAGCCGCAACGCCAGACGAAGAACGGCAGGAGAATCGCGAGACCGACCAGGGCCGTGCGCCACGCGCCCGTCGCACCATTCGTCAGCCAGAGTCCGGCCATCAGCGCCCAGACGGTCGCGTGCAGCGCAAGTTGCGGCCGACGTTGGACGGCCGCGGGCAGCCGGGAGTACCGTTGCGCCGCCTGGTAGCAGAGCCAGAGGAACCCGAAGAGCAGCAGCACGGTCACCGGCATCATCGCGGCGTCCGGAACGCCCTCGGCCGCCGATCCCTGGATCATGCGGCCTGGTCGCCGCAGCAGGACGATGACGGACCCGGCGAGCAGCAGCGCCCGCCGGCGCACCGGCGTCAGCCATTCGAGCATGGGGCCGGCGGCCCGGCGCCAGGCGGCAATGACCGGAGGGTGCTCGTGGAATTGCACGAGCTCGCGAATGCGACGCGATGGAATGTCGGTCATCGGCAATCCGGGCAGGGTTTTTGTCGGTTGTTCCCTGGGCGCTCTCGGCGCCGACATAATATATGTGTCGATCCTGACTCGGAAAGTGCTGCCCGGTGCGGCGAGCCGGGTTCCGTCCTCGGGCCCGCAACAACGTCGCCTCAGGGGTTTATTGCCCCGCGCGGTCGAGTCGCGACTTGATCGCAAGGAGTTCCTGTCGGAGTTCGGCGACCGCGGCTTCCAGTGCCGCGATGCGCTCGACCGGCCTTGCGACCGCGGTCGCGGTGTCCGCGGACGGTTGGTCGAGTGCCTGGTCGTCGGCGACGATCTCCGCCGATTCGCCGCCGAACAGGTGCATGTAGCGCGACTCCCGGCGCCCGGGTTCCCGCTGCAGTTTCGCGACGAACGGCCCGTCGGGTCGTGTCATCAGTTCCTCGAGTTCGGACTCCACCTCGCTCACGTCACTGAACGGCGCAAGCCGAGCGGCGTGCGTGCGCAGCTCGCCCGGCGTCTGGGGCCCGCGCAGCAGCAGCTCGCAGACGATGGCCGTGCCGCGCGGAGAGAAGCGCAGCGAGCCGAACTGCGTATTGCAGAACAGGTGCTGGAACTTCGGTACGCGGCTGCCGAAACCGGATTTTTCCATCACCAGCTGACGGCGCATCAGCCAGTCCACGGTCGCCTGGACGGCCCGCTCGTCGAGGTGCAGCACCGGGTCGCGGTTGCTCTTCTGGTTGCAGGCGTTGGTCAGCGCGTTCAGCGACAGCGGGTACTGGTCGGGCGTTGCGACCTGCTTCTCTATCAGGCAGCCGATGACGCGCGCTTCGTGGGCATTCAGTTCAATGGTCATCGTGCGCTCCGTGGGCTGGGGTTCCGTTGGCCGGGCAGGGCATAATCGACATCCCCGGCCAGTGGATGTTACCCGGTGCAGCACCGCAGCGGTTCGACCCTCAGGGGTGTGGTCACGATCTCGCTGATGACGTTCAACGTCATCGCGTGGTGCAGCGTGCTGTTCGTCGTGGCGCTGCTGAAGCTGATCGTGCCGCTGCAGGCATGGCGACGCCCCGCGAGCCGGGCGATGACGGCCCTTGCCGAGGGCTGGATCGGTACCAACAACGCGATCTTCCGGGTCATGGGTTCCCTGCCGCTCGACGTGCGCGGGCTCGAGGGCCTGTCGACGCGCGACTGGTACCTGGTGGTCTCCAACCACCAGACCTGGGTCGACATCCTGGTGCTGCAGGCCGTGTTCAACCGCCGGATTCCATTCCTGAAGTTCTTCCTGAAGCAGGAATTGATCTGGGTGCCGTTCCTGGGGCTGGCCTGGTGGGCGCTCGATTTCCCGTTCATGCGCCGCCATTCGCCCGCTTATCTCGCGAAGCACCCGGAGAAACGCGGCGAGGACCTCGAGGTCACGCGACGGGCCTGCGAGAAATTCCGGCTGATCCCGACCTCGGTGATGAACTTCGTCGAGGGCACGCGCTACACCGAAAGCAAGCACGCGGCGTTCAAGTCGAAGTACCGGCACCTGCTGCCGCCGCGCCGGGGCGGAACGGCGTTCGTGCTCTCCGCAATGGGTGGCATGCTGCACTCGATGCTCGACGTGACGATTGCCTATCGAGGCAGCGCGCCGAGCCTGTGGGACCTCTGCTGTGGCAGGGTGGGCACGGTGATCGTCGATATCCGCAAGCGTCCGATAGGCGACTGGATGGCATCTGGCGATTTTGCCGGCGACCTGGCGTTTCGCAACCGTTTCAGGGACTGGCTGGAAGAAATCTGGGCTGAAAAGGACCAGTTGCTCGACCGGCTGCGGTCCTGAGGAGCGTCGCGTGACCTGGGACCTGCCATCGCCTTTCATCCACGAGCGGGTCGCGCATCACGCCGAGATCGACGGCTACGGTCACGTGAACAACGTGGTCTACATCGCCTGGATGGACGATTGCGCCTGGGCGCACTCGACCGAGCGGGGCATCCCGCCGGAGCTTTGCCGGTCGCTCAATCGCGGCATGGCCGTGTGGCGCACGCAGGTGCACTACCTGGGCGCCGCCTATGAAGGAGACCGCATCCAGGTCGCGACCTGGCCGGTTCGGAACGACGGGAAGCTGCGTATCGAGCGGCGGTTCCAGATTCGCCGCGCGTCCGACGGACAGACGCTGGTGCGCGCGCTGATCCACTACGTGTGTATCGACCTCGTGACAGGCAGGGCGAAGCGCATGCCGGAGGAATTCACCGTATACACGGCGGCGCCGGAGGTCGCAGCGGCGCTCGCAGCCGAGACCGAACCTTTCCAGCCGGGCGTCGAGCCGGGCTGACACACAAGCGCAAGCCAACGGAACGCGGGAGATCATCATGCATGACAAATGGACAGGCTCGGAACTCGACTCGTTGCTCGGCAGGACGGCGTTCACGCGGCGCGAGGTGGTCGTGAGCTCGCTGGCCGTGGGGTTCGCGGCCGCGGTGAGCCCGGTCAGCGCTGATACCGTGATCAGGACCGGCGCCGAGGGTCTCACGGCGGGAGAGGTAAAGATCCCCGTGGCCGATGGCGAGATCCCCGCCTACCGGGCGATGCCGGCGAAGGACGGGAAGTTTCCGGTCGTGCTGGTCGTGCAGGAAATATTCGGCGTGCACGAGCACATCAAGGACGTCTGCCGGCGATTCGCGAAGGAGGGCTACCTCGCGATCGCACCGGAGCTGTACGCGCGGCAGGGCGATGCCTCGAAGTACACGGACTGGAAGCAGCTCTACGGCGAGATCGTGATGAAGGTGCCGGATGCGCAGGTGATGTCGGACCTGGACGCCGCCGTCGCGTGGGCCGGCAAGTCGGGCGCGGGAGACACCTCGCGCGTTGGCATCACCGGCTTCTGCTGGGGCGGGCGCATCGTCTGGCTGTATTCGGCGCACAGCTCCACGCTGAAGGCCGGCGTTGCCTGGTACGGCCGCTTGTCAGGCGAGGCCACGCCGCTGCAGCCGAAGTACCCGCTCGACCTCGTGGCGGATCTCAAGGCGCCGGTGCTCGGGCTGTACGGCGGCCAGGACCAGGGTATCCCGCTCGCGGACGTCGAGAAGATGCGCGCGGCGCTCGCGGCGGCGAAGAACCCGTCCGAGATCATCGTGTACCCGGACGCCGGGCATGCCTTCAACGCCGACTACCGCCCGAGCTACAACGCCGAGGCTGCAAAGGACGGTTGGCGCCGCTGCCTCGAGTGGTTCCGCAAGTACGGCGTGGGCTAAGCGGCGGAGCTGGTCCCGGCGCGGAGCTTCAGAATTTCCAGAGCACGCCGACGTTGGGGATGAGCGGCAGCCAGTTGCGGTATTCGCGCTCGAGGATCGCCGCGCCTTCGTCGTCGAGCTCGTAGCTGAAGTCCGTGCAACACGGGTTCTGGCGGTCGAGAACGTTCGACACCTCGGCGAATACATTCAGTGTACCGCGCGGCAGCGCGAAATCGCGGCTCACGCGCGCGTCCACCGACGCGTATGCCCCGAGCCGCGACGCGTTGCGCGGCCCCACCGTCACCGTCTGCTCCCCCGGGATCGTGCCGACGAGCCTGACCGGTGTCGTCGGCCAGCCGGTGTGATAGGTGGCGGCGAGCGTCGCCTGCCATGCGCCGTCGGACCAGGTGATGCCACCGCCGAGGTTGCTGGTCTGGTCCCAGCTGCGCAGCGTGTCCTTGCCATTTCGGCGGTCGTAGACGCGCGACCATGCGTAGTTGAACCACCCGTTCCACGGCGAGTCGCTCTTGCGAGTCAGGAGCAGTTCGACGCCCTTGGCACGCGAGGAGTTGGGCCATATCGCCACGCGGTCCCAGCGCAGTTCCGGGACCAGCGAGGTCGGGTCGTAGAGGCTCTCGAAGCGCAGCGCAGGGCGGTCATAGTCCTTGATGTAGCCTTCCAGCCGCACGTTGAAGCCCTGGGGCAGTTCCTGTTCGAGCCCGAGGATCTCGTGCGTGGCACGCTGGGGCCTGAAGAAGCGATCGACACCGTCCTCCACCTGCAGTTCGTTGATTCCCTGCGACTGCTGGTAGATGCCCCAGCTGGCTCGCAGCAGCGTGCTGGGTGCGATCTGGTACAGCAGGTTTACTCGCGGACCGAGCTGGTCGTCTCCTTCCGGTGTGTAGGTTTCGTCGTCCCAGCGCAGCCCGAACTCGGCAGTCAAAGGTTCGGCGATGCGCACGCGGCTGGTCACGTAGAGCGCGTAGTGCTCTCCCGACGGACTCGGCGACAGGTCGTTAATCCGCGTGATGGAGCCGCTGCCCGGGAACGGGTAGCCAGGCTCGAAGTGCACGATGCTCGAATAGTCGTAGGTCGCGTCGAGCCAGCGGACTTCTCCTCCGAAACGCGTGAGCCAGCGGTCCGTGCGCCAGGTCGCGTCGAGCTTGAGTCCGAGCACGTCGTAGTGACGGTGGTCATCGGCGAAGCCCTCGCGTACCCCCGGCTCGCCTATCTCACCCTGGCGATCCGTCTTGACGTATGTATACGAAGCCAGGCCGCGCGCGGTGAACGCGCCGGAGAAGTCGTGCTCGACCGTTCCCCAGACGTAGCTGTTGCGGTACTTGGCTTCCGCGGACTCCGTGTCGAGGGCGTTCGTGACGTCCGCGCGATCGCTCGAGGCAAGCACGTGCAGGCTGGCGCGCGTGTCGGGAGTGAACTCGTAGTCGAGTCGCGCGAAGGCGTCCGAGTAGCGCAACTCGCCGTAGGATGCGTCGAGGAGATCTGCGATCTCGTCGAGGTTGCTGCGACGAGCCGCGACCAGCCATTGCCCCTTGCCGTCGTCGAAACGGTTGAAGGCGAACAGGCTGGTGTTGAAGAGACTCAATCCGACCTGATACTGCTGGTCAGTGTCGGGCTGCACGGATGTCGCGTCGATGACTGCGCTCATGCGGTCGCCGAACTCCGCGGTGAAGCCACCGGCGTGCACGTCCAGGCCCGCGAGGATCGACGGATCCAGCAGGCTGGTCGGGGCCAGCAGCACCTTCAGGTGAAAGGGTTCGTACAGCGGGAATCCGTCGAGCGACACCAGTGTCTCGTTCGCCACGCCGCCCCGCATGTATGCGAGGCCGGAGACGCCGTTACTCGCGGCTCCCGGCAGGCGGTGCACGGCCTTCAGCGAATCGTCGGCGAGTCGCGGCATCCCCTCGATCTCGGCCTGGGTCAGGAAGGTATGCGCGTCGGGATATTCGGCCGAGAGCGAGTAGCGGCTTGCGGCCACCACGACTTCCTCCAGTGGGACCGTGTCGGCCGGCGCGACCCTCGCGGGTCCCGGTGCCGGCCGGGTGTCCCCGCGCACCACCGCGTAGGTGTCCGCACCCACCTGCTTCGCCTCGAGGCCCTGTTGCTCGAGCAGTTCCTCGAGCACCTCGAGCGGCGTGCCTGCCTTGGGCTCGCGCGTCACCATCAGCGACGGTGGAACGGCCTCGGTGCTGTACACGAGATGCAGTCCCTGCTGCCCGATGTCGCGAAGTGCGTCATCCAGCGGGCGGCCGGCGTAGGGTGGACCGGCTGACGCGATCGCCGACCACAACGCCGCTCCGGCCACCACCGTGGCGCGCAGCCCTGCGAGGATCCTGCGGGTGCTTGAATTGGGCTCGAGTGGCACTGGCGTCGGCTGGCGCGGAAACCCGCGTCCAGCGCGAGCCACCGGGATAGTAGCCGAGCGCGCCTCGCCAGCCTACTGCGGATGACCTCGATTCAGTGCGGGGCGGCTTCGATGGTGATCTGCTCGTCGTCCACGACGGGTCGCAGCGACGTGGTGGCCAGCACCGCGCCGACGGCGAGGTCCGGCGCCAGCCCCTCGACCGTGCCGCGCAGCGTGACGCTCCTGGCCTGGCTTTCCGCGGTCGGCGACGAGTACACGACCTTGCGACCGGTCTCGCGACCAGCCCAGGTGAGAAAATCGTCCACCGAGCGTCCTTCGATGATGAACGGCGGCGTGACCTCGTTCACCCACTTCCACTGCGATGCCGTCGGCGCCAGCCGCGAGCGGGTCGCGCCGCTGTCGCTGATCGTCAGCAGTTCGCCGGCGCCGCCCAGCACTGGACCTCGCGCTGTGCCAACCTCGACGCGCCCCTCGCGAACGCCGATGCGCAACTCGCCATCGGTGACGCGCGCCTCGTACTGCGTGCCGAGGTGACGCACGCTGCCCACCGGGGTCTCGAGCAGGAAGTCCGTGGCCCGGGCGCCGGTGTCCGATCCGGAGTCCACGTACACGGCGCCCCGGGACAGGCTCGCCGCGTGCGCGTCGTTGAATGCGAGTTGCGTGTTGGAATCGAGTCTCAGTTCAACGCCATCTTTCATCCCGATCGCGGCGCGGCCGCCACCCGCGGTGCGGATCACCGCATTCGCCGTCACGAGGCTACCGGCGGCTATCGGAATCCAGCGGCCGTCGCCGGCGTCGATCTGTACGTCCCCGACCACTCGCGCGAGCGACGCCACCGGTCCGCTTGCTGGCAGGTACAAGGGACGCGCCATCCAGAGGGCAACCGCCGCGACCGCTACGCCAGCGGCGGCGGCCCAGTTCGTGTACTGCCGCCGTTGCCGGCGCGCAGCGACCGATTTTTTCCATTCGGCCTCGACGGCAGCGCGTACTTGCTGGGCAACCCGTTCCGAGGGCCGGTCGCGCGTGCCAGTGGCCGCGAGCAGGCGGGCGAGGGCGCCGTCGTCCTGGCCAGCCGGGGTCGGTTCGTCATGCATGTTCGTATCCACCGTCAGGCCTCGAGGCTCGCGAGCACGTCTGCGGCAGAGGCGCCGAACACGGCTTCGAGACCGTCCCGAAACGCCACCCGCGCGCGCGCCAGCAGCGACTGCGCGGCAGTGTGGCCTATTCCCAGCAGGTCGCCGATCTCCTCGACCGACCTGCCTTCCACGTACTTCCATTCCAGCGCCTCGCCGTATCGACCCGGCAGGCGGTCCAGCACCGCGTGCACCAGCCGCTTCAGTTCGGCGCCGTCGTAGCGCCGCAGCGGATCGTCCGCAGCCGATGCCTCGATCGATTCGAGCGCGAGCCGCACCTCCTCGCTGTCCTCGATCAGGACGACCTTGCCGGCAAACCGCCGCTGCGACCGGACCTGGTCGGCGATTTCGCGGCGACAGATCTGGCACAACCAGGTGAACATCGCCGACTCGCCCCGGAAGCTGGCCATGTTCCTGATCGCCTTGATCAGGGTCGTCTGGACGACATCCTTGGTCGTGTCCTCGTTGCGGTTCAGCCGCGGCAGCGCGAAGCGATAGATGCGCGGGAAATACGTGGCAAAGAATTCACTGAACGCGCGCTCGTTGCCCTCCAGCATCAGCCTCACCAGTTCGCGGTCGTCGGTCACTTGCCTGCACGCTCCTGTATGTGCGCAGTTAGACGGTGCGTCCGGTGCAAATCAATCGCATTCGGGCCGTCGGGCGGGGCCCTGGACGGCGCCTGTGCCTAAAAGATTGAAAAACATGGAGAAATATTGCTCGCCTTGGAGTGGCGATTGATTCGGATCGTCGCCGGCGTCTAACGCACGAACCCGGCCGAATGGCTCCGGGACGCCAGCGCCGAGGAGCCCTGCCTTGAACGATCCAGCAGCCGTCGAGACCGCACCCGGATCCTTGCGTGCGGTGCCGCGTGAGCGCCCGGCCTGCCGTCGGCCGCCCGGCAGTTCCCTGCGCCTGGCGACGGCCGAGACCGGCAGCCCCGAGCGCGTCGAGATCGAGTCATTCGTAGGCGACCTGTTCGTGCGCAAGCACGACGCGACGGTGACGAGCTTCATGCCGACGCTGCTCTCGTTTCGCGACAGGGCCGGATCCTTGCGCGGCGCGGTCGGGCTGCGCAACGCTGGCGAGCACTCGCTCTACCTGGAGCAGTATCTCGACCAGCCGGTCGAATCGGCGGTCGAATCGGCGACGCGCCGCCCGGTGCGCAGGCGGCAGGTCGTCGAAGTCGGCAACTTCGCCGGCGCGAACTGCCGCACTGCCGTCCGGATGGTCGCGTTGCTTCCGGCATACCTGCTCGCGCACGACTACCAGTGGATCGTATTCACGGCCACGAGCGCGGTGCGCGGAATCCTGCTCGGCTTCGGTGCCCCGCTGATCGAACTCGCCCGCGCCGACAGCACGCGAATCGCGCTCGGATCCGACCGCTGGGGCAGGTACTACCAGACCGATCCGCGCGTGTTCGCCGGGTTCCTTCCCGACAGCCGCAACATCCGCGGCTTCAGCACCATCGGCCATGATCACTAGCCCGCTGCTCGACGCCGTGCGCCGAACTGCGCCGGAGCGCGTCGCGCTGGATGACGGGTTGCGACAGGTCAAATTCGGCCAACTCGTTGCGTTGCTCGAGGACGAGGGCGCGTGGCTGGCGGGACGCGGCGAGCGGTTTGCGCTCCTCGCCGACAACGGGATCGGCTGGGCCGTCGCAGACCTGGCCCTGCATCTCCAGCGACTGCCCTCGGTGCCGTTGCCCGGCTACTTCACGCCGCAGCAGGTCCAGCACGTCCTTGATGATGCAGGGATCGATTGCCTGCTCAGCGACGAACCGCAGCGAATGCGCGACACGCTGTCCGGCTGGCGCAGCAGCGGCGTCTCGCGACGCACTGGTCTCACGATGTTCTGCCGCCAACTCGACCCCGCGGCCCGCCCGCCGCTGCCACCGGGCACGGTCAAGATCACGTATACGTCCGGCAGCACTGCGGCTCCGAAGGGCGTGTGCCTGGGTGCTGCGGACCTCGAGTCGGTCGCGCAGTCGCTGCTTGGCGCGACGGCGGACCTTGGCGTCGAGAGGCACCTCTGCCTGCTGCCGCTCGCGACGCTGCTCGAGAACGTGGGTGGCGTGTACGCACCACTGCTTGCGGGCGCGCGCACGATCCTGCCGTCCGCGGCAGTCAGCGGCATCAGCTATGCCGGTCCCGACGTCGCGCGCCTGCTCGGCTGCGTCACGAGTGCGCGGCCCGACAGCCTGGTCATCGTTCCCGAACTGCTGCGGCTGCTCGTGACGGCTGCCGAGCGCGGCTGGCCCGCGCCGTCGTCGCTGAAGTTCGTGGCGGTCGGCGGCGCGCCCGTCGCAGTTTCGCTTCTCGAGCGTGCGGCAGCCGTCGGGTTGCCGGTCTACGAGGGCTACGGCTTGAGCGAGTGCGCCTCCGTCGTCTGCCTGAACACGCCCGGGTCGCGACGACCGGGCAGTGTCGGACGGCCGCTGCCGCACGCGCGGGTCCGCGTCGGAGATGACGGAGAGTTGATGGTGTCGGGCACCACGATGCGTGGCTATCTCGGCGATCCGCCGCGACGGCCTGGCGAGGAGTGGGCGAGCGGCGACCTGGGCGAGATCGACGCGGACGGCTACGTGTACGTACGCGGCCGGCGCGGCAACATGTACATCACCAGCTTCGGTCGCAACGTTGCGCCGGAGTGGGTGGAGCGCGAGATTCTCGTCGAGCCCGCGATCGGCCACGTCATGGTCCACGGCGAGGCGCGACCGTACGCGGTCGCAATCGTGAGTACGTCGCGCGATGGTGGCGACGCCGCGACCATCGAACGGGCGATTGGGACTGCGAATGCGCGGTTGCCGGTCTACGCGCAGGTGCGCCGCTGGGTGCGTGCGCACGAACCCTTTTCCCTCGACAACGGGCTGTTGACCTCCAACGGCCGACTGCGCCGGCGCCAGATCCTGGAACGCCACGGCGCGCTGCTCGAGGCCCTGTACCGCGAAGAAATTGCTTCCTGACCAGAGGTGACCGATGACACTGCACGAGCAACTCGCGCGCGAGACCACTGCGGACCGCGACTTCCTGCTGTCGGCGCCGGTCATCCAGCGCTGCCTGGCCGGCGAGGTCACGCGCGAGCTCTACGTTGCGTTCCTGACCCAGGCCTGGCACCACGTGCGCCACACCGTGCCGCTGCTGATGGCGGTCGGTTCACGCCTGCCGGACCGGCACGCGTGGCTGCTCGACCCGGTGCTGCACTACCTCGAGGAAGAGACCGGCCACGACCAGTGGGTGCTGAACGACATCGAGGCCGCGGGCGGCGACCGGGCCGAGGCCGCCGCGTCGCGAGCCGCGGTGGCGACCGAGGCGATGATCGCCTACGCATACGACACCATCATGCGCGGCAATCCCATCGGTTTCTTCGGGATGGTTCACGTGCTCGAAGGCACCAGCGTGTCGCTGGCGCTGGCCGCGGCGGATCGCATCCAGTCGGCGCTGGCCCTGCCGTCGCGAGCATTCACGTACCTGCGCAGCCATGGCGAACTCGACAAGGAGCACGTCAACGACCTGGCGCGGATCCTGGGTCGGCTCGACCGCGGCGAGGACCGCGAGGCCGTGATTCGCTGCGCCAGGGGGACCTACTGGTTGTATGGCCACGTATTCCGATCGCTGGAAGCCGTCACGGTGACCGCCGTGCAGGTCGAGTCAATGAGGAGAACTGCATGAATCCCGCGTCAATTCGCGCGCTGGTCACCGGCGGGGCCGGCGGCATTGGCAGCGCCATCGCGTCGGAGCTGCTCGAACGCGGATCCACGGTACTGCTGGTCGACCGCGACGAGGCGGCGCTGGGTCGCAGCGCGCTGCGCTTCGCGCGGTATGGCGACTGCGTCGGGGTGCTTGCCGCGGACCTGACCAGCGATGCCGACCGGAAGCGAATCTGCAACGAGGCTGCCAGCTGGCGCGGCGGCGTGAACGTGCTCGTCAACAACGCCGGCATCAATCACTTCCGGATGTTCGAGGACCAGCCGCCGGAGCAACTGGACCTGGCGCTCGCGATCAATGTGCAGGCGCCCATCCATCTCTGCCACGGCCTGCTTCCGCACCTGCGACGCCAGCCGCAGGCCTGCATCCTGAACACGGGCTCTGTGTTCGGTGCGATCGGCTACCCCGGGTACGCGGTCTATTCGGCGACCAAGTTCGCCGTGCGCGGATTCACCGAGGCGCTGCGTCGCGAGCTGGCCGACACCAGCGTGCGGGTGCACTACGTCGCGCCACGCGCCACTCGAACGGGCATCAACTCCTCGGCGGTCGAGCGTATGAACGCCGAACTCGGTGTGGCAATGGACCCGCCCGAACTGGTGGCCAGGGCGGTGTGCGACATGCTGGTTGGCGGTCGTGCAGAGGTGATGCTCGGCTGGCCGGAGAAGTTCTTCGCACGCGTGAACAGTGTGCTGCCGCGCCTGGTGGACGGAGCACTCCGCAAGCAGTTGCCGGTGATCCGTCGCTACGCGAACCAGCCGCTCGCTACCCCCGGAACCTGAGAGGAATACACAGATGATCATTCGTCGCATATTGCTCGGTGTCGTCGCACTGCTCGCCTCGATCTCGGGCCGTGCAGCGAACGCTCCCGATCCCGCGTTCGACTCGGAGCTGCTGTCGATACAGCAGGCCTGGGCCAACGTGAACTACGAGATGCCTGCGGGCGACGCGCGCAAGCAGGCTTTCGAAGCGCTCGAGAAACGTGCAGAGGCATTCGCCAGGCGGAACTCCGGCCGTGCTGAGGCCCTGATCTGGGAAGGGATCGTCGAGAGCAGCTACGCGGGCGCCAAGGGGGGTCTCGGAGCGCTCGGCCTGGCCAAGGAAGCGCGCGGCAACCTCGAGGCCGCGCTGAAAATCGATCCAACGGCTCTCAACGGCTCGGCCTACACGAGCCTGGGCACGCTCTACTACCGGGTTCCCGGTTTCCCGGTCGGCTTCGGCAACGACGACAAGGCGCGGCAATTGCTGCAGCAGGCACTGAAGATCAATCCAGACGGCATCGATCCGAACTACTTCTACGCGGACTTTCTCTGGGAGCAGGGCGAGTACGCCGCGGCACTGCCGTACCTGGAGAAAGCAGCCCGTGCGCCGGCGCGCCCCGGGCGCGAGGTGGCAGACAAGGGCCGACACGCCGAAATCGCGGCGCTCACGACGAAGGTCAGGCAGAAGCTGGGCTGAAGTCGCCATCCGGCGTGCCGGACGGGAGCTTCCATCCGAATGGGGCGGCGAGGGACTCGAACTCCTCGCCGGGCGACGCACGAATGACGACCAGCTGCCCGCTCGACGGGTGGCCGAATTCGAGACCCGTGCAGGCGAGCATCATTCGCCTCACGCCGTAGAGCTCCGCGAAAAGGCGGTTGTGCCGGCCCTTGCCATAGGTGGAGTCGCCGATGATCGGGTGGGAGACGTGCGCGAGGTGCCGCCTCACCTGGTGCCTCCGGCCCGTCTCCGGATGAAGTTCCACGAGCGCATAGCGCGAGGTCGGATAGCGGTCGACCCGGACTGGCAGCTCGACGGTCGCGAGCCTTCGGTACGAGGTGCGCGCTGGCTTGGCGGCATCTTCCCTGGGCAGCGCGTACTCGTCCTGGACGGCGGCCAGTTCGTGATCGATGATTCCCGACTCCTCCGGCCATCCACGCACGACGGCGAGGTAGGTCTTCGAGACCTCGCGGTCGGCAAAAGCCGCGGCGAGGGCGGCCGCCGTCTCGCCGGTCCAGTGCGAATGCCAGCGCGCCCGAGGTTCCCTTGTCGAGGCGGTGCACCGGGTACACGCGCCGGCCGAGCTGGTTACGCAGCATCTGCACGGCGAAGCGCGTCTCGTGCCGGTCGATGGGCGAGCGGTGGACCAGCAGCCCCGAGGGCTTGTTCACCACGACCACGGCGTCGTCCGAGTACAGGATCGGCAGATGCGTCCCGATGAATCCCTCCCGGGGCGTCACCAGGTGATCCCAGTCCCGCCGGACTCGACGCCGATGCCCGGGCTCGATCCCCGGATCTTCGTGTTGAAGCCGCGCGTGAATGAACTCGGCATACTTCGGCATGAGGCGCGGACTGCGCCCGCGGAACGGCGAGAGTAACCCAATGGCAGGTTCCCGGCGGCTCGAAGCATGGATCGAGGCGGGCTCGACACGAACGCTCGCGGGTCACAGCATCTTCGTCCGCACGGAGGTCGCCACCGGCAGGCCCCCGTTGCTGCTGATTCACGGATATCCGACGGCGAGCTTCGACTGGCACCACGTCTGGCCGCGGCTCGCCACCCGATACTCCCTCTACGCATGCGACATGCTCGGCTTCGGGATGTCCGGGAAGCCGCACGACCAGCGCTACTCGATCTTCCTGCAGGCTGACATCTGCGAGGCGCTCCTGGAAGAATTCGGCGTCGATTCGCCGCACGTTCTCGCGCACGATTACGGCGACACCGTGGCCCAGGAACTGCTGGCGCGGGAGCGCGAAGGCCGTCTGCGAATGCGGAGCGCGTGTTTCCTGAACGGCGGGCTGTTCCCGGAGACGCACCACGCGCGCCTGGTGCAGAAGCTGCTGGCGACTCCGATTGTCGGCGCGTTGCTCGCGCGCGGCATGAGTTACGGGAAGTTCGAGGCCACGATGCGCGCGATCTCCGGACGGCAGCCTCCGTCGCGCGAGGAGCTCGGCGATCTCTGGGTGCTCGCCGAGCGGGACGGCGGCAGGCAGGCACTTGCGCGGTTGATCAGCTACATGGAGCAGAGGCGACGGAACCGCGAGCGCTGGGTCGGCGCGCTCGTCGCGACCCGCGTGCCACTCAAACTCATCTGCGGCGCGGCCGATCCGGTGTCCGGGGCGCACATGGCGGCGCGCTACCGCCAGCTGGTGCCCCATCCCGACGTCTCGCTGCTCGAGGACCTGGGGCACTATCCGCAGCTCGAAGAGCCGGATCGCGTCGTGGACGAATACCTGGAATTCCGCGACCGGGTCGATTCACCGCGCTCGCAATGAGGTGCGACCGCCCGGTAGACTCGGTGTCACGACACCCTTGGGAGGCGCCATGACACTGCACACTGTCTGCCAGACGAGCGACATCAAGCGGGGTCAGATGAAGGCCTTCACCGTCGAGGGACAGAAGATCGTCGTGTACAACCTTGCCGACGGATTCTTCGCGACCCAGGCCACCTGCACCCACGTCTTCGCGCCGCTTGCGCGAGGCAAGATCATCGAGGGCCGCATGGTGCAGTGCCCTTTCCACCGCGCGCGCTTCGACATCCGCACCGGCAAGGTCGTCGACTGGGCCAATTTCCCTCCCGGGATCCAGGTGCTGAACGTCGTGCGCAGCGAGAAAGCGCTCAAGACCTACAAGATCACGGTCAAGGACGGCGAGGTCCGCGTGAAGCTGGACTAGCGGGCAGCCGGGCGCCTGGCGGTGGCTACGAGGCGAGCGCCATCGACCAGGCTGCGCCGATCACCAGCAGGCTCACCAGGGCCGCGATGACCTGCGCGACAGTGCCGCGCGCCGCCCGCCACGTCGCGTGCGCCACGCCTGCACCGATACCCATTGCGAATCCCGTCAGGTGCGCAAGCACGTCGGTGTGCTCACCACCGGTGCCGGTGAACGCAAGCAGGAATACGCCCGCGACCAGTGGCGCCCAGCGTTGCGCGCGTCGTTCGGGCGCGCTCGACCGTTGCCGCCATTCAAAACCGGCCAGCATCCCGAGTGTCGCGAACACCGCCGTGGACGCGCCTACCGATGCGTGCATCTCTGGCTGTATGAACGCGTTCAGCAGGTTTGCCGCGGCGGCGGCCGTCAGGATCGAGGCCCAGGCGAGGCCGGGGCCGAGTATCTGGCCCGCCAGCAGGCCGAACACGGTTCCAAAGCCCAGGTTCGCCAGCAGGTGTCCGACGTCGAGGTGCAGCGTCAGGGCCGTCACGGCTCGATAAATTTCGCCGTGGCGAACCGAGCCGGACAGCAGCGCGCCCGCGTCGAGCCAGTTCGCATCGAACGCGCCGACGCCCGCCAGGTAAGCGACCAGCAGCATGACCGCGGCGTAGCCTGCCGAGCCCAGCCACGCTCCGCGGTGCGGCGGGTCGGGTTCCGCGGGCCGGCGACGGGGCGGGTTCTCGAAATCGTAGCGCCGTAACTGCGCCGCTGCCGTAATTGCGTCCGAGGCGTCCACCAGCAGCATCCAGTAGCGGCCATCGGCGACGAGCTGCGAAGCGATCCCCACCGCGTGCAGCATGAAGGCACGCTCCTGGCAATACGGACGCCAGTGCGATCGATATATAACGACGGGATCGAGATCGGTCACGCGGATTTCAGCCTTTTATCCCCAGCGTTTCGCCGGTCTCGAGCGCGCGGAACCGTGCTTCCGGAACGCCGTGGTGCCGCCGTGCCGCGTCGAGTGCGTGCAGCGGCTCATCGATACCCTCGTCGGTGAGTTGGAAGCAGCCATAGTGCGTGCCGATGCTCTGCCTCGCCCCGAGGTCGAGGTGTGCGCGTACGGCCTCGTCGGGATTCATGTGCTGTTCGCTCATGAACCAGCGCGGCTCGTAGGCGCCGATCGGCAGCAGCGCGAGGTCCATGATCCCCATTCGCTTGCGCAGGTCGGTGAAGTGCCGCCAGTAGCCGGTGTCGCCGGCGAAGAACACCTTGCGCCCGTCGGACTCGATTACGAAGCCACCCCACAGCGTTCGATTTCGGCCGGAAACACCCCGTCCGGACCAGTGCTGTGCCGGCGTGTAGGTGAATCGGGCACCACCATGGGAGATCGAGTTCCACCAGTCGAGTTCGCGCACCTGCCCCAGCCCGTGTTCCTCGAGAAATGCCCGATTTCCGAGTCCCGTCAGGAACAGTGGTCGGTGACTCTTTTCCAGTTGCCGAAGCGTGTCGAGATCGAGGTGATCGTAGTGGTTGTGGCTCACCAGCACGACGTCGATCCGCGGCAGCGATTCGAACGCGAGGCCCGGTGCGCGTACACGCTTCGGGCCCGACCATTGCACCGGGCTCACGCGTTCCGAATACACCGGGTCCGTCAGCGCGTTCAGGCCACGGAACTGCAGCAGGTAGGTGATGTGGTTGACGAACGTGAGCGCGATTTCGCCGGGTTCCAGGGTCTCTGGCAGGCAGGGTACGGCTCGATTCTCGACCCATCGCGGCCAGGGTGTCGGTCGGCTGGTGCGCTGCCAGCGCAGGAAGTCACCGAGGGACTTCCCGGCGGAGGCGTCAGGGTTGAAGAACGTACTGCCGTCGAAGTGGTCTGTGGGCGGTCCGCGGTGGCCCGGCCCTCCACGCAGCGAGCGACGCGTCGCGTACGCGCCGGTCGCGAGGCCGAGCAGTTTCGAGAACGGCTTTTGCATCCGGTCGAGGTGGACCCGTTTCGCCGGTAATCAAGGGGCGGCGGTTGAAACTCGGCGACCAGCCGCAAGCCGCCACCTGCCGCGATCGGCCCGGCGCCCTGGCACGGCAGGCTAGGGTTTCAGCGCCCTGTACAGATACGGGAGGCTGGTCTCCATCCGGTAATCGACGTCCGAGTGATCGTCATCGAACTCCTCGTAGCGATGCGCGATGCCCGCGGCTGAGAGGCGGCGCGACAACTGCCGGGTGCCGAAATGAATGTGGTACTGGTCGCGCCATCCACAGTCGATGTAGAGGCCGCGAAGGCGCCGCAGGTTTCGCGCGTGCTTCCTCACCAGCATGACCGGGTCGTGCTCGAGCCAGCGCTGCCAGCGGCTCTCGATCAACTCGCCGGTGTCGAGGTGGAACGGCAGTCGGAAACCGAGCGAGGCGGCAGGATCCGGGTCGTAAGTGGCCGCCATGCAGACGTTCATGATGGCGTGCACTTCCTTTCCGCTCAGCTTCGGCTTGTTCCAGACGGCCTTGAGGAAACGCTGCACGCGTCCGTCGTCGAAGCCCTTGCCGAGCCCACGTTCGGCGGCGGTGTCGCGGGGCGGCGCCACCGGCCCGGCCTTGCACGGCGGGCGGCGGTACTTCGCGAGTTCGTTGAGTGTGTTCGGCCAGTCGGCGCGGTAGATGAAGTCGAAATACGCATCCCCCGAGTGGTTTGCCACCGCGCCCCAGTGGCTCGCGTATTTCATGCCGTGGATCATCGCGCCGTATCCGCCCGAGGACTTGCCGAAGCAGCCGCGGTGCTCGCGCGAAGCGAGCGTGCGGAACTCCCGGTCCACGAAAGGAATGATCTCCTCGAGCAGGTAGTCGGCGTAGTTGCCGATCGCGGAGGAATTGACGTACTGGTTTCCGCCCAGTGCCGTGAAGCAGTCCGGAAACACGATGATGACCGGGCCCATGCTGCCGTCACGCACCAGGCGCGCGGCACGTTCGGCGACATTTTCGTTGAACGGCCGCCAGTTCAGGTGCGCCATCCCAGAACCCGTGAATCCGACCATGTCGTACAGCACCGGGAAACGTCTGCCCGGTCCCCCGTCGCGTTCGTCGTATTCGCGCGGCAGCCAGACGGCAAGCCTGCGCACTGCCGGGTCGCCGAGCGGATTGTCGGCCAGGATCGATGAGCGATGCTCCAGCACTACCACCGTGCCGGCGTTGCGAAGGGTCTGCTTCCTTGCCATGGCGATTACTTCCTGTCGCGAATGTCGATGAAGGTGAGGAACTCCGCGCGGGTGCGTGCGTCGCTGCGGAAGGTGCCGAGCATCTTGCTGGTGATCATCGAGACGCCCCGCTTGTGGATGCCGCGTGTCGTCATGCACTCGTGCGCCGCCTCGATCACCACGCCGACACCGCGCGGCTTCAGCACGTCGCTGATGCAGCGTGCGATTTCGGCGGTCATTTTCTCCTGCACCTGGAAGCGCCGGGCGAATACGTCCACGACCCGCGCGAGCTTCGAGATGCCGACGACCATGTTGGTAGGCAGGTAACCGACGTGGGCGCGGCCGATGATCGGTGCCATGTGGTGCTCGCAGTGTGACTCGAACTCGATGTCCCGCAGCACAACCATCTCGTCGTAGCCGGCTGTCTCCTCGAACGTGCGTCCCAGGTACTCGCGCGGATCGATCGTGTAGCCGGAGAACCAGTCCTTGTAGGCCTCGACCACCCGCTTCGGGGTCTCGAGCAGTCCCTCGCGCGAGGGGTCCTCGCCGGACCAGCGCAGCAGCGTGCGGACCGCATCTTCGGCCTGGGACTTCGTGACACTCTTCTGCCTGGCAGCCATCGGGTACTTCCTCTTGTGTCGGTTGCAGTTCGGCCGGGTAATCCGCTCAGCGACTGGGGCGCCGCCGCCAGTAGGTGAGCAGCGCGTATCCCGCGGCCATGCCTCCCAGGTGCGCGAAATGGGCAACACCGGCACCCGAGCCCGTCACGCCCAGGTACAACTCGAGCGCGCCGTAGAGCGTCACGAACAGCCACGCCGGCATGGGTATCGGCGGGAACAGCAGCATCAGCCGCCGGTGCGGCCAGGCCAGGCCGAATGCCAGCAGCAGCCCGAAGACGCCTCCGGAGGCGCCGACCGTGGGCACCGGCATCTGGTTCATGTTGCCCATCACGACGATCTGCGCCACGGCCGCGCCGACCACGCAGACGAGGTAGTAGACGAGAAAATGCCGCTGCCCGAGCAGGCGCTCGACCTCTCCGCCGAACATGTACAGCGCGAACATGTTGAAGAACAGGTGCGTCAGGCTGCCGTGCAGGAAGCCGTAGGTGAGCAGCTGCCAGAGCTGGAACGACGGCGCGCCCGGGAACTGCGGCGAAGCGACCGGCCAGAGTGCGAACGGGACGATCAGCAGGTTGCCGGTGAGTTGCTGCAGGCCGAAGATCACGACATTTGCGATCAGCAGCGCGCGGGTTATCGGGGGCATCTGGTGCATGGCGGGCCCAATCCTAGCCGAAAAATGCAATTCGGGTCGGGCGTGCCGGAGCCGGATGATGAGGTAGCATCTGCATGCTCCGGAGTCACGGACAGGTGCCGGCCCCCTCGCGCAAGCCCCGGACACCGCAGGAACCTCTCGGTCAACACGGACAGCCGCGGGACTGCGCCCGAGCGAAGATGCCGTCGCCCCCGACCGGGTGTTTCACCAACAAGGACTGAACATGCGCATTGGCATCGTAGGAGCGGGTCTGAGCGGCCTTGCGACCGCGTTCTACCTCAAGCGGGCGCGGCCCGACGTGGACGTCGCTGTCTTCGAGGCCTCGTCCCTGCCGGGCGGCGCGCTGCATACCGAGGTGGTGCAGGGGTTTCGCTTCGAGGCGGGCGGCAACGGCTTCCTGACCAACAAACCCGACTGCCTGAAGCTGGTCGAGGATTCGGGCGGCTCCGCGCTGCTGCTTCCGAGCTCCGACCTGGCGCGCAAGCGCTTCATCTACACCGATGGCCTGCACCGCATGCCGGAGTCGGGAAGCCTGTTCGCGCGCTCGAAGCTGATGACGCTGCCGCAGAAACTGCGGATGCTGGGAGAGTTCTTCGTTCCCGCGCGGCGCGACGGCGTGGACGAGAGCCTGCGCGAATTCGGCGATCGCCGGCTCGGCAAGGCCTTTACCGACGTGTTCCTGGATGCCATGTCTGCGGGCATCTACGGCTCCACGCCGGAGAGGATTTCCGTCAAGGCCGCATTCCCGCTGATCGTCGCGCTCGAGCGCGATCACGGCGGACTGTTCCGCGGCATGCTCGCAAAGCGCAAGAAGGAAGCCGGTCCCGGCGGCGTGCTCACCAGCACCCGGGAAGGCATCAGCACGCTGATACGGCACCTGGTGGCCGTCACGCCCGCCGATTGGCACTACGATGAGCCGGTGCTCGCGATCGAGCGACAGGGCAGCGGCTATCGGCTCAACACGTCGAAGGGCATGACCGACGTGGATCGAGTCGTGGTCTGCGCAACGTCAATTGCCGCCGCCGAGATGCTCGCAACGCTCGACGCCGACGTCGCCGGGCGCCTCGCGGCCATCAAGTACTCACCGATCGCGGTCGTGGGCTTCGGTTACCGGTCGCTCGAGGACCCGCTCGACGGCTTCGGTCTGTTGACGACGACCTCGTCGAAGCAACCGATCCTCGGCGTGTTGTGGGACAGCAGCATATTCCCCGATCGCGCTCCCGCAGGCGCGAAGTGCATCCGCGCGATGATCGGCGGGCAGCGCAATCCCGAACTCGTGGACCAGGATGACGCGGGGCTGATCGAGACCGCGCGTCGCGGCATCCGCGCCACGATGGGACTCGACCGTGACCCGGACGTCACGTTCGTGAAGCGCTGGGACCGGGGCATACCAAGCTACGCGCCGGGGCACGTCGCCGCGGTCGACGCGTTGTTCGCCCGGGTGGGGCAGATCCCGGGGCTGTACCTGAACTGCAACGCCTATCGCGGCATCGCGATGAACGACTGCGCGCGCAACAGCCGCGAGCTCGCGGAGCGCATCGCCAAGGAAAAATAGGAAAAATAGGTGCCTGGCACCTATTCTTTCCGATCATCGAATCACGCCGGCCAGCGTGGCTCCGGCCGCCGCAAGCATCAGGATTCCGGCCAGCCGTCCCGCCGGAATTCCGTATCGCGTCGTCTTCTCGACGAAGATGAAGACTGCCATCGTTGCCATGGCGGCTACGTTCATCAGACCCACGAGCGCGAGCACCGCCATCAGCGCCCAGCAACACCCAAGACACCATGCCCCGTGCAGCGCGCCGGCGCGCAGGTCGCGCAGCGCCGCGGGCCCGGCGGTTACGCGACCGAGCACCGTCATCGGCGAGCGGCACCTGGCCAGGCAGGCCTCGCGCAGTGGCGACAGCTGGTAGATGCCGGCCAGCGCGAAGATCGTCGTCGCGGCCGTGCGCGCCGAGTAGATCCCCGACGCAAGCCCGCGCTCGACCGGGCGCATCAGCACGAAGGCAAGGGCGCCGGCAGCTCCCCACATGACGAGATAACCCGAGGCAAACATCAGCAACCGCGCAATACGCTCCATCTGCCGCGGTTCGCTCGAAATGGACCGTACCCACAGTGTCGCCACCGGCGTGATCGCGGGCAGCATCATCGCCGCCATCATCGGCACCCACATGACCAGGAACGCCACGAGCGGCATGCCCATGGTGCCGGGCGCGTCGCCCATCATGGCAGCATCTGCAAGTGTCCTGCGCCACGCCAGTGCGGCAACGACAAGCAACGCGACCCAGCCTGGCAGGGCTTCGCGCGTACTGATGTTCACGCGTTGTACGCGACCTCGGCAATGAAGGCGCTCGACATGCCGTAGGTAAAGTCGAGACCGGGCGCATGCACGCGCCCATCGTGGGCGTTCACGATCGCACCGTCCTTGAAGATGAACCCGTCAGGCATGACGAGCCTCGCGTTCGCTTCGCTGCCATCCATGTCCGAGAGGATCGGGTCGACCTTGACGCCGCCATACTCGCCGATGTCTATGCTGGCATGGCGGCCATCGCGCGAAATCTTCAGCGGCCCTGTCACGACCGCGGGACGCTCGTCGAATGTGCTGCGGAAGATTTCAAACGGACCCCCGGGCCCCGCCTCGCCGGTGGCGATCTTCGCCAGCGCCGTGCGCTGCTCGGGACTTGCGCGCTCGTCGATATACACGAGCGCGCGGCCATGTCCGCGATGGATTGGACCGGGCCACGCGAAGGCAAATGCGACACTTGTACCATCCAGTCTTACGCCGTCGCACTCACCTTCCCGGATCGAGAAGGCCTCGAGACCGCGACATCCGCCGTGCGTTGGAATCATCGTGAAGTTACAGGGGCAACCGTGCGCGCAGTTGCAGGTCTCGACGTAATCGGCCTTCCACCACCACTTGCTCATGACATTTCCCCCGGGGAATGACGCAGCGATGCTGCAGGAGCGAAGATGGGATCAGCCTATGCCCACGCCGTTCGCGTGGCAATCGTGCAACGCAATAAGCCGGAATAAGCCGGGGACATTCTCCGTTTTTGCGCTTCGCAAAAAGGAGAATGTCCCCCCTGCCATGTCCCCCTACCAGGCGACGCCATAGTCCTCGCCGTGGTTGCTCGATCCGCCCCAGATGGACCCGTGATCGTGGTCGAGCATGATCGCGTTGATCGGTCCCGACGTGCGGCTCTCGTATTCGAGCCGGTAGCCGCGTTTCACGAGCTCCTTTCGCACCCACTGCGGCACCTGGTCGGAGAGCACGATGCGGCCCGGCTGCGACTTGTGATCGTCGAACGACGAGCGCATCTGGAAGCTGTTGAAGTTCGCCGCCTCGCTTGCTTCCTGCGGCGTCATGCCGAACTCGAGCACGTTCAGGAAGAACTGCAGCAGGTTCTGGTCCTGCGTGTCGCCACCCTGCACCGCGAACGCGAGCCAGGGCAACCCGTCCTTGAAGGCCATGCCCGGTGTCAGTGTCACGCGCGGACGCTTGCCCGGTTCGAGCACGTTGTACGGATTTGTGGCCGGCTCGAGCACGAACGACTGCATGCGCTGGCTGAGCCCGATGCCGGTGCGGCCGGCGATCGTGGCCGGGATCCAGCCGCCACTCGGCGTGACCGACACCAGCCATCCCGCGGCATCGGCCGCGACCACGCTGGTCGTCCCGCTCTTGAAGCCCTGCTGGAACTGCTCGAACTGCGGCGCGTCGAGGTCGCTGGCCTGGGCGGCGCCGGCGCCCGACCGCAGTTTCTCGAGCAGCGAGCCGTACGGGTTGGTGCCGCCCTGGAACGGGTACGGATCGCCCGGGCCAGCGTGCGCGTCGTTGCGGTCGGGGTTGATGGTCGCTGCCCGCGCCTTCGCGTACTCCTTCGACAGCAGGCCGAGTCGCGGCTCCTGCGGCGGGAAATACGGGTCGCCGTAGTAGAAGTCGCGATCGGCGAATGCCAGGTTCATCGCCTGGTACAGCGTGTGGATGTAGTTCGCGCTGTTGTAGCCCTGGGCGCGCAGGTCGAAGTTCTCGAGGATGTTCAGCGACTGCAGCAATGCCGGTCCCTGGGTCCAGGTGTCGAGCTTGTAGACGTCGACCCCGCGATATTTCGTGTGCAGCGGCTCTTCGAGCAGCGGCCGCCAGTTCGCGAGATCGTCGAGCGTGATGAGCCCGCCCTGTTCCTTCACGCCGCGCACGAACTCCTGCGCGATGTCACCGCGGTAGAAGCGCCCGTAGGCTGCGTGGATCGCTTCGTTGCGTGATTTTCCTGCCGCCAGCGCCTGGCTCTCGGCCTCGACCATCTTTCGCAGCGTCGCCGCGAGTTCCGGCTGCCGGAATATCTCTCCCGCATGTGGCGCCTCGCGGGCTTCGCCCAGGTGCGGCAGCATGACCCGCTTCGAGTCGGGCCACTCTTTCAGCTTGTCCTTGAATTTCTCGATCCTGTCGGCCGTCTCGGCGTCGATCGGGTAGCCGTCGGCGAGTTCAATCGCAGGCGCGAGCACCTCGGCCAGCGACAGCGTTCCGAACTCTTCGAGCATCAGCATCAGGCCGCCGGGCGTGCCGGGGGTGAGTGCTGCGAGCGGTCCGTATGCGGGCGGGAATTCGTAACCCTTCGCACGATAGAACTCCGGCGTGGCGCCGGTCGGCGCAACGCCAAGGCCGTTGATCGCGATGACCTTCTTCGACCGCGGGTCGTAGACGAGGGCCTGGGTCTCGCCGCCCCAGGACAGCGTGTCCCACATCGTCGACGTCGCGGCGACCATTGCGCAGGCCGCATCCACCGCGTTCCCGCCGCGCTGGAAGATCATCGCGCCGGCAGTGGCGGCGAGCGGCTTGCCGGTGATCGCCATCCAGTGGCTGCCATGGAGCGGCGGCTTCTGCGTCTTCGCGAGGGACTGGGTCGCGATCGGCGAGGTCGCCTGGCCGAGTGCGGTCGGGGACTGGGTCATGAGCGTGGCTGCCGTGACGAGGAGCGCGGGCGCGAGATGGCGGATGTTCATTCGTCCCAAGTATACGGCGGCGGCGTCGCAGCGCGACCGGGTGCCCCGTGGTGCCCGGATCAGGCTATTCTTCGCGCCTTTAACGGTCCCGGAGGATGCCATGTCCCGTGTTCCCACAGTCGCCGCTGCCACGCTGCTGATGCTGGCAGTCGGCCCGGCGCATGCCGAGATCACCGAGACGCAGCTCGACCAGGCGGCGAAGTCGCTCCAGCCGCAGCTCATCACCTGGCGGCGCGACTTTCACCAGCACCCGGAACTCGGCAACAGCGAGACCCGCACCGCGAAGATCGTCGCGGAGCACCTGAAGTCGCTGGGGATCGAGGTGCGCACCGGCGTCGCGCACACGGGAGTGGTCGGCGTGATGAAAGGTGGCAAGCCGGGCCCGGTGGTCGCGTTGCGTGCCGACATCGATGCGCTGCCGGTCACGGAGCTGGTCGACGTGCCGTTCAAGTCCACCGTGACGACCGAGTACCGGGGCCAGAAGGTCGGCGTGATGCACGCCTGCGGGCACGACTCGCACACGTCGATCCTGATGGCCACGGCGACGGCGCTGGCGTCGATGCGCCAGGACCTCCCGGGCACCGTGGTGTTCATCTTCCAGCCGGCCGAGGAGGGCACGCCGGACGGCACGCGCGGCGGCGCGTACCTGATGCTCGAGGAAGGAATCTTCGACAACCCGAAGCCGGACGCCGCGTTCGGCCTGCACGTCTTCTCCACGCTCAATGCCGGCAAGATCGGCTACCGGTCCGGCCCCTTTATGGCCGCGGCCGACCGGTTCGGCATCGTGGTCAAGGGGGAGCAGACCCACGGTTCGCGTCCCTGGGGCGGCGTGGATCCCATCGTCGCGGCGTCGCAGATCGTCATGGGCCTGCAGACGCTGGTCAGCCGCCAGATCGACATCACGCGCAATCCTGCGGTGGTGTCGGTGGGTGCGATCAACGGCGGCATCAGGAACAACATCATCCCGGACAGCGTGGAGATGATCGGCACGTTCCGCACCTTCGACCCGGCGGTTCGCCAGCAGATCATCGACGGCATCACGCGCACCGCAAAGGACATCGCGGCGTCGAGCGGCGCGACGGCCGAAGTTGAAATCGGCGAGGACAACTACCCGGTCACGGTCAACGACCCGAAGCTCACCGCGGAAATGCTGCCGGCCCTCGAGCGCGCAGCCGGCCCCGGCAACGTAATCGAGATCCCGTACGTCACCGGCGCCGAGGATTTCTCGTTCTTCGGCCAGCGCGTGCCGAGCCTGTACTTCTTCGTCGGCATCACTCCAGCGGGGCAGGACGCGGCCAGGGCGCCCAGCAACCACTCGCCGAAATTCTTCATCGACGAGAGCGGACTCGAACTCGGGCTGCGCGCCATGCTCGGCGTGACCGTGGACTACCTGCAGGGCAACAGCGGCCAGAAATAAAAATCGGTGCCAGGCACCGATTTTCGATTCCGCTATTCGGGTGTACCGCCGCGGCCGGCGCCGTCGATGAATCGTCCGGCGCCCGCCGCGGACTCGCCACTGGTCAGTACGGCCAGGCCTGCCGCGAATTCCCCGGCCAGGGCATCCGCCTGCGTCAGTCCCCATTGCTGCCGGGCGAGCCTCCGGTCCGAGCGCAGGCAGCGCGGCGGCAGGGCTGCCAGCTCCCGGGCCAGCGCCTCGGCCGCCGGCCGTGACTGGCCATTCGGGACTACGCGGTTGGCCAGCCCGATCTCGAAGGCTTCCGTGGCGCCCACGGCGCGGCCGGTCAGGATGAGGTCGAGTGCCCGGCTCTCGCCAATCAACCGCGGCAGCCGCACCGTGCCCCCGTCGATCAGGGGAACTCCCCAGCGACGACAGAACACACCCAGTACAGCGTCTGCCTCCACGACCCTGAGGTCACACCACAACGCGAGTTCCAGGCCGCCGGCCACGGCGTGACCCGCGATGGCAGCGATCACGGGCTTGCCGATCTCCATGCGGGTAGGTCCCATCGGCCCGAATCGGTCGTCGGCCAGCCCCGACGGAGCTTTGATCTGCGCTGGATCCCAACCCGCCGCGACGGCACGCAGGTCCGCACCTGCGCAAAAGGTTCCGCCAGCGCCCCAGAGCACGATGGAATGGATGGCGTCGTCCGCATCCAGTGTGGTGAAGGCTGCAGCCAGCGCTGCTGCCGTGGGCGGGTCGATTGCATTGCGAACCCCGGGCCTGTCCAGGATGACGGTAGCGATCGGGCCGTCCCGCTCTAAACGAACCGTGATAGCCATGGCGTGCCCTCCAAACCTTTCTGGCGATGCGTGCATCTTCAGTCTTCAAGAAGGTGGCGTTTCCGGCGGGACCGGGCCGGCGTCTGTGTAGGATGGACGGCCGGCCGGGGTGCCGGGAAAGCCACGAGGTGCGTGTTGTCGGAGGCGCGGGACGAGAGCGAATTCGAGCGGGCGAAACGGGCGGCGGACGAACGCGGCCTGGTCGAGTCGGCCGCCAGGGGTTCGGCGGCTGCGTTCGAGCGGCTCTACCGGCTGCACGCGGGCAAGGTCTATGGGTTGTGCCTGCGGATGACTGGACAACGTGAAACCGCCGAAGACTGTACCCAGGAGGCATTCGTGCAGGCCTGGCGAAGCCTGCCGCGCTTTGAGGGGCGGGCGAGCTTCGGCACGTGGATCCACCGTATTGCCGTGAACGCGGTGCTGGCGCAGGCGCGCCGCCGCCGCGAGCAGACCGGCGCGCGGGCCTCGATCGAAGACGAGCTCGCCGACTCGCTGCCGGACGGATCGGTTGGCGACACCGGTACCGGGATCGACATGGAAGCGGCCGTCGCAGCGCTGCCGCCAGGAGCGCGGCACGTACTCGTGCTGGCCGGGGTCTACGGGTATTCGCACGAGGAAACGGCGGACATGCTCGGCGTGGCGGTCGGAACCTGCAAGGCGCAGCTGCACCGCGCGCGGCAGTTGCTCGGGCAGCGGATGCGCGAGGAGGACAGTCGATGACAAGTCCTGAATCAGGCGCGCGTGTCGATTCGATGCTGCAGTCGTTGCCACGCGCGGTCGAGCCGGACCGCGACCTGTGGCCGGACATCGAGGCACGGATGGAGTCGCGGCCGGTCCGCCGCAGGCCGGCCTGGGCTCTACAGGCGGCCGCCGCCGTGATCCTGGTCGCGGCGTCCTCGCTCATTACCGCAAGCCTGCTGTACCGCGCGAACCCACTGACCGCGCGGGTTGCGACGCCCGAACCCGGGAAACCCGTCGTCCAGGCGGCGTTTGGTCAATCGGCCGGACTCGGCGCAGGTTACGAAATGGCACGCCGGGAACTCGCGGCAGATCTCGAGTTGCGGATGGCCACCATGCCGGAGCCGGCCCGGCAGAAGCTGGTGGCCAACCTGGCCGAGATGCGCAGGGCGGCCGATGAAATCAATGCAGCGCTGGCCAGGCAGCCGGGCGATCCCCTGCTCGAGGAACTGCTGCTCAATACGTACCAGGACGAACTCGGCGTGATCGCGAGCGTGAACCAGTTGACCAGAACAGGCGCCACCGTCCTGCCGGCGCGCCAGGAGAATATAAGGCTATGACGACCTCAACGACCCCCCGTTCGGCGCGATTCGCCTGGCCACTGGCGGCAGCCGCCGCGTTGCTTGCCGCGAGCCCCGCGTCCCGGGCAGGGACCCCAATCAACAATAGCGCCGCCGCAGATCCGTCCGGCTCGGTCGAGGTGTCCAACATTTCCGGCACCGTGACCGTCACCGGCTGGGACGCAAACCAGGTCGAAGTGACCGGTACGCTGGGTGACGGCACCGAGCGCCTGGATTTCACGACCCAGGACAAGGTGACGAGGATCAAGGTGATCCTGCCGAACAACGCCCACAACGTCGACGATACTGACCTCGTAATTCGGATTCCGAACAGCAGCAACCTGTCGGTGAACACGATCAGCGCCGACATCAGGGCGCAGGACGTGGCGGGCGCCCAGCGCCTCCAGTCGGTCAGTGGTGACATTCACACGGTTGCTGGCCGCGAGGATGTCGAGTGCAAGAGCGTGAGCGGTGACGTTACGGTCGACGGCTCCGGCAACAAGAGCCTGTTGACGATCACGACGGTGAGCGGCGATGCGACCGCGCTCAAGGTAGCAGGCGAGGTCAACGCGAGCACGGTAAGCGGCGACCTGGTGCTCGGACTTGGCGTCACCGAGCGATCGCGCGTGCGTTCCACCAGCGGAGACCTGGTACTGGCGGTGCGGCTGGCGGGCGACGGCAGGTTCGATGCGGAGACGATTTCCGGTGACGTGCGATTGAACCTGGTTGGCGGCGTGGACGCGGAGTACGACATTTCGACGTTCAGCGGTGACATCCAAAACTGTTTCGGCCCGAAGCCCGTCTCCACCAGCGAGTACACGCCGGGCAAGGATTTGCGCTTCACCGAGGGCAGTGGATCGGCCCGGGTCCGCATCAAGTCCCTGAACGGCGACATCAAGCTCTGCCGGAAATAGCCGGGCGGGTTCGCCGACGCCGCGGAATCGTGGACAATAGGCCGTCGACGGAACATCGACGTCGGGACCTTGTCTCATTGATCTTGGGGCCGTGCAGTCGAGACGGCGGGCCCCGGTGGGGTGAAACTCCGGGACGACCATGGCCTTTTTCGCGGAACTCAAACGTCGTCGCGTCGGCAAGGTGGCCATCGCCTATGGTGCCATCGCCTGGGGCGTGACCGAGGCCAGCTCCGTCGTGTTCCCCGCCCTGCACGTGCCCGAATGGGCGATGACGTTCGTCGTCGTCTTCCTGCTGGTCGGGTTTCCGATCTCGATGATCCTGGCGTGGGTCTTCGACGTCGGGCCGGACGGCATTCATCGCACCGAGCCGCTGCCCCAGGAGGCCGTGGCCGCGAAGGTCAGGGTAAGGGCCGCGTTCGGACTTGCTGTCCTGCTGTGCATGGCGGCGCTCGGCTACCTGCTTTACGAGCGCGGCCTCGGGCGCGCGCATGCCGGCGAGCCGCGGCAGTCCGTCGCGGTAATGCCGTTCACGAACCTGAGCGGTGACCCGTCGAAGGACTATTTCAGCGACGGGATGTCCGAAGAACTGCTGAACCTGCTCGCGCGTGTCCCGGGGCTGCAGGTCGCAGCGCGTACCTCCTCATTCGCCTACAAGGGACGCGAGGTGGATGTCCGCCAGATCGGCAAGGAACTCGGCGTCGAGACGGTGCTCGAGGGCAGCGTGCGCCAGGCGGGCGACCAGGTTCGTATCACCGCCCAGCTGATCGACACCGAGACCGGGTTTCACCTGTGGTCCGATACCTACGACCGCAAGCTCGCCGACATCTTCCAGGTCCAGGACGACATCGCCAGTGCGATCGTCGACAGGCTGCGGATCGAGCTGGCACCCGCCGAGCAGCAGGCTGCGCTGCGCCAGCAGGTGCCGACGCAGAACGTGGAGGCCTATCAGCTGTACCTGCAGGGTCGCGCTGTCTGGAAGCTGCGCGGTGAGGATAATCTGAAGCACGCGATCGAGTTCTACCAGCAGGCCATCGCACGCGATCCGGCATTCGCGCGCGCCCATGCCGCGCTCGCGTCGGCCTACGTGGTCATGCCCGGCTACACCAAGGACGACGACCAGGAAAAGTTCTTCGCGCTGGCGGAGACCTCGGCCCGGCAGGCGCTGGCGATCGATCCGAACATCGGCGAGGCGCACGCAGTGCTCGCCCAGATAAACGCCGACCGTGGTGATCTGCTGGATGCCGAGTCGGGGTTCTTTTTCGCGATATCGCTCGAACCCAACGAGCCGACGCCTCACCAGTGGTACTCGATCCTTCTGATGAATGTCGGCCGGCTTGATGCCGCGCTGGCGCAGGCCAAGAAGGCGCAGGAACTCGACCCAACCTCGCCGATTCTTGCGGCAAACCTGGCGAATGCCTACCTGATGAAGGGCGACGACGACGCGGCGTTGCGCTTTACGAAGCTGGCGGGGGAGCTGGGCCTGGGCAAGATGAGCTACGGCGTCGAGATGACCGTCGCCACGCGGCGCGGCCAATGGGACGAGGTGCGGCGGCTGATCGCGCAGGAGGAGCATCTGCCGCCGGAGCTGAAGGCCAAGGCGGCTGACTACGTCAGCGCGATTGCGGATCCGGCCCTGCGACCCGGAATGATCGCAGAATTGCACGGTATCGACCCGGCAATCGCGTCGCAGTCCAGCCTGGTCGGTCCCTATCTGCAGCTGGGCGCCGTGGACGACGCATTCCGGATCATGTTCGAGGCGCTGGACAAGAATCCCCTTGCCTGGAGGCAGGATTGGGGTCTCGCGATGGCATGGTCGGTCGAAGGGTCAGCCGTTCGCAAGGATCCACGGTTCGCGCAACTCGCCGAGCGCATCGGGATGTTGGATTACTGGAAGCAGTATGGCTTCCCGGATGGTTGCAGGGCCGGCAAGGACACGCCTGTCGTCTGCCAGTGAGGGGGAATCCGGCCGTCGCTGCGTCAACTCCCGCGGACCCGGCGCGGTCAGCGCGATTCGCAGCAGCCCTCCTCGAGTGGTTCGACGGGAATGGCCGCAAGGACCTTCCCTGGCAGCTCGATCCGACTCCGTACCGCGTCTGGGTCTCGGAAATCATGCTGCAGCAGACCCAGGTCGCGACTGCGATCCCGTACTTTCGAAAATTCATGGACCGCTTTCCGGACGTCGACACGCTCGCGGAGGCGCGGCTCGACGAGGTGCTGCACCACTGGTCGGGACTGGGCTACTACGCCAGGGCGCGAAACCTGCACCGCGCGGCACAGTCGCTCGTGCGAGAGTGCGGCGGCCGGTTTCCGGAGATGCTGGACGAGGTCATGCGACTGCCCGGCATCGGGCGTTCGACGGCCGCGGCAATCCTCGCGCTGTCCAGCGGCCGGCGCCACGCGATCCTCGATGGCAACGTCAAGCGCGTGCTCGCACGACGCTTCGGTGTGGCGGGCTACCCGGGCGAACCAGCGGTGGAAAAGACGCTTTGGTCGCTCGCAGAGGCATGCACCCCCGGCGAGAGGATCGCGGACTACACGCAGGGCATCATGGACCTCGGTGCGACGGTCTGTACCCGGGCGCGCCCGGCCTGCCTGCTGTGCCCGGTGGCGGTCGATTGCGTGGCGCGATTGGAGGGGACGCAGTCGGAGCTGCCCTCGCCGCGGCCGCGCGCGAGCCGCCCACAGCGCGCCGCGTGGCTGGTGATGGCCATGCGCGGCGAGCACAAGGTGCTGCTCGAGCGGCGGCCAACTGCGGGCATCTGGGGCGGCCTGTGGGGCCTGCCCGAGTTCCCGACACGCGCTCACGCAGACCAGTGGTGCCGCGAGAACCTGTCAGCCGGTGCGAGAGCCGCGCCTGGCGAGGTGATCCGGCACGCGTTCAGCCACTTCGACTACGAGATGAGGCCGCTGCTGGTGCGCTGCATGGGCAGGTCCGGAACCCTCAGGGACGTCGATCGCTACCGCTGGTATGACCTGCGCGACCCGATGAAGGTCGGGTTGCCAAAGCCGATCGCGACCCTGATCGCCCGCGCGCAGCCGGTCGAGGCGACGAGATAAGCAGTCCCGGGCACCAGCGCGGTATCATGGGCGACCGGCCCGGGATTTGGCCGGTCAATTCAGAATTTCACAGCAGAGGAACGAGCATGTTCAGCAGGAAGATATTGGCGGTATTTCTGGCGGCAGCCCTGGCGCTGCCCGCGGTTTCGATGGCGGCCGACAAGCCGATCACCAAGAGCGCCTCCGTGCAGTTGAAGGCGACGGTGGTAGCCATCGACCAGGGGACGCGCATGGTCACGCTGCAGGGCGAGGGCGGCAAGGTGTTTGAAGTCCAGGCGGGCGATGCGGTGAAGCACCTCGACCAGGTCAAGGTCGGCGACGTCGTCGCGGTGACCTACACCGAGGCGCTGGCCTTCCAGGTCGTGCCCAAGGGCGAGAAGCCGCAGGGCGTGTCGGAGAGCGCCGAGCGGACTGCGACCGGCGGCGAAGTCGGTCGCCAGGTGACCAGCTATTTCAAGATCGACGCCTACAATGCTGAAACCCACCTGTTGTGGGGAACGACCGCGGCCGGCATCACCAAGTCGATCACGGTGCAGGACCCGAAGGCGCAGGCGAAGCTCGCGAAGCTGATCCCCGGCGATGTCGTCGCGGTGACCTACAGCGAGTCGCTGGCCGTCAATCTCGAGAAGGTCGCGAAGTAAGCATCAGCGACGAAGCAGACGAACGAGCGATCGTCGCGGGCGGTGGCGCCCGCGACGGTCGCCGACCGGGGAACACATCATGCCGGCAGGTCGAGACACGGCTCCGGCCTTCGCCCGGGGATGCATCGCCGCTGGGGCCGTGCTGATGTTCACCGGGCTGGTGCTGGGCGCGCTCGGCACGCACCTGGTGGCCGATCGCGTATCGTCGCGCGAACTGGCCAGCTACGAGACGGCCGTGCTTTACCAGTTGCTCCACGCCCTGGGACTGGTGCTCGTGGGCGTTATCGGGTGGTCCACGATCGTCACCCCGCAACTGCGCTGGTCGGCGCGCCTGATGGCGCTCGGCATGGCACTTTTTTCCGGCTCGATCTACCTGGCGACGGCCGGTGCGTCACACCGGGTCCTGGAGCTTGCGCCCGCCGGCGGCATGGCATTGATGCTGTCCTGGCTGCTGCTTGCCTGGCACGCGATGGCCCGCAACGAGGGCTGATCCGACGCGTGGCCTATGCGCCGGGCTCGACGAAGCCGTCCGGCGCCTGCGAACCGCCACCGAACAGGAATTTCTCCATCTCGTCGACCAGGAACTTGCGCGCCTTGGGATCGATCGGCGAGAGCCGGTATTCATTGAGCAGCATCGTCTGGTGCCGGACCCAGCCTGCCCAGGCTTCCTTCGATATTCCGTCATAGATGCGCTGGCCCAGCGGCCCGGGGTAGGGGACGCGGTCGAGGCCCTCGGCGTCGCGCTTCAGGTACAGGCAGTAGACAGTTCTCGGCATGGACTTGGTCCCTCAGGCGAGCGGGCCGTGGGCGACGACCACGCCGTCGTCGTCCGCGTAGACGAAGTCGCCCGGCCGGAAACCTGCGCCCGCAAAACGTACCGCAACGTCGCGCTCGCCCTCACCACGCTTGACGCTGCGCAACGGCATCGTGCCGAGCGCCCGGATGCCCAGGTCCAGCTGGCCGAGTTCCGCCGAATCGCGAATGCAACCGTTGATGATGACCCCGGCCCAGCCGTTCTTGACCGCAGCGACGCCGAGGTTGCCGCCGAACAGCGCGCAGCGCCTCGACCCGCCACCGTCCACGACCAGTACCCGGCCGTCGCCCGGACTGTCCACCGCTTCCTTGACGCGCGAGTTGTCCTCGAAGCAGCGCACGGTGCTCACCGGACCGCTGAACGCTCGCCGGCCGCCGAACGCCATGAACACCGGCTCGCAGGCATGCGCCGCATCGGGGTGTGAATCACACAGGTCGGCCGTGGCCTTGGAGACGCTCATTGGAGAAATCCGCGTGGGGTGACCACGCGGATTATAGGGTGCTGCCCCGTCACTGCACCTGGATCTGGCGCGCCTGCGGCTGGACGACCTTGTGCTTGGGAATGTGGATCCTGACGATGCCGTCGCGGCTCTCGGCGCGGATCGCCTGGTCGTCCGCGTCCTCCGGCAATGCAAACCGGCGCGCGAACGAGCCGAACTGGCGTTCCACCCGATGCATCCGCTCGCCTTCGTCCTGCTTCTCTTTTCGTCGCTCACCCGACAGCGTGAGCACTCCGTCCTGTACGGTGATGTTGAGGTTTTCCTTCGGGACCTCGGCGATTTCCGCCGTGATCAGGTATTCGCCTTCCGTTTCGCTGACGTCGGCAGGCGGCGCCCAGTCGAACGCCGGCTGCGCATCGCCGGCGCGGCGCGGCAGGCGACGGAATGCGTCGGCGAAGAAACGATCGAATACGTCGTCCACGTCGCGGAACGGCTCCCACTTGATCACTCTCATTGCTATTGCCTCCAGTGTCTGCGGGGACTGCGACGGCAATCCCTTCGTGACCCTGTAGATAGGAACCGGCGCGAGGCTTTCAAGGGGCGGGTACCGCCGGAAAAGAAAACGGCGCAGCCGGTGGCCCGGATGCGCCGTCTCGATCTCAGGGAACGTGATCGACTAGGGGCGCTTCACGTAGACCTTGCACCAGCCATTCGCCGCGACCATGCGGCCCGCGAAAATGTTGCAGGCAACCATGGCCTCGCCGGGCTTGGCGCTCGGCGCCTGCAGGCAGTTGGCGCAGTGCTGGCCCGCCTGGTAGTTCGGGTTCGCTTTCGCATCGACTTTGCCCGCGTCGACGACGTAACCCAGGCTCTTGGCCTGCGGCTCGTTCGGATCCACGGGACCTGCCGCAGCCTCGGCGCGACCGAGCAGTGCGGTGACCGGCACCGCGGCCACGCCCAGCAATGCGCCCTTGAGCAGCGTGCGCCTGGGGTAAGTCTTTTCGGACATCGTGCTTTTCTCCTGACGGTTACGGTTCGGGGGCAGCATGTCGCCGGTAGGTTCGACGCTTTTCAGCCTGCCGCTGCCGCGAATTCTACGCGGTCACCCTGGGTTCGACACCTGGCGCGAGGCTGTGTTCCGCATGCGCGAGAACAGGCGTTGCCAATGAGAAGCATTCGCTTCCCGTCGATCCCTGCTGCGCGGGCGACCCAACTAGAATTCACCGATGAGCAACCCGCGCCGCAGCCGCATCAAGGCCACCCTGGGCATCGGTGCGAGCGTGCTGATCGCCTGCCTCGCGGCCTGGGTGCTTTACCGGACGTTCCAGCGCATCAGCGTCGCGGAGGTCGTGGACAACATGCGCCGGGCGCCGACCGAGGCGCTGCTGACAGCCGTCGCTTGCGCATTTGGCGCGCTGTTCATGCTTTCGCTCTATGAGATCTTCGTAGTGCGCTACGTGAAGCACAACATCGGCAAGTCGAAGCCGATGATCACTGCGCTCATCACTTATCCGCTCGGGCATGCCGTGGGCCAGGCGATGCTGAGCGCCGGGGCGCTGCGCTTTCGGATGTATGCCCCGATCGGTTTCACTGCGATGGAAGTCGGCGCGACGGCGCTGCTGTGCAACCTGCCGTTTGCGCTGGGCTTCATGCTGCTGCTGGACATCTCGCTGGTTTCGAGCGCGGACGCGCTGGCGCCGTTGTTCCGGATCTCGAGCGCATGGCTGCTGGCGCTCGGATGTGTTGGCCTGGTCAAGGATGCGGCTTATCTCGCCTTCATCTGGCTGCGCAAGGCGCCGATACGGCTGGGCGGCTGGGAGGTCCCGGTTCCGACCATGCGGCTCACGCTGCTGCAGCTGCTTATCGGCGTCGTGGACGTGGTGCTGGTGTCGTCAGTGCTGTACCTGCTGCTGCCGGCGTCGGCCGGGCTCGGCTACCTGCCATTCCTGGCCATTTATCTCGCGAGCGTGCTGGTGGGCATCCTGAGCCACGTTCCGGCCGGGCTGGGCGTCCTGGAGTCCGTGCTGCTGGTGCTGCTGCCCGAGGTCCCGCCGGCCGAACTTCTGGCGTCTGTGCTGCTCTACCGCGTGATCTACGAGATCCTGCCATTGTTGTTCTCGCTGTCGCTCTGGGGGGCGTACGAACTGCTCGCACCGGACGGCGCGCGAATGCGCCTGACTCGGCCCATGACGGCGCTGCGTTCAATTGCCCGGGCGCGGGCTCAGAGGCGGCGCACGAGCGGGGCCGAGAGGCCGACGATCGACAGCAACGAGTGAGCCAGCGTGCGGCCGCTCTCGTAGGCGGCCTCGACCCTCGGCGCGATGCACCAATCACCGCAGGCGCCCGCTGAGATCTCCTCGTCCACGAGGCAGGGCAGGCCGAGCGGTCGCTCGACGAGCGCGTGTCGCCAACGGTGAGCATGAAGGTAGACGGGATCGGGCAGGGTCGTACCGAGCGCGGCGGCGAATTCGCCCAGCAGGGCCCGTGCGGCATCCCGGGAGTCGATTTCGATGTGCTCGAGCGACCATGCCGGCGAGGCGTGCACGACCCAGCCCTGCATGCCCGCCGGTCGCTGCGGCTTGCTGGAGTCGCAGGATGCCCACGAGAGCGGGCCGCCGGTCCAGCGACGCGCCTCCGCGCCGGCGTCGATCGGGTTCTCGAATGCCATCATGGCCGTCCAGCAGGGGGGCATTCGCACTTCGACCAGGTGCCGGAACGCACGCCCGTGGCCGCCAAGCAGCCTGAGAGCCTGCGGCGCCGGGATGGCCACCCCGATCGCGTCGAAGATGCCGTCGATCCGGCCCGCGTCGGTCTGCAGTTCCCAGCCCCGCTGGCTCTGCACCAGTTCGTGAACCGTGATGCCCGACCGCAGCTCAACGCCGCGAGCAAGCGGTCGGATGAACGCACTCATGCCCGGGGTGCCGACGTGCCAGTCTTCGATCGGTTCCGACCACGATCGGTCGTCTTCGAGAATCCTGGGCTTCCACAACGCCACCGCACCGGCTCGTTCGGCGATCCCGAGGTAGTGCACGAATGACCGGCTGCGGCCCGTGACGTATTGCGCGCCGTAATCGAAGGCGAGATTGCCACGCCGGTGAGTGCCAAGGCGCCCACCCAGGCTGCGAGCTCGTTCGAAAACGGTGACCCGGGCATCCGAGCGCAACAGTTCCCGCGCGCAGGCGAGTCCTGCAACGCCCGCTCCGATGATTGCGATCCTGGTTCTACCCACACCAGTACCCGACAGGTTTCTCCATGGCGGATGCAGTCTCGCATCCTGTGTCAGGAAATCCACCACGAATTTCCCGTCGTGTGCGGCGATACAATGCTGCCGCGCACCCTGCGCAATGGCCGGAGCCCGGACAAATGAATCGAACCGCCGCCTCGCTGCTCCGGGAAGCACTGGAAAACGTCGGCATCCGCTATACCTTCGGCATCCCGGGCGTTCACAACACCGAGATATACGACGAGTTGGAGAAGTCGCCGGACATCACGCCGGTGCTGGTGACCCACGAGGGCGGCGGAGCATTCATGGCGGATGCCGTGAGCCGGACCGGCACCAGCATCGGCACGCTGGTGATCGTTCCTGCCGCGGGCGTCACGCATGCGGCGAGCGGCATCGCGGAAGCCTTCCTCGACGGCATACCGATGCTGGTGATCGCCGGGGGCGTACGGCGCGACACCGGCCGCAGCTACCAGCTTCACGACGTGGACCAGCACGCGATGCTGCGGCCGATCACCAAGGGCACCTGGCTGGTGGGGCGCCACGCCGACGTGATCCCGACGATCTACGAGGCGGTGCACGTTGCGACCAGCGGCGAACCCGGGCCGGTGTTCGTGGAGATTCCTGTCAACCTGCAGCTCATGACCGGCGATCCAGGGCCCATTCCGGAACTGCCGCCGCGCGCCGGCCCGGAGCTTCACTGTGAAGCCGCGGCGGTCATAGAGGCCGCGCGAATTCTCGCCAATGCAAAGTCGCCGGGCATCTTCGTCGGCTGGGGTGCCGTGGACGCGTCCTGTGAAGTGGCGCAGCTCGCCGAGCGGCTTGGCGCGCCGGTGGCGACAACGCTGCAGGGATTGAGCGCGTTTCCGGCGAACCATCCGCTGCACGCGGGCTTCTGCCTCGGCCGGGCCGCGGTACCGGCCGCCGAGAATGCATTCCGCGACTGCGACGCGATGCTCGCGGTCGGTACGCGCTTCGCCGAGATAGCCACCGGAAGCTTCGGCTACGAGCCGCCGGAGAACCTCGTCCACGTGGACATCAACCCGGCCGTCTTTTCGGCGAACTATCCGGCAAAGGTCGCACTGCAGGGAGATGCCGGCGCAGTGCTGACCCGGCTGCTCGCCGCGCTGCCCGAGGTGGCAGAGGGCGGCACGAGGCGTGCGGCCGTCGCGGCGCGCATCGCGAGCGACAAGTCGGCCTACATGGACGAGTGGCTGGCGCACGACACCAGGGGCCGAGTGAACCCCGCGCGCTTTTTCCAGGCGCTGCGCCGGCGGCTGGCCGACGACGCGACCCTGGTCGTGGACGACGGCAACCATACGTTCCTTGCGGCGGAGCTGATGCCGATTCACACGCCGCGCGCGTTTCTCTCGCCGACCGACTTCAACTGCATGGGTTACTGCGTTCCCGCCACGATCGGCGCGAAGTTCGCGCGGCCCGACGCACAGGTGGTCGGCGTCGTCGGTGACGGCGCGTTCCGGATGACCGGCCTGGAGCTTGCGACCGCAACGGCAAACCACCTGGGCATCGTGGTGTTCGTGTTCAGCGACGGCGAACTCGCGCAGATTTCCCAGGCACAGGAGATCCCCTACAATCGCAAGACGTGCACGGTGCTCGGGCCACTGGACGTCTCGGGTGTCGCACAGGCGACCGGTGCGGCCTTCCTGAGCGTGTCCGGCGACGGTGACCTCGAGCGCGGGCTCGACGAGGCCTTTGCCGTCGCGGCGACCGGCCGTCCCGTGCTGGTAGACGTTGCGGTGGACTACTCGAAGCGAACGCGCTTCACCGATGGCATCGTGAAGACCAACCTCGCGCGCTTCGACCTCGGGACCAAGACACGCTTCATCGGCAGGGCATTGTGGAGGCGTGTGACTGGTTGATCACCAGGTATCGCGGGGCGGGGCAGGGGGGAGTGAGAACGACCAGCAGGGTCCGCCAAGGTCTGGATGGTGCAACCGGGGGAAGCGGTCCCGCGCCGAGCGCCGTTACTTCGTCGGTTTCACGTCGGCCGTGGTTGCGGCAAGTGCCATCATCGGCCCTGCTGAAGACTCAGCGAGTCCGCTGTTGCAGCCAGGACTCGAGTGCCGGAGTCTGACGCTCCTTGACGCCGGCTCGAATCCTGATGGATGCGACGATGGTGCGTGACGATTCCCGTGCGTCGGCTGGCACGGAGCGTTCTGCGTAAGTCTGCACCTTGTCAGCCAACGCCAGGTCGGTGGACGTCGTCGCGAGGGTCGGGATGTATGCCCATCGCGAGCTGCCTTCCACGTGGGCGAGCACGGCCTGCTCGTGTCGCTCGGCGAATTCGAACGCTTCGGCGGGGTGATCAATCGCGACGTTCCGAATGATGCCGGCCACGGCGACCGTGGGTGTTTCCGGTTCCAGCGACAAATCGAGCGCGCGCTCCGCGAGCACTGGATCCAGCGCGTGTCCAAGCGCCGCAAACAGCTGCTGTTTTTCGGCGGGCTCCTGCGCGGCGAGCGCGCGCGAGTGGATTTCCTCCCACGTTGCAGCGTCCGCGTGCGTTGCCACGACCTCCAGCACGGCATCGTGAATTGACGCTGGCATGGCGCCGGTGTCCTTCGAAGCTCGCGCGAACTTATCGCGGGCTCCGGCCAGGACGGAGGGGTCCTCGAGGCGTCCGAGCGTCCTGATGAGCGCCTCGCGAAGCAAGGACACGGCCTGGATTTCCCCCTCGACCGGCAACCAGCCGATCCGGTCGAAGACTGGGCGCAGTCGGCGGCGCGCAAAAGAACGCCAGTCGGCCTGCCGGGCTGACCCGGTCATCAGGCGGTCGATCGCATCGAACTCTTCCACCAGTTGCAACAGCAGCACCGGGTGGCTGTCGCTCGGCACAACCGAGGCAAGCTCCAGATAGCTGGTCGAGTTGATTCGGCCTGCCTTGGCGAGTGCCGACGCATCGTTCAGCAGCCCAAGTCGGTCCACTTCGGCGATGTGCCCGAAGTTTTCGCGGATCTTCGCAAACCCGGCATCGGAGTACTGTGTACGAAAGTAGCCGGTCTGCCCGGCATTCACGATGATCGGCCCGCAACCCGCGACCTCCACGTTGACCGGTGCGCCGTCCTTTCCGAGCAGGGCAGACGCGGTCGCCAGTGAATCGGCTGCCTGCAGGGTGACCGGAATCCGCCACGTCGTGCGCGACAGAGACGGAGTGCCGGTTTCAAATCGCTGCTGCGTGAGCGCGACTCGCGAGCGACCGGATTCGCAGCGGGCCGTCTCGGCCATGACCAGCGGCACGCCGGGCTGCAGCGTGAAGTCCCGGGCAATGTCGATTACCGGTCGATTCGTCGCCGCGGCCAATTCCGACCAGAGCTGATCCGTCACTGCATTGCCGTAGGCATACTGGCGCATGTAGCGACGGATGCCGTCACGGAATCCCGTTTCACCGAGGCTGGATTCGAGCATCCGGACCACGGCGCTGCCCTTGTTGTATGCAATCGAATCGAATGCCTGGTTCGCGGCCTCCACCGACGGCACGGGACGAACGATCGGGTGTGTTGCATCGCTTGCGTCGGACCGCAGGGCATATTCGCGCGACCATTTGACGGCGAGCAGAGGCGTGTTCCATTGAGGGTGGAGCGTGGACGCGGCTTTTTCGGCCATCCACGTGGCATAGCCCTCGTTCAGCCAGAGATCGTCCCACCATGTCATTGTGACCAGATTGCCGAACCACTGATGGGCCATCTCGTGGGCCACGGCGTCGTAAACGTTCAGCCGGTCCGATTCCGACGAAAGCCGCGGGTCCATCAGCAGCGCCTGCTCGAAGTACATGATGGCGCCCCAGTTCTCCATCGCCGCGAAGAACTGGCTGCTGCCCGGTACCGCGATCATGTCGAGCTTGGGCAAGGGGTATGGCATGCCGAAGTATTCGTTGTACCAGGGCAGGATCTCGACCGCGGAATCGAGGGCGAAGCGTCCTGTTTCGCTGGCACCCCTGCGCGTCACGACGCCGATCTCGACGCCCGCGACCGTGCGCGAGATGCGCTCGAGGTCCCCGACTGTGAGGTGCAGCAGGTAGGACGACATCTTCGGCGACGTGGCGAACCGGATGGTCTGCTTGCCGTCCGCCTCACGCGAAGAGACAGCGGGCATGTTCGAGTAGGCCGACTGGTCTTTCGGGATCACGACCTCGAGTGCAAAAGTGGCCTTGGCGGACGGCTCGTCCCACATTGGCGCGAAGCGGCGAGCGTCGCCAACTTCGAACTGCGTCGAAAGCATGCGTCGCGAGCCGCCGGCCGCGGGATAGTCGACCGCGAACAGACCGGTCGCCTGCGTGTAAATCCTGCCGGTGTATTCGAGCGAGAGGCGATGCTCGCCGGCGGCGAGGGACTGTTCGAATCGCAGGGTTGCCGTCTGCGCGGCGGCATCGAGCGCCACTGCCCCAACCGTATTGCCGTCGACCCGTGCCGAACTGATCGCAAGGTCTGCGGCATTCAGGACCACGGTGTCCGTAGCGCGTTGGACGGCGATGTCGATGGTCGTCCGGCCCTTGAATGTCAGCGCCGCGGCGTCCGGTTCGAGGCTGATTTCGTAATGCCGGGGTTCGGCCCCGCCCGGCAGGCGTCCCGGGTGTGCGGCGACCTCACTGGAACCCGGTTGCCGGGCCGTGTCCTCGCGTCGCCCCGGCAGCACGAACCTGTCGAAAGCGAAGGCGCCGAGCGCCAGCGCCAGCACCGCCATGACGATGCGATTGTGCTTTTCGAGGAAGGACAACGATGGTCAACCTGGAGTGCGGCGTCCAGATTCAGGGTAGCAAATCAGGCGCGGAATGACCTGACGAGTGTCGAGGAGCAGGCCGCCGGGTTCTGTTCGCAGCACGGCTACTCGTTATTGTGGCAGTGCGCTTACTGGAGGGTCTGCTGGCGCCGGTACTCGCTGCGCTTCATCTCGAGGTATTCAGAGCGCTCGATCTCGTGGAGCTGGTCCGGGTAGCGTTCCGTGGCATCGAACCACCGCTCGAAGCTGAGCGCCGTGCGCTCCGGGGCCGGCGCGGCCCGCGTGCCGAGATAGGAATCGATCGCCAGGTAATAGCGCATGGTGTTGCGCTCGATTGCGCCACGAGGACCGCCTATGAATCGCGGCTCGGCGCTGTCCGGGTCCTCGATTACCGTGAATCCCCGCTTGCCGCGCCCCGTGGTCGCAAGGTACACCTTCATTGCCGAACGAGCTGCGGCGTCCTGCGCGTAGGAATAGCGAAGATGGACGAACGACCGTGTCTTCGCGACGCCCACCGCGGAGAAGCTGATCCTGTAATTCCCGGTTCCGAGGGGGCCCTGTTCGGCGTGCAGCCCGACGTCGAGGTAATCGGGCCGCGACGCTGCGGCGCCGTAGTCGAAATAGACGCGGAAAGTGCTGGCGAGCGGCTGTTCATGTTTCCGGCCGAGCGCGACCGAAAGCACCGTGCGCCCGTCCCGTGAGACTGGATGGCAGTACTTCACGTTGAGGTGAAGAATCAGTACGTCGCACCAGTGGGCCGGGTCCGACAGCGCCTCGGTCACCAGCGCGATCGGGTAGTCGACGACACCGTACACGTCTCCGCCCGACGCGTCGGGGCGATCGAAGGACTCCACATACAGGTGCTGCGGCAATGGACTTCGCTCGAGCCGCTCGCGCAGAACCGTGTGTTGGGCCAGCAAGGCCGCCGCGGGGTCCAGCGGCAACGCCGCGGCAGCGTCAACCGACACTGTCAGCAGCATCGCCAGGGCAGCGGTTCTCAGCCAGGAGCGCATTGCGGTAGCTTGGCTCACGCGAAGGACACTGGAAACAGGTCGCGCAGTCTATCGTCCTGGAGCGCGCTCAGCCGACTCGCTTTTTCAGTCCGGCGAGCACCATGATCCACGCCGCGACGGGGTGCGCGACCAGCATGATCGTGAACAGCAGCAGCACCAGCCAGGCCGGCGGGTGCCAGACCGGCCATGTGAGCAGCAGCATGCCGGCGAGGCTGTCGACCTGGTCCACGAACCAGAACACGCTCCCCACGATGCCCTGTCCGCGTCTGCCCGGGCCTATGCCGAGCTGTCGTTTGGCGAAGCTGTTGGGCAACTCCCCGGCTATATAGCCGGTCCCGAGCAGGAATCCCCACGCGATGGGATGCAGCTCCGCGAATGGCGTGAGCGTAGGCAGGTCGATGCAGCAGTCCTTCAGGCGCGCCAGTGCCCAGGCGCTCGCGGTCATCGTGGCGATGGTCACGACCGCGCCGCGCCAGGTCTTGTTGTCGCCGAATACGCGCCGGCCGCGGAAGGTCGTGCCGCCGTCGATGGGAAGCGCGCGCAGCCCGGGGAGCAGGTCGCGCTTCAACACCACGAGGTGCACCAGCCCGGACACGATCGCCGGTACGACCACCCACGACAATTGCAGCAGCAGGTTCATCGCGGTCTCCACAATGGCCGCGGGCTCAAACTTACCAGATGCGCCGTCTCAGGATATGGGCAGCACCGTCGTCTCCTTGATCACCGTGACGGCGACCGAGGAATTGATCGACTGGACGTTCGGCAGCTTCGAGAGATGATCGAGATAGAAGGCCTCGAATGCCTTGATGTCACGTGTCACGACGCGAAGCATGAAGTCCCACTCGCCCATGGTCGTGTAGCAGTCGAGGACCTCGGGCCGCTCGCGAATGGCGGCGGCGAATGCCGCAATTGCATCGCGGCCCTGCGTTGAAAGCTTCACGTGCGCGAAGATCGTGACGTCGAGCCCGAGCGCCGCGCGATCGAGCAGCGCGACCCGCCCGCGTATGACGCCTGACTGCTCCAGCTGCTGGATCCGCCTCCAGCAGGTGGTGGTCGATAGCCCGGTGCGGGCAGCAACCTCGGCCACAGGCAGCGTGCCCTCCCTCTGCAGGAGGTCGAGGATGCGTCGGTCCAGGCGGTCGATGACAGGCTGGGATTTTTCTTCCATATTCGTCTGTATTCCGAAACAACTGTTCCGCATTGTTGCAATGCGTCGCAACGAATTCAACAGCTTGGCTGATCCGAAGGTAACCTACCGCGGACTCCGGCCCAGCCCCAGGACCCACCAGCCATGCCCAGACGATCACGCCTGCACACGCCACAGCCGCACTCGCGCCCTGGCGAAGCGCCCGATTTCAGCTACCTCGAGACCTCGCCAGCGGGCGAGGTAGCACGGCCGGACGTGAATGCGCGGGTACGCGACATCGGTAACCTGTCGGTCGAACTGGTGCGCGTACTCGACGACGAGCACCGCGCGGTCGGCCCCTGGCATCCGCACCTCGATCCCCAGGACCTGCAGGTCGGGCTTCGGCACATGATGCTCACGCGAGTCTTCGACGATCGGATGCAACGATCGCAGCGGGCGGGAAAGATCTCGTTCTACATGCGCTCGCTGGGCGAGGAGGCGGTGTCGGTTGCGCAGTGCATGGCCCTGCGGCCCGGGGACATGCTGTTCCCGTCCTACCGGAACCAGGGCCTTTTCATCACGCGTGGCATGCCGCTGGTGGACATGATGTGCCAGCTGCTGTCCAACACCCGCGACATGTGCAAGGGGCGCCAGCTACCGGTCATGTATCACTGGGTCGACGGCCGCATCTTCTCGATATCCGGCAACCTGACCACGCAGTTCCCGCAGGCGGTGGGCTGGGCCATGGCGTCGGCGATCAAGGGCGAGGACAACATCGCCGCCAGCTGGATCGGCGAGGGCTCGAGCGCGGAGGCGGACTTCCACCACGCCATGCTGTTCGCGTCGGTGTACCAGGCGCCGGTGATCCTGAACGTCGTCAACAACCAGTGGGCGATCTCGACCTTCCAGGGTTTTGCCGGTGGAGAGCAGCGCTCGTTCGCGGCGCGCGGCCCCGGCTACGGCATGGCCGGCGTGCGAGTGGACGGAAACGACTTCCTCGCGGTGTACGCCGTGACGCAGTGGGCGGCCGAGCGCGCGCGCAGGGGCGCGGGTCCGACCCTGATCGAGCACGTGACCTATCGGGCCGCGGCCCACTCGACCAGCGACGATCCGGCACGCTACCGTCCGAAGGACGACTACGAAAAATGGCCGCTGGGCGACCCGGTCGAACGGCTGAAGGCCCACCTGATCGCACTCGGCGAGTGGTCGGGGGACCGCCACGCAACATTGCAGAAGGAACTCGAGCTGCAGGTGGCCGAGAGCTGGAAGGAGTCCGTGCAGTACGGCACGATGAACGAAGGGCCGCGACTCAACCGCGACTTGATGTTCGAGGACGTATTCAAGGAGGTGCCCGCCAACCTCAGGAAACAGCGCGAGCAGTTGCGCGCCGAGCTGGAGGGCTGAGCCATGCCGCAGATGAACATGATCCAGGCGCTCAATTCCGCCATGGACATCATGCTCGGCCGCGACCCGAACGTCGTGGTCATGGGCGAGGACGTGGGTTTCTTCGGCGGCGTGTTCCGGGTCACCGACGGTCTGCAGCGGAAGTACGGCGAGCATCGCGTACTCGACACGCCGATCGCCGAAGGCGCGATCATCGGCGCGGCCATCGGCATGGGCGTCAATGGATTGAGGCCGGTGGCCGAAGTGCAGTTCGCCGACTACATCTACCCGGCCTGCGACCAGATCTTCAGCGAGCTGGCGCGGCTGCGTTACCGCAGTGCCGGTGAATTCTGGGCGCCGGTGACGGTGCGCACGCCCTGCGGTGGCGGCATCCGCGGCGGCCAGACCCACTCCCAGAGCCCCGAGGGAATCTTCACGCACGTCTGCGGCGTGAAGGTCGTCATGCCGGCCAATCCCTACGACGCCAAGGGATTGCTGATTGCCTCGATCGAGGACGACGACCCGGTGGTGTTCTTCGAGCCGAAGCGCATCTACAACGGCCCGTTCGACGGCGAACCGAACAAGCCTGCGGTACCCTGGAGCACGCACCCGAAGGGCGAGGTGCCCGAGGGCTACTACACGGTGCCGATCGGCAAGGCCGAGGTGGTGCGCAAGGGCACGCAGGTCACCATCGTCACCTACGGCACGATGATCTACGTCTGCGAGGCTGCGGCCCGCAGCCTGGGCCTGGACGCCGAGATCATCGACGTGCGCACCATGGTGCCGCTGGACGTGGACACGATCTGCACCTCGGTGAAGAAGACGGGGCGCTGCCTGATCGCTCACGAGGCGACGCGCTTCTCCGGTTTCGGCGCGGAACTGTCGGCGACCATCCAGGAGGAGTGCTTCTGGGACCTCGAGGCGCCGATTGGGCGTGTCGCGGGATGGGACACGCCGTATCCTCACGCCTTCGAGTGGGAGTACTTCCCGGGCCCGGCACGCGTTGCGACCGGGCTCAGGGCCGTGATGGAGACGCCATGACCCGCTACGTGTTCAAGATGCCGGATCTCGGCGAAGGTACGGTCGAGGCGGAGGTCGTTGCCTGGCACGCCAGGGTCGGCGACGTCGTCGAAGAGGACCAGGTCATCGCCGAGGTGATGACCGAGAAGGCCGCGGTGGAGGTGCCTTCGCCGGTGAGCGGGCGCATCGTGTCGCTGACTGGCGCGCCGGGTGACATGGTGCCGGTCGGTGCCGAGCTGATCGTGTTCGATATTGACGCCGGCGACGACGAGCTGGCTGAACCTGCGCCGGCCTCAGCGGTTCCTGCGACGGGCGATACGGGAACCGACCTTGCTTCGACTGCAGGTCCCGGCGGCGCGGCGACTGCCGCGCGCTCGCCGCCAACTTCGGGCACTGCCAGGACCTCGCAGGGAGCGGTGAAGCGACACGGCCGGGTGATGGCCTCGCCGGCGACGCGCCGGCGGGCGCGCGAGGCCGGCATGGACCTCGCGGCGGTCCAAGGTTCCGGCCCGAGCGGACGCATTACCCGACAGGACTTCGAGGCGGCGCTCGGCGGCGTCACTTCGCCGAAGGCCACCGCCACGACGGCGCCGGCCGCAAGCAGGGCGAGACGCATTGGCACCGAGGAGGTCAAGGTCATCGGCGTGCGCCGTGTCATCGCGACACGCATGACCGACGCGAAGCGCAACATCCCGCACTTCGCCTATGTCGAGGAGGTGGACGTCACCGAGCTCGAGTCGCTGCGCCAGCACCTGAACGACCGCCTGCCGGCCGGCGCGCCGTCGCTGACGTTCCTGCCGTTCATCGGCATCGCGCTCACCCGCGTGCTGGTCGACTTTCCGCAGTGCAATGCGCACTACGACGCCGAGCGCAACGTACTGATCCGCCACCATGGTGTGCACCTCGGCGTTGCCACGCAGACTCCCGACGGCCTGAAAGTGCCGGTCGTGCGTCACGCCGAGGCGCTGACGCTGTGGGAGCTTGCAGGCGAGATCAGGCGCGTGTCGGAAGCCGCGCGCACCGGCAAGGCGGCACGCGAGGAGCTGTCGGGGTCGACCATCACGATCACCAGCCTCGGCAGGCTTGGCGGCATCGTCTCGACACCGATCATCAACGCGCCCGAGATGGCCATCATCGGCGTCAACAAGGCAGTCGATCGGCCGATGGTCGTGAACGGCGCGATTACCGTCCGAAGGATGATGAACCTGTCCTCGTCCTTCGATCATCGTTACGTGGACGGCTACGACGCCGCCGCGATGATCCAGGCGCTCAAGGACCTGCTCGAGCATCCCGCAACCATCTTCATTCCCGTCTAGACAAATGCATACTCTCGAATCCGACCGACAACTGCAGGACTCCACGCGCATGACCACGAACCCCCAGGCACGCCCGGCTTTCGGTACGGTGCTGGCCGACCAGATGGCGATCGCGACTTTCCGAGCCGGCAAGTGGAGCGCGCCCGAGATGCGGGCCACGGGCCCCATCGAGATGCATCCCGCGGCGCACGTGCTGCATTACGCGAGCACCTGCTTCGAAGGCTTCAAGGCCTACCGCTGGGCCGACGGCAGCGTGCGCGTGTTCCGCATGGACAAGCACATCGAGCGCCTGCGGCAGAGCGCGCGACTGCTCGCACTGCCGGTGCCGGACGCCGGCCAGCTCGCCGAGATGATCCTCGGCGTGATCGACCGGGTGCGTGCGCAGGTTCCCGAGCCGCCGGGCGCGCTGTACATGCGGCCGCTGTTGTTCGGCACGACGCCGAACATCGGCGCGGCCTCGGCGCCTCCGGACCAGGCGACGCTGATCGTGCTCGCGAGCCCGGTCTGGGACTACTTCGCCGGCGGAGTGAAACCGCTGCGCATCTATGTCGAGGACAAGAAGCATCGCACGGCCGATCACCTCGGCATGGTGAAGACCGGCGGCAACTATGCGGCCGCGATGGGCCCGACGCTGGCCGCCCGTGAGAAGTACAAGGTCGACCAGGTCCTGTTCTGCCCGGACGGTTCGGTGCAGGAGACCGGGGCCGCGAATTTCCTGCTGATCCGCGAGGGGCACATCCTCACGCGCAGCCTCGATTCGACGTTCCTGCACGGCGTGACGCGCGACTCGCTGCTGACCATGGCGCGCGAGATGGGCTTCAAGGTCGAGGAGCGCCCGTTCGACGTTGCCGAGATGCTGGAATGGGTGAAGACGGGTGAGGCCGCGCTCTCCGGCACGGCGGCCGTGCTGGCGGGCGTGGGCACGCTGGTGCACGACGGGCGCGAGCACAAGGTCGGCACTGGCGAAGTCGGGCCCGTGACGTCGCAGCTGCGCGCCTCGCTGGTCGCGATCCAGAATGGCGAGGCACCGGACACGCACGGCTGGACGACGCGCGTCTAGGCGCACGCCGGGCGAGGTCACGGGTTCCAGGTAAGCGATAGCAGCCAGGAGCTGCCGGGCATCACGTAGAACTGCGCGTCGCCGAGTTCGCTCTCGGCGACGGGTTCGCGCACGTCGGTGAGGTTGTATCCGTCGAGTCGGACCTGCCACAGGCCGAAACGATACCCGATGCCTGCGTCGAGCACGGTGTAGGCATCGGCCTCGGCGGTATTGCTCTTGTTCAGATAACGACTGCCCACATAGTTCGCGACCACCGATGCCTGGAAGCCCTGCGCGGGCGCGAACACGATGCCGCCTGCCGCGAGATTGTCCGGCGACATCTCGAGCGTGTTTCCTTTCAGCTGCTGGGTCGAGCCGTCGGCCAGCAGTCGCTCGTAGTCGGTGAACTCGGCGTCGTGGTGCGCGTACGTCGCTGTGAACCTCAGGTCGTCGGTCACGCGCCAGTTCGCCTCGACCTCGATCCCGGTGAATCGCTCGCTGCCGGCATTCGCCAGCGATGGCAAGCCGTCCACGTTCTCCGCAATCACGAGGTTCTCGAAGTCCATGTCGAACCACGACATTTCCCAGTCCAGCCGCCCACCGAAGTGGCGGCCCTTGAGCCCGACCTCCCAGGTCGTGGCCGTCTCCGGCTGCAGGATGCCGCCCTCGGCCTCCGGCCCGAAGTCCACGGCCGCTGGTTTGTAGGTGTCGCGATAGTCCGCAAACAGCGTCACGCCATTGCCGGGCTCGCCCCAGATCCGATAGCTCGCGCCGATTACGCCCGAGAGGCGCGACTGGCTCTGGTTGTCGGAACTCTTCTCGGTCGGCGAGCCTGGTGCGGTGTAGTCCGCGAGCCTGGCGTCACGGTGCTCGTCGGTCAGGTTCCAGCGCAGCCCGGCCTGCAGCAGCCAGCGGTCCGCCGGACGCCAGCTGCCCTGCGCGTACAGGCCGCCGAAGCTGCGGCGATCCGTCGTGCTGGTGGCCTCGTCAACGGGCAGGTCGTGCGAATTCGGCGTGTTGCCGCCGTTGGGCAGCACGGCGTATTCGAAGTTCCTGCTCTGCTGCGAGCCGTTGCCGTACATCAAGTCGGCACCGACCAGCCAGTCGAAATGTTCGCCCGGCTTTGGCGTGTAGTAGCTGTCGAAATAGAAGTCGTTGATATCGAGTTGCTGTCGGTACCCGTCGGCGTTCGGGGTGACGCCATCGTCGGCAAAGTCCTCGCGCAGGAATCCACGCGTCGTGCTGCCGTCGGTGTGCGCATAGGAGGCCGTCGTGACCCAGCGACCCTCGCCGACCGGGTGCATGAGGCGCAGGTTGGCCTGGATGCGGTCCTGGTCCTGCTTCGCATCCTTCGGATTCACGTTCGAGTCGAGCGGAAAGCGATCGGAGAGCTCGCCGCCTTCGCGGGGATGCGGGCTCGCGGGATCCTGGTGCAGTACCGTTCCGTCCAAGTCGGCCTGCAGTTCGCCGATTCCGGTATCCGCCGCGGCCCGGTACAGCAGGTGCGCGCCGTCGGACTTCGCGCGATCCTGCGTGTACTCCTGGCTCTGGACCTTGACCGCCAGCGAGTGGCGCAGGCTTCCGATCTCGGGCAGGTTGGTCGTGAAACTCGCGATCCCCGCCTGAGGTGAGCCGCCCGCCACGACCACGCGAGTCGGGGTCTTGCCGGCCGGGTAGTTCACGACATAGAGCACGCCGACAAAGCTGGTCGCACCGAACATCACCGGGGCCGCGCCGCGCATTACTTCAATGCGCTCGACGTCCTCGAGGCTCAGTGTCGCGAGGGCAGGGTTGAAGGTTCCGCCATACGGAATGCCATCGACGACCAGCAGGTAGGCGTCAGCTTCGCGCAGGCCCCACATGCCCGGGACCGCACTCGCTGGTCCACCGTCCCCGCCTGGGGCAATGTCGACACCGGCGACCAGCGCCAGCGCCGTGCGCAGGTCACGCGCGCCGCGCGACCGCGCCTCCTCGCCGTCCACGACCGTGATCATGGCCGGGACGGACTCGACCGCGACCGGAATCTTTGTCGCAGTGACTTCGATCAGGTCGAGTACCGGATCGTCGGCGCTGTCGCCTGCCGCGCGCGCGAGCGACGGCAGGGCGACCACGGAGAGTGCCGCCGCGGCCACGGTGGCCGCGTTCAACTTGTAATTCGACATGCGCAAGTGCAGGCGGTAACGAAAAGTGCGCGATTGTACCGGCCGTCGCCGTTCACATCACCTGTTGGATCCGGTCGCGCCAGCGGCTGACGTCGTACCAGTCCCGTCACCGATCGGCCGGGCGTTGAACACCGTCGCGTAGACGAGTGCTCCCACGCCGCTCACGGCGGCCGTCAATACGAACGCCGCCGAGTACGTTCCGGTTACATCCAGCAGCCAGCCAGTCACCGCGACGCCGACGATGCCGGGGATCGTGGCGATGGTGTTGCTCATCCCCATCAGTTGCGCTGCGTGGGGTGGGGAAATGTCGAGTCCGTTCGGGCCGTAGCCGGACCAGGCGAGTCCCAGCGCCCCGGCAGCGCCGCACATCAGCGCAAGCGCGAGTGCCGGGGAATGGACATCGCGCGCGGCGAGCAGGAACGCAGCAGATACCACCAATCCAGTACACTGCATCAGCTTGCGGGTGCTGGTCAGCGACGTGCCGTGGCTGATCATTCGATCCGAAACGGTCGCGCCAATGTTCGTCACGACGAACATGGCGAGCCACGGGGCTGCGGAGAAGAAGCCGGAGTTGGCAATGCTGAGCCCCTGCGCCTCCCGGAAGTAACTCGGCAGCCACGAGATCAGCACGTAGAGCGTCCATGTGGTGGCGAACTGCGCCGCGACCATGGCCCACACGGCCGGCACGCGCAGCAGGTGGCCGAACGGGAGCGTGTCGCGCGCAGCTGAATCCTGTCGCATCCGGCCCAGCAGCGCGCGCTCCGGTTCGCCGATGCGCGGGTCGGTGGCCGGATCGTTCGCGACACGCGCAAACCACACCACGCCCCAGACCAGTCCGAGCACGCCGAACGAGTAGAACGCCATGGACCAGTGCCAGCGCCCGACGATCCAACCGGTCGCCATCAGGCCGACGACCGTGCCCATCGGGATGCCGCTCAGCAGCCGCGCCATCGCGCGGGTGCGTTCCGTCACCGGGATCCACCGCGAGTAGAGTTCGACGGATGCAGGGAATATGGCCGCCTCGCCGACTCCCATCAGGATGCGGGTCGCAATCAGCAGCGGAATGGACACGGCCGCGGCGACCGGCGTGAGCAGCGTGAATGTGGACCAGGCCACCACCGCCCAGCCCAGCACGTTGCGGCCTCCGTAGCGCTTCGCCAGCACGCCGCTCGCGTACATGAACAGCAGGTATCCGACGAAGAATGACGACAGCACCAGGCCTTTCTGCGTCTGCGACCAGCCGAGCGATTCCTGCATCGCCACTGCGGCGACCGAGATGTTCACCCGGTCCGAGTAGGCGATGAACGACGCGAGAAAGCACAGCGCGACCAGCACCTGTCGGCGTGACCAGCCGCCTGTCGCCAGAGGTTGCCTCACTTGATCGTTGCCCCCTTGCGCCTCAGGATGAGGCAGCGGGGCGAGGTCATGCAAGGCCGTTTGGAATCCCCAGCCGCGCCCGGGAGCGACGATGAGCACCATGAAGTCCGCGCGCATACACGCGTACAGCCACGACCCCGGTGACATCCACATCGAGGAGGTCCCGGTTCCGGAGCCTGGTCCGGGACAGGTGCGCGTAAGGATGACCATGAGTCCGGTGAATCCGTCGGACCTCAATTTCCTGCGCGGCACGTATTCGCAGGCGCTGGAACGGATCATCTGGAATCACGGCCGGCACGACTCCGGGCTGTCGCCGTGCTTCGATCCCGCGCTCTCCAGGCCGTGTCCGCAGCCGCCCTATGCGCTGGGCGGCGAGGGCGTCGGCATCGTCGAGGCATGCGGGCCGGGCCTGCTCGCAAGACGACTGCGTGGTCGCCGGGTTGCCGTGGCCGGCGGTCCGCCAAACGGGACCTGGCAGCAGTGCACGCTGGTCGACGCGAAGCGTGCGGTCGTCATGCCGGGCTCCGTTCCGGATGACCAGGCCGCGATGTTCTTCGTGAATCCCGTCACCGCCTACGTGCTGGTTCGCGAGGTGCTGAAGGTGCCGCGTGGCGGATGGGTGCTGTTGACCGCGGCGGGCTCGGCACTCGGCAAGAGCGTCGTGCGCATGGGCAAACTTGATGGCTTCCGCACGATCTGTGTCGTGCGTTCGAACGCACATTCCGCGGAGCTTGCCGCGCTCGGTGCGGATGCGGTGATCGAGACCGACCGGCACGACCTGGTCGCGGAGGTGGCGCGGTACACGAATTGCCGAGGAGTCGGTTACGCCATTGATTGCGTGGGCGGCGAGCTGGCAGGCGACGTGGTTCGATGCCTCGGGCTCGACGGCCGGCTGGTGATCTACGGCACGCTCGCGGACACTCCGCTCGAAATCCCCGGACGCGACCTGATGATGCCGGTGGCCAGCGTGTCCGGGTTCCTGCTGCCCAACTGGCTGGCGCAGCAGTCGCCGTTCAAGCTGCTCGGAGTGTTGCGTGCCGTCAGGCGCCTGACGGTCGAAGGCGTGTTCCATACCGAGGTTGGCGCGACATTCCCGCTGGAGCAAGTCGCGCGCGCCGTCGCCGCGTCGCTCGAAACCGGCAGGACTGGAAAGGTCATGCTGCGCATCGGTCCGAGCTAGCGTCTGCTGCGGACCAGCGACCGGGAGCGCGCATCAGGCCCGGGCGCGACTCCCGCTGCAAAGCCGGGCCCAATGCTGGAGGGGAGGTGTCAGATGGGAAATTACGTGGATGGATTCGTGCTGCCGATACCGAAGCGCAACACCAGCGCCTACCGTCGGATGGCACGCAAGGCGGCCAAGGTCTGGCTCGAGCACGGCGCGCTCGAGTACGTCGAGTGCATTGCCGACGACGTGAAGTCCGGCAAGCACACGTCGTTCCCGCAGAGCGTGAAACTCAAGCACGGCGAGACGGTGTGGTTCTCGTACATCGTCTACAAGTCGCGCAGGCATCGCGACAGCGTGATGGCGAAGGTGATGAGCGATCCTCGACTCGCGGAAATGATGCAAGGCAAGGGGATGCCATTCGACGGCAAGCGAATGTTCTGGGGCGGCTTCAAGGTGATGGTCCGGGCCTGATACCCGGCGGGTTCGAATCCGCGCCGGCTGCCGACGGCGTGCCCCTGTGGCGCCGTCGGCAGTCGGCCACGGACGACCGTGGATTCAGTCGCCGGTCCGTGACTCGAACCGCCCGATGGAGCGGTTCTTCGTCACGGTGCGCCAGTCGAACCAGCGGCCGTTCATTGCAACGTACACGCCCGGCGGCAGAACCTGCACGAACGCGAGCGCGCAGCCCAGGTTGAAGAGGCCGTCGGAGCTGCCGAACGTGTAGGGAATCATCGCGCCGGTCAGCACGATCGAGCGACCGGCGGCGCGCTCGCCGAGGTATCGCGCGGTCTCGGGCATCGTGTCGGTGCCGTGCGTGACCACGATACGCTCGCGGCCGGGCTCCAGGCAGTTCTCTAGAATCAGTTCGCGGTTGAGGTCCGTCATCTCGAGGCTGTCGATCATCATCAACGTGCGGATCTCCAGATCGAGGTCCGCGCGGGCCAGGCGCAGCATTTCGTGGACATGCGTGTTCTTGAAGAACAGCCTGCCGCTGAGCTCGTCGTATTCCTTGTCGAAGGTGCCGCCGGTAACGAGCAGGCGAATTTGCATGTGCACTACTCCGTGCCGGTTCGGACGCCGTGCGGCACGGCAACTACACGGCGTCCGACGGTGAATTCCTGCTCGTGGCCGGAACCAGTCGGGACTAGCCCTTGCTGCGCACCTTCTGGACGATGAACAGCAGCGCGGCCGCACCCAGGATCGACGCTATCCAGCCCGCGCCTTCGCCAGGCATGTACCAGCCGAGTGCCTGGCCGAGGAAACCTGCGCCTACCGAGCCGGCGATACCGAGCAGGCAGGTCATGATCCAGCCCATCGGCTGATCGCCCGGCAGCACGAAACGACCGAGCGCGCCGACGATCAGTCCGACGATGATTGTGCCGATGATGCCCATGTGAGACTCCCCTTTGCTTGTTGACGGTTTCAGTTGTTGATGGTTCTCGATCGACCGCAGCGATACCAACATCGTCGCGTACGGGTAGGATACACAGATGATGCGCACCATCTCCATCCGCGGCGGCAAGGGCGGCGCCGACGCCCTGTTCGTCGAATCGCTACCGGTGCCCGAGCCGGGCCCGGGGCAGCTGCTGATCCGGGTCAGGGCCGCCGGCATTAACCGGCCCGACATTTTCCAACGGGCGGGCTTTTACCCGCCGCCTCCGGGAGCACCGGCCACGCTGGGACTCGAGGCGGCCGGCGAGGTGGCTGCGACTGGTGCCGACGTCACGCGCTGGCGGGTCGGCGACCGGGTCACCGCACTGCTCGGCGGTGGTGGCTATGCGGAATACGCGCTGGTGGACGCCCGTCACGCGCTTCCGGTGCCGAAGGGTCTCGACTTCATCCATGCGGCCGCACTGCCGGAAACTGTCTTCACTGTATGGAGCAATGTGTTCGAGCGCGGGCAATTGCGTTCCGGCGAGATCCTGCTGGTGCACGGCGCCAACAGCGGCATCGGCGTCACGGCGATCCAGCTGGCAAAGGCGGCGGGCGCGCGCGTGTTCGCGACGGCGCGTGGCGCGGCGAAGGCGGCCCAGGCCAGGGCAATCGGCGCCGATGTTGCGATCGATGCCGCTGCAGGCGACTGGGCCGACGGCATCAAGGCAGCCGGCGGCGTCGACGTTATCCTGGACATGGTCGGCGCCAGCTACTTCGAGCGCAATCTCGACGTGCTTGCCCCGGACGGACGCCTGGTCGTGATTGCGACGCTCACCGGCCACGAGGTCCAGCTGAATCTTCGACAGCTGATGCTGAAGCGGCTTACGGTCAGCGCATCGACGCTGCGTGCGCGCCATGCCGACGAGAAAGCGCGGCTGGCACGCGCGATCGAGGATCATGTCTGGCCATGGATTGAAGCAGGGTCTGTCATGGTGCCGGTTGACCGCACATTCCCGCTCGAGCAGGCCGGTGAGGCCCATGCGTGGCTGGAGAGCGGCTCGCAGTTCGGCAAGGTGGTGCTGACCGTCGAGTAAATTGGGGTCGCAGCCCGAGGACATGCGGTCGGCCGACGGAATGATCACGGCTCCGTTTTCCAGAGGCTCGACGGGTTGTGGATCTCGGCGTGGCAGTTGGAACAAACAAGTTGGCACTTTGATGCTTCGTGAGCGATGAGGGCCCATGACCGGTTGGCGAGGGTTCGCGCATCCAGTGAAAACGATTTCGAACCCGGATCGATGTGATGGAACTCCAGCGCCGCGAGATTTCGCCCGTACCCACAGCGTCTGCATGACCCGCCCATCATGCTTACCAGGCGTTTCTTGCCTTCGATGGCGCGGGCGCGCTGGCTGGTGTAGCTCTTGTGGTGACAATTGATGTGACGATTCTTGCAGGCACGGCAACAGAAGCGCGTCTGTCGACCCCGGAGGCGCCGGCCGCAGATTCTGCAGGCGGAAATGGGCATGGCAGACGACATCCGCCGAGCGTCATTAAGATCTGCAACGAAAACCATGGGAAAATCTTGCCGTTTCATTACAATTCGACGCGTGGGCCTGTAGCACAGCGGTTAGTGCAGGGGACTCATCGAGAAAGGTGCCTTCGCGGCGTAATCCGCGAAGTGGACGGGACGAATTCAGGGGAACCTTCCAGACCAGTTGATGGCAACCCTGAGCCGAGCCGGCGGTACACCGCCGGAAGGTGCAGAGACTACCTGAGGGCTTTAGCGCCCTTAATGACAGGCTTTGAGCCTCCCGCACCCGACCGGCAGGAATGCCGAGGGTGAAGAGATAGTCCACTCCCGCCGGAAACGGCGGGGCAGAGTGAATCCCTTGGTCGTAGGTTCGAATCCTACCGGGCCCACCATACAAGACCGCCCGTGCGCGTGACGGGCGGGCCGGCACGCCGACGCACGGGGCGGGAATGAACGATCTGCGTGACCTGCTCGACAACAATCGCCGCTGGGCCACCGGCATGGTGGCTCGTTCGCCCGATTTTTTCTCCGGGCTGGTCGCGCAGCAGGCGCCCCGCTACCTGTGGATCGGGTGTTCCGACAGCCGCGTGCCCGCGAACGAGATCGTCGGGCTGCCGCCGGGTGAATTGTTCGTCCACCGCAACGTGGCGAACATCGTCATGCACAACGACTTCAGTTGCCTGTCGGTACTGCAGTACGCGGTGGAGGTCCTCGGCGTCGAGCACATCATCGTGTGCGGTCACTATGGTTGCGGTGGCGTGCAGGCGGCCTGGGAGGGCCGGCAGCTGGGCCTGGTGGACAACTGGCTGCGCCCGATTCGTGACCTGGCGCAGCGGTACCAGGACGCGCTGGGTCAGTTGCCCGAGCCGTCGCAACGGTTCGACCGTCTCTGCGAATTGAACGTGCTGCTGCAGGCGCTGCGCGTGTGCCGGACGACGATCGTGCAGCAGGCGTGGGATCGCGGGCAGGGCCTCACGGTGCATGCCTGGATCTATCGCCTGACCGACGGTCTGCTGCACGATCTCGGCTTCAGCGTCTCGGACGTGGCGACCACCGAGGCAGAATTCGAGCGCGTCGTAGGCCTGGGTGCGTCGCGCACCTGATCCTGCCGCAGGAGGACCGATGACCTCCGTTGGCGTCGCACTGTTCGACACTGCTCTTGGCCGCTGTGGCATCGCGTGGACCGAGACCGGCATCGTCGGCGTCCAGCTTCCGGAGTCCGTGGGTGCCGAGCGCGCCCGATTGCTGCAACGCTTTCCGGACGCGGTCGAGTCATCGCCGCCACCGGTCGTGCAACGGGCCGCGGCCGGTATCGCTGCGCTGCTGCGCGGCGAATCGCCCGATCTGGACTCTATCGGGCTCGACATGAGCGCGGTCGCGGAATTCGATCGCTGTGTCCTCGTTGCCACGCGACGGATTCCGCGCGGGACGACACGGACCTACGGGGAAATCGCGGCGCAGATCGGCGATCCGGCCGCGGCCCGCGCGGTCGGGCGGGCGCTGGGCCGAAATCCGTTCCCGGTCATCGTTCCCTGCCATCGCGTGCTGGCCGCGGCCGGTCGGCCCGGCGGTTTCACCGCACATGGCGGCGTGGCGACGAAGATGCGTATGCTTGCGATCGAGGGTGCGCCGGGCAACGCCGAGTTCGATTTCTGAGGGAGTGCTTCCGCTGACGACTTTCGACCTCGACCTGCTGCAGACGCTGGTGCTGGCGACGGTGCTCTATTTCACGGGGCATTTCCTGGTGCGTCGCGTGCCGCTGCTTGCTCGCTACAGCATCCCGGTTCCGGTGGTTGGCGGCGTACTGTTCGCCGTCGTCGCGGCGCTGGCAGGCATCGTGGCGCACGTGCAGTTCGGCATCGACGAGTCGCCAAAAGATCCGCTGCTGCTGGCGTTCTTCGCGACGCTGGGGCTCGGCGCCGACGTCAGGTCCCTCGCGCGGGGTGGAAAAAAGCTCGTGGTGCTGCTGGCGTTGTTCGTCCTGGTGATGATCATGCAGGACGCGATCGGCCTGGCCCTGGCACGGGTACTGGACCTGCACCCGCTGGTTGGCTTGCTTGCGGGCTCGATTTCGCTGGTCGGCGGGCACGGCACGGCAGCGGCCTATGCGGCGAATTTCTCGGACACGCGGAACCTGCAGGGCTCGCTGGAGCTCGGCATGGCGGCGGCCACGGCGGGCCTGGTGCTCGGCAGCCTGCTGGCCGGTGCCGTCGCGGAGCGCCTGATGAGGCGAGCCGGGGCCAATGGGCAGGCTGCGCCAGGTGGGACAGCCGTCGTGGCGGAGCGCGCGGCGGCCGAGAATCCGGTGTTCCTGCCAATCACCAGCGAGCAGCTGCTGTTCGTGCTCACGGTCTGCCTGGTGTGCATCGGCGCCGCGTTCACCGTGCATGGCTGGATGAAGGGCTCGGGGATCCTGCTGCCGGACTTCCTGTGGGCGCTGCTGATCGGCATGGCAGTGCGCAATTTCGCCGCGCTGTTGAACATCGATGGAATCAACGACCGTGCGGTTCAGGCGGTCGGCAGCGTGTCGCTCTCGTTGTTCCTCGTCATCGCATTGATGGAGATGCGCATACTCGATCTCGCCACGCTCGCCGGCCCGCTGCTGCTGATCATTGCCGTGAACGCGCTGGCCACGGCGGCGTTCGCCTATTTCATCACCAGCCGCGCCATGGGAGGCGACTACGACGCGGCGGTGGTCAGCGGGGGGCAGGTCGCCGCCTGTCTCGCCACGACGGCGGTCGGCATGTCGGTGATGCAGACGCTCACCGAGCGTCACGGTCCGTCGCCGCTCGCATTCCTGCTGGTACCGATCGTCGGGGCTTTCTTCGCGGACATCGCCAACGCCGCGGTGCTCCAGGTTTTCTTTGCGCTGCCGTCGCTGGGGTTCTGATCGTGCGCAGGACGACACGTTTTGCCCTGTACGCTGCGTTCGCGGTGCTGCTCGCGGCCTGCACGCGCGGGCCCGGCGAAGCCGGCCTGCGACAGGATGTCCAGGCGCGAATAGATGCGCTGTTCGGCCGGCAGGTGCTCGAGTTGGAGGCTTTCCGGCGCCAGGGCAGCGCACCATACCGAGCATCCGAGGACGGTGCCCGACAGGTGATCGTGTACTACAACGCGATCTTCAGGCTCGCCGAGACGTACGACCCGTCCGATTGGCAGGGTCTCGGCCCAACGATGATCGCGAATGCGATGGGCGCCTCCGACGAGGGCATCACGGGCCTCAAGTCCGGGCGCAACGAGCCGGGGACGCGATTGCGCGCGTACGGGTCGATCGTCTACCGGGTCGCCGACGACGGGTGGCATCCGGCGGACGTCGTTGCACCGCGCCCGGCGGCCGCTGCGGATGCGGCGGCCGGGGGCCCGGACTCCGAGGCCGAGGAACTCGTGCGCAGAATCGCTGCGCTGGTGCAGCAGGCGCCGACGCGCCGCGGGGCGGACGAAAAGATCATCGCCGAGGAACTCAATAACGCGCTGGCCGCGATCCAGTTGCGGACGAGCAAGGATGGCAAGCGCATGGTCATCGCGGCTGGCCCGGCCGGTGGTGAGTATTCGAGGTTTCTCTCGTCGGCGATCGGACGCATGCGCGCGCCCAGCCCGGTCACGATCGCCGAGTCGGCCGGCAGCGTCGAGAATGCGTTCCTGATTGAACGTGACGAGGCGCGCGCCGGGCTGATCCAGAGCGATGTTGCCGCCGCTGCGGTTACCGGCTTTGGAATATTTTCCGGTACCGGTCCACTCGGACATCTGCGGGCAGTGGCCAGCCTGTTCCCGGAACCCGTGCACGTCGTAGTGCGCGCCGACTCCGGCATCGGCCGAATTCAGGACCTGGTGGGCAAGCGGGTGGCGCTGGGTCGCATCGCGTCGGGCACCAGGCAGACGGTCATCGGCCTGCTTGCGGCTGCGGGAATCGGAATCGAACAGGTCGTCGGTCTCGAAGAGCCAAGTCCACAGGTGGCGCTCGACGAACTGGCGGCGGGCAGGATCGACGCGGTGATCGAGGTGGTGTCCGCGCCCTGGAGGCAGCTCGAGATCGCCATGCACGCCTCGCAGCTCAGGCTGCTGCCGCTCGATCCGGGGACGATCGCACGGGCGGTCGCAGAGGTGCACGGCCTCGTGCCGCTGGACATTCCGGGGCGCACCTACCCGGGCCAGGCGGCGGGGGTGCCGACGGCTGCAGCGACGGCGCTGCTGGTTACGCGTGACGACGTCCCCGATGCGGTGGTGCGCAGCACGCTCGAGTTGCTATACGCGTCCGCGGCAAGCGGCGGTGCTGGCGTGCAGGCGACCCGACTGTCGAAGGAGCGGGCCACTTCGGGCATCACGATTCCGATGCATCCCGCGGCCGAGCGGTACTTCGGGAAGACGGGCGATGGGATTGCAACTGGCGGGGCTATCCCTGCCACCGTTGACCAGCGGCAGGTGCCCTAGTGGCCTCTGGTGGCCGAGAAGAACTGCTGCGCGCGTGCTGACTCTTCCGCGGTCGGCGAATACTCGACCCACGGATCCGATTCCTTCCGTCGGTACCGAACCACTCGCTTCTCCAGGTCCAGTTCGTAGTATGGAAAAACCTCGCGAAGATTGAAAAACAGGGCCGGGCAGAAGAAAAGGATGTCGAGCGCCATGTACGTGCCGTTCAGCCTGAGCGGGAGTACACCGTACAGCGGCTCTAAACCCGGGCTTTCGGCCCTGAATTCGTAGTTTCCAAACGACGTGTTGCCCAGTTCCTCTGTCCGCGGAAGCGTCGAATGTGCGGTCTCCTTTACGTCCAGGGACGTGCCGCCTTGCACCGCGGTCAGGGCAGTGGTCGCGGTGCATCCTGCAGACAGGGCGACCATGATTACGGCCGCAAGAATCCCTCGAAATGACATCGTAGCCTTGCCTCCCTGCTGCAGCACCGCCGTCGGTTGGGTCCAATGAGGGAAGGCTGGACGAGGCGCGGCACGGTTACAATTGCGGTTAGTCGCTATCGGCCGGCCAGGTGGGGGCCGCCCGAGAAAAAGGCCCCTCGCGGGGCCTTTCTTCGTGCGTCGTCGCCAAGCAGTCGGTCGTTGCCCCTCAGTCCTCGAGGAAGCTCCGGAGCTGCTCGCTGCGGCTCGGGTGCCGCAGCTTCCTGAGCGCCTTGGCTTCGATCTGCCGGATGCGCTCGCGGGTGACGTCGAACTGCTTGCCGACCTCTTCGAGCGTGTGGTCGGTGGTCATGTCGATGCCGAAGCGCATGCGCAGCACCTTGGCCTCGCGCGGCGTGAGGCCGGCGAGCACCGAGTGCGTCGTCTCGCGCAGCGATTCCATCGTGGCGGAGTCGATCGGCGACTCGACGGACGTGTCCTCGATGAAGTCCCCGAGGTGCGAGTCCTCGTCGTCACCGATGGGCGTCTCCATCGAGATCGGTTCCTTGGCGATCTTCAACACCTTGCGCACCTTGTCCTCGGGCATCTCCATGCGCACCGCGAGTTCGTCGGGTGTCGGCTCGCGGCCCATCTCCTGGAGCATCTGCCGCGAGATGCGGTTCAGCTTGTTGATTGTCTCGATCATGTGCACCGGTATGCGGATGGTGCGCGCCTGGTCGGCGATCGAACGCGTGATCGCCTGGCGGATCCACCAGGTGGCGTAGGTGGAGAACTTGTAGCCGCGACGGTACTCGAACTTGTCCACGGCCTTCATCAGGCCGATGTTTCCTTCCTGGATGAGGTCGAGGAACTGCAGGCCGCGGTTCGTGTATTTCTTCGCGATGGAGATCACCAGGCGCAGGTTGGCCTCGACCATCTCCTTCTTCGCGCGGCGTGCCTGGGCTTCGCCCACGGCGATTTCGCGGTTGATGTCCTTGATCTCGCCGATCGTCAGGTGCGTGCGCACCTCGATGTCGCGCAGCCTGAGCTGCTGCTTCTCGATTTCCTCACGCATGCGCCCGAGCGCGGCCGAATGCTTGCGCTTGGCACGCACGTGCTTGTCGAGCCAGCGCAGGTTGGTCTCGTTGCGCGGGAAAGTCTCGATGAAATCAGGGCGCGGCATGCCGGCATCGCGCACGCAGATCTGCATCACGGTCTTCTCGATGCTGCGGATCTCGTTCAGGTGCCCGCGCAGGTGCGAGACCAGCTGTTCGAACATGCGCGGCGCCAGTTTAAGCTCCATGAACTCGGCGCCGAGCTTGCGGCGCAACTTGACGGTCTTCGGGTCCTTCGGGCCCTTGTCGTCGAGCGCCTTCACGACCTGGCTGTAGACCTTGGCCAGCGATGCGAAGCGGGCCGCCGCTTCCTCGGGATCGGGGCCGGTCTCTACCGCCTCTTCATCCTCGGCTTCTACCTCTTCGCTCTCGTCGTTCTCCGCTGCCTCGGCCTTGGCAGCCGCGGCCAGCTTCGGGTTGATCGGCTCGGCAATGACGTCCGGCGCGTTCGGGTCCACGAAGCCCACGATGATGTCGATCAGCCTGCCCTGGCCGGCCTTCACCGGCTCGTAGGTGCCGAGCAACAGGTCGTGCGTCGGCGGATACGCCGAAAGTGCGCGGCGTACAGCCTCGAGGCCCTGCTCGATGCGCTTGGCGATCGAGATCTCGCCCTCGCGCGTAAGCAGTTCCACGGTCCCCATCTCGCGCATGTACATGCGGACCGGATCCGTGGTTCGGCCGAATTCTGCATCCACGGTCGTCGCGAGGGCAGCGGCCGCTTCTTCGGCGGCTTCGTCGTCCGCGACGACGGTCTCGCGCAGCAACAGGGCCTCCGCGTCCGGCGCCTTTTCGTACACCGGAATGCCCATGTCGTTGATCATCTGCACGATGTCTTCGATCTGCTCCGGATCGACGATTTCGGAGGGCAGGTGATCATTGACCTCGGCGTAGGTCAGGAAACTCTGTTCCTTGCCACGGGCGATCAGCAGCTGCAGCTGCGACTGGCGATCCTCGGGCGTGGTCGGCGGCAGCGCACTCGCGATCTTTTCGGAGCCGGCCTTGGCGCCGCGCTTTTTCGAGCGACCAGCCTCTTTTCCCGCCGGGGCCGGGGTCGCTGCCGGCGCCACGTTGGCGACAGGCGCGGCCTGCTTTTTGGTCGGGGCCTTGGCGGCGACGGGCTTGGGCACAGGCGCCTTCACAGGTGCAGCTGCCTTGGCCGGCCTGGCGGCGGAGGTCTTCTGCGCTGGGGCAGCCTTCACTGGCTTCTGAGGACTCTTGGCCGACGCTTTCTGAGGCTTGGCCTTTGACCTGGCAGAAACGACGGGCGCCGGCCTGTGGTGCTTCGCCTTGGCGGCGGCGGTCTTTGCCGGCTTCGTCACCGCCTTGGCGGCTTTCGCCGGCTTCACGGGCTTCGTCGCCTTCGCAGGCTTGGTACGGGCCGTCGGTGCCTTGCGGGCGGAAGCCTTCTTGGCTTGCTTGCGTGCAGTCTTGCTCAAGATGGGCGCCTCGGAAAAATGGGCTGGATAAAAGAGCGGAAATATATCATGGACAGCGCCAGGATCGCCGCGGCTATTTTGCCAGGCCGGAACGCGCTCCCTGCGCCATGGCGCGGATAAGTGACTGAATTTCAAGTTTTTCTTCAGCGCTTAGCGGGGCCTCGCGGGCCTTGTCCTGCAGCGCCTCGAGCCGCGTGACACTGTCCTCGGCAACCAGCCGCGCGATGGCAGATCGGATCTCGGCGGCGGCGGCCTCTGTGTCGGCGACCAGGCACTCCGCGGCCGCCAGTTTCGACAGCGGGGCGTGCTCCGGGCGTTCTCGCCAGCGTTCGAGCAATGCGCCCGTGCTGGCCGGCGGATCTTCCCGCATCTGGGCCAGCAGTTCGATGAGCAGGGCCACGCCCGGTCGATCCACGTGATCGAGCGCGTCTGTCACCTGGATTCCGGCGGCAGCGGCGGGGTAGTGAACCAGCAGGCTGATGGCCTGCCGGACCAGATTTCCACGTCCGGCGACGGCGGAATGTACCTGTCGAGACTGGCGGCGTTCCGCCGGCGCCTTCTCGCCGTGCGATTGAGGGCCGGACCCTTCGCCAGCCTGCAGCAGCTCGGCAAGGCGCGCGGGCTGCATCCGAACCGCTTCGGCCAGCTGGGAGACGAGCAACTCGCGATAGACGTCCGACGGAATCTTTCGAATCAGTGGTCGCGCAAGTTCCACCAGCTTCGCGCGGCCGTCCACGCTCGTCGGGTCGCTGCGCGCAGAGAGCTCGCGGATCAGGTAGTCGGACAGCGGCAGGGCGCCTGCGAGCCGTGCCTCGAATGCGGCCGCGCCTTCCTCACGAACCAGCGTGTCGGGATCGTGGCCGTCCGGCAGGAACAGGAAGCGCACCTGGCGACCCTGCTTGACCTCGCTCACGGCGTTCTCGAGTGCGCGCCATGCCGCCGCCCGACCGGCGCGGTCGCCGTCGAAGCAGAACACGACCTCGCCGACGAGCCTGAAGATGCGTTGCAGGTGCTCGGGCGTGGTCGCCGTGCCCAGCGTGGCGACCGCGTAGGTGATGCCGGCCTGGTGCAGGCTCACCACGTCCATGTAGCCCTCGACCACCAGCAGCCGCTGCAGGCTGCGCGTCGCCTGCCGCGACTCGAACAGCCCGTAGAGTTCGCGGCCCTTGTGGAACAGCTCCGTTTCGGGAGAGTTCAGGTACTTGGGCTCGCTACCGTCGAGCACCCGTCCGCCGAAGCCGATGGTGCGCCCGCGCGTGTCGCGAATCGGGAACATGACCCGGTCGCGGAATCGATCGTAGAATCCTGGCGTATGGGCGCGCCCGGGCTCCGCCTGGCGTTCGACGACCAGGCCCGCTCGATGCAGAACCTGGCGCTCTTCTTCCGTCGCCCCGTAGCGATCGAGCAATGCGTCCCAGCGGGCCGGCGCATAGCCGATGCCGAATCGCTGGATGACGTCCGTGGCCAGGCCGCGTTTCGCGAGGTAGTCGCGTGCCTTCGCTTCCCCGCCGACCGACTGACGATAGAAAAGCGCGGCGCGCTCGAGCGCGACATAGATTTCATCGTGCGGCTGTGCCGGCGCGCTGCTGCCGCCCTCGCGTGGTACCTCGAGCCCGGCGCGCGCGGCGAGGTCCTCGACTGCCTCGACGAAGCCGAGATGGTCGTACTCCATCACGAAACCGAGCGCCGTGCCGTGCGCGCCGCAGCCGAAGCAGTGGTAGAACTGCTTGTCGGCGCTCACGGTGAACGACGCAGTCTTCTCGTCGTGGAACGGGCAGCATGCCTTGTACTCGCGGCCCGCGCGCTTCAGCTGGACGCGGCTGCCGATCACCTCGATGATGTCGACCCGCGCGATCAGTTCGTCGATAAAGTGCTGGGGAATCCGGCCGGCCACGGGAACGCGGTCAGCTGCCGAGAGTGGCCTTGATGCGGGTGCTCACGGCGCCCATGTCGGCGCGGCCCGCGGCCTTCGCCTTGACCGCGGCCATGACCTTGCCCATGTCCTTGATGGACGCGGCGCCGGTCGAGGCGATGGCGTCGCGGATGATTGCGTCGACCTCGGCCTCGGTGAGCTGGGCCGGCAGGTAGGACTGCAGCAGGACGATCTCGGACTTTTCCTTGTCGGCAAGGTCCTGGCGCGCGCCCTGCTCGAACTGCAGGATCGATTCGCGACGCTGCTTGATCATTTTCTCCAGTACTGAGATCACCTGCGCGTCGTCGAGCGTGATGCGCTCGTCCACTTCGCGCTGCTTGATCGCAGCCTGCACCATGCGGATGGTCAAGAGGCGCTCCTTGTCGGAGGCCCGCATGGCGGCCTTCATGTCCTCGGTGATGCGCTCCCTGAGCGTCACGGGACCCGCGGACTCAGTAGTTGCGGGCGCGAGGCGCCGAGAAGTCCCGAGCGCCGCGCTTCTGGTGACGCTTCACCGCAGCGGCCTTCTTTCTTTTACGCTCCTGGGTCGGCTTCTCGTAGAATTCGCGACGCCGGAGTTCGGTCAGTACGCCGGCTTTTTCACAGGCGCGCTTGAAGCGGCGCAGGGCGGCATCGAAATATTCGTTCTCACGAATGCGGACGCTGGGCATCGAAACCTCGTCGATCGGTCGGATCTAGGTGCCCGACCGGGACCCAAGGGTCTCGCTGCCGGGAAAAGGACCGCGAATTTTAGAGAGCGTGGACGGGAATTGCAAAACATGCGGGTCCTGGGGCTGGAAACCTCCTGTGACGAGACGGCTGCCGCGGTCTATGACGGCGCAGCCGGGCTGCTTGCCCACGAACTGCACAGCCAGGTCGATCTGCACTCTATCTATGGCGGGGTCGTGCCCGAACTGGCGTCGCGTGACCACCTTCGTAAGTTGTTGCCATTGTTGAAGAAAGTGCTCGAGTCCAGCGGCGGATCCGGGGCCATCGACGGTATCGCCTTCACGGCCGGGCCGGGCCTCGCGGGGGCGCTGCTGGTCGGGTCCTCGGTGGCCCGCAGCCTCGCCTACGCATGGGATGTCCCCTGCATCGGCGTCCATCACATGGAAGGCCACCTGCTTGCGCCGCTGCTGGAGCCGGACCCGCCGGAATTCCCGTTCCTGGCGCTGCTCGTCTCGGGCGGGCACACGCTGCTCGCCTACGTACGCGGCGTTGGCCAGTACGAGGTGCTGGGCAGCTCGCTCGACGACGCCGCCGGCGAGGCCTTCGACAAGACTGCGAAACTGCTGGGGCTCGGTTACCCGGGCGGACCGCAGCTCGCGGCGCTCGCCGAACGCGGACGGCCCGGGGTGTTCAATTTCCCGCGGCCGATGACCGAACGACCGGGGCTCGACTTCAGCTTCAGCGGTCTCAAGACGGCGGTGGTCGTGGCGCTGCGCGGCAGGGCGCTGGACGACCAGACCCGCGCCGACGCGGCGCTCGCATTCGAGGAAGCGGTCGTCGACACGCTGGTGATGAAGTCGAAACGCGCCATCGAAGCAACCGATGCGCGGACGCTGGTGGTTGCCGGAGGCGTTGGCGCCAATCGCCGCCTGCGGGCACGCATGCTCGCGATGGGCGAGCGCCATGGCGTCAGGGTCGCGTACCCGCGCGCCGAATTCTGTACCGACAATGCCGCGATGATCGCGCTGCTGGGGCACCTGCGTCTCTCGGCCGGCGAACTCGGCAACCTCGCGATATCCGCGCGCGCGCGCTGGTCGATGACCGAGCTGGTGCCGCCGGCGCCTGGCCTGCCATCGTGAGCGGCCGGGCCGCCCCCTCATTCCTCCGCGATCGCCGACAATACCGTCCATGAAATCCCGCAACAGCAGCCAGACCGACGTGATCTTCCTCGCCGGCCTCACGGTCGACTGCATCGTCGGCATCTGGGACTGGGAGCGGCGGGTCAAGCAGAAAGTCGTGCTCGACCTGGAGATGGCGGCCGACATTCGTCGCGCGGCAGCCTCCGACTCGATCGACGACACCCTCGACTACAAGAGGGTCGCGAAGCGGCTGCTCGGCTTTGTCGGCGATTCGCAGTTTCAACTGGTCGAGACACTGGCCGAGCGCGTGGCCGAGCTGGTGATCACCGAGTTCGACGTGCCCTGGGTGCGGGTGCGGCTGAACAAGCAGGGCGCGATCCGCGGCGCGCGCGACGTCGGCATCCTGATCGAGCGACGTCGCGAGGACTACGCCGCGCCCAAAGGCTCGAAGTGACCGCGGTGTTCGTCGCGGCCGGCAGCAATGTCGAGCCCGTGGCCAACCTGCGGCGGGCGCTCGACGAGCTCGACCGCCACTATCCCGGCCTGCGCTGCTCACGCGCCTATCGCAACCGTGCGCTGGGATTCGAGGGTGACGATTTCGTGAACCTCGCCCTCGGCTTCGAGACAGACGAAGGCGTGCACGAGGTGGTCGGCCGATTGCAGCAGGCCGAAGGCGCCTGCGGCCGGGCGCGCAACGATCCCAGGTGGGCGCCACGCGCCATGGACCTCGACATCCTGCTCTACGGCGACCTCGTGTGCGACGAACCTGGCCTCAGGCTGCCGCGACCCGACCTCGTGCGGCGCGCCTACATGCTGGGGCCCATGGCGGAACTCGCGCCCGAAATCGTGCATCCGGTGCTCGGGTCCACGATGGGCGAGCTGTGGTCCGCATTCGACCGCGATGCTCACGGCATGCAGCCGGTGGAACTCGGGTGGCGCGCGCGGGGCAAGGATTGATGCAGTCGGCTTCGCTCCCGACCGGCCGCCGGTCAGAGACTGCGGCCGCCGTCCACGGTAATCACCTGCCCGGTGACGTACGGTGCCTCGGTGGCGAGGTAGAGCGCGGTGCGTGCAATGTCATCGGGCGAGCCGCCGCGCTTCAGCGCCGTCTTCGCGACGATCTCGTCCTTGAGCGCCGGGTCCAGGTCCCTCTCAGGCCAGAGCACGGGGCCGGGGGCGATGCCATTCACACGAATCTCGGGCCCCAGCTCGCGGGCGAGCGACCTGGTCAGCATCACCAGTCCGGCCTTTGCGGCGGAGTAAACGGGGTGCGCCTTCAGCGGGCGCCGGCCATGGATGTCCACCATGTTCAGGATCAGGCCCTGCGTGGCGCGGATCGCAGGGGCCGCGGCCTGCGACAGGAACAGCGGCGCGCGCAGGTTTGTCCCGACCAGGTCGTCAAACTGCGCGACGCTTATCGTCCCGACAGGCGTCGGGTAGAAGGTCGAGGCGTTGTTTACCAGCACGTCGAGCCTGCCGAACCCGTCAAGTGCCGCCGTCACGAGGACTGGAAGGCTGGCCACATCGTTCAGGTCCGCGCAGGTTGCGATTGCAGAGGCGGCGCGCGCCGAATTCAGGTCGGCGACCAGGGAATCGGCCGCCGGGCGCGAACGGTGGTAGTGCACGACGAGGTTGGCGCCGGCTTCGTGGAGGCGTCGTGCAATTGCCGCACCGAGACGCTTCGCGCCTCCTGTGACGAGTACGCAACGACCGGCGAGCGGACCTGCTTTGGACATGTTTCGACGATACCGGAGACCGCTGGCGCTGTCGCGCGGGCGGGCGAGGGCTGCGCGGCGGGACTCACCGGGCGGGAGCCGCGGGGCGGTCTCCAATGAGTGACGCGGGGACACTGCCCGGGCTTTCCGCCGACGAGGCCGAACACAGTGGGCGCCTGTCGGCGCGAATCCGCGAGGCCATTGCCGCGGCCGGTGGCTGGATCAGTTTTTCGCGGTACATGGAAATGGCCCTCTACGAGCCGGGACTCGGCTACTACAGTGCCGGCGCCCGCAAGTTCGGGGAGGGCGGCGACTTCGTGACGGCACCCGAAGTCGCGCCGGTGTTCAGTCGCTGCATGGCTGGGCAGTGCGCGGAGGTGCTCGCACGGCAGGGGGGTGACGTGCTCGAACTCGGCGCGGGATCGGGCGTGATGGCCGCTGCGATGCTGGCGGAACTCGAGTCAATGGGTCCGCTGCCCGCACGCTACCGCATCCTCGACTTGAGCGCCGACCTGCGGGAGCGGCAGCGCGCAACGCTGGGCGCCGCGGTTCCGCACCTGCTCGAGCGGGTCGAGTGGCTGGATCGCCTGCCCGATGGCTTCGAGGGCGTGGTCGTCGCGAACGAAGTGCTCGATGCGCTGCCGGTGGATCGTTTCGTCTGGCGTTGCGGCGAGGCGCGGGCGCTCGGCGTCGCCGCGGGCGCGGAAGGATTCGAGTGGGCCGAGGCTGCGGCAGCGCCCGCGCTGGCGGCCGCTGTCGAAGCGATCCGCCGCGACCGCGGCGCCGGTTGGCCCGATGGCTATGTCTCGGAGGTCAATTCTGGTCTCACGCCGTGGCTCGCGGCTGTCGCGGGCGCGCTCACGCGCGGCGTCGTCCTGCTGGTGGACTACGGACTGCCGCGGCGAGAGCTCTATGCGGCCGAGAGAAACGCCGGCACGCTGCTGTGTCATTTCCGCCACCGGTTCAACGACGATCCGTTCGCACGTCCCGGCCTGCAGGACATCACTGCGTGGGTGGATTTCACCGCGGTCGCCGAAGCTGCGGAAAGCGCCGGTCTGGACGTCGTCGGGTATACGACGCAGGCTCACTTCCTGATCGGCAACGACCTCGCCGGCCGGTTGCAGCACGTCGCCGACCTGGACCCCGTACGGCGCGTCAACCTCTCGCGCCAGGCAATGGCGCTCACGCTTCCGGGCGAAATGGGCGAACGCTTCAAGGTGATCGGGCTTGTGAAAGGTTACGATGCGCCCCTTCGCGGATTCGCCGTGCGCGATCTCCGCCATACGCTGTAGGTGAACATGGACCCAGTGCACGCCATCGTCCTCGCCGTGGTGCAGGGACTTTCCGAATTCCTGCCGATCTCGAGCTCCGGGCACCTGATCCTGATCCCGCACCTGTTCGGCTGGGCTGACCAGGGCCTGGCCTTCGACGTCGCGGTGCACGTGGGAACGCTGGTTGCGCTGCTGGTGTACTTCCGGCGCGAGATAGTGGCGATGACCGCTGCATGGTTCGGCTCGGTCTTCCAGCGCCACCAGACCGCCGACAGCCGCCTGGCCTGGCAGGTCCTGGTGGGCACGATTCCGGTCGGGCTCGCGGGGATCGCGTTCGGCGACGCGATCGAGACGCACCTGCGGTCTCCGCTGTTCGTGGCGGGGACGCTGTCGTTCTTCGGCCTGCTGATGTACGCGGCCGATCGCCTGTCGCGCGGCACGCGCAACGAACACTCGATCAGCTGGCCGCAGGCAATCGCGATCGGTTGCGCCCAGGCGCTGGCACTGATGCCCGGCACCTCGCGTTCAGGGATAACCATGACCGCGGGGCGCGCGCTCGGACTCACCCGGTCCGGCGCCGCACGGTTTTCGTTCCTGCTCGCAATTCCGGGAATCACGGCCGCCGGCTGCTACGAGGGGTTGAAGCTCGCGACCTCCGGCGCCGCGGTCGCCTGGCAGCCGATGGCGATTGGAGCGGTATTTTCCGCGCTGTCCGGTCTTGCGTGCATACACCTGCTGATCCGCTTCATCGAACGCATCGGGTTGCTGCCGTTCACGATCTACCGGCTCGCGATCGCGGCGCTGATCGTGTGGCATTTCGCCTGAGGGCGCTGTTCAGGCGGCGAGTGCCTCGCGAATCGCCTCCACCCGGGTTGCGCGCACGCGCTCCGCGATGACGGGGCCGGTGCTGTTCGCAACGAATGCCGGGTCGAGGCGCACGCTCGCCGCGGCGTCACGCGCATGCCGCAACAGCCGGGCCTGCGGATAGGGCGCCGCCCGCAGTTCCGGGCCGCGCCCCCGGGCATCGGCCTCGCAGGCGAGCAGCAGCCGCTCGAATCGTTCCGCTCGACGGAACGCGTCCGTCGCCTCGAGCAGTTCGAGCATCGTGACGGGGCGCAGCTCGGCCGCCCGGTGCACCTTTGCGTGGTGTCGTGCGACCAGGACCGCCAGGTCGCGGTGCTCGTTCGGGACCTTGAGGCGGGCGCAGACCACTTCGATCAACTTTGCGCCCGCTTCCTCGTGGCCCAGGTGACGGGGCCATTGCTCGCGCGGTGTCACGCCCTTGCCGAGGTCGTGCACCAGCGCGGCGAAGCGCACCGTCGTGTCGGGCGAGAGGCTCGCCGCGACCTCGAGTGCCTGCATGGCGTGCAGGCCGGTGTCGATCTCCGGATGCCACTTCGGCGGCTGCGGCACGCCGTCGAGCGCGGTGATCTCGGGAAACAGTGCCGCGAGCGCGCCGCAGTCGCGCAGCACCTCGAAATAGACGGTGGGCCGGTGCTCCCCGAGCGCTCTGTCGGTTTCCACCCAGACCCGCTCCGGCACCAGCGCCGACATTTCGCCACTCGAGACGATGCCGCGCATCAGCTCCATCGTCTCCGGGGCGACGGTAAAGCCGAGCGGTGCGAAGCGTGCCGCGAAGCGTGCCACGCGCAGCACGCGCAGCGGATCCTCGACGAAGGCCGCGGACACGTGGCGCAGCACGCGTGCCTCGATGTCCGCGCGTCCGCCGTGCGGATCCACCAGCGTCCCGCCGTCGTCCTGCGCCATCGCGTTGATCGTGAGGTCGCGCCGGCCGAGGTCGTCTTCGAGCGTCACGTCGGGCGAGAAGCGCGTCTCGAACCCGTAGTAGCCCGGACCGGTCTTCCGCTCGGTGCGCGCGAGCGCGTACTGTTCGCCTGTCGCCGGGTGCAGGAAGACCGGGAAGTCCTTGCCCACCGGCCGATAGCCGAGTGCGAGCAACTCGTCCGGCGTCGCGCCGACGACGACGTAATCGTGCTCGTGGGGCTGTCGGCCGAGCAGGCGGTCGCGGACCGCGCCACCGACAAGGAAGATTTTCATGTGGGGCATCGTAGCGGAATGCGATACGCGCGGGCGAGCCAGGCCGGGCGGCGCGCTCAGCCTGGTCCGCGGACTTGCGGCATGCAGCCTGGCGACCGTGCTGTCCGGCTGCTACGTCATGCAGGCGGCGACGGGGCAACTTGGCGTCATGGCAAAGAGCCGTCCGATCGACAGCGTCATCGCCGACCCGGCGACCACGCAGGCGACACGCAGCCAGCTCGAGCTCGCCGTCGAGGCACGGGCGTTCGCGGTGAGCGAGCTCGCGCTGCCCGACAGTCGCAGCTACACGAAGTACGCGGATATCGGGCGCGAGTACGTGCTCTGGAACGTGGTCGCAACCCCGGAGTTTTCGCTGCGCCCGCTGCGCTGGTGCTTTCCCGTCGCCGGCTGCGTGAGTTATCGAGGGTATTTCCGCGAAGCCGATGCGAACGCATTTGCGTGGAGGCTCGCGGCGCGCGGCGACGACGTCGTCGTGGAGGGTGTCGCGGCCTACTCGACGCTGGGCCACCTGCCCGACCCGCTGCCGAGCACGATGATCGGTTGGCGCGAGACGCGGCTGGTCGGGACCATCTTCCACGAGCTCGCGCACGAGCGCCTGTACGTCGCCGGCGACAGTGGATTCAACGAGGCATTCGCCAGCGTGGTCGAGGATGCGGGCGTGCGGCGATGGCTGCAGTCGCGCGGCGAGCAGCGGCGGCTCGTCGCGTACGAGACATCGCGCAGCCGGCACGCGCAGTTCGTGGCACTGCTGGCCGGCGCACGCGCACGCCTCGCGCGCCTCTACGGTGGCGGGCAGCCGCCGGCAGTGATGCGGTTGGAGAAGAACCGGATTTTCGGGCGCCTCAAGTACGACTACCAGGGCCTGCGGCAGCAGTGGGGCGGCTATGCTGGCTACGACGACTGGTTCGCGCGCCCGCTCGACAACGCGAGCCTGGCGTCGGTGGCCACCTACAGCGGCTGCGTGCCGGGACTGGAGCGGGCGCTTGCCGCAGCTGGTTCGATGCCCGAGTTCTATGAACGGGCCCGGGCGCTGGCGCGCTTGTCGTTCGCCGATCGGCACGCGGCCGTTTGCGAGGGGCGATAGCGGCGCCGGATGCGGGCAGGCGCGCCCGGCTGGGCGCTGGTATCAGTGGCGCCCTGAGTTCGCCCGGAGGTACGCAGGAACGATGCCGCGCATCGAGGTCCGCTCGATGCCGAGCGCTGCGAGCCCGTCGCAGTCGCAGACCGAGTCGAGCGTGGCCGACAGGTAGTTGTCGGTCGAGAACGGCTTGCCTGGCACGTAGTCCATGATCGCGGCCTGCACCCTCGACGCCACGTCGGGCAGCGGCAGGATCCAGCGCCGCAGCCCGAGCGCAGCGGCAGTGTCGTTCACGATCTCGCCCAGCGTGTGCACTTCCGGTCCGCAGAGCTGGAAAGTCTGCCCGGCCACGTCGGACCGGTCGATGCAGCGCGCGAACGCCTCGGCCACGTCACCCACGTACACGGGCGCAAACCGCGCGCCGGCGCAGGCGAGTGGCATCACGCCGGGAATGAGCGGGAGCATGGCCGCGAACTTGTTGATGAATTCGTCGCCGGGCCCGAAGACCACCGATGGCTGGAAGATGACAAAATCCGGGCTGCCGTCGGCGCACTCGCGGCGAATGAAGTCCTCCGCCTCGCCCTTGGACTTGAGGTAGTGGCTGGGGCCGCGCTGCGAGTCGGCCTTCAGGCCGCTCATGTGCAGGTAGCGCCGGACACCGGCCGCGCGGCAGGCTCGGACCACCTTCTTCGGCAGTTCGGTGTGGACGCGGCGGAATTCCGCACCCTTGCCGTGCCCGAGCCGGCGCTCGTTCAGGATGCCGACCAGGTTCACGACGACGTCGCAACCGGCGAACTCGCGCTCCAGCACGGCGGGGTCGTGCGCGTCCGCGGACACCAGCCGTACCGTGGGCAGGACCAGCAGGTCACGATTGCCGGCGCGGTCGCGTGTCAGCACCTTGACCGCGTGACCATCGGCCGCGAGGCGGGCAACGAGGGCACGGCCAATGAAGCCGGTGCCCCCGAGGATGCAGACCTGCAGGCTCCGCATCGGCTCAGCGGATCGGGATCACGAGGATCGCATTGCCCCGGCGCAGTTGCACCACGAACGCCTGCGCGCCCTGCGTGGCTTTCTGGAACTCCGCGAGGTTGGCGACCTTGTTGCGGCCGACCGCAACGATGATGTCGTTGGCACGCAGGCCGCGTTGCGCGGCCGGGCTGCCGTTCGCAACCGAGCGGACCAGCACGCCGCCGCCCTGGGCATCCGCCAGGTCCGCGCCCTCGAGCCCTTTGTGCGTGCCGGCTGCGGCGGCTTCCTCGGCGGTGTCGCGTTCGCCGATCAAGGCGGTCACGCGGCGCGGCTTGCCGTCGCGCAGCAGCGAGATATCCACCTTGTCACCGATGCGCAGCAGGCCGATGGAGTTACGCAGCGCAGCCGCGTCCTTGACCGGCTTGCCGTTGACCGCGGTGATCACGTCGCCGGCCTTGATGCCGGCCTTCTCCGCGGCCGAGCCGTCGACCACCTGCGACACCAGCGCGCCCTGTGCATTGCCGAGACCCATGCTCTCGGCGATGTCGGGGGTCAGGGTCTGGATGTTTACGCCGAGCACGCCGCGGCGGACCTCGCCGTACTTGATCAGCTGCTGCATCACGTTCCGCATCATGTTCGAAGGGATCGCGAACCCGATGCCGATGTTGCCGCCGGTGCGCGAGAGGATCGCGGAGTTGATGCCGACCAGCTGCCCTCCCAGGTTGACCAGCGCACCGCCCGAGTTGCCGGGGTTGATCGACGCGTCGGTCTGCACGAAGTCCTCGTAGCCCTCCGGGTTGATGCCGGAGCGGCCGAGAGCGCTGATGATTCCCGACGTCACCGTGTGCCCGAGGCCGAACGGATTGCCGATGGCCACCACGAAGTCGCCGACCTCCAGCAGGTCTGAGTCGGCGATCGGAATCTCCGTCAGGTTGCCCGCCTGCACCTGCAGCACGGCGATGTCGGAGCCGGTATCCCTGCCGACCACTTTCGCAGTGAGGGAGCGGTTGTCGAGCAGCTGCACGGTGATTTCCGTCGCGTTCTCGATCACGTGCGCATTGGTGACGATGTAGCCGTTCTTCGCGTCGACGATGACGCCCGAGCCGGCGGCCTGGACTTCGCGCTCGCGCGGCGCGTTCGGTACGTCGAAGAAGCGCCGGAAGAACGGGTCGTTGAGCGAGCGGGTTCTGCTCCTGCACCATGGTGCCGCGCGTAGCCACGTTCACCACGGCAGGCGTGATGCGCTTCAGCATCGGTGCAAGCGACGGTACCGGCGTTTCGCCAGGCTGGGCGGGGATCTGGGCCGGGGCCATCGCGGACCATGCGCCGAGCACCAGCGCGGCGAGACTCAGGTGCAACTTCATGCGAACTTCCTGCAGATCGTTTGTGGTAAATCGCAGGGCCGCGAGTCTAGCAGGCGGTCCCTGAGTCCCGGGCGTGGCGCCCCGGAACTCGGAATGTGACTGCAATTGGAGCCGCCAAGTTCCATGCGACATCGACCGGGCTTCCATGTCGCGACGATGGCCGGACGGGAGAGCCTGTGAATCGACGGTGAGCAAGCTGTGGATTTCCGGTGTGAAGTGCGTGGACACAACATGTTGTGTTCCGGTGGCGTCTCGGGGCTTGACTCGCGGGCCATTTCGCGCATGCGATGGCTGCTTCAATCATGCCTCATAACTATTTGTTTTTAATAGAAAAAAACATATCGCATTGCAGCAGAAAAAGCGGTTGACGGGGGGGAGGGTGGTGCATACGCTTCTCCCCCTGACTCTACATGTTGTGTTTGGCACGATGCAGCCGCGACGCATGTCGCGGCGATCCGAGCCGGACCGGAAATTGGGGTCGGCTGGGCCCGTCGGGCCTCGCCAGGGGCTGTAAAAAAGGCTCCGTGGGGGGGATCAGAGGCCGCGAATCGCCTGAAGAATTTTGGGAGCCTGAGCTGCTGCAATGAGTACCGCCGTGAAACTTGAAACCCGGGATGCGCGAAGCATTCCGTACCAGGAAGCGTCCCTCGACATCTGGGACAAGAAATACCGACTTTGCGCCAAGGACGGAACGCCCATCGACCAGTCGATGGACGACACCTACAAGCGCGTCGCGAAGGCGCTCGCCGACGTGGAGAAGGAAGACGCCCGCGAGCACTGGTACGAGCAGTTCCTCTGGGCCCTGCGCCGCGGAGCAATCCCGGCCGGCCGCGTCACCTCGAACGCGGGCGCGCAGGAGCACAAGCCGGCCACGTCCACGATCAACTGCACCGTGTCCGGCACGATCAGCGACTCGATGGACGACATCCTCGGCAAGGTTCACGAGGCCGGGCTCACGCTGAAGGCGGGCTGCGGCATCGGCTACGAGTTCTCGACGCTGCGTCCGCGCGGCGCGTATGTCTCGGGCGCCGGCGCCTACACCTCGGGCCCGCTGTCGTTCATGGATATCTACGACAAGATGTGCTTCACGGTCTCGTCGGCCGGCGGCCGGCGGGGCGCGCAGATGGGGACGTTCGACGTCGGGCACCCGGACGCGATGGAGTTCATCCGTGCCAAGCGCGAGGCCGGCCGGCTCAGGCAGTTCAACCTCTCGCTGCTGGTGACCGACGAGTTCATGCGCGCGGTGCGCGAGGACGGCGAGTGGCAGCTCGCCTTCCCGGTGCGCGAGTCCGAGATCGTGGGCGAGGACACGACCGACACCTCGAAGTTCATCTGGCGCGAGTGGCCGGACGCGAAGAACTACGTGCGCAACGACGAGGGCCTCGTGCTCTGCATGGTCTACAAGACCCTGCCTGCCAAGCGCCTCTGGGACGTCATCATGTCCTCGACGTACGACTTCGCGGAGCCCGGCTTCGTGCTGATCGACCGCGTCAACGAGATGAACAACAACTGGTGGTGCGAGAACATCCGCGCGACCAATCCCTGCGGCGAACAGCCGCTGCCGCCGTACGGCTCGTGCCTGCTCGGTTCGGTCAATCTCACCAGTTTCGTGCGTGATCCGTTCACCGAGCAGACGCGCTTCGACTGGGACGAGTACCGGCAGGTGGTCCGCGTCTTCACGCGCATGCTCGACAACGTGGTCGAGGTGAACGGCCTGCCGCTCGAGCAGCAGCGCCAGGAAATCCACCGCAAGCGCCGCCATGGCATGGGATTCCTCGGGCTCGGCTCGACGATCACCATGCTCGGCTGGAAGTACGGCTCGCGCGACGCGGTCGCCTTCACCGAGCGCGTGTCCAGGGAACTCGCGATCGCCGGCTGGGAAGCCGCGCTCGAGCTTGCCGGCGAAAAGGGCCCGGCGCCGATCATGCTGGAGGAGTTCGAGATCACGCCCGAGATGCTGCGCAAGCGTCCGGAGATGAAGCGCGACGGCATCAAGGTCGGGCCAGAAGCTGCCGGGCCGCGTGCTGCACGCGCGTTACAGCCGCTACATGCAGCGCGTGGCCGAGGTTGCGCCGGAACTGGTCGAGCGCCTCGCCGAGGTCGGCGCGCGCTTCACGCACCACAGCTCGATCGCGCCGACCGGCACCATTTCGCTGTCGCTGGCGAACAATGCCTCGAACGGGATCGAGCCGTCGTTCGCGCACCATTACTTCCGCAACGTGATCCGCCCGGGCCGCAAGACCAAGGAGCGCATCGACGTGTTCTCGTTCGAGATGCTGGCCTATCGCGAGCTGGTCAACCAGGCCGCGATGCCCGGCGGCACGGGGCCTGCGGACAAGCTGCCGGAGTACTTCACGACCGCCGACGACGTCACGCCGCGCCAGCACGTGGACATCCAGGCGGCAGCGCAGAAGTGGATCGATTCCTCGATCTCGAAGACGGCCAATGTCCCGACCGACTACGCCTACGACGATTTCAAGGACATCTACCTCTACGCCCACGAGCAGGGGCTGAAGGGCTGCACGACGTTCCGCTTCAATCCGGAGGCGTTCCAGGGCGTGCTGGTGAAGGAGGAGGACCTCAAGAACACCACCTACGTCTTCACGCTCGATGACGGCACCGAGGTGAAGTTGAAGGGCGACGAACAGGTCGAGTACGACGGCGAGACGCACACCGCCGCGAACCTGTTCGACGCCATCAAGGAAGGCTATTACGGGAAATTCTGATGAGCGCGCACAAGATCGAAAAGAAGATAGTCAAGTACCGGGTCGACCGGCCCGACGACAAGGCTGAAGCGAAGGCCGGACCGCAGCGCGACGGCGCGCCGGCGGGTACGCACGACGCCAAGGTCATCTGGATGCACGAGAGAGCTCGAGCGTCCGGAGATGCTGATCGGCTCGACCTACAAGATAAAGACGCCGGTGTCGGATCACGCCATGTACGTGACCATCAACGACATCGTGCTGAACGAGGGCACCGAGCACGAGCAGCGCCGGCCCTTCGAGATATTCATCAACTCGAAGAACCTCGATCACTTCCAGTGGATCGTCGCGCTCACGCGCATCATCTCGGCAGTGTTCCGCAAGGGCGGCGACGTCACCTTCCTCGTCGAGGAACTGAAGGCCGTGTTCGACCCGCGCGGCGGCTACTGGCAGTCGGGCGGCAAGTTCATGCCCTCGATCATCGCCGAGCTCGGGCACGTGATCGAGAAGCACCTGCAGTCCATCGGGCTGCTGCGCGATCCCGGAGATGGACGAGCACCGCAGGAAGTTGATCGAGCAGAAGCGCGAGGAGTACGAGCAGCGGCAGAAGCAGCAGGACGCGTTCGCCAAGAGCCACTACCCGCAGGGAGCGCAGCTGTGCACCAAGTGCAGCACCGCGGCCGTGGTGATGATGGACGGTTGCATGACCTGCCTGAACTGCGGCGACTCCAAGTGCGGCTGACGACCCGAGCCTGGACGATTGGTTTCCCCGCGCGCTTGAGCTGGGTTCCCGCCAGCCACCTGACGACACAGGGCGCCTCTGACCGGGTGCAGCGCGTTCTTCCGAGGCGGCCGCAAGGCCGCCTCGTTTTGTCCAGGCTGTGCGCCGCTATAATCCGCTCCCCATGAAGATACGTGGATTGTTGTCCGCCGCATTCGCCCTCGCACTGGCCGCGTCGCCAGGCGTGGCGGGCGCGCAGGGCTTTGGTTCCGTTTCGGCGGCAAGCCGCTGCCGGAGACGCCGGCGCCAGCGGCGACCGGGACGCCGAATCCTTTCATGACTGCGCCGGCGGCGACCGGGACGCCGAACCCTTTCATGACTGCGCCGCGCACCTCTTGTGAGTCGCCGAATCCGTTCATGTCCGATCCAGTGGCCGCCTGCCAGGGGCAGGAACCGCTCGTGGCCTCGCCCGATGTGGCCGGCGGGACGCCGAATCCCTTCATGACCACGACTGCGGCACCCTGCGAAACGCCGAACCCCTTCATGTCCGCGAGCTCTGCGGCCTGCGATTCGTCGAACCCGTTCACGACCGTGCCAGGTGCCGGCAATGGGTCTGCAGCGACGTCGAACTCCGAGGGCACGGTTCCTTTCGGCAGCGCCTACGCCGATGCGGTCGCTGCCAGCCCAGCCGGGCTCGAGGCCGCCGACAGGATCCTGGTCAAGAAGTCGGAACGCCGGCTGTACCTGCTGCAGCTCCGACCGCGTGCTTCGCGAATACCCGATCCGGCTCGGACTCAACCCCTATGGGCGCAAGCAGCGCGAGGGTGATTTCCGCACGCCGGAAGGCGTCTACCAGCTGTCGCGTCGCAACACCAACAGCGATTTCTTCCTGTCGCTCGAGGTGTCGTACCCGAACGACGCCGATCGCGAGCGCGCGCGCAGAAGCGGCGTCAGGCCCGGCGGCCTGATCATGATCCACGGCCAGCCCAATGTGCCGCGTAAGTCGCCTGACTATTACGCCAGCAACGACTGGACCGACGGCTGCATCGCCGTCAGCAACTGCGGACATGGTCGACATCTGGCTGCGAACCTCGGTCGGCACGCCGATCGAGATCCGCCCATGATGAAGCAGGTCGACCTTCCGGTCGCGGCGACCGAGGATCCGGATTCCGTCGATGCCCGCGTCACGCCGACCGGAAGCCTCGAGAATCTCTCGCAGCAGGAGGTTGACCGGCTGCTCGACTCCTCGCGCGGCGGCCTGTATCCGCTGTACCGGCGCTGCTCGCTCGCGGTGCTGAACGCGGGCGGCGAGACTGACGACGCGCGGGCGATCTTCGAGCGCTACGCGGACTTCGACATCCGCATCGCGCGCCAGGCCTGGGGCGTGAAGCTCGAGCTGCGCAACGCGCCGGCGGACGCGTTCGTGGACGGACGGATGATCCGCGGCATCCAGGAGCACCTGTTCGCGGTGCTGCGCGACATCCTCTACACGCACGGCGAGGTCTACGAGCACGGCAGCCTCGAGCTGCGCGACTCGCAGGGCATCACCAATGCCGTCTATCGCATCCTCCGCAACGCCGGCGTGCTGCGTCCGCGCGTGCGGCCCGACATCGTCGTGTGCTGGGGCGGGCACTCGATCGGCCGGGAGGAATACGACTACACCAAGCGGGTCGGGTACGAACTCGGCCTGCGGGGCCTGAACGTCTGCACCGGCTGCGGGCCGGGCGCGATGAAAGGCCCCATGAAGGGCGCGACCATCGGGCACTCCAAGCAGCGCATCCGCGACGGGCGCTACATCGGCCTCACCGAGCCGGGCATCGTCGCCGCGGAGCCGCCCAACGCCATCGTCAACCAGCTGGTGATCCTGCCGGACATCGAGAAGCGCCTCGAGGCGTTCGTGCGCACCGGGCACGGCATCGTGGTGTTCCCGGGCGGGGCCGGCACGGCCGAGGAAATCCTGTACCTGATGGGCATCCTGCTCGACCCGGCCAACGAGCGGCAGCCGTTCCCGGTGGTGTTCACCGGCCCCGAGTCGAGCAGGGACTATTTCACGCAGATCGACGCGTTCCTGGCCGCCACGCTGGGCCCGCGCGCACGCCAGTGCTATCGCATCGTCATCGGCGACCAGGCGGAGGCCGCGCGCGAGATGCTGCGCGGCATGGATGCCGTGCGTGAGTTCCGGCGCCGGACCAGCGACGCATACAACTACAACTGGACGCTCGCCATCGACCACGGGCTGCAGCAGCCCTTCGAGCCCACGCACGAGGCGATGGCTGCGCTCGCGATCGACCGCGACCGTCCGCCACACCTGCTGGCCGCGCAGTTGCGCCGCGCCTTCTCGGGCATCGTCTCCGGGAAACGTCAAGGAGCAGGGCATCAAGCTGATCGAGCAGCACGGGCCGTTCGAGATCCACGGCGAGCGTGAATTGCTGGCGCCGCTCGATGCGCTGCTCGAGGCCTTCGTTCGCCAGGGCCGCATGCGAATCGGCGGTGACTACAGCCCCTGCTACCGCGTCGTCGCCTGAACTCGTCCAACTGTGACCCAGTACCGGACGCGGCGGGGCGTCCGCCGTAGCCTGCGTGCCAATAGAGTCCTGGCACCCATGAAAGACCAGAAGAAACCGGACGACAAGCAGGCCGCGATCGAGGTGGAGAGCCCCGCCGCGACGCTGGCACGGCGCTCGAAGTTCGGCGCCGCCACCGAAGGCTGGGATGCCTACAACGACTGGCTGGGCCGGGTCCGCGGCCAGCAGGGCAGGATTTCGCGACAGGCGGTCGTGTCCCAGGCGCTCTACAGCGTCTCGAGCTACAAGACCTGGGCCGACAAGGCACGGGGCGCGTTCGACAAGGACAAGTGACCGCCGGCTTCGCGGCCGGCTAATATCAGCTTCCATGCGGCGGACGGCGCGCCCAGCGCGGCCGGGACCTCCTGCAGCCTCACCCAGGGCGGAAGCAACCATGACCGATAAAGAAGCCGCCGGACCCCGACGCATTGCGTCGCCGCCTCACCGACGAGGAGTGGCGCGTGACCCAGCAGAAGGGCACCGAACCGCCGTTCACCGGGCGCTACCTGCACAACCCCGAGAGCGGCATGTACGCCTGCGTCTGCTGCGGGCAGGAGCTCTTCGCCTCGGATGCCAAGTACGACTCGGGCTCCGGCTGGCCGTCGTTCTGGCTGCCGCTGGCGGGCGATCGCGTTGCGGTGAGCACCGACGCCACGCACGGCATGGTTCGCCAGGAAGTCACCTGCGCGCGCTGCGGGGCGCACCTGGGCCACGTCTTCGATGACGGGCCGCAGCCATCGGGGCTGCGCTACTGCGTCAACTCGGCCTCGCTCGCCTTCAAGCCCAGAGAGCCGTCCGGCGACTAGGCCACGCTACGCGCGCCGAGGGCGGAGTCTTTCGGGTCAGCGTACGGCGGGGTTCAGGCTGTAGGTGCCTGTGAGTCGAGCCTCTGCAAGTACGTGGCCTTCTATCGCCCTCGCCACCTGCGGCCCGGTGAACGCGCCTTCCACCGGGCAGCGGGCCAGGTCCGTCGCGTACAGCACGAAATGATAGTGATGCAGCAACTCGTCGTTCCACGGCGGGCAGGGGCCGTCGTAGCCGAAGTACTGCCCGTTCATTTCAGTATCGCCAGCGAACCAGGCCGTGTAGTCATTGATGCCCTGGCGCGCGCCGGCCGGGCCCTGTGGCGACTGCTTGCCGCGCGCCACGATGCCGTCCGAGCAGGCAGCCGGCGGCGATTTCCGAGATCGACGGGGCGATATCCACCATCGTCCAGTGGTGGAAGTCCGCCCGGGGTAGCGACGCCGGCACGACCCGGCCTTCCTGGTTCACGTCGTCGGCACGTGTCGGCACGTCCGGGTCCACGCAGATGAGTACCAGCGACCGGGTGCCGGGTGGCACGCCCGTCCACTGCAACTGCGGATTGCGATTGTCGCTGAGGCGGAGGTGCGTGGACGGATCCGGCGCGGCGAACGCGAATTCCACCGGGATCGGCTGCCCATGGACAAAGCTCGTGGATGTGAGCTGCATGTCGTTCTCCTGTGGTTCCGGCCGCCCCGTCGGTCGGGCCCGACACCTGATTCTGGCACACTGCGCGCACCACGATGACCGGAGGATCGCGTGCAGAACGAGTTACGCCCGCCGGTTCCGCAGCCGGCGGAGATCACAGGCCCGGCCGGGCTTCTCGAGGCGCGGGTCGATGACCCGGCGCCCGATGTGCCTCCGCGAGTGGTCGGCGTGATCTGCCATCCGCACCCGCTGCACGGCGGCACGATGCAGAACAAGGTCGTCCACACGCTGGCTCGCGCAATGCAGCAGGTCGGCACACCGACCGTGCGATTCAATTTTCGGGGCGTCGGCGCGAGCGAGGGCGTGTATGCAGACGGCGTGGGCGAGGTCGATGACGCGCTCGCGGCGATCGGCTGGGCGCGCGCTCGCTGGAACTGCGAGACGCTGTGGCTCGCCGGATTCTCATTCGGTTCGGCGGTGGCGTTGCAGGCGTGCGCGGCCGCGGCGCCCGCCGCGCTCGTCACGGTCGCGCCACCTGTCGGCAGGTTGCTCGTGGACCCGGTCGCGCGCCCCGGATGCCCGTGGCTGGTGGTCCAGGGAGACCGCGATGAACTCGTGGATTTCGCGACGGTGAAGTCGTGGGTGGACGCTTACGATCCGCCGCCGGAATTCGCGCCAATTCGTGGCGCAGAACATTTCTTCCACGGCAGGCTCGGTGAGCTGCGCTCCGTGGTAGTCGATTTTCTTTCGGGAAAAGCAGCCGTTTCCGGCTGATGCCGTCGTCCCGGAACGGGAGTGGCCGGGAGGATCAGGATCGGGGCGGCACGTGGCCGCCCCTCCCGGAATCCGAGTCGGATCAGTTGACCATGCCCTTCAGGTTCTTCAGCGGCATGATGCGGACCTTCTTGCTGGCCGGCTTGGCCTTGAAGGTCATCTTCTCGCCGGTGAAGGGGTTCACGCCCTCGCGAGCCTTCGTCGCCGGCTTCTTCACGACCTTCATCTTCGCGAGGCCAGGCAGCGTGAACATGCTGTGGCTCTTCAGGCTCTTCTTGATCACCGTGCCAAGCGAATCGAACACGGCACCAACCTGCCTCTTGGACAGCCCCGTGTCCTTCGAGATCGCCGCAAGGATGTCGGACTTCGTCGGTGCAGAACTCTTCTTTGCCATTTAAGTCTCCTGTGGATGGATCGCGGGCCGCTGGCCCCGTAAATATTCGGCGCGCTGGAAAATAGCACAAGATTCCCGCGTATTTAAGCGCTCCGACGCCTTTTTTTCAGGGCCGGCGCCATCAGTCCGCGTAGAACTCGCGCTTGAACTGGACCGTGTACTTGGTGTTCTGGCCGGGTGGCACGACATCGATGTTGAAGACCAGGATCTCGTTGCCGCTGATGCCGACCTCGCCGATGTAGTAGACGGACGAGCCCTCGGTGATGCGTCGCATCGTCGAGGTCCTTGGTCTGCCCGGTGAGGTTGTACGCGGTCGCGGACACCTTGCCGTCCGCCGGCGACGTCGTGCCGTCGGCGTTCCGGTGCAGCAGCGACACGTTCAGCATTACGCGGTTCGCGCTGCGCTCGATGCCATAGGCGCGCGCAACCTCCGGCGTCAGCACGTCGGTGCGTATCGCGTTGTAATGCAACTGGAATTCGCCGAGGTCGCGTGAGGTGGGTTCGCTCGGTGCAGCTGTCTGGGCCGTCCCCTGGACCGGTTCGCCCTGGCCGCAGGCGGCCAGACGCGGCGAGGACGCACACGAGAAGCGGAGCGATAACGCGTGCTGCGCGTCTTGTCATCCGGACCCCCTGACATGCTGGCGAGTGGCTCGGCCCAACTATAGTCCAAGTCCGGCGGCTGCGCCGCCGGTTTGCGCGTCAGGCGGAGCCGATGAGCTCGAGCAGCCGCGGCGGCAACGGGCCCGGGTTGCGGATGCGCACCTGCTTGTCGCGGCTGGCCAGTCCGCGCTCGATCGCGACGCTGGCGCGGGGCACCTCGAATGCTTCGGCCAGGAACGCGACCAGCGCGGCGTTTGCGCGCCCGTCCACGGGCGGCGCCTGCAGCCTTATCCGCAGCCGTTCCCCGAACGGACCGGCGAACTCACTGCGTGTCGCTCGAGGCTGGATGCGCACTTCCAGCACCAGATCGCCGCCGTCCCGTCGCCCGGCGCCCAACTTGCCGGCCTCAGCGCAGCATGAGCTGCAGCGCCTGCAGGCCGATCAGCACGAACACCGGCGCGAGATCGAGCCCTGCGATGGGCGGGATGATCCGCCGGACGGGGCGGAGCAGCGGCTCGCACAACGCGCCGAGCAGCCGCGTTGCCGGGCTGTAGGCGCCGGGGGCGATCCAGCTCAGGACCACGTAGGCCAGCATCGCGACGCTGAAGAGGCTGAGCACGGTCTGTGCGAGCATCGTGAGCGCCACGACCAGCGTCACGGATAACGTGAATCCTGCACCGGCCACCAGTCGCAACAGCGTCGTGCCGGCGAACTGGACCAGCAGCACGGCAACGATCGAGGCTACGTCCACGCGACCGGCCGGCCCGAGGACGCGGCGCAGCGGCCGCACCAGCGGGTCGGTGAACCGCAGTACAGCCTGGCCGAGTGGATTGCGGAAGTCGGCCCGCACCAGCGGCATCAGCGGCGCGCAGCAGGAACGCGACGACGACCAGCGTCAGCAGGGCGTTGAGGATGAAGAGGACGGCTGCCATGGCGTTACTCGTTGCCTGACTGCGTGGCCAGTTCTACCGAACGCAGCGCCGCCGCCTGCCACGGCGCGATGAACCGTCGCGCGCAGCCCTTCGGCCTCCAGCACCGCCAGTGCCGCGGCCGTCGTGCCGCCCCTGGACGTGACCTGCTCGCGCAGGGTCGCCGGCTCCAGTCCGCTTTCGGCTGCCATGCGGCCCGCGCCCCTCGCAGTCGCGGCAGCGAGGCGCCTCGACGGTCTCGTGCGGCAGGCCGATCTCGGTGCCCGCGGCCTCGAGCGCCTCGATCAACAGGAAGAAATACGCGGGGCCGCTGCCGGAGATTGCCGTCGCGGCGTCCATCTGCGACTCCTGTTCGAGCCACACCGTCTCACCGGCCGCCGACATCAACCTCTCGACGGTGACCCGGTCGTCGGCGGTGGTGCCGTCGCCAGCATAGAGCGCGGTGATGCCTGCGCCGATCAACGCGGGCCGGTTGGGCATCGCGCGCACCATCGGGATGCCCTTGCCCAGCCATCGTTCCAGGTCGGCCAGGCGGATGCCCGCTGCGACGGACACCACCAGCCGGCGACGGTCGGTGAGGCCACGCGCGATGCCCCGTGCGGCCGCGGCCATGTCCTGGGGCTTGACCGCAAGCACGACCAGGTCGGCATCCGCCACGACCTCGAGGTTGTCCGTGCTGCCGCGCACGCCGTACTCGAAGGCCAGCCGCTCGAGATGTCGCCGCCACCGGGTCGGCGACCCTCACGGAGTCCACCACGGTTCCATGGCGCAGCAGCCCGCTCACCAGGGCCGTCGTCATGTGCCCTCCGCCAATGAACGCAATTCGCATCCGGTTTCCTCCGATTCAGTTGCGCGGCCCGAAGACCGCCGTGCCGACCCGCACGATGGTCGCACCCTCGGCAACGGCCGCCTCGAGATCGTCGCTCATCCCCATGGACAAGGTATCCAGCGCGTGTCCCTGATCGCGCAGTGTTTCCAGCAACTCCCGAAGTCGGCGAAACGGCGCACGCTGGGCGTCCTCGCCGGTCGCGGGCTCGGGGATGCACATCAGTCCGCGCAGTCTCAGCCGTGGCAGCCCGGCGACCACCGCTGCGAGCGCCGGGGCGTCTGCGGGCACGATACCGCCCTTGGTCGGCTCGTTACCCAGCTTGACCTGCAACAGCACGTCCAGCGGGCCGGCATAGTGCGGACGCTGGGCGCTCAGCCTCTCGGCGATCCGCGCTCGGTCGACCGTATGGACCCACTGGAAGGCGGCGGCGATGTCGCGTGTCTTGTTGGCCTGAAGGTGCCCGATGAAATGCCAGGTGAGCCCCAGGTCGCGCAACGCGTCCACCTTTCCCAGGGCTTCCTGCAGGTAGTTTTCGCCGAAATCGGCCTGTCCGGCCTCCGCGGCGGCCCGCACGATGGATGCAGGTTGTTGCTTGCTCACCGCGAGCAGGTGCACGCTTGCCGGGTCCCGGCCGGCCTTGCGGGCTGCCGCGCCGATTCGATTCGTGACAGCAATCAGGCGATCGGGAGAGAACTGCGGAGCGGTTAACATATTGGGGTCCGACCCGCTGATCTATACTGCGGCTGCCAGCGTGAGTCTTCCGGACCTTGATCCGGGGCGCCGGCCCGAAGGAGTCAAGATGGCCGTCGATATTGCCCAGCTGCTGGCGTTTGCAGTCAAGAACAAGGCCTCCGACCTTCACCTGTCGTCGGGCGTGCCGCCGATGATCCGCGTCGACGGCGACATGAAGCGGATCAACATGCCACCGCTGACGCACAAGGAAGTGCACAGCATGGTGTACGACATCATGAATGACAAGCAACGGAAGGCCTACGAGGAATTCTACGAAACCGACTTCTCGTTCGAGATCCCGAAGCTCGCGCGCTTCCGCGTCAATGCCTTCAACCAGAACCGCGGCGCCGCCTCGGTGTTCCGCAACATCCCCTCGGTCGTGTTGTCGCTCGACGACCTGAACGCACCGAAGATCTTCAAGGACATTTCGATGCAGCCGCGCGGGCTGGTGCTGGTCACCGGCCCGACCGGGTCGGGCAAGTCCACGACCCTGGCGGCGATGATCAACTACGTCAACGACAACCGCCCCGACCACATCATCACGATCGAGGACCCGATCGAGTTCGTGCACGAGTCGAAGCGCTGCCTGATCAACCAGCGCGAGGTTCATCGCGACACGCTCGGTTTCAGCGAGGCCCTGCGCTCGGCGCTGCGTGAGGATCCGGACGTGATCCTGGTAGGCGAAATGCGCGACCTCGAGACGATCCGACTCGCGCTCACCGGCGCCGAGACCGGCCATCTGGTGTTCGGCACGCTGCACACGAGCTCGGCGGCCAAGACCATCGACCGCATCGTGGACGTGTTCCCGGCCGCGGAAAAGGAAATGGTGCGCGCGATGCTCTCCGAATCGCTGCGCGCGGTCATCTCGCAGACGCTGCTCAAGCGCATCGGCGGCGGCCGCATAGCGGCCCACGAGATCATGATCGGCACGCCCGCGATCAGGAATCTGATACGCGAGGGCAAGATCGCGCAGATGTACTCGGCCATCCAGACCGGCCAGCAGGCCGGCATGCAGACGCTCGACCAGTGCCTGAAGGAGTACCTGCAGAAGGGGCTGATCACCAAGGAAGAAGCGCGCTTCAGGGCGCAGAACAAGGACGATTTCTGACCGCCGGCCGGGACCGGGTGGCGAGGGAGTAGATATGGACCGCGACCAGGGCATCAAGCTCATGCAGGACCTTCTGCGCCGCATGGTCGAGCGCAAGGGGTCGGACCTCTTCATCACGGCGGGCTTCCCGCCGGCCATCAAGGTCGACGGCGAGATCAAGCCCCAGACCAACCAGCCTTTGTCACCCGAGCAGGCGCAGCTGCTGGTGCGTGCGATCATGAACGATCGCCAGACCAAGGAATTCGACGCCACCAAGGAATGCAACTTCGCCATCGCGCCGCCCGGCATCGGCCGGTTCCGCGTGAGCGCATTCGTGCAGATGGGCCTCACCGGCGCGGTGCTGCGCACCATCAACGTCAAGGTTCCGACCATCGAAGAACTCGAGCTGCCGCCGATCCTGAAAGAGATCGTGATGTCGAAGCGCGGCCTCGTGATCCTGGTGGGCGCCACCGGCTCGGGCAAGTCCACGTCGCTTGCGGCGATGCTCGACTACCGCAACGAGAAGACGCGCGGCCACATCATCACGATCGAGGACCCGATCGAGTACGTCCACACCCACAGGAACTGCGTGGTCACCCAGAGAGAGGTCGGCGTCGACACCGAGAGCTGGCACATGGCGCTGAAGAACACGCTTGCGCCAGGCGCCCGACGTGATCCTGATCGGCGAAATCCGCGACCGCGACACGATGGAGTACGGCATCCAGTTCGCCGAGACCGGCCACCTGGTGCTGGCGACACTGCATGCCAACAGCGCCAACCAGGCGATGGACCGCATCATCAATTTCTTCCCCGAGGAACGGCGCGAACAACTGCTGATGGACCTGTCGCTGAACATCCGCGGCATGATCGCGCAGCGGCTGATTCCGCGCGAGGCGGGCAAGGGGCGCATCGCGGCGATGGAAGTGATGCTGAACACACCGTTGATCGCCGACCTGATCTTCCGCGGCGAGGTGAGCGCCATCAAGGAGATCATGGCCAAGTCCAACCGGCTCGGCATGAAGACCTTCGACCAGGCGCTGTACGACCTGTTCGAAGCGGGCGTGATCGGATACGAGGAGGCGCTCAGGAACGCGGACTCCAAGAACGAGATCCGGCTGCGCATCAAGCTCGAGAGCAAGCGCGCGGACAAGGCACACCTCGAGGCGTCGGGTGCGCTGAAGATCGTCGAGGACGAGGAATAGGCACGGAGCCAGTCACATGAAGAAGGCTACCGCACAGCTGCCGACATCGACAATTCGGACACTTCCGCGGAGCGCGCGCTGAGCGACTCTGACGGGCGGCTCCGGAGCGCGGCAGGAACTTCGTGCTGAACACGCAAGCCGCTGTTCAAGCTGATGGTGGAGAAGAAGGCCTCGGACCTGTTCTTCACCTCCAATTCGCCGATCAAGATCAAGATCGAAGGCCGGATCATCCCGGTCAACCGCCAGGTGCTGACGGCCGACCAGGTGAAGCAGGCAGCCTACGGCCTGATGAACCAGGAGCAGATCGACTACTTCCAGCAGGAGCTGGAGATCGACTTCGCGGTCTCCGAGCCCGGGCTCGGCCGGTTCCGCGTCGCGGTGTTCCACCAGCGCGGCAACCCGGCGATGGTGCTTCGATACATCACCGCGGAGATGCCTACGTTCGAGGAACTCGGGCTGCCGCCCATCATGAAGGACCTGGTGATGATCAAGCGCGGGCTGGTGCTGATGGTGGGCGCCACCGGCTCGGGCAAGTCCACCTCGCTTGCGGCGATGATCAACCACCGCAACCTGATTTCGTCCGACCACATCCTCACGGTCGAGGACCCGATCGAGTTCCTGCACTCGAACAAGAAGTCGATCGTGAACCAGCGCGAGGTCGGGCTCGACACCAAGTCGTTCCACCGCGCGCTGCGGAGTGCGATGCGCGCGGCGCCCGACGTGATCCTGATCGGCGAGATCCGCGACCGCGAGTCGATGGAATATGCGATCACGTTCGCCGGCACCGGCCACCTGTGCCTGGCGACGCTGCACGCCAACAATGCGCCCGAGGCGCTCGACCGCATCATCAACATGTTCCCCCGGGAACAGCACCTGCAGATCTTCCTCGACTTGTCGCAGTACCTGAAGGCGATCCTTTCGCAGCGGCTGGTGATGGGCAAGGACGGCATGCGCTGCGCGGCAATCGAGGTGCTGCTGAACACCCCGCACGTGCAGGAGCTGGTGAAGAAGGGCGACGTGATCGGCGTGAAGGAAGCGCTGGTCCGCAGCGCCGAGCAGGGCATGCAGAGCTTCGACGTCGCGCTCTACCAGCTATACCTCGACGGCAAGATCACGCTGGAAGAAGCGATCAGCAACGCCGATTCGCGCTCGAACCTCGAGGCGAAGATCAACTTCGGTTGAGGACGTTCACGATCTCCCGCACTCTAGGTGTCGGAAGACCGGGCAAGATGATTGCCCGGTGGTTGTGCACCGCCCGGCGCGGATGCATCTTCGTCCGGATCGCTCGTTCTAAGCCGATAACCAAGCCCGGCCTCGGTCACCAGGAACTGCGGGCGCCGCGGGTCGGGCTCGAGCTTGTCGCGCAGTCCCTTGATGCACACACGCAGCGGGCCGGAGGCCCCGACACGGTCCGGGCCCCAGGCCTCGCGCAGCAATTGTCGCGAAGTGACGATCATCCCGGCCTGGCGCGCCAGGCAGTCAAGGACACGGTACTCCAGCGGGGTCAGGTGGATGGCGCCTGCCGGTCCGATCGTCTGCGAACTGGTCGTCGATCGCTCCTCCGGCGCGGGCACCTCGGTGCGGTAGGGAACAGACGCCGGCGGACGATGTCTATATGAAATAGACAGCTGATCGTTCGGGCCGGCGCCTCCATTTCGCTTGCCGTCTTGGCGCCGCGCTCCGGACGCGCGCCCAGCACCTCGGAGAGGTTGTACGCCATGTACGCAGCAAATCGGGTTTCCCAATTGACCGCATTCCTCGCTCCGATTTTCCTGTTGATGCTGAGCAGTGATGCCATGGCAGACATCACAGGGCCAGGCTACGGAATGATGAACCACGGAAGCATGTATGGCTTCGGCTGGATGTGGATTCCATGGCTGCTCGTGGTCGTGCTGGGCGTAGGACTGGTCGCGTCACTTTTCAGAAGGAGATAACACGATGAAAGTACCAGTTCTGGCTTTGGCCGTAGTGATGTGCACCATGGGATTACCTGTCGTCTACGCGCAGGACAGTTCGATGCCCGTCAAGCCGACGACGGCGATGGGTGCGGAACATCAAATGACCGTAATGCAGGCGAACATCAATGAAATGCAGGCGCAGATGGCCAAGATTCGGGCGACGACCGACCCGAAGGAGCGTCAGAAGCTGATGCAGGAGCACCTGCAAACGATGCAGGCAAACATGCAGATGATGCGCGGCATGATGACCGGTCCGATGATGACGAACTGCGGTCAGACCGGTGGGATGGCAATGGGCGGCGGCAAGGCCATGTCGAGCGCCGACATGATGCAGCGCCAGCACATGATGGAGCAGCGCGTCGGACATGATGCAGTCGATGATGGATCAGATGCAGGCGCACCAGGAAGCGATGCAGGCCACGCCCGCCAGGTAGTTTCCGCCGCTGGTCGCGCGCCCCGGTCCTGCCGCGGGCCAGGCTTGACTCTGGACCATAGTCCAGACTGTAGTCTTGCCGTGCACAGGAGGACCGCCATGACCACTCTGGGGATCGGTCAACTCGCCCGCCGAGCGGGTGTTGCCATCGATACGGTACGGTACTACGAGCGCAATCAGCTGGTGCAGCCAGCCGCTCGACTCGCCTCTGGCTACCGCCGATACGGCGAGGGCGAACTCCGGCGACTGCGCTTCATACGCCGCGCCAAGGCCCTCGGATTCAGCCTGGAAGAGATCCGCGACCTGCTGTCGCTCAGCGACGAACGTAACGTCGCGAAGGTCAAGCGTGCGGCGGAGACAAAGCTCACGGACATCGAGCAACGCATCGCCGAACTGCAGCGCATTCGCCGGGGCCTTCGCACGCTGATCGCGGCATGTCCGGGCCACGGCCGGGCAGAGGATTGCCCGATCCTCAATGCACTCGCTGACGAGAATCCCCGATGACCACCCACGCTGAGCATGATCACGTGCACGCCGAAGGGTCGGCTCGGATCGATCCGGTCTGCGGGATGAATGTGAAGCCCGATTCGCCGCATCATGCAGTCCATGCCGGCACGGAGTACGGATTCTGCTCCGCGGGCTGTCGCACCAAATTCCTCGCGGACCCTGACCGATACCTGAAACCGACGGACACCCACGTCGAGCAAGCGCCGGCCGGTTCGCAGTACACCTGCCCAATGCATCCGCAGATCGTGCGCGACGCACCCGGCAGCTGCCCGATCTGCGGTATGGCACTCGAGCCGATGATGCCGAGCCTGGACGAGGGCGAGAACCCCGAACTGACTGACTTCCGCCGTCGCTTCTGGTGGACCCTGCCGCTCTCGATCACCGTGTTTGCGCTGGCAATGTTCGGACACCTCGCAAGCTCTCTGCCGCCCGCGACTCGGATCTGGGTCGAGCTGGTGGTCGCCGCGCCGGTGGTGCTTTGGGCGGGCTGGCCGTTCTTTGTTCGCTGGGCGCAGTCGATCGCCAACCGCAGCCCCAACATGTGGACACTGATTGGGACCGGCGTGGGCGCCGCATTTGTTTACAGCGTCGTCGCGACCGTGGCTCCCGGTCTGTTCCCCGACTCCTTCCGGGAGCACGGACACGTCGGCGTGTATTTCGAGGCGGCTGCGATAATCGTGTCACTGACGCTGTTCGGCCAGATTCTCGAACTCAAAGCGCGCTCGAGTACCTCGGCTGCGCTGAGGGCGCTGCTTGGACTCGCGCCCAAGACCGCACGTCGCCTCGGTACAGAGGGCGCGGAAGAGGACATTCCTCTTACGCATGTGCACGTCGGCGATCGCCTGCGGGTCCGACCGGGCGAGAAGGTGCCGGTCGATGGCGAGGTGCTGGAGGGACGATCCAGCGTCGATGAATCGATGCTGACCGGAGAGCCGATCCCGATCGAGAAGACCGTGGGCGACAAGTTGATCGGCGCGACGCTGAACGGCAACGGCGCACTGGTCATGCGGGCCGACAAGGTCGGATCCGAAACGGTGCTCGCGCAGATCGTGCAACTCGTTGCACAGGCGCAGCGTTCCAGGGCCCCGATGCAGCGACTCGCCGACAAGGTGAGCTTCTGGTTCGTGCTGGCCGTGCTTGCTGCGTCGATCGTCACGTTTTTCGTCTGGGGCGTTTTCGGCCCGTCGCCATCGTGGACCTACGCCGTGGTCAATGCGGTCGCGGTGCTGATCATCGCCTGTCCCTGCGCGCTTGGCCTTGCGACCCCAATGACGGTCATGGTGGCGAGTGGTCGTGCCGCGCAGGCAGGCGTCCTGTTCCGGGACGCGGAGGCCATCGAGCGCCTGCGTACGATCGATACCCTGGTCGTCGACAAGACCGGCACGCTGACACAGGGCCGGCCAGCGTTCCGCGAAGTGATCGGGCAAGGCGACGTTGCGGCGGACGAGGTCCTGCGGTTGGCCGCCAGTCTCGACCAGGGCAGCGAGCACCCGCTGGCCGATGCCATTGTCGCCGAGGCCAAGCGACGTGGCCTTGCCCTATCCACGGCCGAGGAGTTTGAGTCGGTGACCGGTCTCGGCGTCCGTGGACGCGCCGACGGGCGCGCGCTGGTCCTCGGCAACGCGGCGCTGATGCGGGACCTGGGCGCAGATGTCGGCGACCTGGCCGCGGCTGCGGAAGGTCTGCGCAGCGACGGGGCCACGGCGATGTTCCTCGCCGTGGATGGCCGCGTCGCGGGACTGATCGCCGTGGCCGACCCCATCAAGGACGGTGCGGCGGCGGCGATCAAGGCGCTGCACGCGGCCGGTCTGCGCGTCGTGATGGCCACCGGAGATGGTCGGACGACGGCCGAGGCGGTGGCACGTAATCTCGGGATCGACGAGGTCCATGGCGAGGTTCGACCCGGTGACAAGGCGGAGCTGGTGGCGCGGCTGAAGGCAGAGGGGCGCAGGGTCGCCATGGCGGGCGACGGCATCAACGATGCGCCCGCGCTCGCGGCGGCCGATGTCGGTATCGCCATGGGGACGGGCACCGATGTCGCGATGTCCAGCGCCCAGGTCACGCTGGTCAAAGGCGACCTGCGTGGCATCGCCCGCGCCCGGGAGATCTCGAGCGCTGCGGTCACAAACATGAAGCAGAATCTGGCCTTTGCGTTCCTATACAACTCGCTGGGCGTACCCGTGGCCGCGGGTGTCCTCTATCCGGTCTTCGGAATCCTGCTCAGCCCCATGTTCGCCGCGCTAGCGATGAGCCTTTCCTCCGTTTCCGTAGTTGCCAATGCCCTGAGGCTGCGCAGTGCGACGCTACGCAGCGCATAAGCGGCCGGCTGGTCGTCTCAGCGGCGCGCGCACAGGCACGGGGAACGACTGACCAGGCCATGTGTCCAAGTGCGGGTACCAGGGACTCGAGGATCACAGACCGATCCCGGGTGCCGCCGCAGCTTAGCGGAGTGGCGAGTCTCAGCACTTCTTCGAACCACAAGGAGTCGACGACCGAGCCGCAAGCGGCCCCCTGGCGAAATTCTAGCCGAGAGATCGGTTTTGGTCCGGCAGCGTTGGCCTGTCACCGCACGGACGCTGCCTCGCAGGTCGAGACACAAGCTATCACCAGTCGTCAGACGAAGCCGGCGCAAGGGCAAGTCAGGCAGCCCTTGCAGTGCCGGCCGCGAGCAGGCTGCGGGTCTCTTCCTCGACCTTGCGGGCCCCTTCGTCGAGCAGGTATTCGCGAAAGGCGGCCGCGGCCGGCGGCAGCCAGCGCTCCGGGTGGTGCACCACATACCAGGTGCCGCACTATCGGCGTGTGCTCGACGTCGAGCCGCACGAGCGCGCCGGTCTTCAGTTCCAGGAACAGCGTGTGCGCAGAGGTGAGGCTGATCCCCAGCTGGCTCATCACGGCGTGCTTCGCCATCTCGTTTCCGCTGACCGTGATCCGCTCGCGCGGTGCGATTCGGTGCATGCCGAGGAAGTTGTCCAGCATCGCGCGTGTGCCGGATCCCGGTTCGCGCTGGACGACGCACTCGTGGCGAAGTTCGATCGGAGGGATACCGCGCTCGCCGGCAAGCGGGTGCCCCGGCCATGCGATCACCACGTGTGGGTTGCTGGCAAACGGTTCGCGTGCGAGCGAGTCACCGCCCGGCTTGGCTCCTTCCGCGAGCGCCTCGGGTCCGCGGCCCATCAGCGCTATGTCCACCTCGCCATCCTTCACGCGGCGCGCCAGCTCGGCACGGGTCGAGACCGCCATTTGAACCGCGATGCCGGGAGCGCGCCTGCGGAACTCGGCGAGCAGGGGCGGAAGGATGTGCGTGCCGGTCGCCAGGATGCCGAGGTGCAGCGTGCCGTCGTCGCGCTTGCGAAGCGATTCCATGTCTTTGGCAAGCATGGCGAGTCGCGTGTGCACGTCGTTCGCGGCCGCGAGCGCCCGTTCACCGGCGGCCGTCATTTGCAGCCGTCGTCCAATCCGGTTGAAAGCAGGCGCCGCCAGGGCTTTTTCCAGCTGCTGGATCTGCTGCGTGACCGCGGGGCCGGTCATGAACAGCTTTCGTGCCGCAGCAGCCATCGAGCCCGCCTCCGAGACTGCTTTCAGGACCTCCAACTGGCGGAGGCTGAGGTGTCGCAGGTCCATAAGTAATACTTATAGGAAAGACAATAAATACTAAGTATCAATTACTGATGGGTCAAATTACATTGGATCCGGGCCGCTGAACCTGCGGCAAGGAGATCGTTCGATGCCAGACACGGCCAGCTTTCCCGGCGCAGGCAACGACCAGCGCACAACCGGCAATACGGCAACCCGCTACCAGGCGGGGGTCCTTAAATACAAGGAAATGGGGTACTGGGTCGCCGGCTACGAGCCGAAAGACACCGACCTGATCGCCGTGTTCCGCATCACGCCCCAGGAGGGAGTGGACCCGGAGGAAGCCGCGGCAGCCGTCGCGGGAGAGTCCTCGACCGCGACCTGGACCGTCGTTTGGACCGACCGGCTCACGGCCTGCGAGAACTATCGCGCCAAGGCATACGAGGTGCAGCCGGTTCCCGGCATCGAAGGCCAGTACTTTGCCTGGATCGCATACGAGCTCGACCTGTTCGAGGAAGGCTCGATCGCGAACCTGACCGCGTCGATCATCGGCAATGTCTTCAGCTTCAAGCCGCTGAAGGCCGCACGCCTCGAGGACATGCGCTTCCCGGTGGCCTACGTGAAGACCTTCCGCGGACCACCGACCGGAATCGTGGTCGAGCGTGAACGCCTCGACAAGTACGGCCGGCCGCTGCTCGGCGCGACGATCAAGCCGAAGCTCGGGCTCTCGGGAAAGAACTACGGCCGTGTCGTCTACGAGGGGCTGCTCGGCGGCCTCGATTTCACCAAGGACGACGAGAACATCAACTCGCAACCCTTCATGCACTGGCGCGATCGATTCGGCTTCTGCATGGAGGCCGTCATGAAGGCGCAGGCGGCGAGCGGCGAGATCAAGGGCCACTACCTGAACATCACCGCCGGCACGATGGAGGAAATGTACCGACGCGCCGAGTTCGCAAAGGAGCTCGGCTCGGTGATCGTAATGGTCGACCTGGTCATCGGATGGACCGCGATCCAGTCGATGTCGAACTGGGCACGCGACAACGACATGATCCTGCACATGCATCGCGCGGGCCACGGCACCTACACGCGGCAGAAGAACCACGGCGTGTCGTTCCGCGTAATCGCCAAGTGGCTCCGGCTCGCGGGCGTCGACCACCTGCACGCGGGCACCGCGGTCGGCAAGCTCGAGGGCGACCCAATGACCGTGCAGGGCTACTACAACGTCTGCCGCGACTCGTATACGAAGCAGGACTTCCCGCGCGGCATCTTCTTCGACCAGGACTGGGCGGGGCTGCGCAAGGTCATGCCGGTCGCCTCGGGCGGCATCCACGCCGGGCAGATGCACCAGTTGATCGACCTGTTCGGCGACGACGTGGTGCTGCAGTTCGGCGGCGGCACGATCGGACATCCGGACGGCATCCAGGCGGGTGCCACGGCCAACCGCGTTGCGCTGGAGACCATGGTCCTCGCGCGCAACGAGGGACGCGACATCAAGAACGAGGGCCCGGAGATCCTTGCGACGGCCGCGAAGTCGTGCAAGCCGCTTGCTGCCGCACTGATGACCTGGAAAGACGTCACGTTCAACTACGCATCGACCGACACGTCGGACTTCGTGCCGACGGTCAGCGTCGCCTGAGGAACCCAGACATGCGAATCACGCAAGGGACGTTTTCCTTCCTGCCCGACCTCACCGACGAGCAGATCGCGCGACAGGCCCAGTACGCGCTCGACCAGGGCTGGGCGGTCTCCCTCGAGTACACCGACGACCCGCACCCCAGGAATGTCTACTGGGAAATGTGGGGAATGCCGATGTTCGATCTACAGGACTCGGCCGGCGTCATGACGGAACTGCGCGAGTGCCGCAAGGCGCACCCGGACTGCTACGTGAAACTCAATGCCTTCGACTCAACGCTCGGCTTCGAGACCATGCGCCTGTCGTTCATCGTGCATCGCCCGAAGCGGGAGGCGCGCTACAGCCTGCGACGCGAGGAAGGCGCAGGACGGCTGCTGCGCTACACGCTGGAGCGTGC
>CAWFXR010000014.1:0-15033 GCA_963819835.1 uncultured Gammaproteobacteria bacterium
TCCACGGTTCAGAAATGCCCGGTCCAGTTGCGGCCGCGGTCGCCGTAGGCGATGAAATGCGGGTTAAGCAGCGTCTCGCGCTGGTTGTAGCGGAGCGGCGCTCCGTCGAGCGTCGTTACGGCTCCGCCCGCCACCTCGAGCACCGCCTGCGCTGCCGCCGTGTCCCACTCGGACGTCGGTCCGAGCCTGGGGTAGAAATCGGCCGATCCTTCCGCGACCAGGCAGAACTTGAGCGCGCTGCCCATCGGCCTGAGCTCGTGCGGTCCGATGCTTGCGAGCAGGCCGTCGAGCGAGTCCCCCCGGTGCGAGCGGCTGCCCACGACCACCAGCGGAGTCGCGGCCGGACGCACGTGGATCGGCTCCGTTCCGGCGTCCGGCATTGACGCGGAAGGCACCGTGGCCACGCGTCGCGTAATAGGTAAGCCCCAGCGCGGGTGCCGCGACGATGCCGAGCACCGGCTCGTGGTCGAGCACCAGCGCGACGTTCACGGTGAACTCCCCGTTGCGCCCGATGAATTCCCGTGTGCCATCCAGCGGGTCGACCAGCCAGAGCGCGCGCCAGTCGCGCCGGACGCGCAGGTCGTGGGACGCCTCGGCCTCCTCCGACAGCACCGGGACCGACGGCGTCAGCAGCGCGAGCCGCGTCGCAAGGATGTCGTGCGCCGCGCGGTCCGCGCGCGTGATCGGCGAATCGTCCGCCTTGTACTCGACGTCGTGCGCGGACGCATAGACCCCGAGTATGGCCGTGGATGCGGCGGCAACCGCGTCGAGCGCGCCTTTCAGGAGTTCAACTGGATCGGGTGTCATGCGGTACTCCGTCGCGGAGGCTCGGGGGCCTTATCATAGCGGCCCGTTCGCAGTCCGGCGCCGCTCAACGTGTACGCACCTGCCATCCTCGAGGCGTCCCTCGCTCCCGATTGGCGTGAAGTCGAGACCGTGTGCCTCGACATGGACGGCACCGTGCTCGACCTCAGTTTCGACAACATGTTCTGGCTCGACGCATTGCCGCGTCGCTGGGGGGCCGCGCAGGGACTCGACGGGCCGACGTCGATCGCGAGGCTAAGGTCGCGCTTCGACGCGAAACGGGGCACGCTCGACTGGTATTGCATCGATCACTGGAGCGAGGAACTCGGCTTCGACGTCGCGGCACTGAAGTTCGAGTTGCGGGAGCAGATCCGCTACCTGCCGGGCGCGATCGGGTTCCTCGATCGGGTGCGTGCACTGGGCAAGCGCATCCTGCTCACCACGAATGCGCACCCGATCAGCCTCGCGATCAAGAAAGAGCAGACGGGGCTCGACCGGCACTTCGACGAACTCGTCTCGTCGCACGAATTCGGCGTGCCGAAGGAGTCGCCTGAGTTCTGGACCCGCCTGGCGCGCGCGCACGGCGTTCACCCGGCTTCCACGCTGTTCGTGGACGACAGCGCGGCGGTGCTCGCCGCCGCACGGGACGCGGGTGTGCGCTGGCTCTACCAGGTACTGCAGCCGGACTCGACGCGGCCGGTGCACGCGGCAGCGCCCGGCATCGCGGGCACCCGTGCGCTGGCCGACCTCGCGCCCTGAACGAGCCCGCGTTTCAGCCTTCCGCAGGCGGATTGGGCGCGCCGCCACCGGGCGCGCCGCCGCCGGACGGTCCCTGGCCGCCGCCGCGTCGCCGCCTGCGGCGCTTGCGCGGCTCGCCAGCGGCAGCGCCGCCGCCCGGCGTCTCGGACGCGCCGGCTTCCCTGGGCGGGCCCGAGGGTGCTGCAGGAGGCGCGGCTGCCGGACGTTCCGTGCGGACCTCGGTGCGGCCATGGTCCCGCGGCGGACCGCGGCGCACATCGCGTCGGCCGCCACCGCCACTGCCACCACTACTGCCGCGGCCACTACGCCGCCGCCACCGCCACGATCCGCCGCGCGAGCCCGTGCCCGGGCCGCCGAAACGGCGCCGCTCGCGAGCCGGCACGGTGATGTCTGCGAGTTCGCTCTCGCTGACCGCCGCGCGAGGCAGGCTGCGGCCGATGTAAGCCTCGATGTCGGGCAGTGACTGCACGAAATCCTCGCAGCCCAGGCTGATCGCGTCGCCCTCGGCGCCCGCCCGCGCCGTGCGGCCGATGCGGTGGACGTAGTCCTCAGGGTCCTGCGGCATGTCGTAGTTGAAGACGTGGCTCACGTCGGGGATGTGCAGGCCGCGCGACGCGACGTCGGTGCCGATCAGGATCGCGAGTTCGCCGCTGTGGAAGTCCCGCAGCAGGCGCAGGCGCTTGCTCTGCGGGACGTCGCCGGAGATCGCCTGGGCGTTGAAGCCGTTGGCGCGCAGCAGGTTCTCGAGCTCCTCGGCGCCGCGCCGCGTGTTGACGAAGATCATCGTGCGCTGCGGGTCCATGGAGCGCAGCAGCCCGACCAGCAGTCGTGGCTTCTCGTCCATGGACGGGAAGTAGATCACCTGGCGGACCTGGTCCACGGTCATCTTGTCCGGCTCGATCCGCACGAGCTCCGGGTCGTTCATGTGCTCGTAGGCGAGCTCGAGCACGCGCTGGGCCAGCGTCGCCGAGAACAGCAGGTTCAGGCGCTGGTCCGGTGGCGGCAGGCGCCGCATGATGTAGCGGATATCCGCGATGAAGCCGAGATCGAACATGCGGTCGGCCTCGTCGAGCACCAGCACCTGCACCGAGCGCAGGTCGAAGACCTGCTGCTTGTAGAAGTCGATCAGGCGGCCGGGCGTCCCGATCAGGATGTCGACGCCGTCCTCGAGGTCGCGCCGCTGCTTCTCGTAATCGACGCCCCCGAAAGCGAGGCAGAGCTTCAGGCCCGTGTACTGGCCGAGCAGTTCCGCGTCGTGGTGGATCTGGACCGCGAGCTCGCGCGTCGGTGCGATGATCAGCGCGAGCGGCGAGTTGATCTTGCGGGTCGGCGGCACCTCGGCGCGGAGCAGCCGCGAGTACAGCGCGACGAGGAAGGCCGCCGTCTTGCCCGTGCCGGTCTGCGCCTGGCCGGCGACGTCGAACCCGGCGAGTGCGCGCGGCAGCGTCTGGGCCTGGATCGGCGTGCAGCGCTCGAAGCCGGCGTCGGCGATACCGCGGGCCAGCGACTCGGGCAGGTGGAGGTTCGTAAATGAGACTTCGGTAAGGTGTGCGTCGGCCATCAGTTGGAAATGCTCGGGATGTGGTCTTGCAAATTGGTTAAAAGCGGGGTCAAATACGGCGCAACTCGCGGCACCGTGTCCGCTCCCGCCAGAAGCGAAGCCGGCCGGCCGGGTCCCAGAAGGACCTGGCACACACGCCCGGTGAAGCGGGACCCCAGAATTCTCATTTAGAGTCAGCAATCGCAATAGTTTGCCTCACGCAGATCGCGCCGTCACTCGATAACTCCCGCGCGACCTGCATTCTCCAGCCAAAGTCGTCCCTTTTCAGTCAACGCAACGCCAGCGGAGGTAGTCTCTGGTGAGTCAGCAGATCATCCACGTCACCGACTCGAGCTTCGAGCAGGACGTGCTCAAATCCCAGCGCCCGGTGCTCCTCGATTTCTGGGCGGAATGGTGCGGTCCCTGCAAGATGATCGCGCCGATGCTCGACGAGATCGCGAGCGAGTACGCCGACAAGGTGGTCATCGCCAAGCTCAACGTCGACGACAACCCGAAGACGCCGATGCGCTTCAACGTGCGCGGCATCCCGACGCTGATCCTGTTCAAGAACGGACAGGCGGAGGGCCAGAAGATCGGCGCGGTCCGCAAGGCCGACGTGGCGGCTTTCCTGGACGGCAAGCTGTGAGGGGCTATCTGGGCAACCAGGGCCGCAACCGGCCTGGCAAGCGCGGACGCGGCGGCGGTGGCGGCGGCCCGGACGGCAACCGTGGACCGCGGCAGGACGAACTCCCGCCGGACGACTACGTCGAGGGCGCGGAAGACCTGGACGTCATCAGCCCGGCAGAGCTCGAGGCAAGCCGCCGGTCGATGAACCTGTCGGAGTTGAAGCACAAGCCGATCCCCGAGCTGCTGAAGATGGCGCAGCAGATGGGCATGGAGAACCTGGCTCGCTCCCGCAAGCAGGACATCATCTTCGCGATCCTCAAGGCGCACGCGAGGAATGGCGAGGACATCTACGGCGACGGCGTGCTCGAGATCCTGCAGGACGGCTTCGGCTTCCTGCGCTCGCCCGAGGGCTCCTACCTCGCGGGGCCTGACGACATCTACATCAGCCCGAGCCAGATCCGCCGCTTCAACCTGCGCACCGGCGACTCGATTTCCGGGCTGATCCGTCCGCCCAAGGACGGCGAGCGCTACTTCGCGCTGCTCAAGGTCGGCCAGATCAACTTCGACTCGCCGGACAACGCGCGCAGCAAGGTGCTGTTCGAAAACCTGACGCCGCTGCACCCGACCCGGCGCCTCAAGCTCGAGCGCGGCACCGGCAGCACCGAGGACCTCACCGCGCGGATGATCGACCTGATTGCGCCGCTCGGCAAAGGCCAGCGCGGGCTGATCGTTTCTCCGCCGAAGGCCGGCAAGACGATGCTGCTGCAGAACATCGCCAACTCGATCACGGGCAACCACCCCGAGGTGTACCTGATCGTGCTGCTCATCGACGAGCGGCCCGAGGAAGTCACCGAGATGACGCGCACCGTGCGCGGCGAGGTCGTGTCCTCGACCTTCGACGAGCCGGCGAGCCGGCACGTGCAGGTGGCCGAGATGGTCATCGAGAAGGCGAAGCGCCTGGTGGAGCACAAGAAGGACGTGGTGATCCTGCTCGACTCGATCACGCGCCTCGCGCGCGCCTACAACACCGTGGTACCGAGCTCCGGCAAGGTGCTGACGGGCGGCGTGGACGCGAACGCGCTGCAGCGCCCGAAGCGCTTCTTCGGCGCCGCGCGCAACATCGAGGAGGGCGGCAGCCTGACGATCATGGCGACCGCGCTCATCGACACCGGGTCGCGCATGGACGACGTGATCTACGAGGAGTTCAAGGGCACCGGCAACAGCGAGATCCACCTCGACCGCCGCATCGCCGAAAAGCGCGTCTACCCGGCGTTCAACATCAACCGGTCCGGCACGCGTCGCGAGGAACTCATCACCTCGGCGGACGAACTCGCGAAGATCTGGATCATCCGCAAGCTGCTGCACCCGATGGACGAACTGGCGGCCGCGGAGTTCCTCATCGACAAGATGCGGGACACCAAGACCAACGGCGAGTTCTTCGACCTGATGAAGCGCTGAGGCACGCGGGGCGGCAGGCCGCCGCCCCGGCTCCTCCCCGATTCCAGTGCACGGCTCCGGGCACATGCGCGGCATCCTCTCGATGCTGGCCGCGGTCGCGTTCTTCTCGTTCATGGACGCGCAGCTGAAGCTGCTCGCGGCGCACTACCCGCCGCTGCAGGTGAGCTTCCTGCGCGGCGCGACCTCGTTGCCGTTCGTGCTGCTGCCGATCCTGCTGCGAGGCCGCCTCGCGAGGCTGCGGCCGGTCAACGTGCGCCTGCACCTGCTGCGCGGCGTTCTGTCGGTCGTGATGCTCGGCAGCTTCGTCTACGCGGTGCGCGAGTCGTCGCTCGCGACCACGTATTCGATCTTCATGTGCGCGCCGCTCGTGGTCGCGGCGCTGTCCGCGCAGATGCTCGGCGAGCGCGTGACGCGACTGCAGTGGATGGCGATCGGAGTCGGCCTCGCCGGCGTGCTGCTGATGCTGCGCCCGGAAGGCGCGCAGTGGATTTCCGTCGGGAGCGTAGCGGCAGTCGTGGCCGCGCTGTGCTATTCGCTTGCGGTGATCACGCTGCGAGTGCTCGCGCGCACCGACACGACCGAGAGCATGGTGTTCTCGTTCACCTTCCTGCTCGCGGTCGGTGCCGGGCTGCTCTCGATCCCGGGATGGACGCCCGTGCTGTGGGCACACTGGCCGCTGCTGGCCGGCATCGGGCTCTTCGGCTCGCTCGGGCAGCACTTCATCACCGAGGCGTTCAGCAACGCGCCTGCTTCCGTGGTGACGCCGTTCGAGTACACGGCGCTGCTCTGGGGCGTGCTGCTCGACCTCGTCGTGTGGGGCGTGCTGCCGGGTGCCGTGACCCTGGCGGGTGGCGCCATCGTGATCGGCGCGGGGCTGTTCCTGATCCGGCGCGAGGCCGGGTTGCGCAGCCGCGACGACGAGCCGCTGCCCTGAACGGCGCCGTCGGCTACTCGCGCGCGATGGCGCGATGCCCGATGTCCCTGCGGAACTGCATGCCGTCCCAGCAGATCGCCTGCACGAGGTCGTAGGCCTGTCGCTGGGCCGCCTGCACCGTACGCCCAAGTCCGACGGCGCACAGCACCCGTCCGCCGCTGGTCACCACCGCATCGCCGTCGAGTGCGGTACCGGCGTGAAACACCTTGCCGGGGAGTTTCGCGGCTGTCATCGAGGCCGTGGATCACGTCGCCCCTGCGCGTCGTGTCCGGATAGCCGCCGGCGGCCAGCACGACGCCCACGGCCGCGCGCGGGTCCCAGTCGACGACCGCCGACGACAGGCGCGCATCGAGCGCGGCATCGCAGAGCGTCGTGATGTCGGAGCGCATGCGCGCAAGGATGGGCTGCGTCTCCGGGTCGCCCAGCCGGCAGTTGAACTCGAGCACTTTCGGCGTGCCGTCCGCGGCGATCATCAGGCCGGCGTAGAGGAAGCCGACGTACGGCGTGCCTTCGGCGGCGAGCGCACGCACCGTGGGCCACATGACCTCTTGCATTGCGCGCTCGTGTACCCGGGGCGTGACGACCGGCGCGGGGGAGTAGGCGCCCATGCCACCGGTGTTCGGCCCGAGGTCGCCGTCGTCACGACGCTTGTGATCCTGCGACGTTGCGAGCGGCAGCACGTGGCTGCCATCCACCAGCGCGATGAAACTCGCTTCCTCGCCTTCGAGGAACTCCTCGACCACGATCGTATCGCCGGCCGCGCCGAAGCGACCCGCGAACATCGCCTCCGCCGTCGCGATCGCCTCGTCGCACGTTGCGCAGATCACGACTCCCTTGCCCGCCGCGAGACCGTCCGCCTTGACGACCAGCGGCGCACGCTGCGCGCGCACCCAGGACGCGTCGAAATTCTGCCGCGTGAACGTGGCATAAGCGGCCGTCGGGATCGAGTGGCGGCGCAGGAATTCCTTCATGTAGGCCTTGGAGCCCTCGAGCCGGGCGGCCGCACGGCTCGGCCCGAAGCAGCGCAGTCCGGCGGCCATGAACTCGTCGGTGACGCCGAGCACCAGCGGCCCTTCGGGACCGACGATCGTCAGGTCGACCTTCTCGGCAAGCGCAAAGCGCACCAGCCCCGGAATGTCGTCGGCGGCGACGTCCACGTTGCGCATGCCGGGCTCGCGCGCCGTTCCGGCATTGCCCGGCGCGACGAAGACCTGCGTGACCCGCGGCGACTGCGCGGCCTTCCACGCGAGCGCGTGCTCGCGGCCGCCGGAGCCGATGATCAGGATCTTCATCTCAGTGCCTGAAATGCCGCATGCCGGTGAACACCATCGCGATGCCGTGCTCGTCCGCGGCGGCAATGACCTCCGCGTCGCGCTTCGACCCGCCCGGCTGGATCACGGCGGTGATGCCGTGCTCGACCGCGGCATCGAGGCCATCGCGGAACGGGAAGAACGCGTCGGATGCCATCACCGACCCGGTCGGATCGAGTCCCTCGTCGCGCGCCTTCATGGCCGCGATGCGGCTCGAGACGACCCGGCTCATCTGCCCGGCGCCGATTCCGACCGTCATGCCGTCCTTCGCGTAGACGATGGCGTTCGACTTGACGTACTTGCAGACCTGCCACGCAAACATCAGGTCGGCGAGCTCGGCGGGCGTCGGCGTGCGCCTGGTCACGACCTGCAACGCGGTCGCCGCGATCATTCCATCGTCGCGCGTCTGCAGCAGCAGGCCACCGTTGACGCTGCGGATCTCGAAGCGCGAATTACTCGGGGCGAGGGCGCCGGTGACCAGCAGGCGGACATTTTCCTTCTTTCCGCAGGCTTCGCGCGCCTCCGGCTCGACCGACGGGGCGATGATCACCTCGACGAACTGGCGCTCGAGGATGGCGCGGGCCGTCTCGCCGTCGAGCGGCCGGTTGAAGGCGATGATGCCGCCGAACGCGGAGGTCGGGTCGGTGCGGAATGCCCGGTCGTAGGCCGCGCCGATGCTGGTGCCGATCGCTGCGCCGCAGGGGTTCGCGTGCTTGACGATCACGCAGGCAGGCGCCGGAAACTGGCGTACGCACTCGAGCGCGGTGTCTGCATCGGCAAGGTTGTTGAACGAAAGCTCCTTGCCCTGCAGTTGCGAGGCCGAGCCGAGGGACGCGCCCTGCGTGTCGGAGGCGACGTAGAACGCCGCCTGCTGGTGCGGGTTCTCGCCGTAGCGCAGATCGAGCCGCTTGCGGAACTGCAGCGCAAGCAGATCGGGGAACTCTCCGGTCGAGGTTCGGGCCTCGCGGGCGAGGAACGATGCAACCGCCGCGTCGTACTGCGCGGTGTGTGCGAATGCCTTGGTCGCGAGCCTGAGTCGCGTCTCCTGGGAGACGGCACCGCCGCCCCGGTCGAGTTCGGCGATCACCGTGCCGTAGTCGAGCGGATCGACGACCACGGTGAGGCGCTCGTGGTTCTTGGCGGCCGCGCGCACCATGGCCGGGCCGCCGATGTCGATGTTCTCGACCGCGTCCTCGAAACTGCAGCCCGGCTTCGCCACAGTCGCCGCGAACGGGTAGAGGTTGACCGCGAGCAGGTCGATCGCATCGATGCCGTGCTCGGCCATCACCGCGTCGTCGGTGCCGCGTCGTCCGAGCAGGCCACCGTGGATCTTCGGGTGCAGCGTCTTGACCCGACCCCCCATGATCTCGGGGAACCCCGTGACCGAGGACACGTCGGCGGCTTCGACACCGTGTTCGCGCAGCAGCGCGGCCGTGCCGCCGGTGGAGATGATCGCGATGCCGCGTTCGCGCAGCGCGCGTGCAAAGTCGACCAGGCCTTCCTTGTTGGAAACGCTGAGCAGGGCTCGCCGGATGTTTTCGCTCAAGCTCGGTTACCCGTGGTCGCGCCGGTCAGGCGCAAAGGCCGTAGCTGCGCAGCTTCTTGCGGAGCGTACCGCGGTTGATGCCGAGGATGTCGGCTGCGCGACTCTGGTTGCCCTCTGCATACTCGAGCACCGTCCGGAACAGCGGCTCCTCGACCTCACGCATGACAAGGTCGTAGAGACGCCCCGGCGCGTGGCCATTCAGGCTGGTGAAATAGGTGTCGAGCGCCTGCTCCGTCATCGAACGCAGCGGAACGCTGCGACCTGCCGGCTGCGTGGCCGGCCTCGATTCCCTGCGACTGCGTGTCTTCTTGCGCGGCGCCATGCCCCTGTCCTCGATTTTCCAACTGCCCCTGTCGTCAGGCGGCCTCGGCAGGGCTCGATTCCAGCGCGGCGAAAAAAAACTCCACCGCCTCGAGCTGGCCCTCGGCCGAGTCGACCCGCATGACGGACTGACGGAAGGCCTGCGCATGCGGGCGCCCCCGGCAATACCAGCCGATGTGCTTGCGCGCGATCCTGACCCCCGCCTCTACGCCGTAGAAGACGTACAAATCGCGCAAGTGAGCCGAGATAATATCACGGGCCTCGCCCGGAGTCGGCACTGCGGGCGTGGCCCTCCCGTCGAGCGCCGCTTCGATTTCGCGGAATATCCACGGCCGTCCCTGGGCCGCGCGCCCGACCATGACCGCGTCCGCGCCGGTCGCGCGCATCACCCACGCCGCCTTCGCCGGCGAGTCGATGTCCCCGTTTGCAATGACCGGAATGCGCACGGCCTGCTTGATCTCGCCGATCGTGTCGTATTCGACCGCGCCGTCGAAGCGGCAGGCGCGAGTGCGACCGTGAACCGCGAGCGCCTGGACGCCGGCGGATTCCGCAATCCGTGCGATCTCGACGCCGTTGCGCCGCTCTTCGCTCCATCCGGTCCGGATCTTGAGCGTGACCGGAACGCCGGCTGCCCGGACCGTTTCCTCGAGAATCTCCGCGACCAGCTTTTCGTCGCGCAGCAGCGCGGACCCCGCGTCCTTGTTGCAGACCTTCTTCGCCGGACAGCCCATGTTGATATCGATGACCTGCGCGCCGGCCGCCACGTTGCGCCGGGCGGCGTCCGCCATCATCTGCGGATCGCCTCCCGCGATCTGCACTACCCGTGGTTCGTCCTCGCCGGAGTGATCGCGTCGTCGTCGCGATTCGCCGGTGTCCCAGAGCCGGGGATCGGCGGAGAGCATTTCACCGGCTGCGAGCGCGGCACCCATGCGCCGGCACAGGCGGCGAAAGGGCAGATCGGTGACGCCCGCCATCGGCGCCAGGAAAACGCGGCCGTTCAGCCGATAGGGGCCGATCTGGATGCGCGACATGGGTTCAGCCCGGGTCCGTGTCCAGCGCGCAGCGCAGCTGATCCGGTGATTCGCGCATGCAGGCGTCCAGCCGGTAACCGACCGCATCCGGACCTGGATTCAGGATCAGGATCTCGGCTTCGGTGCTCGCCGACGGGCCCAGCAATTGCGACGCTTCCGTCGGATTCTTCAGGTAGTCAGCCGGTTCGAAATCCCGCACTGCGATCGGTTCCCCGAACCGGTCCTCCAGTTCGAGGCGCAGGATCGGGTGTGGCTGGGCGAACAGGGCGCGGTTGGTGAGGCTTGCCCGGATGCTGATGCGATCGTCATCCGGGTCGTCGGTGCCGTTACCCCACTGCCGCAGCTCGTACGCGGCAAGGTCCCAGTTCGCCGACAGCGGCAGTCCAAGGAGGCCATAGACCTCGCGCAGGACGCTGCCCAGCGTCGGGTTGCGCATCAGGTCGTGGCGATAGTGATGCGTAACCTGAGCCACCATCCCGATTGCGAGCAGCAGGCAGGCAATGCCCCAGGCAAACGTCCGCCAGCCGGAGCGCTCGCGCTCGACGGCCTCCTCGCGATGCGCCGTGATCGGGACTTCCGCTGCGGCTTCCTCCAGTCGACGCCAGCGCTGCGGAGCCGGCGCGACGGTCACCGGTTGGGGCTCCGGCAAAGGCAAGGATGGAGCCTGCGGCTCTGGCTGCGGATCCGGCTCAAGCAGGTAATCGAGTATCGGCGCATTGTTGCCGTCGCGAGCCGGTCCCGGGTAGGCCAGAGTCCCGGTGTCGTCGTCCTGCGGAGAGGCCGCGTCCGGAACGTCCAGTACCTCGAACTCGTCGGTCGAGTCGAGATCGTACTGGTCGTCATCGACGATACGGACGTCGTCGACTTCCCGGTCGCCACGGAGGTCACGCAGGTCACGGACGTCACGCTCGTCGGCTGCGGCTGCGGCCAGGTCGTCTCCACCAAGCCCTGGCAGCGCCTCGATGCTGATCCTCTCGCCTTCGAGCGTGATGTCCTCGAGCGGTTCACTTTCGTCCACCAGGACGGAGTGCCCGTCGGCCGCCGCGTCAGCGGGACCGCCCGCGACCGGCGACGCCCTCGGCTTCGGGGCCAAACTGCCTCTGCCAGTCCTGCGCGTCGATGAATACCTTTTCGAGGTCATCCGCCGTGAAGTGGTACTCGGCGGCGACGACGGCGTCTGGCAGTGCGGCGAGCGCCGTGCCGCCAACGTTGGCGGGCAGTTCGTCGGCCTCGACGCGGGCGGGCGGGACCGTGTCGCTCAGCCTCGCCAGAGCGTCGAAAGCATTGCCGCAGCGACCGCAACGCACGGTGCCGCGCGCAACGCGCAGCACTTCCGCGGTCACGCGGAAACGCGTGTGGCATTCAGGACACTGGGAGTACATCTGGCCGATCTGCTTCTCTACTTGATCCGCTTAGTCCGCGCGCCTTCGTCCCGAGAGCAACCCCCAACCTTCGCGCGTCGCGGTCAGTGCAATATCAAACCACGCCCGGTAAGCGGCTGTCACGGCATCCGCCTGTCCGGTGAGGATCCCACTCAGGATGATCCAGCCCCCTGGCCTGACCGCGGCCGCGAACCTCGGCGCAAGGTCGACCAGCGGCCCGGCCAGGATGTTCGCGATCAGCAGATCGGCCGACCGGTCCGCCAGCGCAGGGTCGCCGGTAACGGTCAATCCGGACACGATACGGTTGCGCAGCGCATTGTCCCGCGTGGCGATCAGCGCCTGGGGGTCGATGTCCACGGCCAGAGCGTGCGCCGCGCCGAGCTTGAGCGCCGCGATCGCGAGGATCCCGCTGCCGCAGCCGTAGTCCACGACGTCGCGGCCAGAAAGGTCGTGGCCGTCGAGCCAGTCGAGGCACATCGAGGTTGTCGGGTGCGTCCCGGTGCCGAAAGCGAGCCCGGGATCGAGTTCGACGCGCACCGCGTCGGTGCCGCCGGCAGGCAGCCCGCCCGGACAGACCCATAGGCGGCGCCCGAAACGCATCGGCCCGAAGTCCTTGAGCCACTCGCGCTCCCAGGCCTTGTCGGCGATCGCCTCGAAGCGCAGCGCCGCGCAGTGGGGCAGGCGGGTCGCGACCGAGCCGCGGATATCGTCGCGATCGATATCGGCCGGAAAGAGTGCCTTGATGCGGATCGTGGGCCAGAGCGGCGTCTCGCCCGGTGCAGGCTCGAGCACGGGATCGTCCGCCGCATCCTCGAGCGTGACCGAGAGCGCGCCGAGGTCGAACAGCACGTCCTCGCAGGGCTCGGGCTCGGCCCGTCCGATGTCGAGCGTCAGTTGCAGGAAAGGCATTGGCTTGCGGCCCTGGCGTCATTTGGATCTGCGGGGGCGCTAGTATCGCCTACGAGGCCTGGCGGGCTCGCTTCGCCCCCCGCCATGGGCAGGGTCGATGCGGTCCGAATCGGTCTGGCATGCCCCTTCGTTCATTGACGCCAGGTGAGGAGAACTCGATGCGTGACACCGCACTTGCCGGCGCCCGCCCGACAGCGGTGAAGGCCTATGCGGTTCTTCTGCTGCTGAGCGCGGTGTTCATGGCGTTGCTCGCCAATTCCGAATCGCATAGTGGCTGCCGACGGCCCGGAGTAGTTGCAGTCGATGCGTGCCAATCGCGGTCGTCGTTCGACAATGGTGGCCCGCTTAACCGCGATCCCACTGGTCGTGATGTAGTCTGATCAGCACACTGCCCGGGCATTGGGCGGTCACTGTGGAAGTGAGGGCGGGCCGGCTCGGGGGCTGCGCCTGCAGTTGGCGGAGGCGATTCATGAGCATTGGTGTTTCAACAGCCATTGGAGCTGCCCTGGGCGCGGCGTACGGTGCGTCAAGAGGACAACTCGCCCTGTCTGTTGCGCTCGGGGCGGCGGCAGGCGCATCGCTGGAGGTTGTTGTTCACTTCCTCAATCTGTGGCGGCGCAAGCGCGCCGACAAAGGTCGGCAGTCGTAAGAGCCCTGGTGGGGTAACACCTCTGCTGTTGAAGCCCCGTGACATGCGGCTTGCGCCGGGGGACCGCTACTTGAGCCCGAGCCGCCGCTCGAGGTAGTGGATGTCCGTGCCGCCGGCTCGGAATGCCGCGTGCTGGAAGATCTCCTGGTGCAGCGGCACGTTGGTCTTGATTCCCTCGACCACGATCTCGCTCAGCGCATTTCGCATGCGTGCGATCGCCGTGTCGCGGTCCTCCCCGAACGCGATGATCTTGGCGATCAGCGAGTCGTAGTAGGGCGGCACGCTGTAGCCGGTGTACAGGTGGCTGTCCACGCGCACGCCCGGTCCACCCGGCGCGTGCCAGAGCTTCACGGGCCCCGGTGACGGAGTGAACTTCTTCGGGTCCTCGGCGTTGATGCGGCACTCGATCGCATGCCCGCGGATCTGCACGTCCTCCTGCGACCACGGCAGGCGCTCGCCCGCCGCGATCCTGAGCTGTGCCTTCACGAGGTCGATGCCGGTGATGATCTCCGTCACCGGGTGCTCGACCTGGATGCGCGTGTTCATCTCGATGAAGTAGAACTCGTCGTCCTGGTAGAGGAACTCGAGCGTGCCGGCGCTGCGGTAGCCGATGTCCGCACACGCTGCGGCGACGCGCTCGCTCATGGTCTTGCGCTGCCTGGCGGTGAGCCCCGGCGCCGGCGCCTCCTCGATCACCTTCTGGTGGCGTCGCTGCATCGAGCAATCGCGCTCGCCCAGGCAGATCACGTTGCCGTAGTGGTCGGCGAGCACCTGGAACTCGATGTGCCGCGGCCGCTCCAGGAACTTCTCCATGTAGACCTGGTCGTTGCCGAAGGCCGCGAGCGCCTCGGCGCGCGTCACGCCCACGGAGTGCAGCAGCGTCGCCTCGCTGTGCACGACGCGCATGCCGCGTCCGCCGCCGCCGCCCGAAGCCTTGATGATCACCGGGAAGCCGATCTCGCGTGCGATGCGCAGGAGTTCGTCCGGCTCGTTGCCGAGCGGCCCGTCGGAACCGGGCACGCACGGCACGCCCGCCTTCTTCATCGTCTGGATGGCCGACACCTTGTCGCCCATCAGGCGGATCGTCTCGGCACGCGGGCCGATGAACGTGAAGCCGCTCTTCTCCACGCGCTCGGCGAAGTCAGCGTTTTCCGAGAGGAACCCGTAGCCGGGGTGTATGCCGACGGAGTCGGTCACTTCCGCCGCGCTGATGATCGCCGGCATGTTCAGGTAGCTCTCGCGCGACGGCGGCGGGCCGATGCACACCGTCTCGTCCGCGAGCAGCACGTGCTTCAGGTTGCGGTCGGCCGTCGAGTGCACGGCGACGGTCTTGATGCCGAGCTCGCGGCAGGCGCGCAGGATCCGGAGGGCGATCTCGCCGCGGTTGGCGATGACGACCTTGTCGAGCATTACTCGATCACGAACAGCGTCTGGCCGAACTCGACGGGGTCGCCGTTTTTCGCCAGCACGGACACGACACGCCCGGGCTTGTCGCACTCGATCTGGTTCATCATCTTCATGGCCTCGATGATGCAGAGCACGTCGCCCTGCTTCACTTCGCTGCCGACTTCGACGAACGGCTTGGCGCCCGGCGCCGGCGCGGCATAGAACGTGCCGACCATCGGGGCCGTCACGGCCTGGTCGGGCGAGTGCGTGGGCGCCACGGGCGGGACGGCACCCGGTGCCGCCAGCGCTGCGGGCCGTTGAGGCGGAACCCGGCGTGCCGGGCGGAGCCGGCGCGTATGCCATCGGCGACGAATACG
>CAWFXR010000015.1:0-15815 GCA_963819835.1 uncultured Gammaproteobacteria bacterium
TTGTGGCAGAACTGCAGGTGCCAGCGGCCGATCGGCTTGCGGCGGAACTGCGTGTAGAACGACAGTACCTCCTCGATCTGGATCTGCGGCACGCCGAGGTATGCGGCCAGCTGCTCGATGTCCCCATCGGCGACGTAGCCGCGGTCTTCCTGGATGCGTCGCACGCAGGGCAGCACCAGCGACGACTCGAAGCCTGCCGGAAAGCGCGCGCGCAGCTTTTCGAACTCGGGGATGAGGTGCTTCACCTGTCGCACTCCCCGCCGATCATGTTCACCGAGCCGAAGGTCGGGACGATGTCGGCGAGCTGGTAGCCGTCGAGCATCCGGTGCACGCCGCCCATGTGGACGAAGCTCGGGGACCGGCAGTGCACTTTCCACGGCACGCCGCCGCCGACGCTCACGATGTAGAAGCCGAGCTCGCCGTTCGCGCCCTCGTGTGCCGAGTAGACCTCGCCGGGAGGAACCTGCGGGCCTTCCATCACCAGCTTGAAATGATTGATCAGCGATTCGATCTCGGTGTAGACGAGGCTCTTTTCCGGGAAAGTGCAGCGCCGGTCATCCACGCAGAGCGGGCCTTCCGGCAGCATCTCCATCAGCTGGCGGATCATGTGCGCCGACTCGTCTATCTCGCGCATCCGCACGTAGTAGCGGTCGTAGTTGTCGCCCTTGATGCCGACCGGCACCTCGAAGTCGAGCTCGGCGTACGCGAGATACGGTGTGTCCTTGCGCAGGTCGCGAGGCGCGCCGGTCGAGCGCAGCAGCGGGCCGGTAAAACCCCAGCTGATCGCGTCGGCGGTGGAGAGGACACCCACGTCGCGCATGCGGTCGATGAATATGCGGTTGCGGTCGACGAGGCCGTGCACGCGCCCGGTGAAGGTCTCCATCTCGTCCAGGATGTCGCCCAGGCGCTTCAGCCAGCCCTCGGGCAGGTCGCCGGCGAGGCCGCCTATGCGTCCGTAGCTGTAGGTGACGCGCGCGCCGGTCAGGTCGGCGAGGTGCTCGTAGATGTAGTCGCGGATCGTGACGAGATACAGGAACGCGGTCATCGCGCCGAGTTCCATCAGCGCGGCGGCGATGCAGGTCAGGTGGTCGGCGATGCGCGAGTACTCGGCGAGCAGCGTGCGCAGGTACCTGGCGCGAGGGGTAATTTCGATCCCCATCAGCTTCTCGACCGCCTCGCAGTAGGCGAAGTCGTTGATCAGCGCCGAGCAGTAGTTGAGCCGGTCGACGTAGGGGATCAGGTTGTGCCAGGTGTGCGACTCGCACTCCTTCTCGAAACCCCGGTGCAGGTAGCCGCAGTGGACGTCCGTGCGCACCACCCGCTCGCCCGATAGCTCCGCCACGATCTGGATCGTGCCGTGCGTGGCCGGGTGCGACGGGCCGATGTTGACGATCACCGAGCCTTCGCGGCTGCCTTCGGTGAATGCGGGCCGGATCGGGTTCGGCAGCGTGTCGGGTGCCCGGGCGCTCATGGCTTCGCGTCCCGGTAGGGAACCAGGGGCTGTTCCTTCTGCTTCGGATAGTCCTTGCGCAGCGGATGACCCTCGAAGCCCTCGTAGAGCAGGATCGGCCGCAGGTCGTCGTTGCCGCGGAACACGATGCCGTACATGTCGTGGCATTCGCGCTCCATGTAGCCGGCCGAGCCGTAAAGCGGCACCAGCGTGTCCACCGTCGGGTCGGCGAGCGGCACGCGGGCCTTGACCCTCACCCGGACGAAGTGCCGCGTCGAGTAGAAGTGCCAGACGACGTCGAAACGCGGCTGGCGCTCCGGCCAGTCCACGGCCGTCACGTCGAGGAACATGTCGAAACCGAACGAGTCCTTCAGCGAGCCGACGACCACGAGGAACTGCGCCGGCTCGACGAGCAGCGCGAGCGTGCCGTGAGCCACGACGGCTTCCAGCGTCACCTCGGCGAGGTGCTCGCGGATCTGCCCGAACAGCGCCTCGCTCATGCTCAGAACTTCTCGTTGATGATCGGGTGGCGGTCGCGGGCGATGCGGTCCTGCAGCTTCATGATGCCGTCGATGACCATCTCCGGCCGCGGCGGGCAGCCGGGTATGTAGAGGTCCACCGGGATGATCTTGTCGATGCCAGGCAGGGCCGCGTAGTTCTGGTAGAAACCGCCGCTGGTGGCGCACACGCCGAAGGCGATGACCCACTTCGGCTCGCACATCTGCTCGTAGACCTTCTTCAGGATCGGCGCCTGCTTGTGGGTCACGGTGCCGACGACCATCAGCAGGTCCGACTGGCGCGGCGTGAAGCGGGGCAGTGCGGCGCCGAAGCGGTCGGTGTCGTAGAGCGTGGAGCTCACGGACATGAACTCCATCGCGCAGCAGGCGGTGACGAACGGGTACGGGAACAGCGAGAACTTGCGGGCCCAGCCGACGAACTCGTCCTTCTTCGTCGTCATGTACTCGAACGCGCCCGAGGGAGCCTGCCGGACCGGCTGGGTGCTCACTGGGTCACCTCTTCCAGCAGCCCGGTGCGCCAGACGTACAGCATGATGACGACCAGCAGCACCATGAAGACTCCCAGGGCCACGAGCAGCCCGCCGGTGAGCGGCTGGGCGCCGAGCGCCCAGAGGAAAAGGAACACCGTCTCGAGGTCGAACAGGATGAACACGATCGCGATGGCGTAGTACTTGACCGGTACGGCCTTGACGTTGACCTGCTCGATCGCGGTCGCGCCGCACTCGAACGGCTCGAGCTTCATCGCCGACGCCACCGGCTTCGGGCCGACCACCTTGTTGAGCCACAGCGTGAGCGCTACGAACGCGAGGATCGCAACCAGGTAGACGAGGAAGGAGAGATAAGGATTCATTTGTCGTCGGTTGGCCCCGGGCTGGACTATAGGCAGGGGCAGGCGATTCATTGCCTGCGGAAAACACTTATGGCCCTGAACCGCCCCGATCAATCGAAATCCAGCCCTCGCCCGCGTTCCCCGGGACACTGCCGCGTGAATACCATCGTCGAGTCGTCCGACAAGGCCGAACCGCCCGGCTCGCGGGCAAAGTCGCGCTGGCCGGCCAGGCTCGACCTGCTGCAGAGCGGGACCGGCCTCGCGCTCGGCCTGTTCATGTGGGGCCACATGTTCTTCGTGTCCACCATCCTGCTCGGCAAGGACGCGATGTGGACGGTGGCGCGCGTCTTCGAGGGCTATTTCCTGTTCGGCCGGCCGCTGTACTGGCTGGTGTCGCTGATCGTCGGCACCGTGTTCGCGCTCTTCATCGCGCACGCCGCGCTCGCGCTGCGCAAGTTCCCGTCGAGCTACCGCCAGTACCGTACGTACCGCGAGCACATGGCCGACATGAAGCACGATGACACGACGCTCTGGTACTGGCAGGTCGTCACCGGCTTCGCGCTGTTCTTCATGGCCTCGGTGCATCTCTACATCATGCTGACCCGCCCGGACCGCATCGGCCCGTTCGAGTCGGCCGATCGTGTCTGGAGCGACCTGATGTGGCCGTTGTACCTCGTGATGCTGTTCGCGGTCGAGTTCCACGGCGGCATCGGGCTCTACCGGCTGGCACTCAAGTGGGGCTGGTTCGAGGGCGCCGACCCCGCCCGGACGCGGCAGCGGCTGCGTGCTTTCAAGTGGGTCATCACGGCGTTCTTCCTGCTGCTCGGCCTCGCGACGCTGGCGGCCTACATGAAGATCGGCATCGAGCACGCACCGCTCTACGGGCAGCCCTACGTACCCGCCGGCATGGCGACGGGGCATGCGCCATGAAGGTCATCTACACCGACGTGCTGGTGATCGGCGGGGGACTCGCCGGCCTGCGCGTCGCAATCGGCGCCCGGCGTCGCGGCCACGATGCCATCGTGCTGTCGCTCGTACCGCCGAAGCGATCCCATTCGGCGGCGGCCCAGGGGGGCATGCAGGCCAGCCTCGGCAACGTGGTGAAGGGCGAGGGCGACAACGAGGACGTCCACTTCGAGGACACGGTCCGCGGCAGCGACTGGGGCGCCGACCAGCAGGTGGTGCGCATGTTCGTCGACACGGCTCCAAAGGCCGTGCGCGAGCTCGCCGCCTGGGGCGTGCCCTGGAGCCGCGTGCAGCGCGGCGACCGCGAGGTGATCATCAACAGCCAGAAGGTCACGATCACCGAGCGCGACGAGGCGCACGGGCTCGTGGCGCAGCGCGATTTCGGCGGCACGCGCAAGTGGCGCACCTGCTACGTTTCCGACGGCACGGGCCACGCGATGCTGTTCGCGGTCGGCGACCAGGCGATCGCGCAGGGCGTGCCGGTCCACGAGCGCAAGGAGGCGATCGCGCTGATCCACGACGGCTCGCGCTGCTACGGCGCCGTCGTTCGCGACCTGATCACCGGCGAGCTCACCGCCTACGTCGCGAAGGCCACCGCCATCGCGACCGGTGGGGCCGGCCGCGTCTACCGCGTGACGACCAACGCCGTGATCTGCGAGGGCATCGGCGCGGCGATCGCGCTCGAGACCGGGGTGGCCACGCTCGGCAACATGGAGGCAGTGCAGTTCCACCCGACCGGCATCTTCCCGGCCGGCATCCTCGTGACCGAGGGCTGCCGCGGCGACGGCGGACTGCTCCGCGACGCCAACGGCCACCGCTTCATGCCGGACTACGAGCCGGAAAAGAAGGAACTCGCTTCCCGCGACGTCGTCTCGCGTCGCATGGAGGAGCACATCCGCAAGGGCAATGCCGCGAAGTCGCGGTTCGGCGAGCACCTCTGGCTCGACATCACGCTGCTCGGCCGGGCCCACATCGAGCACAACCTGCGCGAGGTCAAGGAGATCTGCCACTACTTCCTCGGCGTGGACCCGGCGGAGCAGTGGATCCCGGTGCGGCCCGCGCAGCACTACACGATGGGCGGCATCCGGACGTTCCACACGGGCGAGAGCCGCACGCTGAGGGGGCTTTTCGCGGCAGGCGAAGCGGCCTGCTGGGACATGCACGGGTTCAATCGGCTGGGCGGCAACTCGGTCGCCGAGACGGTCGTGGCCGGCATGATCGTGGGCGAGTTCATCGCGGACTTCTGCGAAAGCCCGGCCGGCGACCTCGACATCCCGACCGCGCTGGTGCGCGAGGCCATGGCGGTCGAGCGGGCGAAGCTGGACGAGTTGCTGAATGGGAGCGGACCGGAGCGCGCGGACGCGCTCAAGATGGAGATGCAGCAGGTCATGACCGACCGGGTCGGCATTTTCCGCAGCGGCGCCGACCTGGAGGAGGCCGTGCACCGGCTGCAGGCGCTCCTCGTCCGCAGCCGCCGGATCGGGCTGCGCTACAAGGTGGACGGGCCGAACCCCGAGCTCGTCACCGCCTATAGGACGCAGAAGATGCTGAAGGTGGCGCTGTGCGTCGCCTCCGGTGCGCTTGCCCGTACCGAGAGCCGTGGCGCGCATTTCCGCGAGGATTTCCCGCGTCGCGACGATACGACCTGGCTCAAGCGCACGCTCGCGACCTGGCGGGATCCGTCCGACACGCTGCCGAGCCTCGCGTACGAACCACTCGACGTGATGACGATGGAGCTGCCGCCCGGCTGGCGTGGCTACGGCGCGAAGAACTACGTCGATCATCCCGACACCGGCGCTGCGGGCCGCGGAGGTCGCGAAGCTGCGCGAGGGCCTGGCGTCCGCCGGCCGCCATGCGGTCCAGGCCGCGCTGATGCCCTACGAACACCTGCTGCCGGAACGCTTTCGCGGGCGGAACGAGCGCATCGACGAGAAGCTGCCATGAGCGACCCGGTCCAGACCGCCACGCCACGCAAGCTGCACTTCCATGTGCTGCGCCACGATCCGCGCGACCCCGCGAGCGAGCCGCGCCTCGAGAACTTCGAGCTCGAGGAAGCGGCGGGCATGACGCTGTTCATCGCGCTGAACGAGATCCGCGAGCAGCTCGACTCGTCGCTCGCTTTCGATTTCGTCTGCCGCGCCGGCATCTGCGGCAGCTGCGGGATGGTCGTCAACGGCCGGCCCGGCCTGGCCTGCCGGACGCTGACCAAGGACCTGCCGGCCGACATCACGCTGACCCCGCTGCCGGCATTCGAGTTGATCGCCGACCTGTCGGTGAACACCGGCAAGTGGATGCGCGGCATGAGCGAGCGGCTCGAGACCTGGGTGCACTCGCTCGGCAAGGAACGCGACCTCGGCAGGCTCGAGGAGCGCATGGAGCCCGAGCTCGCGGACAGGATCTACGAGCTCGACCGCTGCATCGAGTGTGGCTGCTGCGTCGCTGCCTGCGGCACGGCCCGCATGCGCGAGGATTTCGTCGGCGCCGTGGGTCTCAACAAGATCGCGCGGTTCGCCCTGGACCCACGCGACTCGCGCACGGATGCGGACTTCTACGAACTCGTCGGCAACGACGACGGCGTATTCGGCTGCATGACGCTGCTCGGCTGCCACGACGTCTGCCCGAAGGGGTTGCCGCTGCAGACGCAGATCGCGTACCTGCGTCGCAGGATGGCGCGCGAGGGGCTGGGCTGAGTGGCGCTTAATAAATCTTTAGGATTCCGCTAGGGAGCATTTAGCAAACGATTGCCGCGTCCCGTCGCAGACTGACCCCGTCGAACAAGTCACACACAGAGGGGTGGTCATCATGAGCAGACGAGTCGCATGGGGCACATTGGCGGCCCTTTTCATCATGGCGGGACCTTCAGTGCAGGCGTCGGCGGGCGATGCCGCCAAGGACGCCCGCGTGGCGCGGGGTCGCTATCTGGTCACGATCGGCGGTTGCAACGACTGCCATACGCCGGGCTACCCGGAGGCCGGCGCCAAGGTGCCGGAGAAGGAGTGGCTGACCGGCGTCCCGGTGGGGTACCAGGGGCCCTGGGGTACCAGCTATCCCGCCAACCTGCGGCTGGTGCTCAACTCGATGACCGAGGCGCAGTGGCTGAAGCACGCGCGGCAGGAACGTCTCCCGCCGATGCCCTGGTTCAACCTGCGCGCAATGACCGACGAGGACCTGAAGGCGGTCTACGCGTTCGTGCGGAGTCTCGGGGCTGCTGGCGTTGCCGTCCCGGCGTACGCAGCGCCGGGTGCCAGGGTGAATACGCCGTATTTCGTGTTCGTGCCCCAGGTGGACGCGAAGCAGGCGTCGACCCGCTAGGCTGTCCGGGTCAACGTGGAATATCGACGAGCTGGATGGGCCGCCGGACGCAGAAACGGAAGCGTCCGCGGCCCGTCTTCTCGATCCCCAGTGCCGGGCAGCGCTCCTCGAGCCGGCGCTGCAGCAGTATCAGGCGGGCTTCGAGGTTTTCGCTGAGGTCCGGCAGCCGGATCGAGGGATCGAGACGCAACTCCCGGTTCGAGTACTCGCTGCGGTGCTCTTCCACGTAGCCGCGCGCCAGCCTCCAGAGGATCGCTCCGGCCACGCCCTTGATCAGGTAATCCTCGTCCACGAAGATGCTGTCGTTCTCGGTGTAATGGCGAATCCGCACCGGTGCGCCGGTCGGCGCGGCCGATAGCGGCGGGGCGGTCCGGCGCAGGTCGTCCGCCGGTTCGGGCGCTGTCTCGTACAGGTCGGCGGAGTTCGCAACAACGCTCGCGAGCACGCACAGGGCGTCCTCTTCCTCGTAGCCGAACTTGCCGGTCGCGGGGCTTTCCGCGAAAAGTACGCCGACCAGGTGCCCTCCGGCCAGCATCGGTACCGCGATCTGGCTCTGTGATTCCGGCAGTCCGGGGAAGGGGATCTCGTCGACGAGCCTGGCGACCAGGCCGCGGCTCGCCGCGAGCTCGCGTGCCGCGCGTCCGTAGCCGAATTCCGACGTCGCATGGGAAATCCGGATGGGCGTCCTTGCCAGCGCTGCCGCTCCGATCACTCCATCGCCCGGGTGGATCTCCGCTCCCACGCCCGACTGCGCGTAGCCGCGGCTCGCAACGGTGTAGAGCCTGTCGCCGGCAAGGTCGCTCATGAGCACCATGGCGTGCCCGATGCCGAATCCGTCGCGCAGGCAGTCGAGCAGGTTGTCGAACAGCGCGGCGAGGTCCGGGGCGCCAGCCATCCGCGTGACGGCTGTGCGCAGCGGCGCGATGTAATTGACCGGGGGTGCGACCGACAGGATCGAAGCGACGCACACCTCGGTGATCGACTCGACGCGGTACACGTCCGAGCCGCGCAGGCGGAACACACCGGTCATGCCCGAATGGGACGCGATCCCGGCCAGCTTGGCCTTCATGCATTCGAACAGCGGCCCCGACTCCTCCGTGCGAAGGTAGCGCGCCGCGAGCCGATATTGGGCGCCCGTGCCCGGATGGATGACGACGAGTGTCGCGCGCGGGTTCTCTAGAACGTTCTGGCGCGTCTTGCTGAAGAACTGGAACGAGAGCGCGACATGCTCCGGGTCGACGTAGTGAACCTCGGAGATGTAGGACACGTTCGGCGTGCCGTCATGCGCGCAGGTTGCGATCACCGCCGGGACGGCGCCCTCGAGTGCGGGCCGGATCGAATGCAGTGTCGGAACCATGGTCAGCTCCGCAGCCTGTCGCCGGCACCGGGTCCGGGCGTCTGCTGAAACGCAGCTGTCGGTGTGAACACGAGCGCGACCATCGCATCCGGAACGTTGCCGTGAACCGCGCGCGCGAACTCCGGCCCGTAGCCGATTGCCGTGAGTTCGTCGATCCAGGCCGCGAGGTTCCGTTCGACGAGACCGCGGTCCCGGGGTGCAACGCGCACAACTCGTGCGTCCGTGCCCTTGAGCTGGATCGTCCGGTGTGTGCTCGGCTGGCTGAACACGACCGCGATCATCCCGTTTGCCTCGATGTTCGCGACCGCGGGCCCGATCCGCAGCGACTCGATGAGTACCGTGACGCTGCGCCGGTCGCGCGACACGCGGCAGCCGCACCCGCGTACCGCATCCGGCACCAGGTCCGCATCGCGTGTGGCGACGACTATCGACACGCCGCCCTGGATGAAGGCTGCGTGGTCATCGTCGAGGACTGCGGCGTGTCGGCGCCCATCTGCCATGGCGTGAATAGTATCCGCAGAAATGCTCGCGGCTAGCCAGGGCGCGCGCTTTAGTCTAGGTTCGGTACTCGTACCATGGTCGTGAAAAGGGAGATGAGCATGATCAGCCCGCGCCGGAAGTGTTGCGTCCCGCGGATACTCCTGCTCGCGGTCGCCGTGTTCTGTGGGGTAGCGACGGCGGATCAGCCCGCCGTGCTGCCCGAGCCGGGGGCAGCAAGCCTGGTCGGGCAACTCGGATTGCAGGAGTCCGCGACACCGGTGCGCGAGCTTGCGGGCTGGCAGCGACCGAAGAAAGTGCTGTTCTGGAACCTCAGTCCTGCACTGCTGCCGGCACTGCAGGCGGTCGCGCCCGGCGTGGAACTGGTACCCGCCAAGGACCCGGCGGAGGCCGCAACGCTGGCCGGGGGAGTGGACGCCGTGCTCGGCTTCTGTACGCCTGAGTTGCTCGCGGCCGGGACCGCGATCCGGTGGATCCAGGTGTACTGGGCGGGCGTCGAGCGTTGCGTCGCCATACCGGCGATGACGGAGCGGAAGATTCTGCTGACGAACATGCAGCGTGTCGCGGCGCCGGTGATGGCGGAACATGTGCTCGCGATGATGCTCGCCCTCACTCGGGGCCTCGACTTCTACATCCTCGAGCGTGCAGCCGCGCGCTGGACGCGCGAACTCCCACCGCCTGCAAAGCTGACTGCCCTCGAGGGCAAGACCGTGCTGGTCGTGGGTCTGGGCGGCATCGGCACCGAGGTGGCCAGGCGAGCCAGCGCGCTCGGTATGCGCGTCGTCGCCACCAGGGCCAGCGGGCGCGAGGGTCCGCCCTTCGTGAGCTACGTCGGGTTGCCGGACGAACTCGGCAAGCTGGCCGGCGAGGCGGATTTCATCGTCAACACGGTGCCGCTCACGCCGGCGACCACTGGCATGTTCGATGCGGGTTTCTTCGCCGCTGCGAAGCAGGGCGCGTACTTCATCAACGTGGGGCGCGGCAAGAGCGTGGTGCAGGCGGATCTCGTCGCCGCGCTCAAGAGCGGCCGGATCGCCGGCGCGGGCCTCGACGTCACCGACCCGGAGCCGCTGCCGGCGGACAACCCGCTCTGGAGGCTTCCGAACGTGATCATCACGCCGCACGTGTCAGCGGAGTCCGACGTCGATGAGCAGGTGCGCTTCGCCATCCTGCGCGAGAACCTGCGGCGTTACGTGGCGGGGGAGAAGATGCTGTCGGTCGTGGACCTCGCGAAAGGGTATTAGTGCCTTCGCTGATGCCGGGTCGAGGCTGCAGGGTCCGGGCCTCGCGAGGCCCGCCCTCCAGCATCAGGCCAGGTCGAAGCGATCCAGATTCATCACCTTGGCCCAGGCGGCCACGAAGTCCTGCACGAAGGCGTGCTTTGCGTCGCTGCTCGCGTAGACCTCTGCCAGCGCGCGCAGTTGCGAGTTCGAGCCGAAGACGAGGTCGACGACGGTGCCCGTCCACTTGAGTTCGCTCGTAGCCCGATCGCGGCCTTCCAGCACGCCCTCGTCGGTCGCGGACTTCTGCCACTTCGTGCCCATGTCGAGCAGGTTCACGAAGAAGTCGTTGGTCAGCGTCCCGGGCCGCTGGGTGAAGACGCCGTGCTTCGAGCGGCCGACGTTCGCATCCAGCGCGCGCAGGCCGCCGATCAACACCGTCATCTCGGGTGCGGTCAGCGTCAGCAGGTTCGCGCGGTCCAGCAGCAACTCGGCCGTGGCCCCTTCAAGCCCCTTGCGGGCGTAGTTGCGGAAGCCATCCGCGGCCGGCTCCAGCACCGCGAATGACTCGACGTCCGTCTGCGCCTGCGAAGCATCCATGCGGCCCGCCGAGAAGGGCACCTTTACCTCAACGCCGGCCTTCTTTGCGGCGGCCTCGATGGCCGCGCCGCCGCCGAGCACGATCAGGTCGGCCAGCGAGATCTTCTTCCCGCCGAGCTGTGCGCCGTTGAACTCCTTCTGGATGGCCTCCAGCTTTGACAGTACCTGCGCCAGTTCGGCCGGTTGGTTGGCCTCCCAGTCCTTCTGCGGCGCGAGGCGTATGCGCGCGCCATTGGCACCGCCGCGCTTGTCGCTGCCGCGGAAGCTCGCCGCCGACGCCCAGGCAGTCGAGACCAGCTGGGAAATGGACAGCCCGGATGCAAGGACCCTGGCCTTCAGCGACGCAATGTCCTGCTCATCGACCAGAGCGTGGTCGACGGCAGGGATCGGGTCCTGCCAGATGAACTCTTCCTTCGGCACGAGCTTGCCAAGGTAGCGGGCGCGCGGACCCATGTCGCGGTGGGTCAGCTTGAACCAGGCGCGGGCGAACGCGTCGTGCAGCTCCTGCGGGTTCTGCATGAAGCGCTGCGAGATCTTCTCGTAGGCCGGGTCCATGCGCAGGGCCATGTCGGCCGTGGTCATCATCGGCGCGTGGCGCAGCGTCGGATCGTGGGCATCCGGCACGGTGGTCGCCGCGGCGGGGTCCGTGGGCTTCCACTGGTGAGCGCCGGCCGGACTCTTCGTCAGCTCCCACTCGTAGCCGAACAGCGTCTCGAAGTAGCCGTTGTCCCACTTGATCGGGTCGGGGGTCCAGGCGCCCTCGATGCCACTGGTGATCGTGTACACGCCACTGCCGCTGCCGAAGCTGTTCTTCCAGCCGAGGCCCTGCTCCTCGATGCCGGCTCCCTCGGGTTCGCGACCGCAGTACTTGCCCGGATCGGCAGCGCCGTGCGCCTTGCCGAAAGTGTGGCCGCCCGCGACCAGCGCAACGGTCTCTTCGTCGTTCATCGCCATGCGCGCGAAGGTCTCACGGATGTCACGCGCGGAGGCGATCGGGTCAGGCTTCCCGTTCGGGCCTTCCGGGTTCACGTAGATCAGGCCCATCTGGACCGCGCCGAGCGGATTGGCGAGCTCACGATCGCCGCTGTAGCGCTCGTCGCCCAGCCACTTGGCTTCCGGCCCCCAGTTGATCTCGTCCTCGGGTTCCCAGATGTCAGGACGACCGCCGCCGAAACCGAGGGTCTTGAACCCCATCGAGTCCATCGCGACGGTGCCCGCGAACACCAGCAGGTCGGCCCAGGACAGCTTGCGGCCGTACTTCTGCTTGATCGGCCAGAGCAGGCGACGCGCCTTGTCGAGGTTGCCGTTGTCCGGCCAGCTGTTGAGCGGGGCGAAGCGCTGGGCGCCCGTGCCGGCGCCGCCGCGACCATCGGCGATGCGATACGTGCCCGCGGCGTGCCAGGTCATGCGGACGAAGAACGGGCCATAGTGGCCATAGTCAGCCGGCCACCAGTCCTGAGAGTCCGTCATCAGCGCAGTCAGGTCCCTGGTCACGGCATCCAGGTCGAGCGTCTTGAACTCCTCGGCGTAATCGAACGCCTCGCCCATGGGATTGGACTTCGAGGACTGCGAGTGCAGCATTCTCAGGTTCAGCTGGCTGGGCCACCACGTCGCATTCGTCGGGGCCACGGACACAGTCTGGCTTCCAGTTCCACCGGAGAAAGGGCACTTTGATTCCGTTGACATGTACTTGCCTTTGTTCGTTTGCGCCTTGCAGGTGGACGAAGTGTGAAGTCCCCCTCCCGATAGATCCAATCGGTCCTTCCAATGGCATCGATAGTCGTCACCGGATGTCAATGCCAGTAATGGAAGTGTTTCGGCCAGGCCGACGGTGTGCAGAGCCGACCGATGCCGGGTGACGATTTCCGGCGAATCAGCGCGTGGCCATCAGCGCCCCGACTTGAGCGCCTCGAGTTCTCCGCGCAACGCGGCGACCGCGGCTTCGAGCGCAGCGACCCGCTCGCCAAGAGCCGGCACGCCTTCCGACACTGAACGCAGCGCCGGTTCGGCGCTTTCCTCGGCGGCCGGCGGTGCCTCGCCGCTGAAGAGGTGCATGTAGCGCGACTCCCGCCGCCCGGGCTCGCGTGCGAGGCGTGCGACGAAGGGCCCGTCCGGTCGGGTCGCCAGGTCCTCGAGCGCAGTCTCCACTTCGGTGACGTCGTGAAGCGGCGCCAGCCTTGCCGCGTGCGTGCGCAATTCGCCCGGCGTCTGCGGGCCGCGCAGCAGCAGTTCGCACACGATGGCGGTCTGCTGCGGCGAGAACTTCAGCGACCCGTACTGTGTGTTGCAGAAGAGGTGCTGGTATTTCGGGACCCGGCTGCCGAATCCGGACCTCTCCAGCACCAGCTGGCGCCTCATCAGCCAGTCCACGACCGACTGCACCTCGCGTTCGTCGAGGTTGAGCACCGGGTCGCGGTTGCTCTTCTGGTTGCAGGCGTTGGTGAGCGCGTTCAGCGACAGCGGGTACTGGTCCGGCGTGGCGATCTGCTTCTCGATGAGGCAGCCGATGACCCGGGCCTCGTTGACGGTCAGTTCGATGGGCATCCGGTGCTCCGCAGGCTGGGTTTCGGTCACGGTCGCGGGGCATAATCGTCGCCCCGACCAGACGGATACTACCCGGTGCAGCAGCGCAACGGCTCGACGTTCCAGGGAGTGGTCACGATCCTGACGATGTCGCTGAACGTCATCGTCTGGGTCCTGGTGCTCCTCACGGTTGCGATCTTCAAGTTCCTGCTGCCGATCCCGGCGGTACGCCGCCTGCTCAGCCGCGTCATGACTGCGCTCGCCGAGGGCTGGATCGGCACCAACAATGCCCTGTTCCGGGCGATGGGATCGCTGCCGCTCGACACGCGCGGCCTCGATGGGCTCTCGACGCGAGAGTGGTACCTCGTCGTCTCGAATCATCGCTCCTGGGTGGACATCCTCGTGCTGCAGGCGGTGTTCAACCGTCGCATTCCGTTCCTCAAGTTCTTCCTGAAGCAGCAGCTCATCTGGGTGCCGTTCCTCGGACTCGCCTGGTGGGCGCTCGACTTCCCGTTCATGCGCCGCCACTCGCCCGAGTATCTCGAGAAGCATCCCGGGAAGCGCGGCGAGGATCTCGACGTCACGCGCCGAGCCTGCGAGAAGTTCCGCCTGATACCCACGTCGGTGATGAACTTCGTCGAAGGCACGCGCTTTACGGAACGCAAGCACGACGTGTTCAAGTCACCCTACCGGCACCTGCTGCCGCCACGCCCGGGCGGCACGTCGTTCGTGCTGTCCGCGATGGGCGGCATGCTGCACTCGATGCTCGACGTCACGATCGCCTATGCGGGCCGGACGCCGAGTCTCTGGGACCTCTGCTGCGGCCGCATGGGAACGGTGACCGTCGACATCCGCAGACGTCCGATCGACGAGTGGATGTCGACCGGCGACTATGCCGGCGACCCGGCGTTCCGCGCCCGCTTCAAGGACTGGCTCGCAGGGATCTGGACGGAGAAGGACCAGTTGCTCGACCGGCTTGGTTCCTGAGGGGCGCAGGGATGTCCTGGGACCTTCCGTCGCCATTCGTCCACGAGCGCGTCGCGGTACACACCGAGATCGACGGCTACGGGCACGTCAACAACGTCGTCTACATCGCGTGGATGGACGACTGCGCCTGGGCGCATTCGACCGAGCGGGGCATCCCGCCCGAACTCTGCCGCCGCCTCGGGCGCGGCATGGCCGTGTGGCGCACGCAGGCGCATTATCTCGGCGCGGCCTACGAGGGTGATCACATCGAGGTCGCGACCTGGCCGGTGCTGAACGACCGCAAGCTGCGGATCGAACGGCGCTTCCAGATCCGGCGCAAGTCGGACGGGGCGACGCTGGTGCGCGCGCTCGTTCACTATGTCTGCATCGACCTCGCGACCGGCAAGGCGAAACGGATGCCCCTGGAGTTTACGAATTACACCGTGGCGCCCGACGTGGCCGCCGCAATCGCGCTCGAGACCGAGCCATTCCAGCCCGGCGTCGAGCCCCGCTAGCGCCGCGACAAACCCATCCAGGAGAGTGAAATGCACGACAAGTGGACCGGACCGGAACTCGATTCGCTGCTGGGGAAATCCGCGCTGACGCGGCGCGACGTGCTCATGACTTCGCTCGCCATAGGGTTTGCCGCTGCAGCGGGTCCGGTTGCGGCGGATACCGTCATCACGACGGGATCCGAGGGCCTCACGGCGGGCGAGGTGAAGATTCCCGCGGGCGATGTCGAAATTCCCGCGTATCGCGCCATGCCAGCCAAGGGTGGCCCGTTCCCGGTCGTGCTCGTCGTGCAGGAGATCTTCGGTGTGCACGAGCACATCAAGGATGTTTGCCGCCGCTTCGCGAAGGAAGGCTACCTCGCCGTCGCGCCGGAGCTGTACGCACGACAGGGCGATCCCACGAAGTTCACCGACTACAAGCAACTCTTTGCCGAGATCGTCGGCAAGGTGCCGGACGCACAGGTAATGTCGGACCTCGACGCGGCGGTGGCCTGGGCCGGCAAGAGCGGGTCGGGCGACGTGAAGCGCGTCGGCGTCACGGGGTTCTGCTGGGGCGGCCGCATCACCTGGCTCTACTGCGCCCACAGCCCGCAGGTGAAGGCCGGGGTTGCGTGGTACGGGCGGCTCGTCGGCGAAACTTCGCCACTGCAGCCGAAGTACCCGATCGACGTCGTTGCCGACCTCAAGGCACCGGTACTCGGCCTGTACGGCGGAAAGGACCAGGGCATCCCGCTCGCGGATGTCGAGAAAATGCGTGCAGCACTCGCCGCGGCGAAGAATCCGTCCGAGATCGTGGTGTTTCCGGAGGCGGGGCATGGCTTCAATGCGGACTACCGGCCGAGTTACCGCGCGGAGGACGCGCGCGAGGGCTGGCGCCAGGCCCTCGCCTGGTTCCGCAGGCACGGGGCCGGCTAGTCAGTATTTCCAGAGCACGCCGACGTTCGGCACGAGCGGCAGCCAGTCGCGGTATTCGTGGTCCAGTTCGAACGCGCCCGTGCCGGTCGGCTCGAAGCGGAAGTCTGTGCAACAGTGGTTTGCCCGATCGGTAAGGTTCGTCGCCTCGG
>CAWFXR010000016.1:0-10444 GCA_963819835.1 uncultured Gammaproteobacteria bacterium
AACGCAAAGCGGTACCCTCCCCTGTGGCTGGTGGCGCTGCTGGTGTTCATCGCGTTCGTATTCCAGGGAACACGCGGCATCTGGGAGCCGGACGAGGGCCGCTACACCTCCGCCGGGCTCAACATGCTCGAGAGCGGCGACTACGTGACGCCGACCATCGACGGCGAGCGCCCGCACCTCACAAAGCCGCCGATCACCTACTGGGCACTGGCCGGAAGCTTCGCGCTGCTCGGCCGGAACGAGTGGGCGGCCCGCCTGCCCGGCGCCCTCGCCTTCGTCGGCACGGGACTGTTCATGTTCGGGCTCGGCCGGCGATTCTGCGCTGCGAAACCATGGCTACCGGCGGTCATCTACGCCCTTTCGCTCGCCCCGGTCCTCGGAGCCAACGTCATCTCCACCGACGTGCTGCTGACGTTCTTCGAGGCTGCGGCGATGTACGCCTTCGTCCGGGCCTGGATCGGGCAGGCAGAGGTCGACCGTCGCTGGGTACGCATCATGTGGCTGGCATGGGGCCTGGCCTTCATGACCAAGGGTCCGCCCGGCCTGCTGCCGCTGCTGGCGATGATCGTGATGCTGGCTTTCCACGACCGCCGCGCACTCACCCGGATCTTCGACCCGATCGGTCTCGCGACCTTCGCGGTCGTGGGTTTCACCTGGTTCGCTGTCATCGTCGCGCAGGATCCGAGCCGCCTCGGCTACTTCGTGGGCTACGAGGTCTACGATCGCGTGTTCACGTCCAAGCACGATCGCAACGACTACTGGTACGCTCCCTTCACGATCTTCGGGCCGATGTTCCTGCTCGGCTCGCTGCCGTGGTGGATACTCGCGCTCGCCGCCGCAGGGGGACCGCGCAAGGCATGGTCGACGTTCCGCGCAAGGCTCGGCGCGGGCGATCGCGACCTGCGTCTGCTCGTATGGTGGTTGCTGCTACCGCTCGCGATTTTCAGCCTTGCCCAGTCACGGCTGCAGCTGTACGTGCTGCCGCTGTTCGTACCGCTGTCGCTGATCCTGGCCCGGCCACTGGCCGGCTGGAGCTGGCTCGAGGGTCGACGGCTGGTGGTCGTCGCCGCCATGACAGCCACCGCGCTGGTATCGCTCAAGGGCTTCGCAGGGCACGTGAAGTCGGAACGCGATTCCCGCGACATGGCGCGCGCCATCGAGAAGATCATCGATCCGCACAGCGTCGACGGGATCGTCTTCGTCGGAATGCGCCCGTTCTACGGGCTCAACGTCTACCTCGACACGACCATCGAGGGCGTGCAGATCAACGAGCACCGCTGGGACTATTCGAAGTTCGTCGCCGAGGAAGATCTCTGCTCGGAACTCGCCGGCCGCGAAAACAATGTCTACGCGCTCAAGGAGCGCAAGGTTGAAGAGTTTCGCGAAGCTGTGCTGCGCTGCGAGGGCATGCGGCCGGAGCTGCTCGGGCATTTCGAAGCGGATGGGAACAAGATCGCTCTGTTCGCCGTCCGGAAATGATCCATCGGCGGAACCGGCGCGCGGGATGGGTTTCCCGGCCAATATTTGCTATATGCAGACAGCACCCGCCATCCTCCGGGTGGCTTCCGCACCGAGGATTCTCGCGATGAGCTCGAGCCGGCAACCCATCGGCCTCTCCAGCGGCGGCGCGTGCGCGGTGTTGCTGCGGACCGCGCTGCTGCTCGCGGCCGCGCTGCTGTCACCGTTCGCGACTTCGTTCGCACAGGATGGCAACGTCACCCTCCCCGTCCCCGAGATCGAGAAGATGCTCGCGGCGGATGCTTTCACGATCGTCTCCGCCGAGATCAGCCGCCCGAAGGCCAGGGGCGACATCACGCTCAAGGCCGAAATCTCGTTCGGCGGCGAGCCGCCGATCCGGGTCAAGCTGCGCAAGGCCGAGCCAGGCGCGGACTCGTTCAACAACGTGCCGCGCTACGACCTGGCCGCCTACGAGTTGCAGAAGCTGTTCCTCGATCCTGCCGAGTACGTCGTGCCGCCGACCGCGCTGCGCTTCGTGCCACTCACGGAGTTCCGCAAGTACTCACCTGACGTGGAGCCGACCTTCGCTGGCGCAGAGCAGGTGCTGGCGGTCATGCAGTACTGGCTGCAGGACATCAAGGTCGTGGCCGACGTCTACGACCCGGCGACGTTCGATTCGGACCCGGTGTACGCGCGGCACATCGGCCAGCTGAACATCCTGGTGGACATCATCGACCACGCCGACTCGAACGTCGGCAACTTCCTGATCTCGAAGGCCAGCCCGGGTGCGCGTGTCTTCTCGGTCGACCACGGCGTGGCCTTTGCGTCCGAGGAAAGCGACCGGGGCAAGTTGTGGATCAAGCTGCGCGTGAACAAGCTGCCGGCGGACGCCGTCGAGCGCCTGCGCAAGATCACACCCGCGATGCTGCAGGGCAGTCTTGGCGTCATCGCGCAATGGGAGTTGAAGGACGGGACCTTCGTCCTGATGCCCAACGGCGCGAACCTCGCTCCGAACCAGGGCGTGCGTCGCGAGGGCGCGATCCTGCAGATGGGGCTCAAGAAGTCCGAGATCGCGAAGCTTGCGCGCGGGATCGAAAACCTGCTGAAGCAGGTCGATTCCGGCGACGTGAAGACTTTCTGAGGAGATGCACTGCATGGCAATTGAAGCACACCTCCGCAGCCAGCTTGCACGTATCGCACTCGGGCTGCTTGCCGCAGCCGGCGCGGGTCTTGCAACCGCGCCGGCCACTGCCGCGGCCGCCGGGCAGGTCGAGTGGAGCGGCGTCGACCGCGTCGTGGCTTTCGCCGACGTGCACGGCGCCTACGCCGAGGTCACGGCACTGCTGCAGTCGGTGCAGGTCGTCGACGAGGGCCTGCGCTGGACAGGCGGCAAGACACACCTCGTGAGCCTGGGCGACCTGCTCGACCGGGGCGACGAATCGCGCAAGGTCATGGACCTGTTGATCCGGCTGCAGCAGGAGGCGACTGCCGCCGGCGGCCAGGTGCACGTGGTGCTCGGCAACCACGAAACCATGAACGTGCTGGGCGACCTGCGTTACGTGGACAAGGGCGAGTTCGCCTCATATGCCGCGGACGAGGACCCGGCCGCGCGCGCCGGGCAGAAGGCGCAGTTCCTGGCGCGGCAGCCGGGCTCGACCGACGCGGACTTCGAGCGGCTTTTTCCGCAGGGCTTCTTCGGCCACCGCAAGATGCTCGGACCCGAGGGCAAGTACGGTGCGTGGCTGCTCACGCTGCCCGCCGCGATCGTGATCAACGACACCGTGTACATGCATGGAGGGCCGTCGACATCGCTCGGCAGCCGAAGTATCGTGCAGCTTGACGCCGACTACTCGGCGGCAGTCGCCAGCTACATCACCGCGGAGTCCGAGTTGCGCAAGGCGGGGCTGATCCAGCCCGAAGACGCTTACGCGAAGCGTCCGGACCTGGCCCAGTCGAGACTCGATGCGATGCCGGCCGACCAGAAGGCCTCGCTCGGACCCGCGGTCGCACGGTTCAAGGCCGCGGACGACTCTCCGCTGCTCGGGGCGACCGGACCGAACTGGTATCGCGGCGCGTCGCTCTGCAACGAGTGCGCGGAGTCCGACGTGCTCAAGCCCTTCCTGCAGCGCACCGGCACGAAGCGCGTCGTGGTCGGTCACACGGTGGCGCGCAACGGCACGGTCGTGTCCCGCTTCGACGGCGCCGTCGTGAAGCTCGACGCAGGCATGAACCACGCCGTCTACAAGGGCCGCCCGGCGGCGTTGGTCTCGGACGCGTCGGGATCACGCGTGTCCTATGCGAACCCCACCGTGGCTCCAGTGGCAGTGCCGGCCGAGCCGCTCTTCCTGAGTTCGCAGACGTTGGGCGAAAGCGACGTCGCGGACGTCCTGGCGCGGGGCGCGATCGCGGTGACCGAGACCTGCGCGCCCGGCGTGCTGGAAGTGCGTGTCACGCTGGACGGTCGCAGTGTCGACGGCATCTTCGAGGCGGCACCGACCGACACCGTGCAGCACGAACTGGCGGCCTACAGGCTCGATCGACTGCTCGGCCTCGGGCTCGTGCCCGCCACCGTGGCGCGGGATCATGACGGCAAGAGCGGCGTATTGCAGGGCCGGCCGGAGAACTGGGCCAGCGAACAGGACCGGCAGAACGCTTCCAAGGGCATCGCGGCCGGGCTCGCGTGCCAGGCTATCTCGAACGCGCCCAAGGATGCACCCGCGCGGCGGCCGCCGCAGGCCAGGCCTGCCAAAATGCCGTCCGGCGGATGGTGCGAACTGCCGCCGCAGTTCCAGCTCTCCTATGCGTTCGACGCGCTGATCGACAACCGGGGACGCACGTTCGATCGCTACATGTACGACGCGGACACCGCGATGATGTTCCTGACCGGGCACGCAGCGGCATTCGGCACCGGCACAGGCGTTCCAAAGGCGCTGGATGCCGCACTCACCAAGACCGGGCCGGAAATGCAGCTGCGCCTGCGCAGGCTCGACGCCGCGAACGTGAAGGCGGCCATCGGCGAGTACATCGACGAACGGGAAATCAAGGCGCTGCTCGAGCGCCGCGATCGCATCCTGCAGTTGTCGGGCGCGAAAGCTGGCAGCTGACGACCCGGACTCAGCCCCCGCGCTCGACCGAGCATCGCATCACGAACGTGCTCGACGCCTCGAGGCCGTCGACGTCGCTGGCGATGACGGTCACCTTGATCTCCTCGAAGCAACCTTCCGGCGGCCGCCCGGTGAACCGACGCATCTTCGCATCGAAACTGAGCCAGCCTGGAAGCCGTCGCCCGTCATCCAGACGTGCCGCGAGGCGGAGCACGTCGCCGGGATCCGCGTCTGTGAACGCGTCCTTGGCCACCACGTACTGGACCGGCCGGCCCGGCACGTAGGCGATATCCTCGATCGGCCGGTTCGCCTCGGGCGCGACGTTGATGACGTTCTCGCTCGCTTTGCGGGTGAACTCGCGACCGATGGCGACCGCGAGCGCGATCCACGCGAGCGCCAGCACCAGGTTGAGCAAAGCGAACGCAGGCGCCGCCCAGCCCAGAACATTGAGTCCGACGTAGACTACGCCTGCCTGGATCAGGTCGCCGATACGCCAGAAGAACGTGTCGATCGCGGTCTTGCCCTCGTACTTGGAGTCGCGGTCCACCGGCAGGAACAGGGCCTGCCGGGTCGTGTTCATGATCGAGTAGTCGGTGGCGTTCTCGGCGATCTTTACCAGGCGGATCAGAGTGAAGATCGGCACGAATCCACCCAGCAGCGGCGACAGCGCCAGCAGCCCGTATCCCACCGCAGCCACGACTGGCAGCACCAGCAGCGCCCCGCGCACGCCAATGGCTCGATAGATGCGCGCCACGAGGAACAGCTGGATCGCAAGCCCGACGACCGTGACCCAGAACTGAAAACCACCGTAGAACTCCGTGATCAGCACGCCGGGGTCGAGCGTCCCGCCGCTGGCGAGCGAGCGCGCCGACGCGTCGCGCTGCACGAAGTCCGCGAGGATGAATTCGCCCGTGGTGTTGATCCAGTTGAGCAGCACCACCAGGGTAGCGATGAGCAACAGGTATCGGTCGCGCAGTACGAGCCCGATGCCACCCAGCAGCTTCGGCACGGGCCTGCCGTGCTCGGCGGCGATAGCGCGCGATCCGTCGGGAACCGCGGCGCGCTCCGGGGTCGCCAGCACCACGGTTGCCAGAAGCAGCAGCGCCGCCACGACCATCAGTCCGACCGGCGTCAGCGCATGCACCGCCAGCTGGGCCGTCTTCGCGCCGACCAATGCACCGATGTTCGCACCGACCATGATGACCGGGAAGAGCCGCTGTCCGCTCTTGAGATTGAAGCTGTCCGCTGCGAAGGCCCACAGCTGGGCCACGACCATCACGCCGTAGATGCTGACCCACACGTAGAACGCGAACGCGATGGACACGCCGGACCAGGCGGCGGCGGCGAACACCAGAGTATTGACCGCGAAAAACATCGTCACGGCCTGCAGCAGCCTTGCACCGTCGATGCGACGCCGCACGATCCCGTACACGGGAACCAGCAGCATCAGGACCAGCGCGGTGACCGCGACCGCGTAGGAGCGTGTCTCAGCCGAGAACTTCGCCAGCATGAACGCTTCGCGCAGCGCCTTCACGACCTGGTAGGAGAACAGCAGCAGGAATGCATGCAGCATGAAGAGCGAGGCGCTGCGGCCCTCCCCCGGGCGCACCCGCGTGAACAGAGTCAGCTGGCGTTCGAATCGGCTGAGACCGGTGTGGTCGGTGAGCATCAGGCCTTCTTGTGCGGCAGCAACGATTTCAGCGCGGGGTCGACCTCGAGCAGCGCGCGTGGGTCGCCGGGATCAATGGCGCGCAAGACACCGGCCTCGGCTGCAACGCGGTGCTTGCGGTCGGCCGCGTTAATGGCGACGTCGTAGTACAGGTGGTTTTCTCTTCTCCCAAGCGCCTCGGCACGCGCCAGCGCTGCGCGCGAAGGGTCCTCGGCCCGGCCACTGTAAAGCCCAAGCTGCGCCCACGCCACCGCTTGTGACGGATTTGCCTCGAGTGCTTCCTCGGCCAATGTCGCCGCCCGCTCCTACAGCCGAACTGCATCCGCTCGGCAAGCAGCTTGAGGATCCGGACGTGGTGGTAGGCGAGGGCGTGCGACCGACCGTTGCCGAAGATGCGAGCCTGCCTGGCTCGAGGGCCCAGTCGCCGAGCCGAAACCCGATCTCGAGGTCGCCGGCGTCCATGACCACTCGACCTGACGGTTCCCCCTGATTGTGCCCCGCACTTTACAGCAAAGCCCCGACGTACATCAGGCTCCCTTCGCCGGTGACCAGTCGCTTGAGGATGGGATCCGCCTCGAGCAGCTTGCGCGGATAGCCGTTACGCTGCGCCCGCCCGATGGCCTCGCGTGCCTTCGCATCGTCCCGTCGATCGGCCGCCGACAATGCGATGAAGTACTGCACGTACATGTCGTCATCGCGCAGCGCCTCGGCACGAGCGAGTGCACGCGCGGAACTCTCCGAATCACCGGTCCTGCCGCGGTAGTAGCCGAGCGATGCGATGACCTGGGCGTCCACGGGATTGACCTTCAGCGACTCCTCGGCGAGCTGCGCCGCTCTCTCGTACTGGCGGACGGCCTCGGGCCGTCGGCCCGGAATGAGCCACAGCGCGTCGGCCAGCGATCCCACGATCCCCTGGTCGCTGGATGCGAGCGCATTCGCACTCTCATACTGCCGGGTCGCATCCGGGTAGCGGCCCGCGTAGTAGTACAGCGTGCCGAGGTTGGCGTGCGCTGAACTGGAGGGCTCGATGGCGAGCGACTTCTCGAAAGCCGCCGCAGCCTCGTCGAGCCGCACCGCAAGCATCAGCGCGCCCCCCAGGTTGCTGAAGGCACTCGCGTTGCCGGGCGCGAGTTCCGCCGCCTTTCGAAGTTCGATGACGGCCTCCTCGGCGCGTCCGGAACTGAACATGAAATACCCCAGCCCCGAATGCGCGCGCCAGAAGCCGGGCTCCACTTCGACCGACTTCCGATAGCTGCGCTCCGCATCCTGCTGGCGACCCAGGCCGACCTGTGCCTCGGCGAGGCCGGCGTACACCTCGGAATCCTGCGGTCGGCGCGCCGCGAGGCCGGTGAAGATCGCCGCGGCCTGCTCGTAACGGCCGCTTGCAAGGTAGAGCGAGCCCAGTGCCATTTCCGTCTCGTCGCGCGACGGCTCGAGCTCGAGGGCCTTGCGGCACGCCGACTCCGCGGCAGCAACGTCGGACGACGACTTGGTCTTGCCATAGCGCGCGACACCGACCTCGCACATGCCGGCATAGGCCCGAGAGAATCCCGGATCCAGCGTCATCGCCTTGCCGAAGGACTCGGCTGCGCGGTTCAACTGGCTCAGGTCGGCCGACTTGCGAAGTATCGAAACGCCAGCGAGATAGCTGTCGTAGGCCGCGAGGTTGACGACACCGCCGCGCTGCAGCTTGCGCTCGGACTCGGGAGTCAGCACGACCCGCAGCGACTGCGTGATCTTGCGCGAGATGTCGTCCTGGATGGCGATCACGTCGGCCCAGTCGCGGTCGTAGGTGCCGGCCCATACGTGATAGCCGTCAAGCGCGTCGATCAGCTGCACGGTGACACGCAGCTTGTCGCCTTCGCGACGTACGCTCCCCTCGAGGACGTTGCGGACACCAAGTGCGTCGCCGATCTTGCGCACATCGAGTCGCTGGCCCTTGAACTCGAACGCCGAGGTGCGCGCCGCGACGCGCAGGCCCGGGATCTGCGCCAGCTGCGCGGAGATCTCCTCGGCGAAGCCATCACCGAGATACTCGTTGCCTCCACCCGAAGTCATGTCCACGAGCGGCAACACCGCCACGGACTGCGCCGACATCTCCACTGCGGAAGGGGAGGATCGACCGGCATCGGCATCGACGAGGGACCGCCACCAGGCGACGCCGGTCACGGCTGCCATCAGCGCGACGCCGGTCACCAGCAACGGAGCCATCGCGCGTCGAGCTTGCGGCAGCCGCAGCCGTGCCGCGTCGCCCGAATCGCGGACGATCCCTCCGGGCGTGATGTCGTAGGCCCAGGCCAGGATGCCGACGATCGGGATACCGATGACCGCGAGGATGGTCAGCGCGGTCATCCACCAATCCGGGAAATGCAGCGGCTCGAACGTCGTCTGCGCCACCTGCAGCAGGATCCACATGCCGAGCAGGTAGGCGCCGAGCACCCTGAAGACGCGACGACGACCCAGCTCCGATACGAATTTCTGGATGCCACTGATGAGGCGGCTGTCGGCAACGACCGCTTCGCTGCGGGAACCGGGCACCACGGCAGGCGTCTGCGCGAGTGGCTCGACGGTTGCGATCAGCGTGTAGCCGCTCCTGCCTACCGGGACGATATAGCGCAGGTCCTTGGGAGAGTCGCCAAGCAACTGGCGAAGATCGCGAATCGCGGCGCGCAGCACGTCATCGGTTGCCTGATGCCCGGGCCACGCCTGCTGTCGGAGCACAGCCCTGGTGACGACCTCGCCGCGTCGGGTCGCCAGTGCCGTCAGGATGGCAAGCTGCTGGGTCGTGAGCGTGTGCGACCGGCCCTGGCCGGACATGCGTCCACGCTGTGGCTCAATCAGCCAGTCGCCGAGTCGGAACCCGTTCTGGAGGCCGCCAGCGTCCGTGACCATTCGACCGGCCCGCCCATCCGTGTTTTGCGATGCGATCATACCAGAGCCAACGCCTGTCGCAGGTCGTCCACGAGGTCATTGGCGTCCTCGATGCCGACGGACAAGCGCACGGTACCCGGGCCGATGTCGGACCATGACACCTGCTCCGGTGTGTAGCCGCGCGGCTGCTGCAGCGCCGGCGGCACGACCAGCGACTCGGTGGAGCCGAGGCTCGAGGTGATCGAGAAGAGTTCCAGCGCCTCCGCAAACCTCGTCCCGGCCTCCGTGCCCGAGCGCAGATCAAACGTCACCATCGTGCCGAAGCCGTCCATCTGCCTCGCCGCGAGCGCGTGTCCGGGGTCGGACGCGAGTCCCGGGTAGCGGACCTTCGCGACGGCCGGATGCGACTGCAGAAACTCCGCCACGAGCATCGCGTTACGGCACTGGCAATCCCAGCGCAGGTAGTAGGTCTTGATGCCGCGCAGCAGCAGGTAGGCCGCGTGCGGGTCGAGCGTCGGGCCGAGGTTCGTGAAGTCCTCGCGCATCGTGTCGATCAGTTCGCGGCGACCGATCACCGCCCCGCCCATCACGTCGCCGTGCCCGGACGCGTACTTCGTCAGGCTGTGCGCATACAGGTCCACGTCGTACTGGCCGTGGTTGTGCAGGCCCGCGAGCGTGTTGTCGAGCAACGTGAGCGCGCCGTGTGCGCGGGCAAGTCCGGTGATCCGCTCGAGATCGGCGACCTTCAGGACCGGATTCGTCGGCGACTCGAACACGACGAGCTTCGTCCGCGTCGTGGCGAGCGTCCGCTCGATGGACGCGTGGTCGGTGACCGACAGCATCGTGCTCGTCACGCCGTAGCGACCGAGCAGCCGCCGCAGCAGCGCACGCGTCGGCTGGTACGTCTCGGCGAAGTACACGACGTGGTCCCCCGCCTGCAGCAGCGCGAGCAGCGTCATCGAGATTGCGGCGACACCCGATCCGGTGAGCAGGCCGGCCTCGCGGCCCTGCAGTTCGGCAAGAACCAGCTCGAGCTGGCGCAGCGTGGGATTCGACACGCGCGAGTAATAGAACCCGTCGCGCTGCCTGGTCCAGTACTTCTGCGTCTCGCCGACGTCGTCGAAGCTGAACTTGACCGACTGGTAGATCGGTGCCACCAGCGGCCGGTTGTCCGGCGCAAGCTTCACTTCCGGCAGGTGCGTGACTCGCGTGCGCTTTCTCATCGCAGCTCGAACTCGTCGGCGTCGAGGTGCGCCGGAAAGCTCTCACGGTAGGACCTGAGCGACTCCATGTCGAGAACCGCGGTCTCGACTCGGTCGCCGCCGCCCTCGCTCGACAACGG
>CAWFXR010000017.1:0-9927 GCA_963819835.1 uncultured Gammaproteobacteria bacterium
TATCCGACCTGCTTGCCGTCGTGGAACACCGGCAGGCTGCCTCGAACCGCCATGGAGGGAATCTGCGGCGGCAACCCGACCTCGGCGTAAAGTCGCTCGAGCCCCTCCCAGTCGACCTCGAGCCCCGCGAGTCGCCACGCCGAGCCTTCGCGGTGCTCGCGTTCGAGCGCCCGTCGGCCGACGAAGTAGCCCGGCTTGTCCAGGCTCACGGTCCAGCCGAGCCCCATCTCGTAGGGCGAGGACTTCTGGCCGGCGATCCAGGCGTGGTTGGCGGCGGTGTAATCCACGTCGATCATGAACAGGCCCGCTTCCACGCGCGCCATGTCCATCGCGAGGATGCCGCAAGGGACGAGACCGTAATCGGCGCCGGCCGCCATCAGTGCGTCCCAGACGGGCAGGGCGTCGCCGGCGTCCATCCAGATCTCGTAGCCCAGGTCGCCGGTGTAACCGGTGCGCGAGATGGTGACCGGCCGCCCCTGCAGCGAGTTCGGTGCCATGCGGAAGAACCTGATCGGGTCGACCGACTGTTCGCAGCAGCGGTTCAGGATCGCGCGGGACTTCGGTCCCTGCAGGCTCAGCGCCGCCACCTGGTCGGTCACCTCGGTGACGGACACCTTCATGCCGACCGCGTTCATCGCCAGCCAGCGCAGCGACGGTTCCGCGGACGTCAGGCGGAAGCTCTGCTCGCCGAGCCGCGTGATCGTGCCATCGTCGAGCAGCTTGCCCTCTTCGTCGCACCATCCGGTGTAGTACACCTGGCCGATGGCCAGCTTCGCGATGTTGCGGGGCGTGATGCGGTCCAGCAGCCGTGCGGCATCCGGGCCCTCGATCACGTACTTCATCAGCGGCGAGATGTCGATCAGCGCCGCCGCGTCGCGGATCGCCCAGTACTCGCGCTCGAGGCCGAGGTCGTAGGAGCCCACGGTGATGAAGCCGGCCCAGCGTCGAAAGTTCTGCGGCAGGCACCGCGCCGCGACACGCTCGTGGAACGGCGTGCGTTTCAGCTGGTAGAGGCTGTAGGCCGGTTCGCTCACGAGCGCAGCCCGGAGCTCAGGTCCGCGTGCAGCAGGCGGTGGAACAGGTGCTCGCCGGCCTCGCGCCGCACGGACAGCCGGCCCGTGTCGTATGCGCGCGAGCGCAGGCCGCGCTGCACGGATCGGCAGATTCCCTCGTCCTCGTCCTGGACCCGGTTCGCGATGTCGACGGACGCGCGGTTGAACCCGCGTGCGGCGTCGGACACGTCGGCGAACCAGAAGTCGAATATCACTTCGGTCTGGTGGACGCCACGCGGGTAGACGAGGTTCGTGTCCATCACGCCCTCGTACCAGTTGACCATGAAGTTGGGGTGGAACCAGTAGTACATCGCGCGCTCGCCCCTGCGCACCGCGCCGGTGGCGGTTTCGGCGCCCCGGGTCACCATCGGGCTCGACTGCAGGCAGTGATGCCGGCCGTTCTCGATGATGTACTTGTTGTAGTCGAGCACGCTGCCGAGGCCCTTGTGCAGGTAGGGCACGTGGTATCCGCCGTCGAGGTAGTTGTCGACGAACACTTTCCAGTTGCAGTCGAAGATGTAGTGCCGCCGGTCGAACCAGTGCAGGCTGCCGAGGTCGAGGCCACGCACCTGCGCGACCAGGTCGGCGCCGAGGTACTCCTCGATCGACGGGCCTTCGGGTGCAATTCGCACGAACACCCAGTTTTCCCAGGTGCTCGTCGAGACCGGGACGAGGCTGTTCGCGGCCGGGTCGAAATTGCGTACGTTCTCGAAGGCCGGCGCGGCCTTGAGCGTGCCCTCGAGCGTGTAGGTCCAGCCGTGGTACGGGCAGGCCAGCCGCTTCACGCAGCCCGCAGGCTCGGTCATGACGGCCGCGGCGTGGTGCCGGCAGACGTTGAAGAATCCTCGCAGCACGCGATCGCTGCCACGCACGATCAGGAGCGGTTCGCCGGCCAGTTCAAGCGTGACGTACTGGCCCGGCTCCCTGACCTGGTCGAGCCGGCATGCGTACTGCCATGTATTCGCGAAGGTCGTCTGCAGCTCGAGTTCGAGGATCCGCGGGTCCACGTACCAGGAGGCCGGCGGCGTGCAGGCTTCTTCGAGCGGAAGCCCCGGGTCGTAGCGGTCGATCAGTGCGATTGGTGGAATCGTCATGGCGGTTCACTCGAACGACAGAGGGCCAGGCCGCATGCCAGCCTGGCCCTCGTGCTGGTCCGGCCCGGGTCAGAACTCCTGGCGGAAGACCAGGCCGAAGGTCCTGGGCTGGTTGGTTCCGACGTAGTTTGTGTGTGCAGTTGACGATGTGTAGTTGGGGAACGCGGGTTCTCCCAGCGGGTAACCGGCGGGATTGCTGTATATGCCTGCCGCGGCGCAGGCCAGGACCGTGCACTCCTGGTACTTGTAGAGGTCGGCGCGTTCGTCGAATGCGTTGTTGATGAACAGCGTCAGCGAATAGACACCCTTCCTGAAGCTGGCCGAGAAGTCTGCGATGCCGTAGGCGCCCTGCGTGCCCGTGTATTGCCTGTTGAAGGGCAGGATATCGGTCTCAACTTCGTTCTGGTAGACGTAGGAGCCCTGCACGTCGGCGTCAAGTCCGCCCACCGTGAAGCTGTAGCGGCCGATCACGTTGCCTTTGAACGTCGGCGAGGCCGGCAGCTGCGTGCCCTTCCTGGCGTACAGATAGTCCGGACAGGTCGTGAGTGGCGGCTCCTCATCGTCATACGTCCAGGGCAGGATTGCCTGGCAGAAATTCTGGTCCAGCTCTGGCTCGAGCCAGGTCGCGCCGGCCGACAGGCGCAGCTGATCGGTCGCCGCCCACTCCACGTAGCTCTCGACACCGGTGATCTTCGCCCGACCGGCGTTCGTGACGTTTGTGAGCCCATTCGCTCCCAGGAACCCGTACTGGAAGTCATCCCACTCCTCGATGAAGGCCGCGCCATTGAAGCGGACTGTGCCGCCGGCCCAGGTCGTCTTCCAGCCGGCCTCGTAGTTCGTGAGGTAGTCGGCCTTGTACGGCGGAAACTCGGTGCGCCGATTCACGCCGCCGGGCCGGAAGCCTTCGGAGTAGGTGGCGTAGATCATTCGCTCCTCGTCAAACTTGTAGGCGAGGGTGAACTTGGGCGTACCGCCGTTTTCGTCGGTCTTGCCATTGAGTCGGACGCAGGGCGCGCCGCGGTAGGGTTTGTCCGGGTTCTCGCATTGACTCACACCTGAGGCGAAACCGAACCAACCCTTGAGGTCGCCCTCCGTCCAGAACAGGCGATAGCCCGCGGTCGCCGTCAGCTTCTCCGTGATGTCGAAGTACATCTCGCCGAACAGAGCGTAGTTGTCGTCGGTGCGCGTCTGCTGGGTCAACCAGATCGTATCGGGCCAGCCTGGCACCGCAGCGTCGTCCGCGAGGTCCCTGATCTGGTAATCCTGGTCGATGCGGTGCTCCGCACTCTGCATGAAGCCACCGGCGACGAAGCGGAAGCGCTGGTCACGCGGCGAGCTGATGCGCAGCTCGTTGCTCCACATCTTGTACCCGTCCTTGCCCCTGATGAACTGCGCGGGGTTGATGTATTCGCCTGCGTTGTTGTACGCGGACGCTCCGTAGCTGCAGCAGATGTCGTACCAGTAGGAGTAGTCCGAATAATCGGAGCGCGTGTCGACGTCACGGTCGAGGTATGCGCCCGCGTACACCAGGTCGAAGTTGCCGATCTTGCCCAGTACGGTGAGCGACGCCTGGACCCAGGTGTCCTCCGAGCTCTCTTTGAAGAAATGAGTCTGCTTGAGGTCGCCAACGCCGGGATCGTAGGAGTCCAGTCCGTTGAAGTTGGCCACCTGGCCCATGACGCCCGGCATGATCGTCCAGCTGTCGTTCAGGTCGATCTTGAGCAGGGCCCGGCCACCATAGGTATCGCCGTCGTTGTAGTTGTCCTCGGCGAAATTGTGTCCGGCCTCGTAGTTCGTCATCGTGATGCCCGACGTCGGGAACGTCATCGAGCCCTTCACGTTGTCGATGTAGCCCGGCGAGTGCTCGTACCAGCCGACGAGCCGGACCGCGGTCGATTCGTTGATCGGGATGTTGGTGTAGCCTTCGACCGTGTAGCCGGCGTCGCCGCTCGAGACGAATTCGCCCTTGAGGTCGTAGCTGGCGCTGAACTTGGTGGCGTCGGGCTTGTTCGTGATCGTCCGGATCGTGCCGGCCTGGGAACTGGCGCCATACAGCGTGCCCTGCGGACCCGCCAGCATTTCGACGCGCTCGATGTCGTAGATGTGTATGTCCAGCGAGCCCTGGATGGTCGTGATCGGCTGCTCGTCGAGGTACTGGCCGACGCTCGGCGTCGGGCCGGAGTGGTTTCCGTTTGAGCCGTTGGCCACGCCGCGCATGAAAACCTGCGTGAATCCCGCGCCCAGACTCTGGAAGGTCACGCTCGGCATGAACTTCATGTAGTCGGTCATGTTGCTGATGCGCAGTTCGTCCAGTTTCGCCGTGCCGAAAGCCTGGATGCTCATTGGCACGGCCTGGAGGTTCTCGGTCTGCTTCTGGGCCGTGACCACGACCTCCTCGAGCATCGCGCTGTCGCTCGCATTCTGAGCGTAGGCCAGCGGCATGCCGGCCAGCAGCAATGGCGCCAATGGCAGTCCGGTTGCCAACCTCCGCGCGGAACGTCCTGACATCAGGCGCTGCAGCTTTCTCTTGCGGCTACGAGTCATTGCGTGCTCCCCCCTTTAGGAAACTCTTGTCGATTCTGCGTGCGAGATGGAACTTGATTCAACCGAGGCCTCAATTGGACCAGGTCTGGAGTGCCGGGCCCAATGCATGCTCGAGTGGGCCCAGCCACGGCCGGTAGTGTGTCCACTGCTCGAGGGCGTCACGGTAGATCGGCCGGCGGACCTGCTCCGAGCTCGCCGTCCGCACGGCGCGCTCGTTCTCGTAGAAGCGCAGGCATCCCTCCTCGAAGGGAAGGCCGCAGTAGTCGAGCAGCCGGCGCACCTCGGCTTCCGTGTCGTCGACCATGCGGTCGTACAAGACCCTGTGAACCCTGCCCGGCAGCACGTCATCGACGTGGGCCATCAGGTCGACGTAGTCCCGGTAGTAGCGCCCGAGTTCATCGAGGTCATACGAGAAGCGCTGCCCGCGCGCGAAGTGCTGCTTGAACACCGAAAAACAGCAACTCATCGGATGCCGGCGGGCGTCGATGATTTTCGCGTTCGGGAGGATCAGCTGAATCAGGCCCGTGTGTGCCCAGTTGTTCGGCATCTTGTCGATGAAGTGCGGCGCGTCCGTCTTGCGCTGGATGCGCGTCTGGGCGAGGTAGCGTTCGCCGAGCGCGCGAAGCCGCTCGTCCCCGAGCGTCGCAAGCACCGCCGGGTAGGCGGATACCTCGCTGCGCTTCTTCCGGCCGCCGAGATCGCGCGCGATCGCGCCGATGTCGGGAAGCTCCATCGTGCCCTCGATCGCGGAATGGCTCGACAGAATCTGCTCCAGCAGAGTCGAGCCCGACCGCGGCAGGCCGACGATGAAGATCGGGTCCGGAGCCGGGTCGCCCGAGCCCTTGTGAGCGGCCAGGAACTCGCGCGTCAGCAGCGCCTTCATCTGTCGGACTCGATCCGTCATTTCGTCGGCGTCGTACTCGATGACCGAGCGGCGCAGCCTGTTGCCCTCGGCATAATGCTCGAACGAACGCTCGTAGTCCCCCATGTCCTCCAGGGCCTTGCCCAGCGCGAAGCCGAAGTGGAAACGTTCGTCGATGGTCAGGTCGGCGCGGTCGAGCTGCGCCAGCATGGCCTCCACGTCCTGCGGCGTAAATCGGAATGTCTTGAGGTTGGCGAGGCTCCAGTAGGCCTCACCGAACCCGGGCGCCAGTTCGGTGCTTCTGCGGTAGGCGCTGATGGACTCGGACTGGCGACCAGCGGTCTTCAGCGCGTGCCCGTAGCTCTGCCAGAGGCTCGGGTTCTGCGGGTATTCGCCGAGCACCTCCCGGTAGATCTCGGCCGACTGCGTCGCCTCGCCAAGCTTGCCGAGAAGCGCGGCCTTGAGATTCCGGCCGCCGGTATCCGTGGGGTCGGCGGCCAGCAGTTGCTCCACCTCCCTGAGTGCCTCGGCGAGACGATCCTGCCGGTGCAGGACCACCGCGTAATTGTGCCGGGCTGCGTTGAATCCCGGCGCCAGCTCCAGGCAGCGGGCCAGCAGGGCTTCGGAGTCGGCAAAGCGGCCGAGGCGCGCCGCGACTTCCGCCAGCATGCGAATGGCGACCACGTCGGTCGGGAATCGCTTCAGGTGCGCGCGAAGCAGCGTCTCGGCGACCGCGATCTTCCCGTCGCAGAGCGCCGCCGCGGGCGCGAGCAGGCGCGGGTCGCGGGTCGCGGCCTTGATGTGCTGCGCGTAGGCCGAATCCGCGCCCTGCACGTCGCCAAGCGCGTTGAGGTGATCGCCGAGTGCGCGCCAGGCGTCACCCATCTCGGGCTTCAGCGCTACCGCGCGGCGCAGCGCGGCCACCGCGTCACCGCTGCGCCCTGCAAGTCCCAGCGCGAGCCCGAGTTCGTAGTGCGGGGTCACCCAGCCCGGATGGGCGCGTGCCAGTGGTTCGAGGATCGCGAGCGCCGCAGGCGCATCGCCGCGCGCACGGTGCGAGGCGCCGAGAATGACCGTGGCGACGGGATGACCGGGCGCGACCTTGAGCACCTCGTCGGCCTGTTCGGCAGCAAGCGTCGGGTTCGAGGTCAGCAGCGTGGCGGCGTGTGCCAGCGCGACCTCGAGGGTACCAACCGGCTCCTGTGCGCCGCTCATGCGTCGGACTCGTCTTTGACAGTGCTTGCGACGAATGAAAGACTGCCGCCATCCCATTGTCAAATGTCACGGCGCACGGCTTCGAGCCCGGCGGCGCGGCGATCACGTGGTCTTACGAGGAGCCTGCGCGGTGAGAACGGTTCTGCTTTCCGGGGCATTCATCGTCGCCGCGCTGGCGGTGCCCGCCGCTGCGGCGCCGACCCCCGATTCCGGATCCGTCGTGCTTCGCTGTGGCGCGCTGATCGACGGCGTGTCCGCCAGCGGCGAGCGGGCCCGGCAGTGGTCGTGATCGAACAGGGCCGCATCACGGCGGTCGGGCCGGACGCGACGGTTCCGGACGGTGTCCGTGTCGTCGACCTGGCCGGCTACACGTGCCTGCCCGGCCTCATCGACATGCACACGCACCTGACCATGCGACCGGAGGAGTCGCTCGACCTCAGCGAGAACTACCGCCGGACTGACGAGCAACAGGCCGCCATCTCACGCGAGCACGCCCGCCGGACGCTGCTCGCGGGGTTCACGACGGTGCGCGACGTCGGCAGCTATACGGCGTGGGCCGACAGGGCGATTCGCGACGAGATCAATCGAGGCGAGACGCCGGGGCCGCGCATGCAGGTCGCCGGCATCTACCTGACGATTCCCGGCGGAGGCGGGGACCTCGTGATTCCCGGCCATCCGGAGTCGGAGATCCCTGCGCGGCTGACGCATGGGCGTCGCGCGTGGGCCGGAGCAGTTCCGCCAGAAGGCCGAGCTGGCGGTTGCGGGCGGGGCCGATCTGCTGAAGGTGATCGCTTCCGGTGCGGTGTTTTCCTACGGCGGCAAACCGGGCGACCCGGAGATGACGCCCGAGGAGATCGCCGCGGTCGCGCAGGTGGCCCACAGCCATGGCCTGAAGCTCGCGGCGCACGCGCACGGCGCGCGCTCGATCCGCGAGGCGATCCTTGCCGGCGCCGACACGATCGAGCACGCCTCGTTGATCGACGCCGAGACCATCGAGCTGGCGCGGCAACATCAGGTCGCGCTGTCGATGGACGTCTACAACGGCGACTACACGGATACCGAGGGGCGAAGGCAGGGCTGGCCCGAGGAGTTCCTGCGCAAGAACACCGAGACGACCGAGGCGCAGCGCCAGGGATTCACGGCCGCGCACGCGGCCGGCGTACCGATCGTCTACGGCACCGACGCGTGCATCTACCCGCACGGGCTCAATGCCCGACAGTTCCCGATCATGGTCGAGCGGGGCATGACCCCGATGGAAGCGATCCAGTCCGCCACATCCGTCGCCGCGAAGTTCATGGGCTGGTCGGATCGCGTCGGCAGCATCGCTGCCGGGAAGGTACGGGGACGTCATCGCCGTGAAGGGCGACCCGCTGCAGGACATCGGGCGCCTGCAGGACGTAGCGCACGTGGTCAAGGGTGGAGTCGTGGTTCGGTAGACCGCGGCGGTGGGACGGTCGGCCATGACGTAGAATTCGCCGACATGCCCATATTCGAGTCCCCGCTGTCCGCCTGCCTCGTCGTCTTGGCGTTGTGGCTCGGCATCGGCATCTGCGGCGTAATACGCCCGGACAACCTGAGGCTGATCGCCCGGGTGTTGTTTCCGCTCAGTGCGGTCGTGTGGTGCGGCGCTCGCGCTGATCGCTGCAGCAAGCATCGCGTCGCCGGCCGAAAGTCTCACGCTGGTCATCGGCCTGCCGGACCTGCCCATCCACGCCCGTCTCGACGCGCTGTCCGGCGCATTTCTCTTCCTGCTCGGAGCCGCGACGACCGGCATTTCCATGTTCGCCGCGGGCTACTTCCGCAAGGGCGAGGGCACGGCGCCCGGGCTCCTCTGCCTGCAGTACCACCTGTTCCTGGCCGCCATGGGCTTCGTGCTCGTCGCGGACGACGCCTACGGGTTCATGGTCGCCTGGGAGACGATGGCACTTTCGTCGTATTTCCTGGTGACTGCCCAGCATGGCCTGCCGGAGATCCGGCGCGCCGGCTACCTGTACCTGCTGATTGCGCACGTCGGCGCCCTTGCGATCCTGCTCTGCTTCGGCGTGATGCAGGGCGGCAGCTGGCAGTTCACGTTCGACGCCATGCGGGCAGCGCAACTCGATTCCCGCTGGGCAGCGGTGGCGTTCGGGCTGGCCCTGGTCGGATTCGGCGCCAAGGCCGGCCTGCTGCCGCTGCACGTCTGGCTGCCCGAAGCACACCCTGCCGCACCGTCGCCGGTTTCCGCATTGATGAGCGGCATCATGCTGAAGACAGCCGTCTACGGCGTGCTGAGGGTCACGTTCGACCTGCTCGGGGACCCGCTCTGGTGGTGGGGCCTCATTCCCGTCGCGCTGGGGCTCGCGACCGCGCTGTTCGGTGTGGTGTTCGCAGCGGCGCAGACGGACATGAAGCGGCTGCTCGCGTACTCGTCGATCGAGAACATCGGCGTGCTGTTCACGGGGATCGGCCTCGCGATCGTATTCCACGGCGCCGGTATGCATGCGCTGGCCGCGCTTGCGTTGACGGCGGTGCTCTACCACGCGCTCAACCACGCGCTCATGAAGAGCCTGCTGTTCTGCGGGACCGGCGCAGTGCTGCACGCGACCGGCGAGCGCAATCTCGGCCGGCTCGGCGGGCTGATCCACCGCATGCCGTGGGTGGCGTGGCTCACGCTGGTGGGCGTGCTGGCACTCGCCGGTTTGCCGCCCCTGAACGGATTCGTGTCCGAGTGGCTGCTGCTGCAGGCGTTCCTGTTCGCGCACGAGGTGCCGCACCCGTTCGTGAACATGCTGCTGCCGCTTGGCGCGTCGATCGTCGCTCTGGCCGCCGCGCTGGCCGCGTACGTGATGGTCAAGTTCTACGGCGTCGTCTTCCTTGGCCAGCCCCGCGAGCCGTCCCTGGCCAACGCGCACGACGCCGGTCCGCTCGAGAAGGCGGGACTCGCGTGGCTCGCCGCGGGATGCGTGCTGCTCGGACTGCTGCCCGGGCAGGTCGTGGGCGGCCTGGGCTACGTCACGAGACAGCTCACCGGGCACGCGGTGGCGACGGCGCAGGGATGGTCGTGGCTGCTCGCGCCGCTGCCCGATCGCGAGGTGTCCTACGCGCCGCTCGTGCTGCTGCTCGTAATCGCCGCGGTCGTGGCCATCACGTTCCTGGCGGTCCGACTGACATACCGACGGGC
>CAWFXR010000018.1:0-93985 GCA_963819835.1 uncultured Gammaproteobacteria bacterium
GGCGGACCCGAGCTTGCGGCGAATGTTGTTCACATGGGTATCCACGCTGCGGTCCAGCCCCTGGTGCCGCCGGCCGAGCGCTTTCTGCGTGAGTTCCGCGCGCGATACCACCCGCCCCGCATTGCGCACCAGCACCTCGAGCACGCGGTACTCGGCGTCCGTAAGTGGCACGGCCTCGCCGTCCAGCCTGGCCAGGTGCATCCCGGTGTCGAGCGCGAGCCGGCCGATCTCAAGCGCTTCGGGCGGCGCATCCAGCAATCCGCCCTGCGTGCGGCGAAGCACGGCGTGGATCCGCGCGAGCAGCTCGCGGCCATTGAACGGCTTGGTGAGGTAGTCGTCCGCGCCGAGCTCGAGGCCGAGCACGCGATCCACGACGTCGTCGCGCGCCGTGAGCATCAGTACCGGCACCGGCCACTTTTCGCGAATGCGACGCAGTACGTCGAAACCGTTGATGCCCGGCATGGTCACGTCCAGCAGGACGAGGTCCGGGCACTGGCGTTCGAGAAGCCGGAGCGCAGCCGCGCCGTCAGCCGCGGCATCCACCTCGATCTGCTCGTTTGCCAGGTATTCGCCGAGCATTCCACGCAACTCGGCGTCGTCGTCCACGATCAGCACGTGCGGTCGGATATCGCTCAATGTCCTGCCATAAGTCGACGCGCGAACTGCTTTATACACCGGCACGGCGCCGTCGACGTGCCGCGCGGCCGGGGTGGCTGCGGCCGCCACCTTAGCGGTCCCGGGCGAAGGACACTACCGGCGCCGCAGTCGTGCCGAGCACGAAGATCGTGTAGACCCCGCTCGAGGCGATATTGAAGTCCTCGGCTGTGTACGTCGGGAAGGATGCAACCGGCGACGTGATCTGGATCAGCGAACTGCTCGATGCGGTGGCCGGCGTGTACGTCGAGGCCGAGCCGTACTGCACGTCCACGTTGATCGGCACATAGTCGTCGCTGAGCGTGATGCCGCCGCCGCTCACCGCGGCGTTGACGGTGCGCAGGTAGGCCGCGCCGCTGCTCGAAGGCAGGTTGCTGTCGACGAAAACGGTTACCTGCGGCGCGGCAGAGTCGCCATACGCGAGGATGGTGTAGTCACCGCCGTTCGAGAACGTCGTCGTCGGCAGGTCGGCGACTGCGACGCCGTCGACGGTCACCGCATAGCTCGAGGTGCCCCCGGCGACGAGGTTGTACGAACCCACGGAGGGCGCCGTCAGGTTGGGCAGCATGGCCGAACCGATCGTCGCGCGGACGATGGAGTTGCTGGTAGCCCCAGCCGGAAACGCTCCGACGACTCGCACGCGCGCCTTGGTCGAGGGGTACAGTGCCATGCTGCCACCCTGGTGCACGACGGCACCGTCGACGAGGCCACCGCCCTGGGTGCTGGTGAGCGCGAGCGTCACGACGTCACCGCCGGCGAGCGTGAGCGACGGAACAGTCAGGCGTATGTCTGCGGGCCTGCCGACTGCCGTGACGACGACGTCGTAGGTACCCGCGGTCTGCGACTTTCCGCTCGACGTGGTCTTCGAATTCAGCGTTGCGTAGGCCGGCGAGGCCCCGCCCAGTGAGGCGCCCGGCGCCACCAGGTAGACGTCGAGCGTACCCGCATCGCTGGCCGCATTCGCCACTGCGAGCGTCGCGAAGCCTGACGACGGCGTCGAGAACTCATCGAACAGCGTGTAGGTGCTGACCGATCCGGCGCGTGCGTAGGCAAGCAGCGTGTAGTCCGTGTCGGCCGAGAGCGAAAACGTCTGCGTCGACCCGATCAGCGATCCGTCGGTCGAGGACACGCCAACCGTGTAGCTCTGGTTCTTCTTCTGCTGGTAGCTGCTCGTCCCGCCCGCCATCACTGTGCCGGTGGTAAAGGTCACTTCATCGTCACTGATGCCCGCTGCATTCAGCACCAGGCTGGTCGAGGCGGTCGCGTTGGCGAGCCTGAGCTTCGGATAGGAGCTCGTGGAAGTACTGCCGTCACTGCTGCTGCCGCCGCCGCCGCCGCAGGCAGCGAGCAGCAGGGAGACCACGGCGAGCGCGAGGATGCGGATCGTGCTTTGCATGGCAACGATGATGCCAGCGAGATTCGGGACTTTCGGTCAAGAATGGTCAAGGCGAGGGGAAGGCCCTGCCGTTGCGGCGCGAATTCCAGAAACAATCAGGTGCCTGAATAGGTGCCCGGCACCTATTTATTCAGTTCCTCGCCGATCAGGTCGAGCAGCTGCTGCTGGCCGAAGCTCGGCAACGGACGGCCATTCACGAAATATTCGGGTGTCGCGGTCACTTTCATCGTGATCGCATCGTTCGCGTCCTGCTGAACGAGCTGCGCGACTTCCGGAGAGTTCATGTCGGTCGCGAGCTGGCCCATGTTGAGGCCCAGTCCGTCGATCACTACATTGACCAGCTCCGGCTGGACGGTGTGATTTGGCGCCCACTGCGCCTGCGACTCGAGCAGTGCTTCCAGTGTCTGCCAGTACTTGTCCTGCTTGCGGCTCGCCTCGAGCAGCCGGACCACGTAGTCGGATCCATTGTGAAACGCCACCTGGCGAACCGACAGGCGAATTTTTCCTGGATTCTCCGCCATCACCTGCTTCACCAGCGGGAAGAACATCGCGCAGGTTTCGCACGCCGGATCCATGAACTCCACCACGTGAACCTTCGCATTGGGGTCGCCGAGTGTCGGCGCCTGCAGGCTCGCGAGAGCCGCCTGCTCATTGCCACTTCCTGGCGACGAGCCCACGCGCTTGTACAGCAGGCTTCCCAACAGCGCCGCAAGCAGCAGGGCCGCGGCGCAGGCGTACAGGACGGCGCTTCTACGCAGCCAACCTTTACCCGGTGCCTGGTTTCCGTTTTCCCGAATCGGCCGGTTTCGTCTGCTCTTTCTGCTCATCGGGGACTCCAGTGACGCGCGCGGACCGCTATGCGAGGCGATGCCAGTACTGCTCGCGCAGCCTGGTTTTCAGGATCTTGCCGGTCGCCGTCATCGGCATCTCGCTGACGAAGACGACGTCGTCCGGCAGCCACCACTTCGCCATCAGCGGTGCCAGGAACTCGAGCAGCTCCTCACGCGTGAGTTGCTGACCGGCCTTTGGCACGATCACCAGCACGGGACGCTCGTCCCACTTCGGGTGGAATGCCGAGACCGCGGCCGCAAGCGCGACCTTCGGATGCGACATCGCGGCGTTCTCGACGTCGATAGAGCTGATCCACTCGCCACCCGACTTGATGACGTCCTTGGTGCGATCGGTGATCTTCATGTAGCCGTAGCGGTCCCAGGTCGCGACGTCGCCGGTCGGGAACCAGCCGTCCGCGTCCAGTACCGCGCCACCCTCACCCTTGAAATACCCGGACGCGACCCACGAGCCGCGCACCCACAGCGGCCCGAAGGTCTCGCCGTCCCTGGGCGCGATGCCTCCCTGCGAATCCCTGACCTGGATCTCGACGCCGTAGGGTACGCGGCCCTGCTTCAGCAACTGTGCCACCTGCTCATCCTCGGACAGCGCAGTCACTTCCGCCGTCGGCGTACCCATGGTCCCCAGCGGGCTGGTCTCCGTCATGCCCCAGAGGTGGACCACCCGGACGCCGTGCACGTCCTTCAGTGCTTTCCGGACGGCGGGCGGCAGCGCCGTCCCGCCCACCATGCAGCGATCGAGGTGTTCAAGCTTCACGCCCTGCTCGCTCGTGTATGCGAGCAGCAGGGTCCAGATCGTCGGCACGCCCACCGCGAAGCTCACGCGCTCGGTGGAGAGCAGTTCGAAGAGACTCGCTGCATCCATGCGATGACCGGGCAGCACCATCTTCGCCCCGACCATCGGGCAGGCGTAGGGCATCGACCAGCCGTTGGCGTGGAACAACGGTGCGATCGGCATCACCGCGTCGAGCCCTGACAGTGCGAATCCATCGACCTGCGACGCGGAAAGCGCGTGCAGCAAGGTCGAGCGATGGCTGTAGAGCACGCCCTTCGGGTTACCGGTGGTGCCCGACGTGTAGCACAGCGACGATGCCGCGCGTTCATCGAGATCCGGCCAGGCGTATTCGTCGTCGGCGTCGTCGATCCAGCCCTCGTAGGACTCGAGCGTGAGCGATGATTCAGGCAGGCTCGCACGGTCGCAAAGCACGACGAAGCGCTCGACGCAGCCGATCTCCGGCGCGATGGTCTCGACGATGGGCAGCAGGTCGGCATCGAAGAGCAGCACGCGATCTTCGGCATGCCGGATGATGTACGCGATCTGCTCGTGGAACAGCCGTGGGTTCACCGTGTGCAGCACGGCGCCATGACCCGAGACGCCATAGAAGCACTCGACGTGGCGATAGGTGTTCCAGGCCAGCGTCGCCACGCGATCGCCGGAACGGATCCCGCGTGATTCCAGCGCCCGCGCCAGGCGCCGCGCGCGTCGCTCGATGGTCGCGTAGTCCGTGCGATGAATGCTGCCGTCACCGAGCCTGGAGACGACTTCGCGCCGGCCGTGGTTCTCCGCTGCGTGACGGATCAGCGTGGAAATCAGCAGCGGGTGATCCTGCATCAAGCCGTGCATGAATACGCTTCTTGCGTCCTGTGTCAGGTACCCGACGACGCCTGCGCGGCGGTGATCAATTCGCCGACGTACCTGACGTCGGCGATCTGCCGGGCCTGTGCCGGCAGGTCCGCGATCAACTTCGCCGCCTCGGCCAGTTCCAGCTTCCGCTGCGTACGGCCCGATTCGTCGTCAGGCTGAGAGATCGCGTCGGTGCACAGCGCGTAGGCCAGGTCGCGCTGGAACGACAGTCCACGCGCGCCCTGCTCCTGCTGTCCGCGCAGGTACTCGATCTCCGGCGCCAGCACCTTGCGTGCTTCGTCCTTGCGACCCAGCATCGCCGCCGAATAGGCCTGCATCACCCGCGCCCGGGAAATGTCGTCCCTGGGGTTAGCGCCGCCGAACGGGTTGGGCGGCAATGCTGCGCGCTCCCGCGACGCCTGCTCGGCCTCCGCGTACTGGCTGAGCCGGATCTGAGTGATGCCCTGTGTCGTGAGCAGGAATCGCATGGTGTTGGCCTGGAAGCCACGCGCCGGCACATCGTCCTCCGGAACCTTCACCTGGCGCAGGCCGGCCACGGCGGCGACGGCGGCGTCCCGGGCGCCTCGATCGTCGCCGGAATACATCTGCAGCCGCGCGCGCCAGGATTCATACACGAATGGCAGCAGCGCGAAGAACGGACTGTCCTTGCGCACACCGACCATGCTCTCCTCCGACCCGCGAATGGCCTCCTGCATCGACTTCTGGGCCGCGGCCTGCTGGCCCAATCGAGCCTGCAGGGCCGCGAGCTGCATCCATTGCAGCGACATCGCCGGACCCAGGCTCGAAGGCCGGCGCGGATCGTTCTCGAGTGCGACGGTCGCAAGCTGCAGGTCCAGCGATTCCTGCACGCGCCCCTGCTCCAGGATCGCGTCCGCCAGTTCACCGTTGCCGCGGATCCAGTACACCCAGGAATTCAGGTCCGACGGGTTGAATCGGACGTTTTCCTGGCCCGCGTTCGCGGACCTGCGATGGAAGCCTTCGGCCGCGACGTAGTCGTGACGCCGGGCAGCGACGCGGCCCATCAGGTCCACCGCCAGCGTTCGGTTCTGCATCGAGCGCAGGTCTCCCGGGCGCTGCGCCAGCACCTTCTCGGCAATGTCGTAGACCTCCTGCTCCAGCGCCTCCGCCTGTTCCAGCCTGCCGAGCTGAATGGCGTGTCGCGCCTCCGAGTCGCTGGTGTCTGCATAGATCGAGGCCGCGGTCAGGTCGCTCAGGTCCAGCGCGCCCATGCCGGCCAGCAGCTTGCGGCTTTCCTCGCAGGTGGCCACCGCATCTTCCTTCTTCGCCCGCTCGTGGCTCAGGTAATTCAGGACGTCGGCGTAGGTGAGCTTTGCCTGCCTCGAGCCGGTCGGCGAATAGGCGAATGGACGAAGCATGTCGGCCGCCTTCTGCAGGTCGCCCGGTTTCGATCCGGGACCGCCGCCGGGGCCGAAGGACGAATACGGCACGAAGTACGTCAGCGCGAGACCCAGCGTGGTCGCCTCGCTCTTGTCACCTGCGGCGCGGAGCTTTTCGAACACGGCACTGGCCTTGCCCAGCGATTCGCTACCCCCCTTGATGTCGCCGCTCGACAGCAGCGCCGCGCTTTCGCGCAGCAACGCCATGCCCCTGTAGACCTGCGTCTGCGGCGTCATCAACTCTGCCGGCAGGCCGTCGTAGTACGACACGGCCATGTGCGCGAGCTTGCCCATGGTCTTCAACTGGCCGGTCGGCGCGAGTTCCTCGTAGAAATCCTCGATCAGGAAGCCGACCAGCTTCTCGGCGTCGTTGCGTGCCTGCTGCGCCATCAGGTCCGCCTTGCTGGCTCTCTGCTGGCTCACCCACCCGAACACCGCGCTCGCCGCGGCCACCACCATCAGCACCGCACACACCGCTGCAATGGTCCTCGCGCGCACCAGGGCCCGGCGCGTCGCAGCCTCGCGCTCCTGCTGCAGGGCCAGCTGCCTTTCCGCCTCGTCGCGGGCCTCGCGTTCGTGCCGCATGTCGCGGCTCGACGCGACCACGCTGCACAGCACGTCGTGTGTGAGTTCGACGCGGCGCATGTCGAGGCGTTCCTCGATGCGCAGCAGGCGGCGGTTCACCAGCTTCGAGAGCGCGTCCGGCGCGGCGCCCGCGGCGGCGAGCGCCTTGGCAACGCGTTCTTCTGCAAGGCTCTCTCGGTAACCGGACTCGGTGAGCAGTTCGTCCTCGATCACGCGCCGCACGCCCTCGGGCTGGTCGGCGAGCGCTCGCTCGTAGAATTCCGTCAGGATCGTGTCGCGCGACCCGGCCAGCAGGTCGGCCGAGATTTCCTTGCGGCCCTGCGCGATGCGCACGTTGTTCAGCTCGCGGCAGACGAGGCTCAACAGCGACGGCTCGACCTCGGCGTTCACCAGTTCCGCGCCGCCGGCCACGAAGCGCACGATCGACTCGGCCACCTCCTGCGACACCAGGCGTCCGCCCGGCTGCACCACCGCGGCCAGCGCCTGCGTGCCGTTCATCCGGGCCAGCCGCATCCGGTTCTGCGTGATCGAGGGCATGGTGCCCTTCACGCTCTCGAGGTGGGCGAGATAGTCCTCCCGCAACGCGATCAGGATCCTGTAGTCGGCACGCGCAAAGTCGAAGTCCTCGGCTGCGGCCTCATCCTCGTCCAGGCGTGCCTCGAGCGAGGCCGGTGGACGGTTCTCGACCAGGTCAGCGAGGTCGGACAGGAATTCCTTGGCGCGGAGGCGTCCCGCGTCGTCGGCCTGCGCGAGCGTGAAGATTTCCTCGAACTGGTCGAAGATCAGGAGCGGCAGCAGCGTTCGGCCGTCGGCGTCGCGCAGCAGGTCGCCGCGGTGATGCAGGAACTCCCACAGCGACTCGCCCTCGATCGCTGTGCCCGGCCGGCTCCAATGCCCGGCCGCGGCCGTGGCGCGGAAGATCGCCTGCTTGATCTGCTCCGACGGCGGGGGCGAATCCGGGTTGTAGGCGACACGCACGTACACCGGGCAGAAGCCTTCGCCGCGCAGGCGCGGCACCAGGCCGGCGCGCAGCAGCGAGGTCTTGCCGAGGCCCGACTGGCCGAACAGCACAGTGAGGTTCTTGCGCTGGACGCGGCGCGCGAGTTCCGCGGCTTCCTCGTCGCGGCCGTGGAAATAGGCTGCGGGTTTCCTCGGTGTAGGAAGACAGGCCGAGCCAGGGGTTCTCCGGGTCGATGGCTACCGACGCGGCGAGGTCATCCGGATTCGAACTCATGCGCGACGCCCGCTGAAGAGATCCTTGAGCCGCCTCAGGAATTCAGGCGTCGGCTCGCCATCGGGCATCCGCGTGATGTGCAGTGCCCGGAACTTGTCCGGCACCAGGGCGGACGCCTCGGGCGTATCGTCGATGCACACCGGCAGGATGAACACGCCACCCTCGGCGATACTGAGCGAACGATCCACGGCGTAACTCCACTCGCGGCGGAAATAGGCTTCGTGGCGGCGCTGCGTCGTGGCCGAGATGACCGGCACGAAGAAGCTGCAGCGCGCGATGTTGGCGCGGATCTTGCGGTCGTAGTCGTCACCACCTTCGAGCCGGTCGAGGTCGAACCAGGTGGTGAGGCCGGCCGCGTCCATCGCCGCCTTCAGGCGCTGCACCGCGGGCAGGTCCTCCCGCGCATAGCTGATGAAGATCGCGTGCTCCGGCATCTCGCGTGACGGGGGCAGGAAGCGCTGCGGCGCTGCGCCCGCGCTGCCGGACGCGACCGTGCCGCCCTGGCGCTTGCTCCAGCGGGCGTGCAGGTCGGCGACGAAGGCCTCGGCGCCGCCGTAGACGCGCGTGCGCACGCTCACCTGCTGCAGGAAAGCCACCAGCCTGGCGTCCTTCATCGTGTGGTCGTCGGCGAACACCTCGCCCACGTCGCGCGGATCGGAGAGCCGCTTGCGCTTGGCCATGCGCAGGAACAACCGCGCAAGCCAGTTGGAAAAATCGCTGCCGATCAGCAGCAGGTGATTGTGCTCGAGCTCGTGGAACAGCTTCTCGGGCGTCAGGTGCTCGGACTGCAGCGCGCAGATGAACTCGAGCATGTCCTCGTCGGAGACGACGTACGTCGGCGAGGCCGAGAGCCGGCCGAGCAGGTGGTACACGACCGCGCGCTGCAACTGGCTGCGCTCGGTGGGCAGGTCGACCACGCGGTTCGGCGCGTAGGCGATCACGTCGGCCGTGGGCTGGCCGTTGTAGCGTTCGAGGTTGACGGCTTTCTCGAGCAGCGGGTCGAAGGTCGTCGTGATGTAGAGGTCGAAGTCGGTTATCTGCGCGAGCTGCCGCAGCGCAAGCGGCGGCTCGAAATCGACCTCGCGCATGATCGAGCGCAGCCGCGTGTACGCTTCCTCGCGTCGTCCGCGCTGGCCGAGGTAGGCGCAGACGACGTCGTTCAGCGTAAGCGGCTGGGGCAGGACCGACGGGTCGACCGACAGCCGCGCCGCCAGCTTCTCGGCGAGCCACTCGTAGAGCGGCCGCAGCCCATGGTCCGTCTGCACGCGCAGCAGGTCCGGACCGATGATCGGGATGACCCGTTTCTCCTCGATGTAGTTGAGGAGGTCGTCCCAGGCGTCCTCATCGAAATTCTCGACGACAGGCATCGCAACGGTCACGACGTCGCCTCCGAGTCGAATCTGATCGACAGCGCACTCATGCGGATTATTGATCTCCACCCTGTTCAGCCGAGTGTAGCGGGATTTGCAGCTCGCGCGAATTTTTGTGCGGCGCGGCATCGCCCCCGGTGGGGCTACCGATTGGCAGCTGCGGTAGTTACCAGCGTCGCATTCTGGCGTGATGACACTCAGCGGCGCGCAGGCCAGCCGCAGCGAAGACCGCGGTGGTTGCGGAAGCCCGCGCCGCAGGCAACCGTCCGGGCGCGAGCGCCGCCCCCGCGCCTGGGCCCCCTGCCCGACCCCGTCCCTGCGATCCGGTACCTGCCGGGTGCCGTCCCTGGCCACTCATCCACGCCGCGGGCTTCCGCTCATGCATTGAATCGCGCTCGCGCAGCACCGGTCACACGCTTTATCGGTCGCGATCAAGCTGAAATGGGCGCAAGCGCCACGGCGCCATGGCGGCGGTCGAGTTGACGAAGCGCAACCGCCTCGGCGACGTGCTCTGCGCTCACCAGGTCGGTGTCCACCAGGTCGGCGATGGTACGTGCGACCCTGAGCACGCGGTGGTAGGCCCGCGCCGACAGTGCGAACGTGCGCATCGCGCGGTCGAGAAGGTCGAGGGCTTCGGGACTGGCCCGGAACACACCCGGATCGTCGACCGCATCGAGACGAGCATTCGACCTGCGCTGACGCTCGAGCTGCCTGTCGCGCGCTGCTGCGACTCGAGACGCGACGACCGCCGATGTCTCCGCGTCCTGCCTCGACGCAATCGCCTCGGCGCTTACGCGCGGCACTTCGACGTGCAGGTCGATGCGATCGAGCAGCGGACCCGAGATCCGGGCGCGATAGGCTTCAATGCGCTCGGGCGCACAACGACAACTGGCTGCCGGATCACCCAGGTGGCCGCAGGGACAGGGATTCATCGCGGCGACAAGCTGGAATCGCGCAGGGAATCGAGCCTGCCGGGCAGCACGCGAGATCGAGACCTGCCCGGACTCCAGCGGTTCTCGCAGCACCTCGAGCACCTGCCGGTCGAACTCGGGAAGTTCGTCCAGGAACAGCACGCCGTTGTGGGCAAGCGAGATCTCGCCCGGACGTGGTCGCGAACCGCCGCCGACCAGCGCGATGGCGGACGCTGTGTGGTGCGGACTGCGGAAGGGCCGTCGCCGCCACTCGTCGAGACGGAACGTCGAGGTGGCGAGCGATCGTACCGCGGCCGTCTCGAGCGCCTCGTCCTCCGTCATCAGCGGAAGGATTCCGGGCAGGCGCTGCGCCAGCATGCTCTTGCCGGACCCCGGCGGCCCCATGAACAGCAGGCTGTGCTCGCCCGCCGCGGCGATCTCGAGCGCGCGCCGTGCGCCGGCTTGCCCTCGCACCTGCGCCAGGTCCGCCCCCCAGGCGCGCGCCGGAACCACCGTTGGCCTGCTCGCGAGCTTCAATGGCTCAATGCCGCGTGCATGTCGGCAGACCTCGAGCAGGTGGGTGGCGCCGTGGATCCGTCCGCCCTGCACGAGACTCGCCTCGGCGAGGTTACCGGCCGGCAGTATCAGTGCGTGACCGGCCTTCGTGCCCTGCAGCGCCGTCGGCAGCGCGCCGCGGATCGCGTGCAGCTCGCCGCCCAGCGACAACTCGCCGTACAGCTCAAAGCCCGTGAGCGGCGCGAAAGGCAACTGGGCGGACGCGACCAGTATCCCGACCGCAATCGGGAGGTCGAAGCGCCCGCCCTCCTTCGGCAGGTCCGCCGGCGCGAGATTGACGGTGATGTGGCCGGCCGGCAGCTCGAACCCGCAGTTCGCCAGCGCGGCTCGAACGCGATCCTTGCTCTCCTTAACCGCCGTTTCGGGCAGGCCGACGATCGAGAATGCCGGCAGGCCACCGCCGACGTGGACCTCAACGCGCACCAGCGGCGCGTCGAGTCCCTGCTGGGTGCGGCTCAGGATGGTGGCGAGGGTCACCGCGGGATCCTTCTTGCGAGGCTGACGACCGGCTCGACCGGGCCTGGGCCGACAGCATGAGGTCCGCGGGCCCCGTCCCGTCAATCCGCGAATCGAGCCGGATTGGCCGCAATCGCTTTCGCTAGAATGCAGGCATGAAACTCCACCAGCTGCGCTATCTCGCGGCGGTCGCCCAGACCGATCTCAACATCACGGCCGCGGCCGAGAAATTGCACACCTCCCAGCCCGGAGTGTCGAAGCAGATCAAGCTGCTCGAGGAGGAACTCGGATTCCAGATCTTCGTCCGCGACGGCCGCAACCTCTCGCGCATCACGCCGGCCGGACAGAAGGTGGTCGATCGCGCGGTGCGCATCCTGCGCGAAGTGCAGAACATCAAGCGGCTCTCGGACGAGTTCAAGGACGAGGCCCGCGGCTCGCTGTCGATCGCCACCACCCATACGCAGGCGCGCTACGTGCTGCCCGGGATCATCAAGGCGTTTCGCGCACAGTACCCTGAGGTGCGCCTGCACCTGCACCAAGGCACCTCCGAGCAGATCAGCGCAATGGCTGCGCTCGACCGCATCGATTTCTCCATCGCGACCGGCTCGCAGTCGCTGTTCGATGGCTATTCGCTGCTGCCCTGCTATCGCTGGCACCGTCACGTTGTCGTGCCGAAAGGCCACCCGCTGGCGAAGGTGTCGAAGCCGACGCTGAAGCAACTCGCGGCACACCCGATAATCACCTACGTCTTCAGCTTCAGCGGCCCGTCATCGCTGCACGACATCTTTGCGAAAGATGGGCTGGTGCCGAACGTCGTGCTCACCGCGCACGACGCCGACGTGATCAAGACCTACGTGCGACTCGGGCTCGGCATCGGCATCGTGGCGAGCATGGCAATCGATCCGAAGGACGACGCCGACCTGGTACAGATCGACACCTCGCACCTCTTCCCTGCCCACGTCACGTGGATAGGTTTCCGCCGCGGCGGGTTGCTGCGAAAGTACCAGCTGGACTTCATGCAGCTGTTCGCGCCGCACCTGACGCGGAGGGTAATCGAGCGGGCGTCCAACGCGGCCACGCAGGCCGATGTCGAGGAATTGACGGCTGGGCTTGAACTTCCACTCCGGTAATCAGTCCTTGTTCCGCTGGTTCGAAAACCTCGTCACGCCGTACCCTGACGACGCCCCCGAGACGCCGCCCGCGGGGTTCTTCGGCTTCCTGTGGGCCTGCTCGAAGGGCATGCGGCCGTTCATCCTCGCGATGACTGCGTGCACGGCGATCATCGGCGCATTCGAGGCGCTGCTGTTCGCGATGATGGGCCGCATCGTGGACTGGCTCGCAAGCGTGGCCCCATCTCAGCTCTGGATCCAGGAACGCGGCACGCTGTTGCTGCTCGCATCGGTGCTCGCGGGAAGCGTCGTGCTGGTCGCGCTGCAGACGATCCTGAAGCACCAGACGCTGGCCGCTAATTTCCCGATGCGCCTGCGCTGGAATTTCCACCGCCTGCTGCTCGGCCAGAGCATGAGTTTCTACCAGGACGAGTTCGCCGGGCGCGTTGCCGCAAAGGTGATGCAGACGGCGCTCGCGGTGCGCGACACCTGGTTCACCGTTGCCGACATCCTGGTGTTCACGGTCATCTACTTCGTGACCATGGTGTCGGTGGTCGGGCACTTCGACCTGTGGCTGCTGCTGCCGTTCCTCGGCTGGGCGACCGCCTACGGCGTGGCGCTGGCGTATTTCGTGCCGCGGCTCGGCCGCGTTGGCGCGGCGCAGGCGGACGCGCGCTCGCTGATGACCGGACGGGTCACGGACGCGTATACCAACATCGCCACCGTCAAGCTCTTCTCGCACGCGAACCGCGAGGCGGGCTACGCGCGCTCGGCAATGCAGGATTTCATGAAGACCGCCTACGCGCAGATGCGCCTGGTGAGCGCGTTCGAAATCGCGAACCAGCTGCTCAGCATGGCCTTGGTAGCGTCGACCACGGGAGTCGCGCTGTGGTTGTGGACCAGGGGCCAGGTCGGCGTCGGCGCCCTGGCCGCGGCCACCGCGATGGCGCTCCGGCTCAACGGCATCGCGCACTGGATCATGTGGGAACTCGCCAGCCTGTTCGAGAACATCGGCACCGTGCAGGACGGCATGGCCACGCTGTCGCGCCGCCACGCCGTCGTGGACCGCCCGGACGCCAAGGCGCTGGAAGTGAAGCGAGGAGAAATCTGCTTCGAGCGCGTGCAGTTCCACTACGGCGGCGAGCGCAGCGTGATCGACGACTTCTCGCTGCACATCCGCCCTGGCGAGAAGATCGGACTGGTCGGCCGCTCGGGCGCCGGCAAGAGCACGATCGTGAACCTGCTGCTGCGCTTCTACGACGTCGAGGGCGGCCGCATCCTGGTCGACGACCAGGACATCGCCGGCGTGCGGCAGGACAGCCTGCGCGCGCAGATCGGCATGGTTACCCAGGACACCTCGCTGCTGCATCGATCGGTGCGCGACAACATCGTCTACGGCCGGCCGGACGTGGACGACGCACAGACGATCGCTGCCGCCGAACGCGCCGAAGCGCACGAGTTCATCCAGGGACTGTCGGACGCGAGGGGCCGCCGTGGCTACGATGCCCATGTGGGCGAGCGCGGCGTGAAGCTCTCCGGCGGCCAGCGGCAGCGCGTCGCGATCGCACGCGTGATGCTGAAGGATGCGCCGATCCTGATCCTCGACGAAGCGACCAGCGCGCTCGACAGCGAAGTCGAATCGGTGATCCAGCAGAGCCTGTATCGCCTGATGGAAGGCAAGACCGTGGTGGCGATCGCGCACCGCCTCTCGACCATCGCCGCGATGGACCGGCTCGTCGTGATGGACAGAGGTCGCATCGTCGAGGAAGGCGACCACCACTCGCTGCTCGCGCTCGGCGGCGTCTACGCGCGGCTGTGGGCGCACCAGAGCGGCGGGTTCCTCGGCGGGGAGGCCGACGAGGACATCCAGGCCGGCGCCTTCACATCCCGTCGTTCGACGGGTTCCTGACACGCCGACGGGTGCCGCCTGCGCGCGGCGCATGCCACTGGCTGATGAGCTGGTTCCAGCCGGATGGCCAGCCGCCTGTCGGAAGTTACCGGATTGTCACTCGCTCTCGACTGACCCTGTCACCGCTCGCAACCTAGTATTTCGCTCCCCAGCCTTCCATCGGAGAGCGAGCAATGATCGACCCTGTCACGCGGTGGCGCACCGCTGCTATTGCCGCAGCCGGTCTGCTGTCATTCTCGGGCGTTCGCGCCGAGCCGGACTCCACCGCGGCGCCCGATGCACGACCGACCATCAATGAACTCCTGCAACGGCTTGAAGAACAGGACCAGAAGATCGGCGCGCTTCAGCGCAGACTCGAGGCCCTGGATCCGCAGGGACAGGCGAGGCAGGAGCAGGACCAGAAGGTCCTCGTCCTCGAGCGCAAGCTCGAGATCCAGGATGAAGCGTACAAGGCCGCACGCGCCTCGACGCCGGTGGTCAAGGCCGGCACAGGCGGCTTTTCGATCCAGTCTGTCGACGGGCAGAACCAGATCAGGTTGCGCGGCCTGGTCCAGACGGACGGCGCGTTCCTCACCAGCGACTACGCCGGCAACCCGCCGGACACGTGGCAGGTGTCGCGCGCGCGGCCGACCATCGAAGGCACGCTCGGCGGGATCTACGATTTCAAGTTCATGCCGGATTTCGGCAACGGCAAGGCCATCATCCAGGATGCCTACGTCAGGGCGCGCTTCCTGCCCGAGCTCCAGCTCACGGCCGGCAAGTTCAAGTCGCCTGTCGGACTCGAGCGCCTTCAGTCGGCGAGCGATCTCCGTTTCGTCGCCCGCGCATTCCCGACGCAGATCGCGCCGAACCGCGACATCGGCCTGCAGGTCGGCGGCGATTTCGCCGACCAGCGCGTGACCTACGCGGTCGCCTACCTGAACGGCTCGAACGACGGCAGCAGCAGCGATGCGTTCTCACCGTCCGACAAGGATCCCAACAGCGCGAAGGAATGGGCGGGGCGGCTGTTCACGCTGCCCTTCGCCGAGAGCGACCTGTTCGTGCTGCGCGGGCTCGGCATCGGCATCGCCTCGACCTACACCGACCAGAGGGGCACGACGTCGCAGACGCTGCTGCCGACCTACAAGACGGAGGCGCAATCGAACTTCTTCCAGTACCGCACGGGCTCGACCGCGACGATAGCGAACGGATCGCGGGTGCGCCTCGCGCCGCAGTTCTACTACTACGCCGGGCCCTTCGGGTTCATGGCCGAGTACACGCAGGAGTCGCAGGAAGTCTCGCGTTTCGCCGGCGCCGCCTACCGCGAGGACACCATGGACAACTACGCCTGGCAGGCCGCCGCCTACTGGTTCGTGACGGGCGAGGAGGAGTCGTTCAAGGGCTTCAAGCCGAACAGGGTATTCTCGCTCGCTGACAACACCTGGGGAGCCTGGGAACTGGCCGCGCGCTACAATGTTCTCGACGTGGACAACGCGGCGTTCGAGGGCGGTGACGCGTCTTTCGCAGACCCCAACAGCCAGGCCAGCAAGGCAAGCACCTGGACGCTCGGCGTCAACTGGTACCTCAGCGAAAGCGTCAAGTGGGTGCTGAACTACGAGCAGACGTCGTTCGACGGCGGAGCCGCCGGCGGGACCGACCGCGTCGACGAAAAAGCGTTCCTCACCCGTATGCAGTTGGCATTCTGACCGGAGCCCTCCCATGACCATCCACCGCATCATCGCCCACGCGTCGATCGCCGCACTCGCGGCGGCCACGCTCGTCCTCGTGTCCACGGCCGTGAGGGCCGACACGACCCTGCTGAACGTCTCCTACGACCCGACGCGCGAGCTCTACGACGACTACAACAAGGCATTCGCGCAGTACTGGAAGCAGAAGACCGGCAAGGACCTGTCGGTCCGCCAGTCGCACGGCGGCTCGGGCAAGCAGGCGCGCACGGTCATCGACGGCCTGCCCGCGGACGTGGTTACGCTCGCGCTCGCCTACGACATCGACTCGATCGCCACCCAGGGCAAGCTCCTGCCAGCCAACTGGCAGACGCGCCTGCCGAACAACAGCTCCCCGTACACCTCGACCATCGTGTTCCTGGTGCGCAAGGGAAATCCCAAGGGCATCAAGGACTGGGGCGACCTCGCGCGGCCCGGGATCTCGGTGATCACGCCGAACCCGAAGACCTCGGGCGGTGCACGCTGGAACTACCTCGCGGCCTGGGCGTGGGCGCTCCGGCAGCCCGGCGGCAGCGCGGCGACGGCGGAAGCCTTCCTCGGCAAGCTGCTGAAGAACGTGCCAGTTCTGGATACCGGCGCCCGCGGCTCGCTCACGACTTTCGCCCAGCGCGGCATCGGCGACGTGCTGATCTCGTGGGAGAACGAGGCGTTCCTCGCGACCCGGGAACTCGAGAAGGACAAGTTCCAGATCGTCGTGCCCTCGGTGAGCATCCTGGCCGAACCGCCGGTCGCGGTGGTGGACAAGGTTGCGCTCCGGCGCGGCACCTCCGATCTCGCCCGGGCCTACCTCGAGTACCTGTATTCCCCACAGGGGCAGGCTATCGTCGCCAGGCACTACTACCGGCCACGCAATCCGGCGGTGGCTGCGAAATACGCGAACGTCTTCCCGAAGATCGGCACGATGGTCACCATCGCCGACTTCGGCGGCTGGCAGAAGGCCCAGGCAACTCACTTCGCCGACGGCGGAGTCTTCGACAGGATCTACGCGCACTGATCGACCCCTGGACCGCCAGCGACGACTCAGGGACGAGTCGCCGCCCGGCACCTGTGGCAAGCTGGCGGGACCATGGTCGCCGGCCGCCGCCTCAATAACCCGCCCGCCGGCAGTCCTCCCGGCGAGGGCGGGCTCGCGACGCTCCGCGCCCTGCCCGAAGTCTTCCGCTACACGCGCCACGCGCTGGGACTCGTCTGGGATACCAGCCGCCGGCTGACTGTCGCGCTCGCCGTCCTCACGGTGATGGGAGGGACTTTTTCCGGCCGCGATCGCATATGTCGGCGCGCTCATCGTCGACGCGGTGGTCGCGGCGATCGCGGCGGGACAGGGCACCGCGACCGACCTGTCGCGGGCGCTCGGCTACGTCGCACTCGAAGGCCTGCTCATCGCTGCGCTCGCGGCAACGCAGCGCGGCCTGTCGACCTGCCAGTCGCTGCTCCGGGCCCAGCTCGGGCAGCGCGTCAACGAGATGATCCTCGAGAAGGCGCTGACGCTCGAGCTCAGGCACTTCGAGGACTCCGAGTTCTACGACAAGCTCACCCGCGCGCGACGCGAGGCCTCGAGCCGTCCTCTGTCGCTCGTGATGCGCAGCTTCGGCCTGCTGCAGAACACCGTCGCGCTCGCGAGCTTCGGCGGACTCTTGTCGCAGTTCTCCCCGTGGGCCGTGGCGGTGCTGCTGCTCGCCGGACTGCCGTCGTTCATCGCCGAGGCAAAATTCTCCGGCGATGCGTTCCGCCTGTTCCGCTGGCGCTCGCCCGAGACGCGCATGCAGCTGTACCTCGAGACGGTGGTCGCGCGCGAGGACCACGCCAAGGAGGTGAAGCTCTTCGAGCTCGGGCCGTTGCTGCTCGATCGCTACCGCTCGATATTCCGCAAGGTGTTTCGGGAGGACCGTGCACTCACGATCCGCCGCGATACCTGGGGATTCTTCCTCGGGCTGCTCGGCACCGCGGCGTTCTATGCCGCCTACGCGTGGATCGTCGTGAGCGCGGCGCGCGGGCGCATCACGCTCGGCCAGATGACGATGTACGTCGCGCTGTTCCGGCAGGGGCAGTCCGCAGTCTCGGCGATCCTCTCGTCGGTCGGCGGCATGTACGAGGACAACCTGTACCTTTCGACGCTGTACGACTTTCTCGACACGCCGGTGGATGAGACGTCGGGTACGGCCACGGCGGGGCCTGACCCGGGTGACGGCGTCCGCTTCCATCACGTGAGCTTTGCCTACCCAGGCGCCACGCAGCCCGCGGTCGTCGACGTGAGCTTCCAGCTGAGGCCCGGCGGCAGCCTGGCGCTCGTCGGCGAGAACGGCTCGGGCAAGACCACGCTGATCAAGCTGCTCACCCGCCTCTACGTGCCCTCCTCCGGGCGCATCACGCTCGACGGACTCGACCTTGCGGACTGGAGCCCGGCGGCGCTGCGCAGGCGCGTGGGAGTGATCTTCCAGGACTTCGCGCGCTACCAGCTCAAGGTCGGTGAGAACATCGGCGCGGGCGACGTCGCACACTTCGAGGACGAACGACGCTGGCACGACGCCGCGAGCCTCGGTATGGCGGCACCCTTCGTCGAGGACATGCCGGGCGGTTACCACACCCAGCTCGGGAAGTGGTTCAAGGACGGGCGCGAACTCTCCGGTGGCCAATGGCAGAAGATCGCGCTCTCGCGCGCCTTCATGCGCGAGGACGCGGACATCCTGGTGCTGGACGAGCCCACGGCCTCGATGGACGCGCGGGCGGAGGCGCAGGTGTTCGCGCAGTTCCGCGATCTCGCGAAGGACCGCATGGTGATCCTGATCTCGCACCGCTTCTCGACGGTGCGCATGGCAGACCAGATCCTGGTCATCCAGGACGGCCGCGTCCTCGAGCAGGGCAGCCACGAGGCGCTCATGCACTTGAACGGTCACTATGCGCAGCTCTTCCAGCTGCAGGCACGCGGGTACAGGTGATGAAGTGGCGGCTAGTGACCGGCGGTTAGCGGATGGTTTCCAGCCTCCATCCTGTAGCCCGCGCCCGATTCGGTCGTCAGGTAGCGCGGCGCGGCCGGGTCCGCCTCGATTTTCTGGCGCAGGCGATGCACCAGCTGCTTCAGGAGCTGCCGGTCGCCGCTGCCGCGGCGGCCCCACACGTGAGTGAGCAGCCGCTCGGTGCTGACGACGTTGCCCGCATTCGCGATCAGGATCTGCATGAGCCGTGTCTCGAGCCTGGTGAGCTTCACCATCGCAGCTTCGCCAACTCGCAGCTGGTGCGCCTCGAGGTCGAGCGCGAACGGGCCGGCGGCCGCAATGCCGCCCGCCTCGAGTCCCGCGCGCCTCAGCAGCGCCTTGACGCGCGCGAGCAGGGTGCGCGGGCTGAACGGCTTCGTGAGGTAGTCGTCAGCGCCCAGCTCCAGTGCCCGCACGAGATCCTCCTCCTCTCCGCGCGCGGTCAGCATCATCACCGGGATCCGCGACTGCGTGCGTATTGCCTCACAGATTTCGAATCCGCTGCCGTCGGGCAGGTTGATGTCGAGGATCGCGAGGTCCGGCGCTTCCGCCGCATAGCGCTGCAGGGCCGCACGTGCAGTTGGCGCCTTCACGACCAGGTAGCCGGCCTGCGTCAGTGCGAAACCGACGAGCGCGAGGAGGTCGGCATCGTCGTCGACAATGAGGATCTTCACGGCCCGGCCCCGGCAACGGGCAGCGTGATTGTGAACCGCGTGCGGCCCACCGAGGTGCGCTCGGCCGCGACTCGACCACCGTGCCGCTCCACGATGGACTTCACGATCCACAATCCGAGGCCGAGGCCGCGCGGCTCGGGTTCACTGTCGGCCGCGCGGTAGAAGCGCTCGAATATCGAACCCTGCTCCGGATCGGCCACGCCGGGACCTTCGTCCTCGACCCAGACCCGGACCTCGGTGTCGGTGCGTTCGCCGGCGATGCGGATCGGGCAGCCCTCGGGGCCGAACTTGTTGGCGTTCGCGAGCAGATTCACGAACACCTGCGTCAGTCGCGGCGCGTCGCCGACGACGTCGGGCAGGTCGTCCGGCAGCGCGATCTCGAGCGATTGGCCGCGCTGCGCGAGCAGGCCCTCGACCAGCTCGCCCGCCTCGTTCGCGACGTCGTGGAGCGAGACCGGCTGCGAGCGGATGCCGAGCTGCCCGGACTCGATGCGGACGCTCTCGAGCAGGTTGTCGATGAGCCGCGTGAGACGCAGGGTGCCACGCTTCAGGGTACCGACCAGCTCGCGGAGCTGCTCGCGCGGCAGTTCCTGGAGGTTGTCCTCGAGGAGTTCCAGCGACGCAAGCTGCGCCGCGAGCGGCGTGCGGAACTCGTGCGAGATGTTGGCCAGGATGGAATCACGCGCTCGACGCGCCGACTCGAGCGCCGTCTCGTCGCGCATCACCTGCACCTGCAGGCCGTCGACCATCCGCGCGCTGGTGATGATGACGGTGCGCTTCGACCCGTCCGGCCCGTCCATGAATTCCGTCGCCTGCGCCTGGTCGCGTTCGCGCGCGGCCAGGATCGGGCAGGCGGTCTCGCAGGGTCGCTGGCCATCCTTGCCGACGCAGGGTTTCAGCACGTCGCCGCAGAACCGACCAAGTGCGTCACCCGCGGCGACCCCCACCATGCGCACGGCCTGCGGATTCATGTACCTGATGACGCGACCGGCATCCACCGCGAAGACGCCCTCCACTACGCCGCGCAGCATCGCCTGCGCCTCGGCCTCACGCTGCCGAAGCGTGATGTTCGTCTCGACGAGGTTGCGGCGCATGCCTTCGAGTGTGCGCCCGAGCGCGGCCGTCTCCGGCCCGCCGGACTCGGGAATCGATCCCGAGAAGTCCCCTCGCCCCAGGCGCTCCGCGGCCGACGCGAGCAGTTCCAGCGGCCCGACGATGCGACGCGCCAGCAGCCACGCGGCCAGTACCGCCAGCATGCCGATTACGAGCGCGGTCCAGCCGAGGCGTCGGACGAAGCCGTCCACGGTCGCGTCCACGCCCGCAATCGGCAGGCGCGACTCGATCAGGGCAACACCCTCACCCGTAGAAGCGATCACTGGCGTGCTCGATGCGAACACACCTGCCGATGGAACGCGCTCGGCAGCCGGCGCGCCCGTCGTGAGCGCCGACGAGTGCACGGACTTGAGCGCCGGGTCCACGCCGTCCAGCCATTTCGACAGGCGAACGAGTCGCACCTCGATACCCGCGGCCTTGGTCAGCTTCGCCGCCAACCGGTCGTCGAGGAAGCGCAGGACGACGACCCGCGTCTCGACGAGATTCGGAACCTGGGCCGTCGCACCGATGAGCCCGCGCGCGACCTCGGGTGGCGCGAACATGAAGTGCTCGCCCTGCTCCGAGACGACGTCGAGCAGTGCGGCCCAGTCGAGCCCCGGCCGCGTCGATGCAAGCACCACTGAGGGGCCGGCGGTCACGGCGCAGGCGTTCAGGCCCGCGGTGTCGCAGTAGCGCCGGAGGAAGAGCTCGAGTTGCTCCTGGTTGCCATCGCGCACCAGCCGCACCAGCGTGGGGCGCGCCGCCAGCAGCCGCGCCAGGGTCTGGGTGTCTTCCTCGACACGCCGCAGTTCCTCGCGTGCGGCAATCCCGGCAAACTGCGTCCGCACCATCGCCTGCTGCTCGGCCTGCTTGCGGAGCAGCTCGAATGCACTGAAGGCCAGCATCAGGATCGCGACCAGCAGCAGCCCCGCTACGGTGAGAGCGAGCGAGCCCTGCAGCGAATTGGGCCCGGAAGCGAGCCGACGCACGCTGTCGAACCGATCCTTCAACAACAGCCGATCCTGCAGCAACACATGACTCCGCTCAGCTCGTTCGGCGGTCCGCACGCCACTCGACGAGCGTCTTGATCACCAGCGTGACGATTGCGAGCACCGCCAGCATGGATGCAACCGCGAACGCAGCCACGAAATTGTACTCGTTGTACAGGATCTCGACCTGCAGCGGCATGGTCGTCGTCATGCCGCGAATGTGTCCGGACACCACCGACACCGCGCCGAACTCGCCCATGGCGCGCGCGTTGCAGAGGATGACGCCGTAGATCAGTCCCCAGCGGATCTTCGGAAGTGTCACGCGCAGGAATGTCATCCACGCGCCGGCGCCGAGCGTGATCGCGGCCTCCTCCTCGTCGCTGCCCTGTTGCTGCATGAGGGGAATGAGTTCCCGCGCGACGTACGGGAAGGTGACGAACACGGTTGCGAGCACGATTCCGGGCACGGCGAAGATGATCGAGATGTTGCGATCCTGCAGCCACTGCCCGAACCAGCCGTTGGCGCCGAACAGCATCACGAGCACGAGGCCGGCCACCACCGGCGACACGGCGAATGGCAGGTCGATCAAGGTGATTAACAGGCTCTTGCCGCGGAACTCGAACTTGGCGATGGCCCACGCGGCGCAGATGCCGAAGACCGTATTGGCCGGAACGACGATCGCGGCGGTGAGCAGCGTGAGTCGAATCGATGCGAGTGTGTCCGGGTCCCCGAAGCTCTCCGCGTACACCTCGAAGCCCTTCGCGAGCGCCTGCGCGATCACGGCTCCCAGCGGCGCGATCAGCAGCAGCGCCAGGAACGCCATCGAGACGGAGATCAGCAGCGCCCTCGCGAGGCGGGCACCCGGCGACCGGTTGTGTCGCTGCTCGATCCTGGGCGCAATCCCGGCCACGTCAGTTGTCCCGGCGCGCGTGGGCGCGACGACTCCAGGCCTGCACGAGGTTGATCGCGAACAGCATCACGAAGGACATCACCAGCATGATGAATCCGAGCGCCGCGGCGCCACCGTAGTCGAACTGCTCCAGCTTGATGACGATCAGGAGCGGCGTGATCTCCGTCTTGAACGGCAGGTTTCCCGAAATGAACACCACCGAGCCGTACTCGCCGATCCCGCGTGCCAGCGCCAGCGTGAAACCGGTCAGCAGCGCCGGGAATACAGCCGGCAGGATGATGCGCCTGAAGATGTGCATCGGGCCCGCGCCAAGCGTCTCTGCCGCCTCTTCGAGGTCGCGCTGGACCTCGACCAGCGCCGGCTGAACCGAACGCACCACGAACGGCAAGCCAATCAGCGTGAGTGCCACGACGACACCGATCCACGTGTAGGCGACCTGCACGCCGAGACTCGCGGCAAGCTTCTGTCCCAGCCAGCCTGTCGGCGAGAACACCGCGGCCAGCGCGATTCCCGAAACCGCGGTCGGCAGCGCGAAGGGCAGGTCGATCAGCGCATCGACCAGGCGACGGCCCGGGAAGTCGTAGCGCACCAGCGACCAGGCGACGATCAATCCGAACACCGCGTTGACGCCGGCAGCGAGAAGCGCCGCGCCAAAGCTCAGCCGATAGGACGCGACGGCGCGCGGGTCGAGCAGGACCTTCACGAATTCCGGCCAGGTGAGCGACGCGGCATTGAAGGTCAGCGCCGCAAGCGGCAGCAGCACGATGGCGCTCAGGAAAAACGTCGTGAACCCGAGCGTCAGGCCGAAGCCCGGCAGGATGCTCGACTTGCGAAACCACCCGGCGGCCACGGGCTCAGTGCTCCTGCGCACGGTCGGCGGGCGCGGCGTTCACGATGAGCACCGGGCGCGCCGGCGCCCCCTCGAGCAAACCGCCGAGCCACGTCCAGTCGATGCTGCCGGGGTCGGAGGTACCGAGCATCAGCATCGAGTTCGCATGCCCGTCGAGTTCCTTCCTGAGTTCCTCGCCAACCTGGCCGAAACGCAGCTCGGTGCGCATGTCGAGGCCGTGCGAGGCCAGCGCCGCCGAGCGCGCGTCGAGCAGGTCGCGCATGTACCCGGCGCGCTCCTTCTCAGACGAAATTGCCGGATGGATGCCGAGGTACACGGCCTCCGCCGCCACGTGGCGCAGAATGCTGGCCGCGACCGGCACCATCGCGCGGCGAGCGCCCGGGTCCAGCGCGTGGATGACGACGTGCTGGGGCACCGGCGCGGTCGGCGGCACGCAGAGCAGCTGCGTCGCACCGTGGCGCAGCTGCCACTTGGCCGCCTCCGCGCTGCCGCCACCCGTCGCAATCGCCGGCATGCCGGGAATCGCCTGGGCGCCGCGGCCAATGCGCGTCGCGACCCGCGTGTTCATGCGGGTGCGCAACGCGGACAGCAGTGGCGAGTCGTGCAGCGCGCGCGCGCCGTCCTCGGAGTCGGCGACCGCGGTGAAACTCGAGATCGGCGTGGGCAATACGTGGACGCGTCGTGCGCCGACGGCCACCTGCCGGCCCACTGCAACCGGGAAGACGCGATGCTCCGGCAGAGTGCGCGAGACCTCCAGCAGCGATCCGCCAGTGGACTGTTCGTCGCCGGCGGGAGCCGCCGCGACCGGCCCGTTGTCCGCCATGCGGACCCGCAGGTGCTCTACCGCGCCGGCGAACAGCACTTCCTCCACCTCGCCGAATCCGACGAAGTTGGAACGCACGTGACTCTCTTCGGCACCGAGTTCGACTTCCTCCGGGCGCAGCACCGCGACGACCTCGCGCGGCACGGTCTCGCTCGCGGGAACCTCCGGGCGAAATCGAACACCGCCCCCCGTACGGTAACCGAGCAGCAGGTTGGCCGCCCCGAGAAACGTCGCCACGAAGCGCGTCTGCGGGCGCATGTAGAGGTCGTCGGGGCGGCCGCACTCCAGCAGTCGGCCCTGGTGCATCACGCCGATGCGGTCGGCGAGCGCAAACGCCTCCTCCTGGTCATGGGTGACCAGGATGGTAGTCATTCCAAGTTCACGCTGGATCTGGCGAATCGTGCGGCGAAGTTCCTCGCGGATCTTGGCGTCCAGCGCGCCGAAGGGCTCGTCCATCAGCAGCACCTGCGGCTGGTGCGCAAGCGCCCTCGCGACCGCGATGCGCTGCTGCTGCCCACCCGAGAGCTGCGCCGGCAGGCGGTCATCCATGCCCTCGAGCGCGACCAGGCGCAGCAGTTCCTTGCGCCGCGCGCGCCGCTCCGCGGCCTTGACCTTGCGCACGCGCAGCGCGAATTCGATGTTGTCGCCCACCGACATGTGGCCGAAAAGCGCGTAGTGCTGGAAGACGAAGCCGACCTGGCGGTCACGAGCCGATACGCGGGTCACGTCGCGTCCGTGCAGTGAGACCCGACCGTGGTCGATTTCGGTCAGCCCGGCGATCGCGCGAAGGAGCGTGCTCTTGCCGCTGCCGCTGGGGCCGAGCAGCACCAGGAACTCACCCTGCTCGACCCTTAGCGAAACGTCATTGACGACCGGCACCGACTGGTACCGTTTGGTCACCTGTTCGAGGGCAATGGACATGCAGGAACCGTTGCTCGAGTGATTTCCGAGCATGCTAGTCGCGCACGGTTACGCCGTCAGTCGCCCGACGGTGACAAAGAGGTAACATTCAACCAGAGGCTGGCAGCGGGCGTGACCCTTGGGTCGCGGCAAGGTCGGCTGCCACGAGCTTGCTTACACTATCGACGGTGCCAAGCCTCCGACCCCACCAACTCCACGCGACCAGCCCCAATGCCCCTCCCGAGCTACGAGAAACTAGGCGCCTTCTATCTCGGGCGCGAAATCGACCCTCAGTCCCAGCAGCCCGGCGCGGACCTGCTCTACGATTCCCGCGACCTCACGACCCACGCGGTCTGCATCGGCATGACCGGCAGCGGCAAGACGGGCCTCTGCCTGTCGCTGCTCGAAGAGGCCGCACTTGACGGCGTGCCGGCGATCGCGATCGACCCCAAGGGCGACATCGCCAACCTGATGCTGACGTTTCCGGAGCTGCGGCCCGAGGATTTCCAGCCCTGGGTGGACGCGGGCGAAGCCGCACGCAAGGGCCAGTCGGTCGAGGAATTCGCCTCAGCCACTGCGGCGACCTGGAAGAAGGGGCTAGCCGAGTGGAACGAGGACGGTGCGCGCATCCAGCGCCTGCGCGACGCGACCGAAGTCGCGGTCTATACGCCGGGATCGAAGTCGGGCCGGCCGCTGTCGGTGCTGCGCTCGTTCGCCGCCCCGGACACCGCGACGCTCGACGATTCAACGGCGCTCAAGGAGCGCATCAGCGCCGCGGTCGCAGGATTGCTCGGACTGCTCGGCATCGATGCCGATCCAATCAAGAGCCGCGAGTACCTGCTGCTCTCGGCCATCCTCGACGCCGCCTGGCGCAAGGGCAGGAGCCCCGACCTCGCGGCCGTGATCCAGGCAGTGCAGAAGCCTCCGTTCGAAAAGGTCGGGGTGTTCGACGTCGAGAGCTTCTATCCGGCGAAAGAGCGCATGGAACTCGCGCTGGCGCGTGAACGGCCTGCTCGCGTCACCTGGTTTCGACGCCTGGCTCGCCGGCGACGCGCTGGACATCCAGAAGCTGCTCTACACCGATGCCGGCAAGCCACGCATCTCGATCATCTCGATCGCGCACCTGAACGACGCCGAGCGCATGTTCGTTGTCACGCTGGTGGCGAACGAACTGGTCGCCTGGATGCGCCGGCAGTCCGGCACTACCAGCCTGCGCGCGGTCTTCTACATGGACGAGGTGTTCGGCTACTTCCCGCCCTCGGCCATGCCGCCCTCGAAGCTGCCGCTGCTCACATTGATGAAGCAGGCGCGTGCGTTCGGGCTCGGTGTGGTGCTGTCCACGCAGAACCCGGTGGACCTCGACTACAAGGGACTCGGCAATGCCGGCACATGGCTGATCGGCCGCCTGCAGACCGAGCGCGACAAGGATCGCGTGATCGAGGGACTGCTGGGCACCGAGGCCGCGGGCGGAATGGACCGCGCCGGCATCCAGGCGCTGATGTCGAACCTGGCGCAACGCACGTTCCTGATGCGCAACGTCCACGACGATGCGCCGGTGCTGTTCCAGACTCGCTGGGCGCTCTCTTACCTGCGCGGGCCGCTGACGCTTACCGAGATATCGAAGCTGGAGGACCAGCGGACTGGGGCCGACGCCGGTGCCAGCGGCGCGACGACCGAGCCTGCCGGCAGCGCACCTGTGGCGATGGCTGGCGGCGGCGCGCCCGCGGCGACAGCTGGCGACGGCGCGGTCCGGGGTTCCAGGGCAGCCTCTCCGTCAGCTGGTATCACGTCGACCCGGCCGGTCGTCCCGCCGGGTGTCGTGGAAAAATTCATGCGTGCCGGGCCGGGCCGGGATCCGGTGACCTACCGGCCTTTCATCGGCGCCCGGGCGCGGGCGCATTTCGTGGATACGAAGGCCGGCATGGACGCCTGGGAGACGTGGTACTACCTTGCGCCGCTGGTCAAAAGCGGTCCCGACTGGGCTGCGGCCGAGGTGCTGGGCGAATCCGGCCAGGACTTCGACGACGAGCCACGGGACGGCGCGGCATTCGGCGAGGTCCCGGCGACGGCGCTGTCCGCGAACAAGCATCGCGCCTGGTCCGATGCGCTGGAGGATCACGTCTATCGCAACGCATCGCTCAACGTGATGTCCTGCCCGGCGCTCAAGATGAGCGCCGCACCGGGCGGCACCGAGGGAGAATTCCGCGTCCGCATCGCGCAGGCGCTGCGCGAGAAGCGCGACGCTGCGGTGGAGAAGCTCCGCGCCAAGTACACCACCAGGCTCGCCGCGCTTGAAACCCGCGAAGAGCGCGCCGGCCAGCGCCTCGAGCGCGAGAAGTCGCAGGCTTCGAGCGAGACGTTGGCAACCGCCGTGTCGATCGGCGGCAGCCTGCTCGGTGCACTGTTTGGCGGCCGGCGCGGCAGTACCTACAGCAAGGCGTCGAGTGCCGCCCGCGGCATCGGACGCGCCAGTCGCCAGCGGGCCGACGTCACCCATGCCGAGTCCGGCATTCGGGCGATCCAGCAGCAGGCCGACGAGCTGAATGCCGAGCTCGAGGCCGAGGTCGCCCGCCTCGAGGGCGAATTCGACCCGAATGCCGTTCGGATCGAGACAGTGCCCGTTCGGCCTCGCAAGTCCGACATCGCGGTGGAGGACCTGGCGCTGGTCTGGCGGCCTTGACGTAGAATCCTGGCGGGGAGGATCCAGCCATGAATGAACTGATAAAGCGACTGATGAAGGAACTCCGCATCACCAAGGAGCAGGCGCGCGGCGGCCTGGTGGCGCTGCTGCGTACCGCGCAGCAGAACATGACGCGCACAGATTTCGACGAGGTCGTGGTGGACATCCCGGGCGCGGACAAGCTGTTGAAATCGGCACCGCCGCCGAGCACCCTGAGCTCGCTCGCCGGTGGACTCGGTTCGTTGTTCGGCGGCAAGAAGAGCCCCGGGCGCTGGGCAGGGCTGGCTGCGTCATTCACCGAGCTCGGCATCCCCATCGATACCGCCAAGAAGTTCGGGCCGATCGTGATCGACTATGTCGAGCATCACGGCGGCGAAGACCTCGTGGACAAGATCAAGGATGCCCTGGGTTTGTAGGCGTGGCCCGATGCAGGTGAGAATTCGCGGGATTCGGTCACTGCGGCTCCTGGTCGTGCCATCACTGCTCGCCGCGCTTGCAGTGGCCACTGGCTGCGGGCCGAAAAGCCGCGATCTCCAGCCGGGACTGTATCGCGCGGTGGTCGAGCTGCCGGGCGGCGAAGTTCCGTTCGGGCTCGACGTTGTCGCCGACAAGACCGGCATCGCGCTCTACCTGGTGAACGGCAAGGAGCGTGTGCGCGTGCCGGCGGTGAAGGCCGTCCCGGGCCAGCTCACCGCCGACCTGCCAGGCACGGACAATGTACTGACGGCGGAGATTTCGGGCGACGAACTCGAGGGAGACGTCACGCTGGCCGGCGCCAATGGCGGCAAGTCGGTGCTCCCCTTCTCCGCGACGCGCGGTCAGCACTGGCGCTTCGTCGAAGAGCCGCGCAGCGACAACGCCGATTTCTCCGGGCGCTGGTCTCTCCAATTCACCGACGACGCCGGAACCAGTTCTTCCGGCGTCGCCGAGTTTGTGCAATCTTTCCACGTCGTCACCGGCTCGGTGCGCACCGCGGACCGGGAGCAGCCGCTTGCCGGCGACGCAAACGACGAGGAACTCAGTCTCTCGCTCTTCGACGGCCAGCAGGCCGTGCTGTACAAGGGCAAGCTGGATGAACGCGGTGAACTGGTGGGCCAGTGCTGGGGCACTGCCTCAGGTCACGCTCGCTACACCGCGACCCGCAATCCCGACGCCACACTGTGAGCTGCCATGCCCTCATTCGACATTGTCTCTGAATTCAACCTGCACGAAGTCACCAACGCCCTGGACCAGGCCAGCCGCGAAGTGGACCAGCGCTTTGACTTCAAGGGCACCAACGCGAAGTTCGAGCAGAAGGAGGCCGTAATCACACTTTCGGCGCCGGCCGACTTCCAGCTGAAGCAGATGATCGAGATCCTGAAGCTCAAGCTTTCGAAGCGCGGCATCGACGTCGCCTGCCTGAAGATCGACGAGCCGGTGACGACCGGGCAGACGGCACGCCAGCTGGTGACCTTGCGGCAGGGTGTGGACACGGAACTGGGCAAGAAGATCCAGCGGCTGATCAAGGACTCGAAGCTGAAGGTGCAGGCCGCCATCCAGGACAAGCAGGTGCGGGTCACGGGCAAAAGCCGTGACGACCTTCAGTCGGCGATGGCGATGGTTAAGAAGGGCGGCTTCGAGCTGCCGCTTCAATTCACCAACTTCAGGGACTAGAGGAGAAGAGAAGGTGCCGGTGTTACGGTTCGGTAACTCGGGCGAGTTACCGAACCGTAACACCGGCACCTAATTCCAAGCACCTATTTTTCAGGCGTAGGCCTTCGACATCACCCGCAGTCGATGGCGCTGCATGCGCAGGCTGTACTCGATCTCGCGCATGCGCGACCGCAGGCTGGTCTCTTCCCAGCGCTGCAGCAGGCGCTGCTTGCGGTCGGTGACCCACTGGTCACGGAGCTTCGACCATTCCTCGAGCGCCCTGCGGAATGCGGCGTATTCCTCGGCGACGCGCGCCTTCAGGCGCTCGACCTGCTCGTCGGTGGTGCCGCGCGCACGGCGCTTCTCGAGGGCAGCTTCCATGCGCTTGAACTGCATGGCGATCTGGGCGCGCTGGATCCAGAGGTCGGGCACCGTCTTCAGGTTGTCCGCCAGACCCATCGCCGACAGCGCATTGATCAGCCACTTGGTCGGGTCCCACTGCCACCAGCGAATGCCGTTGCGATAGTCGTTCTGGAAGATGTGGTGGAAGTTGTGGTAACCCTCGCCAAAGGTCAGGAACGCCAGCGCGCCGTTGTCGCGTGCGGTGTTCTCGTCGGTGTACGGCTGCGAGCCCCACATGTGGGCCAGCGAGTTGATGAACCAGGTGCAGTGATGGTTGATCACCAGGCGCAGCAGCCCGGCGAGCAGGAACACGCCCCACACGTCGCCCACGGCCCAGCCGAGCAGAAGCGGGAAGGCGATGTTCATGAACAGCGTGAGCGGCAGGTAGTAGCGGTGCTGGAACATGACCATCGGGTCGCGCTCGAGGTCGCGCGCGTTGGAAAAGTCGTTGATGCCGCTCGGGTAGTCACGAAGGATCCAGCCCATGTGCGAGAACCAGAAACCGCGCCTGGCGCTGTACGGGTCCTTGTCCACGTCGTCGACGAACCGGTGGTGCGTGCGGTGCTGCGATGACCAGATCAGGATACTGTTCTGCAGCGACATCGCGCCAAACAGCATGAAGAACAGCCGCACCGACCAGTGCGCATTGTAGGTGCGGTGTGACCATAGGCGGTGGTAGCCCGCGGTGATCGCAAGGCCGCCCGCCCACTGCAGCACGACGAACAGGATCACCGCCGCCCAGCTATAACCGTGCGTGATGCCGTACCACGGTACGAACACCAGCGCCGCGAGGGGCGTGATCGTAAACAGGATCGTCGTCACCCAGTTGATCGGGGCGTGTTCTTGACGAGCCAGAGATTCGTTTTGCATCAGGGGGTTACCGCTGCCTAAAGGGGGCAATAAAGCCGGAACATTTTACCCGTCGAGCGGCAACTGCGCTTGTGTAACGTAAGTTATGGAAATCAAAGGAATTAATGCATGTCCTTCGCCGGGCGAACGCCGGCGGAGGCCCTCTCGCCCTGCTGGCGTCGCAGGAACCAGGCGACGGGTCGCTCCTACGCGGCTTCCTGGTCGGCCGGGACATTGCCGCGGGGTCGCGCCCCGCTCGGTTGATGACGACCGATCAGGCGCTCCAGCCACTCGGGCGCGTGGACCTGCGATTCATTCGCCTGGCCCGCGGTTTCAGAGGCCGTGGTCGCGTCCTGTACAAGCAAGGCACCCGGCTGCTGGTCCAATGGAGCTGCCATCCGGCCACGCTCCTGCCACCAGCGGACCACCGAGTCGGAGGGGTCCCGTGCGAGACGAGACGTTATGGCCGTGATGCCCACCACGACGACCACGACCAGCACAGCAATGTCGATCTGCAACAGGCGTTCGGTAAACCACTCGCGATCCATTTTCAGGCTCCATGGGTCGCTCGCGACCCGGTATTTGACGGGTTTCATGCTACACACTGAATGTTGCACCGCAATAACGATTTGCGAAAAATCGTTCAACACCATGAATAAACTATGTTTATTTATGCTGCGCCGCCAAAAGAACTCTCGAAATTGGCCGCGAACTGGCCGCCGGAACCCGGGAAGTCGGAACTTGCGTACCGCGACTGCCCTGGACAGGCGAACTTGCCGCAAAAATGCTTCAATCTGCAGTCAAGATGAGCTGATACGTATCGAATGCCTTGAAACGGTCGATCCACGGGAGGGCACACGATGAACTACCGACTTCTGGGCCGAACCGGCCTCTACGTCTCCGAGATCTGCCTGGGGACCATGACCTTCGGCAGCGAGGGCTTCTGGAAAGTGATGGGCGGGCTGGGCCAGCAGGCCGTCAACACGCTCGTCGGCCAGGCATTCGAGGCCGGCATCAACTTCATCGACACCGCCAACGTCTACTCGATCGGGCAGTCGGAGTCGCTGCTCGGCCAGGCGCTGAAGGACCTGCGCCGGCCACGCGACCAGGTCGTGATCGCGACCAAGGCGACCGGCAGCATGGACGAACTGGCGAACGGGCGCGGCCAGTCGCGTTATCACCTGATGAACGCGCTGGACGCCAGCCTCGAGCGGCTGCAACTCGACCACGTCGACCTGTACCAGCTTCACGGCTTCGACCCGCTGACGCCGCTCGAGGAGTCGCTCTCGACGCTGAACGACATGGTCAGGAGCGGCAAGGTCCGATACATCGGCCTCTGCAATCTCGCCGCCTGGCAGGTGATGAAGGCGCTCGCGATCTCCGACCAGCACGGCTGGGCACGGTTTGCGAGCGTGCAGGCGTACTACACGCTGGCAGGACGCGACCTGGAGCGGGAACTGCTCCCGCTGATCCGCGACCAGCAGCTCGGGCTGATGGTGTGGAGCCCGCTGGCTGGCGGGCTGTTGACCGGGAAGTTCGACCGCGACGGGACGGGGCCGGGCGACAGCCGTCGCGACACTTTCGACTTCCCACCGGTGGACAAGGGGCGCGCCTTCGACTGCGTCGATGCGATGCGCCCCATCGCCGCGCGACACGACGTTTCGATCGCCCAGGTGGCACTCGCCTGGCTGCTGGCCCAGCCGGCCGTGTCGTCGGTGATCATCGGCGCGAAGACGGTGGAGCAACTCACCGACAACATCGCCGCGGCACGGCTCGCGCTGTCATCGGAAGACCTGGCGCTGCTCGACGCGGTGAGCCGGCTGCCGCCCGAGTATCCCGGCTGGATGATCGAGCTGCAGGGTGGCTATCGGGCGAAGGTGCCGGAGCGCGGCTGAGCGCGCCGCCGCTGGACCGTCAGAGCGGGACCTGCTCCGCGCGTGCCGGCCGCGGTCGACACAGCTCGAGCAGCACCCCACCCGCAGCCCGCAGATTTGCAGCAGCCGCCTCGCTCAGGCCCTCACCCAGCTCGAACGACTCGCCACGCACGCAGAGGATCGTGCACGGCGGCGGCAGCGTGCCCGTTACGCGCAGGAAGGTAGCGAGCACGGCTTCCGGCGACAGCGCATGGGAGGTGTGCAGGAAATCCGCGGCGGGCTTTGCATCGCGCAGCTCGAAAGGCCCGTCGGTGCCGGCGCCGGCGTCAACGAAGATCACCCGCTCGCGGCCCTCGAGATCGAGTGCGTTCTCGACCTGCAGCTGGAACTCGACGATCACCTCGACGCCTGGCAGCGCCGCGGCCTCGACCATGTCCGCAAGCATCGGGCCCAGCGCGTCGTCGCCGCGGCTCGGATTGCCGACCGCCAGGACCAGGACCGGCGCCCGTTGGCCACTCACCTGCACGTCAGCCACGGCAGGCAACGCGGGCGCGTTCATGCATCGATCCCGGCGGGTGTCCGGCTCATCCCCGAACCAGCGTGTCCACCAGCGACCCCTCCGCGTCCACCAGCTGCACCGAGAGCGGCATCTTGCCCATCGCGTGCGTGGCGCAGGACAGGCAGGGGTCGAAGGCCCGCACGGCGACCTCGATGTGGTTCAGCAGGCCCTCGGTGAGCGTGCGGCCGTCGAGATATTTCCGGGCCACCTCGCGGATCGCGTTGTTCATCGCCTGGTTGTTGTGGGTGGTCGAGACGATCAGGTTGGCACGCACCACCTGGTCGTTCTCGTCGACGCGGTAGTGGTGAATCAACGTGCCGCGCGGGGCCTCGATCACTCCCACGCCGCGCGCCTGCCGTTCGCCCCCGGCCATCAGCTCGGTGCCGAGCAGGTCGTCGTCGTGCAGCAGGTCCTTGATCGCCTCGGCCGCGTGCAGCATCTCGATCATCCGCGCCCAGTGGAAGCCGAGTGTGGCCAGCGCCGCCCGGCCATCGTCGAAGGCCATGAACTCGCGGCGCTCGCGGTCGGCGAGCGGCGTCGGGATGAAGTCGCAGCGCGTCACGCGCGTGAGCGGGCCGACGCGGTACCAGCCGTCCTCGGGTCCCAGCGAACGCAGGAACGGGAACTTCATGTAGGACCAGTCCTTCACTTCCTCGGAGATCTGGTCCCAGTAACGGGAATAGTCCACGTGGTCGAAGATGCGGCGATTGTCCGCGTCACGCGCGCGCAGTCCGCCGTGATAGAGGTCGAGCGCGCCGTCGGCCCGCACCAGGCTGAGCGTATGGGCACGGAACGTCCCGAAGCTGCGGTACTCATCGACGCTGGCCTCGAACAGCTGCCGCACCAGCCGCACGGCATCACGGCTCCACGCGACGACCTGGTAGATGTCGCGCTTCAATTCGTCGCGCTCGGCGATCGTCAGGCTCTTGTTTACCCCGCCCGGCACCGAGCCGGTGCCGTGGATGCGCTTGCCCGCCGTGTGACGGATGACCTCCTGCCCGTACTTGCGAAGCAGCACGCCCTGCCGCGCCACGTCGGGATACGCAGCGGCGACGCCCACGATGTTGCGTCGGGCGACATCCGAGTCGAACCCGAACAGCAGGTCAGGCGACGAGAGGTGGAAGAAATGCAGCGCGTGCGACTGCAGGATCTGGCCGTAGTGCATCAGCCGCCGGATCTTCTCGGCGGTCGGCGTGAGCTGCGTCGCGCCGACGACCTGGTCGAGCGCCTTCGATGCGGCGAGGTGGTGACTCACCGGGCAGATCCCGCACAGCCGCTGCACCATCACCGGCACTTCCCAGTACGGCCGGCCCTGGATGAACTTCTCGAAGGCCCGGAACTCGACGATGTGCAGCCGCGCCTGCTGCACATGGTCGTCCTCGTCCATCAGCAGCGTCACCTTGCCGTGCCCCTCGACCCGCGAAAGCGGCTCGATGACGACGCGGCGCAGGCCTTCGGGGTTTCGTGCGGTCTCGAGTGCGGCAGGACTCATGACAGTCGTTGTTTCCCGTCAGTCGTAGCTGATCAAGCCGTGGCCGAGCTTCGGCGTGCGGCCCGCGATCAGGTCGGTCAGGAATTTCCAGATCGCCTCGCCCGAGGGCGGACAGCCCGGAATGAAGTAGTCCACGCGCACGACCTCGTGCAACGGGTGCACCTTGTCCAGCGGCAACGGCAGCTCGGGGTCGCTCGGAACGCGACCGAGCCCGACGCCCGGGTCGGTAACGTAGACCTCCTGCAGGCACTGCCCGAGGTCGAGGTGGTTGCGCTGCGCCGGCAAGCCGCCGGTGACCGCACAGGCGCCCATTGCGACCAGCACCTTGCAGTTGGCCCGGAACTCGCGCAGCACGTGCACGTTCTCGGCGTTGCACAGCCCGCCCTCGACGATGCCGATGTCGCAGGGGCCGCAGTGCTTGATGTCGGTGAGCGGCGATCGGTCGAACTCGATGTGCTCGAGCAGCGTGAACAGCCGCTCGTCGATGTCGAGCAACGACATGTGGCAACCGAAGCAGCCGGCCAGCGAGGTGGTCGCCACGCGCAGCTTTCGCGGCGGAATGGTGATTGGCGCGGCAATCGGCGCGGATAGGTCAGGCATGGCTGCCTCCGCTGGGCGGACGCGGCGCGTCGTCGAGCGCCTGTGCGCTGATCGGCCGCTTGTCGAAGCGGCGCTGGCCGATGGGTACGGCGAAACCGACGCGCTTGCGCTGGATCACGCCGACCGGGCAGACCTGCACCGCCACGTCGGTGAGCGCAACGTCGGTGTCGCGCAGCAGGCCACTCTCCGAATTGACGATCAGGTGCTTGTCGAGGCCGCGGCCGGAGAACGTGAATACGCACTTGCCGTCCACGTCGCGCGACGCCCGCACGCAGAGTTCGCACAGCACGCAGCGATTGAAGTCGAGCAGCAGCTCCGGGTGCGAGGCATCGACCGGCCGGTCCGGGTACAGGTGGCGGAATCCCGCGGTCATGACCCCGAGGTCGTAGCCGAGCGCCTGCAGGATGCAGTTGCCGCTCTTCTCGCAGCTCGGGCAGAAGTGGTTACCCTCGGCGAACAGCATCTGCACCAGCGTGCGCCGCAGGTCATTCAGTTCCTCGGTGTTGCTCTCCACCTCGATCGCGGACTCCGCCGGCGTGGTGCAGGACGCCACGGTGCGGCCGTTGACCTTGGCGGTGCAGATCTTGCAGCTGCCGTGCGGCTTGAATTCCGGGTGGTAGCAGAGATGCGGAATGTAGCGCCCGGCCGTGAGCGCCGCCTGCAGCACCGTCTGGCCCGGCGTGAACGGGACATCCTCGCCGTCGAGCAGGAAGGTCGGATGCTCGCTCACGTCGAGTTCCCCAGGTGTGCTCCAGGGTCGTCGCGGCCGGTCATCTGTCGTGCGCGGGCGAGCGCTGCATCGAGGTCGAAGGCAGGAGCGAAGTCACGTGCGGCGAGCCGGCGCTCGTACATCGGCCGGAATTTCTTCATCGTGTCCAGGATCGGGTTGCAGGCGGTGTGGCCGAGGCCGCAGTGCGCCGACATCAGCAGCACCCGGTTCAGCCTCGCGATCTCGCGCAGGTCGTGCAGCGTACCGTTGCCGTCGCGGATCTTCGCCATCGAGTGCATCAGCATCGACGTGCCGGCGCGGCAGGGCGTGCAGAAGCCGCAGCTTTCGTGGGCAAAGAACTGCGTGTACGCGTGGGCCACCTCGAACATGTCGCGGCTCACGTCGAAGATCGTGAATGCGCCCGCGGTCGGCAGGTCCTCGAAGGCGATGCGGCGGTCGAATTCCGTCTCGTCGACGCAGGTGCCCGAAGGCCCACTCACCTGGACCGCCTGGGTGTTCGACGCGCCACAGTCCTCGAGTACCTGCCGCAGCGTCACGCCGAACGGGTATTCGTAGATGCCGGGCCTTTCGCAGTCGCCTGCGACCGAGAGGATCTTGGTGCCCGCGGACTTCAGCGTGCCGATCGAGCGGTACCAGTCCCCGCCGCGCACCGCGATTAGCGCCGCGGCACAAAGCGTCTCGACGTTGTTCACTATGGAGGGTTGCTGCAGGTAACCGGCGGTGACGGGAAACGGCGGGCGGTTGCGCGGCACGCCGCGCTTGCCCTCCAGCGACTCGATCAGCGCGGACTCCTCGCCACAGACGTACGAGCCGGCGCCGACGTGGATCTCGATGTCGAAATCGAAGCCCGGCTGGCCGCAGATCCTGTCGCCAAGCAGATTTGTCTCGCGACGCCGCTGCAGCACTGCCTGCAGTTGCCCGAGCAGATAGCGATACTCGCCGCGCAGGTACAGGAAACCGCGTCCGGCGCCCACCGCATATGCAGCGACCGTCATGCCGTCGAACAGCAGGTCGGCGTGGCTGGTGAGCAGCACGCGGTCCTTGAACGTCCCGGGCTCGCCCTCGTCCGCGTTGCAGATCACGTAGCGAGCGTTGCCGGTGGCGTGTCGACAGGCCTCCCACTTGATGCCTGTGGTGAATCCCGCGCCACCGCGGCCGCGCAGGTTCGAGCGCTTCACCTCCTCGAGTACCGCCACGGGGCCCAGCGCGGCACCCACGTAGCCTTCGCGCCAGGAGCGTTCGTTCGCGGCCTGCTCGAAACGTCCCTCGACTCCGCGCCGCAGCGCTTCGCGGATCGCCTCGCCCGGCTCGAGCCCGTGACCGAGCAGCGCGTCGGCCCGACGCACGTTGTCTTCGATGACGAACAGCCCGGCCGGCCAGTCGGCGAGCGGGACGTTTCGCAGGATCAATCCGCAGATCTGCTCGACCCTTTCCGAAGTGAGCTGGCCGATGGCCAGGCCGTTTACCAGCATGCCCGGTCCCTGGTCGCATAGCCCCGTGCAGGAGGTCGTGGCGACACTTACGAGCCCGTCTTCCGATACCTTGCCCGGCTCCACCCACAGGCGGTGGCACATCTCGGCCAGCAATCTCTCGCTGCCCTGCATGCGGTCGGTGACGTTGTCCGAAAAGAGCACGCGGTAGCGGCCCCAGGGCTCGATGGACAGGAACGAATAGAAGCCGGCGATCCCGCGCACGCGAGACAGCGGCTGTCGCAACAGGCGCGCGATCAGCGACAGCGCCTGTGGCGGAATGTAGTTCAGTAACTCCTGGACTTCGCGCAGCACCTGCAGCAGGCCGGTCGGTTCGCTGCGCCAGCGCTTAACGGCCTTGCGCACCAACGCCTCGACGTCGGGCGACTGCTGTGCCTCGGATATGTTCATTGCCGCGTGCCGATCCTGTTCCCTGCGCACAGGCTGCGCCGCGAGGCTGGCAGCGACAATCGCGGAAAACCACTTTACCGGCGCGTGAATCCGCTCGTGCGGGCGGCGAAGCTGGCGGCCACGCCTGCGGCGCCAACGCCGCCCTTCCACGATCCACCGTGGTGGGGACATTCGGCTTTTCCCGCGGGAAATAGCAGAATGTCCCCATATGCGCGCCATCTTTCTCGACTACGCCACCGTCAGCTTCAAGGGCGATCTCGACCCGGCACCGCTCCACCGCTCGCTGCCCGGCATCGAGATTCGCGACCACACCCGGCAGGAAGACGTCGCCGCGCGCATCGCGGGCTGCGAGGTCGTGCTGCTGAACAAGCTGCGCCTGACGCGCGGGATCATCGAGGCGACGCCGGCACTGAAACTGGTCGCGCTCACTGCCACCGGCACCAATAACGTTGACCTGGCCGCCGCCTCGGAGCGCGGCGTCGCCGTCTGCAACCTCCGCGACTACTGTACGGCCTCGGTCGTGCAGCAGGTATTCGGTACGCTGCTGATGCTGACGCAACGTCTTCGGGAGTACGACGCCCTGGTTCGATCCGGCGCGTGGCAGCGCGGCGAACAGTTCTGCCTGCTCGAATTCCGGATCCGCGAACTCACCGGCCGCACCCTGGGCATCGTGGGCCACGGCGCGCTCGGTCGCGGCGTCGCTCACGCGGCGACTGCCTTCGGCATGAACGTGGTGATCGCGAACCGCCCGGGCGGCGAGCGGCAGCCGGGCCGCATGGACCTGGATGAACTTCTGCCCGCCGTGGATGTGTTGAGCCTGCACTGCCCGCTCACGCCCGCGACACAGGGCTTGATCGACGCGGCCCGGCTCGCACGAATGAAGCCGGACGCGGTGTTGATCAACACCGCGCGCGGGGCGCTGGTCGACTCGGCGGCACTGGCAGATGCGCTGCGTGGCGGGCGCCTCGGCGGTGCTGCCATCGACGTGCTGCAGCAGGAACCGCCGGTCGACGGAGACCCATTGCTCGCGGGCGATATCCCGAACCTGATCGTGACACCGCACGTCGCGTGGGCGGCGCGTGAAGCGCGCCAGCGCTGCCTCGATGAACTGGCCGCGAATGTCGAGGACTTCAGACGCGGTGGCAGGCGCGGCCGGGTAGTGTGAGACCCCTGATTCAACCGCCGGTCGGCAGGTTCAATATCATCGCGGCCCACTTGAGGACAGGCTGCAATCGCGGGGAGACCAGCCTGGTGGCCTCGTCGAAGCTGGCCCAGCGGAATTCAGTGTGCTCGGGCCGCCCGATCTCCGGATTGACCGGCAGCTCGACCGTCCCGGTCCGCGTGCTGGCAATGAAATACTGGGCGACCTTGCCGCGACTGTACGGACCGGTTTGGGTGGAGCCGTCACCCCATTCGAACACCAGGTCGGCGATGCAGGACTCCTCCTTCACCTCGCGCAGTGCCGCTGCGAGCGGCTCCTCTCCTTCCTCGACCATGCCCTTCGGGAAGTCCCAGTGATTGAAGGCGCGCAGCAGCAGGAATCGCCAGCCCGCGTCGGTCCGCCGCACGACCACGACACCGGCGGACAGCCTCTGTCGGCGTACGGTCATTCGGGAAACCCGCGGCGGATCATCAATGCGCTCGAGTCTGGTGCACCTGTCGATTATAGAGGATGCCGATCGCAATCCAGGGCTATGATCACGGCATGAATCTCCGCGACCTCCGCTACCTGGTGGCGCTTGCCGACGAACGTCACTTCGGGCGCGCGGCGCTGCGCTGCCACGTGAGCCAGCCCACGCTGTCGGCGCAGCTTCGCAAGCTCGAGGAGTACCTGGGCGTGCCGCTCGTCGAACGCCAGCCACGCCGGGTGACGCTGACCGAGGCCGGCAGTCGGGTCGTCGAGCGCGCCCGCCGGATCCTGCTCGAGGCCGATGCGATCGTCGAGCTCGCCAGGTCGGATCGCGACCCGCTCGCGGGTTCGCTGAAGGTGGCGCTGATCCCGACCGTCGGGCCTTACCTGCTGCCCCACGTTGCGCGGCGACTCCGTCGCGACCTGCCGCGACTCAAGCTGATGCTCTACGAGTACCAGACCGAGCCGCTGCTCGAGAAGCTCCGCCTGGGCGAGATCGACGTCGGCATCCTCGCATTGCCCGTGCCGCAGGACGGGCTCGAAACTTGTGTGCTCTATGAAGAGCCATTCATGGTAGCCGTGCCCGCCGGCCATCCGCTTGCTGCCAGGGACCGGCTGAAGCTCGAGGACCTGCGGGGCGAAACCCTGCTGCTGCTGGAGGACGGGCACTGCCTGCGCGACCAGGCGCTCGAGGTCTGCAGCCGCGTGCGCGTCCACGAGGACCAGGACTACCGCGCAACCAGCCTCGAGACGCTGCGACAGATGGTGGCTGCGGGCCACGGCGTGACCTTGATGCCGCAGCTCGCGGCTGCATCGCACGGCAGCACGGCACGTGGCCTCAGGATCAAGCCCTTCGCGAAGCCTGCGCCGGCGCGTACGATCGGCGCCGTGTGGCGCAGGTCGACCACCCGAAGCCAGGCGATCGAGGCCCTGGCGGGCGTGGTTCGCGCGGTGATGAAGGAGGAGTGACACGGATGACGAGCACGATGCGACGGGCGCTGCGGGATGTTCGCGTGCTGGCATTGTCGAGTCTCGCGTTGCTGGCCCTGCCGTCGCTCGCGATCGCCGCGGCGCCGACCGTGTCGGGCGCGTGGGCACGCGCCACGCCGCCGGGAGTCAGCGTGGGAGCGGCCTATCTCACGATCGCCGGAGGCTCGACCAACGATCGCCTGGTCGGGGCCAGCACCGATCGCGCGTCCATGGTCCAGCTGCACACGGTAGAGGAATCCAACGGCGTCGCAGCGATGCGCCAGGCCGATGGCGTCCCGGTGCCAGCCGGCAGGCAGGTCGTGCTGGCCCCCGGTGGCACGCACATCATGCTGATGGGGCTTTCCCGGCCGCTCGTTGCCGGTGAGACGTTTCCGCTGCAACTCCGGTTCGAGAAGGCTGGAGAGCAGGTCGTGCAGGTGACGGTTCGCGCTGCGGGCGAGCCGGATCCTGCAGCCGCTGCTGAGCACTGAGGACCGTCGGGCGCGCACCGATGATGGACAGGCGCGCGCCCCTTCCGCTGCACCGGCTGCACGACGAGGACATCGAGCGTCTGCTGGTGAGCGGCGAACGCAGGGCCGAGCTCGCGGCGCAGCTGGGTCCGCGCGGCTATCGCGAGCTTTCGGCGCTCGCCAGGCGCGCAGAAGAGACCCGGTCGCGCGGCGGCCCGGTCGTCTATGTGCTTCCGGGCCTGATGGGTTCGCGCATCGGGACGCGCGGACGGCTGCTCGACGACGTGCTCTGGCTCGATCCGATCGAGATCGCCGCCGGGCACCTGACGCGACTCGCGCTGCCGCGGGGCTCGCGGCTCTCCGCGCTCGGCGTGATGCTGCTGAACGCGCTCAAGATCAAGCTGTCGCTGACGATTGCGGGATTCGACGCGCGTTTCCACGCCTATGACTGGCGCCTCGGCGTCGAGGCGCTCGCGGCGGAACTGAACACGCGCATCGACGCCGACGGCGTTCGCGACGTGATGCTGGTCGGGCACAGCATGGGCGGCGTGGTCGCGCGCGTCGCGCTCGCGGCCGACGCGGGGCGCGTCACGCGCGTCGTGCAGCTCGGCGCACCGAATGCCGGATCATTTGCAGCAGTGCTCGCGCTGCGCGGCGTGTACGTGACGGTGCGCAAGCTCGCGGCACTCGACCTCAGGCACGATGCGGAGGATTTGGCGCGGCTCGTGTTCCGCAGTCTGCCTTCCCTGCACGAACTGCTGCCGGACCCGGCGCTGGCCGGGGAGCCCGATTTCTTCGACCCCGCGAACTGGCCCCGAGACACGCTGCGTCCCGATCCGCGGTTGCTGCTCGATGCAGCCGCGGCGCGACGGCGCCTTCCCGCCGCCGACCCCCGTTGCCTGCACATCATCGGCGTGCGCCAGGAGACGGTCACCGGTGCAGAGCGCGGTGCAGGCGGTTTCAAATTCCGGCTGAGCCACGACGGCGACGGCACCGTCCCGCGCGCGCTGGCCGAAATGGCGGGAGCGCCGACCTGGTTCGTGCCGGAGAAACACGGCGGCCTGCCCAACAATGGCCGCGTGATCTCGGCGGTCGCCGACCTGCTGCGCGAAGGAACCACCCGGCGACTGCCCTCGACCACGCGCCGAGCGAAGACGCCGCGCGCGCGAACCGTCGCCGAATCGACGCTGCGGCGGGTCGCGCCTCACAAGGTTCGCTGGCAGGACCTGTCGGCCGATGCGCGGCGACGCCTGCTCGAGCCGGTCGTCTCCCCCGAATTCCACGGCACGGTTTCGAATCGGTCGCTGCTTACGCCAGCGAAAGGTCGCAAGCGTGCAGGTGCTGAAATCGGCAGTGCACGCGCAAGCGCTGGTCCTGGCGGTGTGAGAGGCGTCGTCGTGGTTGCGGCGCCGCGACGGCGGGTTATCGAGATCCGCCTGAGCAGCGGCAGCATCGTCGACGCGAATGCCCGCGCGCTGGTGCTCGGCGTATTCCGCAACGTGGATCCTTCGGGCGCCGCCGCGACCATCGACGCCCGCCTTGACGGCGCGGTGCGCGAATTCACGTTGCGACGCATGCTGTCCGGCCGGCTCGGCGAAGCGTTCGTGCTGCCCTGCGCGCGCAGCCAGCTGCTCGCGGAGTTCGTACTGTTCGTCGGGCTGGGCGACTTCGCGGAGTTCGGCGCCAGCCCGCATGTGTTCGCCGCCGAGAACGCCGTTCGCACGCTGACACGCGCACGCGCTGAGGATTTCGCGACTGTGTTGTTCGGCACGGGCTCCGGCACGCGAGTCGGGGCGGCATTGGAGCACCAGCTCGGCGGATTCTTTGCCGCGCTGCGCAGCGATCCCGATCACGTCATTCGCCGCATCACCATCTGCGAGACCAACCCAGGCAGGTATACGGCGATTCACCGCGCGCTGCCGCGCGTGCTCAGGAAGCTCGCTGGCGCGGATATCGAAGTCGTCGTGGACGAAGCGGAGCCGGCCGCGGCTGGTGCGGGCGGGGACGCGGTGCGTTCGCCGGACGGCTCGGCCAGCACCATGGACACTGAGCCAGTCCCTGCGCGCCTGACGCATCGTGCGCAAGCTGCTGCTGTCGCCGCAGGCGACCCTGTCTACCTGCTCGTATCGTTGGCGGAACACGGACGAAGCGAATACCAGTGCTCGAGCGCGCTGCTCACGGCTGGCGCAAAGGCCGCGGTGCTTGGCGGCAGGGTCACGGTCGGGCGATCCGCGCTGCGCTCCCTGCTCTCCCGTGCCGGACCCGACTCGCTCAACGGCCGCGACCTCGCGCGCTACGGCGACGAACTCACCAAGCTGCTGCTGGCCGGCTCGGTGCGCGACGGACTCGAGTCGATGGTCCGCAGGCCGCTGGTGATCGTCCACGATCGCGAAGCCTCGCGCGTGCCCTGGGAAACGCTGCGTGTCGCGGGCGTGCATCCCGCGCTCGAGGGCGGCCTCAGCCGGCGCTATGCCAGCGAGGGTCTATCGGTTGCGCGCTGGCGCGACGAGCGAGTTGCGGACGGAGCGACGAGCGTACTGATGGTGGTGAATCCCACGCTCGACCTGCCTGGGGCCGCGGAGGAAGGGGCCGCGCTGCGCGAGACCCTGCTCGGCGCCGGCGCAATGGTAAGTCTCGTGGAGGGCGCGGCGGCCAGCCGCGCCCGCGTACTGCGTGAAATGGGATCCGGTGAATACGATGTGCTGCATTTCGCAGGCCATGGCTTTTTCGACGCCGACGATCCCGGCGCCAGCGGCCTGGTGTGCGCCAACGGCACGGTGTTGCGCGGCTCCGATCTCGACGGCATCTCGAGCTTGCCGGCACTGGTTTTTTTCAATGCCTGCGAGGCCGCGCGCGTCCGCAGGCCAGGGCGGACCGTCCGCGGCAACCGGACTGGCGGCGTCGGCGGCCACGGCGTGACTGGCCGGTCCATGAGGGCGCGCCTGTTTGGACTGCGCCGCTCGAGCAGCCTCGCCGAGGCGATCCTTGACGGTGGGGTCGCGAATTTCGTCGGCACTCATTGGCCGGTCGGCGACGAATCAGCACTCGCGTTTTCGACGAGCTTCTACGCAGGCCTGCTTGGCGGCGCGCGACTGGGCGAGACGATGCGCCAGGCCAGGCGAAAGGTGCTCGCGGCAGGCTCGATCGACTGGGCCGACTATGTCCACTACGGCAATCCGGGATTCCGGCTGGGCCCAGCCGGCGATTAGCCCGTATCTGGTCCGGATGGACCGTATATGGAGCGCGCCATCTCAATGCCCGCAAAAGCGCGACGCAGTACCGTTCGCGTTGATCCGTTCACCCGTTCTGCCGGACACATTTTCATAACAAAACGCGACTCGCGTCACGCCCGCCGTCCTGCGTAAAAAAGAAAAATGCACGCCAGCGAAGAAGGCGTGAATTGGAAGGACCATAAGAATCCCCGACGTCGCGCCTTGATCGCTGGCTCCGGAGTCGCCATTTGCACCAGGGAAGGGGTGTGTGGGGACGAAGGAGCGCTGAAACCACCAAACCATCACATGACGAGGATGATCATGCGTAGTACTTCTATTGCCCCCATTGCCGCTGCTGTGCTGCTGGCCCTCGCCGGCAGCGCCAGCGCGGCCACGAAGACCGACACCATGCAGGTTTCCGCGATCGTATCGAAGAACTGCTTGATCGACGCGCCCGACCTGAATCTCGGTACCTTCGACGGCACGAACAACCTGTCGGCTCAGTCGACCATCAGCGTCCGCTGCACCAGCGGCACGACGTTCAACGTCGACCTGAGCACCGGCGCGGGGACTTTCGCCAATCGTACGCTCGTCAACGGTTCTGACACGTTGAACTACAACCTGTACACGACCAGCGGCTATGGCACGGTCTGGGGCGACGGAACGGGAAGCACAGGTCGCGGTTCGGGCACCGGCGCCGGCATGGCCGCCGGCAATGCCCAGTCGCTGATCGTGTACGGTCGCCTGCTCGCCAGTGCAAACACGGCCGCGGTCGGGTCCGGTACATACACCGACACCATCACCGCGACGGTCACCTACTGACCGGTGCAAGGGATGTTGCGCAGCCTTTCACCGTACATCCTGGCGTCGGCGGCAGCCTTTGGGCTGTCGTCGGCGCCAGCCGTCGCTGGCTCGTTCGCAGTATCGCCGGTGCGAGTTGAGCTTTCAGCGAGGGCGCAGACGGGCTCGGTTACGCTGCGCAACCAGCTTGACGCACCAGTGCTGGTACAGGCCGAGGTGCTGCTGTGGGGACAGGACGACGGCCAGGACAAGCTGACGGCCACGCAGGACCTGCTGGTCAGCCCCGCCGTGTTCACGCTGCCAGCCAATGGTTCGCAGCTGGTGCGCGTGGCGCTGCGAGGCCCGGTCGATGCAGGACGCGAGCTCAGCTACCGGCTGATCCTGACCGAAGTGCCACCACAGGCCACCTCGGAGTTCACGGGGCTAAATGTCTCCCTACGGCTCAGCCTGCCGGTCTTCGTCGAGGCACAGACACCATCACCCGCGAAGCTCGAGTGGTCGGCGCGCTACGACGGCGATGGCAAACTGGCCGTCACGGCGCGGAACGCGGGCCAGGTGCACGCCCGGGTATTGCAGTTCAGCGTCGCACCAGCCGAGGGACCCGGACCGGCGGCCGACGAATCGACGACGGCGTACATCCTGCCGGGCCAGGCCCGGACATGGGTGCTCGACTACAACAAGAACGACGGGATCCCTGCCGACGATGGGACTCGGCTTCGGTTGAAGGGCAAGACCGAGGCCGGTGACTTCGAGGTGGTGGTCAGTCCTGGCGCCGGGTGAGCCATGCGCTGCGCGCTCGCGCTGGTCGCTACTCTCGGGCTCGCCTGCCACGCGGCGGCCGCGTCGACCGGCCCCTACGTACCGGCGATCCTCGAGATCAAGGTCAACGACCAGGCCACCGGGCCGACGCTGATCGTTCGCCGGGACGCGAGCGGCGATCTGCTGATCCGCCAGGGCGATCTCGCGCAGCTTCGGTTGCGCACGCCGTCCACGGATGCGATCACCATCGACGGCGAACGTTACTATCGCTTCGATGCGACAGGCGGCGCCGAGGTCGTATACGACGACACGACGCAGAGCGTGCGACTGACTCTCCCTCCCTCCGCCTTCATCGGGACGATCGCCGCGACGAGCGCGGCGGACGTGCTGCCGGTGACTCCGGCGCAGCTTGGCGGCTTCGTCAACTATGATCTGTTCGGCGAGACAATCGACGCCCAGACCACCGTCGGTGGCTATTTCGAGGCGGGCGTCTTCGGTCACCTCGGCGTACTGACCAATACGATGTTCGCCCAGAAAGTGAGTGGCAACCAGGGCACGCTGGGTGGTGCACCGGACGGATCCCCAGTACGCCTCGACTCGACCTGGCGGCTCGACCTGCCCGAGCGGATGGAGACGCTGCGGGTCGGCGATTCGATCAGCACCGCGGGCGCCTGGGGACGTGCCGCGCGTTTCGGCGGTATCCAGTTCGGCACCAACTTCTCTACACAGCCCACGATGATTACGATGCCGCTGCTGTCCACGCACGGCGAGGCCGTCGTGCAGTCCACGGTGGACGTGTTCGTGAATGGCCAGCGCGTCGCCACCGAGGATATTCCGCCGGGGCCCTTCACGATCGATCGCGTACCGCCCGTCACCGGCGCCGGCCAGCTTCAGGTCATCGTGACTGACGCTTTCGGCCGGCAGCAGGTTCTGTCGCAGCCCTACTACAGCGGCCGCTCGCTGCTCGCGGCCGGCCTGAATGAGTACACCGTCGAGGTTGGAGCAATCCGCGAGGACTACGCGACGAACAGTAATTCCTACGGCAACTCGGTGGCTGCCGGCACGTTCCGGCGCGGCTTCACCGACAGGTTCACGGCCGAGGTCCACGCCGAGGCCCAGCAGCACGGCGCCAGCGCGCTCGGCTTCGACACGGCGACGCAGGTCGGCACTCTCGGCATCGTCTCGCTGACCGGCGCCGCCGGCGGCGACGGCAGCCTGGGTTGGCTTGGTGGCGTCGGCTTCGAGCGCAATGGGCAACGCCTGAGCGTGTTCGCACGCACGCGCTACACGACCAGCAACTTCGCGCAGCTCGGCACGCAGGACGGGGAGGAGCGTCCGAAGCAGCGCACTTTCGCCGGCCTCGGCTTCAACTTCGGGTCCGCTGGCAACACGCAGCTCACCTACGGCGTACAGTCCAACTGGTCTGGCCCGAGTTCGAGCGCCCTTGGTCTCAGCCACTCCGTCACGCTCGGCGACCTCGGCTACCTGAGCCTGATCGCGAGCCGCACGACCGGCTACGAGTCGACCAGCAGCCTGTTCCTCGGCTGGACGCTGCCGCTTGCCGGTCGACGCACTGCGTCAGTGTCGATGGAGTACGCACCGGACGACTCCGACCAGGATACATTCCACGCCGTGGCCACACTGCAGCAGAGCCTGCCGCCCGGCACCGGCTCGGGCTACTATCTTTCAGTCTCGACGCAGCAGGACGCGCAGGCCAACTATTTCTACCAGGGACGCGCGGGCATGGTGGGCGTGCAGTACGCACACCGCAACGAACAGGACGGCTGGCGCGTGAATGCCAGCGGCGGGCTCGGGATCACCGACGCCGGTGTGATGCCGGCACGAACGCTCGACGAGAGCTTCGCGGTGGTCAAGCTCGCCGACTACGCGGGCCTGCCTGTCTACCTCGAGAACCAGCCGGTCGGCATCACCGACTCGAAGGGACGCGTATTGCTAGACTCATTGCGCGCCTACGAAGGCAACACCGTGAGCATTGATCCCAGGGACCTGCCACTCGATGCCTCGCTCGCAAAGACCTCGATGACCGTGACACCCGCATGGCGCAGCGGGCCGGTGGTACGCTTCCCCATCGTGCGCGCGACTGCGGCGACGCTGCGGCTCGTGCAGTCGGATGGCACAGCCGTGCCGGCCGGCGCCACGGTCAGGACTTCGCACGAGCAGGCGTCGGTCGCGCTCGCCGGACTCGTTTACCTGACCGATGCCGACGGCCGGCAACAGGCGTCAGCTGAATGGAACGGTCACCGCTGCGCGTTCCAGTTCCAGAGACCCGCCGAGGCCGGCCCGCAGCCGGACCTCGGCACGATCCACTGCGTCGAGGGCGACGGTCATCCGGGAACCCCGGACCCGGCCACGTGAGCGCGGCAATCCCGATGAATACGTGCTACCGACGCAGGTCCGCACAGCACAAGCCCGGGCGTATGACGGCGCTCGTCGCTGGCTCGGCACTCGCCGCCGGAATGCTATGGGGTTCCGTGGCGCTCGCCGCAACAAGTTGCTCGACCGCCGTGCCGAGCCTGGCCTTCGGCACCTACGACCCTACGCTCGCGAGTCCCACCGACATCACGACCAGCATGACCGTCACCTGCACGCGCGGAATCCTCGAGCCGTGGAGCGTGAGCTATTCGATCGAGCTCAGCGCAGGCAGCAGCGGTACGTACGCCGCGCGCAGGATGAATGCCGGGACGGCCCGGCTCAATTACAACGTCTACACCAACGCGTCGCGCAGCCAGGTGTGGGGGAACGGCACGTCCTCCACGGGCGTCGTGAGCGCGACGATGAGCTTCAGTTTCTTCCAGTTCTCGAATTCCTCCACGCACACCGCGTACGGCCGCATCCCGGCCGGACAGGACGCGGGCCCCGGCAACTATGGCGACAACCTGGTCGTGACCCTGTCGTTCTGACCAAGCGTACCGGGCCGGCGTGAATGCCGGCTACACGCCGGCAATGTCTAGTTGGGTTGGACGGAGAGCTCGAGCGGCCAGCCAAACGTGCCGGGGCGCGTGCCTTCTGCCAGCACGAAACGAAACTCGAGCGCGACGTCCTGCTCGAAACTGTCGCCGGGCCGATGGACTTCGACTGTGCCCCCGCCGAGCGCCCATGCACCGCCCAGGCCACGCACCTGGATTTCCCTGGCGATCCCGCCGAGCGGCACGAACTGCAGCAGGTAGCCCCTACGGTCGTTGTGACTCACGTGGTACCGCCCCGGAACGTCCACATAGCCGCGCGCGACATCCTCCGCCGAGACCGCGAGCGCCAACGGCTGGGAAATGGCCTCGAGGCTTGCGCGAGCCGGGACGGTAGCCGATACGCTGAGAATCGCGCGCACATCCCGGGCGTGGGCCGCCATCGGGATGGCCGCCAGGAGCGCCAATGCAGCAAGGCAAGGCTTCACCCGGGCACCTCAGGGAACCCGCACCGCGAGGACGGCACGGCTCCCATCCGCGGCAGTTCTTGTCTCACCTTCCGCGCCGTCCCTCCATGAGGGTTAATTACTAAAAGTTGTGTCGGCGCTCACAAAATTACCCGATGCGCCTTGACGGCGGGCGGCAACCGGACATAACCGGCAAAATCGCTGGGCCCGCTGCAACGCAGCATCCAGTTGGCCAGCCGGTTGCGCCGCCCCGCAGAACGGCTAAGCTGCCGCCCTTGTCTCCGGACGCCTGGACTCAACCGCTCGTGCAACCAACCGACACGTCGAACCCGGACTATTTCCACCGGGTCGTGGACTGCCAGTGGGCCTGTCCGGCGCACACCGACGTCCCCGAGTACATCCGGCTGATCGCGCTCGGAAGATTCTCGGACGCCTACATCGTCAACCGTGAGTCGAACGTGTTCCCGGGCATCCTCGGGCGCGTCTGCGACCGGCCCTGCGAACCCGCCTGTCGGCGCGGCCGCGTCGAGGACAAGCCGGTCGCGATCTGCCGCCTGAAGCGCGTCGCCGCCGATCACAAGGATTCGATCGAGGATCGCCTCCCGGTCATTCCATCGAACAAGAACGGCAAGCGCGTCGCCTGCGTCGGCGCGGGCCCCGCCTCGCTGACGGTCGCCAACGACCTGCTGCCGCTCGGCTACGAGGTGGTGGTACTCGAGCAGTGGGGCAAGCCGGGCGGCCTGATGCGCACCAACATCCCGGCCTTCCGTCTGCCCGAGGGCGTGATCGACGAGGAAATCGGCTACATCACCGGCATGGGCGCCGAGATCCGCTACGACTCGCGGGTGGACAGCCTTTCGAGGCTGCTCACGACCGGTGGCTACGACGCAGTGTTCGTCGGCAGCGGCGCACCGAAAGGCAAGGAACTCAAGCTCCCTGGCCGCGAGGAAGGCAAGGCGAACATCCACATCGGCATCGACTGGCTCGAGTCGGTGGCGTTCAAGCACGTCGAGACGATCGGCAAGCGGGTGCTGATCATCGGCGTCGGGAACACCGCGATGGACTGCTGTCGATCCTCGCTGCGTCTCGGTGCGAAGGACGTCAAGGTGATGGCCCGCAAGCCGCGCCAGTTCTTCAAGGCCTCCGAGTGGGAACTCGAGGACGCCGAGGCGGAGAACGTCGAGATCGTGGTCAACCACGCGCCTCGCAACTTCGTCGTCGAGGACGGCAGGCTCGTCGGCATGAATTTCGACAAGATGCAGTACGAGTTCGACGCGCGCGGCAACATCATCGCCGAGCGCGCGGTGGGCGTGACGTTTTTCCCCGCCGACGACGTGATCCTCGCGATCGGCCAGGAAAATGCCTTCCCCTGGATCGAGGATGACGTCGGCGTCGAGTTCGACAAGTGGCACGTTCCGGTCGTGGACAAGGCCACTTTCCAGTCCACGCGTCCCGAGGTGTTCTTCGGCGGCGATGCGGCGTTCGGACCGAAGAACATCATCTGGGCCGTCGAGCACGGGCACCAGGCCGCGATCTCGATCCACAATTTCTGCATGGGCCAGCCCGTCACCGAGCGGCTGCCGCCCACGCTGAATCTCTCCTCCCGCAAGATGGGCCTGCACGAGTGGTCGTACAAGAACGACTACAACCCGGTCGAGCGCCGGCTGGTGCCGCACGTGAGCCTGAAGGAACGATTCAAGCAGATCAGCATCGAGGTGGAACTCGGATTCGATGCCGAGCAGGCCGCCGCCGAGGTGCAGCGCTGCCTCAACTGCGACGTGCAGACCGTGTTCGAGACGAAACTCTGCATCGAGTGCGATGCCTGCATCGACATCTGCCCGACCGACTGCCTGACCATCACGCGGAACGGCGATGAAGCCGACCTGTCGACCCGGTTGAAGGCACCGCGCCACGACCCACAGCAGGCGCTGTACGTGTCGGGCGCCCTGAAGCAGACCGGCCGCGTCATGGTGAAGGACGAGGACCTCTGTGTTCACTGCGGACTCTGCGCCGAGCGCTGCCCGACGGCCGCCTGGGACATGCAGAAGTCGACAATCAACCTGCCCCACGCCAGCGATCACACATGGCCACGACCTCAAAGCCGCAAAACCGCGTAAACGACTTCGTCATCAAGCTGGCGAACGTCAACGGCACCGGCTCCGCCAGTGCCAACTCGCTGCTGATGAAAGCCATCTTCCGCATGGGCGTGCCGGTGATGGGCAAGAACTACTTCCCGTCCAACATCCAGGGCCTGCCCACCTGGTACGAGATCCGCGTGACGAAGGACGGATACGTGGCGCGGTCCGGCCGCGTGGACCTGATGGTGGCGATGAACGCCGAGACCTACCACAAGGACGTTCGCGAGGTCTCGCCCGGTGGCTTCCTGCTCTACGACTCCACCTGGCCGCGTGCGACGGTGCTGTCACGCGAGGACATCACCATCGTCGGCGTGCCGCTCGCACGCATCTGCAACGAGAACTTCGTCGGCGTGCGCAACCGCATCCTGATGAAGAACGTCATGTACGCGGGCGTGCTGGCGGCGCTGCTCGACATCGACGTCGAGGTGATCCGGCAGCTGCTGACCGAGACCTATGCGAAGAAGCCCGCGCTGGTGGATGCCAACATGAAGGCGGTGCAGCTGGGCCACGACTACGCGAAGGCGCACCTGCCCTGCCCGCTGCCGCTGCGGCTCGAGCGCATGGACAAGACTGCCGGCCACATCATGATCGACGGCAATACCGCGGCCGGGCTTGGCGCCGTGTATGCCGGCGCGACCGTGGGTCCCTGGTACCCGATCACGCCGTCCACCTCGCTGATGGACGCGTTCAAGGGCTTCTGCGCGAAGCTGCGCGTCGACCCGGAGACCGGCAAGGCCAACTACGCGGTGATCCAGGCCGAGGACGAGCTCTCCGCGATCGGCATGGTGCTCGGCGCCAACTGGAACGGCGCGCGCGCCTTCACCGCCACCAGCGGGCCCGGCATCTCGCTGATGAGCGAGTTCATCGGGCTCGCCTACTACGCAGAGGTCCCTGCGGTGATCTTCGACGTCCAGCGCGTCGGGCCATCGACCGGCATGCCAACCCGCACGCAGCAGTGCGACATCATGCTCTGTGCGTATGCCTCGCACGGCGACACGAAGCACGTGCTGCTTTTCCCGTCGAATCCCGAGGAATGCTTCTACATGACGGTGCAGGCCTTCGACCTGGCCGAGCGACTGCAGACACCGGTGTTCGTCATGTCGGACCTCGACATCGGCATGAACGACTGGATGTGCCCGGAACTCAAGTGGGACGACAGCTACCGCCCCGACCGCGGCAAGGTGCTGACGAAGGAAGAGATCGAGGCGCTGCCGAAATTCCAACGCTACCTCGACAGGGACGACGACGGCATCCCGTACCGGACGCTACCGGGTGTGAGCGCCAAGGGCGCGTACTTCACGCGCGGCTCGGGCCACAACCAGTACGGCGGCTACACCGAGGACTCGGCCGAGTACCAGGTGGTGCTGGACCGGCTGCTGCGCAAGTTCAAGCGCGCAAGGGCGCTGGTACCGGGCCCGGTCATCGAGGCGACCGGCACCAGCGACATCGGCCTGGTCGCGGTCGGCAGCAGCCGCGGCGCGGTCAACGAAGCGCGCGACATCCTGGCGAAGCGCGGCATCCCGATCGACTACATGCGGATCAAGGCCTTTCCGTTCACGCAGGAAGTCGAGGGGTTCATGGCCTCGCACCAGAAGATCTTCGTCGTCGAGCAGAACCGCGACGCGCAGCTGCGCTCGCTGCTGACGCTCGAGACGGACGTGCCGAAGTCGAAGCTGCACTCGATCCTGCACTACAGCGGGCTGCCAATGACCTCGAAGGAGATCGTGGAGTCCGTGCTGGCCGAACTCGGCGACGCAAAGCGCGCCAGCCTGGCCGCGAGCAACTGACGCGAGATAGAGACCGATGTCATTCATCAACAAACCGAAGGTCCGCCACCCGGACCTGCCGACCAACGAGCTCGGGCTCACGCGCCGCGACTACGAAGGCGCGATGTCGACGCTGTGCGCCGGCTGCGGGCACGACTCCGTCACTGCCTCGATCATCGAGGCGCTGTGGGGCTTGAACATGCAGCCGGAGCAGCTGGTGAAGCTCTCTGGCATCGGCTGCTCGTCGAAGACCACCGCGTACTTCGCCAGCGGCTCGCACGGCTTCAACGGCGTGCACGGCCGCATGCCCTCGGTCGCGACCGGGGCGAACGCAGCGAACAAGGAGCTCCACTACATCGGCGTGTCCGGCGACGGCGACTCGCTGTCGATCGGCTTCGGCCAGTTCGCCCACGCGATCCGGCGCAACGTCAACATGCTGTATCTCTGCGAGAACAACGGCGTGTATGGCCTCACCAAGGGCCAGTTCTCGGCTTCCGCGGACATCGGCACGAAATCGAAGAAGGGCGAGGAGAACCAGCAGGCGCCGGTGGACCCCTGCCTCGCCGCGCTGTCGCTGGGCGGCACGTTCATCGCGCGCAGCTTCTCCGGCGACAAGGAGCAGCTGGTGCCGCTGATCCGCGCCGGGCTGATGCACAAGGGCTTCGCGATGATCGACGTGATCTCGCCCTGCGTGACGTTCAATGACCACGTGGGATCGACAAAGAGCTACGCATTCACGCGCGAGCACTACCACGAGGCCGTGCACGCGGACTACATCCCGCCGCGCCGGGAGATCCTCGCGTCCTACGGCGAGGGCGAGGCGCTGCCCGTGCAGATGCACGACGGCAGCCAGATCGTTCTCCGCAAGCTCGACAAGGACTACGACCCGACGCATCGTGGCAAGGCCTTCGAGTACCTGCGCACCAAGCTGCGCCAGGGCGAGCACGTCACCGGCCTGATCTTCGTCTCGTCGAGCGGCCCCGACATGCACGCGATGGCGGACACGACCGACGTTCCGCTGAACCGGGTGCCGTACGAAAAGCTGCACCCGGGTGCCGCCGGGCTCGCGAAGATCCTGAAGCGTTACGCGTGAGCCAGACGCTGGACGGCGGACACGCTAACATCCGCGGGTGATTCCAGGCCGACCCAGCTTTCGACATGCCGTCATGGCCCTGCTGCTCACTGCAGGCCTGGTCGCGTCGGTATCCGCCGCCACGGTCTACAAGTGGGTCGACGAGGACGGCGTCGTGCACCTGTCCAGCACCAAACCGCCTGCCGGGGTGAAGTACCAGGCGGTGAACGTCGGCGCGGCGTCGGGGAGCGGCAGCAAGACATCGGCCGGCGGCAGCTCCGGCGGAACCAGCAGGGCATCAACCACGTCACCGGCGCAGGCCGCCAGCCGCTCCGAAGTCCTCGCCAGCCTGCGCAACCGCGAGTGCGTCATCGCGCTCGAGGCGCTCGACCGCCTGACCAGCGGCACGCAACCCACCAGCCCGCAGGAAATCACCCGCCTGAAGCAGACTGCCGCCGCCAACTGCAGCAGTGATCCGATTCGAAGGCGCGAGCAGGAGGAAATGGCCGCGCAGCTGCGCGTCGCCAACGGCCCGGAGTGCGTCAGCGCGCGCAACACCCTCGCGGACATGTCGGCGAAGCGGGTGCAGGCGACGCCCGAGCAGGTGCGCGCGCAGCAGGCGTTCGTGGACGCGCACTGCATCGCGCCGGTGCAGTGAGGCACGAGGCTCGCGATGCCCTCGCCCGGGGACTGGCTCGCGATCGTCAATCCCAACTCGGGCATCGCCGGTTCGCGGAGGAGCTGGGACGACATCGAGGCGGCGCTCCGTGAAGCGCGCATCCCGCTCGAGGTGGTGCGCACCGCAGGGCCCCACGACGGCGAGGCAATCGCACGGGACGCCGTGCAACAGGGCCGGCGACGCCTGATCGCGGCGGGAGGCGACGGGTCGGTCAACGACGTGGTGAACGGCGTGATGAGCGCGGGCCTCGCAGATACACGCGAGGTGACGCTGGCAGTTGCGCCGACCGGCACCGGCAACGACTGGGCGAGGTCACTGGGTATCGGCCGTCGCCCCGACGACGTGACTGCGGCGATCGCTGCGGGCCGCACGATGCTGCACGACGTCGGAATCGTCGAACACCCGGAATCGAGCGAACCACGCCGCTGGTTCATCAACGTCGCCGGCGCCGGCTACGACGCCGACATGACCGCGCGCCTGCCGCGCCCGATTCCATCGGCGCTCACCTACCTGCGGGTCGCGCTCAGCGGACTCGTGTCTTACCGCGCACCGCGCTTCCGGGTGAATGCCGACGGGACCAGCGTCGACGGACCGATGCTGCTGGTGTTCGTGGCCAACGGCCAGTACTGCGGCAACCGGATGCACGTCGCGCCAGTGGCCCGCACAGACGACGGCCTGCTCGACGTGGTCATGGTGCAGGACCTCGGGCTGCTCGCCGTGCTGCCGAAGCTCCTGAAACTTTACCGCGGCACCATTCTCGACGATCCGGCGGTTCGACACCTCCGCGCGGCGAAGGTGCGTATCGAGGCGGATCCGCCGGCCGGGGTCCAGGTGGACGGCCAGCTGGCGGGCAGCACGCCGGCTGAATTTTCGCTGCTGGACCAGGCGCTGCGAGTGGTCGTGCGGCCCTGATTCGCGACGGGCTGCCCGCACCGGGGCGGGCCAGGGAGAAGACATGAACACATCGAATCTACCGATCCACCGCGGAGGCTGTCATTGCGGCGCTGTCGCATTCGAGTTGGACGCGCCGGCCCGCGTCACGGTCCACGAATGCAACTGCTCGATCTGCCACATGACCGGCTTCCTGCACCTGATCGTGCCGCAGGCGCGCTTCAGGCTGCTGTGCGGCGCTGACATGATCGAAACCTACACGTTCAACACGGGGACGGCTCGGCATCTGTTCTGCCGTCGCTGCGGCATCAAGTCTTTCTATGTGCCGCGCTCGAACCCCGATGGGTACAGCGTCAACCTCCGCTGCGTCGACCGCTCGGGATTCGAGCACGTGGCCATCAAGCCTTTCGACGGAAGGAACTGGGAGCTGGCGGGCGCGTCGCTCGCACACCTCTCTCGCGAAGGGGACTGAAGCCGGCGTGTCACAGCCGTGGCGCACAAGGACAGGCCGGGCGACCCGATCGTTGCGCACACGCTCGTCACTCGCCCACAGGTCGTGCTCGTCGCCACGCGGCAGGCCGCGAACGTTGGCCGAGACGACCGGCATGCGGCGGCGCCGGCGTCGCGCACGCTCGCGGGCCTCGTCCGCTCGCCTGGCCGCACTGCGTTTTACCGCAGATGCCGCGAGCACTGCCGCGACCAGCGCGACCACAGCGACGACCAGCGCACCCACGCCTGCTCCCTGGCGGCCCTCGATGGGCCACGCATCCTGCCGGCCGCGTCCATTGCGGCCCGGCGTGATGCTCGCACGGGGAATGCGCGCGGCGACAGTTGCAAATCTGCCGATTCGCGCGCGAATCCCGGCTGGCGCCAGACCTAGTAGTTGAGCGTGGCCCTGCCGGTCGCGAACAGGTACGCGCAGTGCGCAGGTTGCTGCTGCTGGTTTCCCCGGCGCACGATCATGCTGATGCCGTAGCCTCCCGGCAGCGTGTGGACCTTCTGCTGGCTGACGATGCGCAGCCCCTGCCGCTCCGCTTCCTTGAGGCAGGCGCGCTCCGCGACCACCGGTGCGCCCGCGCCCGTGCCGCCGCCTTGGCGAACGACCTGGAAATCCCCCCGACATCCGTGGTCCACCCACAGGCGGTCATTGCGCTGGCCCCAGTCGCGGGCCTCCACGCAGGACGCATCAGACTTCTTCTTCACCAGCCTGGCACGACCTGTTACCGGCAACTGGCACTCGCGGTACTTGAAATCCGGGGAGGCGCAATAGAAGTCGAAGGTACTGCCGGCGTCGCTACCACCCCAGCCGAACCCGTACAGGCTGACGTCGCCGCTGCGATTCTCGACGAAGCAGGTGCCCCAGGTCACCCGGCCCTTGTGGTCGCGCGCCTGCAATTCGAGCGACCAGCCATCCCCGTCCTTGTGGAAATTGCGGGTCGTGAGCACCGTATACCCGCGCCGCCCCACTTCACGCTGGCATTCGTTTTGCACCGAGCGCTGGTCCTTTGCAACCGCCATCGGCGCGGCGAGCATGCACGCCAGCATCGAAAACAGTGCAAGTATCACGGTCAGTCGCATTTCCGTGGATCCTCCGGATTTAGTCTGTGCCGGCGCCGCTACCAGTGGATGCCGCGCATCAGCGAGGCGAAGATCATCGCCTCCCTGGTCGGCGCCCGCTGCGAACCCCCATCCTTCCTGCCTTCGGCGGCCGCGGAATCGGGGAACATCCGGTAGGCGGAGTTCATCACGACCTCCGACATCTTCGGCATCACCAGGTGCATGATCTCTGCCATCAAGCCAAGACGCGTCGCGATGCGCTGCGGCTTGCGAATGATGGCATCGGCGATCATGTCAGCCGCCTCGTCGGGCGTGATGATGGTCGGCATTTCCTCGTAGATCTTGGTCGGCGCAATCATCGGCGTGCGCACCAACGGCATGTTGATGATCGTGAAGTGCACGCCTTCGTCGTGGAACTCCGCGGCGGCACAGCGCGCGAACGACTCGAGCGCGGCCTTCGACGAGACATAGGCCGAAAACCGCGGCGCATTGGTCAGCACGCCGATCGAGGAGACGTTGATCACCTGCCCCTGCTTGCGTGCCGTCATCGACGGCAGCAGGTTCATCGTCAGGCGCACGCAGGCGAAGTAGTTCAGCTGCATCGTGCGCTCGAAGTCGTGGAAACGGTCATAGGAAAGCGCGAGCGAACGGCGGATCGAGCGACCCGCGTTGTTCACCAGCACGTCCACCTGGCCGAACTCCTTCAGGATGTCCTTCGCCAGCCTGTCGTTCGCGGCGAGGTCGGTGATGTCGCACGAGTAGGTCTTGACCGTGCCACCGAAACCCGTGATCTTTTTCCTGACCTCCGCAAGCCTCTCCTCGTCGCGCGCCACGACCACGACCTTGCCGCCGGCCTCCGCGATGCGGATCGCCGCGGCCTCGCCGATGCCCGAGGAACCGCCGGTAATGACCACCACCTTGCCGCGGATCGCCCCGCGCAGGCTGCGGTCGATGGTGAGATCCGGGTCGAGCTGGCGCTCCCAGTAGTCCCACAGCCGCCACGCGTAGTCTTCGAGCTGTGGCACGTGGATGCGTGACTTCTTCAGCGCCTTCTGCGTGGCCGTCGAGTCGAAACGCGTCGGGTAATTGATGAACTGCAGGACGCTCTTCGGGACCTGCAGGTCGCGCAACAGCTGGTCGTAGACGTTCTGGATCGGCCGGGTGCGCTGCACAGTCTTGCGCACGCTGTCCGGCACCATGTCGAAGACCTTCGAGTCGAGCCGGAACGCCATTTCGGGCGCGTGCGCTGCGCGCGCGAAGATGTTCAGGACACCGCCCACCCGGCGCGGCTTCGGGTCGGTCAGGTGGAAGCAGCGACCGTCCAGCCCCTTTTCGTGTGCAAGGTAGTCCATCGCATCGACGACGTAGTCCACCGGCACCAGGTTGATGTAGCCGCCCTCGATGCCCACCAGCGGGATCCAGCGTGGCCAGGACTCGCGCAGCTTCTGCAGCGCCTTGAAGAAATAGTAGGGCCCGTCGATCTTGTCGATGAAGCCGGTCTTCGAATGACCGACCACCGCGCCGGGGCGGTAGATACGGAACGGAATGCGTCCGTCTGCGCGCACCATGCCTTCGGAATCGTGCTTGGTGCTGTGATACGGGTGATCGAGGTCCTCGGCCTCCTCGAACATGTCCTCGGTGAACGTGCCGCGGTAGAGACCCGCCGCGGCTATCGAACTCACCAGGTGGAAGCAGCCGGCGCCTATGGCGGCGGCAACGTCGAGCGCCCCCTGTGTGCCGACGATGTTCGCCTTCTTCATCGTCTCTGCGCTCGCGTCGATGTCGTAGACGGCGCCGAGGTGGAAGAAGTGCCTGACCTTGCCCTTGAGCTTGCGGAGGTCGGCGGGCGCGATGCCGAGCTTCGGTGAACCCAGGTCGCCCTTCACCGGCACGACCCGCCTGACGCTCTCCTTGCCCCAGAATTCACGCAGCTCGTCGAGCTTGCCGACGGACTTCGGTCGAACCAGCACGTAGATCGTGCCCTTGCCGCGCTTGAGCAGCGACTGCACCAGGAAGCGGCCGATGAACCCGGTCGCGCCGGTGACGAAATAGCTCATGGAATTCTCCCGGTCGATCCGCAACAGCAGGACCGTCCACGGACCTGCCCCTTTTTAGGGCTACCTTAGGTGTCGGGCCGGTCCAGGTCAATGTGGAGAAAATTCGAGGCGCACGGGCGCCAATCAGCGACAATTGCCGCCGTGAAAGTCCTCGGAATCGAGACCGGGCAGGATGGAGTCGGGCGGACGCCGCGGGGGGAACTCGGCCGGCTGCTGGCACGTAACGCCGGGCTTCGCGGTACGTTCGGGGACGATGACCACGCCGCGCATCGCCTGGTCGAGCTGCAGCGCTGGCAGTCGAAACGGCTGCTCAGGAGCCATGCTGACCTGCGCGCAAATCCACGCTATCGCAGGGCGGTCGAGTTCTTCTTCGAGGACCTGTACGGCGGGTCCGACCCTCGCGCGCGTGACCGCGACCTCGCGCGCGTGCAGCGCGTCATGGAACGGCTGCTGCCGCGGCAGGCGCTGCGGGCGCTGTGCCTCGCCATCGACCTCGAGGTCATGTCCCAGGAACTGGACGCGGCCGTGGTGCGGGCCCTGCCCGAAGGCCCGATCACGGTGCACACGTACGCCGAGGGCTACCGCCGCGCCGGGCGTGCAAAGGACCGGGAGCGGCAGATCGAGCTGATCGGAGTCATCGGCGACTTTCTCGACCGCGTGGTGCACAAGCCCTTCGTGCACAGGCTCGTACGCTTCGCCCGCGGACCGGCGCACGCCGCCGGCTTCGGGGCACTGCAGGACCTGCTCGAGCGCGGGCTCGACGCATTCAAGGCCATGGACGGGTCGGGGGAGTTTCTGGCTATCATCCGCGACCGTGAGGTGCGGGCGATGAAGCGGATCCTGGCCAGGACTCCGGATCCCTTCGAATTCGACGCACGCGATCCCGTCGCCACGACTGCATGAGCGAACGCAGGCTGAAGAAGAATAAGAGCTCCGCGCTGCGGAAGCCCGCGGTGCAGGTCGAACTGCCGCTCCCTCCGCCGCCGGGTCCGCCGCTGCCGGTGGAGGAGCTCGTGCTCGCATGGTGGCAGAAGCCTGCCGCGGTCGCGTCGCTGGCGGCCGTCGCAATGCTGCTTCTGGTGCTGGGCGTGAGCTCCCAGCTGCACGCGCGACGCGACCGGGCAATGGCTGCGGAGCTCGAGGCGCGCGTCAAGACGTTGACGCTGCGCGCTTCGACGGCTGCGCGGGCGCTCCGCATCTCACCGAACCCTCGCAGCTGGTCGGCCGCACCGGACGCATCGATCGACTGGCCCGAGCCGCCGCTGATGCTCGACCTCTACCTGCCGGTCGGTTACTCGCAGTTCACCAGCTTCGGGGTCACGATCGACAAGGTGGACCAGGGGCGCATGTTGACGGTCCAACGCATGGCGCCGGACTCCAACCACGAACTCAGGTTGTCGTTGAACAGTTCAGCGTTCGGACCTGGCGAGTACCGTATCCTGCTGCAGGGCTACGACTGGCGTGGCCAGCGCACCGACACCGGATGGGTGCGGCTGGTAATAAGAAAATAGGCGGCGTATTCGGGGCCGACCCCGCGAGGCAGCAACGATGACGCGGGATACCAACACCACTTTTTTCGGCCACCCCAGGGGACTCTTCTACCTCGCCTTCACCGAGGCCTGGGAGCGCTTCTCCTATTACGGCATGACGGCTTTGCTGGTTCTTTACATGGTGAACCAGCTGCTGCTGCCCGGCCACATCGAGCAGGTCGCGGGTTTCGCGGCGTTCCGCGCCGCGATCGAGTCGATCACCGGGCCGCTCTCGACGCAGGCGCTTGCCTCGCAGGTCTTCGGCCTCTACAGCGGCTTCGTATATTTCACGCCGATGCTGGGCGGACTGGTCGCCGACCGCTGGATCGGCCAGCGAAATGCCGTCGTGATCGGCGCTCTCTCGATGAGCGGCGGCCACCTCGCAATGGCGTTCGATCAGTCTTTCCTGCTGGCATTGCTGTTGCTGGTCGTGGGCTCCGGATTCCTGAAGGGCAACATCTCCGCCCAGGTCGGGGCACTGTATCCGGCCTCCGATGAGTCGAGGCGCACGCGCGGATTCGCTATCTTCAGCACCGCGATCAATTTCGGCGCCGTGGCCGGACCGCTGGCCTGCGGCGTGCTGGCGCAGGCGTACGGCTGGCACTACGGTTTTGGAGTCGCCGCGATCTTCATGCTCGGCGGCCTCGCCACCTACCTGGTCGGCTATCGCCACCTGCCGGCCCGCGTGCCGAGGCGAACACGTGACGCTGCGCGCCTCGGCGCCGCGGAATGGCGCGTGGTCCTGGCGCTGGTCGCGGTCATGGCAATCACCGTTTTCCAGTCGGTTGCGTACTACCAGCTCGCCAACGTGCTGCCGGTCTGGATACAGGATCACGTCGCGCTGCAGGTCGGCAGCGTCGGTATTCCAATTCCCTGGTACCAGTCGATCGATCCGCTGTTCAGCATCCTCGGCGTACCGTTGCTGTTCTGGATCTGGAAGCGCCAATCGGCGGGTCGCGGCGAACCGGACGACCTTGCGAAGATCGGCATCGGCGCGTGGCTGGCAGCCGCCAGCAACCTCGTCCTCGTTGCCGCAATCGTCGCCGCGGACGGCCAGCGGGTGCACCCGGTCTGGCCCTTCCTGTACTGCGCGGGACAGGGAATTGCTTTCGTCTATTACTGGCCGACGCTGCTGGCGCTGGTCTCGCGCGCGGCCCCGGCCCGGGTGAACGCGACGATGATGGGATTCGCGTTCATGAGCCTGTTCGTGTCCAACAACCTGATCGGCTGGATCGGCGGCTTCTACGAGAAAATGACGCCGGTGGAGTTCTGGTCCATGCACGCGGCGATCGGTGCCATGGGCGGGGTGCTGGTGCTGCTGTTCGGCGGGGCGCTGAAGCGAGTGCTGGCCGGGGGCGCGAACCAGCCGCTGCGGCCCTCGGCAATGACCATTGAAGTGGAGCGCTGAGCCGCCGGGCATTTTCTGCCGGTCGCCGTCGACGCAGGGAACAGGGCCTAGGCTTGCGCCTGCCGCAACGTCGCGACCGGCGGCTGCGTGACGGCTGACCACGCGGCGAGCACGCCGGCGAGACCGACCATCAGCGCGCCGCCGACGATGCCCGCGAGCCAGACCGCCGGATCAGGCGTGTATGCCAGGTCGAAGATCTCGCGAGCCAGGAAGTACCCGGCCACCGACGCACCGAACGCAGCCAGCAATCCCGCCAGCAGGCCCAGCACGAGGAACTCGACCGCGACGCCCTTCAGCACCAGGCTGCGGCTCGCGCCCAGCGTGCGCAGGATGGCACTTTCGAAGCGCCGCTCGTCGCGCGTCGCCTGTGCTGCCGCCAGCAGCACCACCAGGCCCGCCAGCAGCGTGAAACCAAACACGTACTGCACGGCGAGCGCCGCCCGGTCCATTACACCGCGCACCTGCGTCAGCAGCGCATCGATGTCGATGATGGTTATTTCCGGAAACCTGCGCACCAGTTCGACCAGCGCCGGCCGCTGCGCAGGCTCGACGTGCACGCTGGTGATCAGCGTGCCGGTGACATCGTCCAGCACGCCCGGCGAGAAGACCATGAAGAAATTCGGCTGGAACGAGTCCCAGCGTACGTCGCGAAGGCTGGAGATCCTTGCACTTACCTGCTCGCCGGCAACGTCGTAGGTTACTTCGTCACCGATCTCCAGGCGGAGAAGCTCCGCGAAGTCCTTCTCCACCGACACCCGTGGCCCGCCGTCGTCACCGTCCCGCCACCAGGTCCCGGCGACGAGGCGGTTGTCGTCACGCAGCGTCCGGGCCCAGGTGAGGTTCGCCTCGCGCTCGACGAAACCGTTGGCGCGGTCGGATTCAAGGTGAAGCTGGTCCACCGGCACTCCGTTCACCGCCGACAGTCGTGCCCGCACCAGCGGCGCCATCTCCGTACGCGGCAGCCCACGCGCAGCGAAGAACTCGCCCACCGCACTGCCTTCGTCCGGACGGATGTTGATCATGAAATAGTTCGGTGCATCGGCGGGCAGGCTCGCGCGCCACTCGCGGAGCAGGTCGTTCCGCACCAGTGCGAGCAGCAGCAGTACCATGATCCCGAGCCCGAAGGCGACGACCTGCACGACACTGTCGCGGCCGCGGCGTGCGATGTTCGCGAGTCCGTAGCGCCATGCGACGCCCGCGCCGCCGCGCAGCGGACGAAGCGCGCGCACCAGCATCCACCCGGCGAGGCCGAGTGCCGCGAACGTCGCGGCGATGCCGCCTGCAACCCAGGCCACCAGCCGGGCATCGCGTACCAGCCAGAAGAGCAGCGCCAGCAACGAGCCGACCGCGAGTCCGTAAACGGCGACGAAGCGTAGTGGCGGCGGCTCAAGGTCGTGCCTGAGCACGCGCGCCGGCGGCACGCGCCGAAGCTGCAGCAGCGGCGGCAGCGCAAACCCGACCAGGATCGCGACTGCTGTCGCGAGGCCCAGCCAGGCCGCGTCCGGCGACGGCGGCGGCAGCGCGCCCTTCATCAGGTCGCGGAGCAACCATGCGAGTCCGGCCTGCGCGATGTAGCCCGCCATCGTGCCGACGACGGCGACTGCAACCGCGATGATGACCAGTTGCGCAAGCGACTGGCGGAGCACGAAACCCTGTGAGGCGCCCATGCACTTCATCAACGCCACGCCGTCGAGGTGACGCCGGGTGTAGCGCCTCGCCGCCATCGCGACGGCGACCGCCGACAGCAGCACGCTCACCATGCTCGCGAGCGACAGGAACCGACCGGCGCGGTCGGAGGACGCCCGGACCTGCGGGCTCATGTCTGCAATGGACTGCAGGCGCTCGCCCCCGGCTTTCGCCGACTCGAGCCAGGCGCCGAAATCGGCGACCTCCCGCGGATCGCCAGCGAACAGGACCGCGCGGCTCACCCGGCTGCCCGGCTGGATCAGCTGCGTCGCGGGCACGTCGGCCATGTTCACCAGCAAGGTCGCAGACAGGTCCGCAAAGCCCACGCCCTGGTCCGGCCGGTAATCGAGCACTTGAGTGACACGCAGCGTCGCCGCTCCGACCGTGATGCTCGACCCGACCGGTGCGCCGAGCTTTGCAAGCAGACGCGAGTCAGCCCAGGCCTCGCCTGCGGCGGGAATGCCTTCGGCGATGCGCGCCGCGCCAAAGGGCCGGTCGGCGACCTTCAGCACCCCGCGCAGCGGATACCCTTCGCTGGCTGCCCGGAGCGTGACCAGCGACGATTCCTCGCCGTGGAATACGACGCTTGGCATGGACAGGATCCGCGCGACCGCGAGCCCGCGCCTCAAAGCCTCGCGATCGTAGGCTTCGTCTATAGGACGCGCCGACTCGAGCCGCAGGTCGGCGGCGAGCACCTCGCCCGCCTGTTGTGACACTGCGCGCGACACGCGGCTGGTGAACGATCCGACCGCGGTGAGCGACGCGACCGCGACGACCAGCGCGAGGACCAGCACCGCGATCTCGCCCGACCTGAGGTCGCGGACGAGGTTCCTGAGCGCGAGCCTGAGCGCCGTCATGCGGCCTGCGCGACGACGCGGCCCGCGTCGAGGCGTATCACGCGGGCGCATCGCGCGGCGAGTTCGCGGTCGTGCGTCACCAGCACCAGTGTGGCGCCCGCATCGGCATTGAGGCCAAACAGCAGGTCCATGATGCGCGCCCCGGTGACTGCATCGAGATTTCCCGTCGGCTCGTCCGCGAACAGCACGTCCGGCCGGGTGACGAAGGCGCGGGCAATCGCGACCCGCTGCTGCTCGCCGCCGGAGAGCTGTCGCGGGTAGTGCCCGACCCGCTCGGCCAGGCCCACTTTCGCGAGCACCTCGAGCGCCGCCGTGCGCGCGTCGGCGCGGCCCGCGAGCTCGAGCGGCAGCATCGCGTTTTCGAGTGCCGTCAGCGACGGCACCAGGTGGAACGACTGGAATACGAATCCCACGTGGCGGGCGCGCACCGCCGCACGACCATCCTCGTCCAGTGCGGTGAGATCATTGCCCGCGAGCCTGACACGTCCCGAGGTCGGCTCGTCCAGCCCGGCGAGCAGCGCGAGCAGCGTGGATTTTCCCGCCCCCGACGCACCCATTACGGCCACGGTCTCGCCCTGCGATATCGCGATGGACACGTCATCGAGTATGGCTAGCGTTCCCTCAGGGCTGCTAACCTGCTTGCCCAGCATCGAAGCCTCGAGCACCACGTCCTTGATTTCAGCCGTCATTCGTCTCGTCTTCCTGTGCCTGGTCCTGTTCGGACACGTCGCCCGCGCCGACGTTCCCACCGTACTCGTAATGGGTGACAGCCTGAGCGCGGCCTACGGAATGCGCGTCGAGCAGGGCTGGGTGGCACTGCTGCAGCAGCGCGTCGCGTCCGAAGGTTACGGTTACCGGGTGGTGAACGCCAGCGAGAGCGGCGAGACCACGGGCGGCGCGCTGGCCCGCCTGCCGCGGGCGCTGGACAAGCATCGCCCCGCTGTCGTGATCATCGAGCTTGGCGGTAACGACGGTCTTCGCGGCCTTCCGATAGACGGCGTGCGATCGAACCTGGAGTCATTGGTCCGGCTGAGCCGGAAATCGGGTGCCCGCGTGCTGCTGATCGGCATGAGGATTCCGCCGAACTACGGACCTGCCTACACAAAATCGTTCCACGAGTTGTTCGCGCAGGTCGCTGCAAGCCAGCATGTACCGCTGGTGCCGTTTTTCCTGGACGGCATCGCGCTGGACGAGGGCCTGATGCAGGACGACGGCCTGCACCCGAATGCCTCGGCGCAGCCGAAGCTGCTCGACCAGGTCTGGCCGCGGCTCCAGCCCCTGCTGAAAAAATAGGAAAATCGGTGCCTGGCACCTATTTTTCCTATTTCCGGCGGAGGGCGTCACCGGCAATGAAGTGGGCGGCAACGTCGTCGCCGTCGCGCGCGGCACGGCGTATTCCCTCGACGATCATTCGCTCGGCCTTGGTGTGATCCGCCCAGCGGACGATGGTCACCCACTTGCCCTTCTCCAGGTCCTTGTAGTGCTGGAAGAAGTGCGCGATCTGGTCGGTCAGCGTCACGGGCAGGTCGCGGTACGACTTCACACCCGAGTAGAACGGGTTCAGCTTGTCGACCGGCACCGCGATGATCTTCTCGTCGTCGCCCGCCTCGTCCTTCATCAGCAGCGCGCCGACCGGCCGCACGCGGACGATGGCGCCCGGGACGACCGGGCTCGGCACCACGACGATCACGTCCACCGGGTCGCCGTCGCCCGACAGCGTGTGCGGGATGAAGCCGTAGTTGCCAGGGTAGAACATCGCGGTGTTCAGGAAACGGTCCACGCGCAGTGCGCCCGATTCCTTGTCGAGCTCGTACTTCACCGGCACGCCGCCCTGCGGTATCTCGATCAGCGCGTTTACGTCGCGCGGCGGGTCTTCGCCGATGCCGATCTTGCTGATGTCCATGGCGGGCCGTACTCCTGGGGAACGACGGCTGGTACCGTCCTACTGGTGATAGCCGGGTGACAGCTCGTGCACCGCGTCCACCATCGCTGCCGCGTGTTCCGGCGGCACGTCGGGGTGGATTCCGTGCCCGAGGTTGAAGACGTGGCCGTGACCCTTGCCGTAGCTCGCGAGCACGCGCGCGACCTGCGTGCGGATCTCGGCCGGCGGCGCATAGAGCACGCTCGGGTCGAGGTTGCCCTGCAGCGCGACCCGGTCATTGACCGCGCGGCGCGCGTCGGCAAGGTCGGTGGTCCAGTCCACGCCGAGCGCGTCGCAGCCCGTCGAGGCCATGTCGGACAGCCACTGGCCGCCACCCTTGGTGAACAGGATCACCGGCACTCGACGCCCGTCGCTCTCGCGTGTAACACCGTCGACGATCTGCTGCATGTAGCGTAACGAAAATTCCCGATAGTCGGCTGGCGTCAGCGCACCGCCCCAGGTATCGAACACCATCAGCGCCTGCGCGCCCGCGGCGACCTGCGCATTGAGATAGGCGAGCGTCGCCCGCGTGATCACCTCCAGCAACCGGTGCAGCTCGCGCGGTGCTGCGTAGAGCATGCCCTTGATGTGCTGGAAGGTCTTGCTGCTGCCGCCTTCCACCATGTAGGTGCCGACGGTCCACGGGCTGCCGGCAAAGCCGATCAGCGGCACCCGGCCGCCAAGCTCACGGCGAATCAGCCGCACCGCGTCCATCACGTAGCGCAACTCGTCCTCGGGATCCGGAATCGGCAGCCGGTCGATGTCGGCCGCCGCACGCACGGGTCGCGCGATCCTCGGTCCCTCGCCGGTCTCGAACGAGAGACCGACATCCATCGCATGCGGGATCGTGAGGATGTCCGAGAACAGGATCGCCGCGTCGAGCCGGTAACGGTCCAGCGGCTGCAACGTGACCTCGCAGGCGAGCTGCGGATTCATGCACAGGTCCAGGAAACTGCCGGCCTTCGCGCGCGTTGCGCGGTACTCCGGCAGGTAGCGTCCGGCCTGTCGCATCATCCACAGCGGCGTGCGCGGCGTAGGCTCGCGCATCAGGGCGCGCAGGAACAGGTCGTTTCTGAGCGGTGCGGTCATCGTGGTGCTTCCTCGCCGAACACGCCGGCTATCGTCGACTGTACCGCGAGCGCCGCGGCGCGTGGGTCGGCGGCGTCGCGTATGGGGCGCCCGACCACGATGTAGTCCGCGCCGTTCTCGAAGGCCTGCGCCACGTCCACCGTGCGCTTCTGGTCGTCCACCGGCCGGTTCTCGACCGGACGGATGCCCGGCGTCACGACCAGCAGGCGGTGGTCGATGAATTCGCGAAGCTTCGGCGCTTCGAGGCCCGACGACACCACACCGTCACAGCCTGCCTCCAGCGCGCGCCGGGCGCGCGACAGGACCAGCCGTTCGACGTCGCAGGCAAAGCCGAGGTCGTCGAGGTCGCCGCGGTCGAGGCTGGTGAGCACCGTCACCGCGAGAATCTTCACGTCGCCCTTGGCCGCCGCCGCCGCTTCCATGATGCCCTGGTTGCCGTGCACTGTCGCAAACGTAACGCCACGATTACGCAGTTGCCGGACGGCCGCAGCGACCGTCGCGGGCACGTCAAAGAACTTGAGGTCGACGAAGACCTTCTTGTCGCGCGCGACCATCCAGTCGAGCAGTTCGTAGTAGCCACCCGCCATGAAGAGCTCGAGGCCGAGCTTGTAGAAGTGGACGGCGTCGCCGAGCGCTTCCGCGACACGACGCGCCTCGGCCGGATCGGCAACGTCCATCGCGAATATCAGGCGCTCACGCGCCGGGATGGCTTTGGGAACGACGTGCATCTGTAGGCTCGATGTATGCGGCAGCCGGAGATGATACCGGACGAAGCAGGCTGGGTAGCGATCCAGGGGTGCGGACCAGTGTGGATTCGCCACGGCCCAGGGGCATTCCGCCCCGGATCTGCCGTCGTTCAGGTCCGTTCCGACGGGTCGAACAGGCGCCTGTGCTCCAGGATCGCGAATCGGTCCGTCATGCCGGCGATGTAGTCGGCCACCGCCCGCGCCCGACCGGCCCGGCCGTCCTCGGTCTCCAGGCGCCGCGCCGCCTCCTGGTGCTCGGTCGGCATCAGGTCCACGTCCCCGAACATCGCGTCGAAGAGTTCCCGAACGACCCGGCCGGCCTTGTTGGTCATGCGCAGCACCTTGTAGTGGCGGTACAGGTGCTGCCGCAGGTAGCGCTTCAGCTCGAGATGCTCGGCGGCCACCTCGGCCCCGAAGCGCAGCAGCGGCTCGGGGCGCGCGCGCACGTCCTCGACGCCAGCGGGAGCCGCGACCGCGATGGACGCCGCAGAGGCGTCGATGAGGTCGTTGACCAGGTAGTCGATCATGCGGCGCACGACCTCGTGGACCAGGCGACGTGCACCCAGGCCCGGATAGCGGGCCGTCACGACATCGTGCTGGCGGCGGAAGATGGCCAGTTCGTTCAGCTCCTCGATGGTGATCAGCCCGGCGCGGATGCCGTCGTCCACGTCGTGGTTGTTGTATGCGATCTCGTCGGAGAGGTTCGCGAGCTGCGCCTCGAGGCTGGGCTGGTGGCGCTCGAGGAAGCGCTCGCCCAGCTCGCCGAGCCGGCGCGCGTTCGCCGCGGAACAGTGCTTCAGTATTCCCTCGCGCGTCTCGAAGGTCAGGTTCAGGCCGGCGAATTCGGCGTAGCGCTCCTCGAGTTCGTCCACCACCCGCAGCGACTGCAGGTTGTGCTCGAATCCGCCGAACTCGCGCATGCATTCGTGCAGCGCGTCCTGCCCGGCGTGGCCGAATGGCGTGTGGCCGAGGTCGTGCGCGAGGCAGATCGCCTCCGCCAGCGGCTCATTCAAGCCGAGCGCGCGCGCAACGCTGCGCGCGATCTGGGCGACCTCCAGCGAGTGCGTGAGCCTCGTCCGGAACAGGTCTCCTTCATGGTTCACGAAGACCTGTGTCTTGTAGACCAGGCGACGGAACGCCGTCGAGTGCACGATGCGGTCACGGTCCCGCTGGTATTCGGTGCGGTGCCGCGGGGCGGGCTCCGGGAACCGGCGGCCCCTCGATGCGGCGTCGTGCTGCGCGTAGGGAGCCAGCGTGCCCGCGAATGCATTCATGCGCTGCTCCCGAAGTGCGCCGCGAGCGTCTGCTGCAGCGCCTCGACCGGGTAGTCGCCACTGACCACGCCCTCGCCGATGCGCGCGAGCAGTACCAGGCGAATCCGCCCCGCGAGCACCTTCTTGTCCATGGCCATGAGTTCGAGTGCGCGCCCGGCGCCTATCGCGGGCGCGGTCGTGCGCAGCCCCGCGCGTTGCAGCAGCTCGCGGACCCGCTCCACTTCCGCGCCGCTCGATCCAGCCGAGGCGGTGCGACAGGTCGGCTGCCAGCAGCATCCCCACGCCGACCGCTTCGCCGTGCAGCCACTCGCCATAGCCCGCAGCCGCCTCGATCGCGTGGCCGAAGGTGTGCCCGAGGTTCAGCAGCGCACGCGCGCCGTGTTCGCGCTCGTCCTCGGCGACGATCGCGGCCTTGATCTCGCAGCAGCGGCGCACTGCGTGCTCCACGGCCGGCGGATCCAGCGCCAGCAGGTGCTGCCAGGTTCGACTCGAGCCAGTCCAGGAATGCCGCGTCCGCGACCAGCCCGTACTTGATCACCTCGGCGAGACCTGCCCTCAGCTCGCGAACCGGCAGCGAGCGCAGCGTGTCGGTGTCGGAAATCACTGCAATCGGCTGGTGGAACGCACCTACCAGGTTCTTGCCGCCCGGATGGTTGACGCCGGTCTTGCCCCCGACCGACGAGTCCACCTGCGCCAGCAGCGTGGTCGGAACCTGCACGAAATCGACGCCGCGCTGGTAGCAGGCCGCGGCGAACCCGGCCACGTCGCCGATCACGCCTCCGCCCAGTGCCAGCACGCAGGCGTCGCGGTTCATCTTCGCCTCCACCAGCGCGTCGAGGACGCGCGCCATGGTCTCGAGCGTCTTGTAGCGCTCGCCGTCGGGCAGCAGCGCCGTCGCCACGCGCCGGTCACCGAGTGCATGCAGCAGCCGGTCGAGGTACAGGGGGGCCACGACGTCGTTGGTCACCACCATGATGTCGCTGGCAGCCACCACCTCGGACAGCACGTCAGCGTCGTCCAGCAGGCCCGGCCCGATCAGTATCGGGTAGCTTCGCGCGCCGAGATTTATGTTCAACCGCTGCAAGGGCGACCCCTCGCGGCCTCGAGCCGGTGCAGGACTTCCAGGGCCACCGTCCTGACGCGGCGGCCGTCGGTGTCCACGACCAGGTCGGCGACCTCCTCGTAGAGCGGCTCCCGCAGCGCCGCGAGGCGATCGAGCGTCCCCCTCGGGTCGGGGTTCATCAGCAGCGGGCGCCTGGCGCTGCGGCTGGTGCGGGCGAGTTGGTGGTTCACTGAGGTTCGAAGATACACGACACAACCCCTTTCCCGCAGGCGCGAACGGGTCGCCGGGTCCAGCACGGCGCCCCCTCCAGTGGCGACGACGGTCCGCACGGAGCGCGTGAGCTCATCGAGGATTTCGCTCTCCCTCGCGCGGAAACCCGCCTCGCCTTCCCGCTCGAAGATGTACGAGATATCCACGCCGGTGTTCGACTCGATCGCGAGGTCGCTGTCCACGAACTCGAAGCCGAGCCGGGTCGCGAGCTGCCGTCCCACGGCGCTCTTGCCCGAGCCCATGGGGCCCACCAGGAAGATGTTCTCGGCGTTCAGCATGCCCGAAACGAATGCGGCCGCAGGATCGCTGCGGCCGCATTGTCCCACCGGATCGCGGAATCGTCAGTAGATCTCGGCACCCTCGCGCAGGATCTTCGGCGTCACGAAGATCAGCAGCTCGTTCTTCTCGTCGCGGACCGCCTTCTTGCGGAACAGGAAACCGAGCCCCGGGATGTCGCCCAGGAACGGCACCTTGCTCACGTCGTCGCGCTTGTCGGTCTCGAGGATGCCGCCCAGCACGACGGTCTGGCCGTCGTTCACCAGCACCTGGGTGGTGATCTGGCGGGTGTCGATGCTCGGCACCAGGCCGCCTGTGGCGCTCGGCACGTACTGGCCGACGCTGTCCTTGGTGACCTTCAGGTCCAGGATCAGGCGGTCGTCGGGCGTGATCTGCGGCGTGACCGTCAGCGAGAGCACAGCCTTCTTGAACTGCGTGGTCGTGGCGCCGCTGGATGCCGACTCCTGGTACGGGATCTCGCGGCCCTGCTCGATGTAGGCCTCCTGGCCGTTCGCGGTGATCACGCGCGGGGCCGAGACGACCTCGCCGCGACCCTCGCGCTGCGCGGCAGTGATCTCGAGGTCGACGACGTAGTTGGAGTTCAGCAGCGTCATCGCCAGGTTCATCGCCGGGTTTGCAACCGGCAGGTTGACGATGTATCGCTCCGGTGCGGTGCCGGTCTGCACCGGACCCTGTCCCGACGCACCCGAGCCGCCGGAGATGATCGGGCCAGTGGTGCCGGAGGTGCCGCTGCCGGCAAGGTTCAGGCCATTGTTGCCCAGCCAGAACGTGCCGTCGTCGCCGACATCGTTCACGTAGGCGCTGCCGAAGCGCACGCCGAGCTCACGGGCGAAGCTGTCGTTGACGATCACGATGCGCGACTCGATCAGCACCTGCTTAACGGGTATGTCGAGCGTCGAGACCAGGCGGCGGATGTCCGCGAGCCGCTCGGCCGTGTCCACCAGCAACAGGGTGTTGGTGCGGTCGTCCACCGACACGCTGCCGCGGTCGGACAGCAGCGAGGCCTTGCCCTGCGACTTGATCAGCCCGGCGAGGTCGGACGCCTTCGCGTAGTTGACCTGCATGTATTCAGTGCGCACCGGCGAGAGCTCGACGATCGCCTTCTGCGATTCGAGCTGCTGCTTCTCGCGAGCCTGCAGTTCGTCTGTCGGCGCGACGTAGATGATGTTGCCGTCCTGGCGCTTGTCGAGGCCCTTGGTCCTGAGCACGATGTCGAGCGCCTGGTCCCAGGGCACGTTCTGCAGGCGCAGCGTCACGTTGCCCTGCACCGAGTCGCTCACCACGATGTTCTGCCCGCTGGTCTCGGCCAGCAGCTGCAGCACTGCACGGGTCTCGATGTCCTGGAAATTGAGCGTCAGCCGCTCGCCCTTGTACTCGCGCTTGCTGGGATCGACCACGGCGGCCTTCGGGCGCTGGCGCACCTCGAGCACGTAGTCGCGGTCGCTCTGGTAGGCGAGCTGCTCGTAGTCTCCGGTCGCCACCACGACGACACGCGTACCGTTCGGGCCGCGGGTCACGTCGAAGGAACTGATCGGCGTGGCGAAATCCACCACGTCGAAGCGCTTCAGGTACTCGTCGGGCACCGTGGTATTCGGGAAATCGATGACGATGCGGCCGCCTTCCTGCTTGAGGCTGGCCTGCACGCCCGCATCGCTGGTGCTGACGAGCACGCGGCCCGCGCCGTCGGTGCCGCGGCGGAAATCGACCTTCTGCACGGCCGACATGGTCGCCGGACCCGGCGGCTTCTGGGCGGCGGTCGACGCTGGCGCCGCGGATGCCGTCGCGGCCGGCGCCGTCGAACCGTTCTGCCCGATCGTCACGTACACGGTGTTGCCCGACACCCGGGTCTGGTACGGGAGCATCCGGTCCATGTTGAACACGAGTCTCGTGCGGCCCGAGGCCTCGGCCGCGACGATCGTATCGACGCCGCCGGAGTTGACGTCGATGCGGCGTGACGGCAGCGCAAGCGTGGCGCCCGGGAGGTCCACCGAGAGGCGCGCCGGGTTGTCGACGGTGAAGGTCACCGGTTGCGGCGCGGGGCCGTTCAGCACGAGCCGCACCTCGACCTGCTGGCCCGGCTGGGGTTGCACGTCGACTTTTTCCAGCATCAGGGCATCCTGTGCCAGCGCGGTGCGCGCGATGAACGCAGCGACCCCGGCCAGCGCGATGAGTGCCGCGGGCCTGCGCCGGCCGTGCGCCTGGCGCGCGCCGTCGCGGGTTTCGATCGTGTTGAACGATGCAGCGGTCATTCTCAAATCTCCTTGCAGATCAGTCGCTCAACCCAAGCGCGGCGGGACGCTCGATGAAACCGCCCATGCCGTCGGGAACGATCTCGATGAGCGAGATCTTGCCTTCGTCTATTGCCGTGATCCGGCCGTCACTCTGGCCCAGGTGGTTGCCTGGCAGCACCCGATGCACCAGCCCGTCCTTCGTCTGCACGAGCCCGTAGACCCGACCCTTCAGGTTCAATGTCCCGACCATGCGCAGCGTGTCGAGCGAAAACTGCTCGAGAAACTCGCGGGGCCGGTTGGAATCGGGGCGTATGCCATTGGCGCCGGTCGACGACGAGGGCACGCCGGGTTCGAACGGCGAGCGCAGGTCGGCGGATGGATAGGCGAAGGTCTCGTAGGGCTTCACCTCCGGCAGCGGCTCGATGCGCCCGCCCGGACGGCTCTCGATCTCCTCGATCTGGGCGCGCAGCTTGTCGGTGTCGTCGGAACACCCGCCGGCCGTCGCAAGCACGACCGCAGCGACGACGATGCGCAGTGCTGTTGTCATATCCGATTGCGTCTCCGCCATGGCCGCCTCACTCGCCAGCGCCGGACTTTCCGGCTTTCTTGGCTTTTCCGGCCTCGCTGTCGCCGCCCGAATCCTGCTCGTCCTCGTCGAGGTATCGATAGGTCTTCGCAGTGACATTGAGCACCAGGTCGTCCGAGCCACCCGCGTCCTTCCCTGCCGGTACGATCTCGATGTCGTGCAGCGTGACGATGCGCGGCAGCGCCGCTACGCCGGCCGCGAACGTGCCCATGTCGTGGTAGCCGCCCGCCAGCCGGATGCTGATCGGCAGCTCGGCGTAGAAGTCCTTGCGAACCTCGTCACGCGGCTGGAACAGCTGTTCCTGCAGGCCGGCCGCGAGGCCCGTCTGCGATATGTCCACCAGCAGGTTTGGCACCTCCGTCTTGTCCGGCAGCTGGCGCAGCATGGCGCCGAAGGACTTCTGCATCTCTGCGAGCTGGTCCTTGTAGGCCTGCAGGTTGGCGGCCTTGCGCGCCTTGTTCTCGAGCGTGCCGAGCAGTTCGATTTCCTTTGCACGCGCGTCGACCAGCAGGGGGTGCTGCGACTTCCAGACGAAGTAGTAATAGCCGCCCGCGGCCGCCAGCGCGAACAGCGTGATCGCGACACCGAAGCGCACGGCCAGCGGCCAGCGGCCCGGATCATTGGGGTCCAGCGCACGCAGCTGCTCGAGCAGTTCCTGGAGTTTCTTCATTTGGCGGCCACCGTGGCAGCTTCCGCTTCATCCGCAGGCGGCGTCTGGCTGCGCAGCTTCGCGGACAGCGTGAAGTCCGCGCCGCGGTCGGCATCGCGGCCCTTGGTCTCGACGACCGCAAGCGACGGGTCCGACAGCCACTGCGAATTGTCGATATTGCGCATGAACGCCGAAACGCGCGTGCTCGACTGCGCCACGCCGCGGATCTCGATCTTGTCGCCCAGCCCCTTCAGGTACGTCAGGTAGACGCCTTCGGGCAGCGTGCGGACGATTTCGTCGAAGACGTGGACGATCACAGGCCGGCTGCGCTGCAGCGTCTCGATGATTTCCATGCGCGCGAGCAGCTTGCGCTTCTGGTTCTCGAGTCCGACGATCTCCTCGATCTTCTTGTCGAGCTGGGCGATCGCGTCGCTCAGGATCTGGTTGCGCTGCTGCTGGTGTTCGATGGCCGCACTCATCTGCCAGCGGCCGATCAGCGTGACCAGTGCCGCAGTGGCAATCGCCGCGCCGATCGACAGGATGAACTCCTGTCGCTTCTGCTTGCGCTGGACGTCGCGCCACGGCAGGAGGTTGATTCTTGGCATGTCAGTCGAAGCTCCTCAGCGCAAGACCGCAAGCCGTCAGCAGCGCGGTCGCGTCCTTCTTGACGCCCTGCGCCAGCGCTCGCGTCGAGATCTTCATCTGGCCGAGCGGGTCACCGCGCTCGGCGCTGATGCCGACGCGGCTGGTGATCACGTCCGCAACGCCGGGAATGTTGGCGCAACCACCGCAGATCAGGATCTGCTCGGGCGGTGTGCGGCCGCTGCCTGACGCCAGGTAGAACTGCAGCGAGCGGCTCACCTGCTGGCACATGTCGTCGATGAACGGGTCGAGCACCTCGGACTGGTAGTTCGCCGGCAGCCCGCCCTCTTTCTTGGCACGCCCGGCCTCTTCCATGCTGAGCCCGTAGGTCCGCATGATTTCCTCGGTCAGTTGCTGGCCGCCGAAGGCGAAGTCGCGGGTGTAGGTCACCTTCAGGTCGCGCAGCACCGAAAACGTGGTGCTGCTGGCGCCGAAATCCATGACCGCGATGTTGCGATCCATGCCGCCGTCAGGCATCTGGTGCGTGAGCAGCCGGCAGGCGTTCTCCAGTGCGAAGGCCTCGACGTCCACGATGCGAGTAGTGAGACCCGCGGCCTGCACCGCTGCCTGGCGTTGCTCGACGTTCTCGGAGCGAGTCGCCACCAGCAGGACGTCGAGCATTTCCGGGTCTTTTTCCGACGGACCGATCACTTCGAAATCGAAGCTGACTTCTTCCATCGGGAATGGAATGTACTGGTCGGCCTGCATCTCTACCTGCGATTCGAGTTCTGCCTCGCGCAGGTTGCGCGGCATCTGGATGACCTTGGTGATCGCCGCATCACCGCTGATGGCGACGGCGCACTCCCTGCTGCGGGCACCGGCGCGCTTGACCGCGCGGCGCACCGCCTCGCCGACTGCCTGGGAGTCAACGATGGCTTTCTCGTTGATGGCGTTTGGCGGGGAAGCCTCCGCCGAGTAAGACTCGACGCGATATCCGTCGCCGGCCTTCGAAAGCTCAATGAGCTTGATGGACGACGTCGTGATGTCGAGTCCAATGACCGGTCGTGACCTACCCTGAAACAGCACGCGTGAGTCCTTCTAGTTCAAGAGGTTGCGCATCGATCGTGGAGTAGATTCCATGCCCCCGCCGCACTATATAACAGGCTTTCACCAAAAAGAATTGTGAGCGCCCTATCAATTTGCGGCATCCGGCAGCAACCCCCCACCTGTTCGATACAAAAACCATCGACCACGCCGGGCAGCGCTGGGCCGGTAGTCCGGGTCAGGCGACCCGGAGCGGGATCCATGTCACGCGACGATCCCATGTGGGCAGTCGCTTGCAGTCGCGACGAAATCGTCCGGACCGGCAACCCCGCTGTCATAGGCCTGACCCTTAGACCGGTGGCTTTGCGTCCCCACCTTTCGGTGGGTTTGCCCTTGCGTCGCGAGCTACTATGCACAACCGTCCCAAGCGCGGCAAGGACTGGATCCCAGAATTCGGCATGAAGCGACCGGCCCGGAAAATTCTCGCGACCGCTCTCACGGCTGCGCTTGGCGCATGCGGACTGGTCGCGCTCGGCATCGCGGGCGCCTTCCAGTACCTGGAGCCCGAACTGCCGGAGGCGGCCGAACTGCGCGACCTGCGCATGCAGCTGCCGCTCACCGTGTATTCGCGCGACGGGCTGCTGATCGCCCAGATCGGTGAGCAACGCCGCATACCGGTCTCGTCTGCCGACATTCCACAGGTGCTCGTGGACGCATTCCTGGCGGCCGAGGACGACCGTTTCTTCCAGCATCCCGGCGTGGACTGGCAGGGACTGGTGCGGGCGCTGGCCGCGAACCTGTCGGCGGGCGGGGTTCGCGAGGGCGGCGGCACCATTACGATGCAACTGGCCCGCAATACGCTGCTCACCTCGGAGCGGACGCTTCGTCGCAAGCTGAACGAGGTGTTCCTGGCACTGCGCCTCGAACACGAATTCACCAAGCAGGAGATCCTGACCCAGTACCTGAACCGGATCTTCCTCGGACAGCGTGCCTACGGCGTCGGCGCCGCCGCCGAGGTCTACTTCAACAAGAAGATCGGGGACCTGACGCTGCCCGAAGCGGCGCTGATCGCCGGGCTGCCGCGCTCGCCCTCGCGGGACAACCCGGCCACCAGCGTCGAGAAGGCCCATGCACGCCGCGCCTATGTGCTGCGGCGCATGGTCGAGACGGGCAAGATCGACGAAACCGAGAGCGAAGCCGCGAATGGCGTGCCGATCTCGAGTCGCATCTACGCGCCCGTCGTCCAGCTCCAGGCGCCATACCTTGCCGAGATGGTCAGGCAGGAACTCGTACAGCGCTACGGCGCAGGCGCGCTGACTGACGGGTATCGGGTCACGACGACGATCAACGGCGTGCTCCAGGCTGCCGCGGACACGGCTGCGTGGCAGACGATGCTCGAATACGACCGGCGCCACGGTTATCGCGGCGCACCCGACCGGATCGACCCGGCACTGGCGCAGGATGCGGCCGAAGTCGCCACGGTACTGCGCAGGCATCCTGGTCGCGGCAACCTGCTGGCCGCAGTGGTCGTCTCGGTAGGCGCGCAGGAGGCCACGCTCCGCGTACGCACGGGATCGACGATAGAACTCGACTGGGAGGCAATGTCCTGGGCTCGGCCCGCGCTCGAGGGTGGCGCAGTCGGCGCGACTCCGAAATCGGCAGCCGACATCCTGGAGGTCGGCCAGGTCGTGTACGTAGAGCCGATGGAAGGCGGGCGCAGCCGCCTGGCGCAGATGCCCGCCGTGGGTGCCGCGCTGGTTGCGCTGGATCCGGCCGACGGCGCGATCGTCGCGCTCGTGGGCGGCTTCGACTTCGACGCGAGCAAGTACAACCGGGCAATACAGGCGAAGCGACAGCCCGGATCGTCGTTCAAGCCGTTCATCTACTCGGCGGCGCTCGAGCGCGGATTCACCCCGGCCACGCTGATTAACGACGCACCCATCGTGCTCCAGGGCGGCGGTGGTGAGGGCGGCGCCGAGGAGTGGCGGCCGCAGAACAACAACAAGCGGTTCTATGGACCGACGCCGATGCGCGAGGGCCTGGCGTGGTCGCGAAACCTCGTTTCGATCCGGCTGCTGCGCGGAGCCGGGATCGGACCCACGATACGGCACATCGCGGCATTCGGCTTCGGCCCCGAAGCCCTGCCGCCGAACCTGACGCTTGCGCTGGGCACCGGGCAGGTGACGCCGCTCGAAATGGCGCGTGGTTTCGCGGTCTTTGCCAACGGTGGCTGGCGCGTCACGCCGTATTTCATAAAGACGATCGCCGATTCGTCGGGTGTTGCCGTATTCGAGGCTGCGCCCCCGCTCGCCTGCCCCGGCTGCGTGGACCCGCCACCTGTGGACGCAGTCTCTGCGGCCGGCGTCACCGACATGGCGACGGGCGATGCCGCCGCAGGCGATTCCACGGACGGTGATGCCGTCGACGGCAACCCTGACACCGACGTGCCGCTGGAGCGCCGCGCGCCGCGTGCCATCTCGGCGGCCAACGCTTTCGTGATGACCGACATGATGACGGACGTGATCCAGCGCGGCACCGGGCAGCGTGCGAAGGCGCTCGGTCGCCTGGACGTAGCGGGCAAGACCGGCACGACCAGCGATCATCGCGACGCGTGGTTTGTCGGTTTCAATGCGGACCTGGTCGCGGCCGCGTGGATCGGTTTCGACCAGGAGCGCTCGCTCGGCGACAACGAGGAAGGCGGACGAACCGCGCTGCCGATGTGGCTCTATTTCATGCAGGTCGCGCTGAAGGACCGGCCCGAGCACCGCCTGCCCGAGCCGCCGGGGATCATGCGCATGTGGGTGTCGCGCGAATCCGGGGCTCCATCGAGCGCCGGCAGTCCGGGCGCCATCTTCGAGGTTTTCCTCGACCAGTTCCCACCGCAGGCCGGCCCGTCGGGCTTCGGTGCCGAGGTGGATGCCGAGAGCGTACGGTTGCCGGCGTCAGAAGAATCCATCTTCTGAGGGTGCCGCCGATGCACCGACGACCGAACCCGCGTGCCGAACTCCTGCGACAGGCCGTCGCCGAGGAAGCGGCCCGCATCATGCGTGAACAGGGCGTGGACGATTTCCTGCTCGCCAAGCGCAAGGCCGCCGGGCGACTCGGCGTTACGGACGCCTCGATCCTGCCACGCAACCGGGAAATCGAGGCGGCCATGGTCGCCCACCAGAGGCTTTTCGACGCCGACCGCCACGAGAGCGATCTCGCGACGTTGAGGCGTGCCGCCCTCGAGGCGATGAAGCTGCTGTCGGACTTCGAGCCGCGCCTGGTCGGGCCCGTGCTCACTGGAACGGCGTCGGGCCACTCCGATATCAAGCCTGCACGTATTCTCGGAGTCGGCCGAAGCCGTATGGCTGCAGCTCGCGGAGCGAGGCGTGCCGCACGAGGTGGTCGAACGACGAATGCGCTACGAGCGCGACCGCACCGTGACCTACCCGGCCGTTCGCTTCGTCGCCGGGCACCTGGCCGTGGACACTGTCGTGTTCCCGCTGGACGGCATCAGGCAGGCGCCCGCGAGCCCTGTCGACGGAAGACCGATGCGGCGGGCGGGTTTTGCGGAGGTCGAGGCGCTGCTGTGAAAAATAGGTGCCGGCACCTATTTCAGCGGCTGCCTCGAGAAGCCGTTTCGCTCGAAAAAATAGTGCCTGGCCCTATTTTCAGCGCTTGTCGATTTCCACGTAGTCGCGCACCGTCGGCCCGGTGTAGAGCTGGCGCGGCCGGCCGATCTTCATCGCCGGGTCCCCGATCATCTCCTGCCAGTGCGCAACCCAGCCCGCGGTACGCGCGATGGCGAACATCACGGTGAACATCGAGCGCGGGACGCCGAGCGCGCTGTAGATCAGGCCGGAGTAGAAATCCACGTTCGGGTACAGCTTGCGGGCGATGAAGTACTCGTCCTTCAGCGCGATCTCCTCGAGCCTGAGCGCAAGCTCGAACAGCGGGTTGTCGGTGTGGCCCAGCCGCGCAAGCACCTTGTGGCACATCTCGCGGATGATCTTCGCGCGCGGGTCGAAGTTCTTGTACACGCGGTGGCCGAAGCCCATCAGGCGCGTGTGGCCATCCTTGTCCTTCACCCGTTCGAGGAACTTCGGGATGTTGTCTACGGTGCCGATGTCCTCGAGCATCGCCAGCACCGCCTCGTTCGCACCGCCATGCGCCGGACCCCACAGCGCCGAGACGCCGGCCGAGATCGCCGCGTACGGGTTGGTGCCGGTGCTGCCGGCGAGGCGCACGGTCGAGGTGCTGGCGTTCTGCTCGTGATCCGCGTGCAGGATCAGCAGCAGGTCCAGCGCCTGCGCGGTCACCGGGTCGACCACGTAGTCCTCGGCGGGCACCGCGAAGAACATGCGCAGGATGTTGGCGCAGTAGTCCTGGTCGTTGCGCGGATAGACGAACGGCTGGCCCAGCATGTGCTTGTAGGCGGCCGCGGAAATGGTCGGCATCTTGGCCAGGATGCGGTGCGCGAAGATCTCGCGGTGCCGCGGGTTATTGTTGTCCATGGAGTCGTGGTAGAACGCCGCCATCGACGACACGACCGCGGACACCATGGCCATCGGGTGCGCGTTGTAGTGGAACCCGTTGAAGAACCGCAGCAGCGATTCGTTGATCATCGTGTGGTAGCGGATCGAGTGGTCGAACTGCTCGAGCTGCTTCGCGCCCGGCAGGTCGCCGTTGAGCAGCAGGTATGACACCTCGAGAAAGCTGGACTTGGTCGCGAGCTGGTCGATCGGATAACCCCGATAGAGCAGCACCCCGGCGTCGCCGTCGATGTAGGTGATCTTGCTCTCGCAGGATGCGGTCGCCATGAACCCGGGGTCGAAGGTGAATATCCCGAAGTCCTTCGCGAGCGGCGCGATACCGAGGCAGTCCGGTCCCACGGTCCCGCTCCTGGCCTGCAGCGCGGACTTCTTTCCGGTGTCGAGATTGACCAGTTCGTATTTGTTCGTGCTCATCGCTTTCCTACCTGTTTTCGCCCGTGCACGGCGGTTCCGTGACGGCTTGGCAGCCTTGCACGACCGGGAGACCCGATCAAGACAGTATTAATTCACGACCTTCAGGACCTGGCCGGCGGTCGGCTCCTTGTCCGGATAGAGGTCGTTCAGCAGCCGGAGCTGCTCCGCCGGATATGGTCGGATGGGCGACGACTGCGCCAGGCCCTGGATGCTGGTCTGCGGCGTCGCCTTCACCAGTTCGATGCGGGTTGGCTCGGTCAGTGCAAATTCACTGTCCTTCAGGCGGCGGAACGTCTTGACGCTCGACAGGAACAGCGGATCGGCGGCCGTGAACCCTGCAGCCAAGCGGGTACTGCCACGGAAAACGTAGGCCATGCCGTTCAGGTAGACCACGGCGAACCTCGCCTGCCCCCGGTTGCCCCAGGGGAGTTGTACGTCGCGGGCGACGGCCGTGTATCCCGGCAGGCCGTTCACCTGCAGGTTCTCCGTAGACGAAAGCGTCGTCCCGCTCAGGTTGCGCGCCAGGAAGTCCCTGGGCGTGACGTTGGGCGGAACGGGCATCGCGTACAGCTCGAGAAACGCGTCCTTCTGTGTCGTGAACGCGACCACCTTGCTCGGCGTGTTCTTGATGGTCCAGGCGCTCGGGAACGCCAGCGTGAACCCCATGTCCGCGTGGTAGAAGCGACTGCCGCGGACCATGCCCTGCGCGGCGCTCGACCCGAACGCCATGCCCTTCACGTGGTCCAGGTAGACGTCGCGTCCGTCGGGCAGGCGCGTCCCGTCGGGTTGCACCTTGTGGGCCGCCTTCACGACCTCCTTCAGGCGCGTGTCGTTGTCCGGGTGGGTGGAGAAGAGGCCGTGGTACACGCGGGGCTGGCGATTCTCCGTTCGCGCCTGCTGCAGTTCGAAAGTCTCCTGGTTCTTCAGCAGCCGCACCACGTCGATCATCGCGTCGGGGTCGTAGCCCAGGCGGTCGAGGTACTGGGCGCCCAGGCTATCGGCCTCGAGTTCCATGTCCCTGCCGTAGCCGCTCACCAGCGCGGTGCCCGCCATGTTGGCCACCGAGGCAAGATCCCCGCTGCCCGTCAGGATGCCGATCACGGTGGCGCCGACGCCGGTGGCCATCGCGCCGGACTGCTGACGCACCGAATGTCGCGCTGTCACGTGCCCGACTTCGTGGCCGAGCACGGCAACCAGTTCCGCCTCGGAATTGAGGTAGGCCATGATGCCGCGCGTGATGTACACGTAGCCGGGCAGGGCGAACGCGTTTATGTCCTCGCTGTCGAGCACCGTGAACGTGTACTGGAGCTGCGGCCGGTGACTCACGGCCACGATGCGCTGGCCGATCTGGTTCACATAGTCCTGCAGTGCCAGGTCGTCATAGCGCCCGAATTCCTGCAGGATCTTCGCGTGCTCCTCGCGGCCGAGCTGGAGTTCCTGCGCCTCCGACATCATCACGACATCGGTCCTGCCGGTGACGGGGTTGGTGGCGCAGCCGGCGACGGCCGTCACGGCAAGCATCGCAGCCAGGAGTCGGGCGCTGTGAGGACCTCATGCACGGACCTCGAGGACAGGAACCCCGAGTCTACGGTGCCGGCGCCTGTCCAGAAAGTTCCCCGCCCAAACGAAACGGGGCGCCCGAAGCGCCCCGTCGACGTCCGCAGGATCCGGCCGGTCAGCCGCGCGCGTATTTCTTGCGGAAGCGATCCACACGGCCACCCGTGTCGACAATCTTCTGCTTGCCCGTATAGAAGGGGTGGCAGTTCGAGCACACTTCGATCTGCAGGTCCTCGCCGAGCGTGGAGCAGGTCTCGAACGTGTTCCCGCAGCTGCAGGTCACGGTGATGTTCTTGTAGTCGGGGTGGATTCCGCTCTTCATGGTCGCGGTCCTTGGACAGACTTTAGAAAAAGGGCGCGAAGTATAGGAGCGCCAGCCTGGGCTGACAAGGGCATTCTCATGTCGCTGGTGAACCACGCCCGGTTATCCACAAAACCTGTGGATAACTTTGTGGATGAATTGACTTGGCTGGGGCCGGGCGTGGCGCAGAATTGGGCCGTTTTCGCTTTGATCAAATTTTGAGCAGTCATTTTCTTATAATAAAATCAATACTTTATGGGCTGTGCCTAAGATGTCACTTCGACTACAGGCTGTAACCCGCCGAAATCTGGCTTGCCCCCCGCGGATGTGCATAACTGGATCGCTCCAGTCCGGCGTCGGTTCGCGAGCAACACCCGCGCCCGCCCATTCTCACGTGCCGGAGGCGAAATCCTGGCTGGGTCCTGTCGGGTCGGGAAGGAACATTGCCTGCAAGTCATTGAGGAACAAGCGTCCCCGGGCAGTCGCGGCCCAATGTCCGGCCTCCGTTCGCTCGAGCAGGCCCCGCCTGCAGGCAGCCTGCACGCTGGGCACGGTGGCCCACGACCGGCCCGTGCGGGCCTCGAACGTAGACTCGTCGAACCCCTCGATCAGCCGCAATGCATTCAGGCAGAACTCGAACGCGAGCTCACCGTCCGCCACGGTGCGCTGCAGGACAACGCGGTCTTCCGCGCTCAACGCGGCCATGTAGCGTCCCGGCTGGCGGACACGTTCGGTACGGATCACTCGTCTGCCCGTGGCGTCCGTGAGCTTGCCGTGGGCGCCGGCGCCGATGCCGAGGTAGTCGCCGAATTCCCAGTAGTTGAGGTTGTGCCGGCAGTGCCGCGCAGGCCGCGCGTAGGCAGAGACTTCGTACTGTCGGTACCCGGCTGCAGCCAGCAACTCCTGGCAGGACGACTGCATCTCGTACACGGACTCTTCGTCCGGCAACTGCGGCGGGCGCCGCTCGAAGGCAGTGCCCGGCTCCAGCGTCAGGTTGTAGTGCGAGATGTGCGCGGGCTCGAGCTGCCAGGGCGCGCTCCACGTCGCGTCGCGCGCCGTCCGGCGCCTGCTGTGGCAAGCCGTACATCAGGTCGAGATTGAAATTGTCGAGGCCTGCGGCGCGCAGTTCCGCGACTGCCCGGACGATTTCGTCGCTCGCGTGAATGCGACCGAGCGCGGCGAGGCACCGATCGTCGAAGCTCTGGGCGCCCAGCGACACGCGATTGACCCCCGCGTCGCGGTACGCGGCGAAGGCACCGTGTTCCACGGTGCCCGGGTTTGCCTCGAGCGTAACCTCCACGTCACCGGCCACTGGCAGCAGTTCACGAGTCCGCGCCAGAACCGCCGCGACGGCATCTGCCGAGAACAGGCTCGGCGTTCCGCCGCCGAAGAACACCGACACGATCTCGCGCCCGCCGGCCTGGCGCGCGGCGAAGTCCAGGTCCGCCAGCAGCGCGGCGAGATACGAGGTTTCCGGAATTCCGGTGACCGGGACGGCGTGGGAATTGAAGTCGCAATACGGGCACTTTCGCACGCACCACGGCAGGTGGACGTAGAGCGACAGCGGTGGCGTTGTAAGCACAGGCACGGCGACCGGCGACTTTGTCGGTATCGGCGCGGCGACCGGCGGCGCCGTACGCAAGGTCATGGCTCGCCTCCCGCGCCGCCTCCATCTTGCCCGGACGCGCCACCGAGCGCAGCTACCAGCGCGCGAAGTGCCTTGCCGCGATGGCTGACGCGGTTCTTCTCGCCGGCCTCGTACTCCGCGGCAGTGCGCTCCGTTTCACCGACGAGGAACAGCGGGTCGTATCCGAAGCCGCCGGTGCCGCAGGCCGCCGTCGCAATCCGGCCCTCCCAGCTCGCCTCGCACACGACAGGGGTCGGATCGTCTGGCCGGCTCACGAACACCATCGCGCAGCGATAGCGCGCCCCGCGGTTCATCGTCCGGAACGCCGGCCATTTCACGCAGCAGCCTCGCGTTGTTCGCGGCGTCACCGGCGCCCTCGCCGGCATAGCGCGCCGAATGGATGCCCGGGTCGCCGCCGAGCGCGTCCACCTCGAGCCCCGAGTCGTCCGCGATCGCGGGAAGTCCGGCGACCTTCGCTGCGAAATGCGCCTTCAGATATCGCGTTCTCGACGAACGAGGCGACCGTTCTCGACCGCTGCAGAGTCGGTGAAATCGGACAATGGCAGGACCTCGACGCGCCAGGGCGCGAGGATGGCCCGAAGTTCCCTGAGCTTGCCCACGTTGCCGGTCGCGAGGACCAGCCGCGCAGGCAATCTCCCGCTCACGCGCCCGGCCCCTGCGACGCGCCGGGTCGCGGCTCCTGCAGCGCGGTGAGTTGGCGCGGCAAACAGCTGCTGGCAGGCGACGGACGCCAGGTCCAGCAGCTGATCGAGTTCGTGCCTGCGAAACGCATGACCCTCGGCCGTGCCCTGGATCTCGATGAACGCGCCGCCATTGTTCATGACCACGTTCATGTCGGTCTCCGCGCCGGAGTCCTCCAGGTAGTCGAGGTCCACCACCGCGATGCCGTCCACGATGCCGACCGAGACAGCCGCGACCTGGCCGTGCAGCGGATTGCGCGCAATGCCCCGCCGGCGGCACGAGGGCGTCCGTCGCATCGACCAGCGCCACGTAGGCGCCGGTGATGGCAGCGGTGCGGGTACCGCCATCGGCCTGCAGCACGTCGCAGTCGAGCGTGACCGTGCGCTCACCAAGGGCACGCAGGTCGACGGCGGCGCGCAGCGATCGGCCTATCAGTCGCTGGATCTCGAGCGTGCGGCCACTCTGCTTGCCGCGTGCCGCCTCGCGGGCCGAGCGCGTATGGGTGGCGCGCGGCAGCATCCCGTACTCCGCGGTAACCCAGCCCTCGCCCTTGCCGCGCATGAACGACGGCACGCCGTCCTCGACGCTGGCCGTCACCAGCACCCTGGTCTCGCCAAACTCGACCAGCACCGATCCTTCCGCGTGGCGCGTGAATCCGCGGGTGATGCGAATGACGCGCATCTGGTCCGGCGAGCGGCCGCTTGGTCTCAAGGTTCGATCTCCCGCGGTTCAGGTGCCGAGCCAACGGATGGCGGCGGCGGTCGTGTTGTCGGCGAATGGACTGTTCGCCAGCAGCGCCCGCTCACCGAGGGCGACCAGTGACTCGCGCAGGTTGCGCTCCGGATCCTCGCTCAGCGCGGCGATCTGCTCGTCGGTGACCCCGGACCAGAGCCCGTCGGAGCACAGCAGGACGACGTCGCCCGACTTCAGCACGTGGCGGCCGCTCAGTGACATTTCGGGAAGCACCGGATCGCCTCCGATGCAGTATTCGACGTAGTTGCGCATCGGGTGGTCCTGGGCCTGCCGCTCGGTGATGCGACCCGCGCGCAGCAGGAGCTCGACGTGGCTGTGATCGCGCGTGCGCGCGACGACCGTCGCCACCACGCAGCTGGTATATGCGGCTGTCGCCGACGTGGACCCAGTAGGCGCTCGATCCCTGCACCAGGCAGGCGGCGCAGGTGGCGCGGGGCCGGATCTCCGGCGGGAGGCCGCGACCGAGCTCGACCACGGCATCGTGCGCGCGGCCGACCGCAAGATGCAGGAAGCCTTCGGGATCGAACACCGGGCGGCGCGCTTCCCAGAAATCGCCGACCATGGATCGTATGGCAGCCTCTGCGGCGTTCGCGCCGTCGGCGTGCCCGCCCATGCCGTCCACGACGGCAAGCAGTGCGGCGCCGTCGCCGATCGCGACCGCGACGCGATCCTGGTTTTCTTCGCGATTCCCGAGGAGGCTCAGATCCGCGTGCTCGATGTGCAAGTGTCGCTCCGGCACGCCTGCTTCTAATGTAGACTTTGGCCGCTTTTATAACATTCCGCGCAGCATACCGTTAAGTGGTGCGCGCGTGGCCGCGGTTGTACTTCCAAGAGTTTCCGTCCGGAAAAACACCATGATTCGCAGCATGACGGGCTTCGCGCGACGCGAGCGGCAGGGGCCGTGGGGCACGCTGACCTGCGAACTGCGCACGGTCAATCACCGCTACCTCGAGATCTCGACGCGACTGCCGGAGGACCTGCGCGGCCTCGAGGGCGACGTACGCCAGCTGCTCGGCGCCAAGCTGCGTCGCGGCAAGGTCGAGGCGGGCCTTTACCTGCGATCGACGACCGCGACCACGCCGCAACTCGAGCTGAACCGCCCGATGGTCGAACAGCTGCTCAGGCGCGCCGCCGACGTCGGCAGCATGCTCGGCGGCATCCCGGGACCGATGAGCGCACTCGACATCCTGCGCTGGCCCGGAGTGATCCGCGAGGCGGAGCGCGACCTGACGCCGCTCGCGGGCGAGACGCTCGCGCTGGTGGACGAGACGGCGGCGGAATTGAACGACTCGCGTGCGCGCGAAGGCGCGCGCATCCACGAGCTGCTGCGCCAGCGCTGCGAGGGACTGGCCGCCGGAGTGACGCTGGTGCGGACACGCCTGCCGGAGATGAGCGCGCGCATCCGCGCAAAGGTCGGCGAGCGCGTCGCGCAGCTCGGAACGCAGGTGGACCCGGAACGCCTCGAGCAGGAGCTGGTGCTGCTCGCCTACAAGATGGACGTCGACGAGGAACTCGACCGGCTCGGCAGCCACGTCACCGAGACGCTGCGGGTGCTCGACGCGAACGAGCCGGCCGGCCGGCGCCTCGACTTCCTGATGCAGGAACTCAACCGCGAGGCGAACACGCTGTCGTCGAAGTCGCAGGACGTCGAGACGACGCGCGCCGCGGTGGACATGAAGGTCCTGATCGAGCAGATGCGCGAGCAGGTGCAGAACGTCGAGTAGCGGTGCGGGCCACCGCCCAGCCATGTGCGCCGGGCGGCGGAGAATGGCGGGTTACGGCTGCTTGCCTGGGCTGAACAACTCGTTCAAGGCTATGTCGATGATGTCTTCGTACGATTTGCCCATCGCCTCCAGCGAACTCTGCATCGACTGCCCGAATCCGACGACGGACTGGTCCTTCGCGTCACGCAGGTCGATCCGGAGGTCGTACAGGTACATGCGCATGTCCCACATCCACCTGTCGGTGTACGAAACTACGTAGTCGCATTGCGGCCTGGGAGCGCCGGCCTGTTCCGCCGTGGCCTTGAGGCCCCTCGCCTGCATCCTCTCCGCGATCGTCGCGGCCAGGTTGCGTTCGTCCTTCGGCTGCCGTTCCACGTAGTAGGTACTCTGGTCGGCGACCTCCCTCGAGAGCGACAGGTTGCCGGCCTTGTTGGCCACGCAGCCGCCGAGCGCGACAGCAATGGCAAGGATCGAAAAAGAGCGCAGCAGCAAATTGGAGTAAGTCCCCATTGCAGTTACCTCCAATTGACAAGAAAAAGAAAGCTTCCAATATCGCCAGTGGGGACCGGTCAATCGGCACCAGCGACAGGGGAGTTGCCATGAAGATAATGAGCTTGCGGGGCCTGGCCAGGCTGCTCGTGCTTATGCTTATCCTGCCACTCGGCGCCTGCGCCGTTGGCAACCGTTACGACTATCGCGGCGCCATCGGCGGGCTGCCGGTGTCGGGCACTGGCAGTGTCGCGGTCGAAGTGGTCGACGCGCGACCATACGTGGTCAACGGCGACAAGGCCCCCGACTTCGTCGGCGTGCAGCGCGGTGGATTTGGCAACCCGTTCGACGTTCGCACGGCAAGCGGCGAGCCTCTCGCCGACGAGATGCGGGCCGCGATAGCAAGCGCCATGCAGCACCAGGGATTCACCGTGGTGCCGCTGGGCGGCGCGGCCCCGCGCAAGCTCGAACTGCGCATCCTGGAATGGAAGACCGACGTGATGATGAGTATGTCGGTGCAGTACGACCTGTCGCTCAGCGTCTTCGACGGCCAGGGCGCGCTAATGGCCAGCAGCACGACCAAGGGCGAGGAGATCCTGGGTGGCGGCTTCGAGTCCGGGAACTCGGCAAATGCAGCGAAGACCTTCGAGCTGTGTTTCACGACGCTGATGCGCGACGAAGCGGTGAAGGCCGCGCTGAACGGGGCAGGCGCCAGGTGATCCCCGTGGCACGACCTTGACTGAGCTCGCGCGCCGCGGGCGACTGTACGTGATCGCAGCGCCCTCGGGCGCCGGCAAGACGTCGCTGGTGCGCGCACTGATGGAGCGCGAGCCCGGGCTGCGATTCTCGATCTCGTATACGACACGGGCCAGGCGCCCGAACGAGCTCCACGGCCGCGACTACTTTTTCGTCACGCGCGCTGAATTCGACCGCATCGTCGCCGACGGCGGGTTTCTCGAGCACGCGACGGTATTCGACAACAGCTACGGCACTGCCAAAGCGCAGGTCGAACAGTCGCTGGCCGCCGGCCAGGACCTGATCCTGGAAATCGACTGGCAGGGCGCCACCCAGGTGCGGTCGGCCATGCCGGACTGCGTATCCATCTTCATCCTGCCGCCTTCGCGGGAAGAGCTGGAGCGCAGGCTGCGCGGGCGCGGCACCGATGCGGAGGACGTAATCCAGCGCCGGCTGCGCGACGCGGCGTCCGACATGAGCCACTGGGGGGAATTCGACTACGTGGTCGTCAACGACGACTTCGAGCAGGCGCTCGGCGACCTCAAGGAAATCGTCGCAGGCCTTGACCCGCCGCGTGCGCGGCGCGAGCGGGCCGGGCTGGCGGATCTCGCCGCCCGGCTCACGCGCGCCTGATCCGGTTCGTCAGTTCACCTCGCGCCAGCCGAGGCGCCGGACCGCTCCCGCGATTCCAGAATTAACCCGTACGTTCATCGCCCTCACGGTCGTATCTGCCTCCGTGACGATTGCGATCAGCTGGCCATTCGGCAGGCGGATCAACGTCAGACCGGTGGCCAGCGAGGAACCGACCGGGAACCCGACCTGCATGGTGCTGTCCGAATACACCGCAGCACCGGTCTTGTAGTCGAGCACGTACAGCAGGCTCGTTCCGCCAACAGTGCAGTAGTCCTCCCTGGGGATGTTGGATACTGCCACCAGTGAACCGAGCTGCAGGCGCAGGTCGACGTTCACGCGCTCGCCCGCCGGCAAGGTCACGTACCAGCCGTTCTTGGCGGACCAGTCCACCGGCGCCGGATTCGGGATCGTGCGCGGGCTCACCGACGCGTCGAGCGTCTGGGCGACGAGATCTGCCCCGGCCGACGTCAAGTCGCCGAGACTCGCGCCCGTATCCTTGACCCCGTAAAAGGCCTGCGGGACCGTGGTAGACGTCGACGTCGAGGTCAAGTCATTGAGCCCGAGGTAGCGGCCGGTCCCGAAATAGATGACGCGGTGGTAGGTACCCGAGCTGTCCTGGATCCTGCCGATTTCCGGACGCACCGTGATCGGCTGGTCGCCCGCCGCCCCGGCAGTCCGGCCCAGGCGCACGGAGACGCTCGACGACAGGTCGAAGCGCCACAGGGAGCCGGCGAGATCGCCGCCGTAGACGTACCGGGTCGAGTTGTCGACCAGTGTATTGGTCACGAAGTTGTTGATCTTCGCGATTCCGCTCAGGTTCGGGTCGCTGACCGCGTTGTCGGTAATGATCTCCTCCAGCTTCGCCCCGGTGAGTGCGTCGACGACGTACAGCCGGCCCTTGGAGTCGCCACCGGTATTGTTGTAGCCGGATGCAAACACCACCACCCACCTGCTGTCCGAGCTGCGCTTGGTCAGGATGGCATTGCCGTAGCTGTACCCCATGTCGTTGTCCACGGTCGAGCACCGCGCGCAGGAGGCCGCACCGAATTCCCAGAGGGCCTTCGGATTCGCGGGATCGGTGACATCGAGCGCGAAGTACGATTTTCCACCTCGACCCAGGCCGGCGATCAGGATGGTCTTCCAGGCGCTGGCCGTGCTGTCATAGGCGTCACCGACGGTGATCGGTCCATCGACGAAGAACTGATGGTTGTTCGCGTAGCCCGCATCAGCGAGCTTGTAGAGACTGGGAATCACTTCGCTCGGGATGTACGCCCACGCTTCGTCGCCGGTCTGGGCGTTGAAGGCATGCAGCATTCCGTCATTGGCGCCGACGTACACCATGGCTGTGCGAGTCGCCCGGGACGTGCCGTAGGCGATGTAGCCAGTATCCGCATACTTGAACGGCGGCTTGCTCACGAAGACGGGCGAGCTGTCGACGATGTCACCGAGCGCGTAGCTACGGTCCCGGAACAGCTTGTCGGTGTTGGTGCTTTCGTCCTCCAGGCCGTTCTGGCCGCGGATGAAGCCGATCATCGCATCCTGCGTGGCCACCGTTGTCTGCTGTGCGGACGTCCAGAGGTCGTACTGGAGCAGCTTGCCGCCCGGGTTGGAGGCGCTCGACCTGAAGTAATTCGCCGTCTTCTCCGCCGTCAGATTGGCGGAGTCGAACGACTTGATCTTGTTGGTGCCGGACGGGTTGAACGTATAGATCGAGCGCGTGTCGCCCGCGGCGCTGATCTGCGCCGCCAGCCGGGCCTGCGCCGACCACGTGGCCGTCGTAGAAAGCGCTCCCGACGTCAGGTTGATGTCGCGGGCCTGCAGGTCGCCGTACCAGAGGCCGGTCGTGTACTGGGCGACGTAGGCGAAGTTATCGCCCGCCACCGGCTCGAGGCTGCTGGTGGCCGCAGCCGCAGCCGAGGCATTGGTGACCGAGATCGCCGCCAGCGTCTTCGCCAAGGCGCTGACCACGCTGTCCGGATTCGACGCACTCAGGTACTGGCCACGACCATTCACCGCGGCGTGCCAGAGGTCGTCGATGCGAACGTCAAGGTCCGTAGCCGTGCTGGTCGTATTGGGGTCGGGCCAGGGCGTGCCCCCCACGATCGCGTTGTAGCTGGGGGACCCGCCGTTCAGGTAATTCTCGTTGTAATCGAGTGTTCCGGCCACGCCCAGGCCGATGCCGAACAGCGTCATGTGCTGCCAGTCGGCGGTGTCACTGCCGGCGATCGGCACGTTGTCGGTCGAGACATCGAGCCGGGTCGTACCGCCGTCAGGCATACCGCCGATCGAGCCCGTGGGCCGCAGGTCGGTCTTGTAGTAGTACATCGCGACGTCGGCCAGCGTGTTCGTGTAGGTGTCACCGAAAGGCGCGGCGAGCCCGCTGTCGGCATTGCCGACCTTGGTGGTGTTGTTTTCGCGGTACGGGCCGTAGTTGGACGACGCGTTACCGCCTGTCCCGTTGTCGGCCGGCGATTCGTTCTGGGTATTCCAGTAGCCATCCGTGGTCAGGATCGTGAAGTTCTGCTGGCAGGAATACTGCACCGGGTCGGCATTGCCGCTGATCAGTTGGCCGGCGTACAACCGGCCGGCCTTGGAGACTGCACCGCGCAGCGGCGTGTAGCCGCTGGCGCCCTGGTTGTAGAGGAGCGTGTACCAGGCCGCTTTCTGCGTCGCGTCGAACTTCTTGATGTTCAGGAAGCGGGCGGAATTGGTGCCTTTCTCGCTGATGGCGGTGAAGCCTACTCGATACTTGTCGCCGACCGTGGCGAACGCCCGGCCCGAGGCCGTCTTCATCATCAGGATGCGCGTGCGGTAGTAGCTGTGCCAGTTCGCGACGTTCTGCTGCTGCGCCGTGGTGGTCGGCACCGCGACCGTGTAGGCGCTGTCCGACTGGCAGGTGTCGGGCGGTGCGGACGGGTTGGTGGTGTAGTCGGTGTAGTACCAGACATTGCGCGTCACGGTGCTCGTGACGTCGTGGCTTTCCCGGACCGAGTTTCCGCCGCCCGTTTCGGTGCGCCGGGCGTTGTTGTTGATCTGGTACGAGTAACTGTTGGCGTTGATGCGTGTGATCGTAAAGGTGCCGTTGACGTTGCGCTGGCCAACGTTGCTCGCGCCCGAGATCGTCACCGTCGTCCCGGTCGTGAGCCCGTGCGCGGGGCTGGTCACGACGACGGTCCGACTGCCATTGGTCGCAGACAACGGATTGTTGCCGAGATTGACCAGGATCGTGTCGGTCACTGTCACGGTCTGGGTTTGGCCCAGGTCCGTCGTGGATCCGCTCGACGCGTAGCCGTTGTCCTTGGCGGCCGTGTAGGTCGCATTCGGGTACGAGCTGCCGTCCGCCTTCAATGGCGGCGTGTAGGTCACGTTCGGGTTGTAGTAGATCTTGTTGTAGCCCCAGTTCCTGAAGCAGTTCTTGCCATTGTCGCCGTTGACCGAGTCCGGCATGTAGTCGTTTGCCATACTCCCGGAATCGTCGAGGACGAAAAAGATGTTGGGTGGCACCACCTTGCTGATCCCGGAGACCAGCGGGCTGGTGGACAAGTCCACGTCGACAGCCCCGGCCGTCTGCACCGCGCAGAATCCAAGCGCGACGGTTGCCGCGGCCGTCTTGAGGATACTGTTGAATCTAGCGTCCATGATGGGCTAACTCCCCCTGCTCAACCGTGGTTCTGCAGGTCAAATGACGACCAAGGCCTGGATGTAACGAACCGTGTTGCGCGGTCCGTCGATCCTGGTGGTGATGCGGTAATACTGCTGCGATTCGCCGGTCAGCGGCGTGTTTCCGTAGGAGCCGCCGCCGCGTGTGCTGCCTTCGCTGGTTCCAGCACCAAGCCTCGAACAAGCCATCGGCGTGCCGCCGCCGGTGAGCACCGAATTGGGATCACCCGCGCCATTGCAGACGCGGTTGACGACATACCTGGCCGTATACCCGGCAGGAACGCCTGCAACGGCCCCCAGCGTCCGCGCGTCCATGTTGCACCCGACGCCCGGGTCTGGATCCCCGATGTTCCAGCGGACGTCGTCGGTGGCGACGGCCGGCGTGCGGGTTCCCGTCAGGTCGCAGGCGTCGGCCGTCGAAGCGTAGTAGCCCCTCGCGGTGTTGTCGGCAAACAAGCCGCCGCCGGCCGCGTTGGCCGTGAGCCAGGTGATCGCGGCCTCCGTGC
>CAWFXR010000019.1:0-10617 GCA_963819835.1 uncultured Gammaproteobacteria bacterium
GCGGGGGCCTGGTGGGTGGGCGCAAGGGATGGCTGGCTCGGCCACGAACGCACTGCCGGCGCCATCACGGGCAAGGTCATACCGGCCGGTGCAATAGCCGCGCGCGCCAGCGCGATCACGGCGGTGACGCCGGAGGGCGAAGCCGGCCAGATCCTGTTCGGCGACCTGCACGTCCACACGACGTACTCCAGCGACGCATTTCTCTGGGCGCTGCCGATGCTGGGCGGCGAAGGCGTTTACCCCGTCGGCGATGCGTGCGACTTCGCGCGCTATTGCTCCGGCCTCGATTTCTGGGCGATCACCGACCACGCGGAGTCCGGAACGCCGTATCGCTGGAAGGAGACGAAGCAGGCCATGCGCCAGTGCCAGGCGGTGTCGGGCGAGACGGATTCGCCCGACCTCGTGTCGTTCATCGGTTTCGAGTGGACGCAGGTTGGCCGCACGCCTTCGGAGCACTATGGCCACAAGAACGTGCTGTTCCAGCATCTGGGCGACGACCAGGTCGCCGCGCGCCAGATCGCGGCGTCCGGCGTGACGACGGCGACACTGCGCACGACTGCGCAGGGCATGTCGCCGTTCCTTGCGCTCGAGGACATGCCCGAGCGCTCGACCTATTACGACTTCAATCGTTTCATCAAGGACATCAAGAAGGTTCCGTCCTGCGATCCCGACGAAGCCGTCCAACGAGCTGCCGGCCGATTGCTTCGAAGAGGCGGCGACGCCGGGCGAGCTCGTGCGTCGCCTCGACCAGCAGGGCCTCGATCCGCTGATCATCCCGCACGGCTCGAGCTGGGGTTTCTATACGCCGCCGGGCACGACCTGGGACAAGTCACTTGCGGCCAGCGAGCATCCCGAGAAATTCACGCTGATCGAGATCTATTCCGGGCATGGCAACTCGGAGGAGTACCGGGCGTGGAAGGAAATCATCCCGAACGCGGACGGGACTTCGGCGACCTGCCCGCCACCGACGAAGGACTACCTGCCGAGCTGCTGGCGCGCGGGCGACATCATCATGGAACGCTGCCTCGCAACCGGCCAGGCGGAAGCGGTGTGCACGAAGCGGGCCGACGAGGCACGCCTGGGCTACGCAAACATGGGCGTCGCAGGGCACCTCGTCGTCGGCGGCGAGACGGCCGAGGACTGGCTCGACGCCGGCCAGTGCACCGACTGCTTCCTGCCGCCATTCAATCACCGCCCGGGCACGTCGGTGCAGTACGGCCTCGCAGTGTCGCGCTTCACGGAGGATCCCGCGCATCCGACGCGCTTCCGCTGGGGCTTCATCGGATCGTCGGACAATCATCGGGCGCGTCCCGGCACCGGCTACAAGCAGTTCGACCGGCGCAAGAACACGGAGGCCGGCGGCGCGGTGGACGAGACGATGCGCACGCGGCTGACCCGCCAGTTCGGCGGCGAAAGTGCCAAGGACGCTTTTCCGCACCCGCTCCCGCAGGCGGAACTGCTGAAGATGGCGGGCTTCCAGCTCACCGAGTTCGAGCGCCAGTCGTCGTTCTGGCTGACCGGCGGGCTCGCCGCGGTGCATGCGGCCAATCGCTCGCGTGAGGCGATCTGGGAGGCGCTGCAGCGGCGCGAGGTCTACGCCACGTCCGGCCACAAGATCCTGCTGTGGTTCGATGCGCGCGAGGCGTCATCGGGCCAGGCCGCGCGGATGGGTGGCGACATGGCGACGGACAAGTCGCCCGAGTTCACGGTACGCGCCGTCGGTTCGTTCAAGCAGAAGCCGGGCTGTCCCGACTTCGCGGAAGCCGGCCTCGACTCCGACCGGTTGCAGCACCTCTGCGCCGGCGAATGCGACAACCCGTCCGACGTGCGCAAGCTGATCACGCGCATCGAGGTCGTGAAGGTGCGTCCGCAGGTCCGCGCGGGCGAGCCGATCGACGGGCTGATCGAGGACGAGTTCCTGGTCCACGAGTGTCCGCCGAGCCCGAACGGCTGCAGCTTCACGTTTACCGACCCGTCCTACGCCGGCGACGGGCGCGACGCGATCTACTACGTGCGCGCGATCGAGGAGCCCGAGCAGACGATCAATGCCAAGGCCCATCGAATGCGTGCGCGACGGATCCGGTCGCTGCATGAAGGCGAAGCTCTGTTTCGGCGATTACCGCAGCGGCCCGAGCGACTGCACCGCGCCCGCCGAGCCGCGCGCCTGGTCGTCGCCGATCTATCTCAACTATCCGGCCAGCGCGTCGCGTGGATGACGGGGAGGGCGCGCGACGATCGGGTTCGCGATCAGGCAGGCTGCTCGCGGTCGGCGCCGCGCTCGGTCTTGCGGCGGCTCTGTGGGGCGCACTCGGCCAGCCCGGTTTCGGAGAGGCCCGGCGTGACGCGATTGCGACCGTCGACGGCGTCGAGGTATCGCGCGCCGATTTCGAGCGGGCTCTCGGCGCGCTCGCCGCGGACAAGCGCACGCCGCTGACGAACGCGGATGCGCGCCGTGCGCTCGACCGCCTGATCGACGAGGAACTGCTCGTGCAGCGCGGGCTCGATCTCGGGCTCGGCACGAGCGACCTTGCCGTCCGCAAGGCCGTGGTCGACGCGATGGTGCAGTTTGCAGCTGCCGAGACCGCAGGCCGCCAGCCGGATGACGATGAGCTGCGTGCGTTCTACGCAGGCCGGCCCGATCTCGTCCGCAGCGCGCCGCAGGTGCGCGTGCGTGTCGTCAGCTTTCCCTCGCGCGACCAGGCCAGCGTCGAGGCGATGCGGGAAGCGCTCCGTGCCGGGAAGGATTTCGATGCGGCGGCGCGCAGTGCCGGTGGCGAGGTCGTCATCGTGCCGGACATGCTGCTGCCCGCCCAGAAGCTGGGCGATTATGCCGGGCCCGCCGTGCGTGATGCCGCTGTCGCACTCAAGCCTGGTGAGGCAGCTGGTCCCATCGACGCCGGCGGCGTGCCGACCTTCGTCCTGTCGCTGGACCGGCGTGAAGGGTCGGCGCCTCCTTTCGAGGCAGTGCGAGATGCGGTTGCGGAAGAGTGGCGGCGCCGGCAGGCCGAGACCGCCCTCGATGAGTACCTGGCGGGCCTGCGACGCACGGCGAAGATCCGCTACGCCCCCGACGCGCCGCAGGGAACGGACGCTCCGTGATCGGCCGGTGCCTGCTCGGGCTGCTGGCCACGCTCGTCCTCGTCACGCCTGCTGCCGCTCATACGCGCAGCCAGTCGTATTCGAGCTGGACCGCGCAAGGTGCGACGCTCACCGGCGTGTTCCAGGTCGGCGCGCAGCGGGTGACCCAGCTCGGCGAGGATGCGACCTTCGATACCCTCGATGCGCTGCTTGCTTCCCATCTTGCGCAGACCGTGAGCGTGACCCAGGACGGCGTGAGGTGTTCGGCAGACGCACCGAGACCGCTCGCCGCTGCGCGAGGAGACGTCCGGGTCGAGCTCGCGTTCCATTGTGCGCGGGCGCTTGCAGAGTCGCCGGCGCAGGTGGTGGTCGGAGCGTTCTTCGACGTGTCGCCGAGCCACGTCCACTACGCCCGCGTGGCTCACGCCGGCGGCCAGGTGCAGGAGGTCCTCGCGACTGTCCGCTCGCACGAGTTCGCGGTCGGCGGGAATGCCCCGGCAGTGCCCACTGACTTCGGGGCTTTCTTTCGCCTGGGGCTGGAGCATGTCCTTTCGGGGATCGATCACCTCGCGTTCATCGTGGCGCTCGCCTTGCTCGCCGGCGGACTCGGCCGTGCCGTGTGGGCCGCGACAGGGTTTACTGCTCGGACACTCGCTGACGCTCGGGCTCGTTGCGGCAGGGTGGCTGACGGCCCGACGTCGCATCGGTTGAGGCGCTGATCGGGTTCACGGTGGCTTTCGCCGCGGGCGAGGCCTTCGCATCCCGCGAAGGGGCGGGGTCGCGGGTCGGCTGGGCAACGCTGGCGCTGGTCGCTGCGATTCCGCTCGTCGCGCGGTTCGCCGGGGCTTCGGCGTTGCCCTGGGCCGTCGTCATCGGCATTGCCGCGTTCGCGCTCTGTGCGGGCGGGCTCGGCGGTGCAACATCGCGGCGCCTCGCGCCCGTGCTTGCGACCGCATTCGGGCTGGCTCACGGCGCAGGCTTCGCCGGAGCGCTGCTCGCGCTCGACATTCCGCGCGAGCGGCTGCTCAAGGCGCTGCTCGGCTTCAACCTCGGCGTGGAGGCGGCGCAGCTGCTCGCGCTCGCAGCAATTGCGGCAGTCGCCGCGGCCTGTCGGCGCCTGCCCGCCGCCGCGCAGGTGCGCACCATGGACTACGTATCGGCAGCCCTGTTCGCGCTCGGGGTCTACTGGTTCGTGGGGCGATCGCTCGCGCTGGCCTGAAATCGCAGTCCCAGGCGCGGTGCGCGGCGCCGCGGGCCAGCCGCCCCGGTGACTTGAAAAGTCCCTGGCGGGCAGCATCTTGTCGCCGGGTCAAGCATGGACCGGTCGCCACGCGTTAGACTGTCGCGTCCGGGGCGGCTGGACCGGTCGATCAAAGGGATTTCGAGGATGCGTACATCCAGCTCGCGAACAGGCGCCAACGTGGCCAGACTGCTGCCAATTCTCATCTTTGCCGGCTTCGCCATCTTCATGATGATCATGGGGCAGCGTCGCAATGCACCGTCGCGTGACGGGCGTGCCTGGCGGCCGCGGGCGAGCTCGAGGGCCCGGCGGAGCGAGAACGCGAAGTACGAAGGCCCGATCACCGTCTCCCCGGGGGACATCGCGGGACTGCGCGATGCCTACTCGGGCTCGACGCTCGATGCAGCGCGGCCGCTGGTCCAGTGCACCAACTGCCTCGCGTTCTATCATTCCGACAGCGTGACAGTGCTGGTGCGCGACAACTCCGGTCGCTGCGCCTCGTGCGGCGGCACGGCGTTCCGTGCCGTGGCGATCGCCCGCGACTGACATGCGTACCGACCGTTACCGGCGGCACGAGCAGATCGACTGGTTCTCGCAGGACGCGGTGCGCTCTGCCCGTATCGTCGTCGTCGGTGCCGGCGCGATCGGCAACGAGGTCGTGAAGAACCTCGCACTGCTCGGCGTCGGTGCGGTCGACCTCTACGATTTCGACCAGGTCGAGGAGCACAACCTCACGCGCAGCGTGTTCCTGCGCGAATCGGACATCGGCGAAGGCAAGGCGACAGCCGTCGTGCGGCGCGCATCCGAGGTGGACCCCGGCGTCAGGCTCAGGGCCATCGAAGGCGACTTCTGGGAGCACCTGAGCGTGTCGCGACTCGCCGAGTACGACTGCGCCATCGGGGCCGTCGACAATTTCGAGGCACGGGTCCGGCTCAACCAGATGTGTCTCCTTGCGGGGACCAACTTCGTCAACGCCGCGATCGACAGCCGCCATGCCGTCGTCGAATCGTTTGCCCACGGCGATGCGTGGGGTGGTGCCTGCTACGAGTGTCACCTGCCGGAGTCCGCGTACGGCCGCATGGCCGAGCGCTATTCCTGCGGCGGCCTGCGGCGGCGGGCGCGCGCGTCGCAGCAGGTCCCGACGACTGCGGTGACGGCGAGCGTCGCAGGGGCGATTGCGGCATCCACGGCGCTGCGCCTCGGCGCGACCGGCGACGAGCGCCCCGCGTCGCGTCGCGTGCTCATCGATACGATCGCGGGCGGCAGCACGGTCACCGTTCTCGACCGAAACGCCGACTGTGCCGCATGCCAGGGGATGCACGATCAACCCGTGGTCGTGCGGACGCGCAACCGGTGGGCACTGGCGCCCGAGATGAGCGAGGCGGGCCATGCGCTTGGCCAGGTGCTGCGGCTCAGCGATCCGCTGCTGACCGGCTACGATTGCGCGCAGTGCGGGGCGTTGCCCGAAGCGGCCCGGTACATCGACAGGCGTGCGGCGGATTTCGACGATTCCATCGCGACCTGCCCGCGTTGCGCGAAGCCCGCGGTCCGTATCGAGATCCGCCAGCGTTTCGAGCTCGGCGAACTCGTCGAGCGGTTCGGCACACGTCCCGTGCCCGCAAAGTTCGCGCTCGCCGACATCGGCGGGCGCACGGTCTGCTTCGATTTCGAGGAAGGTTGATCACCATGTCGAACGAATTGAGCCTCGTGGTACGCACGGCGGACCAGACGCGGCGCGCCGAATTGAGTCTCGATCCGGCCAGCACCGGAGCGGACATCATCCAGGCTGCCGTGGACAACTGGGCGCTGCCCGGCGATACCGACTACACGCTGGTGAACGCGACGACCGGCAAGGCGGTGACGCCAGGTGAGTCGCTGTCCAAGGCGGTGCGGCCCGGCGACGTGCTGGAGGTGCAGCCTGTCCTGGTGGCCGGCTGAGGCCGAGCGGCCGGCGGACCTGCCGTGACCAGCGCGCTCAGGCTGCGTTCCGACGTCGAGTTGCTGACCGCTCTGGCCGCGGCGTCCCGAGGCCGGGTCGAATTCGAGTCGCTGCCGACGGAAGCGCGACCCGAACTCGTCGTCGCGTTCTCGTGCATCACCGCGGGATCTGCCCGCTATCCACGGCACCGCGAGTCGCGGGTCGCCGTTCACGTGGCCTTGCCGGAGCGCTATCCGTTCCTCGCGCCCGTTGCCACGGTCCGCACGCCGATCTACCACCCCAACGTCTTTCCGTCGGGCGTCATCTGCCTCGGTACGCGCTGGATCGCTGCGCAGGGTCTCGACATCTTCGTGCAGCGACTGCTGCGGCTCGTCACGTTCGATCCGCTGCTCGTGAGCACGGCCTCACCCGCGAATCGCGAGGCGGCGATCTGGTACGAGCGGGCGCGCCGGGAACATCCAGGGGCCTTCCCGACGGACAGGTTCGCCGCGGACGAGGTCGTCGAGCGGATACTGCGTCCCTGCCCGCACTGCGGTCGCAGCCTGCGTCTGCCGCGCGGCCGCAGCGGGCTCGTGCGCTGTCCTTCGTGCGGATCGCAGTTCCAGGCCCGGACCTGATGCGCTGGACCGAGAAGCCGGCAGACCTGCCATTGCAGCCCTGTGTCTGCGCTCAGCATGCGTGCGGCCGCGCTGCCGTCCTGTTTGCGCCTCCGGAGGCGGCCTGCTGGTGATCGTGGCGGACGACGTCCGCGAGGAGGTCCTGCGGCACCTGCGCAGATCGCAGGACGAGCAGGGCGGTCTGCTGCTGGGCGAGGTTTTCGCTGACGACGAACAGCTTGGCGTTGCGACGAGCCGTGCAGTGGTGGTCAGCCAGGCGGTACCGGCACTCGATTTCGCGAGTTCGGGCATCTCGCTGCGCATGGAATCGGGGGTTTGGGAGCGCGCCCGCGCGGCGCTCAGGCCACTCGAGTTGATCGTTGGCTGGTATCACAGCCACCCGGGGCTCGGGGCTTTCTTCAGTGCCACCGACCGGCGTACCCAGGCGGCGTTCTTTCCTCACCCGTACAGCGTCGGATGGGTGACTCGATCCGGTGCTCGACGACGAAGCGTTTTTCGTCGGGCGAGAGTCCGAGGCGCCGGGCGGTCTGGTCCGCGTGGCTGGTCCCGGCGCTTGCGATTCCGACGAGACCTGCACATAGTCGCGCCTCATGTATACAGCGGTTCCGCTCGCCTCGCCGTTGCGCCAGCCGCGCGTCGCACGCGCCTTCGCCGTCGCAATCTCCATCCTGCTGCTTCTTGCGGCGCTCATCATCTGTGCAGTCGTCGGCGGTCTCGGCTCCGCTGCGGCCCGTGTGTTCATGACGGCGCTTGCCTTGTCGTCACTGCTGTCGGTCCTGCCGCTGCTCGTGCTCTGGTATCTCGACCGGCGCGAGCGCGAGTCGGCCTGGCTCTTCGCCGCGGCTTTCCTCTGGGGCGGGCTGATCGCCACGACGGTCTCGATACCGGCTCAACACGACCGTGATCTACGTGATCGGCCAGTGGCTCGAAGGCAATGCCGCGCTGAAGCAGATGCTCGGGCCCGACGCCGCATTGATGATCGGCGCGCCGCTTTCGGCGCCGCTCGTGGAGGAGACGGCCAAGGGTATCGGCATCGTGCTGCTGTTCTGGCTGATGCGCAGCGAGTACGACAACGTCCGCGACGGATTCGTCTACGGCGCACTGGTCGGGGCCGGGTTCAACTGGTTCGAGTCGGCGCTCTACGTGCAGCAGAATTTCGTCCAGTTCGGCGATGCGCCGTACGGATTCCAGCTCGGCGCCCGTTATGCATGGCTGGGTCTGGCCGGGCACGCGATGTTCTCCGGCATTTTCGGCGCTGCGCTCGGTCTCGCGCGCGCCACGCACAGCAGGCTGGTCCGTTACTGCGCGCCGCTGGTGGGCTTCGTCGCTGGCCGTGATCGCGCACGCGTGGAACAACTCGCTGCCGCTGGTGTTCGCGATCGCGTCTTCCCGGGCCGGCGAGGCGCCTCCGACCGAGAGCGTCGCGCCGCCGGATGTCGGCCTGCTCGAGACCATGCTCTCCGCCAGCATCTCGAACCTGGTGATCTTCCTGCCGTTCGTGCTGCTGCTGGCCTGGATCATCCGACGCAGTGGCGAGGCGGAGCGGACCGTGATCCGGGAGGAACTCGCCGGCGAGGTGGGGAGCTGCATCACGAGCGCACGAGTACGACACGATCTGCGCCGACGGGCGCTACCGGACGCGGCGTGTCGATGCCCGGGACAAGGCTGCGTCCGCCGCGCTGGTCAACGCGCAGAACGAACTGGCATTCCGCAAGCGGCGTCTCGCGGACCGGGGATACGACGCCGAACTCGATCCTGTCGTGGCCGGGTGGCGGGCGGAGATCGCGACACTGCGAGCCCGGCTCGATGCCTGACGCGGCGGGCCGTGATTCCAGTCAGCTGCAGCCCTGATTCAATCGGCGGTGCGGCGGCGTTATCGTTGGCGGTAAACTGGTAGTTCCCATCCTGGCGACCGGTTGCGGCGCCCGAATTCCACAAGGAGTAATCGATGTCCAGCATCAGAATGATGTCCCTCGCCGTCCTGTCGTGCCTCGCGCTCGTTTCGCCGGCGCATGCGGACAAGACCACCGGCCAGACGGTCGACGATTCGGTGCTTGCGACCGAGGTGAAGGCCAAGCTGGTCGAAACCAAGGGCGTGCCGTCCACGGCCATCAATGTCGAAGTGTCCAAGGGTCGAGTGCAGCTCGGCGGCTTCCTCGAGACGAATGCAGAGAAGTCGGCTGCCCTTGCCGCGGCGAAGTCGGTTTCGGGCGTCACCAAGGTGTTGGACGGCCTCGTCGTCATCAAGAAGGATCGTTCCGCCGGCCAGGCGATCGACGACACGGTGATCCAGTCGACGCTCAAGTCCAAGGGGGCGGCCGAAGATGCCAGCAAGGCCTGGAGCATCAACACCGACGTCTACAATGGCCAGGTGCTGATGACCGGCTTCATCCATGGTGAGAAGGCCCGCGCCCGGGCGAGCGAGATCGCGAAGAGCATCAAGGGCGTCACGAAGGTCTACAACAAGATCGAGCTGGAATAGTTCGCCGCCCGGTCCGGCGCCCTCGCTGTGGGTGGGCCGGGACCACGGACCCGGCGTTACGGGGCCGTCGGCAGCAGGCCGGCGGCCCCGTTTGCCTTCTGGTATCGTGACCACAGCCTTCATTGATCGAAGGCGTGACCAACCATCAATCTGCAAGGGGAGAAGACATGAACCTGATCATCACGCTGATCATCGGCGGCATCGTGGGCTGGCTGGCCAGCCTCGTCATGAAGACGGACGCCCAGATGGGCATGATCGCGAACATCGTGGTCGGCATCGTCGGGTCGTTCCTTGGAATGTTCCTGGCCGGCCTCATCGGCATCGCCCCGGAGAATTCCATCGCCCGTTTCGGCGTGTCGCTCGCCGGCGCCGCGCTGCTGATCTTCATACTTCGCGCGCTCGGGATCTTCGGCAAGAAGGCCTGACGCCCCGGGCGTCGAAAGACGCCTTCCGGCAAAAAAGAACGGACGCGCCGCGCGAGCGACGCGTCCGTTTCCACTTCGACAGGCGCCGCATTGCGGTGCCTCACGTCATCAGTTGTACAACTCGCCCGGAATGTTGCCGCCGTTGTCGGCGATCGCCTTCAGCACGGCCTTGTGCAGCCACATGTTCATCTTCGCCGAGTCGCCCATCAGGTCGGCCGGGCAGCCGAGTTCCGTGGCGAGTTCCTTGCGGGCCGCGAAGCTGCTGTCGATGTCGAGCAGCTTCAGCAGGTCGACGATCGAGACCTTCCAGTTGAGCTTCTGCGGATTTGCGGCCGCCCACTCCTCGAGTTGCGCGACCACGTCCACGACGGCGATCGGCCTTGGCGGCGGGGGCGGAGGAGGCGCCACGGGAGCTGCCACCGGAGGCGGCATCGCCGGCTTCGGAGCTGGAGGTGGCGTTGGCACCGGCGCGGCCTCAGCCTTCTTGATGCCCAGTTTCTCGAGAATCTTGCCGAAAAAACTCATGATGGCTTCCTTGTTTGATGGTCCCTACACCCCGCGGCGATTATACGCCTCCGCGTATGCGCCGTTTCGTCAACCGAGCGCCTTGCCCGGTGTTGGAATCCCGGGCAACCTTGGTGCGACCGACTCGCTTGAGTCCAGGGGCCTCGCATGAATCCGTTCGCAGACGCGAGCACGACGATTGCCGCGATTCACCGGCGCGAGATTTCCAGCGCCGCCGTCGTCGAGTTGTACGCGAAGCGACGCGAACGGCTGCACGCCCAGGTCAACGCGATCGTGACCCCGGACCATGAGCGCGCGCTCGAAGCTGCGCG
>CAWFXR010000020.1:0-58804 GCA_963819835.1 uncultured Gammaproteobacteria bacterium
CGACCACTCCCGTGCGCCAGCCCAGGAATAAGGAAGGTCACGATCAGAACAATGCGACCAGAAGCCTCGAGAAAGGACTTTTCGAATTCCCACACCGAGGCTTCCACCAGCGTCGGTTGGTCCACGTACTGGGAAAGCGTCACACCCGCCGGCAACTCAGCCTTGATGTTTTCCACCACGCTCTGCAACGAGTGGCCCAGCTGCAGCAGGTTGACGTTCGGTGCCGGGGTGACGCCGATGACCACCACCGGTTTGCCGTTGTGGCGAATCTTGAACGCGGCAGGTTCGGCATCGCCATAACGTATGTCTGCGATGTCGGCCAGGCGCAGCAGATGGCCACCGACGACGATGTCGAGGTCTTCCACCTCGCTGCGGGTTTTCAACGCACCGTCCAGGCGTACGACGACACGATCCTGTTCGTCTCAGCCTGCCCAAGGGGTCGACCTCACTCCGGTCGGCAATGGCGTCGACTATGACCTGCGGCGAAACGCCCAGGGCGGCAAGTCGGCGGGTGGACACTTCGACGTAAATGACTTGCTTCTGCTTGCCCAGGACCCTGACCTTGTTGGTGCCCTTAACTTTCTGCAGCGTGCGCTTGATGCCGGAAGCGAATTCTTCGAGCTCGGCCTGGGTTATCCCCTCGGCCTCCAGCGCATACAGGGCGGAATAGACATCGTTGTACTCATCGTTGAAAAGCGGCCCCTGCATGTCGGCCGGCAGCGAGTTGCGGATATCGCCAATTTTCTTGCGCACCTGATACCAGAGTGCCCGCAACTCGGCCCCTGAATTCCTGCCGTCAATGGCCAGCGTCAACCCGCCATAGCCCTGCCGGGCAAAGCTGGTCACATAGCGCAGGTTCGGCAGTTCCTGCACCGCTTGCTCCATCCGGTTGAGGATTTGATTCTGGATTTCATCCGGCGTTGCACCCGGCCAGCCGACCAAGGCGGTCATCAGGGGGATTTCAAAAATCGGATCTTCCTGGCGCCCGAGCTTCTGGAATGCCAGCAGGCCAGCCAGCAGCGAAATGACCATGGCGAACTTGACCAGCGAACGATTTTGCAGCGCCCAAGCCGACAAATTGAAGCTGCTGGTCATGGGGTGGTGACTTCATAGCCGGTGCCTGTGCGTTCGATCGGCCGAACGGGCTGGGCATTGCTCAGCTTGTCCGTGCCCGCAATGACGACACGTTGTCCGGCCTCGAGCCCGTCAACCAGAACGCCATCATCGGTCGTGGATTTGACGGTCACGGCCTGCCGGCGCAGCGTGTTTCGACCGGCCTCGACGCACCAGACAGCGACGTCCTGTCCGTTGCTGATCAGTGCCGCCGCCGGCAATTGGACGCCCTGGCGATTGCTCAATGGTTGCGCGAGTGCTACTTCGGCACTTTGGCCGATGCGTAACTCGCTTTGGATACTTTCTGCGTTGAGAATCGTGAACGTCGCACGGAACGTTCTGAGTGGCGCGGTCGTCGCGGGCGCGACTTCGCGCAGTCTGAGCTTCAGCGGGATAGACGATTTGCCGGTCAAGCGCCCGTCCAAAGTGACGTCGGGCGAGACGTCATTCAGACGCATGTCCTCGGGGATTTCAACCGAGACCTCCAACGTGTCATCCCTGGCCACTGACACTACCGGCATGCCCTCGCTCAGCACTTGCCCAACCTCGGCATTGAGCGCGGTGACGATGCCATCAAATGGCGCAACCAAAGTGGTGTAGGCCATCCGATTGCGCGCCAGTTCCAGCTGGCGATTGGCTTGATCCAGTCTTGCCTGCGCGGCATCTGCACGTGCCTGCTGCGACCCCATTCCGGCCTGACTGATCAGGCCGCGGTCGGCCAGCGATTTGAAGCGCTTGGCATCGGCCGAGCTCTGTTCCATTTCTGCGCGTGCTGCGGCGATTTGATCCTGCGCCACTAATACGCCTTGGGCGTAGTCGGCGGCATTTAGCTTCACAAGTGGCTGACCCTGCCGAACTCTGCTGCCCACCTCAACCATACGCTTTTGCATCCGCCCAGCCACCTGAAACCCCACGTTGGCGGCGTATCGGGGTGTGACTATCCCGGGTAGCGTCCGAAGGGTCTCTGTTTGGCCTGCACCGACGGTCATGACAACCACCGGGGTAATGGGCGCCACTTGGGAAGGCGGCTTACTGCATCCTGATGCGACGATGAACAGGCTCGCCTGGAAAAAGAGAACCAGGGTGCTTGCCTTTGGCGCTTCGGACAGTCTGACTTTCAATGGGCCGAGCATCGCGCCGATTCCTCTCTTTGCCATTGCAAGGCCGTACGACGGGCCTGTTGCGGCAGATGTGAGTGGGCTGAGTATCTTCACATCAAGCGCGAAGGCGTTTGGTTTGGTATGTTCCCCAACCACTGTTCATCAGCGACGCCAGAAACGCCCAAAGCCCGCATTCCCTGGGATGAGGGTTGCCGCCCTCGGCGATTCGCTTTAACTGACGCGAATACCAGAGTATTTCCATGATGCCCATGCGATCGACCGCCTGGATGCCTGTCGAGATGGGGCGAACACGCTGGGTACAATCTCGACCCTGCAGTAGCGCCATTGGCGCGTCGGGATCAATCGCCAGCAACCGAGCCAGACCGACAACATCAAGTGCCCCGGTTTGTAGCGCCGCATTCATGCCGCCAAGGGTACGAAAGCCTCCGGTCAGCATCAGCGGCACCTGAACTGTGGATCGCAGCTTTTCTGCAAACGCGAGGAAGTACGCCTCACGCACGGCAGTGGAAGACGATTGTGGCTGTTGCAAGGCACCACTCATGGCAGGTGCTTCATACGTGCCTCCGGAAATCTCGATCAGGTCGATTCCTGCATCGGCAAGCGCGCGGATGGTCGACATCGATTCTTCTTCGGTAAACCCACCCTTCTGGAAGTCGGCCGAGTTGAGTTTGATACCTACCGGAAAGTCGTTGCCAACTTGTCGGCGTATCTCCGCATACACGGCAAGAACAAAGCGACGTCGCTTTTCCGGGCTGCCGCCCCATGCGTCAGTTCGCTGGTTGTGGTGCGGCGACAGAAACTGGCTGATCAAATAGCCGTGGGCTCCATGAATTTGCACGCCACTGAATCCGGCTTTCTTGCAGATAGCCGCACTGCGACCGAAGCGTTTAATGATCTCGTCGATTTCTGCCGTTGTGGCCTCACGCGGCGTTTGAAAAAAGCCCGCCATGTCGGCACGGAATGGAATGGCAGACGGGGAAAGATTAGTGCTGTTCAGCCCCTTTGGAGATTGCTTGCCCGGATGATTCAGCTGAACCCAAATCGCCACTCCGTGTTTAGTGGCCGCGTTTGCCCACTGCTGCAATATCACCAGATCTGATTCATCCTCAATCACCACATTGCCGGGCTCACCCAGCGCGCGTCGATCGATCATTACGTTGCCGGTAATGAGCAGTCCGATGCCTGATTTAGCCCAACGCCGGTAAAGTTCAACGAGCGCTCTGGTCGCATGGTTATCGAAAGTGCCGAGCACTTCGCTCATAGCGGCCTTGGCCAGGCGGTTGCGTAGCACGCTGCCATTGGGCAGTCGTAATGGCTGGTTAAGGAGATTGCTTTCAGGTGAGATAGGCGTTGTCATGGTGACTTCTAAATCGGTTGATTTGGCGGTGCCGGCAATTGGCTCGGCGGAATAGTCGACAGGTGTCGTTGAAGCGCAGCGTTACGCGATGCGTAAATGCTTGCGGATTCCCGCATCCAGAAGGCTGCCCGGTAAGAGCGTATGCATCAGGCGCAAGCGAGCCGCCGCGGTCCCGGATGTGTAGCGGGTTTTGGGGCTGGCCGCTCTTGCGACCTTCAGTACTGTGTCGGCGACAGCATCGGGGTCCTCGGCAACATCCAGCATTTCTTTGAGGCGGTTGTCCATGGCGATCCGAACATCGCGGTACTCGTCCAACTTGGCGTCCGCGTCGCGAGAGTTGGCATCAATAGCGGTCTTCATGAACGCAGGCTCAATAACCGAGACCCGGATACCCATGTTTCGAAGTTCATGGTCGAGGGATTCGGAGTAGCCCTCGATCGCATGTTTGGTTGCTGCATAGAGCGCCATGTAGGGCATGGCCATAAAGCCCAGGACTGAGCCGATATTGATGATGCGTCCGCGCCCTTGGTGGCGCATGTGCGGGACGACGGCCAGGGTCATCCGCACAATCCCGAAAAAGTTCGTATCGAAGATCTCCTGAGCCTGTTGAATGGAGCTTTCCTCCGCACCACCGACCGAGACGTTGAAGCCGGCGTTATTCACCAGCAGATCGAGGCGCCCTTCGCGCTGGATGACTGCAGCGACTGCTGCTTTGACGGATGCGTCACTGGTGACGTCCAGAGGCAGCATCTCAAATGAAGATCGCGATGCTGATGTGCCCCGCCGACTGGTCCCAAAGACCTGGTAGCCCGCCTCGGCCAGTCGTACGGCTGTAGCTTGGCCGATGCCAGAAGAGGCTCCTGTCACCAAGGCAACCTCCTGGTCATTGCTCTTCAACATTCAAATCTCCGTCTGGCAGTGTTAGTATCGATCCGATACGAACATTACTATCAATTGGAAAGTAAGTCACTATCTAATTAGTATGGACAGCGAAAAAGCCTATGAAGACACCTGCCCGATCGCACGGAGCTTGGCTTTTGCGGGCGACGCGTGGAGTTTGCTGATCCTGCGCGACGCCCATGCGGGCCTCACGCGCTTTGACCAGTTCCGGAAAAGTCTGGGGATCGCACCGACGATCCTGACCCGGCGGCTGGCTGCTTTAACGGAGGAGGGATTGCTGGAGAAGCGACGCTACTCGGAGCACCCGCCACGCGACGAGTATCTTTTGACCCCGGCCGGGCAGGATTTTCTGCCAGTGCTTTTCATCATTGGCGCATGGGGACGCCAATACCGAGGTGGCGGGAAACTGGTCCGCTTTCTGGATGCTGCAACGGGTACAGAAATCAAGGCGGTGGCGGTGGATGAAGTCACGGGGGCAAAGATTGGAACTCGCCCGATACGTATCGTTCTGCCGGATGAAAGCTGACGGGGCTGAGTGCCCGATTTATTCAAGGACCTGACGTCCAACTATTTGACGCCGCCACGGTCGGCTGATCCGTCAATAGCTAACAGGCCAACATGCGTGGATTAACCGTCGGCAGGTTTCAAAGCAAAGCAGCCACTCAAATGACATTCGTGCTGGCCGCGCGACCGGCTGCAAGTGGCCGAACCCGGGCCTCGCCCGATGTCCGCTTTCTACTCCACCTTCATTCCGCGCACCAACACGAATTGGTGACAGAGCATCGGGTAGGCCGGTGAGCTTACGCCCACCGGCCTCCCACACCACCGTACGTGCGGTTCCGCATACGGCGGTTCAACGGACACACTGGAGTCGCTGGTGGGTCGCCACCAGCGAGACGAGCCCCATGCCGGTGAAGAACGCGCGGAAGCGCGCGTTCAGGTGCGAGGCCCCGGCATTCCACCAAGGCCCGCGACCATTGCACCGCGCTGCGCCACGCTCGATCGGCGTCGAGCCCGAGCTGGCGCAGTTTGCGCGCCCGGGTGACCGGGCGTTTCCACTGCCGCCACAGCAGGCAGCGCAGCCGTCGCCGCAGCCACTCGTCGAGAGTCTCGATGGCCCGCAGGCCCGGCGCGTGCTGGAAGTAACCCAGCCAACCGCGCAGCAGCGGGTTCAGATCCTCGATCGTGTGGCCCAGCGATCGGCCACGACCGCGCCGCAGCTGCTCACGGATGCGGTGCCGCAATCGCTGCACGCTCGCCGTCGCGATTCGCAGGCGAGGCTCGGCGGTGCGCCGTGACGCTGTAGCCGAGGAACGTGCGCCCTGCCGGGCGCACCGAAAGAAACGGGCCGCCCTGAGGCGGCCCGTCGTGTCTCGAGCAAGCGGATGCGTTCAGCCGGCCGTCATGCCGAGCGCGGCCATCGCCGCGTCCAGGTTTCCCTTCACCTGGCGCGCGGCCGTCACGGCCTGCTCCATGTTTCCGGCGGCCTGGGCGGCCGTGGCCTGGTCCCACAGCGTGCCGGCTTCTTCCGTACCGGTCTTCACCGCGTCGAACGACGTCGCATCGAGCCCGGCGGGCAGCTTCTTCGATTTCGAGAGAATGCCGACCCGGCTGGCGACGGCCGCCAGCTGCGCGGGAATGTCGGTCGCGAGCGTTCCCCACTCTGCGTTCAATGCCTCGAGTGCAGCTGCCTCGGCAGCCTGCTTGGCGCTGCCGGCAGCACTGGCCAGACCCTGCGCCTGCGTCAGAAGCGCGGGAGCCGCAGCGAGCACGCCCTTGTAGTCCTTCTGGTCGAACTTCATCTTCAGGTCGTTGAGCTGGCTCGTCACGGCCTGCAACTGATCGGGGATGAACTGGGCGGCATCGGGACCGGCGGCGGTGATCGCGGCTTCGATGCCGGCAATGGCGTTCTTGGCCGGTTCCATCTGGTTGGCGCAGCCGGCAAGCAGCACGGCGGCCATCGCAAGCGACAGGAATCCGGCAAACACGGACTTTAGCTTCATCGGTAACTCCTTCTGTTGAATTCGGTGGTAACTGGCGCGATCAGGGAATGCGCAGCTTCTGGCCGACCTGGATCTTGTCGGGGTCGCTGAGCGTGTCCTGGTTGGCCTTGAAGATCTCGGGGTAGAGGTTGCCGTCGCCATAGACTTCCTTGGCGATCTTCCAGAGCGTGTCGCCCTTCTTCACCTCGTACCACTGCGTGTACGCGCTGTCGGCGGGCGCAGCTTCCGGCTGCTCCGACGCAGTCTTCGGCGGGGTTCCCCAGGCGGGAGGGGTCTTCTCTTGCATCGCGTTCTCCTTGTCGTTTGCTGCAACCAGGCGGCGCACCAATATGGGATTTGCTCGACCGCGACAATCTTAGCGGTTCCGAAGTTGCGGCGCGCGCCAGACCAACCGCCCGCGTAAAGCGGCTAATATTGCGGCGATGTTGCGCGCATTACGCATCGCGGTCATTGCCCTCTCTGCACTGGTGCTCTTCCAGTGGTGGTCCTCCCAGCACGAGGTGACGGCGGAACTGGCGCCCAGCCACGCCGAATCCCCGGCCAGGGCCCCATCCACCGCGGGCTATCCGGACTTCCTGCCGCCCGAGGCCATCGAGACGCTGCAGGCGATCGAGCAGGGCGGCCCGTTCCCGTATTCGCGCGATGGCGTCGCATTCCAGAACCGCGAGCACCGGCTTCCCGAGAGACCACGCGGCTACTATCGCGAGTACACCGTGCCGACGCCCGGTGAGGACGACCGCGGCGCGCGTCGCATCGTCGCCGGCGGCAACCCACCCGAGGTCTATTACTACACGGCCGACCACTACCGCTCGTTTCGCAAGGTGGAGATTCGCCGATGAACAACGCCCCGACCGAACCCGAGAGCGGCACAGGTCCTGTGCACGTCGCGCCCCTCACTGACGACGCGGCCAATGCGATCTGCACGCTGGCGCGCTCCGTTGGCTTCGACTGCACGCGCATCGAGCTCTCGGGATGTTTGGACAAGACCGAGTTCCTGGCCCGCATCGCCGCAGCCCTGGGGTTCCCGGGCTGGTTCGGCCACAACTGGGACGCGTTCTTTGACTGCCTCACCGACCTCAGTTGGCGACCGGCATTGGGTTACGTGCTCATCATCGAGCACGCAACCGAATTGCAGGCATCCGGACCCGAGGTCTTCGACACGGCCCTCGCAATTCTCGGCGACGCCGCCACCGTCTGGCAGGCTCGCGGTGCACCGTTCCGCGTTTTCGTGAGTATTCCGCCCGCGACTGCCGGCTAGTGACCGGTTACGTCTTGCGTACGCGCCGCGTCCCGCCCTTTGCCCGGGCCTTCGCCTTGGCCCGGCGGGCCGGACGCCCGGCCTTGCTCGTCTTGCGTGCAACCTTGGACTTGGCCTTGCGACGGGCCGGCCTTTTCGTGGCGACGGGTTCGGCGGTCGCGGCGCCGGATGCGACTTTGCGCACGTCTCCAGCTGCGCCTTTCAGGATCGTCACGGCGCGCGCAATGTCGTTGACGATTCGCTGCTGCGCAGCCTGCAGCACGCCCGCCTGCTCGCGCGCGAGGTCGCGGACGCTCGATGTGTACACGATGCGCTGCATCTGCTCAGCCGCGTCGGTGAGTGCGTCGGTGACGATCTCGGCCTGAAGCTCGATGAGACTCTGCGCCGTGGCCTGCGAGATGGACGTCAGCCGGACGCCCGAGCGCGCAAGGTTTCGCACGCGGCCATTCAGCGACCGGACGCGTGCCGCCGACGCGGCCGCCGCCTTGCGCGCGACCGCTGCGCGCGACTGGCGCAGTCTCCTGGCCAGCTCCGCGAGCCCGGTCGTCTGTTCTTCGAGAAACTCGTTGAGTTCGGAAATCATGCACGTACTCCTGCATCCGTCGGGACGCATCGCAGAGGGTCCTGCGGAAACCATACGCCGCTCCGCTCCCCGGTCAATAGCCGCGATGGCCACGCCTACGCCAGGAACCAGGCCGCTGCCGCGGCCAGGAGCGCCGCCAACGCGACGACCGTACCGATGCGTCGGACAATCGGTTGCGGTTCCGACCCACTTGCGAAACGCGCCGCGGAATCCGCCGCCTCGACCTCCAGCCGCGCGGACATTGCCTGTCGCCGGGCGTCGAACGGCAGCGCGACCTCGACCGCTCGATGCACTTCCTTGTATTCGTCCGGAGTGATCTTGCCGTCCGCCAGCACGTTGCTGATCACGCCCCGCAGGTGCTTTGCCGCAGGCATCTCCGCGCTCTCCGCCTCGCGCAGCCACTGCCTCAACGCATCGAGTTCCTCGGGAGTCAGGCGGCCATCCGCGGTCACCGACTGGCAGAGCGACAGGAGTTCCGCGCCCAGTTGAGTGCACAGTTCCGCGCGCGTCAGCGACAGCCCGCGGTTCAGGTAAGTGGGTAGGCCTGTGCCGGTCATGGTCGCGCAACCGTACTGAAATAAGCGGTGGCCGTAAACAACGCCATGGCGGCGGCCGGACGCATCTGGCTGCCCTGCGGGCTCGAACCCATTGAGCGCCGGATCGCGGTATCCTTTCGGCTCGGACGAACAATGACGAATTCATCGGGGGGGGGTTAATCCATGGACAGGCGTCGCTTCATTGGCTATTCCGTGGCGGCAGCGTTTGCCACTTCCCTGCCATACGGCAGGACCTGGGCCGCGAAGATAACGGGGGATGTCGCCGCGATCCGCAGCGGCGGCGGCGCCGCGACACTCGCGGCCAGCGACCTGCAGCAGTTGAAGGACAGCCTGCGCGGCGCGCTGCTGCTGCCTGGCGATCCCGGCTACGACGTTGCCCGGCACGTGCGCAACCAGTCGATCGACAAGCATCCTGCGCTGATCATCCAGCCCAGCGGCGCCGCGGATGTCCGCACAGCCGTGGACTTCGCCCGCGAGAAGGACCTGCTGTTGGCCGTCAAGTGCGGCGGGCACAGCTACGCCGGCAAGTCCACCTGTGACGGCGGCATGCAGATCGACCTGTCGTCGCATGCGCGGCGTGCGCGTCGATATCGGCAGCACGCAAGGCCTGGGTCTATGGCGGCAGCCTGCTCGGCGAACTGGATCACGAGGCGATGTCGCTCGGCCTCGTGACGACGGCGGGCACGGTATCGCACACGGGCGTCGGGGGACTGACGCTCGGCGCCGGCTTCGGCCGGCTGGCGCGACGCTTCGGTCTCGCGCTCGACAACGTCAAGTCGGTCGACATCGTGAGCGCCGATGGTCAGCTCCGTCACGCGAGCGCCGATGAAAACCAGGACCTGTACTGGGCAGTGCGCGGCGGCGGAGGCAACTTCGGCGTCGTGACTGCGTTCGAGTTCGACCTGCACCCGATGCAGCGGCAGGTGATCGGCGGCGCGATGGTTTTCCCCATCGACCGCCTGCGCGAGTTGCTCATGGCCTACTCCGAAATCAGCCTGTCCGCTCCGGATGATATGTACGTCGACGCGATCATCAGCGCCCCGCGCGGCGGCAAGCCAGGCGCGTTCATCTTCGACACGTGCTACTCGGGGCCCGCCGACCAGGCGGACAAGGCATTCGCGCCGCTGCGCAAGCTCGGCAAGCCGATCGCGGACAGGATCGGACCCATCGACTACGTCGCGTTGCAGCGCAGCGGCGACACCACGGATCCGCGCGTCGAAGGCAGCTACCTCAAGTCCGGATTCATCGACGCATTCCCGGCGAAGCTGGTCGATACCATCGCCGATGGATTCGTCGCGCATCCGGATCGCAGCACGACGGTGTTCTTCCAGCACTCGGGCGGCGCAATCGGCAAGGTGCCCGCGGATGCCACCGCATTTCCGCATCGCCGTGCCGTGAACAACATGTTCGCCACCGTGTCCTGGCCGCTGCCAGGCGACCCCGCGGCGCACGTCGGCTACGTAAAATCATTGTGGGCAACTCTCGAGCCGTACACCAACGGCTACTACACGAACGAGGTCGCGAACGAGGCCCAGACGGTTGTCGATGCCAACTACCAGGGCAATCTCGGCCGGCTGCGCGAGGTAAAGAAGCGCTACGACCCGGACAACCTGTTCCGGCTGAACGCGAACATCCTTCCGGCGGCTTGAGGCCAGGCACGATGTCAGTCATGCGAAAGGCGGCGATCGTCCTTGCGGTGCTGTGCTGCGCGCAGGTTCCCACCCTTCTGGCAGCCGAGTCGGCAGCCAAGGCGGAGAATGCGGCCCCAGTCCCGGCCTGGCTCGAGGCGAAGATCGGCGGCCTCACCAGGGCCCAGCGCGACTTCCTGCTCTCGGACGACGCCGTCGGGTTCGCGGGTACCCGCGAGAAGCTGTACCAGCGCCTGCAGCAGAAGTCGCCCGACGAGATCGCGGCGTACGTGGACGGCATGATGTCCGTCAAGCAGGCCGGGAAATTCAATGCGGCCACCGACATGGCCGTCATCCCGCTCAACACGGAATCGCCTGAATTCAACTCGTGGAAAGTGAGGCGCCCGGCGAGCTTCAACCCGAAGCGTGAACCGGGCCCCTTCTCGCTCAACTACTACGCCAACGGGCGCGGCGGCATCAAGACCTTCGCCAACGCGCCGGTCGCCGTCTATCCCGAGGACCTCGTCGCGGGAAAGGTGGACGTCGCCATCGTCGGTGCACCGCTGGACATGGGCTCGTACTACCGCGGGCAGCGCTTCGGCCCGATGGCGATGCGCAACGAATACGGCGCGGGCGGCATCGACATGAACACGATGGTCAATCCGTCCAAGGACCTGAACATCGTCGACTACGGCGACATCGCGATCGACAACATGAGCACGGAGCGGACGGTGCATCACGTGCGCGAGCGCATTGCCGAGATCGCACGCACGGGCGCGTTGCCGTTCATCGTCGGGGGCGACCACAGCCTGGAGTACCCGAACATCGCCGGGCTCGCGGACGTTCATGGCAAGGGCAGCTTCGGGGTGGTGCACTTCGACTCGCACTTCGACGCGGGCCGCGACCAGCCGCACTTCATCACGCACGGCTCGCCCGTGTACCGGGCGGTCAAGGAAGGTCACGTCGAGGCGCGCAACTACATACAGGTCGGGCTGCGCGGTCCGTGGCCCGGTCCCGAGGGCTTCGAGTGGATGCGCAACAACGGGATGCGCTACCACACGATGGCCGAAGTCGAGAAGCGCGGCTGGGAAGCGACCATGAAGCGCGCCCTCGCCGACGCGCGCGAAGGCGGCCGGAAGATCTACATTTCCTTCGACGTGGACGTGCTGGACCCGGCCTTCATGCCGGGCACGGGGACGCCGGTCCCGGGCGGGCTCACGATGCGCGAGGCGATTCCGATCGTGCGCCGTCTCTGCGCGGAGAACGACCTGGTCGGCTTCGAGATCGTCGAGCTCGATCCCATGCTCGACAACTCGTACCGCTCGGCGCTCAACGCCAACTTCATCATGCACGCCTGCCTCACCGGGGTGGCCATGCACAGGAAGGGCATCACGGATCCGGGGTTCCTGTCCGAACTGACGACCGAGCACATGCAGCCGGAGGCCGGGATCAAGGGCGCGAAGGATGGCAAGGCGGAAAAGATCGATCCGGACTACGCCAGCGGCCGCCGGACCGGCAACTGACCCGATTCGTTCGAGCGGAGGTAACACCTGCCCGCGTCCATTCGTTCCCTGCTCGCCCGCATCGTCCGTGAGCCGCTGTTCGCATTCGGCGTGGCTGGCGCCGCAATCTTCCTCATTTACGCGACGCTGCAGCCGGATGACACAGCGGCCGTACGGCTCACGGCCCGGACCCGGACGGACCTGATCGCGGAGTTCGAATCCCTGACCGGCCGCAAGGCCAGTCCAGCGGACATCGCCCGCATCGAGCGCGACTACGTGGCGGATGAACTGCTGTTCCGCGATGCCGTCGCGAACGGCCTGCACCTCACCGACAGCGCGATACGCGGCAGGCTCGTCGAGGACATGCGGCTGCAGGTCGCTGGGGTGCTGCCCGACCCGAGCGACGAGCAACTCGTGAACCACTATTCGGACAACATCGACCGGTACCGGTCCGAACCGAGTGTCACGTTCGCGCAGGTCTACTTCCGGACAAGGCCAGACAATGACGAGGAAATCCTTGCGTTGCTGCGAGGCGGCAAGCCAGTGGCAGGCGATGCATTTCCCCAGGGTCGTGAGTTTCCGCGCTTCGGCCGCAGCATGCTGCGCGGGATCTTCGGCCAGCCGTTCGTGGATGCGCTGTGGTCGGCGCCGCTCGGCCAGTGGATCGGTCCGATCGAGTCGCCTCGCGGCTGGCATTTCGTGCGCGCCACCGAGCGCGTAGGCGCTGAGCTATTGCCGTTCGGCGCCGTGCGCGACCAGGTGGAGAATGACTATCTCGCGGCTTGGATCCAGCAGGCGGTCGACCGGCGAGTGGCGGAACTGGAGCGGCGTTACGAGGTCACTATCGACCGGTGACGTGTACCGCGCTGCGCACCCTGGCCAGCCACGCACGCAGGTTGAACTCGGCGCCGATTGCACGGCGGAGTTGCCCGGAGTTCCGAAAACCCCGCAGGTCGGTCGCAAAGCGCGACTGCTGGCCCGCGCTCATTCCGTACGCCGTCAACCACCGTGGAACATCCTCCGCCGGCAGGGATCGCCGCAGCGTGTTCGCCATGAAGAGCAGGTCGTAGCGGGCCATGCGGGTGCCGCGGATCGAGTGCGGAAAAACATGGCAGCGCGGCATGTCGAGCAGGATGAACTGCGGCGCATCGGCGCCGCCTCGCACGAGGATGTTTCGCGCCAGGAATGTGCCGTGATAGAGGCCGGCATCGTGCAGGCGGCCGATGGTCGCCCAGAGCGGAGCAAGGTCGAGCGTCCGGCCTGCGTCGGGATCCGCGGCCAGCAACTCGTCCAGCGGGCGGCAGTCGCCCTGCCACTCGGTTGCCAGCAGTTCGCCGCGGCCGTGACTGCCGAAGTTTCCGTAGCCCCAGAAAAGCGGCCGCGTGCAGCGCTCGCCGAGGGACTCGAGTTTCTGCAGCGCCTCGAACTCGTTCGCCACCCGGAAGGAACTCAGGCACCCTCGCCACCATTCCAGCAGTCCGCGGCGGTACAGCTTGATGACGGCCTCGATTCCGTCGGCGAGTTTTTCACGCCAGATGATCGTGCCCGGCTCTTCCTTCAGGACGACGCCCGCGGCGGGGTGCAGTTCAACGACATCGCCCTGCCCGGATCCGGAGAGGCGACGAACGACGCGCAACGGCTCCGGGCTCGTGGGCGTGCCCGGCATCAAGCCGGCTGCTTCTTGACCATCAGCGCGTAGCGATGGCCGGAGCCGATGACGAAAAGGGCCGGGCACTCGACGAGCGTCGCGCCGCAGGACTGCGCGAGCGCGCCGAGCTCGTCCACACGCATCGTGAACTTCGGCGGCTTTCCTCGCACGCGGCGCAGGCGATTCTTCAGCGAATCGAAATCGAAGAACGTCATGATCACGAAGCGCTTCGAGACCCTGAGCAGTTCACGCACGAGCCGCTCGCGCTCGACGGCGGCCGGCAGATGGTGGTTGAGGCGCACGCAGACCGTGCCGTCCACGGCTGCATCCTGCAGCGGAATCTCGAAGCCCGATGCCGTCATCCAGATCTGCTGTGTCGGAACGCGGCCGTGCTCGCGCGCGTAGCGCACCTGGCCGAGGCCGATGTCCGACTCGATCAGCAGGTCCGTGTGCCGGGCGAGCGGCGGGCTGACGCGCCCGCCACCACAGGGCAGGTCGAGCAGGGTCCGGCAGTGCCCCTGGCTCTCGAGCAGGCGGTCGAGCAGGCTGCATTCGCGACGCGTGCTCAAGCTCTTGGCCCAGCTGTCGCGGTACATCGCGTTGTACTTCTCGGCCTTCTTGTCCTGCTGGTACCGACGCTGGTAACTCTCGCTCGACTCACCCGCCTCGGGCTTCGGCGCATCGCTCGGCGACCCGATCCGCGCGAACAGCGGTATGCCGTCCTGTATCGCGAAGCGCGACTGGCAGGCCTGGCAGACGACCGCATCGTCCGCGCAGCGCACCGCACCGCGGCAGTTTGGGCAGGCGAGCATGGACTCGATCGAAGCGAGATTCTGTTTCATCGGGGGACTCGGCGAATGGGGGAACCGTGCGGGTGATTTCTGGCGTCCCGCATGACCGCCGGAGCCCGCAAATTGTAGCAAACTGCCGGCCCGTCGGCCCCGCGCCTGGGTCCCGGGCACGGCTTGCAGCAGCCCGCTGGCCTTACTCGATGGACTTGAGCGTGTCCTGGTCGAACACGAGCACTCGCGTCGTGCCACTGAACTCGTAGGTCCAGCGCCACACGGCCGTGCGACCGACGACCTGGTTGCCGCTGCGGACGTCCACGTCCTCGACGTCCTTCGCCGCCGGCTCCCCGCAGGCGTCGAGCACCTGGCTCTGCGTCATGCCGGTCGTGATGATCCTGCTGCCACACCGAAAGTCGCCATCCGCCAGTGCCGCACTGGCCGTGAGGCCGAGCAACAGCGCCACCAATACTCGATTCATGATGTTGCGCATTGAATGTCTCCCGAGCCCCATGGGGCGGCACGAATTTGTTGCCCGCAACTGGCCCGCCTTCAACCTGCCCCACCTTTGCGGGAACCGCGAACCTTGACGCTGTCGCGCACGTCGACCTCGAACTCGAGACGCAGCGGTTCGCCGCCCGAGCCAGTCAGTACCGCGACGAGCGCGTCACGCCGCGGCAACGTGCCCGCGTAGACTTGTAACGCCGCCTCGGACAGCGACAGCCGCCAGACCGCGCCAGCCGCGAATGACGAATCGGGTCCAGTGGCTACCTCGACCGCGAGCAGGTTGTGCCCGTCGAAACCAAGGTCGAGTCGCAGCGGCGAACCGAACAGGAGGTCCTGCAATTCCGCCTCCGTGACGCGGATGCGCAAGGACTGCGCCTGGACGTGCAGCTTCACGCGGTCTCAACGCAGGATTCGCAGCGCCTGGCTCGCGTACAGCCAGACCGAGAGGCCGCGCCGCAACAGGCTCAACGCGCGTCCCGGCCCGAGGGCCACCAGCACCGCTATCCCGCCAACCGCTATGACGGGCGCGAAGCTGCGAACGGTATCGATCATCCGGTCCGCACCCTCTGCACGAGCTGCGAGGCCGCCATGGAGTTGCCGCAGGTCGTCGCGCTGCAGCGCGCACTCGGCCTGGAGCGCCGCGCGTCGCGCCTGAAGTGCGACGAGCCGCGAACTCACCGATCGCTCCTCAGCAGCGAGACGTCGCGCCTCAGCTCGGTGCGCGTGGCGTCGAGCAGACGCGGTTTCTCCCGCAGCCGGCCACGGAACACGAGGCCAGCGACTGCCGACAGCAGCAGGAACGCGGCCGTGACGCACACGGCTGCGGCGATCCGATGGCTGTCCCAGAAGTAGACGATGATGGTGACGCCCGCGAGCAATGCGCCGAGGATCCCGGCCAGCAGCGCCACGAATGCCCACAGCAGCAGCTGCACACCCCGCTCGAGATCTTCGCTGATCTCGGTGGTCAGCAACTCGACGCGGGTCTGGGCGGCCGCCAGCAGCGTGCCACCCAACCCCACCAGCGACCGCAGCAGGTTGGCTGCCGGTCCGCCCTGCTGTTCGCCGTCGCTCATGCGCGCTCAGCGACGGGCAAGCAGCACGCCCACCACGAGACCGACCCCGGCGGCAATCCCCATCGCCTGCCAGGGATTGCGCCGCGCATAGTCCTCGGTCGCATGCATCGCGTCCTCGCCGTGCTGGCGCGCTGCGCGCTCCGCCTGATGCAGGCGGGCCTTGGCGGCCTCGAGCGACTCGCGGATCTTCGCCTTCGCCTCGTTCATCTTCTCGCCGCCCGCCGCCGACGAAGCCTGGATGAGCGCCTCGGCATCGCGCAGCACCGTCGCCATGTCCGCCTTGAGCTGGGCGGTCGTCACATGTTCGGTCATATATGCTCCTTCCGGATCGCCCGGACAGTCCATGCTTTCCTGGCCCAGTCCTGATCCTATGCCCCGCGGCGGCGCACGACAATCGTCACCGCGGCAGGATCGATCCCAGGGCACCCTCGAGGTCTGGATAGCGAAACACGAAACCCTCGTCCAGCAACCGCTTCGGCAGCATCCGGTCGCTGACAAGCAACAGCTCGGACATCTCGCCGAACAGCAGCTTGAGGGCCGCTTGTGGCATCGGGAACACCGTGGGACGGCCCAGTGCCCGCCCCAGCACCCGCGTGAACTCCGCGTTGGTCACCGGATTGGGTGAGCCCGCGTTGTAGGCGCCCCTGGACGTGGCCTGCTCCAGCAGCCACTGGCAGATCGCCGCGATGTCCTCCCGGTGAATCCACGGAAAGTAGTGGGTTCCGGATCCCAGCCTCCCGCCCGCACCGAGCCTGAACGCTGGCAGCATCTTCGCCAGTGCGCCACCGCCTTGGTCCAGCACGACACCGATTCGTATCCTGCACACGCGCACGCCGAACTTCGTCGCCTTGTCGGCCTCCTGCTCCCAGGCTGCGCAGAGACCATGGGTGAACCCCGGCGTCGGCGGCGTGTCCTCGGTGATCGGCCTGTCGCCCTGCTCGCCGTAGTAGCCAACTGCGGAACCTGAGACGAGAACGCCTGGAGGCCGCGCTGCGCGCCGCATCCATTCGACCACTCGTGCGGTCGTGCCGACGCGCGACTCGAGCAGCAGCCGCTTGCGACTTTCCGTCCAGCGCGCGTCGCCGATTGGTGCACCGGCCAGGTTGATCACCGCGCCGAAATCACTTGCATCGAGTGTGTCCAGCTGCGTCACGGCGGACGCGGCGCCTCGAGGCAGCGCTGGCGTCGACTGCCGGGTCAATATGACCACCTCGTGCCCTGCAGCGGCCAGCCGCGGGCAGAGCGCCTGCCCGATGAATCCCGTGCCGCCCGTGATCAGTATCCGCATCGCTTTCACCCTGCAGCGAGGTTTTCGCCGCGATCCACATGAGCAAGCCCCGACGGGTGACCGACCCGCGTGCACCTGTACAGACCGAATCCGGCCACTGCGGTGACCCGCAAGTTGCTCACGAGACGCGATGGCGCGCGCAGCGGGCGCCAGCGGCATCCGTCCCGTGCAGCCTTTTCTACGCCATTGCAGCAAGGAGTCATATTATGTTCAACAGCAAGATCACCAGCATCATCCTGGCCGGCGCCGTCGCCTTCGGCAGCGCGGGCGTGGCCCAGGCGGGCTCCGCCAAGAAGAGTCCCGTCCCCGGCAAGCCCGGCAACCAGACGATCGTCCAGATCGCATTGGACGTGAACAAGACAGGTGAGTTCGATTACCTGCTCGCCGCGGCTACCTGCCCCTACTTCGACGGCGCCATCGTCAACCTGCTGAACGGCACTACCAAGTACACGTTGTTCGCGCCCACGGATGCGGCGTTCGAAACACTGATCCCCGCCCTGGTCAGCCTCGGCCTGTTGCCTGAATGCACGCCGGTGGAGCCTGCTTCGCTTTGCAAGCTCGACCCGGCCGTGCTCGGCGACGTGCTGTCCTATCACGTCACCGACGGACGCCGTTTCTCGAACAGCGTGTTCAACCGGAACTCGACCAAGATGCTCGAAATGCTCAACGGCCAGTATGTGGTCACGAATCCGAACTTCACTGTCAGCGACAACTTCGGTCAGACGGTCGGTGTCGTGGCGCCGCTGGTGAACATCAACGCCAGCAACGGCGTGATTCACGTGATCGACAAGGTGCTGCTGCCCTGATCGATCGCGCCCCCGCCCCGCCAACTGGGCCGCCTCTCTTCACACGGGAGGCGGCTCATGGCGAGGCGACCACGCCGGTGGGCAACGCCGTCGGCACGCCGGGTCCCACCGGCCACCCGAGCAGCATCCAGACGATGAACAGCGCCGACCATCCCACCAGGAAGGTGATCGAGTACGGCAGCATCAGCGAGACCAGTGTACCGATGCCCGCCTTAGAGACGTAGCGCTGCACGAAAGCGATGATGAGCGCGAAGTAACTCATCATCGGCGAGATGATGTTGGTGACCGAGTCGCCGACGCGATAGGCCGTCTGCGTTACCTCCGGCGGGTATCCAAGCAGCATGAACATCGGCACGAACACCGGCGCCATCAACGCCCACTTGGCCGATGCCGAGCCCATGACCAGGTTGATCGATGCGCAGAGCAGGATGAACGCCAGCATCAGCGGTACCTGGTGCAGGCCAGCGGACTTCAGGAACTCCGCGCCGTCAACCGCGAGGATCAACCCGAGGTTCGTCCAGTTGAAGAACGCGACGAACTGCGCGGCGAAGAACACCAGCACCAGGTAGCCGCCGAGAGTCGACATCTGCTGGCTCATGCCCTTGATCACGTCGCGGTCGCTGCGGACAGTGCCAGCCCCGACCCCGTATGCGACGCCGAGCGCCACGCCGAACAGGAAAATCAGCGACACGATCCCCTGCAGGAACGGCGAGTGCAGCACGCTTCCAGTCACGGGATCTCGGAGGAATCCGTCCGTCGGCACGAGTCCCCAGAGCAGCAGGCCGGCCAGCACGAGAAACACGATCAGCGCGAAGCGGAGCCCGCGACGCTCCGCCGGCGAGAGTGTGCGCGCCATGTCTGCGGCCTCGGCGGCGTCGTTCCCGGCCGAGTCCGCGACGACCACGCTGCCGAGGCGCGGCGCAACCACGCGCTCCGTGACCCACCAACCGAGCCCGGTGATCAGGAATGTCGAAACGGCCATGAAGTAGTAGTTCGCGGCGGGACTCACGACGTACGACGGGTCGATGATCCGCGCCGCTTCCTGGGACAGCCCGGCCAGCAGCGGATCGATCGTGCCGAGCACCAGATTGGCGCTGTACCCGCCCGATACGCCGGCGAACGCAGCCGCGAGGCCGAGCACCGGCTGGCGCCCGGCGGCCTTGAAAATCAGTGCGGCGAGCGGCACGAGCAGCACGTAGCCGACCTCGCTCGCCGCGTTCGACATCACGCCCGCGAACACCACGACCGGGGTCAACAGCGCGCGGGGCGATCGCAGCACGAGCATGCGCATCAGCGCACCGATCAGGCCCGAGACCTCGGCGACGCCGATGCCGATCATCGCGACGAGCACCGTGCCCAGCGGCGCGAAGCTGGTGAAGTTCGTCACGAGGCCGGTGAGGATCCTGTGCAGTCCGGCGACGGACAGCAGACTGACGGGCTCGATCAGCTTGCCGGTGGTCGGGTGCGTCACGGCGAGGTCGAATTGCGCCGCGACGCCCGAGGCCAGCACGACCAGCACGGCGAGTGTCGCAAAGAGCGTGGTCGGATCTGGCAACGCGTTGCCGATCCGCTCGACCACGTCGAGAAAACGATCGACGGTGCTGCGATGCCCGGCTGCCGCCTGCGGAGTCTGCTCTGGTGTCATGCGGCTCTCCCTGGATCCGGCGCGACATTAGACAGGGTCTCGGGCCGTCCAGGAAGGCCGACCAGACCCGGGACGCCAGCCGGGCCTGCGGTGTCCGGAGGGCTGTGCCGATCGGCGGCCCCGGCTGCGGCAAAAGCAGTTTACCGGTACTGTGTCGTCGATCACCTTCCGTCGCCCGGCACGAATGTATCTCGGGCGCGATCACCCCTGGTGGACTGACCTGCATGGACGACTCATCACCGCCGCGCGAACTCGAGGTGGCCATCGTCGGTGCCGGATTCGGCGGACTGTGCATGGGCATGAAACTGCTCGAGGCCGGCATCCGCGATTTCGTGATCCTGGAGAAGGACCACGAAGTCGGCGGCACCTGGCGCGACAACACCTACCCCGGCGCGGCGTGCGACGTGCAGTCCCATTTCTATTCGTACTCGTTTGACGGCAAGCCCGACTGGAGCCGCCGCTACGCCGGCTGGGAGGAGATCCAGCGCTACATCCTCGATACGACCGCAAGGCATGGGCTGCGCAGCCACGTACGCTTCGGCGAAGCGGTGAACTCGGCGCGCTTCGACCAGGCTCACGGGCGCTGGGATATCGCAACCCGGACGGGTATGCGGCTGACCGCCCGGCACCTCGTGCTCGCGACCGGGCCTCTGCACGTGCCGCAGATCCCGGAGATCCCGGGCCTCGAGTCCTTCAAGGGCAAGGTGTTCCACTCGGCACGCTGGGATCACGGCTACGACCTGGACGGCAAGCGGGTTGCGTCGATCGGCACGGGCGGCAGCGCCATCCAGTATTGCCCCGAGATTGCGCCACGCGTGTCGCGGCTGCACGTGTTCCAGCGCACCCCCGCCTGGGTGATTCCTCGCGACCGGCGCGTCTATTCGGAGCAGCAGAAACGACGGTACGAGCGATTTCCATGGCTGCGCACGCTGCATCGCTGGCGGCTCTACTGGACCAACGAATCGCGCCTGCTGGGACTGCTGCACCCCGCGCTGGTCAGCGTTCCGCGCGCGCTGGCCCTGAAAGTGCTGCGCCGCCAGGTCTCGGATCCGACGCTGGTCGAGGCACTCACGCCCGACTACACGTTCGGCTGCAAGCGGGTCCTGATCTCGAACACGTGGTACCCGATGTTCAACCGGCCGAACGTCGAGCTGGTGACCCAGGGGATCCGGGAAGTGCGTGACGACTGCATCCTCACCGACGACGGCGTCGCGCGGCCGGTCGACTGCATCATCCTCGGCACGGGCTTCGTCGTGGACCCGCGCATCTACATGAAGGATTTCGCCGTCACCGGCTTGCCCGGCCACACGTTGAGCGACGACTGGCGCGACGGCGCGCAGGCGTACTACGGCGTGCACGTCACGGGCTATCCGAACCTGCACCAGCTGGTTGGGCCGAACACCGGGCTCGGGCACAACTCGGTCATCTTCATGATCGAGGCACAGGTTCACTACGTGCTCGAGAGCATTCGCGCCGTGCGCAGCCGTGGCGCCGCCTGTATCAACGTCAAGCCGCAGGTCCAGGCTCGCTTCAACGAGCGGTTGCAGCAGGCGTTTCGCGGCACCGTGTGGAGCACCGGCTGCACGAGCTGGTACCGGCAGGCGGACGGCCGGAACTTCTCGCTCTGGCCCTGGGCTACATGGCGTTACTGGCTGCGGACGCGACGTGTCGACGCCGCGAGCTACGATTTCTTCGGGCCGGATCAGCGAGCCGCGTAACCGAAGCGCACCATCTGCGCACGGTGCCTCGCCTCGATCCGCGCGGCCTGTGCGGGCGCAAGGACTTCCCGCCACTGGTCCGGACGACCCTCGCGAAAGAATCGCGCCGTCTTGTCGGAAGCCTCGGCGAAGCCGTCGCTTCGTTCGAGCGACGCCAGCGTTGCGAACGACGCGTTCGCGACGGCCCGCTCGATGCGTCCGCGATCACCGCCGAGGCCGAGAAGACTGGCCGCGCGAGCGAACTGCGCGACCGGATCCGCGATCATGTCCTCGTAGCGCAGCACCAGGATTCGCGCGCTCGCGAGATCCGCCCAGCTCGCGACGTGGTGCGACCACGACCCGAGCATCTGCGTCACGAACAGCGAGTCGTTCGCCGTCGCAACCCGGTCGTCGCCGAGCCGCTCGATGGCGGCATCCGCGTCGAGCCCGAAGTGATGCACCATGCTCACTGCAACGTCCAGTGGATTGCGCACCACGTAGATCGCGCCTGCCGTAACCGACGCGTTGTGCAGCGGATGCCTGCCGACGAAACCCGCGCAGTTGTGCGTCTTGACGAGTCGTGTCCCTGGCGACCTCGCGGCGATGTCGGCGTGCACGCGGGGGCGAAGCGCGCAGATCTCTTCAAACGTGAGTTCGACACTCGGCCGGCCGGCGAGCGCAGTGAACGGTTCCGGCCGCGCCTCGTCCTCGCAGTATTGCGGCAGGTCCGCAAGCGGCACGGGGCCGCCGGTGTCGGCCACCAGGTTGGCGAGGAACGCCCTCAGCCAGGTGTTGCCGGACTTCGGATACGAGGCGAGCCAGACGATGTTACCCATGATCTCGGCGCGCCTGCGGCTGAAATTCAGCGCGTCCAGCGCACGGTCCTGGTCATGAGCCCGGCCTTGACCTTGAGCTCGAGGCTGCCATCCGGGAGCAGCGACAGGTCGGCCGGAAAGCTCTCGCCCCTGCGCGGCGAATACAGCGTGCCGCCAGTCCATGCTCCGGCGCCGTTGGCCTTGAATCCCGAGAGGATCTCGAGCCCAAGGATGGCCCGATCCCGCAGCGCGGCATCGTCATTGTTGGCATCACGCAGCGGCTTGCCGTCGCGCATGGGGTCTTTCAGCCACGACACCCTGCCCGAGTACGAAGTGCTGCCGTCGGCCGACTTGCTGGCGACGACATCCACCTTCGACCCGCCATCCTCAGTGAGCCACGTGCCGACGATGGCGTCCTGTGGTGTCGCGGCCTGACCGGCCTGCATTGACGACATGGCGACTGCCACGACAAGGGGGTAGAGCGCGCGTTTCAACGTCGATGTTGCAAGACTCATCGCTGTCCTCAGCAGGCCCGCGGAATTACCACGCCCGCTGCCCGCGTGGATGGGCGTCCAGTATCCTACGACTCCAGGTTGTCCCTTGCACAGGCGAGGTTCGACGGCGCTAAGAGCCTTGAGACAGGCTCTCCATGACCAGCCAGAGGCCGCAGGCGATCAGCACGCCGGCTCCGGTCGCCATCGCCTCCATCGCGGGACCCTGCTTCATCGTGCGGGCGAGCGCCCGCCCGACGAGTGGCGCAAGCGCTGCACCCGCCATCAGGCCGAGCTCGGCCGCGAGCGAACGCACGATGCCCTCGTTGCTGGCGGCCCATGCCAGCACGGCGACGGGCCAGCCAACGCTCACGACGGGCAGGCAGAGCCGCAAGCCTGCGACGTAACCGCCGACGGCTGCGGCTCGCGGCGCGAGCACCGCGATCAGTAATCCGCGCACCAGCACGAGCGCGAAAAGAGCATCGCCCGCAAACCTCGCGGCGTCAGTCCCGCCGACGATGGCGATCCGGGAGGCGCCGAGCCACCAGGCCGCCACGGCGGTCGCGGCGCCAAGTCCAAGTGCGAGCCCCAGGCGAGTGCTCATCCGTCTACCCCTGCTCCGACGAACCGATGCGCATCAGCAGCCAGGCCTGCGACTGCGCGGGCGCTTGCTGCACACGCCCGAGGTCCAGCGGCCAGAGGATCGACGGCGCATCGAGCGGCGTACGGGACAATGCGAGGCCCTGAGCGCCGGTCGCCGGTCCCGTGACACGGACAGGATCGAGCGTGACCTGCGCAGCGGGCTGCAACGCGGTGAACGGCAGCAGGCCGCCCCGCCAGGCAAGCACGCCGGGTGGCAGACTGGAACCACCGGCATTGCTGAGCGCCATGCGACCGTCGCCAACGGGTCGCATCGCTGCTGCGCGCGCAATCGGGAACTCACCAGCGAAGCACAGCGATGCGCGTCCGAACAGGCGTCCCTCGACCTGTACCGCCGCGAACCGTCGCGCAGTCGCGTCCCATTCCCAGGTGGCGCTTACATCGTCGTGACAGCCCTGCGGCCGCGCAAGCGTATCCGGCACCGGGATCCGGACATTGCCGCGGCGCGATTCGCTCGTCTGCAGCAGGCCCTGGTACTGCGCGACGCGCTCGCCGACGCCCGCCTCCGCCCACACGGTGAGTCGACTCTGCGGCGCCCGCGCCTGCACGAACCACAACGAGCCCGTCGCAAGCAGTGCGGGCACCGCAATCGCGATGGCAAGCGAGGACGTGAAGACCGCCCCGATCGCGATCGCAGCGGCGCAGACCGCAAGTAGCGCAGTGACTGCGTACCAGACGCGCAGGTCCGAGCCCATAACCGTCGCCAGCGACGGCGCCGAAATTGGCATTGCAGCCGGCATGGCAAGGATTGCCGCGAGGCTCGATGCGGCCTCGCCAGCCGACGTTACCGTGGCGAAGTCCCGGCCGCCGCAACCGACGGCGGCTCGAAACAGTCCCTCGTCCGCAGGCAATGCGGGACTCACGACGATTGTGCGGCCGCAGCCCGCCACATAAGACAGCAGCGCAGAAAGCTGCTGCTGCTCCAGCGACGAGATCAGGCGGCGGTCGATCACAAGTGCGTCGATGCTCGAATACGCGGCGGCGGTCCTCGGCAACTCCGCCGGCTCGACAGCCACGGCGTGGAAACCGGCTAAGGGCCCAGTGATCGGGAGCGGTGCCACCCACGCGAGCAGTGGCGACTCCGAAAGGGCCAGGCGCGACTCGAGGCTCGCGCGAGGTTTGCCGTTGCGTCGCACCGCGGTCGTGATCGTCTCGGCCGCGCGCAGTGGAATGTGGTTGATCGAGGTCTGGCCGGCGTCCAGCTCGAGCCGCGTCCGCACGCTCGCGCCATCCGCGGCGAGTACCACCTCGACGGCCGCGCGGCGCTGAGATCGCAGGCGAACCTCGACCTCGGTGACGCGGCCCGGACGGCTCCATCCGTCCCAGGCCGGCATCGCTTCGACCTCCAGCGGGTCCGCTGCCTCCGCAGCGCCAGTCAGTCCGACGGCGAGGACGCACACCGCGAGGCCACCGAGCAGCCGCGCCTGCCCGGCGCGAATGAGTGTCAGCGCGACTGCCGCAGCAATGTATGCCGACAGCAGCAGAGGCAGCGGTGGATAGTCCGCCTGCAGCCCCCCAAGGCTCGAGTGCGCGTAGAACCACTGGCCGCGAAGGATGTCGTAGCCGGCCGCCGCAGCGAGATGCGCGAGCGGACTCGACCCGAGCACCAGCGTCGGCAGTCGTGGGCGGACGCCTGCGAGCAGATCGGCCAGCGGCCCGAGCCACAGCGGAGCGGCGGCCGCGAGCCATAGCACCGCGGTCACGGTCCAATAGGACCAGTCACGAGCGGGGGAGTCGCCCGCTCCGAGGCGACGCAGCGTGTCCTCGATCAGGGCCGCGGCCTGGTGCGAGGCCGTGAGCATGGCGACCATGACGAGTCCGGCGAGCGCGAGCGGTCCCGGCGCGACTGATGCGCCGACCGCAATCCGAAGCCCGAGCGTGACGACCGCCATGGCCAGTACTGGCCCGAGCGCTGAGCGAAGCAGCCGGTCCCGTGTATAGCCTTCGCGCAACCAGAACAGCGGAGCGAGCATTGCGGGCACGGCTGCCGCGAGGAACGTCGCGGCGGCGGGCGACATCGGGCCCGACCGCAGCGCAAGCACGACCGCGATGACGCAGGACACTGCGGCCAGCGCGAACACGGACGGCAGCCCGGACTTCACGGCGCGGACTGCCTTGGCGTTCCGCGCTGCGACATGATCAAGCTGCAGTGCCCAGTGCCCAGAGCAACGCGTGCAGCGCCACGCAGGCGATCACGCCGGCGGCCACGTCGTCGACCATGATGCCGAAGCCACCCTCGACGTGCCGGTCGATCCAGCGGATCGGGCCGGGTTTCCAGATGTCGAAAAGGCGGAACAGGACAAAGCCCAGCGCCACCGACGTCACGGTCATCGGCGCCAGGAACATCGTGATCCAGAAACCGACGAACTCGTCGAAGACGATGCCGCCGTGGTCGTGGACGCCGAGGTCGCGCGAGACCGTGTCGCAGATCCACACTCCGAGCGCGAACGCCGCGAGCACCGTGACTGCGTACAGCCACGCAGGCAGGTGACCGATGGCGAGAAAGATCGGTATCGCCACCAGCGTGCCGAAGGTGCCCGGAGCGAATTTCGCGAGCCCGCTGCCGAAGCCGAATGCGAGCAGGTGACGCCAGTCGCCGAACACTCGCCTGTTGATGGCCGGGTCGAACATCGCGCGCGCTGGACGCTCGGGGCCGGGCGGTTCGTCAGGCCGTCGCGGCGCGGTACTGCTGCGCCGGACCGGACAGCAACGAACCGAGGGCAGCGAGGAAACCGGACACGTCGGCCTCGGTCAGGTCGCCCATCACGCTCAACTGGAAATAGCGCGGCGCCAGCGGTGGCTTCGTGCCGTAGATGACGAAGCCGCGCTCACGCAGCATGCGGTACAGCGCGTCGAACCCGAGCGTTGCGGGAACGCCGACCGTGAGGATCGAGCATGCCTCGCTCCCCGCCGGCAGCCGCAGAAGCGGCAGGCCGAGGCTCGCCAGACCCTGCGCCAGCACCGCCCGCCGGCGCTGGTATTGTCGGCGTCGCTCGGCCACTCCTCCCTGCTCGAGCAACTCCTCGACGGCCCGATCGAGCGCGAGGAAGATCGGGACAGCGGGCGTGAACGGCGTCTGGGAATTCGCCTCGAGCTGGTCGTGGTAGCGGCGCAGGTCCAGCGAAAAGCTGCGCGGCTGGCTGTCGCCGCGCGATTCCAGCCAGTCGCGCCGAACGCAGACCAGCGCGATGCCCGGCGCACCATGCAGGCACTTTCCGGATGACGTCACGCAGGCATCGATACGGTCGCGCGTGACGTCGAGATCCTCGACGCCGGCGCTCGACGTCGCGTCGACAAATATCCGCGCACCGTGGCGCCTCGCAACCTCGCAGACGGCCGACACGGGATTGACGAGGCCGCAGGACGTCTCGTGGTGCGTCATCGCCACGAATACCGGCCGGCCGCCGCCCAGCGCCGCAAGCGCCGCCTCGACCAGCGCCAGGTCGAACGGCTGGCCGAATCCAAAATCGACTGGGGTGCACGCGACGCCGTGGACCTTGAGGATCTCGACGATGCGGGCGCCGAACGTGCCGTTCACCGGCACGACGACCGTCCCTCCCGCAGGGAACAATGTCGCGCAGGCCGCCTCGATACCGGAGGTCGCCGGACCGGTCACGAAAAGGACACTGTGCTCGCTGCCGGCCCCGAGCACCGTGCCGCAGTTGCGGCGCAGGCGCGCGACCAGGTCCGAGAAACTCCGGTCGCGGTGACCGATCTGGGATTGCGAGAGCGCCCGCTTGACCCCGGGCGACAGCATGACCGGCCCCGGGCAGAGCAGCACGTCACCGCGCCCGCGCGCTACCTGCGACGGGATCATGCCGTTCCCCCGGCCAGCGCGAGCGTGTACCGCCAACCGGCGATGCAGCTCAGCGCAAGCCCGATGCCCATGCTGACCAGCGCGACCGGGCGCAGCAACGCAGCAATGGACGCGGGAATGTCGAGCATCAGCGTCACGGCCATCAGCAACAGCGCCCAGTAGATGATCGCCGTCGCCAGCTTGCCGTAGAGGTGGGAAGGGATCTCGACGTTACCCAATGCGGCATAGCGGCGGACCGTCGCAACCCAGAATTCGCGGCCGAGGAAGATCAGCAGGAAGACGAACGGGAAACCGCCCGCGACGACGAGCATCGCCAGCGCAATCGCCGTCGTGAAGCTGTCCGCTGCCTGATCGAGCATCGCTCCCAATGCGGTCTCCTGATTCAGCCGGCGGGCCAGGTAGCCGTCCAGGTGGTCGGTCAGGCACGCCAGCGTGCCCAGTATGACCGTGACCCGCGGGTAACCGGCGAAGTACAGCAGCACTGCGGCAGCGACGCCCACGATCCGTGCCAGCGAGACGAGGTTGGGAACGGTCGTAAGGTCCGCCCTGCGGATCGTCGCCGCGCCCCTGGCCTGTGCTGGTGCCGTGCCCGGCGTCATTCCCGTTTGTGTCCCGTCCCGCCGGCCGAGTTCAAAGGACTCGGACACCAAATATTAGCTCATTGGCCAGTCGTTTGCCCCCGGCCCCGCACGCCCTGGGTGAACGCCTCACCGGGGCGCAGGATCCCGTTACGGCTGGACATGAGGGTGGGTGCCCTTATCATCCGGCCTCCGCCGCCGGCATCCCCCGGGAGGGCCAAATGCGAAATCCATTGGGAATCCGATCTTTCTGGCACCGTTTGCCGGGCACCGCAGCCGGCCTGCTGCTGGCGCTGTGCCTTGGTGCTCCATGCCCGTCCATCGCTGCCCCCCGTCACGACGTCGTGATTCGTGGCGGCACGATCTACGACGGCAGCGGTGGCAAGCCGTACCTGGGCGAGGTCGCGATCGACGATGACCGCATCGCCTACGTCGGCCCACCGCGCGGCCTGCGCGGCCGCATCGAGATCGACGCCACCGGCAAGGCCGTCGCGCCTGGCTTCATCAACATGCTGAGCTGGTCCAACGAGTCGCTGCTCCACGACGGTCTCGGGCAGAGCGAGCTTCGCCAGGGCGTGACGCTGCAGGTCATGGGCGAAGGCTGGTCGATGGGCCCGCTGAACGAGCGCATGAAGGAGCTGGCCGTGGCCCGGCAGATCGACATCCACTACCCCGTGGACTGGACCACGCTCGGAGAATACCTGGCGAAGCTCGAGGCGCGGGGAGTGGCGCAGAACGTCGCGTCCTTCGTCGGCGCCACGACGGCGCGCGAGTACGTGCTCGGCGAGCGGGACGTGCAGCCGACTGCGGTCGAACTCGACGCCATGCGCAGCCTGGTGCGACAGGCCATGGAGGAAGGCGCGCTGGGCGTCGGCTCGTCGCTGATCTACGCGCCGGCGAGCTACGCGAAGACGCCGGAGCTCGTGGCGCTCGTCACCGAGGCGGGCCGCTGCGGCGGCATGTACATCACGCACATGCGCAGCGAGGGCGACCGGGTGGTCGAGTCGGTGCAGGAGACCATCGACATCGCGAGGCAGTCAGGGGCGCCGGCCGAGATCTATCACCTCAAGTTCGCCGGTCGCGGCAACTGGGCCAAGCTCGACGAGGTCATCGCGATGATCGAGGCCGCGCGACGCTCGGGCGTGCGGATCACGGCCGACATGTACAACTACGTCGGCGGCGCCACCGGCCTCAACGCCGCGATGCCGCCATGGGTGCAGGACGGCGGGCTCGAGGCGTGGATCGAACGCCTGCGCGACCCGCGGACCCGCGCGCGCGTCATCGCGGAGATGCGCGACCCCGCGCCTTCCTGGGAGAACCTGCTCGGGCACGCAGGCGCCGACCAGGCGCTGCTGCTCAGTTTCAAGAACCCGAAGCTGAAGCCGCTGACCGGCCGTACTCTGGCTTCGGTGGCGAAGGAGCGCGGAGTGTCGCCGGAGGATGCGGCCATCGACCTCGTGATCGAGGACGGCTCGCGCGTCGGCACGGCCTACATGCTGATGTCGGAGGAGAACGTGCGTCGCCAGGTGGCGCTGCCGTGGATGAGCTTCGGGTCCGACGCGGAGGCCATGACGCCCGACGGAGTATTCCTGCTGTCGAACCCGCACCCGCGTGCCTACGGCAATTTCGCCCGGGTGCTGGCCCGCTACGTGCGCGACGAGCGCGCGATCACGCTCGAAGACGCCGTGCGTCGCCTGAGCGCGTTACCAGCGCAGAACCTCGCCATCGCAGACCGCGGCATGCTGAAGGACGGCTACTTCGCAGATGTCGTGGTGTTCGATCCGCAGAAGATCCAGGACCACGCGACATTCGAGAAGCCGCACCAGTTCGCGACAGGCGTGTCGGAAGTGCTGGTCAACGGCGAACTCGCGCTAAAGACAGGCGTGCCGACCGGCGCGACGGCCGGCAGGTTCGTGCGCGGGCGGGCGTGGACAGGCCGGGATGGCGGCGGCTGCCGCGCGTCGAGCCGCGACTGGCCCCAGCATGAATTCCATCCGGAGCGCCCATGACCCGATTGCACGTCGCACTCTGCGCCTTGCTGCTCGCCCTCGCCGCCCCCGCGGGCGCCATCACCGCGGATGAACTCCCCGCAAAGAACATCGAGGCGCGGGGTGGGGCTGCTGATGGGCCGGATCCGGGCGCTGCGCGAGGACACCGACAGGGTCTACGGAGCAATCCTCAGCTACAACGGCGCACCGCTGAACAGGACCTGCCGGTACTGAACACGGCCCTTGCAGCCGGTGGATTGCGGGCGATCGACGTCCCGGCCGAGGTCGCGGCGACTGGCTGAGAGGGCCCGCCGGACTCAGCCGCCTGAGCCGCCGCCTACGTTCTGGCCGGGCTGGGCGCCGGCTCCCGCGTTGATGCGGCCCATGACGCCGCGAGCGTTCTTGCGGTGCTCATCCCATTGGCTGGCGGTCATGCAGAGTTTCTTCTTCCGCCCGAGCGTCCCGGTCTCGGTGATCTTCTTGCAGACCATGGGGTCTTCGTCGACAGCGGCCAACGTCGCCGCCGGTGCAGCCGCAGCTGCCGCACCCGCAACCGGAGCAGTTGCTGCAACCGGTGCAGCCGCAGCTGCAGGTGCAGTCGGTGCCGCTGGCGCAACTACCCCGGCAGCAGCTGGCGCCTCGACCGGCGCGGCGGCCTCATGGGCCGACGGGGCTGCCGCTGGAGGTTGCACCGCCTCGGTCGCCGTCGCGATGCCGGCCAGTGAAACCGAGAGGCCGAAAACAAGAATCAGATCATTGCGCATGCGCATGGCACTCTCCGGTAACGAAACGCGAGTTGCGAACTATATGCATTTGGCGCGACCAATGCCATCCAAGTACCGGGCGGCGCTGGATCCCTCAACCGGCCTGGCTCTTGGCGACGATGCCCGTCACGGCAACGTCGGCGGTAACGTTGCCCACCGTGCGGAATATGTCAGGTATCGACTCCACGGCGAGCAGCAGCGGCAGGCCGGCAATCGGCACGCCAAGCGCCATGCTGATCGGCACGCAGGAGGCGAAAAACGACACCTGGCCCGGCAGAGATACCGCGCCGAGGCTCACGACCGCGGCGACGCAAACGGCGGCGACGAGATGGGCCACCGAGGGCTCGATGCCATAGAAGGAGGCGAGGTACAGCACGACGGCCAGGTTCGCGGCAGGGCTGGTGTAGCGGAAGAGAGACACGGCGAGCGGCAATACGAGCCCCGTCACCCGTGACGGCACGCCCAGGTGTTGCTGCGCGCCCTCCACCATGGCCGGGAGCGCGGCGAGCGAGGACTGCGTGCTGAATGCCACGGCCTGCCCGGATGCTGCGGCGCGCGAGAAAGCTCTCACGTCGAGCCGGGCCAGCATCGCGAGTACGTACACGGAGAGAGTCAGCATCAGGCAGATCGCCACGATCACCAGCACGTAATGCAGCAGCGCGCCTGCCGCGCCCAGCCCGACGCGCACGCCGAGCGCGAATGCCAGCGCGAACACGCCGACCGGACCCACGAGCAGCACCCAGTGCACCAGCACGAGCATCGTCTCGGCCAGCGCCTGGAAGAAACCGACCAGGCGTTCGCGCATGTCGTCCCGAAGGCGCGTGGCGGCAAACCCGAAGAGCAGCGCGAACACCACGAGCGGCACCATCGCGTCCTCGACAGCTGCGCGCAGCGGATTGGCAGGGACGAGTCCCTTCACCCACTCGGACAGCGGCGCTACCTGCGGGAGCGCACCGCCAGCGGCGTCGAGACCCGCGCGGATCGCCGCAACGCCTTGTGGCCTGATCGGGCTCCAGGAAAGCAGCGCTTCGGTCGCGAGCGCACCGAAGACCGCGCTTGCGACCAGCAGCACGACGAAGATCGCAAGTGCACGGGCGGCGACTCCGCCGGCCGCCGCCGTTGCGACCGCGGTCGCGGCGCCCGTCACCAGCATCGCGAAGACGAGCGGCACGATCGTCATGCGCAGCGCATTGAGCCAGAGCGCGCCGATGACGTCGGCGGTCGTGAGCGGGCCGCCCGGTGCCCAGTGCGCAAGCAAAGCACCGAGCACGAGGCCCGCCGCAAGCGCGCTCAGGATGCGGGTAGTAAGTGACATCGGCTCCCCCTGCCCCACTTGTGCCGCGAGTCTACGGGGAATCGGCCGCTGCGCGCAGCCGCGCCCTACAACTGCCCGGCCACGTATGCCGAGACGTACGTGCCCCAGCCCGCCGATGGCGGCTCGACGAGTTCGCGTGACCGCGCGAAATCGACGTCGAACAGCTCGCGCCGCAGCCGGTCCACGAACAGCGGGTCGGACGTCGCGATGTTGGTCTCGCGGTTGATGCGCAGGCTCAGCTTGTCGAAGTTCGCGGACCCAAGGCACGCCCAGCCATCGTAGAGCGCGGCCTTGACGTGCGTCATGCCCGGGTAGACGTACACCCGCACGCCGTTGCGTACCAGCACGCTCGCCGCAAGCAGGTTCGCGCTGTTCATGAAGCGCGAATCGCCGCGCGTCGGCACGATCAGGCGGACATCCACCCCACGCGCGCGGGCATCGATCAGCGCGGCGATCAGCGCGTCGTCCGAGACGTAGGGCTGCTCGACCCAGATCGCGCTTTGCGAGCGCTGGATGGCGGCGAGTTGCGCGCGCAGCACCTGCGGGTCGAGCGTGCGCGTGTACAGAGGCCGCAGGTCCACGAACGTCGGGTCGTCTGCATCACCCGGGGACTTCGGTTTTTCACCAAGCGCCCTTACGTAGGCGAGGTCGCCGCCGATGCCGGCGTAGGCCCAGGCGACGTCGAAGTCGTACTGCAGCTGGCCGACGATCGGCCCCCGCAGCTCGACCATCATGTCGTGCCAGTCGTGCCGGTACTCGTAGCCGATGTTCATGCCACCGAGGTACGCCACACGGCGGTCCACCAGGATGGTCTTGGTGTGGTCGGCCACGAGCCAGGGGTTCGGCGTTTCCCGCACCTCGACCTCGGACCCGGAACGGAGGTAACGCGCGATCGCGAACCCGCCCGTTCCCGTTGCCGCGCCTTCCGGGGCGCCCTGCCCTGCTCCCAGGGTGCCGAGCGCGTCGACCAGCACACGGACGCGAATCTCCTTCGAACGCCGCTTGAGCAGGTCCGCGATGCGCATCGCATAGTCGTCGTTGTCGAAGATGAAGAGGCGCACCGAAACGGACTTGCGCGCGTCCTGCAGTGCCTGGACCAGTTCGGTGAAGAACGCCTCGCCGTCGATCAGCGGCGCGATGCTGCCGCGCTGACGGACGGGAAGTCTCATGTCGTCCAGCTCCTGCTCCCAGGACGCGACGTCCATCGGCTGTCGGGAGGCCAGTGGCGGCGGCGCGGTGTCGTGGCCGATGTAGCGAGGCGGGACGAGCTTCAACGCCGATTGCGATGCGAGCCACACGAGGCGCGTGACCGAGCTCACCGGGCGCGTCAGGAACCCGAGCGCATGGCCGCGCAGGATCAGCGTGTCCGGCAGCCGTACCAGCATGCGCAGCAGGTTCTCGAGGTCGCCGCGCTCGCCCATGGGCGGGGCGGCGATCAGCACGGACTGGCGATGCGCGAGGTCGAAGAACACGAACGACTGGTCGTCCGGATCGTCGCCGCTGTGGAACAGCAGCGTGTCCTGCCCGGGGAAGCGTGAGCGCAGCACCGCCTCGGCCTGCGCGGCGAACTCAGCCTCGCCAACGGTCCGCGTTACGTGCAGTTCTGCCGGCTTCTCCTCGTGACGGTAGACACGCAGCTGGCGCCCCGGTGTGACCTGGAAGACGATCTCCTGGCCCTGCACCAGCGTGAGCGCGGCCTCGTTCTCGCCAGTGGGCGCAAGGTTGGTCATCACCCGCATGACGACCTCGTCCCACTCGGCACGACCGTGGACCGGCATGGGCTCGGCCGCTTCGAGCGTCCGATCGTCCGCCGCCGCGCCCTCCGGCAGTTCCAGGCGCGCTGCGCGATAGGCATGGCTGCCCTGTGGCACCTCGTCGACGGGCCAATGCGCGACGGCCGAAATCCGCTCGCCGGGACCGCCGGATCGAAGTACCAGCAGACCGTCCTTGTAGGCAGCGCTGAGCGGTTGCTGCGCAACAGCTCCGGCAGCCGCCAGCAGGACGCCTGCAGCGGTAATTGCAGCGATGAGCCTCGTCAGGACCAATTGCGGCTCCTGTCGCACAAGTGCCTGCCCCCCGCTTTCGCCTGGAATTCTGAGCAGCGGCGGGCATTCGCGGCATCGGGACATACCGACAGCGCGCCATCGGCTGGACCGTGCCGCCGCGCGTTGCGCCGCGCCGGTGCCTCGTCCATGATCCCGCCGATGCAGCAAACCGGAAATGTCGCGGAGTTCACGCTCAAGGCTGTCGTCATCGGCATCGTGCTAGGCATCGTCTTCGGTGCCGCGAATGCATATCTCGGCCTGCGAGTGGGAATGACCGTCTCGGCATCCATTCCCGCCGCTGTCATGACGGTGGCAGCTTTCGGCCTGCTGAGGAGGAAGGGCACGATCCTCGAGGCGAACATGTCGCAGACGGTCGCGTCGGCATCCACTTCGCTCGCAACCGGCACGATCTTCACCATCCCGGCGCTGTTCCTCTGGGGCGCGATCCCGCCGTACCTTCAGGTCGTGACATTGGCGTTCCTCGGCGGCCTGCTGGGCCTGTCGGCGATGATCCCGCTGCGCCGGCTGCTGATCGTGAAAGCGCACGACGAACTGCCGTATCCGGAAGGTACCGCCTGCGCAGAGGTGCTGCGCGCGACGACCTCAGGCGCGACGAGCGCCGCAAGCGGCAGCGTGTGGATCTTCCGCGGCATGATCCTCGGCGCAGCGGTCAAGATCGTGATCTCGCTCGCCTACCTGATGCCGGGCGAGCTGCACACGATGTTGCCGGTACTGCCGAAGGCCGAGCTCGCGCTGGAGGTAGCTCCTGCGCTGCTCGGCGTCGGCTACATCCTCGGCTATCGCCAAGCGGCGGTGTGCGTCGCCGGCGCGCTGATCTCCGCGGTCGTGATCACGCCGCTGATCGCATGGTTCGGCGCCCATATGACGGCGCCGCTCTATCCCGAGACCGAGCGACTCATCTCGGACATGGACGCGGGCGACATCTGGTCGCGCTACGTGCGCTATATCGGCGCGGGCGCCGTGGCGACCGCAGGTATCCTCACGGTCCTGCGTGGCCTGCCGACAATGGTCGGCGCGTTCACTGCGGTGGCCCGCGGCATGCAGGGCGACGGCTTGAAGGCATCCGGAATCGTGGATCGCACGGACCGGGACCTTCCCGCGTCGTTCGTGCTCGGCGGAATTGCAGTCGTCGTGCTGGTGGCTGGACTCGTACCCGGAGTGTTCGCCGGCGACATGAGCGCGGTGCAGCGCGCGGTGCTGGCCGCCGGCGTCGGGTTCTTCGGCGTGCTGTTCGTGACAGTCGCGGCGCGCATCGTCGGCATCGTCGGCGTGTCGTCGCAGCCGACCTCCGGCATCACTCTGGTGACCCTGCTTGGAACGGCCTCGATCTTCGCTGCCGCAGGCTGGGTAGACGATGCCGCGCGCGCCGGCGTCCTCACGGTCGGCACCATCGTCGCGATCGCGGCCAGCAAGGCTGGAGACATCTCGCAGGACCTGAAGACCGGATGGCTGGTCGGGGCGACACCGGCGCGACAGCAGCTCGGCCAGCTGATCGGCGCCGCCTTTGCATGCTGGGCCGTCGCGGCGACGGTGCTGCTGCTTGGCGATGCCTACGAGTTCGGCTCGAAGGAGATCCCCGCGCCGCAGGCCACGCTGATGAAGACGATCATCGAGGGCGTGCTGTCGGGCGCGCTGCCGTGGGACCTCGTGCTCACTGGCGCGGGTCTCTCGATCGGCGCGATGCTCTGCGGCGTGTCGGGGCTCGCCTTCGCGATCGGCGTGTACCTGCCGCTCGCGTCGATGGCGCCGCTCTACGTCGGCGGCTGCGTGCGTGCGCTGGTCGAGCGCAAGCGTGGTCCGCTCCCCGAGGGGATGAGCGACCCGGGCATTCTCGCGGCGTCCGGGCTGGTCGCCGGCGAAGGGCTCGCGGGCGTCGCTGTCGCAGGTCTCGTCGCGGCGGGCATTGCGCCAAAGTCGATGGATCCGCGCATCGGCGGCATGGCCGGTGAATTCGTTGCGCTCGTCGTCGCGCTCGCAGTGTGCTTCTTCCTGCTGCGCGGCGGGCGCGCTGGGCGCCAGGCAACGACCTGACCTCATCTCCTGCAGCGGCGTCCCGCCGGACGAATGCCACGCGCACCGACGGAGACCGCGACCTAGGGAAGCGCTGCACAGGTCCGCGTTGCGAGCGCCCGATCCGGTGCCTGTCACCGAGCTTGGAAAGGCAGACACGCGCTCTGTGACAGGCACCGGATCGGGCGCTCTGGTGGCGTCGCAGCCTGGCACGTCGCAAGCGTGCGACCCGGTACCGTTCCCAGAGCGCGTGTCTGCCTTTCCAAGCTCGGGGAACGGTACCGGGTCGGACGCGACGGCGACCGGATAGAAGGCGGCCGTGCGCACCTGTGCAGAGCTTCCCTAGCGCGCGGATGAGGCGCCGAACGCGGACGCCCGGTACGTTTCACGACCACCCATGACGGTCAGCAGGACTCGCGTTTCAAGAAGCTCGGCCGGCGCTATCGCGAGGATGTCGCCAGACAGGACGGCGAAATCTGCGTACTTGCCGACCGCGATCGTGCCCTTGCGTGATTCGTCGAAGCTCGCGTACGCCGAGTCGCGCGTGTAGTGCCGCAATGCCGCCTCGACCGTGATGCGGTTCTGCGGATGCCAGCCGCCGGCAGGCGAGCCGTCGCGCGTCTGCCTGGTCACGACCGCGTAGAGGCCGGCGAGCGGATCCATCGAATACACCGGATAGTCGCTGCCGAACGCCTGGATCGCTCCCGCATCGTCGAACTGCTTCGGATCGTACGCTCGCGACGATCGCTCGGGCCCTAGCAGCGGAGCGTAGTTCTCCAGCGTGACGACGTCGGGCGTCGCACCGATGGGCTGCGTGGACGCGATCACGCCGAGCTCGCGGAAGCGCGCCACGTCCGCCGCGGCAGGCACCTCGACGTGTTCGACGCGGTGACGACGGTCGCGCGGACCATTCACCTTGGCCGCGTGCTCGTATGCATCGAGGGCCATGCGGATCGCACCGTCGCCGATCGCGTGGATCTCGACCTGCAGGCCGGCGCGGTCGAAGTCGGCAACCGCGCGATTGAGGTCCTGCCGGGAAAGCATCGGGACCCCGTTCCCGCCGCCGACGTACGGCTCGAGCATGAATGCCGTCTTCGCATCCACCGTGCCGTCGAGGATGGTTTTGGCGAATCCATATGAGACCAGGGCCTCACGTGTCGAGTCGCGCAGCGCGGCGTACGTTGCAAGCTGCTCGCCGGGCACGTCGATCTCGAGCGGCAACGGCGCACGGTAACGAACCGTCATCGTGCCCTTCTCGACGGCACGCATGACCGCGGCGTGCTCGGTCTGCGTAAGCCCGACATCAGTCGCGTCCTGCAGCGAGGTCAGCCCCAGCGACGCGGCGGTGGCGAACTCCTGCAGCAGCAACTCGTACGTGTCATCGACTGAAAGGCTCGGCAGCAGCTGCGTGACCAGCGATGCAGCCGCTTCCTTCAGCAACCCGGTCGGCTCGCCGTCAAGGCCGTGCTCGATCCACCCATCGGGCGGATCCGGGGTCCCGCGTTTGATGCCTGCCAGCTTCAGCGCAGCGGTATTCGCAAGCGCCTGGTGGCCATCCCGGTCGCGAATGACGACCGGGCGATCGGGGAAGATCGCATCGAGGTAGCGCCGGTCGGCCGTGCGGCCAGGGAAATCCGTCGGCATCCAGCCGCGGCCAACGACCCAGCTGTCCGGAGACAGCGTGCGCGAGTAGTCCAGCAGCCGCCGCTGGATCACTTCGACCGAGCCGGCGTTGTCGAGGCGTGCACTGCGTCGCGAGGGCAGGTGCCAGTGTGCGTCGTTGAAACCCGGCACTACCCGCAGGCCCCGCAGGTCGATGACGACGGTATGCGGACCGACCAGGCCGCGCACGTCTGCATCTGTTCCGACGGCCACGAACCGGTCGCCGCGAACGGCAAACGCCTGCGCCTCGGGTTGTGCCGGTTCGCCAGTCCAGACACGCGCATTGACGTAGATGCGGTCCGGAGGCTCTGTCGCTCCCGCCGCGAGCACCAGCGTTGCGAAGGCTGCTGCGACGATCTGGCTCAGGCGAAGCATAGCGGTCTGGACCCTGCCGTGACTGGTGGAGACAGGCCGATTATCACAAGTGCGGGATGTGGCCATCCATCATCATTGCAGGTCAGCATCGAAACCCCGCTTGATGGACGAACCCATGACGACGACCGAGCGCCCCGAAGGCACCTACACACTCTGGGGCGGCCCGTTGTCGCTCTACTCGGGCAAGGCTCGCAGCTACCTTATCAAGAAGCGGATCGCGTACTTCGAGCGGTTTCCGTCGCACCCGGATTTTCCGGCGCGCGTGATGCCGGCGATCGGGCTCTTCGTGGTACCGGTGCTCGAGGCCCCCGACGGGACGCTCGTGCAGGACACGACCCGCATTTTCGAGTACCTGGAGGCGCGACACCCGGAACCGGTCGTCGTCCCGTCTTCGCCGCTGCAGAATGCCGTCGCCTGGCTCATCAGTGCGTTCGCCTCGGAGGGCTTGCTGCAGGCAGCCATGCACTACCGCTGGTCCTACCGCCGGGAGCAGGAGTCGTTCCTGAAAGCGGAGTTCGGCCGGATCCTGCACACAAGGTCCGGACGAGCTGCCAGGGATGCGCAGGCAACGGCGGTGATGCAGCAGATGAACAGCTACCTGCCGGTGCTCGGCGTAACCCCGGAGACGGTGCCCGCGATCGAGTCTTCGTACGAGGCATTGCTCGGGATCCTGGAACAGCACTTCGCGAATCACCCGTACGTGCTGGGCGGCCGGCCCAGCATCGCGGACTTCGGGCTGATGGCGCCGCTCTTCGCGCATCTCTCGCGCGACCCAGTCCCGTCGAACTTGATGAAGCTCAAGGCGCCGAACGTCTACCGCTGGACCGAGCGCATGAACCTCGCGCAGATCGCCGACGGCGAGTTCCCGGATCAGCCCGAGAGCTATCCGCCGGGCGACGACATTCCCGAAACGCTGGTGCCGCTGCTGCAGCACATCTTCGCGGACTGGGGCCCTGAAATCGCCGCCTATGCCAGTCGTTACAACGCTTGGGTGCAGGCGGATCCCTCGTTGCCGGCCGGCCACCTGCTCTCGCAGTCGCAGGAACGACGCGTGCATCCGTCGCTCGGCGAGGTGACCTTCGATCTCAGGGGAGTGCCAATGCGCCGCCAATGCGCTCCCCAGGCGCTCTGGCATTTCGACAAGGCCGCGTCGCTCGCCCGTGGCCTGGCCGGCTCGAGCCGCGACCAGTGGCACGCTCTGATGCAGCGCACCGGAGGCGCCACGGTGATGGCCATCTCCCTCGCCCGACCCATCGCGCACAGCAACAACGTGCTTGTGCTAGCCTGACCGCGCCTTCCGTCGCAGCCGTGGCCCAAACTGTCAAGTCGGCCGGCGGCGACTGATGGAGATTCGCGTTTGTTCGAGGGTGGGCGAAGCCCGGGTCGCGCGCGATCCGCTTCGAGTTCCGGGCGGCACGCCGCACGATACGGTGCGGCCGGTGCTTCCTGTTTTTCTGGAGAACCGTACATGATCTCGTTGAAGACATCACTGCTGCTGGCAGCGTCCCTGGCGACCACGGCCGCCGTGCCCAGTGCTCTCGCACAGCAGGTAACCGGTACGCTGGGCTCGCCAGCGCGACCACGACGGTCAGCCCCGCGCAGCTGCCGGCGCCCGACCCGAAGTTCGGCGGCGTGATCAAGGACGACGCGCTGCAGTCGAAGGCCTGGTGGGCGCCACGCGTCGTGCCGCCCAAGGGCGCGCCGAACGTGCTGCTGATCATCACCGACGACGCCGGCTTCGGCGTGCCGAGCACTTTCGGCGGCGTCATCCCGACGCCCACGATGGATCGCATCGCGAGCGAAGGCCTGCGCTACAACCGCATGTTCTCCACCGCGCTTTGCTCGCCGACGCGCGCCGCGCTGATCACCGGGCGCAACCACCATTCGGCCGGCTTCGGCGTGATCTCCGAGCAGTCGACCGGCTTCCCGGGCTACAACAGCATCATCGCCAGGGACAAGGCGACGATCGGTCGCATGCTGGTGGACAACGGCTATTCCACGGCATGGTTCGGCAAGGACCACAACGTGCCTGCCTTCCAGGCCAGCCAGGCCGGGCCCTTCGACCAGTGGCCCTCCGGCATGGGCTTCGAGTACTTCTACGGATTCGTGGGCGGCGACGCCAACCAGTGGCAGCCGAACCTGTTCCGCAACACGACGCAGATCTATCCGTTCCAGGGCAAGCCGGGCTGGAACCTGATCACCGGCATGGCGGACGACGCCATCGATTACATGACGCGGATCCACCAGACGCAGCCCGACAAGCCGATCTTCATCAAGTACGCGCCGGGCGCGACGCATGCCCCGCACCACCCGACCAAGGAGTGGGTGGACAAGATCCACGCGATGCACCTCTTCGACGACGGCTACGAGAAGCTGCGCGAGCGCATCTTCGAGAACCAGAAGAAGCTCGGCGTGGTTCCGAAGGACGCCCAGCTCACGCCGTGGCCGAGCGAGATGCTGAAGCCCTGGGACCAGCTCTCGGCCGACGAGAAGAAGCTGTTCATCAGGCAGGTCGAGGTCTTCGCCGCCTATGCCGCCTACAGCGACTACGAGATCGGGCGCGTGATCCAGCACTTCCAGGACCTCGGCAGGCTCGACAACACGCTCGTCATCTACATCAACGGCGACAACGGCACCAGCGCCGAGGGCGGGCCGCTCGGCACGCCGAACGAGGTCGCGTTCTTCAACGGCCTCAACGAGATCCCGGCCGACGTGCAGCTCAAGTGGTACGACGTCTGGGGCACCGAGCAGACCTACAACCACATGTCGGCCGGCTGGTCGTGGGCCTTCGACACGCCGTTCGACTGGTTCAAGCAGAACGCGTCGAGGCTCGGCGGCGTCAACCAGAACATGGTCGTGTCATGGCCGGCGCGCATCAAGGACAAGGGCGGGCTGCGCGAACAGTTCGTGCACGTGATCGACGTGGTGCCGACGATCCTCGAGGCGGCCGGCATCAAGGCACCGGAAATGGTGGACGGCATCAGGCAGGCGCCGGTCGAGGGCACGAGCTTCGCGCTACACCTTCGATTCGACCAATGCGAAGGTAGCCGTCGCGCCACAGGACGCAGTACTTCGAGATGATGGGCCAGTACGCGCTCTATCACGACGGCTGGCTGCTGAGCACCAAGGTGAACCGCGCGCCCTGGGAGGCCTTCGGCGCGGCGAACCCCGATCCGCTGAACAACCAGGTGTTCCAGCTGTACGACCTCAACAGGGACTTCAGCCAGACCGACGACATCGCCGACGAAGAACCCGCAGAAGGTCAAGGAGATGCGGGAACTGTTCATGGCGGAGGCCAGGAAGCACCAGGTCTTCCCGATGGACGCCTCCGTGGCCGCGCGCATCGTTGCGCCGCGCCCGAACATCACGGCCGGGCGCACGGAGTTCGTCTACACGCGGCCGATGGTCGGCCTGCCGCAGGGCGACTCGCCGTTCCTGCTGAACTCCTCGTACACGATCACCGCCGACATCGACGTGCCGCAGGGCGGCGCCGAAGGCATGATCCTGACCTCGGGCGGGCGCTTCGCCGGTTACGGCTTCTACCTGCTGAAGGGCAAGCCGGTGTTCCTGTGGAACCTCGTGGACCTGAAGCGCATCAGGTGGGAAGGCCCGGACGTCCTCACGCCCGGCCAGCACACGGTCGTGTTCGACTTCAAGTACGACGGGCTCGGCACCGGGACTCTCGCGTTCAACAACATGAGCGGCCTTGGCCGGCCGGGAACCGGCACGCTGATCGTCGACGGCAAGCCGGTGCAGACCATCGCGATGGACCACACGCTGCCGATGATCCTGCAGTGGGACGAGAGCTTCGACATCGGCTCGGACACGCTCACCGGCGTGAACGATGCCGATTACCAGCCGCCGTTCGCGCTCACCGCCAGGTTGAACAAGCTGACGATCAAGATCGACCGTCCGCAGCTGTCGCCTGACGAGATCAAGAAACTCGAGGCGGCGATGACGGAGAAGGCGAAAGCCGACTGACCAGGCGGCTCACGCTGTGTTGCGCGGGCAGCCGCGCGACACCGGAAAACAAAGGGGGCAGCGCAAGCTGCCCCCTTTTCATTGCCGAGGTGCGAACGAAGCCGGCGCACCGGTCGCCGCGCTAGAAGTGGAACGTCACGCCGATCGCCGCTCCGTTCGCGTCCAGGCTCTCGACCAGGTCCCCGGACGGCATGTCGTAGTCGAGGTATCGCCACACCGCGACCAGGTCACCCCAGTCGAATGCGTAGCCGGCTCCGATCATGCCCTGCCACGTGAGATCGGAATCACCGGTGCCGACGTCGAGGTAGTACGGGATGAACCACTTCTTGTCTTCACCGAGCTTGACCTGGCCCTTCACGCCGACGATCGCGTCCCAGATCGTGTCGCTGCCGTCGGCCTTGCCGTTGCGCCCGGGAATTGGCTGGCCCGCAATGTCGCCCTCCAGCTGCCACTTCACGTCCGTGCTGAGATCGAACATGCGTGCACCGGCCAGCAGCTTCATCGGATGGTCGGGGTCGTCGATGACGAGGTAGGTGCCGTCGAGGGTCCATATCCAGCCCGTCAGGTCGAGGCTGACCCTTGCCGTGACGGTGGCCGGCACTTCTATGCCGTCGAAGGACAGTTCCTTGGCTCTTCTTGTTCGATGAGCCGAGGTCGAGGTAGATGATGTCGGTCCCCATGCCCCAACGACCCTTGTCGGCGGTCAGCATGCCCATGAACGTGAAGTTGAGGGCGTCGAGGACGTCGCCCATGCTGAGGCCGACCGCAGCGCTTCCGCCGCCGCCGCCCCTGGGACCGGTGGGGACGGACAAGTCGCCGCCCATGCTCGGCAGCCAGCCGTAAATCGTCGCCGAGTACTCCCATTCGTCGGAGGCGCTCTGGGCCTGCGAGGCCAACGGCGCCACGGCAGCCAGCGCTCCAACCGCGGCCATCGCACAAGTCGAACGCAGCTTCAAGAACTTCATCTTTCCCTCCTGGTTAACGCAGTTGCGGCGCGCGCGCCGGCAGCAGGCCGGTGCATCGCAGCGGCAGAATCATGCCTGACGGCCAAACCTAAAGATATCCGCCGTCCGTCACTTGACCCGTTGAGACAGCCTGTCCGGCAGCAGGCAGAATGCCGGCACACAACCTGCTTGCAGACCAGCGTCTCCACCGATGAGCGCACGCCACAAACGCCCCGTGACTGCAGTGCGCACGCCTGCGGCATGGAAGCCAGACTGCGGACAACATCCGGCTCGGCACGATCGTGGCGATCCCGGAAGTGCTCGGCGAGTTCGGCGTCGATCCCGCCAGCGTCCTCGGCAAGGCGGGACTCGGCGAGCGCGGCCTCGCGGATCCGGATGGCTGGACGAGCTTCGACACTGCCGGCCGGCTGCTGAACGAGTGCATTGCAGCGACCGGCTGCCCGCATTTCGGCCTGTTGCTCGGGCAGCGATTCTCGCCGGCGACGCTCGGGGTGGTGTTCCAGCTGATGAAGCACGCCGGGTCGTTGCGCGAGGCGATTCGCAGCCTGGTGTTTCACCTGCACCTGCACGACCGGGGCGGCGTCGGCTATGTGCTGCACACCTTCCCCGGCGAAATCGGCCTTGCCTACGGGATCTACCATCGGGGCGATTTCCAGGTGGGCCCGCTTTATGACTTCACGGCCTCCACCATTTTCTCGTTCATGCGCGAACTGTGTGGTCCGCGCTGGAAACCGACCCGCATCTCGTTCGCCCATCGGCGGCCGAAGAACCTGGCGCCCTACCGACGCCTCTTCGGTGTACCGCTGGTATTCGACGCCGAACACACCGCGGTCTTCTTCGCGGAGCGCTGGCTCGACGAACCGGTGCACGGATCCGATCCCGCCCTGCGGGCGGCGATCGCGAAGCTCGTCAGCGACCGTGAGGCCGCCGAGGCGCTGACCATGTCGGACAAGGTGCGGCGCGTGCTGCGCACGATGGTACTCGCGGGCACCGACTCGGCGGACACGGTCGCGTTCATGTTCGCAATGAGTCGTCGCTCGCTGCATCGCCAGCTGCAGGCCGAGGGAACGAGCCTGCAGGCTCTCGCCAACGTGACCCGGTTCGAGGTCGCGCGGCAGTTGCTGAACGAGTCCGACATGCCCGCCGGCGAGATCGCGGCAGTGCTGCATTACGCCGATGCCAGCGCGTTCTCCCGGGCGTTCAAGGACTGGTCCGGCACGTCGCCTCGCGAATGGCGCCGGGGCGTCAGGCGAGCGAGCGCCGATGCCGCCACAGGTAGAGAATCAGCAGCAGCCCGCCCGCGAGGCAGAAGACGTTGATCACGATCTCGGCCGTCATGGCGCCGCTGCCGATCGCATAGCTGCCGGCGTTCAGGTTCCAGAGCACGTCCATGCAGCCGAGGAACACCAGGCTGGACGCGGCCAGCAGCCCGAACAGCAGGCCCCAGGGAGCGCCTGCGCCAGAGCCCGACTGCGGCGAGCGCCGCGCACGCCGCCATCCAGCCGTCCGCGAGCGGAAAGGCCCTTTCGAAGGCGAGGTAGGCGGCATCGCCCTGCACCTGCACGGCGCCCGACGTGAAGAAGACGATCCAGTAGACGGCCGTGCCGGCCGCCGCAACGGCCAGGTACGCGATTGCAGCGACGAGTCCGCGTGGCCGCTGCGCGTTCATCGTCGCATCAACGTGCTCTTGCCGAACAGCGAGCCGATCAGGTCCACGGCCACGTTCGCGGTGCGGTTGCGTTCGTCGAGCGCGGGGTTCAGCTCCATCACGTCGAGCGAAGCGAGACGCCCGGTATCGGCAATCATCTCCATGCAGAGCTGCGCCTCGCGGTACGACGGCCCGCCGGGAACCGTCGTCAGCACGCCGGGCGCGATTTCCGGGTCGAGGAAGTCGACGTCGAAGCTGACGTGCAGGTGCGTATCCGCATCCACGCCCAGCAGCGCCTGCTCGAGCGTGTGGCGCATGCCCATCTCGTCGATGTAGCGCATGTCGAATACTTCGAGACCGACCTCGTGGACGAACTGCTTCTCGCCCTGGTCGACGCTGCGGATGCCCACCTGCCGGATGGCGTCGGGACTCATCGCCGGCACCGTTGCCGCCGATCTCGACGAGCTCACGCGGGCCATGGCCGCAGAGGCATGCGACGGGCATGCCGTGCAGGTTGCCGCTCGGCGTCAGCACGCTGGTGTTGAAGTCGGCGTGCGCATCGAGCCAGAGCACTCTCAGGCGCTTGCCGGTCTCGCGGCAATGCCGGCCAGCGGCCGCGATCGAGCCGATCGCGAGGCTGTGGTCGCCGCCAAGCAGGACCGGCAGGCGGCCAGCTGCCAGCTCGCCGTGCACCGCGTCGTGTACCAGCCGGTTCCAGGCCGCGACCTCGGCGAGGTGCCGATAGCCATCCACGGGCGGAAGACACGGATTGCCGGGCCCGCCGAGGTTGCCACGATCGACGACCTCGACGCCTTGCGCTTCGAGCGTCTGCTGCAGGCCGGCGACACGCAGCGCCTCCGGGCCCATCGACGCGCCTCGCGTGCTGGCGCCGATGTCCGTCGGAGCACCGACGAGTGAAACTTTCGCCTGCATGAGCAACACGGTCAGCCCGCGGCCCGCAGGCGCGGCCGCATGCGGCCCCGCCCCAGCGTGCCGCCGTACAGGTCCTTGGGGTCCTCGAGGTCGGGCACGAGATCGATCTGCCGGCGGCCGGAGCGCTCCTCGAGGAGCAACGAGTGCAGGAAGCGCAGCGCCGAATAGTCCTCGAGCGCAAACCCGACCGAGTCGAATATCGTGACCTCGTCGCGCCCGCCGCGCCCCGGCGTGCCGCCCCGGACGACGTCGGCGAATTCGACGACAGGGAAGTCACTCTCGAGCTGCTGGATCTCTCCCTCGATGCGCGACTGTGGCTCGTACTCGACGACCACGCGCGTGTCCGACCGTCGCAGGATATCCGGGTGAAGCTCGGTCTTGCCCGGACAGTCGCCGCCGACCGCGTTCAGGTGCATGCCCGGCCGCACCATCGGCGGCGTCAGGATGGTGGCGTTGCGCTTGTCGGCCGTGACCGTGGTCACGATGTCGGCACCGCGGCACGCGTCGGACGCCGACGACGCACGTATGACCTTCACGCCCGACATCTCGGGGATCGATTCGAGGTTCTTCACGAGCTTCGCTGTTGCGAGCGGGTCGACGTCGAACAGTCGCAGCTCCTCGATGCCGAGCATGCGACGGAAGCCGATTGCCTGGAACTCGCCCTGCGAGCCGTTGCCGATCAGCGCCATCACGCGGCTGTCCTCGCGGGCCATCCAGCGCGCCGCCAGCGCGGACATCGCGGCGGTGCGCAAAGCCGTCGTCACGGTCAGCTCCGAAAGCAGCAGGGGATAGCCGGTCTCTACATCCGCGAGCACGCCGAACGCGGTCACGGTCAGCAGGCCGCGCGTGGTGTTCTGCGGGTGCCCGTTGACGTACTTGAACGTGTAGCGGCTGCCGTCGGTGATCGGCATCAGTTCGATCACGCCGACCGGCGAATGGTTGGCCAGTCGCGGGCACTTCTCGAATTCGTCCCAGCGCCGGTAGTCGTCCTCGATTTCCCGCGCCAGCCGTGCGATGAACTCGCCCGTGCCCAACGTCTCGACGAGTCGCCGAATGTCGTCAATGCCGATGTAGTCGACCATCACGTGTCTCCAGCGAGCACGCCCGGGCAACGGCACGGGCGGAAAGGAGACATGATGATCCTGTTCCCCGATGCCAACAGGAAGCCAGAAAACTGTGCGATTCTCGCGGCAAATGAAGCATAATGATCAGTAACATTGGCGAAATGATCACATCGAGCGCAATCATGGACGACATCGACCGGAAGTTGATCGGCCTGCTGCGGGCCAACGCACGCTCATCAGTCGCCTCGCTTGCCAAGACGCTGGGTGTCGCCCGCGGTACCGTGCAGAATCGGATTTCGAAACTCGAACGCAGCGGGACGATCGCCGGCTACACGCTGCGCATGCAGCCGAACGAGGCGTCGAACCGCATCGCGGCGATCACGACCATCGCCGTCGAGGGCAACACGCTCGAGCGGGCACTGCGGCAACTGCGCGGCGACCCGGCGGTGGAAACGCTGCACACGACAAACGGGCGGTGGGACATCGTGGCGGAAGTGCGCGCCGACAGCCTGCAGGAGATCGACCTGGTGCTGAACCGGCTCCGGCAGATCGCGGGTGTGCTGAGCACCGAGACGAGCCTGCTGTTGTCTACGCACAAGCTGTAGCGAGTCGGGGCCGAACGGAGACAACGATGGAAGAGCTGACGCTGGCAAAGCACGTCGAAGCGATCGCCCTGATCGTCGGGCAGCTGCTCATCGTCGGGGTGGTCGGGGCTCGCGTGATCCTCACGCGCCACCAGCCGGGCAGTTCGTTCGCGTGGTTGCTGCTGGTCGCGGTCTTTCCGGTCGTCGGGCTAGCTGCCTACGTCCTGATCGGCGAGCGACCGATTGGCCGGCGTAGAGCCGAGTTCGCGCGGCAGTTCTTCGCACGCGTGCCGCGCGCAGTGGCCGCACTTGCCGATGATGCGCGCAGCGAATCGGGCAAGCTCGCGCCACCCTGGGACGGGCTGGCCCGGCTTGCCACCAGCGCGACGGGCATGCGGCCGCTGCCCGGGTCGTCGTTCCAGCTCCAGGGCGGAGCGGAGCGGATCCTGCGCTCCATCATTGCGGACGTGGACACTGCGCAGGCGAGCGTGGAGATGGAGTTCTACATCTGGAACGCCGGCGGCACGGCGGATGAAGTCGCCGACGCGCTGGCACGCGCGGCCGCGCGTGGCGCAACCGTGCGGCTGCTGCTCGACGCACTCGGCAGCAAGGAGTTCCTGAAGTCCGACTGGCCCGCCCGGATGCGCGCCGCGGGCATCGAGCTGCAGGTCGCTCTCGCCGTGAGTCCGTGGAAGATCCCGTTCCGGCGCATCGACCTGAGGCTGCACCGCAAGATCGTCGTGGTCGATGGCCGGATCGCGTACACGGGCAGCATGAATCTCGTCGATCCCCGGTTCTTCAAGCAGCAGGACGGCGTGGGTGAGTGGGTGGACGCGATGGTGCGCGCCGAAGGGCCGATCGTCGGCGCGCTGCGCACGGTGTTCCAGTTCGACTGGGGCATGCAGACGGGAACCCTGCCGGATGCGGACCCCGGCGCAGCCGAAGCGGTTTCGACCGTGCAGCCAGTGCCGAGCGGGACGCAGGTCGCCCAGGTCATCATGTCCGGACCTGGCGTGGACGAAGCGGCCAACCTTCGGGTGATTACGCAGGCGGTGAACAATGCGCGCAGCAGGATCGTGCTGACGACGCCGTATTTCGTCGCCGACGGCTCGCTGGCCCTCGCGCTGCAGAACGCAGCGATGCGCGGCTGCCAGGTCACGCTGATCGTACCGGCACGCAACGACTCCTGGCTCGTCGAGCACGCGAGCCGGTGGTACTTCGACGACCTGGTGAGAGCAGGGGTCGAGATTCGTCGCTACACGGGCGGGCTGTTGCATACCAAGAGCATCACCATCGACGGTACGGTCGCACTCTTCGGCACGGCGAACCTCGACATCCGCAGCCTGTCGCTCAACTTCGAGCTGATGCTCGCGATCTACGACGCGACCTTTGCCGCGGAACTGCTCGCGCTGCAGCTCGGCTACCAGCGCGACTCGTTTCCGGTGGTCCTCCGGGAGTGGCGGGAGAGACCGGTGTCGGCGCGCCTGCTGGAGGGCATCGCCAGCATGGCCGCCCCGTTGCTGTAGTCCGCAGGGTACGCAGAACCATGGAAGAATCGAATCGCATCGAGGCGCTCGAGTTCAAGGTCGCGCACCTGGAGCGCGCAGTGCAACAGCTGAGCGACGTCATGTACCGGCAGCAGCGCGAGATCGACGGCATGCTGGAACTGAACCGGCAGCTCAGGAGCCAGCTCGAGCAACTGGAAACGCGCGGAGCCGACGCCAGCAGCGTCGAGATTCCGCCGCACTACTGATCATGCGCAAGGGCATTCCGCCGCTCGCACTCGTGGGACTGCTCGCGGCACTGATGTGGGTCGCCGCCCGCGCCTTTCCGCAGGCCGGATTGACCGTTCCGTGGCGCGGCCTCGTCTGCGCGGCGACCGCCGTTGCGGGGCTCGTGCTGTGCGCGCTCGGTGTCCTGCCCTTCCGGAGCGCGGGCACGACCGTGGACCCGACGCGCCCCGAGCGTGCCTCGACGCTGGTCACGACGGGCGTCTACTCCATGACCCGCAACCCGATGTATCTCGGGATGCTGCTGGTGATCGTCGCGTGGGGCCTCTATCTCTCGAACGCGGTGGGACTGATCATGGCGACCGCTGGCGTTCGTGCTGTACATCGACCGCGTGCAGATTCCCCGCGAAGAACGAGCGCTGGCCAATGCGTTCGGCAGTGACTACGCGGGCTATGCCAGCCGGGTTCGGCGCTGGCTCTGAGGCCCGGTAAGATAGCGTCCCCACCCCGAGGACAGGCGCCATGTACGAGCTCTACATCGGCAACAAGAACTACTCGTCCTGGTCGCTGCGCCCCTGGGTGCTGATGAGCGAACAGGGCATCGTGTTCGCGGAGCACGTCGTCGCATTCGACCCGGGCACGAGCTGGACGAAGTTCCGTGCGTTCTCGCCGAGCGGCAAGGTGCCATGCCTGGTCGACGGCAGCACGGTAGTGTGGGATTCGCTGGGCATTACCGAATATCTCGCCGAGCGGCATGCAGGCGTATGGCCGGGAGATGCAGCAGCACGTGCCTGGGCACGCTGCGCAGCCGCCGAGATGCATTCCGGGTTCGGCGCCCTGCGCAACACCTGCGCGATGAATTGCGGACTGCGGGTCAGGCTGCACGAGGTTCCGCCGGCGCTGCAGCGCGACCTCGATCGGATCGACGAGCTGTGGTCGGAGGGGCTGCAGCGGTTCGGCGGCCCGTTCCTCGCCGGCGCGAAGTTCAGCGCGGTGGATGCCTTTTTCGCTCCGGTGGCGTTCGCGCGTGCGGACCTATGGTCTTGCATTGAGCGCGCCGGCCGCTGCGTACGTGGAGCGACTGCTCGCGCTCCCGTCGATGCTCGACTGGAATCGCGCCGCACTCGTCGAGCCGTGGCGCGACGAGGAGCACGAAGTCGACGCGCTCGCCGTCGGCACGCTGCTCGAGGACCTGCGGGCGCCGCGGTCGCCGCGCTGATGGCACGACCGCGCTTCCCCTGGGCCTGGATCGGCTACGCGGCCGTGCTGACGGCGGCAGTCGTGATCGGCGAGTTCGGAAACGTGCTGAGGGGCGAGCCGGTCACGTGGCTGATGGCCGCGAACTGGGTCGTGACGCTGGCGCTGCTGACCGCCACCTGGGGATATGCGATGCAGCGGGCGATCGGCAACGAAACCTACTGGCGCAGGGTGTTCTGGATCCTGCTCGTCGCGACTGCGCTGATGCTGGTCCGCGTGGCCGCTGCGAGCACGACGGCGCTGGTGCTGGTGCTCGCCTTCATGGCCGCGCTGCTGCCGGCCTACATCGCGGCCTTCCGCTATGGCTTCCGCTCGCCTCATCTCTGGCCTGCGCACACCGCGCAATCGATCGCCGGGCGTGGCTGAAACGGTGACGCCCGCGATCAAGGCAGGGCTCTGCTACTTCGCGCTGACGTTCGGCACGGGCTTCCTGCTCGGACCGCTGCGGATCCTGGTGCTGGTGCCGCGGATCGGCGCGCGGGCTGCCGAACTCGCGGAACTTCCGGTGATGATCGTCGTCATGTGGCTCGCAGCACGCTGGACGATCCGCCGGTTCCACGTGCCACTCACGACCGCACCGCGGCTCGCAATGGGGATTCTCGCGTTCGCTCTGCTGCTGGCAGCCGAATTCTGCGTGGTGATGCCGCTGCGAGGATTGACGCTCCAGCAGTACTTCGCGACGCGCGACCCGGTTTCCGGCACCGCCTACTATGCGTCGCTCGTCGTGCTGGCATTGATGCCCCTCATCGCGAGCGGGCCGTCAAGGACATCCCCGCCTCGAGCGTCGAGCCCGCGCCCTCGATGACGATCGTGTTCTGGCCGAACGTCACGCCGTGCAGCGCGGCGTCCCAGCGATAGGACTTCAACGTCTTCAGCGGCTCGTCGCCGACGGCCACGCCTGCCGACTGGTCGGTGGTCGTGATGCTGCAGCGGGTGCAGGGCTTGACGACCCTCAGGCGAATACCCGCCGCGGTCAGCTCGTGCACTTCGTCCTCGCCATAGGGAGGCAGACCGTCGAGCACGAGGTTCGGACGGAAGCGGTCCATCGGCAGGGGCGCCTGCAGTCGTGAATTGAGGTCGTCGAGCGACGCGCGCGAAACGACCAGCAGCGGATAGCCGTCCGAGAAGCGGCTGTGGGCCTCGGCGCCTGCCGTCCATGCGGGATCGCACCGGCGCCGTGCCGCAGGGTCGATACGGACCAGCCGCGCATCCCGTCCGAGCAGCGCGCTGATCCAGGCTGCGGGCTCGTCGCCCTGGTCGAACGCATTCACCCGGTCGCGCCAGACTGTCACTTCGCCGGGCGGCCCGAAGTATCCAGGCGGCACGCACACTTCCCCGGCGCCCTCCGCCGACAGCCGCAGTTCGCCCCGCTGCACGGACGCGCACACGCGCGCCAGCAGGGGCTCCTCGCGTTGAGTGAGAAAGCGTCCGCCGGGCGTGACGAACATCCACTCGCGGTCGTGCGCGAGTCCCGCCGCCTCGAGCAACACGCTCTCGTGCGCCGTCCCGCGGCAGGACTTGACCGGATACGTGAACAGCGCGGCCAGCGTGATCATGGCGCCACGATAGCGCAAGCCGCGATGACCCTCACCTGCTCAGCCGGCGAGCGCCAGCGGCTGCGGCCTGCCGACCTGGTAGCCCTGCACGAAGTCCACGCCCATGCGGCGGACAGAGTCGAGCGCGCTCATGTCTTCCACCTGTTCGGCGATGACCTGGAAGTTGAGCGAGCGTGCGAGCTTGATCATCGCGGTGACCATCGCCTGGTTGACGTTGTCCGAGGCGAGGTTGCGGATGAAGTAGCCGTCGATCTTGAGATAGTCGAGCGACAGGTTCTTCAGGTTCGAGAACGAGCTCAGGCCGCGACCGAAGTCGTCGAGCGCGAACTGGCAGCCCATGCCGTGCAGCACGCCGATGAAGCGGCGCGCGTGCTCGATGTTGGTGATGACCGAGTTCTCGGTCACCTCGAAACAGACGCGGTCCGGCGACACGCCCGTGCGGTCAAGGCAATCCACGACGAACTCGAGGAACCCGGCATCGCCGAGCGTCTGCCCCGAAAGATTGATGCACAGGCTGCGGGTGGCCGCCAGGCGCACCGCTCCGCGGCCGAGCGCGGCCAGCGCCGTCTGCACCACCCAGCGATCGACGTGGGGCATCAGCCGGTAGCGCTCGGCAGCGACCATGAACTCCGCGGGAGCGACGAGCACCCCGGTGTCGTCCCTCAGGCGCAGCAGGATCTCGAGACCAGGGCCCAGCGAGGCCTCGGCGTCCACCGCCACGATCGGCTGCGCATGCAGCTCGAAGCGGCCGTCCTTCAGCGCGGACTGCAGTTGCTGCAGCCAGTGGATCTCGCCGCGCTGGCGTGCGGATGCCTCGTCGCGCGCCGAGTAGACGTGCACGTGGCCACCCTGCTTCTTCGCCACGTAGCAGGCCGAATCGGCCGCGCCGATCATGTCCTCGAGCGAGCCGCTTTCCCGCGACACCTCGACCAGGCCGACGCTCACGCCGATGTTGAATATCTTGTCCTTCCAGACGAAGCGGTAGTCGCCGATCGCGCGCACCACGTCGTCGGCGATCTGGCGCGCCTTCTCGAGCGGGCACCCGACGAGCAGCACGCCGAACTCGTCGCCGCCGAGACGCCCGACCGTGTCCGAATCGCGGACGGCATCCTTGATGAGGCCTGCAACCTCGCGCAGCATGCTGTCGCCCGCGACGTGGCCGCATTCGTCGTTGACCGCCTTGAACCGGTCGAGGTCGAGGTAGCAGAGCACTGCCTTCTGTCCGCCGGCCTGCGCTGCCTCGAGCGCTTCCTGCAGGCGACGCTCGAACTCGCGGCGGTTGACGAGCCCGGTGAGCGCGTCGTGGCTCGCCTGGTACGACATCTGCCGCGTCAGTCCGCGCAGGTCGCTGACGTCGCGCAGCGCGATCACCGAGCCGGCTACGTCGCCGGCAGGATTGCGCAGCGGCGAGACGGTCAGCTCGATCGAGCGTTCGCCGCCGCCGTCGTTCGACACCACCATGCCACGCCGGCCGATGTGCACGCGGGCACCCGTCGTGAGGCACTGCCGCACCGGGTCGCCGAGCGTCTTGCGATCGCCCTCGTCCACCAGGCTGATCACGTCCTGAAGCGTGTGCCCCAGCGCGTCGGACGCGGGCTTGCCGATCAGCAGTTCCGCGGACTTGTTGGCGTAGACGATCAGCCCTTCGGCATCGGTCGTGAGCACGCCCTCGCCGAGCGCGTCCAGCGCCTCCCACGCGGTTCCATGACCGCGGGCTTCGCTGCGCTTCGGCTCCGCGCTCATCTCCACCACCGTCACCAGCAGCGCCGGCTGCCCTTCGAACGTGATCGGCGCGAACGCGAACTCCAGCCGGCGGCCCGGTCCGTCGGTCGAGATCAGTTCCGCTTCGAATCGCTCCGGAGAGGACTGGCGCTCACGGTGCCGGCGCACGATTTCGCCGAGCAGATCCGCATAATCAGGGTGCACCAGCTCGGTGAGCTGGCGGCCGGTGAGCTGGGTGGGCGAGGTCGCTCCGCAGAGTTCGGCAAAGCGCGCGTTGGCGAGCCGGATGCCGTCCCGGTCAACTGCGACGCCTTCGTGCATGGCTTCGGTCAGCCGACGATAGACCAGCTCGCGTTCGGTGCGCGTCACCGTCTCGTGCTGCAGGCGCGCCAGCAGGCGATCGGCGTTTTCCGCGAAATCGCCCGCGCTGTCGCCCACCGCATGCGGGGCGAGCCGCTCGGCAAGGTCGCCGGTCGCGGCCACGGCGGCCAGCCGCTCGCCGATGTCGCGGACCTGCTGCGCCTCGCGGTGTCGCCGGTACAGCAGCACGGCCAGCAGCACGGCCAGCGCGCCCAGGCCCACCAGCACGGCGATCAGCAGGTTGTTGTCGGGACTAGCCATGTCCTCCGGTCCGGGGGTGCTTCGGGCGATCAGGCCCCAGCAGGTTTGTTGTTTTGCAGCGATGCCCCGGAGCATAGCGGAACGATTCGCGCCGACCCCCCGATTTCACCATAATCACGGGTCAAGTTCGGCTTGTCGGCCGGTGGCCAAGTCCCTAACCTGCCCGCCTCGCCGGCTCCGTTCGCCGTGCCAAGCAACCGCCACCTGGATTCACTGCCATGCTCGACCTAGTCGCCGCCCGTCGCCAGATGATCGAACAGCAGGTTCGGGCGTGGGAAGTGCTCGACCTCGGGGTGCTCTCGGTCATGGAACGCGTGCCACGCGAGGAATTCGCGCCGGCGCCGTATCGTGAACTCGCCTTCGCCGACCTGTGCGTGCCGCTCGGTCATGGGCAGAGCATGCTCGCGCCGAATCTCGAAGGCCGCATCCTGCAGGCGCTCGAAGTGCAGCCCGGCGATCGCGTCCTCGAGGTGGGCACCGGCAGCGGTTTCTTCGCCGCCTGCCTCGGTGGCCTGGCGCACAGCGTCCGTTCGCTCGAGATCTTTCCCGACCTGGCGGACGCGGCGCGCGACAACCTCGCCCGGACCGGCGCGCACAACGTCACCGTCGAAGTGATGGACGCGATGACGCTCGAGGCCGACGGCGGCTACGACGTGATCGCGCTCACGGGCTCGCTGCCGGTCTACGACCCGCGTTTCGAGCGGGCGCTTGCCGCGGGCGGCCGCCTGTTCGTGGTCACGGGCGTGGGAAGCGCCATGGCCGCGCAGCGGATCACCCGCACGGGGCCGGGGCAGTGGCTGCGCGAGAGCCTCTTCGAGACCTCGATCGACGCACTCATTCACGCCCAGCAGCCGCCGAAGTTCGTTTTCTGAACCGGCCCACTGGGAGTAGCCAACGGACTTGCAAGTGTTGTAGTCTACTACAACACTAGTTGACCTAGGGGCGGCCCGGCCGCCGTATGGAGTTTGCATGCACAAAAAGTCATCGGCTCTTGCCTGGGGCATTGCGCTGGCGCTGTCCGTTCGCCACGGCCCGCGCGGAGGACCTGATGCAGGTGTACCAGGCCGCGGCCAAGAGCGACCCGACGATCCTGGAGGCCGACGCCCGCAGGCTGGCGGCACTCGAGGTCAAGCCACAGGCGCTCGGGGCCCTGCTTCCGCAGTTGAGCGCGGACGGGATATACGCCACGCGCAACACGGACAGCGAGGCGACGTTCAACCAGGCGGTCGATCCCGGTCCGCCGCCGATCATCGCCATCGTGAGCAACCAGCAGGAGACCGACTCGGACTTCTGGAACGTCCGCGGGCAACTCACGCAGACCGTGTTCGACTGGGCACAGTGGCAGACACTGCAGCGCGCCGGTTCGCAGGTGGCGCTCGCAGAGGCGGACTATCGTGCCGCCGAGCAGGACCTGCTGGTGCGGGTCGCAGGGCGCTATTTCGACGTGCTCGCCGCGGACGACACGCTCACCGCCGCGGAAGCAACGCTGCAGTCGGTGAACCGCCAGCTCGAGCAGGCGGAGAAGCGCTTCGAGGTCGGCCTGATAGCGATCACCGACGTGCAGGAAGCCCGGGCTGCGCACGACAGCGCGACGGCTGGCGTGATTCTCGCCAAGCGTTCGCTGGCGACGGCGCTGGAGTTCCTGCGCGAGCTGACCGGTGAGGCGTACCAGACGCTTGTGAAGCCCGCCGACGACATGGCGCTCAACGAGCCGCAACCGGCAGACGAGCAGACCTGGGTGGACAAGGCCGCGGAGCAGAATCTGAACGTGATCGCCGCGCGGCTCGACGTCGATATCGCCAAGGACAATATCAAGATCGCGCAGAGCGGCCACATGCCAAGGGTCGAGATCGTTGGCGAGTACAACAAGTACGACGCCAATGCGACGCAGACCAACAACGGCCTCTCCGGGCCGGCGGACAACAACCAGACACAGGACACGATCGGCCTGCAGTTCACGCTGCCGATCTTCAGCGGCGGCATCACTCAGTCGCAGGTACGGCAGCAGGTCCACCTGCATCGCGCCGCCCGCGAACGCCTTGATGGCGCGATGCGCAAGGCAGAGCGTGAGACCCGCGACTCCTATCTCGGCGTGATCGCCGAAAGGGCACGCGTCGGGGCACTGCAGCAGGCCGTGAAGTCGAACCAGACCGCGCTCGAGGCCACCGAGGCCGGGTTCGACGTCGGCACGCGCACCACGGTGGACGTGCTCGACGCGCGCCGGCGCCTCTTCGAGGCCGAACGCGACTTCGCGCGCAGCCGCTACGACTACCTGATCAACGTGGTGCGTCTCAAGTCCGCAGCCGGAGTGCTTGCGCCGGGCGATCTCGCCACGATCAACGGCCTGCTCACGACGCCGGAGACACTGCAGCAGACGCGTCCTTCGCCGCGTCCTGCCGGTTGATCAGCGGCAGCACCATTTCGACCAGCTGCGCCACCGCACCGCGGCTCGACGTGATGACGTCCTGGCCGCGAGCGCCGTCCTGCCGCGCGCGCGCGGGATCGTCGAAGTAGTCGGCGACGCGCTGCCCGAGTTCCTCCCGGCTGCGCACGATGCGCAGCACGCCCGCCTGGGAGAGCAGCTCGGCAATGTCCTGCGCATTGTGCGTGTGTGGCCCCGAGAGGATCGGCATGCCGAGCGCCGCGGGCTCGAGCAGGTTGTGCCCGCCGATCGGCACCAGGCTGCCGCCCACGAATGCCACGTCGGCCGCCGCATAGAACATCTGCAGTTCGCCGAGCGTATCGACCAGGAAAACCTCATGGGCAGCGACGGGCAGCTCGCCCGAGCTGCGCTGCACGTAGAGGTGGCCGCGCTTGCGCAGCAGGCTGCGCACCGCGTCGAAGCGCTGCGGATGGCGCGGCACCAGGATCAGCAGCGCGGATGGATGCCGGGCTCGCACGATGGCCTGCGCCGCAAGCACCGCCTCCTCCTCGCCCTCGTGCGTGCTGCCGGCAATCCACACCGGGCGGGCGGGCGCCGAGCGGCGCCGAAAATCCCGTCCCGCGTCCACCTCCGATTGAGGCAGCTCGAGGTCGAACTTCACGTTGCCGGTGACGCGAACGCGGTCCGGCGGGGCGCCAATCGCCCGAAACCGCTCCGCATCGGCGGCACTCTGCGCTCCGATCAGGATGCCGTGCGACAGCGTCTCGCGGAACAGCGACGCCATGCGCCGGTAACGGTCGACCGAGCGGGTCGAGACGCGCGCGCTCGCCATCACGAGCGGGATGCGCCGCCGTCCGAGCTCGTGATAGAGCGTAGGCCAGATTTCGGTCTCGACGATGATCGACACTTCCGGCCGGATCCGGTCGAGGAACCGGCGCACCGAGCCCGGCAGGTCGTACGGCAGGTAGCAGTGCCGCACCTCGTTGCCGAACAGCGCCTTCACGCGCTGTGCGCCCGGTGGGCGTCACGGTCGTGAGCACGACGTCGAGGCCTGGCACGCGGCGGCGCAATTCCCGGATCAGCCCGGCCGCCGCCTGGACCTCGCCCACCGAGACCGCGTGCACCCAGAGGCATCCGGGCCGATCCTGGCCTGTGACGAACCCGAGCCGCTGGTGCAGGCGGCCGCGATACTCCGGATTCCAGAGCGCCTTCCAGCCCTCGAGCGCGATGACGATCGGCGCCAGCAGGTAGGTCAGCAGGATGTAGACGGCGCGCATTCCGCGACCCCCTGCAGGAACTCATCCCACTGCGTGGCGTCGAAACGGTCCGCCGGCAGGTCGCGCGAGACTTTCTCGAGCGAACGGTGCAGACGCTCGATCACGCGCTGCTCCCAGTTGCCGCGCGGCTCGATGCGCCCGCGGTCGAAGTCGAGCACGTACACCGCGCCATCCGCGGCCAGCGTCAGGTTGTGCGCATTCAGGTCCGCGTGGCGCACGCCGTGGGAGTGCAGCGCACCGACGCAACGTCCGACAGCCCGCCAGCCGGCAGGATCGAGCGCCCGGGCCGCGAGCGCCCGCGCCAGCGTCAGCCGCGACGGCAGTTCCTCGGTGATGAGATCGGCGCGATACGCGAGGCCCGACCTCGTGTAGCGGGCGGCGATGGGCCGCGGCACAGGCAGGTTCCATTCGCGCAGCCGTCGCAGCAGGCGCCATTCGGCGAAGCCGCGCGTGCCTTCCGCGCCTGTCCAGAGATAGGTGTCGTCGACGAATCGGGCAAGCAAGCCTCCGCGACGAAAGTGGCGCAGCACCCAGCGCCGGGCGCCGTCGCGGATGAATGCGACCGTGCCGCGACCGCCGGCGACTTCCTCGAGCGTACCGCGCGATCGCCAGTACGACCGCTCGAAGAGCGGATCGCCCGGCTGGTCGATGCACGAGGCATCGTATAGCATCGCGCCGCGCGCAGTCCGCACCTCGACTTCCGGGCCAGCGCTCACCGTGTCCATCGCCCCTGTCGGGTTCTAAGGGACGGATTGTTCACCATCGGGCCGCCGCTGCCTACCTTCACGTCACATGCAGCCACTGCCAATCGACCAGCCGCCTGAGCGGATCTGCGTGCTGAGGCTCTCGGCCCTCGGCGACGTGTGCCACGTGCTCCCCGTCGTGCGCTCGCTGCAGGACGCCTGGCCCGCCACGCGGATCACGTGGATACTCGGCAAGCTCGAGCACAAGCTGCTCGGGCACCTGCCAGGAATCGACTTCGTGACGTTCGACAAGAAGGCGGGCATCGACGGTTACCGCGCGCTTCGACGACAGCTCGCCGGTCGTCGCTACGACGCACTGCTGCACATG
>CAWFXR010000021.1:0-61416 GCA_963819835.1 uncultured Gammaproteobacteria bacterium
GGGCAGGGGTGTCCGAACGGACGGAGAGATTAGCAGAGTCTGCCGGCGGTCCCATCGACCCAGGTTTGCACGGCTGGAACCGTACTTCGGCACACCCCGGCAACATATTCCGGTTGCGCTGCACCCCTGACTGCGCCGGCCGTCCGCCGCCCGCGCAGCGTCGGAAATGGTTACAGGAGCCATGACAGCTTGCCCGATCGACTGAGATAATACCTTATAAATTAAGTACTTAAAATTCTGGCACGACACTTGCTTTGTTCTTGGTGCGGAACCCCCGAGTTCCAAGTTGTTTGAACCTCAACAGTTCGGTCCAGGATAAAGAAAATGAACATGAAGAAATTTTTGGGCGGGAGTCTTGCGGCGATTCTGCTCGCAACGACTGGCGCCGCTAGCGCGACAACCATTTACGACTTCGACGCCACCGCTGTTGGTGCATTTGGTGCCGGTCCTTACGGGACGGTGACTCTGACTCAGTCTGGTGGAAACGTGCTCGTCAGCGTCGTTCTTCGTAGCGACATGAACTTCGTGACCACCGGTGGGCCGCATTCGACTTTCGCGTTCATGGTTACGAACGGCGCAGCGACGACGGACGTTTCCAACGTCCTGTTCAATGGCGTGTCGAATTCGAACTACACAGTAGCGGCCCCGGGCGTAGGTACGCCGTTCGGCACGAATTTCACGCTGATGATTGACTGCACCGGGAGCGGCTGCGCAAATGGCTCACCTGGCCAGATCTCCGATCCACTGACATTCACGTTCCTGAATGCTTTGGAGTCCGATTTTGCGTATGCACTTAGCAATGGCGGAGCGTACTTTGCTGCGGACGTAATCTGCTTCACGGGCGGTTGCAATGGCTCCACGGGCTCGATCGCCGTCACCGGCGGCCCGCGTCCGCCCGACGAGCAGGTTCCTGAGCCGGGCACCCTCGCCCTTCTCGGCCTCGGTATGCTCGGTCTTGGCCTGAGCCGCCGTCGCGTCAAGGCGTAAGCGAAACCGGACCGACTGTATTAAAAGGCCTCGCGGGGTAACCCGCGGGGCCTTTTCTTTTTGTCATCTGGAACCACGGGACTGGGCTGCCCAGTAAAACAGGCGATTAATTCAATCGGTTATGCCTCAGCCAAGTGCGTGGTGATGCCCAATAATTAGTCATGAGCCACCCGAACCCGATGGATGTCTGCATCTTTCGCCCCCGCCGGCCCGGTCTTCGGTGATTAGGTAGTCCCGGCTGTCGGGCGGCCTGCGCCATTCGCGCAGTTCAGTCCCGTCTGAGACCCCGGGCGGCCCGCTACCTCTCGGCCATACCAACCCCGGGAATGAAACCACCCTGGCGCAATTACCGTTTCTTGCGCTTGGCCGGACTCGTGGTGCTGGTGGCGACCGAAGTCACGGTGACCGGCGCCGGCCCTGCGTAGCCCGAGACCCCGCCGAATTCTTGGCCCGCACCGAGTACCGATATTGGCCGGCGCCGCTCGTATCCACGATGGAGAGCACGGTCGCCGGTACCGTCGCCGCAGTCGTCGCGCTGCCCCAGACTGCGCTTGCGCGAATTCCACGTTTCACGCAGCACATCGAACCCGTTGGCGTCGGTCGTGGCGACCGTCCACGACACGGTGGCCGTACCGTCGCGTCATCGGCCGCAGCCACGCTGGTCGGGGCTGAAGGCGGCGGCGGCGGCACGTCCGGCGTGGTGACGCTGACGGCTCCCGAGTAGGCGGATACGCCGGCGCTGTTGTACGCGCGAACGCGGTAGTAGTAGGTGGTCTTCGCCGCTGCCGACCCGTCCGTATACGACCTGGTGTCGGCACCGAGCGTGGCGATCTCCGACGAAGTCGACGCCGTTCGGCGAGCGCTCGAGCTTGAAGCCGGTCTCGTTGCTCGCGTTGTCGGTCCAGGCGAGGCTCACGCTGTTGTAGGCCACGCTCTTCACGGTCATGCCGGAAGGCGCCGCGGGCAGCGTGCTCGTGGACGACCGCGCCACGGAAGGCCGCGACGGTCGCAGGCCGTGTTGTTCAGTGAGCGCGCGTTTTCCGCTGAGTTCGCCGGGTCCGCTTCGTAGCTGACGCCCGCTGCGTAGCCGTTCCAGTTGACGTTCGGATTCGAGAACTCCAGCACGCGCGGCGCGCCCGTGCAGGAATAGGACATCACGTCCCGGAACCCGGTGCCGTCCGACACGCAGCGGCGATAGCCGTAGGAGTACGGGTACACGCCGCTCCAGCCGCTCGAGTTGTCGCGGTCGTGCATCAGGCCCTGCTGGTGGCCCAATTCGTGCGCCAGCGACTGGTTGCTCAGGCAGTCCGAGGCCACGACGCTGTAAGCCGATCGGCGCGAAGCTCGTGCTGTTCGACGTCATGAGATTGGAGAGACCGCAGTAGTCCGTGTTCTCGCTCACCAGCATGACCATGTCGGCCGCGACCTGGTTGCGCAGGTTGCGCCACCGCGGAGTTCGCCTGGAGCGCGCTGACCGTTGCGCTCATGGAACTCCCTTCTGCGACTGTGGATTTGCTGCAGGCCGACGATGTTCAGCGTGATGCCGACGAGGCTGTTCTGGTACGCCTGGTTCGCGGCCTGGACCGCGGACTGGATCTGGCTCTCGATGGACGCCTGGCCGTAACGAGCGGCGCGTTGCGGCCGTGTAGAGCACGAGCACGTCCTGCACGACATTGGTCGTGGTCGCCGTCGTCGTGCCGAGCCCGTAGTCGGCGCTCGTCGCGCCCGTGGTGTCGGCCGCCATCTTGGGCCGAAGCAGCAATTCGCCCTTCGGCGTGCGGCTCTCGTCCACGGCGTAGAGCACGTGCTTGCCGCCCGACGACGGCAGGATCTCGAATGATCTGGTCCTTGTAGTTCGCGAAGCCGGTGACGACGCCCTTCGCCTTCGACAGCACCAGCACGCTGCCGGGCGCATCGTCGAACGTGCCGATCCAGGACTGCGTGCCCTTCTTCGAGTCGCTGGCCGTGCGCTGCAGCCGCGCCTCGATCGTCGTGCCGTCGGCGAGCGTGAGCTTGAGTCCCGGCGACGAGAGTGCCGCGGGATTCAACACTCCCGACACGCCGGACTGCGCCTTCGCTTGCTGGGGCAGCGATCCGTCCTGGCGCAGCCCCGCGAGCGGTCAGCACGTCGATGGCTCGCTGCGAGGCAGCGGTCGCACCGAACGATGAAAGCAGACAGCGCCGCGCCGGTGAGCGTGGCGTAACCAATGCGCTTGGCGAAGGTATGTGTTCATGGTGATCTTCACGTGTTGCGAGCTGAATTTGCGATGCACGAATCCGCGACCGCCGGGAGGCAGCAGCCAAGGGAAGACGGCCCTTCACGGAAACGCGCTAGTGCGCGCCGGACGCATGACGGCAGGCAACGTGGAAGCACGCGAACGCGCACCTCGGATACGGCACTCTGCCGGCAACCCCGCTAGCGTCGGCTCTTGCGAGCCATTAGCCCGGAGGCTTTGCGTCCCCACCTTTCAATGGGTTTGCCCTTGGCGCGATTGTGATCCGGTTCGCTGGAACGACTGGTGTTCCAGGTCACAGATTTCCGGTGCCGAATTCAGTCGGCGCGGGGGATCGATGCTTACGCCCAAGGACCGGAGACTGGCGCCGAAGGGCACCAGGCGGGCGCGGATCCCAGGCGAACAAAGCCCGGATTGCCGAACTATTGGTGCGGCGCAGCAACGAGGCGGCGACTATTCAGGCGCTTGCAAGCCGGACTTGGTCTAAGTGGTACGAGTTTCCTGGTCAGAAATGCTGGCATTAAGTCAAATCCGCGCGCACTGCCTGCGCCAGATCTCCCCTGGGCGGCCGGCTCCGGCCGCCAGATCCACGGCAGATTTCACCCGGACATTGCGGATTGCAGTACCCGGGCGAAATCGCCATACCATCCCCCATGGAACTGCACTCTCGCCCGGCCTGTCGATCCAAGCTGCTGTCGGGCATCGGCTCGGTGCTCGCGCAGCGGCGATGCTGCTTGCCTCGCCCCCGGCCGTGCCATCCGACGACACCATGCGCTGCGGCACGCGCCTGGTCAGCGAAGGGGACGGCAAGGACAAGGTGCGCACGCTGTGTGGCGAACCCACCAGCATCAGCCTCGCGGGCTACGTCGGCGGACCGGGCCCAACTACTACAACGGCCCGTACGAGAACACCTACCTGTGGCCCGGCTGGTCTACCGTCCCGGTCGAGATCTGGACCTACAACTTCGGGCCGAACAAGCTGCTGCGGACGTTTCGCTTCGTCGGCGACGAACTCGACGATATCCAGACCAACGGATATGGATACTAAGCGCAAGCTGGCGTCCGCCGCGGTCGTGTGGTTCGCGGAGCCCCCGTTGCATGCGCCGCGCTATGCCTGCTGCCCGGCGCGGCACTCGCCGACTCGATGCGCTGCGACAGCCGCATCGTCAAGGACGGCGACAGCATCGATAAGGTGCTCGACGTCTGCGGCGAACCGGTAAAGAGGGAGCGCACCTGGATCCAGCGCGCACCACAGTACGAACTGGGGGGCACCTACTACTCGTTCCCGGGCACGGAAGAGGTCCCGGTGGACCTCTGGACCTATGACTTCGGCCCCAACAAGCTCATGCGGCGGGTGCGCTTCGTCGATGGACTGGTCGTATCGATCGTCGAACTCGGCAAGGGCCAGCCGCAATAGGGGACATTCTCCTTTCCCCGAAAATAGGTGCCTGGCACCTATTTTTTTCGGGCGGCGACCCAGCGCGAGATCATCGCCCTGATATCCTTATGCGCTCCGACCGAGGCCGGGTCCCGACTGCTGCGGTGCGCCCAAGTCCGCAGCCCGGGCCCGACGAAGCAAGCAGGAAAACCAGCCATGTCATTCACGCTCAAGGACCCCACCCTTCTCCGCCAGCAGTGCTACGTGGACGGCGCCTGGATCGACGCCGATTCGGGCGGCACGGTCTCGGTCACGAACCCGGCCACCGGCGAGGTGATCGGCACGGTCCCGAGCCTGGGCGCGGCCGAGACGCGCCGAGCGATCGAGGCCGCATCAGCGGCTTTCCCGGCCTGGGCCGCGAAGACCGCCAAGGAGCGCTCGATCATCCTGCGGCGCTGGAACGACCTGATGCTCGCCAACGCCGACGACCTCGCGATGCTGATGACTGCCGAGCAGGGCAAGCCGCTGGCCGAGGCGCGAGGCGAGATTTCCTACGCTGCGTCGTTCATCGAATGGTTCGCCGAGGAAGCCAAGCGCGTCTACGGCGACGTGATTCCCGGCCACCAGCCCGACAAGCGCATCCTGGTGCTGCGCCAGCCGATCGGCGTGGTCGCGGCGATCACGCCGTGGAACTTCCCCGCAGCGATGATCACGCGCAAGGCCGGCCCCGCGCTCGCGGCCGGCTGCACGTTCGTGTGCAAGCCCGCGATGCAGACGCCGTTCTCCGCGCTGGCGATGGCCGAACTCGCTCACCGCGCCGGCGTGCCGAAGGGCGTGTTCAGCGTCGTCACCGGCAAGGCGTCCGAGATCGGCGGCGAGATGACCTCGAACCCGATCGTGCGCAAGCTGACCTTCACGGGCTCGACCGAGATCGGCAAGCTGCTCGCGTCCCAGTGCACCGGCACGCTGAAGAAAGTGTCGCTCGAGCTCGGCGGCAACGCGCCGTTCATCGTGTTCGACGACGCCGACCTCGACGCCGCGGTGCAGGGCGCGATCGCGAGCAAGTACCGCAACACCGGCCAGACCTGCGTGTGCGCGAACCGGCTGCTGGTGCAGGAAGGCGTGTACGACGCGTTCGTCGCGAAGCTGGTGGACGCGGTGCGGAAGCTCCGCGTGGGCGACGGCCTGAAGGGCGCCACCGAACAGGGCCCGCTGATCGACGAGAAGGCGGTCGCCAAGGTCGAGGAACACGTCGCGGACGCGCTCGCCAAGGGCGGCAAGCTCGCGCTCGGCGGCAAGCGCCACTCGCTCGGCGGCACGTACTTCGAGCCCACGATCATCACGCACGTGACCCCGGCGATGATGGTCGCGCGCGAGGAGACCTTCGGCCCGGTCGCGCCGATCTTCGCGTTCAAGGACGAGAAGCAGGCGATCCGGATGGCGAACGACACCGAGTTCGGCCTGGCGTCGTACTTCTACACCCGCGATCTCGCGCGCGCCTGGCGCGTTGCCGAGGGACTCGAGTACGGCATCGTCGGACTCAACACCGGCATCATCTCCACCGAGGTCGCGCCGTTCGGCGGCGTGAAGGAGTCGGGCAGCGGTCGCGAAGGCTCGAAGTACGGCATCCTCGACTACACCGAGATCAAGTACCTCTGCATCGGCGGCATCGAGGATTGACGCGCCCGCTGTCGGACCGCGCGCTCCTGCTGCTGCTCGCGGCGGTCACGGCGCTGGGACCGATCGCGACCAACCTGTACCTGCCGGCGCTGCCCGCGGTCCGCGAATACTTCGGCGCGAGTGTCGCCGCGGTGCAGGCGACGTTCTCGGTGTCACTGGTCACGTTCGCGCTTGGGCTGCTGGTCTGGGGGCCGATCTCCGACCGCTACGGCCGGCGCAACGCCGTGCTGTACGGCCTCTCGATCATGGTCGTCGGCACGATCGCGTGCCTGTCCGCGCAGAGCCTGCACTGGTTGATCGCGGGTCGTGGGCTGCAGGCCTTCGGGACAGCAACCGGCCTGGTTACGGCACGCGCCATCGTGGCCGACCTCTATCCCACCGAACGCATGGCGAAGCTGTTCGCGTCGCTGACCATGGTTGCGGTGCTCGGCAATTCGCTGGCGCCCGTGCTCGGTGGCTTCGTTGCGGCCGGACTCGGCTGGCGAGCCATATTCGCGACGTTGATGCTGGCGACGCTGGTCGTCGGGGCAATCGCCTGGCGCCGGCTGCCCGAAACGCGACGCGCCGGAGTGCGCCCACCGCGCGCGGCGGAGATGCTCGCGACCACCTGGTCACTCGCGCGCGATCCGCAATTCGCCGGCTGCGTGCTGCAGGGCGCCGTGGTCTACGCGACCTTCCTGGTGTTCATCTCGCTTGCGCCCTACATGATGGTATCGGCTCTCGGACGCCCGGCCACCGAGTTCGGCTTCTACTACCTGTTCATTGCCGCCGGATATTTCCTCGGCAACTGGTCGGTCGGCCGCCTGATGGCTCGCCGCGACCTGCACTGGATGGTCGTCGCAGGCGTGCTGCTGACGGTCGCCGGTTCCGGCGCGGCGCTTGGTTTCGCGGCGCTGGGCTTGACGCACCCTCTCTGGATTTTCATACCGATGGGCGTGCTGGCATTCGGGCAGGGACTCGCGCTGCCGAACGTCACCGCGACGGCTGTGAGCAGGTCGCCGGAACACGCGGGCGTGGCCTCGAGCCTCATCGGCTTCCTGCAGCAGATGATCGGCGCGATCTGCGTCCAGCTGATGGGTCACTTCCCGACCGACACGCCACTGCCGTCGCTGATCTTCTGCGCGTCGGCCTGTGCCATCGGACTCGCGATGTTGTACGTGTTTCCGCGAGTGGACCTGCGGGGCCCGCATGCTCTTCCGCCGGCCCCGCCATCCGCGGACTCCTGACTGGCAACGCCTCGTGCGGATCGGCGGCCGACCCGGTCACCGGAATGTCATGCACGCATGATCGTCATTCGATTGGCTTGCGCTTTCTTTGTGGCGTTCCTGCACATGCGGTATCGTTCGCGCGCCCTCCAGAAAAGGCTTTTGGCACCCGATGACCGGATACCTCGGCAGTCCTGATTTCGCCCACGGCCGGCCGTCGAAGGCCGGTGTCCTGCTCGTCAATCTCGGCACTCCCGACGCGCCGACGCCCTCAGCCGTGCGCCGCTACCTGGCCGAGTTCCTGTGGGACCCGCGGGTGATCGAGATGCCGCGCGCGCTATGGTGGCTGATACTGCACGGCGTCATCCTGCGCGTGCGCCCGAAGCGCAGCGCGCACGCCTACGGGAAGATCTGGACCGACGAAGGGTCGCCGCTGATGGTCGGGTCGCGCAGGCTTGCGGCCGCGCTCGGTGAACGAATGCGCGCCAGCCATGGAGACCGGGTGCAGGTCGAACTGGCGATGACCTACGGCAACCCGTCGATACGCGATGCCCTCGAACGACTGCGACGCGCGGGCGTGCAGCGACTGCTCGTGTTGCCCATGTATCCACAGTATTCGGCCACCACCACCGCATCGATCTTCGAGCGCGTGACGGCGGAGCTTTCCCGCTGGCGATGGATCCCGGAACTGCGCGTGGTGAACCAGTACTGGGATGAGGACGCCTACATCGACGCGATCGCCGCCAGCATCGCCACGCACTGGCAGGCGCACGGCCGCAAGCACCTGCTGTTCTCGTTCCACTCGATCCCGAAGCGCTACTTCACGGCGGGCGACCCGTATCACTGTTTCTGCCAGGCGACCGCGCGCCGCGTTGCGGCCAGGCTCGGCCTCGCGGACGGCGACTGGTCGCTCGGCTTCCAGTCGCGCTTTGGACGCGAGGAATGGATGAAGCCCTACGTGGACGTGCTGCTGCACGACTACTCGCACACGGGGCCGAAGCAGGTCACGCTGGTCTGCCCGGGATTCGCCACCGACTGCCTCGAGACGCTCGAGGAAATCTGCATGCAGAACCGCGACATGTTCCTGTCGCACGGCGGCGAGGCGTTCGACTACGTGCCGTGCCTGAATGCCAGCGAGGCGCAGGTCGGCCTGTACGCGGGCCTGGTCGCGAACCACGCGCATGGCTGGCCCGAGTTCTCCGGCAGCGACGACCCGGCTGCCCGCGAGGCATCGAGGCACCGCGCGCTAGAACTCGGCGCTCAGGCCTAGGTACATGCTCGGGCGCTTCCTCGAAGTCAGTGTCCAGGCCCCGGACATCCTGGAGTCGCTGGCATTCTACGAATCGCTGGGCTTCGTGCAGGCGCGCGTCGGCGACGCGCGGACTCACCCATACGCGGTCGTCACTGACGGGCGGCTGAACCTGGGACTGCACGCCTGCGAAATGGCCTCACCCGCGCTGACCTGGGTGCATCCAGACCTCGCGCCACATGCCGCGGACCTCGAGTCGCTGGACATAGAACTCGATTATTCGCGCCTGGGCGAGGACGCGATGCACGAGATCGGCTTCCGTGATCCATCGGGCCAGCGGATCATGCTGGTCGAGGCGCGCACGTTTTCGTCGCCTCCCGCGAGCGACCTGCGTGCTTCGTGGCTCGGCTACTTCGAGGAATTCGGCGTGCCGGTCGCGGACCTCGCGCGCTCGGCGGCGTTCTGGGACTCGCTCGGCTTCATCGCCTTCGATCCGGAGCGCGTGCCGTTCACCCGTGTCGTGGCCTCGCATCGCGACCTGAACGTGGGCCTCTACGAGACCGACCTCCGAAATCCGGTGCTGACGTTCTCGAACCCCCGGATGGCCGAACGCATCGTCGCGCTGCGGGAAAAGGGCCATCGCATGCCGGACCGGCTGCCGCGCGGCATGGATCCGAAGGAGAACGCGCTGCTGGAGGCGCCTGAGGGAACCTGGCTGTTGCTCATGACCTCCGCCGAGTAGGCACGACGCAGCCTTTACGCGACTCGCACTGGCCTTGCAGTGCTGAAATTGCCAGTTCGCGTCACACGCCAGGCCTTCAGCGCGCCACCGCCACGATCTCGAAGCGCAGGTCCAGCTCGTCGCCCACCTGGATTGCGCCACCGCCGACGCTGAACGGCGTGATGCCGAAGTCAGTCTGGCGGATGTGCAGCGAGCCTCGGGCCGAGAGGGTGCCAGCGGAACGCTCGAGCTCGACGGGGACTTCGATGCGTCTCGTCACGCCGCGGATCGTCAGGTCGGCAGCGGCCACTGGCTGATCCCAGGTCCCGGCGAGGCCGGCGCAGCGCACGGTAATGTCGGGAAATTCCGCAAGGTCGAGCACTTCCGGCCGCGTCATGTTCCGGTAGGTGCCCTCGCGCGCAGCTGTCGGGAACCTCGCCCGCGAATTCCCCGCCGGCCGCGGCGCGTGCGGCCGGGTCGTCCACGACCAGTGCCGCCACGGGAATACGCATCTCGAATCCGGATTCCGCGGGGTCGCGGCCCACCCAGGCGACGCCGGTCTCCCCACCCGACGTCACGACGTGGTTGTGCCCGAACCTTGCCATCGGCCCGGCCCGATAGACCAGGATCGTGATGACGCTCCTCGCGGGATCGATCTCGAACGCGCGGGTGCCGGCTGGCACCGGGATCTCGCCCGTGACGCCGGGCGGCCCATGTGAAATCTCCGGAATGGGCTTCTGCGGGAGCAGCACGGGCGCAGGAGCGCGAGTGGTACACGCTGCGGCCATCACGGCGCAGGCGATGACGCCGGCGCGCAGCACCCGCCGCATTCGCCAGCGCGCTGGGCTGGACTCGGTCCAGCGGCGCCGGCACGCGAAGCCGGCAGTCGGCCGCCGATGGCGCTGGGTTACCATGCGGCCGTCCCCGAACGGTAAAGGATGATGTTCATGCAGTGGCGCAATACCGCGGACTCCTACGGATCACTCGCGAAGTTCCTGCACTGGACGATCGTCGTCCTGATCATTGCACAGTATTTCATCGCCGAGTCGGCCGACGAACTGCCGGATGGCCTGGAAAAGCTGTCCGTGATCTCGTGGCACAAGTCCTTCGGAATGCTGGTGCTGATACTCGCACTGGTGCGGATCGGCTGGCGACTGGCGAATCGAGGCGCACCGGCACCGGTGCCCATGCCGAGGCAGCAGCAGATTGCCGCGGCTGCCGGCCACGGGCTCCTCTACCTGCTGATACTCGCGCAGCCGCTCACCGGCTGGGCCATGTCCTCCGCCGCCAATTACCCGGTGACACTGTTCGGGTGGTTCCAGTTCCCGGCGCTGGTCGGCGCGAACCACGACCTGCACGAAATACTGGAGGAAGTGCACGAAGCGACGTTCTACACACTGGTGATCGTAGCCACGCTGCACGTCGCAGCGGCCCTCTACCACCACTTCTGGATGAAGGATGACGCGCTGCGCAGGATGCTGCCGTTCGTAGCCCGCCGCAAATCGTGAGCCGTACTGGCGACCTGCACCGGCCGCGGCACGCTGCCGCAACCATCGCCGCAGCATTGGTGACGATGCTGGCGCTTGCATCGCCTGCGCGAGCGGCAAGCACATGGGTGACCGATCCTGCGCGCAGCCGGCTGGCGTTCGTTGCAACGCAGGCGGGCGGAGAGTTTGAGGGCCAGTTCAGGCACTTCAGCGCGGACATCGCCTTCGATCCTGGCGATCTCGCGGGAAGCCGCTTCCACGTCACCATCGACACGGCATCCGCCGACACGCAGGACGAGACCCGTGACAAGGCGCTCGTCGGCGACGACTTTTTCGCGTCAGGTCGCTGGCCCACGGCCACGTTCGACGCCACGCGGTTCACGAGGCTCCCGGACGGGCGCTACGACGCGCACGGGCGCCTCACGATCCGCGGGATCGGCCGCGACGTGAGCGTGCTGTTCACGTTCAAGCCGGCAGCGGACGGCCGCGGCGCGGCCATTGCGGGTGGCACGACCATCCGCCGCCTGGACTTCGGCGTCGGCCAGGGCGAATGGCAGGACACGAAGTGGCTGGGCGACGACGTGCGCATCAAATTTGAACTCGTTCTCGAGCCGCGGCCTGCCCCGGCGAACGACAGGCGCCCTTAGGGGGCCGCCGACCGCCGGAGGTGCTGAAACCCCACGTCGCTTGAGACTACAATCGGTCAGCAGCGTTCAATCGAAAATCAGCATAACTGCCTGGGGGCGATCAACATGTCGAACCGATACCACGACGATCAACAGCAGCCTGGCGATCACCGTCGCCGTCGCGCTCACTCTCGTTCTCTCAGGCTGCGCAAAGAAGAAGGAGGAGGAGCAGGTAGCCCAGGCGCCTGCGGCCGAACCCGCCGCCGCGCCGGCAACGACGCTCGAAGGGCAGGTCGACATCGTCGCCTGGCCCGGCTACATCGAACGCGGCGAGACCGACAAGGGCTATGACTGGGTCACGCCCTTCGAGGCCGAGACGGGCTGCAAGGTCAACGTGAAGACGGCCGGCACCTCGGACGAGATGGTGTCGCTGATGACGCAGGGTGGCTACGACCTCGTCACGGCCTCGGGCGACGCAACTCTGCGCCTGATCCGCGGGGGCACGGTACAACCAGTCGACATCGGTCGCATCCCGGCTTACGCGACGGTGGATGACCGCCTGAAAGATGCGCCCTGGCACTTCGTAGACGGCAAGCACTACGGTACGCCGTATCAGTGGGGCCCGAACGTGCTCTTGTACAACACCAAGACATTCAAGACGGCGCCCACCTCGTGGGCGGTCGTGTTCGAAGAACAGAAGCTGTCGGACGGCAAGAGCAACAAGGGACGCGTGCAGGCCTACGACGGGGCGATCTACATCGCCGACGCCGCGGTCTACCTGATGGCTACGAATCCGGCGCTCGGCATCAAGGACCCGTATGAACTGAACGAGCAGCAGTACGCGGCGGCGCTCGAGGTCCTGCGCAAGCAGCACCCGCTGGTGCAGCGCTACTGGCACGACGCCAACGTGCAGGTGCAGGATTTCACGACCGAGGGCATCGTCGCCTCGGGCTCCTGGCCCTTCCAGGCGAACACCCTGGCGGCCAACAAGCAGCCGGTCTCGAGCACAGTTCCAACTGAAGGTGCCACGGGCTGGGCCGATACGACGATGCTGGCCGCGAACGCCAAGCACCCGAACTGCGCCTACAAGTGGATGGAGTGGTCGCTTACACCCAAGGTGCAGGGCGACGTCGCGGCCTGGTTTGGCTCGGTGCCCGCCGTGCCGGCGGCCTGCAAGGGCAACGCACTGCTGACCGACGCGGGCTGCGCCGCGAACGGCTTCGACAACTTCGACAAGATCCACTTCTGGCGCACGCCGGAGGCCGCCTGCAGCCAGGGCACCTGCGTGCCCTACAGCCGCTGGGCGACGGATTACGTTGCCGTCATGGGCGGCCGTTAAGGCGCCGACCAGGCGGTAACGCGTGATGCTGGGGCCCTGGAGTCCGGGATTGCGGTCGACAAAGCGATTCCCGAGGAGCGACTCGACCGCAATCCCGGGCGCCGGGGCCCCGCTGCACCACGCATGACCGCCGCCATCGAACTCCAGGACGCGAGCCGTGCGTTCGGCGCGGTCGTCGCGCTGGACCACGTGTCGCTTGCCGTCGCGCCCGGTGAATTTTTCGCGCTGCTGGGTCCCTCGGGCTCGGGCAAGACCACCTGCCTGCGGCTGATCGCGGGATTCGACCGTCCCGACAGCGGCCGTATCCTGCTCGACGGTGACGATGTCACGGACATTCCTCCATACGACCGCAACCTCAATACCGTCTTCCAGGACTACGCACTCTTCCCGCACATGACGGTCGCGGAAAACGTGGCGTACGGGCCCAGGGTGCGTGGAGTGGCCGCCAACGAGCGTCGCAGGCGCGCGGCAGAGATGCTCGAGCTCGTGCGCCTCGGAAGCTACGGCGACCGCAGGCCCGCGCAGCTTTCCGGTGGCCAGCGGCAGCGCGTCGCGCTCGCACGCGCGCTCATCAACAGCCCCAAGGTCCTGCTGCTCGACGAGCCGCTTGGCGCACTCGACTTGAAGCTCAGGGAAGAGATGCAGGCGGAGCTGAAGGGCCTCCAGCAACGCCTGGGCATCACATTCGTGTTCGTGACGCACGACCAGGGTGAGGCGCTCAGCATGGCCGACCGTGTTGCGGTGTTCAGCCACGGGCGCGTCGAGCAGCTGGACACGCCGCGCGGCCTGTACACCTGTCCGCGCACGGCGTTCGTCGCAAGCTTCGTCGGCAGCGCCAACGTCGTCGAGGGCGAAGCCGCCGAGCGACTCACGGGCCGTGCGCAGTCGTTCGCGATCCGCCCCGAGCTGATCGAGGTGCTGCCGGAGGGCGTCGTGCCGGCCGACGGCGCAGTCACCTGCAGTGGCACGCTGGAGGAAGTGCTCTACCACGGTGCCAGCAGCCGCTGCCACGTGCGCGTCGACCAGGCGACGCTGCTCGCCGTCTCGCGTACCGAGTCGGCCTCGGGTGCGGCCCTGCCGCCACAGGGCTCGCAGGTACGACTCGCATGGCGGCCGGAAAGCATGGTCCGGCTTGAAGCAGGTTGAGTCGTGCTGCGATCGGTCTCGACATTCTTCCAGCGACGCAATGCGTTCTACGTGTCGCTGCTGCTGGTGCCGCCGCTCATGTGGATGGGCACCGTGTACCTCGGATCGCTCTTCACCCTGCTCGCGCAGAGCTTCTACGCCATCGACGAGTTCACGGCGCGCGTCGTCCCGAAGCTCACCCTCGCAACCTACCGGCAACTCTTCACGCAACCGGCGAACGTGGACATCGTCGTTCGAACGGTGCTGATGGCCGTCGCGGTAACCATCGCATCGGCAGCGATCGCCTTTCCGGTCGCCAACTACATGGCCCGCTTCGCAAGCCCGAAGTTGAAGGCGTTCTTCTACGTCGGCGTGATGCTGCCGATGTGGACCAGTTACCTGGTCAAGGTCTACGCCTGGCGCCTGATCCTGGCCAAGCAGGGCATCGCCTCGTGGGTGCTCGCGACGCTCGGGCTCCAGGGCGGACTCGACGCGCTGCTCGCGACACCCGTGGTCGGCGGACCGTCACTTGCCTCGTCCTACATCGGCATGTTCATCGTGTTCGTGTACATGTGGCTGCCGTTCATGATCCTGCCGCTGGCGGCGTCGCTCGAGCGCGTGCCGGTCTCATTGCTGCAGGCCTCCGCGGACCTTGGCGCGCGCCCGGCGCAGACCTTCCGCAACGTGATCCTGCCGCTCGCGCTGCCCGGACTCGCGGCGGGATCGATCTTCACGTTCTCGCTGACGCTCGGCGACTTCATCATCCCGAGCGTGGTCGGCGCGCCCGGCTATTTTGTCGGCATGATGGTCTACCAGCAGCAGGGAACCGCCGGAAACATGCCGCTCGCTGCCGCGTTCTCGGTGGTGCCGATCGTGCTGATCGCACTCTACCTGGCGTTTGCGCGGCGGCTTGGAGCCTTCGATGCGCTCTAAGCGGAACTGGAATGGCGCGTCCCTCGGCCAGAAGCTCGCGGCGGCGGCCGGACTCGCGTTCCTTCACGCGCCGGTCTGGGTGATCGTGCTCTATGCTTTCACGACCGAGGACCGAACCTATCAGTTCCCTCCGCCGGGCCTGACGCTGCACTGGTTCGAGGTCGCTTTCGCACGCTCGGACATCTGGGTGGCGATGAGGCTCTCCGTGGTCGTCGCCATCGCCGCCACTGCGCTGGCGCTGGTGCTCGGGACACTTGCAGCCTTCGCACTTGCCAAGCGCAGCTTCGTGGGCAAGGAATCGATCACCCTGCTCTTCGTGCTGCCGATCGCGCTGCCCGGCATCCTGACCGGCCTGGCCCTGCTGGTCGGCATCCGCACCATCGGCATCGAGCCGAACTTCTGGACCATCGTGGCCGGCCACGCGACCTTCTGCCTTGTGATCGTCTACAACAACGTGGTCGCGCGGCTGCGGCGCATGCCCGCGAGCTGGGTCGAGGCCTCGATGGACCTCGGCGCCGACGGCTTCCAGACCTTCCGCTACATACTGCTGCCGCAGATCGCGAGCGCGCTGCTCGCGGGCGGCATGCTCGCCTTCGCACTCTCGTTCGACGAGATCATCGTCACCCTGTTCACGGCCGGGCACCAGCAGACCCTGCCGATCTGGTTCTACAGCGAGCTGTTCCGGCCGCGCGATCGACCAGTCACCAACGTCGTCGCAGTCGTCGTGATGCTGGTGACACTGGTGCCGATCCTGCTGGCCTACTACCTGACCAGACCGGACGAACAGGCGCCGGGCGCGTGACTTGATTCGGTGCAAATAATTCGGTGCCTGGCACCTATTTTTCAGCGAGGCTCAAATGCAAACGAAACTGCTCATCAACGGCAAGCTCGTCCGGGGCGAGGGCAAGGTCGAGGAAGTGCTGAACCCGGCGACCGGCAAGGTGATCGCAAACGTACCGGAGGCGTCACGCGGGCAGATCGATTCCGCCGTCAAGGCGGCGGACGCCGCGTTCGACGGCTGGGCGCGAACGGCGCCAAAGGATCGCGCGACGCTGTTGCTCAGGCTCGCAGATCGCATCGAGGCCGACGGCCACGCGTTTGCGAAGCTCGAGTCGCTGAACTGCGGCAAGCCGCTCACGGCGGCACTGAACGACGAGATACCGGCGGTCGCCGACGTGTTCCGTTTCTTCGCCGGCGCCTGCCGTACGATGACGGGTGCCGTCGCGGGCGAGTACCTCTCGGGATTCACCAGCATGATCCGTCGCGACCCGGTGGGAGTCGTGGCCTCGATCGCGCCCTGGAACTATCCGTTGATGATGGCAGCCTGGAAGCTGGGCCCGGCTCTCGCCGCCGGCAACACCTGCGTCCTGAAGCCATCGGAGCAGACGCCGCTCACGGCACTCAGGCTGGGCGAGCTGCTGGCGGAGATCTTCCCTGCCGGCGTCGCCAACATCGTCTGCGGGCGCGGCCCATCGGTCGGCGCGCCGCTGACGAAGCACCCGAAGGTCAGGATGATTTCGCTCACGGGCGACGTCGCAACCGGCGCAAAGATCCTTGGCCAGGCGAGCGATGGCATCAAGCGCACGCACCTCGAGCTGGGCGGCAAGGCACCGGTGATCGTGTTCGACGACGCGGACATCGAGTCGGTCGTCGCGGGCGTGCGCACGTTCGGCTACTACAACGCGGGACAGGACTGCACGGCAGCCTGCCGCATCTATGCAGGCGCGAAAGTGTATGACCGACTCGTGGCAGACCTCTCCTCGGCCGTCAGCACGATCAAGACCGGGTTGCAGACCGCGAAAGACGTCGAGATGGGACCGCTGATCAGCGCCGAGCAGCGCAACCGGGTCGCGGGCTTCATCTCGCGCGCGCGGAAGCAGCAGCACATCGAGATCACGGCGGGCGGCAACGCGGGAACCGGCGGCGGCTTCTTCTTCGAGCCGACCGTAGTCGCGGGCGCGAGGCAGTCGGATGAGATCGTCCAGCGCGAGGTGTTCGGCCCGGTGGTATCGGTGACGCGGTTCAAGGACGCGGACCAGGCCGTGTCCTGGGCCAACGACTCCGACTACGGACTCGCCTCGTCGGTGTGGACCCAGGACGTCGGCAAGGCGCTCACCGTCGCATCACGACTGCAGTACGGCTGCACCTGGATCAATACTCACTTCATGCTGGTGAGCGAGATGCCGCACGGCGGCCTCAAGCGTTCGGGCTACGGCAAGGACCTGTCGATGTATGCACTCGAGGACTACACGGTCGTCCGGCACGTCATGGCGAAGCTTTGACGGACTCCCCGGCAAGCACAACGGAGCTGCGGGATTTCAGCGTTCTCGCAGCCAGCCGGTAATGCTGTAGCGCGCGGCGCCGGCCAGTGGATTGACGTAGCTCACCGCGTGCGGCTGCGGTACGCGAACGAGGTTGAGTGCATTGAACGCGGGCGTATAGGCCTCCGCGACGTGCCCGTCGCGATCGAGGAACTGTAACAGCCCGCCCCAGTCCGAGCGCCAGGCGGGCGTGAAGTTCAGGATGTATGCGGCGCGGCGACGCTTGCCCTCGACACCGTCGTCATGCGCGGTCAGGAAATCCCCCGACCGGTAACAGGTTGCCTGCGCATCCGCGAACGCAATGCTGGCCGCACCCGTAACTGCGCGCGCAAATTCCAGGAATGGCTCCGAATTCAGGAATTCGTACACGCGCATCAGGTACGAATCCAGATTCTTGCCCGCCTCGTGCAGGTCTGCGATTGAAAAGCTATCGTAAAAGTAGGCAAAACCGCCCTGGCCCTTCTGGTGCACTGCGTGCTCGAGCTCCATGCGCTTCTCGGCCGACACGGCTTCCCAGGCTCCGGGTTCGAGGGCAAAGTGCCGGGTCTCGCCGCTTACGACGCGACTCCACGGTGTCTCCGACACCATCGCCCCGTGGATGCGGGCGGCAACCTCGACCGGAAAGATCGACGGGATGTGCACCCTGCCGTGGCGAGCGTAGACAGCCGCGATCGTGCGGCTGTCGAGGTCGGGGCTCAGGCGGATGACGGGCGTGCTGTCCATGGAAGTGCGCATTCTGGCATAGCTCCGATTCAACACGCCCGGCTCGAGTGGCCTGCGAATTCCTCGGCACGAATACCGACCCTTACTGTCGCCGGCTGTCACATTCCAGTCACGGTCCGCAGGCATCCTGTGTCCCGTCGAGCAAGTTCCACCCCCGAACACCTCGACTGCTTCGGATCCGGCGAGAGGCAGCGTCAGCCGACACAGGCAGCAAGGACGGACGCGCCAAGTCCTCGAATCGGTCCCGGATGCCGGGACAGGGCCACCCGCCCCTGTCCCGGCTTTCTTTTTCCAGGATCCTGTGTCTACCCAGGCTGATTCGCGCGAATCACTTCCTGCTCCACACCTGGAACACGTCAGCCGGCTTCGGCAAGCAGTCGCTCGATCATTTCCTCGGCCTGCCTTCGATAGCCACCACCGAACAGGTTCAGGTGGTTGAGCACGTGGTAGAGGTTGTACAGCGGCACGCGCTCGTGCGAACCCAACTCGAGTGGCCACGCGGCCTCGTATGCTGAATAAAACTCGCGCCCGTATCCACCGAACAGTCGCGTCATGGCAAGGTCCGCCTCGCGATCGCCGAAGTAAACGGCCGGGTCGAAGATCACCGGACGTCCGGCGGAATCCTCGGCGTGATTGCCGGCCCAGAAATCGCCGTGCAGCAGCGACGGCGCGGGCGAATGCCCGCCAAGCAGCGCCGGGACGCACTCGCACAGCCGCCGACCTCGGTCGATCAGCCGGCCTGCGTGACCACCGCTTTCTGCGAGGTCGAGCTGGAAACCCAGGCGACGCTCCGCGTAGAAGCGCGCCCAATCGGCGTCGGGTTCGTTGAGTTGATCCGTGGGCCCGATGGTGTTGCCACGGTGCCAGCCGAAGGTCGCGCCGGTCCTGCGATGCTGTGCTGCAAGCAACTCGCCGAGACGGGCTTCGCTGCGGGCCGTCGGCGATTCTAGATCGATCCACTCCAGCGCTAGCCAGGCGCGATTCGACGCCACGCCGGCACCGAGCACGCTCGGCACGCGGATCGCACTGGCCGACTCGAGCGCGCGCAATCCCTCCGCCTCCGCCTCGAATACCCAGAGTCGGTCGGCGCCCGCAATCTTGACGAACATCGTGCCAGCGTCGCTCGTCCAGCGCAGGCACGCGCTACCGCCGGAGACAGCTTCGGTCGGCGCAGGCGCAAGCTCGTGGCCGGTTACGGCCGAGATCGCTCGCGCCAGGTCGTGCCAGTCCAGGCTACGGTTCACGCGCGCATTTTCGCAGAAGATGTCCTGCCAGGGTCAGAGCCACGATTTGGTCCGGCGGTGCGGCGCGGGGTCGACCGACGAGCCCGGCAGGCCGTCAAGGCGCTTGCGGCGATTCCGACTCGGCTCGACCCCGCGACCACGGGCACTTCAATGTTGAAGTCCAACGCAGCGACCTGCTCGTCCGACAGGCCGATCCGTCGCAGCAGCGGTACAAAGCGAGGATTCTGCCGCAACGGCTGGAACAATGGCCCAACCCGTATCTCCAGGACGCCCCCATCGCGTTCCCGCAGCGCCCGGTCCAGCCACTCGAATGCCTCGTCGGCCTTGCCGAGCCTCGCGTAGCCGGCCGCGACCGGGCTGGCGAAGTCCGGGTGCTCCTTGCCGACCTCTTCCAGCAGCCGTTCTGAGCTTCGTCGCGTCGTCCCTGGGCCGCGTAGACAAAGGAAAGTCCCAGGCGTCGCATAGTGTCATGGGGCTCCTGCTGCATCATCGCAAGCGCGCCGTCGTAGTCGCCCGAGAACATCAGCGCCTCGCCCAGATGCTCGTGCGTGAACACCGCGTCGGGCGTCAGTTCGAGCGACTTGCGCAGCGCCGCGATCGCGTCGGCATGCCTGCCGAACACGATGTACGCGAAGCCGAGATCATCCCAGGCCCCGCCATTCAGTGGGTCGCGGCGCACGAGTTCCTCGTAGATTGCGATCGTGCGACGGGCGTCTCCCGTCGCAAGCGTCAGGCTCCCCGCCGCACTCAGGACGGTCTCGTCGAGCGGCGAGAGTGACAAGGCTCGCTTCAGCAGGCGAGCGGTCTCGGGCAGATTCAGATCGTAAATAAGTGACACTGAAGCCAACTGAGCGATCGCCGCTGCATCGGTTGGATCGATGTCGATCGCCCGCTGGATTGCTGCGCGAGCCTTGGCGAACCCCTCATGGAGCGGCAGGAAGCCGACCCAGGCCCGCGCGGAATAGGTTTGTGCCAGTAGCCGCCACCCGGGGCCGTACTGGTCGTCGACCGCAACGACGCGCTCGAGCAGCGCGCTCGCCTGTGCAAGGCTGTCCCGGGTGCTGGACCGGTACAGCTGCCTGGCCCGCAGGTAGTCAGCGTAGCTCTCGGGGTCGGTCGTGCGGTCGACCGACTGCGACGTTCCGAGCATCTTGAGCCTGAGCTGCGCGACGACTGCACCGGCAATCTCGTCCTGTACCTTGAATATGTCTTCGAGATTCCGGTCATAGGTCTCGGACCAGAGCTGCGAGCCATCGGAGGCCCGCACGAGCTTGGCGCTGATGCGCAGGCGACTCCCTGACCTCCGCACACTGCCCTCCAGCAGGTGCGAAACGCCCAGCGTGCGCGCGATGGTCGCGGCGTCGACCTCCTTGTCCTTGAACGAGAAAGACGAGGTCCGCGCGATGACGCGCAGTTGCGGCACCTTCGCCAGTACATCGAGCATCTGTTCGGACAAGCCGTCCGAGAAATACTCCTGGTCCTTGTCCGGACTCATGTTCACGAAAGGCAGCACGGCGATGGAGGGACGAGAGTCGGAAGTCGCGACAGGGGGCGAATGGACGGGTGCGGCAGGAACAGCCTTGGCGCCGGCCGTCACAGGAACGCTGCGATTCCCATAGAGCCAGAGCACGCCACCGCCAAGGAACAGCAGCAACGTCAGGACGGCGAGCTCGACGCGCGTCACGCTCTGCTCGCCACGGTCGCCGTGATACCAGGCGAGCGTCATGGCGACGGGTAGCCCGATCGCCAGGATCAGAATCGAAAACGGCTTGATTGCGTCCGGCCATTGAAATGCATCGGCGGCGAAGCCGATGACCTCCAGCAGCGCCCAGGCCCCGGCTGCGTATGCGAGCCCCCACTGCACTACCTTGCGGCGGCCCAGCCTGGCCCAGGCTGCCTCGTCATCACGCTCTGTCGGCGTGTCGGCCAATGTGTCCTCCCTTCCCTCCGGCCCGGAGTGTAGCCGGAGTGCCGAGCGGAGCGACAGTCAAGGCGGCGAAGTGACTCGCGAGCAGGGCCCTTGCAGCAGCGATCGGAAGCGAGCGTGATCGGAGATCAGGTCCCCGGCTTGCGCGCGCGACGCGAGCTCTTCGCAACCTTGCGTTTCGCCTTGCGGACCACCTTCTTCAGCTTGCGCTTGCCGGTCGAGCGAGTCGCGGCAGATTGCGCGCGCGGCGCCTTCACGATCTCAGTATAGGTGTCCGTGGCCACGGCGCGGGCTCCCTTGCCGGCTCGCTTCAGGATAGCGACCACCCGCTGGATGTCCTTCACGATGCGTTCACGCACCGCCCGAAGCTCCGCGGCCTGCCCGCCCACCAGCGCCCGAACACTCTGCGCACGCGACACGCGATCGAGCTGTTCCGCTGCATTGGTGAGCGCGGCGGTTACCACTTCCAGCTGCAGCTCGAGCAGGCTTTCCACGGTGTGTTGCGTCAGCGTCGTGAGCCGCACGCCAGAGCGCGTCACCGCTCGCACCGGCCTCTGCAACGCCTTGACGCCTGTTGCCGACTTCTGCGCCGCCCGGCGCATCAGTGTGGCAGGCGCCCGGCTGAGGACCCGGGCCTGCTCGCCGGCGAACTCCACCTGCTCGTTTATCAGTTTCCTGGCTTTGCCGACCATTGATGGCTCCCGTTTCGTGCCGCGACGCGGCACCTCGTCTGGCTACGATATCGCGGCGATGAACTGCTGCCTATTCGGAATTGACCTTAGCTCGCGCATTGACAGCCGTCCTCAAGGCGGGACGCCGCCCGGAGCGCGTGCTCGCGACATGCGACCTCGCATCATGCTGCGTCGCCGACTCAGAACTCGTCCTGACCGGTCAGTTCCTTTTCCATCCGGTCGGCGCTGATGGTGACCGCCTCGATCACTTCCTGGAGAAATCCCGGGGTGGTTTCTGCCGGGATCGCGTACGAGTACACGACGAGGTACTCGCCCTCCCCCTGGCTTACCTGCCACGCGCCCAGGACCATCCGCACATTCTCCTTGAGCAGGTGATTGGCAAGTTCGGCTGGCAGCTCGCCCTTGCCGCGATTGGCGACCGACCACACATCCCGGAATTCGGTGTCTGCGATCTTCGTCGTCTTCGAGGCGATCCACACCAGCTGCGTGCGACCGTCCGGAAGCGTGTAGTTCAGCCGGAAGTCGCCGCCATCGACGGTGAATGGAAGACCCGCGGCTTTCAGGATCGCCTCGACCCGCGCGTCCAGGGTCGGCGCCGCAGGAGTGTCCTGTGCGGCCGCCCGTACTGACCCGCAGGCCAGCAGCATGAGTGACAGGATTCGAATGATGTTTTTCAAGGCACTTGCTCCTGGACAGCGGCCCAATTGCCTGCGGAACGCGAGCTACCCTGCACCGACCAGCCGTCGCGCGCGTGTACCGAGCGTCCGCCCGAACCCCTGGGCTTCGGCGAACGCGTCCACGGCCGCGAGATCGGGCGCCCGACGTCGCAGTTCGTCGCGGGAGGGGTTGAGCGGCATGTCGCAGGCGATGCCCGTGAGCCGCCGCGACAGGTACGCCGAGTCGCGGTTCTCGCGCAGGGTCTGCGCGACGAACGTCGCGTTGCGGAACTTGAGCCTGGGGATCGCGTCGAGGTTTTCGTAGACGCCGTCCAGCGTCGCGTAGTGCTTCAGCAGCGTCGCCGCGGTCTTGCGGCCGACGCCCGGAACGCCCGGGATGTTGTCCACCGCGTCGCCCATCAGCGCGAGGAAGTCGGCCATGCGCTCAGGAACCACACCGAAGCGCTCCTCGATGTCCTTGTAACCGTACCGCACGTCCGCGACCGCGTCCCAGTAGGTGTCCTGCGTCGTCACCAGTTGCGTGAGGTCCTTGTCGCGGCTGACGATCGTGACGGCCCGCCCCTCACGCTGCGCCTGGGCCGCCAGTGTGCCGATGATGTCGTCCGCCTCGTAGCGCGAGCTGCCGAACTCGGCGATGCCGAAGCTGCGCACCAGCTCGCGGCAGAGCCCGAACTGGCGCTTCAACTCAGGCGGTGCCGGCTCACGATTGGCCTTGTAGGCGGGGTAGATCTCGTTGCGATAGGACTGCTCGAGGCTTTCGTCGAATGCGACTGCGATGTGGCCCGGCGACTCCCTGTCCAGCAGGTCGCTCAGGAATCGAGCGAATCCGTGGACCGCGTTCACCGGGTTGCCCTCCGGATCCGTGAACTCGAGCGGCACCGAGAAGTAGGCGCGGAAGATGAATACGCTGGCGTCGACAAGGTAGAGCACGGGCGGCATTCTGGGCGAGTACGCCGGCAGCTGCCAGCGCTAACGAGTGATCCGCATGCCCGTCGAGATCCTGCCCATCGAGCGCCGCTACATCGCCGGATTCCGCGAGGTGCTGGACTCCGTGGCGCGCGAGCGGCGCTACCTCGCGTTCACCGAGGCGCCGCCGATGCCGCAGGTGCGCCGTTTCGTGCTCGGAAACCTGCGCAGCGCCGCCGCGCAGTTCGTTGCCGTCGACGAGGGGCGCGTGGTGGGCTGGTGCGACATCACCCCGAAGACGCGAGAGGCCCTCAGGCACAGCGGTGTCCTTGGCATGGGCGTGGCCGCAACGCACCGTCGAATCGGCGTTGGCGCCAGGCTGCTGGCCGCGACGCTCGAGGCGGCCTTCGCCAGCGGGCTCAGGCGCGTAGAGCTCACGGTGCTGGCCGACAACACGGCCGCAATCGCGCTCTACCGGCGCTTTGGATTCGAGACCGAGGGCCTGTGCCGACACTACCTGTTGCTGGACGATTGCGCCCACGACGCGATGATCATGGCGAGGTTCAGGTAGGGGCCAGAAAAAATAGGTGCCTGGCACCTATTTTTCCGGCTTTTATGTCCCCTGTTTCCAGCCGAGGCGCTGGTGCAGCGGGCTCGAGCGCGGGAAATGCGCGCGCAGGTACTCCATCTGGTCGGCCAGCACGCGACGGCCCTTCAGGTAGATGTACTCCGCATAGCTCGGCGTAAACGGGATCGCGATCAACTGCAGTTTCGCCTGCTCGGGCGTGCGCCAGGCCTTCAGGTTGTTGCAGCTGCGGCAGGCGGTGACGACGTTGTTCCAGGCGTCCCGGCCACCCCGCGACAGCGGCGTCACGTGGTCGCGGGACAGCTGGTTGGACAGAAACCGCTGTCCGCAGTACATGCAGACGTGCGCGTCGCGCTTGAACAGGGTCTCGTTGTTGAGCGGCGGGACGTAGCCCGCGCGGACATTGCCGGGATTGTGGCTGTGTCCCCGTGTCGCGACGATCGAACTGACCTCGACCACCGTCCGGCGGCCGGTGCTGGCATTGGTGCCGCCGCGCAGCCGGAACAAGCGGCTGCCCGAATGCGTAGGCCACCTGCCCCATGAAATGCAAACGGACGGCATCCCGGTAGTCGATCCACTCCAGTGGCATCCCCGAGACGTCGGTACGCAGGACCTCCTGTGAGAGGCTGTGCATGGGCTGAAAGATACGTTACCGCTGTGCAATAATCCATTCCCCCGCCCGGCCGCAGGATTACCAGAAATTCCCGGCACGGCGGCAACTTAGCTTTCCTGTCCGGGCTACCGGGAGGTCGCACCTCCCAATGCATCGATGAGGTCACCATGTCGCTAACGATCGGAGTGCCGCGCGAGACCTTCGCGGGCGAAAAGCGCGTCGCCACGGTTCCCGAGGTGGTCGAGAAGCTGATCAAGCTCGGCTTCGCGGTCAACGTCGAATCCGGTGCCGGTGCCGCCGCCAACTTCGGCGACGACACCTACCAGGCCGCTGGCGCCGGGATCGTGGGCAGCGCGACGGAGCTGCTGGGTAATTCCGACATCATCTTCAAGGTTCGCGCCCCCACGCCCGGGGAAATCGCGCTGATGAAGCCCGGCAGCACGCTGATCAGCTTCGTCTGGCCGGCACAGAATCCGGAGCTCATGCAGCAGCTCGCAGATCGCAAGCTCACCGTGCTGGCCATCGACTCCTTGCCGCGTCAGCTCTCGCGCGCCCAGAAGATGGACGCGCTCACTTCCATGGCCAGCATCAGCGGTTACCGCGCCGTGATCGAGGCCGCAAACGCCTTCGGCCGCTTCTTCAACGGCCAGGTCACCGCCGCAGGCAAGATTCCGCCGGCCAAGGTCTTCATCGCCGGCGCCGGCGTCGCCGGACTCGCTGCGATCGGCACGGCCGCCAACCTGGGCGCCATCGTGCGCGCCAACGACACGCGCGCCGAGGTCGCCGACCAGGTCGTGTCGCTGGGTGGCGAATTCGTCAAGGTCGACTACGAGGAGGAAGGCTCCGGCGGCGGCGGCTACGCCAAGGTGATGAGCGAGGGCTTCCAGCAGGCCCAGCGCGAGATGTACGCGAAGCAGGCCAGGGACGCGGACATCATCATCACGACCGCGCTGATCCCGGGCAAGCCGGCGCCGAAGCTCATCACCGCCGAGATGGTGAAGAGCATGAAGCCGGGCAGCGTCATCGTCGACATGGCGGCCGAGCAGGGCGGCAACTGCGAGCTCACCGTTCCCGGCGAGGCGGTGGTGCGGCACGGCGTGACCATCATCGGCTACACGGATCTCGTCAGCCGCCTGGCCAAGCAGTCTTCCACGCTGTACTCGAACAACCTGCTGCGCCTGACCGAGGAGCTGTGCAAGACCAAGGACGGCGTCATCAACGTCAACATGGACGACGACGCCATCCGCGGCCTGACCGTGACCAAGGACGGCGGCATCACCTGGCCGCCACCGGCGCTGAAGCTGCCGGCCGCGCCGGCGCAGGCGAAACCTGCAGCGGCCACGCCTCCGAAGAAATCAGGCCACGGCCATGGCGCCGGCGAGCCCGCCTCGGCCAGGAGCCTTGCCGTTACTTTCGGCGTGGGTGCGCTGCTCTTCCTGCTGGTCGGCGCCTTCGCGCCGGCCTCGTTCCTCGCTCACTTCACGGTGTTCGTGCTGGCCTGCTTCATCGGCTACATGGTGATCTGGAACGTCACACCGGCCCTGCACACGCCGCTGATGAGCGTGACCAACGCAATCTCGAGCATCATCGCGGTCGGCGCACTGATCCAGGTGGCGCCACCGCTCGATGCGCTGACGGAGGGGCGGCCCGACGCGCTGATCCTGGGCCTCGCGGTTCTCGCGCTCACGCTGACCGCAGTCAACATGTTCGGCGGCTTCGCCGTCACGCGTCGCATGCTCGCGATGTTCCGTAAGTAGGAGAGCGCCAGCATGACCGCCAATCTCGCCACCATCGCCTACATCGGCGCCTCCATCCTGTTCATCCTGAGCCTGGGCGGTCTCTCGAATCCCGAGACCTCACGTCGCGGCAACCTGTTCGGCATCATCGGCATGACGATCGCGGTGCTCGCGACCGTATTCGGGCCGCGAGTCACGGCCGCAGGCCTGCCCTGGATCGTCGGATCGCTCGTGGTGGGCGGCACGATCGGCCTGTACGCGGCCCGCAAGGTGCAGATGACGCAGATGCCGGAGCTGGTTGCGATCATGCACAGCCTGGTCGGCCTGGCCGCGTGCCTGGTCGGATACGCGAGCTATGTCGACACATCGATCGCCTTCGAAGGCGCCGAGAAGACGATCCACGAAGTCGAGATCTACCTCGGCATCCTGATCGGCGCCGTCACGTTCTCGGGTTCGGTGATCGCCTTCGGCAAGCTGTCCGGCAAGATCGGCGGCAAGCCGATGCTGCTGCCCGCGCGACACTGGCTGAATCTCGCCGGGTTGATCGGGGTGCTCTGGTTCGGCATGGCGTTCCTGCAGGCACACGACATCGACTCAGGGCTGATGCCGCTCGCCGTGATGACCGTGATCGCGCTGCTGTTCGGCATCCACATGGTAATGGCAATCGGCGGTGCGGACATGCCGGTGGTGGTATCGATGCTGAACAGCTACTCCGGATGGGCCGCGGCGGCCACCGGCTTCATGCTGTCCAACGACCTGCTGATCGTCACCGGTGCGCTCGTGGGCTCGTCGGGCGCGATCCTTTCCTACATCATGTGCCGCGCGATGAATCGCAATTTCCTGAGCGTCATCGCCGGTGGCTTCGGCACCGGTGAAGGCGCAGCGCCGGCCGCGGCCGGCGCCCAGCCGGCGGGCGAAGTGACGCCGATCAGCGCGGTCGAGACCGCGGAGCTGCTGCGCGACGCCAAGAGCGTGATCATCGTGCCGGGCTATGGCATGGCGGTCGCGCAGGCGCAGCACACGGTCAACGAGATCACCAAGCTGCTGCGCGACAAGGGCGTGAACGTGCGCTTCGGCATCCACCCGGTCGCGGGCCGCATGCCGGGACACATGAACGTGCTGCTCGCCGAGGCCAAGGTGCCCTACGACATCGTGTTCGAGATGGACGAGCTGAACGAAGACTTCCCTGACACCGATGTCTCGATGGTGATCGGCGCCAACGACATCGTGAACCCCGCGGCCGAGGACGACCCCACGAGCCCGATCGCCGGAATGCCGGTGCTGCAGGTGTGGAAGGCGAAGACCTCCATCGTGATGAAACGCTCGATGGCCTCGGGCTATGCCGGCGTCGACAATCCGCTCTTCTACAAGGAGAACAACCGGATGCTGTTCGGCGACGCCAAGAAGATGCTCGACGAGGTGCTGGTCGCGCTGAAGAGCTGACGCGCGCGGAGCGGGCAACAAATTACCTCCCTGCCCCGTGTTAGCCGCTAGACTCCCGCGGTGACGACGAACGACGAGTCGACCAGGGACCCGCCGGAAAGCACTTGGGCCAAGCTGCGACGCCGCAAGGTGGTGCAGTGGGGCGTCGTCTATGCCGCGGGCGCCTGGGGCCTGCTGCAGGGTCTGGCCTACGTCAGCGCCACGTTCAACTGGCCACTGCAACTGCAGCAGCTGGCAAGCCTCGCGTTGCTGATCGGCCTGCCGATCGTGCTGGTGGTGGCCTGGTACCACGGCGACAAGGGCCAGCAACGGGTCACCGCCGCGGAACTTGCCATCATCACGCTGCTGTTCCTGGTGGGCGGCGGGATCTTCTGGCGCTATGACCGGGCCAGTCACATCACCGCGCCAGCCGCCAATTCGGTGCCGGCACCGGGCAGCGCGTCGTCGGCCACCCTGGACCTCTCAGCCGTATCCGCCAGGTCGATTGCGGTGCTGCCGTTCGTCAACATGTCCGGCGATCCCGCCAACGAATACTTTTCGGACGGCATCTCCGAGGAGATCCTGAACGTGCTGGCGCGTGTGCCCGAGCTGAGCGTTGCAGCGCGTACGTCGTCTTTCCAGTTCAAGGGCGAGAAGCGCGACGTCGAGCAGATCGCCGGGCAGCTCAAGGTGCGCATGGTGCTCGAAGGAAGCGTGCGCAAGCAGGGCGACCGCGTGCGAATCACCGCGCAGCTGATCGACGCGCAGACTGGCTATCACCTCTGGTCGGAGACCTACGATCGAGAACTGAAGGATATCTTCGCCATCCAGGATGAGATCGCGCAGTCGATCGGCAACGAACTGAAGGTCCGGGTGGTCGGAGCCGGCGCTGCCGGGTCATCGGTCAGCGGCACGAAGAACCTGAAGGCTCACGACCTCTACTTGCGCGGCCTGGCCCTGTGGCAGGTCCGTCGCGACGATGAACTGTGGGCAGCGATAGATTCGTTCGAGCAGGCCATCGCGGCAGATCCGGGGTTCGCGGAAGCATGGGGAGGACTGGCGCTTTGTTACGCGGTGATCCCCGATTACACAGTGCGAATTTCCTATATTGATGCCTATGCGAACGCTCGCGAAGCCGCCGAGCGGGCGCTGGTGCTCGACCCTACGCTCGCCGAGGCCTACGCGGCGCTGGGCAACGTGGAGAACTCCGATCTGCACTATGAAACGGCGGTTGCACTTTTCAAGCGGGCCATCGCACTCAAGCCCTCGTTCGCCACGGCCCACCAGTGGCTGGGAACCACGCTGATGGTAACGGGCAAGCGCGAGGAGAGTCTCGCTTCGCTCGAACGCGCGGTGACGCTGGACCCGCGCTCGCTGATCGTCGCGAGCAATTACTCGTCCATGCTGATGATCGCCGGTCGCAACGCGGACGCGATCGCCGCCTGTGAGCCGACTCTCGAATACGCGCCTGAGTCCATCCTCTGTGTGTCCAGCATGGGGCCGGCGCACCTGCTGGACGGCAAGCCCGACCTAGCGCGACCGTATTACGAACAGTGGGCGAAGAACTGGGGCACTGGCACCGACCGTCAGGTCGAGGCGCTATTCGACACGCTGGCAGGCCAGGGGGACCACCAGGCGTTCGCACGCAAGCTCGCCGCGACCCCGGACCGAAGCTGGAACGATCCCAGAAGCGGGAACCTGTTTTCCGACTGGGACATCCCGACACTCCTCGTGCTGCTGGGAGAAAAAGAATTGGCGCTCCAGTACATCCACGTGGCAAGCGGAAGCACCAACCTCGCCTGGTCTATGTTGCTGCCGCTGATGGATCCCATCCGCTGCGACCCGCGCTTCAAGGACAGGGTTGCGAAGCTGAAAATCACGGACCTGCGCGCTGACAAGCTCTGCACGTGACCTGGGCTGGCCCGCCGACCGCCGAACCCACACGCCACCGCCTGTTCGAACTGACCGCGGAGGGCGGGCTACAGCGCGGTTGCCGGTGCAGGACCCCGGCAGTGCTCGGACGGGCATGCCCGTCCGGTCGCTTGCGACACATCGCGGTTGGCCGGTAGTGTGCGGGACGGCGTCCGCCGTCGCCGCCAGGGAGAACCAGGGTGGAAAGAACGCTTGGCCCGAGAATCGTCTGGAAGCCTTGTGAGCCACCCGTCATCGGCGAACTGATCGCGAACCTGCGCACGCAGTCCCCGCAGGCTTTCGCCGGAGCCGTGGTCCTCAAGGCGCGGGAGGCCTGGCTCCCCTTTTACTCGGACCACTTCCTGGTCGACGTCCTCCTGCATGGCGTCGGGGAGGTGGAGCGCGCGTTGCTGCTGCACGGCCCGGCCGATACCCATTGGCTGGACGGCCAGGCGCTCCCCGTGCACATCGTGAACGAGCTCGAGTCGCTCGCATTGACCGTCGACACCGTGCTCGACTACGTGCGCTACTTCCTGTTCGTGATGCGCGGCGACCAGGGTGCCTTCGTCCTGATCGAGTCGCCCGAGGAGATCACGACAGTCGCCGCCATCGCAGTGCCACCGGAGAATCCAGGAACTGCCGACCTGGAGAGCGTTCGCGGCCTCTGGGTGCCCCTTCACCTGGACGGCCGGACGGATGACGGACGATTCCGCGTGCAAGGGACCGTCGCCTATGCCGACGCGCTCTACGGTTCGACGTTTGCCGTCAAATCCGATGGCGAGATCGAGATGATCGACGACAGGCCGCTGGCCGAACTTGCCGGGTTTGCGACGCCAGCTTGCCCGATGCTATCTCGCCGGCCGGAGGATCCCGAACCGCCGCAGGCCGAAGCCAAACCCGCCTTGCAGGAGATCCTGCGACAGGCCGAAGCCAGGGCGGCCAAGGCGGCCGAGGCGGCGCGCGCGGCGAAGGCGAAGAGCGACTTGCCGGTCACCGAGGCATTCATCTCTGTGCTGCTGGCAGAGGCGGTACGCGCCAGCCTGGGACACCGCCTGCTGCAGCGATTCAACACAGAGTCGGATGCCGCGGGGCCGGTCGGTCAGTTGACGCGCTTCGTCGAGGAATTCGCGCCGATCATCGCCATCGAAGCGGAGATCCCGTTCGTCGAGCACATCGTCGTCGGCCTGCTCGACCCCGAGCGCGAGACATTCCCGAAGGACGGGACGCGCCAGGCGGCGGCGGTGAGCGGCGACGACACCCGCTGCTGGGTTGACGTACGCGAAGCCGGCGCACGATTGCACCTGGTCTCGTTTCACGCCTACCGCACGTTGTGGGACGCCGAGTGGACCGCGCACCAGCTCGCGATCGGAGAGGCGCCCGTCCTGATCGGCTGTGCGCGACGTGCGGACGTTCCAGAGGCCCTGCGCCGGGTGACCGACCTCTTCCTCACGCTGCCACGCATCGACGAACGACTGTTCGTCGACATTTTCCGCCAGGTCATCGGCACGCCGCCGCCCGCCCGCTGGAAGACCGGCGGCGCCGACTGGGTGCGCTACCTGCTGCACACGGACTTCCATGCGCCGCTCAGGCTCGGCCTGAGCGCGGCCGAGGCCGTGGATTACCTGCGGGAGCGGTGCGAGGCGCGCCTCGCACAGGTATCCGCAGCGGATTCGCTGGCGTTGAAGGACCTGCACGGGCTCGGCGAGGCGCGCCAGGTCGCGGAGGACCTGATCGCCGACATCGGGGCGGCTCGTGCCGGCCGGATTCCCTGGTCGGCCGTCGATCGTGGCCTGTTGCTGGTCGGGGCGCCCGGAACCGGGAAGACGACGCTCGCCCGGGCCATCGCTCGCGCCTGCGATGTCAAGTTCATCCATGCCAGCGCCACGCAGTGGCAGTCGGCCGGCGGACTCGACCAGCACCTGCGCGCGATCCGGGAAACTTTCTCGGAGGCCCGGCGGTACGCACCGGCGATCCTCTTCCTCGACGAGATCGACAGCATCGGCAATCGAGAGCTCTTCGACGGATCGAACGCGATCTATCAGACGGATATCGTCAACGCGGTCCTAGAGCAGATCCAGGGCATGGACGCGAAGGAGCCCGTGATCGTCATCGGCGCGACCAATTTCCTCGACAAGGTGGATCCGGCGCTGCGCCGCGCCGGGCGGCTCGACCAGGTGATCAGCGTGCCACGTCCGAACGTGGCGGGCCTCGAGCAGATCTTCGCCTACTACCTCGCGCCGCACCGCAAGGCGAGGAACGTCGAGCGCGACGTCAAGGTGCTACCGCTCGCGCAGCTGGCCTTCGGCCTAACCGGGGCGGATGTGGAATTCTTCGTTCGCGGCGCCGCGAGACGCGCGCGCAAGGAAGGGCGAAGGATCGCGCAGGCCGATCTCGTCGCGGAAGTCACGCGGCGGCCGCGACGGCCCGACAGTGTGGTGCGACTCAGCCCGGAGGATATGCGCCGCGTAGCGGTCCACGAGACTGGCCATGCGCTGGCGGCGCTCATGAGTTCGGTGGGCGCTCCGGAACTCGCCTTCGTCTCGATCATTCCGCGCATGGATGGGTCGCTCGGCTTCACTGCCTCGGTGCCCCCGGAAGGCGCGGTGATGACGCGGACGGGGGTGCACGAACGACTGCGCACGATCATGGGGGGACGCGCGGCCGAGGAGGTCGTCTACGGCAAGGACGATGTCAGCCTGAATTCCGGTGGCGGGCAGACGAGCGACCTGGCGGTCGCCACCCGCATGGCCACGAACGTCGTCTGCACGTCGGGGTTCGGCACGGACGGCAGCCTGCACTGGACGTCCACGCCGACTGCAGCGCAGTCGAAACAGGTAGATGCATTGCTGCGCAGCGCGTATCGCGCGGCGGTCGGGTTGCTGCGGACCAATCGTGCCGCGCTCGATCGGATCGCCTCGGCGCTGGTCGAGCGCCAGGAACTTGACGGTGCGGCCGTTCGCGTGCTGTTGCAGGGGGAGCGAGGTAGAGTGCCAGCGGCAGGAACAACGCGGCGCCCGCCCTCCGCGAACGGGGGCCCCCGCCGACGTTAGCCCTGCTCCTCGTCGCCGAGATCGAGCTCACCCAGCGGATCCGTCCCGACCCGCTGCGCGATCTGGTCGTAGACATCGGCCGTGTCGTTCAACTGATCCCGCAGTGGCTCGTTCTGTGCCGCGACGTTGCGAAAAAACGTCGCGGCATCGCGCAGGAGCCTGCTCGCGAGCTGAGCGTGGGTGGCCATGTTTCTCAAGTCCCTGACCGTGGTGCATGATGCAGTCATCGCGTGGGGGGAGCAATGAGCGGCAGCGACCCGGCGGATACGACGTCCAGCGGCGGTTGGCTCGAGGCGGTCAGGTCGCACCTTGCTTGCTGGCGGTTGCGCGTTGCTCACTGGCTGAAGGTGACGATTGCCTGGGAATCGGACCCGAACAGCGAGTCCATTCGCGCAGGGACGTTGGCCTGCATCGTGGGAATCCTGTTCGCCGTGCTGGGCACGGTCCAGCAATTCGCCGTAGCGGACTTCTTCGCCGATTCGCCCATCACGTTCGATCTGTCCCTGCGTGCGCTGTCGCTCGGCTGGTTCGATCCGGACCGGACGATCCCCGTCACGATTGTCGACATCGACGAGGAGACGAACCGCGACTGGGGCTCCCCCCCGATTACGCCGCGCGACCAGATCACGCGGATGCTGGAGATCGTCGTGTCGGCCCATCCGGCCGCGGTGGTCGTCGACATCGACTTGTCGTGGGGCGATGAGGCGAACGGAGGGGCCGACGCTGGTCTGCGCGTATTGCACGATTTTCTGCAGCGATACGCGGGGCCGGCTCCACTCATATTTCCGAAGCGCATCGAACCGGCGCGGGACGGTACGCACCGGATGGCGGCGAGTCCGGTCGACGAGGTATTCGAGACGAATTCCCGACTCGCCTGGGCGCACGCAAGTTTCGAGACCGGCAGCGGCGGCGCGGTGCGGAACTGGCACGACTGGCTCGGTGTGTGTACGAAGTCGGGACCAGCGTGGCTGCCATCGGTTGCGACGACGCTGGCGGCGATGATGTCGCCGCTGCCGAAGGGGCTCGAACGCCCCTCGCCTCCGCCACAGGCGCATTCGTGCAAGTCTGACGCGGACCCCGGCGGAAGATCGCAACGGCTGCTGATTGGACCGCGGGTGACCGGCGATCGACGGTCCGGTTCCCGGGCTGACGCGCAGGCCATTTCAGCGTCGCTCCTGCTGGACCCGCAGATTGCCCGCGATGACGCGGGCCTGTTCGGCGGACGCGTGGTTCTCATCGGGGCGACCCACGCCAGTTCCGGGGACTTCTGGCTGACCCCGAGCGGCGTACTGCCCGGCGTCGAACTGCTTGCCAATACCGTTCGATTCGCGACGCTGCAGGCGCATGCGAAGGCGCGGGCCGGACAGGTGGCCTATCGTTGCGCAGCGCTGCTGCTCTTTGCGCTGTTCGTGCTGGCCGAATGGCACATGCGGGGACTCGTCGCGCTGTTTGTTTCGACCCTCTGCATGCTGTTGCTGGTCGTGGTTGCGCTCGGGTTTTTCGCCGACTTCGGCGTGTTCGACTCCGTCGAGACTGCGATCCTGCTGTTCATCCCGTACAAGTTCCTGGGGACAGTGCTCGATTTCATCGACGACTTCAGGGCGAAGCGCCGTCGGTCGGCCAGCGGGTTCTGGGGTACCCTGCGCGCGGCATGCGTCCGCGAGCACAAGCCGCGGCCACAGGGAGACTGACATGACCCGGTCGAAGCCCTGGCTCCTCTCAGTCGTCGCGACGACCGTCGTGATGGCAGGCCTCGTGCCCGTCGCGGGTGCCGCCGCGTCCGGTGCCGAATCAGGCGTGGGCGTGGTGGCCGAGTATCGGCCCGCGGCCGGACGATTCGCGTTCGCTCGGCCGCCCGGTGACGAGAACGTGCCCGTGCGGATCGGCCTGGTGGTCATGGCCGGCGATCTCGTCACGTTGCCTGCCGGCGCCTCGGTGACGGTGCAGCTCGCGAACGGCGAGACCACCATTTTCAAGGGGCCAGGCAGGTTCGCCGTGCCCACCTCGTCGGCGCTTGGCAAGCTCGGTGCGATATTCCAGTCGATGATGGACCTGGCGGACGAAGACTTTCGGCTCGCGGGAACGGCAGCGTCGCGCGGGGGAGAGAGCTGCCGGCAGGACGGTGCGCCGGTCCATCCGATCGAGGTGCCGATCCTCGTGCGCGGTGCGCGCATCGTCGCTGGTAAACGCGACCTGCCACTCGCCTGGCGCGGCGGGTGCCCACCTTTTGTCGTCAAGCTCGTCTCCGGCAAGGACAGCCTGGTGGATCGTGAATCCATCGAAGGCTGGCAGGTGCGGCTGGACGACGTGCCCTTGTCGGTCGGTCACTATTCGGTCGTGATCAACGATGCGACGGGTCGACGGTTCGAAGGATCGCTCGAGGCGGTGAGCCAGGGTCCGACGATTCCGCCGGACCTCGCTGCCAACACGAGCGCGCTGGGTACGATCGCGCAGGCCGCATGGCTCGCAGGACAGGACGATGGACAGTGGCGTCTCGAGAGCTTCGAACGCCTGCGTCCGTTGATCCGCGCGGGCGACCCGCTGGCTGGCAGCATCGGCGACGGCGTGCTGTGGGGGTTGCCGCACCAGGTGCCCAGCGAACCCGGTCGCTAGCGTCCGTCGCCGACAATCACGAACGGACCCCAATAGGACGGGTGGGCTTCGATCGGGCTCGCGGCGCCCGCTGCCCTCGCAGCCTGCATCGCCTGCTGCAGGCTCCTCGCAAGCGGTAACCCATGATCGAGTGTCCGCTGCATCGTGCCAACCGTGAGCTCGACGGCCGCCCCTGACATCACGGGCCAGTGGCTCACCATCAGTGAGCGTGCGCCCGCCGTGAAGAATGCCTGGGACAGTCCGGTAAACGTCTCGCCGCGCGGTCGTCCGTCAGCGCCCGCCGTGTTGCAGGCCGAAAGGATGACGAGGTCCGCGTCCAGTCGCAGGCCGGCGATCTCGCGACTCGTGAGGATGCCGTCGAAGCGGTCCTTGCTCGCCGGATCGAGGACGAGCAAGAGTGCCGGCTCCGGAACGCCCTGTATCTCGCCGGGCAGGAAGCCATGCGTGGCGAGCCCGATTGTCTGGTAGCCTCGGAGGCCGTCGCCAACGAATCGCTTCTCGCTCGCCTCGGGCCCGAGCCAGAGTGTCGATTTCGAGTCGCCGGCGAGGGCTGCGAGCCCCTTCATCTCGTCCACCGATTCCGCAAGCTTCGGAAGATCGGCCAGCGCCTTGCCGTCGAGACCGCCGGCGAGGTCGTACGAGCGCGAGCGCGGCCCGCTTGCAAGCTCCTCGGCCGACAGCAGCGGCGCTCCGACGCCGAGGAATCGCCCATCGCGCCGCTGTGCGGGCGGCTGGTCCCGCTGCCACGGAAACAGTGAGAGGTCGGCCAGGGTCGCGAACGAATAGCGATCGAGCAGGAATCGCGTCGCTCCGAGCTCCGCCGGCGTGCGCAGCAGGGCCTGCGGTGGAGCTGCCGTCACGAGAATGGCCGGCGGGACCGCGCCGAGCGGGCCGTTGCCATACCAGACGACGTCGGTGGTGCCCTGCAGTGTTCCCGCGAGCGGCTCGAAGATGAGGCGATAGAGTTCGTACGCGGCCGCAGCGTCGAATGCGGGCAGGCCGCCAGCGCCGCTGCCACCACCCGGCACGAGGCCGGCGCGCAGTCGCTGTATCTTGTAGCTCAACTCCCGTTCAGTGATGCGCTGGCGCGAAAAGGCGATTTTCGACGGCGTGACCACCCACACGTACAAGTCCAGCGGCGTGACCAGCGTTGCAACGAGCGCTTCGCCCGTTTTCAGCCGTCGCTGGTATTCCCGCGCCGGCAATGGGCGTGGCGTCGCGAGCTCGGTGATGCCCGGCGCCTTCTGGCGAACGAAGGCAACGAAGCGCTCGAACTCCTTCGCCGTCTCGTTGTAGAAGACGTCGAGCGTGAAGAATACTTTCCACAGTGTCTCACCATCGGGTGGCGCAGCCTCGGGTGCAATTCGCACCGTATCGAAGAGCTTGCGCAGCCAGACTGCGGTTTGCGTGGAGAGCGAGAAGAAGCGCTCGACACTGAAGCGCGCCTGCGGATCGATGTCGGCGCGCGCGAGTTCCGCCGAGACGGTGGCGAGGGTGAGCCGCCCGAACGACCGTAGCTGCGCGAGGCGGAACGTCGTATCGGCGATCTCGTCATCGGAGCGCGGCAGCGCCGGGTAGAGCTCGGTGAGCGCGTGCAGGCTGTTGTCGATCTTGTACTGAAACAGGAGTTGCTCGCGTGCGTCCGCGACGAACCGGGCCTGGGCCTGCCCGAGCAGAGTGCCGTAGAGGCCCGTGTACGTCGCGAGGGTCCTGGACGCGAATGCAGGATCGCGCTTCGCCAGTGTGCCGAGGTCGGCATCGCGGGTACCGGCCAGTTCCTCGAGCGCATGCCGGTAGAACGGCATCGAGTAGGTCTCGAGCCCGTGCCGGTCGGCGAGCTGCCGAAACGCTGCCTGATCCAGCCGCGCCATGTCATCGAACAGCTGCTGCGTTTCGGCCGCTCTCCCCAGCCGCAGCCGGGACTCGAACGCCGCCTCGGGATCGTGCAGATCCAAGGGTGGTACGTCTGGCTGCAGAAGCAGACGCAGCCTGGCGGCGTCCGCCGCGCCGCTTTTCGCAGCCGTCACGTCGTACAGCGTCGGCATGGCGCGCCAGGCTGCATCGGCTGCCGGCGGCTTGCCCGTTACGGTCATGGATTGCAGCGCAACCTGAAGCGCCTTGTCGGGTTGACCGAGCGCCAGTTCGGCCTCACCCACTGCGGCGAGCAGCCGGCTCGCCCTCGGCGATTGATTCGCACGGATCGCGCTTCCTGCGAAGACCGCCGCACGTGTCGCAAGAGCCGCGATGCCGATTCGGGACTGCGGCTCCAGTCGGATCTCGCGCAGCGCCAGGATCAGCGGCCAGTCCTCGACCGGACGAGTCGCATCGTCGCCCGAGTAGATCTGTGCCAGGTTGCTGGCGACTCGATCGGCGAGTTGGGGTTGACCCCGCTCGATGCTCGCACCGACGATCTGCGCGCGTGCACAACGCGCGATCTGCCTGAAGAGGACCGGGTCTCCCCCGGCGGCGGCATAGCGGTCCGCCAGCACGCCGACGTTGGCGTACACGTCCGCGCGCAAGTCCTGGTCGTTGACGAGATCGGCCCACCAGCCGATTGCCGCCAGTATCGTCAGATAGCGGAACTTCGCCTGGCGCGAATCGCGTGGCGGACCGCGAAAATAGCTGGCGACCTCGGCGGCGCTGACCGGACTTCCGATCCACGGCGCATCGAGCGACGCTCGCTCCGCGTCGTCTGCGCGCCCGGTGCAGGTGAGGTCGGCCTGGGCCTGCTCGATCCACGTCGCCGCGCGCGACGAGGCGGGAAGCCCGGCCAGCACGCCGGCCAGTGCGAGCAGTACCGCCGCGGAGATCCGCGGCTGCCGTCGGCGATGGGCCATGCCCGTCCCCCCACCGGTTTTCGTCGCTTGCAGCATCGCAGAGTCCGTGGCAAAGCGACAGCTGCCGCAGGCCCCGCGGTGGTGCGCGTTTGCTGCGCCGCAGCCGTTTCCATTGCGACACGGGTCTGGGCACCGATGTCGTCTCGGACCGGCTGTGGTCCTCTGCTAGTCTGATGGCGGCGAGAACGTGCTCACTCGTCGTCAATGGGCAGGCCGACTCTGATGCTGGTCTGGACGATCCAAACGCAGAATGTGCTGACGGTGCTTCGCTCCGGGCGGACGTGGCGCGCCGTGGAAGCGCACGACTCGACCCGCTGGCCGGAGGCGTACGGCTGGATGCAGGGCGAAATGGCCGCCCGCCTCGGGCCGCCCACGGTCGTTCGGCAGATGCCGGTCTGGCTGTGGTGCCAGTGGCGCGGCCAGCGCCGGCGCAGACCGGATCTCCGGAATCGTGGTCACCTGCCGCAGGGCTCGGCGGGCGTCCGCATCGAACTGGAACTGGCTGACGACCGGGTGCTGCGCTCGGATTTCGACCTGTGGCACTACGCGCTGAACGGCTGGTACCTGCCGGAATCGCCGGCCGATGAAAACAAATTCGACGCGTGCCCCGACCGGTGCCGCATCGCACCGAGCTGGCGGCGCATCTTCGACCTCGAATGGCATGACCGTCGATATACGGTCGCTCGCGAGGAGAAGTCGATACAGGGCGTCACCTGGGAGCTGAGGCCGGAGGACGTCCGCGGCGCCACGGCATTCACTGCGCGATAGCGCGTACTGGAGGTTTCCGACTTCGGAAACGTTCCGAATCGCGCAACTGCCGCTCACGGGATGGCGAAGACCGGTGGGACCACGGGTTCGCGCTCCCCGATCGGGAAATATTCGCCAAATGCGCGGACGGTGAGATCGGTCGTGGCCATCATCGCCGTGGAGCCGTCGTGCGGCAGGTTCTGGACCGGCGCGAGATAGGCATCACCCGGAGCCAGCCTGACTGCAACCACACCGATTGCAGGATCGATGGCGAAGAACTCGCGCGCAAGATCAGTGGCGTTTCCCTGCGGAGCGATACGCGCGCCGCGAGCGCACCTGACGACTTCGCAGATGCAGCCCACCGACACCGGCACAAACAGGAACTCCCGGGCCTCCGACGACACGTTCAGGGACAGCAGGCGGCGGCAGTCCTGCCGGTCATCGAACGAGCGACGCTCGTGACTGTCGACATGCATCCCGAGGCGGCGGCCGCCCTGCTGCGGATCCGTGGTGCTGGTCCGGCGCCCGGGCCGGTTTGTGCCCAGACGAAGGGCGCCTGCGAACTGGAACGACAGCCCGTCGCGGCGCAGCAGATCAGCGAGCCATTTCCTGGCGAGGTCGATGACGTCGGCCTCGCGTGCTCGACCGGTTGCGGCGCCAGAGGCGGCCGCAAGCAGTCGAGCCTTTCGCTCGCGCGCGGATGCCCCGTTTGAGCCAGCGGTGAATATCTCAACCGTTTGACCGATGCAGGGGCCGGGACCAGTCCCGGAGAGGTCGTCCAGTTCGCCCGTGGTGAGTCTCCGCCACGGCATGTGCGGAACCCAGGCCCCTGGCACGCACTCCGCCGACTCCCCGACCGCTTCTGCCGTCGCCACACCCGCACTCACCCGAAGCCGGCCGGCATGATCGAGTCCCCGAGCGCCGATGAGTCGCACGTTCCAGCGTGGAGCGCGCACGTCAGACCCGTTCGCCGACCTGTTGCTCGACATGGTCGAGCACGGCATCCACGAGGACCTGCTTGTGCTGGCGGCAATACGCGGTTTCAGCGACATCGAATCTTCCGGATTCGAAGAACTTGTTGGACGCGTTGCCGCCGCCGCAGAACTGCCAGTACCGACACTGCTCCCGGCAGAGCGCAACTCCGGCATCGATCTGCGCGCGCATACGGAGAAAGACGTCCCTTTCCGGCATCACGTCGAGTCGGTCAGCCGGGACGCGACCGATGCGGAAATCGGCGAATTCAGGGGCGCGTGCACCGAGCAGTTCGGGGCAGTAGGTACTGAAGTTCCCGTCGACGTCGAAGTTCACGATGTTGAACGGAACGACGCCGCCGCTGCGCGACGCAATGCGCTCCGGTGCACCGCCAGGGTCATCGAGGAGCGGCAGGAACTGGCGGAATTCCCTGAATTGCACCGCCCTTCCGCTCTCTTCCTGTCGCTCGAGCAGCCGCCGATAGAATCCCCGCAATCGCGACTCGGTGTCGGCGCAGCGCAGCGAGGACTCGGGATGAGCGCACTCCGATTCCTCGACATTGAGTCCGACCAGCGTCGGGCCGATCGATGCGAAGAACTCGAAGATCTCGTCCGGATGGTCCAGGGCGTCGCTGGTGATGACGGCGATCGCCGAGAACGGGTAATCGGACGCGCGCAGCAGGTCGATCGCTTTCATGACCCGGGCATGAGTCCCCTTTCCGTCGCGCGTCCTGCGGTTGCGATCATGCAGAAATTCCGGACCATCGATGCTGAGGCCGAGCCGTACATCGTTACGCCGGAACAGCTCGATCCAGGCTGGCGTGATCAGGGTGCCGTTCGTCTGGATGCTGTGCGTAACCACCCTGGCTGGATGCAGGCGGCGCGCCGCAAACGCCTCGAAGGCGCGCGCGAAGAACTCCCGCCCGGCGGCGAGCGGCTCGCCTGCGTGCCACACGATCGTCAGTCGGGCGCCGAGGAGACGGCTTTCGAACACCGCGGCCGCTATCGAATCCAGGACCTCGACAGTCATCGTGCGGGTCACGTGACGATCGGGGAGGTAACAGTAGGTGCAATCGATATTGCAGAACGGTGTCGGTTGAATGACGACGAGCTGCTCAGGCGCGCTACGCGCGCCGATACCACCGCGTTCCATGGCTTCGGTCACGCGCTCAGGCCCCGAACGCTGCAGCCGAAACTGCCGCACCGAGCCCACGATGCTGACGCTTCGTACACTCGTTGCCGCGGGCCCGGCGTTGCCGTGGGCACGCACGAACGGCCCGGTGCCGCCGCTACCTGCCCATGGCCCGGCGCGCCCGGCTCAGATCTGGTTGTTCCAGTTGCCCCAGTTGTCCCACTGCGAGCATTGCAGGGATCGGGGCTCTGCGTCGCTCCGGTCGTGTCCTGCCGCATCTACCCCGGATGCGCGATCAGGCGGTGTGCGCGACTGACTGACGTGTGCGATTCGCGCCAGGCGGTGTGCGGGCGACATCTCGTGCACTTGGTTATCCGTGGTGTTCATGGCCGATCTCCCCTGCGTGACCAACGAAACCTGCGAACTGAACTTCTGGCGACGCCGACCGCACCGTCGACGATCGCTGTTTTGCCGACAGATATCACAGGTGCCTGCCTGATGGCAATGCAGATCCGGTGTCGCCGGCACATGCGTCCGGTCGCACTGTCATCGCAATGTTTGCGGCGGGGCGCTCGTCCGCACCAGCCACTCCAGCGCTGTCTCGACCTCCCGGAGTCCGATGTCCCGCATCGAACCGCTGCCACTCACGTGCCGGTGCCGGGTGAACCTGAACCCCATGGCTCGAGCACCGAGCGGATCGCGTTCCGTCGGCCCGAAGAGGCCCACCGCCGGCACGCGATGCAGGTCGGCCAGATGCAGCATGCAGCTGTCCACCCCGAGAAATGCGTCGGCGGCGGCCACGGTGCGAAACGCATACTCCAGGCGCAGGATGCGGGCGCGGCTGCTCCGATCCGCAGGGTGCATGCCGTCGAGATCCCGATTGCGGCGCCCGACGCCGATCACGCCCCAGTCCGGGTGGCGAGCCAGGAAACGCTCCAGCGTGCGGCGCAGACGCACGCGCGGCCAGACCTTGTGCGGCAACGTTTCGTTGTGAACAGCCAGAACCCTTCGGGGTCGTCGATTCACGGGGACGCCGGGGCTTCCACCACCTAGTTCGCGGCTGCGCGGCGGCGCCGCGTAGTCCTTCAGCGCCAGATCGGGCAGCAACTCGCGCACGACACGAAAATTTCGGTCGATCGTATGCTCCCCAGGCCGGTAGTCGATGACCGTCCGACAGGCGGGCGTCAGGCCAAGTGTCGCACCGCCGGCGCCCTCGCGCAGCAGGACGGCGAGTGACTCGTCCTGCCAGGGCGTGAAGCAGACCAGGAGGTCGAATGGTCGCAGTTTCGGCGCGATGGCTGCTTGGTCGAATTGGTATCCGCGCAGTCCACGCGCCCATGGTACCGCGGTGCAGGCCATCCTCGGCAGCTCGCGCCGCAACAGCCGGATGCCCTCCGCTTGCCCGAAGTAGTGCAAGCGCTCCTGGAAAGTGCGCTCGAGCGCACGCAGCGCCGGCAAAAGCATCAGGTGGTCGCCTAGGCCATTCAGGAAGAAGACAGCGACATCCCGTGGCAGGGTCATCGTCCGGCCCGTGACCTCTCGCAGCCAACGAGCTGCGTAAATGGATAGGATTGTATGCGGTCGTGGACGCGCCGTGCGGACTCCGCGGCCGGTCCCCGCCGATGCGAACATGAATCCCGGACAGTCTCAATGACCATTCGCAATCTGCTCTCTATCAACTTCAATCACGATGGTGCGGCCGTCCTGCTCGTCGACGGAGCAATCGCCGGTTACGTCAATACCGAGAGATTCTCGCGCAAGCGACGGCACCCGGGCATCCGCGAGTCGGATCTGGATGAGCTGCTCGACCAGGCCTCGCTCCGCCTTGCCGACGTTGACCTCGTGATGCTCTGCAATCTCGACACGATCGACTCTCCGGAGATTCCGGCGCAGTACGGCACCGACCTCAAGGAAACGTGGTTCGGTTTCACATTGGCGCCCGACCTGCGCACGGTGACCATTCGCGGCCGGCCATTTCCATGCGAGGTCAACCCGCCCCATCACGTGCTGCATGCTGCGCTCGCCTTCTTCACTTCGCCGTTCGACTCCGCCGTGGTGCTCAGCACGGACCCGACAGGCTGGGAGGTGTTCGCAGGGATCGGCACCGACCTGCGTCGCCTGCCCCGGCCTGCGCTGAACTTCCAGGCGCCGAATCTCTATGCGGACGTGGCGAGTGAGCTGTTCGGATCGGCCCTGTCGGGGGCCGGCAAGGTGATGGGCCTGGCCCCCTACGGCCGCCACGACGACCCAGTGGGCGTCGACTTCGGCACGGTGCGGGATCTCGAGGCGCTGCGGCGTGCGGCGGCCGGCAGCCCCGTCATGATCGGCGACGGAAAGGCCACGTGGAATGCGCGACTCGCATGGCTGATTCAGCGGGTTCTCGACGTGCAACTCACCACGCTGGCTTGCAACCTGCGCGAGCAGTGCGACGCAGCTGGCGTGGCCGCACGCCTGTGCCTCGCCGGCGGAACCGCCCTCAACTCGGTAGCGAACCAGCTCGCCTTCGAGCGCTCGGGCTTCGACGACCTCTACCTGCCCCCGGCCTGCGGTGACGACGGCACGGCGATTGGTGCCGCACTCTGGTACTGGCACGCGCGGCTCGGGCACCGGCGCAGGGCGTGGTCGCACGCTGAGCGCATGTACTCCGTACGGCACTATGATGCTTGGCGCGCCACGATGCACGAGCGCTACCGGGACCGCATTCGGCTCGAGCCTTGCGCCGCCTACGTCCAGCGAACAGCGGATCGGATCGCGGAGGGAGCGATCGTCGGCTGGTTTCAAGGCGCGAGCGAGATTGGACCGCGCGCGCTGGGTAATAGAAGCATCCTCGCCGATCCGCGACTCGCAACACTCCCGGCGCGCCTCAATGAGCGCGTGAAATTCCGCGAGTCGTTTCGCCCGTTCGCACCCGCAGTACTGAGGGAGTCGGCCGGCGAATGGTTTTCAGTTGCCGACAGCCCGTTCATGCTGCGCGTGGCAACTGTTCGCTCTCGCGCAGTTCCCGCGGTCACCCATGTCGACGGCACCGCCCGACTGCAGACTGTTTCGGCCAACGACAACCCGGCATTTCACGAACTCCTCACCGAGTTCGCGGCGCGAACAGGGTTGCCCATGCTGCTCAATACGTCGTTCAACACTCGGGGCGAGCCGATCGTCGAGACTCCAGAGCACGCCCTGGAGACTTTCCTCGCCTGCGACATCGACGTACTGGCCTTTCCGGGTCTGCTGGTTCACAAGCGACTCGCCACGCCGTGATCGTCGATCTATCGTGGCCATGTCATCGGTGCAACGGGCGACCGACATGCGGTCATGACGTCATCTGCGGCCCCGGTCGCACCGCGTCCACGAACGCCTCGATCGATTCGTGCGCCATGCGGCCGAACTCGCGCTTCGCGGCGGAAAACGTCAGGCGCGCCTTCACGAAGCAGCCGTTCACAACCGTCAGCATCACCGCCGACATCGAATCTCCGGGCAATTCCAATATGGCGAGCAGGCACCGGCCCCGGCCCGACGAATCGCGGAAGATGGCTTGATGCTTGACCTGGGCGCCGGCGATCACGCCGCGTGCGTCTGCGACCGCCGAGCGGAACTCCTCGACGACTCGCTCCGATTCCACGTCGTCGGTGTCCTGGCGCTCCTGCCGATCGTAGACGTACACGGTGCCCGAGAGCGCGGAGCCGTCATACGTTACCGACCATCCGAGGCCCGGGCCGCCCGGCTCGTTGTCGGTCGCGCCGTTCAAATGCAGCCAGCCCAACTGGAATGGGAGACGGATTCCGGACCGCCGATCCACGAACCCGCTGGGCGCCGGCAGAGACGTCGTCGAGGCATCGGTCGGCAGCGCCGCCAGCACGAAGTAGATCGCTTCCTGGTGAGCGACAACCTCATGCTCGTGCGCCACGGCGGTTTCAATCGTCGCTCGCACGAGACTCTGGCCTGGCGCGACGATCTCCTGCCCGATGAGGCGCCACGCCGCGCGGCTGCCCTTGCCCATGCAATGCAGCACCTGCATCTCCACGTCCACGGCAACCTGCAGATCCTCGGTCGTCACCACGATGGGTGCAGTCTCCAGTCCCGGGCCACCGCGAATCGGCAGGTCCACGCCGAACGTCTCCAGCAGTCGTTCGCGAAGTGATTGTGTCGTCGGCATTGGCATCACCGTGGCCGTCAAGACCGCTTGAAGGCTACGCCATCTGCAAGCCCGGCACCGCCTCGCCGTGCTGCCTGGGCGGTGCTCTTGCGGCATCACGCACAAACTGCAACAGTGGACCGCGGCAGGTACTTCCACAGCTGGGCCGGCCGGCGGCCAAGGGGGGGGCGATGGGCACTCTTCGGAACGCGTTTCTCGGCATCGTCATGACCGTCGCATGCACTGCGGCCGGCGCGCAGTCCGCCGAGGACCAGTTGGCCACGGTGGTCGCCGTGCTCATGCAGCCGGCCGGCTCGGAAGGGTCGTACGGCGGTTGGGACGACCTCGACGAGGTGAAACAGATTCGCTGGCAGGCGGAACCGCCGACCATGCTGGACAACGCGCTGCCGGACGGCTCGTATTTCACGCTGAAGGGCCTGGCAAATCTGGGCGGGCAGCCGTTCGGCGTGGTCGCCACCGGTGCGCGCACGATGGTCGTGAACGTGTACTTTCGCAACGTCGGCAAGACTCCCGTGGGCGAGACGGCGGTGATTGCCGCCATGCAGCGACACGGATTCACGCTGGACCTCGCGCGCTGCCCGATCAACGGTGCCGCCGGGGCCGGAAGCAAGTGGTGGCGCATCCAGCTGCCGGGCAAGCGGCCCGCGTATTTCAACTCACAGACCGACTGCAATGGATCGAAATGCGAGGGTTATGCGCTGCTGCTCGGCGAGACGCTGCCGACGATGACGCCGCAACAGCAGCGGCTCTACACGGACAATTGCAATGGCGCGGCGTCCGGAGTCGCGGCAGCGGCAGCCGCGGCATGGGACGAACAGCTGGCCTCGCTGTTCGTCGACTTCATTCCGGCCGAGCGCGCCGGCCCGCTGTCGTGGTCGGCGCTGGACAAGGTACAACTCGTCGAGTGGGCGCCGATGCCGCCGCTCGAGATGGGGACGCCTCCGTGGTCGGACAAGGAAAACCACTTCTACCGCGGCGGGCAGGCCGATCTAGGCGGACGCGTTCTCTATCTCAATGCCACCGGAACGAAGGACAGCGTGCGCAGCGTGCACGTCGAGGACCAGTCCACCCAGGCGAACCGCGGCGACGTGCTCGAGGTGCTTGCAAAGAAGAGTTTCAGCGTGCAGCTGGCCCGCTGTGGAAAACTGTACCAGCTGTCCGCCGCGAGTTGGTATCGAGTGGCTGGGCCCGGCAGGCGCCCGGTCGTGCTGATGCGCAGTGTCCGCTGCGACACAGTGGCCTGCCCGAAGGGGCAGGAGAGCTATTCGCTCGCTCTCGACGGCAAGCTGCCGCCGTTGCAGGCCGGCGAAGTGGAGGCCGTCGGAGGCCGATGTCCGGGACGCTGACGCCACGCACGGCAGATGGCATCACAGCGTCAGCCTACTCCGGCACCTGTCCGAGCCACTGCTGGCGCTCGTCGGGCGTCATCTTCTGCAATTTGTCGCGCATTTGCTGGCGCTGCTCCGGCGTCAGCTGCTGCATCGTTGCACGCATCTGCTCGCGTTGCTCAGGCGGCGCCTGCTGCCAGCGCTGCGCATCGGCTGACGTTGCGTCGGGCGTCACCTGCTGCCAGCGCTCGCGCAACTGCTCACGCTCTGCGGGCGGCAGGTCCTTGAACCGCCGATACGTCTCACGCAGCTGTTGCTGCTGCCCTGGCGGAAGGCTGCGGAATTCCTGGTAACGCCTGCGCAGCTGGTCGCGCTCGGCCGGCGGCAGGTCGCGCCACTGGTCGAAACGCTTGCGCGCCTGTTCGCGCTGCTCTGGCGTCATCGATTCCCAGCGCTCTGCACCGCGGGCCAGCGTGGCCTGTTGCGCCGGGCGGCAGGCTGTCCCAGCGCGAGCGCATCGGTTCGAGCGCCTGTTGCTGCTCGGCAGTGAGCTGGCTCCAGGGAACGGCCTTCGCAGATCGCAGGCGTGGGCTCGGCATGGACCGCCATGCTAGCCGCGAGCAGCACGCCCGCGACAACGATGTTAAGTCGACATTTCATATGTCCCGCTCCTGTCCCGTGCCTGCCATGCTGGACATGCAACCGCGGCTTCCCGACGTACGATGAGTGCGGCGGTCCGTGTCCAGCCACTCGTAGAACGCAAGATCGGTCGCGTCCAGCCACGAGATCACGAGGTCGTCTCCGTCCGCGAGCAATTCGGCAGGGGCGGGCGACGCATCGCCTGCAACCGCATCGGCCGCAGCCACGTCCGCTGCAATCACGTCGGCCGCCGTCGGCGATTCCGGGCCCTGTGCGCGCCACAGCAGCACTGCGACCAGCGCCACCGAGGCCATCGCCGCCGCGGGCGCCCATGAGCGCCAAAACAGGCTTCGCGGCTGCCGGACCTCGGCCACCGCGGCACGCCGCGCCGCGGCCAGCCGCGCGCGTGCGGTCCCGTCCAGCGATTCGACGCTCGCCTCGAACAATTCGCGTGCGCGTTTCTCGGTGCCGGTCAGTTCACGATCCTGGCTGTCCATCACCACACCTCGCCCAGTTGACCGCGCAGCGTCTGCAGCGCGCGGAAGTAATGTGTCTTGACGCTGCCCTCGGAGCAACCCATCGCCGCGGCAGTCCCGGCCACGTCGAGTCCTTCGAGGCAGCGCAGCGCGAACGCCTGCTGCTGGCGCGCCGGCAGCTTGCAGAGTGCCGACTCGAGCGTCCTCATTGCCTCGTCGGTCGCCGCCTGCGTCGAGGGATCCGGGCCGCCGTCGGCAATCTGGGCGATCGGATCCTCGCGGCCCTCGTCGTCCTGCCACTGGCCCGGCAGCAGCGCGAAGATCTTCGAGCGCACCGAGCGACGCCGCTGGAAGTCACGGATCCCGTTCCAGAGGATCCGGTAGAAGATCGGCTTCCATTCCAGCGCCGGGCGATGGGCATAGCTCCGGGCGAGCCGCAGCATCGCGCCCTGCACGATGTCGAGTGCGTCGTCGCGGTTGCGGACCGCCATCTCGGCGATACGGCACGCACGTCGCTCGACGTCCGCCAGGAAGGCATTCAGTTCCGCAGCCTGGTCCAAACAGTCTCCTCCGGTCCCGTCAGCGCAACCGGCGCCTCCGGGCCCCGGGATCGAGAATTCCAGACTAGCAAAGCTCTCCATGAGGTTAGACTGCACCGCTCCAGCCTGGCCATTTCCTGGTCTCAGATGACCATAACGCCAGTCCGGACAATCGGTTGACGCAATGTGCTGAAGAAGATTTGCACCGGCAGTGGCGAGCGACGGCGCCGGGGTACTCCCGTCAGGCGGCGGGATCTGGACAGTGTCTATACGTGTTGCGATACAGCAATGCAAGTGTCTGATTATCATGGGTTAATTTCTGGACGGTGATTTTCTGACCAGATCGAAAAACTCTTTTGCAAAACCTGCACTTGGCAGCTGTACCCGCAATTCACCCACAGACTTATCCACAGCACGTGTGGACAACTTCACATAAGCGTAGGCAGCGATGAGCGGCATCCTGGTTGTCGCGATCGACGCGCCGCTGCGCCGCCTTTTCGACTATCGCGCACCGCCACAGGCAGCGCCCGAATCGCTGCGACCTGGTGTCCGGCGTGTGGGTGCCGTTCGGGCGCCGCCGCGTGGTTGGTGTCGTCGTGGAAACGCGAGCCAGCTCCGACCTCCCCGAATCGAAACTCAGGGCCGCCATTGCCGTGCTGGACGACGAACCGGTATTCGACGCGCCGCTGCTGGAACTGCTGCGCTGGGCGGCGGACTACTACCGGCACCCGCCGGGCGAGGTAATCGCCGCCGCGCTGCCGGCGCCGCTGCGCACCGGGGACTCAATGCTCGAGATGAGCGAACGCTGGACGCTGAGTGCCGCAGCGCGCACCGGCAGCCTCGCGGCCCTGCCAGCCCGCGCCAACCGGCTGCGGGAAATGGCGGAGTTCCTCGAGGCTCGTGACGGCGCCGACGCCGCAGGCCTCGCCACTGTTTCGCCTCGCTGGCGCGACCACCTGCGCGAACTCGAGAAGCGAGGCTGGGTGACGAAATTCCGCATGGCCGATGCACCGTCGCCCAGGCCGGACGTGCGTGCCGGCCCGGGACTGGAACCGACGGCGGAGCAGCGTTCGGCGATCGCATCCATTGCCGGCGCGCGCGGCCGGCACGTGTCGTTCCTGCTGCACGGTGTCACTGGCAGCGGCAAGACCGAGGTCTACCTGCGCGCGATCGAGGAGGTCGTGGCGCGCGGCGAGCAGGCGCTGGTACTGGTGCCCGAGATCGCGCTCACCCCGCAGCTCGTGAGCCGATTCGCGGCGCGGTTCGACGCGCCGCTTGCGGTGCTGCACTCGTCACTCTCCGACCAGGAACGGCTGCGCGCATGGCGGGCGGCACGCAGCGGCGCTTCGCCGGTCGTGATCGGCACGCGCTCGGCGATCTTCGCGCCACTGGCCCGCCCGGGGCTCATCGTCGTGGACGAAGAGCACGACGCGTCCTACAAGCAGCAGGAAGGGTTCCGCTATTCGGCGCGCGACCTCGCGCTCGCGCGGGCGCAGCGGCTTTCGATACCGGTGGTGCTGGGATCGGCCACGCCGTCGCTCGAAAGCCTCGAGCGGGCGCGATCGGGCAAGGCCACGATGCTTTCGCTGCCGAATCGCACGGCCGGCGCCTCGCAACCGGCGCTGCACCTCGTGGACCTGCGCAGGCACGCCGCGACACAGGGCATTGCGACGCCGACCGTACTCACGATCAAGCGTCACCTCGACGCGGGCGGACAGGTGCTGCTGTACCTGAACCGCCGCGGCTACGCACCGTCGCTTTTCTGCCCGTCCTGCGGCTGGTCCGCGCCCTGCCCTCGCTGCGACGCGCGGCTGACGGTGCACCAGCGCGAGCAGCGACTGCACTGCCATCACTGCGGAACGGAACAACGGGTGCCGGAGGCCTGCCCGACCTGCGGCGAGGCGGTGAAGCCGGTGGGCCAGGGCACGGAACGCATCGAGGAAACACTGGCACGGCTTTTCCCGGACGTGCCGCTGCCAACGCATCGACCGGGACGCGGTCCGGCGCCGCGGCGCGCTGGAGGCCGCGCTCGATCGCGTGACCAGCGGGGAAGTCCGGCTGCTGGTCGGCACCCAGATGCTGACCAAGGGACATCACTTCCCGGACGTCAGCCTGGTCGTGGTGCTGAATGCCGACCAGGGGCTGTTCGGCACCGACTTCCGGGCGAGTGAGCGTCTTGCGCAGTCGATCGTGCAGGTCGCGGGTCGTGCCGGACGCGCCGAGCGGCCAGGCGAGGTGCTGATACAGACCGAGTACCCGGAACATCCGCTGCTTGCGCAACTGGTGACGGCCGGCTACGACGCGTTCGCCTCGGCGGCACTGGAGGAGCGTGCGCTGGCAAAGTGGCCGCCCTATGCGCGCATTGCCGTGCTCAGGGCGGAGGCCGCGAATCGCAGTGCACCGATCGAGTTCCTGGACCGGGCGCGCGAAATCGCCGAGTCGATCGCCTCGAGCGGCGTCGAGGTGCTGGGTCCGGCTTCGGCGCCGATGGAACGACGCGCAGGGCACTACCGCGCGCAGTTGCTGCTGCATGCGGCGACGCACTCGCCGCTGCAGCGGCTGTTCGCGCGCTGGCTGCCCACCGTCGAGGAGCTGCCCGAGGCGCGCAAGGTCCGGTGGTCGCTGGACGTGGACCCGCTGGAACTCTTCTGAGCGCCCGTCGAGCGCAGCTGCCGCGAGGACAGCAGACACGCTGCAAGCGCTGCATTTTCCCGACTCGCTTCCCGGACCCGAATTCCCTAGACTGGCCGCACTCGCCGGACATCTTCCCGACGGCAACATCTTGAAATACCTGATAGAAAACCTGGTGCGGGACGCGCTCGCCGCGCTGCCCGAGGACCTCGTGGGCGCCAACGCGTGCGAACTCGCGCCGACAATCGAACGCACCCGCGACCCGACTCACGGTGATTTCGCGACCAATGCGGCGATGCAGCTCGCCAGGGTCGCGAAGCGCAAGCCACGCGATGTCGCGCAGGCGATCGTAAACGCGCTGCCTGCAAGTGAGTTCGTGGCCAGGGTCGAGATCGCCGGCCCCGGCTTCATCAATTTCCACCTGACGCCTGCCGCAGGACACCTTGAACTGCTGCGCGTGCTCGACCTCGGCTCGGCATACGGGCGCAGCCAGCACGGTGCCGGAAAGCGCGTGATCGTCGAGTTCGTCTCCGCGAACCCAACCGGGCCGCTGCACGTGGGCCACGGCAGGCATGCAGCGTTCGGCGCGACGCTCGCCAACCTGCTCGATGCGGCCGGCTACGACGTGCACCGCGAGTACTACATCAACGACGCCGGCCGGCAGATGGAGATCCTGGCGGTCAGCGTGTGGCTGCGCTACCTCGAGTGCTTCGGCGAGTGCTTCGCGTTCCCGAGCAACGGCTACCGCGGCGACTACCTGCACCCGATCGCCGACAAGCTGGTGGAGCAGAACGGGCGGACACTGGTGCGCCCCGCGGCCGACGTGTTCCGAGACCTGCCGCCCGACGCGCCTGCTGGCGACAAGGATCTCTACATCGACGCCGTCGTTGCACGCGCCAGGGAACTGCTCGGCGCGGACGGATTCCACAAGGCGTTCGACATCGCGCTCGCGGACATCCTTGCCGACATCCGGCAGGATCTCGAGGAATTCGGCGTCCGCTACGACGAGTGGTTCTCCGAGCGCAGCCTCTCCGACGGCGGCGCGATCGATCGCGCGCTGGATCGCCTGCGAAAGAATGGTGTCGTCTACGAAAAGGACGGCGCCGAGTGGTTCCGCGCCACCGATTTCGGCGACGAGAAAGACCGCGTCGTGGTGCGCGAGAACGGCATCAGGACCTATTTTGCCTCCGACATCGCCTACCACCTGCACAAGCGTGAACGCGGCTTCGAACAGCTGGTCGACGTGCTGGGCGCCGATCATCACGGCTACATCGCGCGCGTGCGCGCCGGCCTGGTCGCGATGGGCGAGCCCGGTGACTCGCTCGAGGTGCGGCTGGTGCAATTCGTCACGCTGTACCGCGGCGGCGAGAAGGTGCAGATGTCCACCCGGTCCGGCGAGTTCATCACGCTGCGCGAACTGCGTCGCGAGGTCGGCAACGACGCCGCGCGCTTCTACTACGTGATGCGAAGCAACGACCAGCACCTCGACTTCGACATGCAGCTGGCCACGTCGCGCTCGAACGAGAACCCGGTCTACTACATCCAGTACGCGCACGCCCGCGTCTGCAGCGTGCTGCGACAGATGTACGAGAAGGGATTCGGCTACGACCCGGCGCGGGGTCGCGCCTCGCTACAGCGCCTGGTGGAGCCGCACGAGCAGGCGCTGCTCGCGACCATCAGCCGCTATCCGGAAGTGGTGGAGCAGGCGGCTGCACTGCGGGCGCCGCACGCGCTGGTCCATTACCTGCGCGAACTCGCCAATGATTTCCACACGTACTACAACGCGCACCAGTTCCTGGTCGACGACGCGGAGCTGCGCGACGCGCGACTGACGCTGGTCCAGGGGCTGCGACAGGTGGTGCGCAACGGCCTCGGCCTGCTCGGCGTTTCGGCGCCGGAGGCGATGTGAAGTGACGCAGGGCCGGACGCTCAGTCGCGACTTCAAGCACGTCAAGCGAAACACCCCTGGTGGCAGCACCTTCAACGGGTGGATGGGCTTCGTCGCCGGGCTCACCGTCGGGCTCACGGTCGCGTTCGGCGTGTACCTGCACTACAACGATCTTGCACCGGTCGAACCTCAGGCGGCCGCGGCCAAGCCGCCTGCTTCGGCGCAGTCGACCGAGGAAGCCCCGCCCACGGCGGTCGACCCGGCGAAGGACTACACGTTCTACGACATGCTGCCGACCCAGGAAGTGCAGGTGCCGAAGCAGGACGACAAGAAGGGCGGCGCCATCGCATCCAACCTGCCGGCCGGCGACATCGTATTGCAGGCCGGTGCATTCAAGCAGCCGACCGAGGCAGAGAAGCTGCAGGCGACGCTGGCACGCTACGGCGTTGATGCGAAGATCCAGCGCTTCGCTCTGCAGGACGAAACGTGGTACCGGGTGCGGATCGGCCCGATCGCCACGGTGGAAGAACTCGAAGCCATCCGCGCCAAGCTGGCCGAGGCCGAGATCGAGGCGACGCCGGTGACCTCGAGCTTCCAGGAACCACCGCCCTGAGAAGCGCGCCTGTCACCGATCCTTGCGCAGGGCGCCGATCGGCGATGATGCCGACCCGAACATCACCTGCGTGTAGACGCCCTGGCTCTCGAGTGAGAGCGACGTTTGCGAGTAGAGCACCGTCGAGGTCGTAACGCGGGTGACGTCGAGCCGTCCGTTGTCCACTGCGTCAATGGCATCCGACAGCGCTACCGAGCCAAGCTCCACGGAATCCACCACTGGCAGGAAGTTGACACTCATCGAGACCGGTTCTCCGAGCGCACTCATCGCGTTGAGAAGCCGCACCTTCAAGGTTCCGGTCGCGGGCAGGCGGTTCACGTCCACCACGGCCGACTGAGTCAGGTCCGCGGGCGTGCCGGTATAGACGAGCGTGTAGTCCGCGCCCGGCGCAAGGTCCAGGCCTGCGACTGCGACGTCGCTGCCGTCGACGGTCAACGACACCGAAGTCGAGCCGGCGTCCACGACACGATAGCTTCCGAGCACCGGGATCGTCGCCGACGCGACGAGTGAAGTACCGTCTGCGCTCACGCTCGCGGTCGAGCCACCGTCGAGGCCGACGACCGCGCGCACGCGCGCCTTCGTCGCGGGCAGTTCGGTCAACGCCCCGCCCTGTTGCAGCAGCATCGCGTCGGCGAGCACGCCGCCCGTCGTTCCTGCGACGATGAGCGTGTATACGCCCTTGCTGCCGAGAACCACGCCCGAGCGGTCGAGCCGGACGTCCGTAGTGCTGCCTGCGGCCGTCACCCGCAGCCGATAAGTGCCCGCGTCCAGCGACACCAGGCCTTCGCCGGCCAGCGCGTCGATCGCGACGTCCGAATAGGTAGGCGACGCATCGGCCAGGTCCGTGGTCTCGTCGGTGAGGTAGACGTCCACCGCACCCGCGTCCGACGCGGCGTTCACGAGTCGCACCAGCGACTCGTTCTTGTCCGCGTCGTCGTGCGTCTCGTCGATAGTCAGGACCTGGAAGTCGCCGCTCGAGCCGAGCACCAGCCAGGTGAGGCGATCGTCGCTCGCGAGGTCCTGGTTGAATGAGTCGAGCGCGCCGGTGGCGTCTGCGCGACGGAACTCGACGTCGTAGGCTATCGGCACCAACCTTGACGTAGGAACTCGAGGACTCGTACCCGACACCGGAGATCTTGCGCTTGTCGTCCAGGTAGAGGTCCAACGATGCATAGTCCATGCTTGCATTGACAACACGTATCGACGCGTCGCCCCCCGCGACCGTCGCGTCGCAACCCGTGAGCAGAAATGCTGCAACGCCGACGGCGGCGTACAGGAAGGTGGTCTGAATGCGCATGTATGAACTCCTCGTATGAGTTCTCCATGCTAGGCAACGAGTGTGTCAAGTAGCGTCAGCAAGTGCGAGGAATACACCGCACCGCCGTTGCAATTCTTGTCACTTCCTGTCCGACTCCTGTCCGACGAACGCGCTGTATCGGCGTAATCTGGCCTCATTCGGACGCGAGGAGGTTCCAGATGAAACGCCTGATCGCCACTGCCACGCTGCTGCTCGCTGGCGCGACCGTGTTTGCGGCCCCCCCGGGGCCGCCGATCGAGAGGATCGCCACGCAACTCGGCCTCGACGCTTACCAGACCGCCGAGGTCGAGCGCATCATGAATGAGGCGCGCGCACGAATCGACGACGACGTCAAAGACTCCATGGCCCAGGCGGACGCGGAACTCGCGGCCGTCCTGACGGTCGAACAGCTCAACGAACTCAAGAAGCAGATGCAGGCCGCCCGACCCCATGGGCCCCCCAGTTCCCCGCCCCCGTCGACCGATCAATAGCGACTCCCACGACTCCCGAGAGCTGTTGCACGTGCCCCCGTGTTGGTCGACGGGGCGGGACCTCCGCCGCAACGCCTTGGCCCGCATGACCGGCCCGAGGTACCTGGTCCTGGCATGGCCCGTGATGTTCTGCATCGCGGGCTGCGCGGCAGGACCCGATTACCGCCCACCGGATACCGCCGCGCCAGCGGCCTGGAGTTCCGTCGAGTCGCAGGCGAAGCCGGACTTGTCGACCGCGCCCGCCACGGGCCTGGCGGCCTGGTGGACATCGCTGGACGATCCGCTCCTCACCAGCTTCGTGGACTCGGCGCTCAAGGCCAATCCCGACATCGCGGGTGCCCAGGCGAGGCTTCGCCAGGTCCGCGCCCAGCGCACCATTGCGGCGTCGGACCTCTATCCCTCGTTCGGTGCGGGCGCCGACGCGCGCCGCGTCAACGCCAGCGCCGAGACCTCGGGCCGCAATGCGACGGTCGACGCGTATGGCGCCGGACTGGACGCGAGTTGGGAACTCGATGTGTTCGGCGGCACGCGCCGTGCAGTCGAGGCCGCGACCGCAGACGTGCAGGCGAGCGCTGCAACCCTGGCAGCGACGCAGGTCTCGCTCGCTGCGGAAGTCGCCAGTAACTACGTGGACGTGCGACTGCAGCAGGCGCTGATCGGCATCGCACGCAGCAACGCCGACAGCCAGGCGGAGACCCTGCAACTCACCGAGTGGCGCGCACAGGCCGGGCTCGCGAGCGTCCAGGACGTCGAACAGGCGCGCACCAATCTTGAGCGCACACGGGCGCAGGTGCCGGCGCTCGAAGTGGGTCTTGCGGCCGCCGAGCATCGGCTCGATGCACTGCTGGCGCTGCCGCCGGGGACACTGCACGATCAGCTTGCGTCACCCGCGCCTGCCCTCACGATGCCCGCTGGGATCGCGGTTGGCATCCCCGCCGACACCCTGCGGCAGCGTCCCGACGTTCGTGCTGCGGAGCGCAACCTGGCCGCAGAATCCGCGCGCGTCGGGCAGGCAGAAGCCGCGCTATATCCGTCTTTCGCGATCTCCGGATCGATCGGCCTGGAGGCGCTCTCGCTCGGCAATCTCGGCAGCGGCAATGCCGGCGTCTGGTCGCTGCTGGGCGGAATTACGGCGCCGCTCTTCGAGGGTGGACGGCTGCGCGCCCAGGTGGCCGCCCAGGACGCGGTGCGCGATCAGGCGCTCGCCGCATACCGGAAGACGGTCCTCACCGCGCTCGAAGAAGTTGAAAATGCGCTCGTCGCACTGGCGAAAAACAGAGAGCGCGAGGCGACACTCGCCACTGCAGTGGAATCGGCGCGGCTGGCCGACTCGCTCGCGCGCGAGCGTTATACGGCTGGCCTGATCGACTTCCAGTCGGTGCTCGACACGGACCGCACGGTGCTCACGGTCGAGGAGAGCCTGGCGCAGAGCCGCTCCGACGGCGTGCAGGCTCTGGTGCGACTCTACCGATCGCTGGGCGGCGGATGGTCGCCCGAACCAGGCACAACCACCGGAAATGCGCCATGAATTCCAACCCGCCCCCGGAACCCCGCCCCTCACTGCCGGACCTGCTGGCCGGCGGCAGCGAAGCACCCTCGCGCCGGCGCTGGCTGGTCGCCGGCGTCCTGGTCGCGGTGCTCGCAGTCGGCTTCCTGCTGCTGCGCGATGGCCGCAGCGACACACCGGAATATCACAGCGAGGCCGTGACCGTCGGTGATCTCTCGGTGCGCGTCTCGGCCACCGGCAATCTGCAACCCACCAACGAAGTCGAGGTTGGCAGCGAGTTGTCGGGGATCATGGACACGGTGTATGTGGACGACAATGACACCGTGAAGCGCGGCCAGCTGCTTGCACGGCTCGATGTGTCGAAGCTCGAGGATACGATTGCCAGGTCGCGTGCCACGCTGGCCGCGTCCGAAGCACAGGTCGCGGAGTCCGACGCGACGGTCTCCGAGAGTCTCGCGACGCTCGAGCGCTACCGCGAGGTCTCGCGCCTGTCGAATGGCAAGGTGCCGTCGAAGAGCGAGATGGATGCAGCAGACGCGAACTTCCGGCGCGCCGAGGCAAGCGCCGCAGGTGCGCGGGCCAGCGTTGCACAGGCGCGCGCAACACTTCGCTCCGACGTTACCAACCTTCAGAAGGCAAGCATCCGCTCGCCCATCGACGGCATCGTGCTCAAGCGCGATGTCGAACCGGGCCAGACCGTAGCGGCCTCCTTCCAGGCGCCGGTGCTCTTCACGCTCGCAGAAGACCTGCAGCACATGGAATTGCAGGTGGACGTCGACGAAGCCGATGTCGGTCAAGTGAAGGCGGGGCAGCCGGCGACGTTCACGGTGGATGCGTGGCCCGGGCGCGAATACCAGGCGGGAGTCACCCGGGTAAATTACGGCTCGCAGGAGACCGACGGCGTAGTCTCCTACCTGACGGTGCTCGCGGTCGACAACTCCGACCTGAGCCTGCGCCCCGGCATGACCGGCACCTCCGAGATCAAGGTACTGTCCCGCGACCAGGTGCTGCTGGTACCGAACGCGGCGCTGCGCTTCAACCCGGCAACCGACGATGTCCAGACGCAGGGCTCGCGCGGAGTGACGCAGCTTCTGATGCCCCGTGCACCGGCGCCCGAGCGCCGTGCGTCGGTAAACCGCGGCGACAGCCCGCACGTATGGGTCCTGCGGGACGGGCAGCCGGTGCGGATTGACATAAAGACTGGTGCGACAGACGGCAGGCTCACCGAGGTGACCGGCGGCAACCTGCAGGTCGGAACCGAGGTCATCACCGAAGTTGCCGCCAGCAGGCCATGAGCGACGCGCCGATCATCCGCCTGCGCAGCGTCACGCGGACCTATGGAAAGGGCGAGGCCACCGTGCGGGCACTCGACGGCATCGACCTCGACGTCCGGCGCGGCGAGTTCCTTGCCATCATGGGGCCGAGCGGATCGGGCAAGTCCACGGCAATGAATATCCTTGGCTGCCTGGACGTTGCGACTGAAGGCAGCTACGAGTTCCAGGGCGTTGCAGTTGAACGGCTGACGCGCAAGCAGCGCGCGCTGCTTCGCCGGAACTTCCTCGGCTTCGTGTTCCAGGGCTTCAACCTGCTCGCACGCACCACTGCGATCGAGAATGTGGAACTACCGCTCCTTTACCGCGGAGAAGCGGCCGCGCGCCGCCACGCGGCCGCGCTGGCGGCGCTGGCCCAGGTGGGGCTCTCCGGACGCGAGGACCACACGCCCGCCGAACTCTCCGGCGGCCAGCAGCAGCGTGTGGCCATCGCCCGCGCCATCGTCACGCGCCCGTCGATACTGCTCGCCGACGAGCCCACCGGGAATCTCGACAGCCGGACCAGTGCCGAAATCATGGAGCTCATCACGCGGCTCAACACGCAGCAGGGCATCACGGTGCTCATTGTCACCCACGAGCCCGACGTGGCTGCCTGTGCGCGGCGCATCGTGCGCTTCGTGGATGGGCGCATCGAAAGCGACCAGGCGAAAGCCGAGGTGGCCTGATGCTGTGGAACACCATCCTGCTCGCGCTGCGCGCCATTCGCCGCAACCTGCTGCGCTCGTTTCTGACGGTACTGGGCGTGGTGATCGGCGTCGCCGCCGTGATTACCATGGTAACGCTCGGCAATGGCGCGACGCGCTCGGTCACGGATCAGATCTCCTCGATGGGCAGCAACCTGCTGATCGTAATCCCGGGACAGCGATTCGGCCCCGGCGGCGACAGCGCGCCTCGCTTCAAGTTGGCGGATGCCGAAGCAGTGCGCAGCCAGGTGTCGGCGGCGCGACTGGTGGCACCGGTGGTGAACGCGTCGGCGACCGCCGTATTCCAGGCCAACAACTGGTCCACCGTCGTGACCGGCTCGAACGAGGACTACTTTGAGGCGGGCAACTGGGAACTGGCATCCGGCCGCACCTTCACCGACACCGAGGCGCGCGCGGGACGCGCCGTGTGCGTGATCGGCGAAACCGTGCGCAACAAGCTCTTCGGCAGTCGGGATCCGCTGCGCGAGGAAATTCGCGTCCGCCAGTTTGCCTGCGAGGTGGTGGGGCTGCTGAAGTCCAAGGGCCAGTCGGCCATGGGCACGGACCAGGATGACGTGATCGTGATGCCGTTGCGCACGGTGCAGCGTCGCCTCACCGGGGACCAGGACGTCGGCCGCATGATGGTGGCCGCGGCCCAGGGCAGCGCGCTGGACTCCGTGAAGGAGCAGGTGACGTCGCTGATGCGGGAACGACGCAAGATCGCCGACGGCGAGGACGACAATTTCCGGGTCATGGATACGCGTCAGCTCGCGCAGACCCTTACCAGCACCACGAAGATCCTGACGATGCTGTTGGCCGCGGTAGCCGCCGTCAGCCTGCTGGTGGGAGGCATCGGAATCATGAACATCATGCTGGTGTCTGTCACGGAACGCACGCGCGAGATCGGTACGCGACTCGCAATCGGTGCTCTCGAGGGCGAGGTGCTGCTGCAGTTCCTGGTCGAGGCCGTGGTGCTCGCGGGACTCGGGGGGCTTGCCGGCATCGCGCTCGCGACGGTGGCCTCGATCCTGCTTGCGCAGCTGATGGGCGTACCCTACCTCTTCAGCCCGGGCATCAACCTGCTGTCATTCGGCTTCGCGACCGCGATCGGCGTGGTGTTCGGCTACTTTCCCGCGCGCCGCGCCGCGAGCCTGAATCCCATCGAAGCGCTGCGGCACGAGTGAGGGCCGCGGCCCAGGCCCTCACGCCCTGCAGCGCGAGCCAGGTCAGGCATTTTCGGGCCGTACCGCAGGGATCGGCAGCAGGATACGCACGTCAAGGCCGCCGCCATCCGCGTTCTCGGCAACCACCCGACCGTCGTGCAGTCCGGCGGCACGCTGGGCGAGCGCGAGGCCGACGCCGTGGCCTTCGGCGCGCGGACCGTCGGTCGCGACGCGGTAGAACGGCTCGAAGATTCGCTCCAGATCGCGCGGTGGCACTCCCGGCCCGTGGTCACGCACGCTGATGGCGAGTTCGCCGGCGAGCGTCGCGACCGATACTTCGATCGCGCCCGAGCCACCGTGCAGCAGCGCGTTTCGCAAGACATTGTCTACTGCCGTGTGCAGTACCGCCGGGTCGGCGTTCGGAGCAGCGACCCGGCCCGGCCTGTGCATCGGGCCCGAGCGCCAGCACGATCCGGCCGGCCGGCGCCTGGAACTCGAACTCGGCGTCGTGAAGTACGCGACGCACCAGCTCGATCACGTCCACGTCCTCGCGGACCAGCGTCGACGGGTCGCGCTCGAGACGCGCGTAGTCGAGGATGCGTGCGATCAGCGCTCTCGAGACGCTCGCTCTCGCGCTCGATGCGCTCGAACTGACGCGGGACGTCGGCACCCGGCTGGCGGGCGATGCCGACCGCCATCTGCAGCCGCGCCAGCGGCGAGCGCAACTCGTGCGACATGTCGCGCAGCAGTTGCTTGCGCGCCTCGATGAGCGCCGCGAGCCGGCCGGCCATGGCGTCGAATTCGCGCGCCAGCCCGCCGATCTCGTCGCGGCGCGCGACATCGCGAGCGCCCGCTCGCGCCGCAAGGTCGCCGTCGGCGAGGCGTCGCGCGGTCGCCTGCAGGCGCTCGAGCGGCCGGCTCATGGAACGCGCGAACGCGTACGACACGAGACCGCTGACGGCGAGCGCAATCAGCAGCAGGACCAGCGATCGCGGAGCGCGAGAACGGCGGCGAGAACGGACCGCGGCCGGGCGGTGGATCGAACATCAGCACGTAGCGCGTGCCGTCCTTGGCGACGAGACGCGGGAACAACGCAACGTCCGGCGGCAGCGGACCGCCCCGTGCATCGGGCGGCGGTCCGGTGGCCGGCCCCATCCGGCGCGCCAGGTGACGGGACGTCGTTGCGCGTCGGCGAGGAGAGCGGGCCGGGATGCATCGGTCCGCGTCCGGGCCGGGACGAAGCGGAGACGACGCTGATCGAGAATGTCACGGCCTGATGAATCGAGGACGAGCACGCGTCGACCCGAGCCATCGAGCGCATGGTTGTGCGCCGCAAGCCAGCGCTCGAGCGCGGGGCGGCCGCCCGCGTCGAGCACGGCCTGGGCCTGCCGCGCAAGCTCGCTGCGGCTCGGCGGCGTCGGCCGCGAGATTCACTGCGGTGACCACCGCGGCGGTCATCGCGAACACGATCGATCGCCGCCCAGAAGAACAGGAATGCGCGCGTGAACAGGTTGCCCACGGCGCTCAGTGCCCGGCGTCGGCGGCAGACGGCTGTCCGATCATGTAGCCCGCCCCGCGCACGCCGATGATCGGTGTCGCCTGTTCGACG
>CAWFXR010000022.1:0-29328 GCA_963819835.1 uncultured Gammaproteobacteria bacterium
CGATGCATGCGTGGTCTCACGCAACGGAGTTTTCTCCGTGCGATGCTCTTTAACAATATGAATTGGGTATGACGCCGAGGTTCAAGTTGATTCAACTTGAAAATCGAAGCGTGTCGCATTCGCGAGAGATATCAGCTGATGAGATTATTTGGTCCTGTGACCCCAGAACGATTGGGGTTATATGGTCAAGCGAATAAGCGTACGTGGTGGATGCCTTGGCGGTAGGAGGCGATGAAGGACGCGGTAGCCCGCGAAATCTTCGGGGAGCTGGCAAACAAGCTCTGATCCGGAGGTATCCGAATGGGGAAACCCACGGCTTCGGCCGTATCGCATGCTGAATACATAGGCATGCGAAGCAAACCCGGGGAATTGAAACATCTCAGTACCCGGAGGAATAGAAATCAACCGAGATTCCGCAAGTAGTGGCGAGCGAACGCGGAGCAGCCCAGTCACGATCAATCGAAGATACCTAGCAGAACGGTCTGGAAAGTCCGGCCATAGTGGGTGATAGCCCCGTATGCGAAAGGTGGAAGCGAGGAGTGACGAAGAGTAGGGCGGGACACGTGTAATCCTGTCTGAACATGGGGGGACCATCCTCCAAGGCTAAATACTACCTACCGACCGATAGTGAACCAGTACCGTGAGGGAAAGGCGAAAAGAACCCCGGAGAGGGGAGTGAAATAGAACCTGAAACCGCGTACGTACAAGCAGTCGGAGCCCCGCAAGGGGTGACGGCGTACCTTTTGTATAATGGGTCAGCGAGTTATTTTCAGTGGCGAGCCTAACCGAATAGGGGAGGCGCAGGGAAACCGAGTCCGAAATGGGCGATTCAGTCGCTGGGAATAGACCCGAAACCGGTCGATCTATCCATGTCCAGGGTGAAGGCAGGGTAATACCTACTGGAGGCCCGAACGCTCTACTGTTGCAAAAGTAGGCGATGAGGTGTGGATAGGAGTGAAAGGCTAATCAAGGCCGGTGATAGCTGGTTCTCCCCGAAAGCTATTTAGGTAGTGCCTCGTGTAGGACTCCTGGGGGTAGAGCACTGTTTAGGCTAGCGGGCCATCCCGGCTTAGCAAACCTATGCAAACTCCGAATACCGGGAAGTCAACGCACGGGAGACACACGGCGGGTGCTAACGTCCGTCGTGAAGAGGGAAAAAACCCAGACCGCCAGCTAAGGCCCCTAATTCATGGCTAAGTGGTGAACGATGTGGGAAGGCACAGACAGCCAGGAGGTTGGCTTAGAAGCAGCCATCCTTTAAAGAAAGCGTAATAGCTCACTGGTCTAGTCGGCCTGCGCGGAAGATATAACGGGGCTCAAGCCATGAGCCGAAGCTGCGGATCTGCCCGTAAGGGCAGGTGGTAGGGGAGCGTTCTGTAAGCCTGCGAAGGTGCACTGCGAGGTGTGCTGGAGGTATCAGAAGTGCGAATGCTGACATGAGTAACGTTAATGCGAGTGAAAAACTCGCACGCCGTAAACCCAAGGGTTCCTGCGCAACGTTAATCGGCGCAGGGTGAGTCGGTACCTAAGGCGAGGCCGAAAGGCGTAGTCGATGGAGAACGGGTCAATATTCCCGTACCTGGTGCTGCTGCGATGGGGTGACGGAGAAGGCTAGGTCAGCCGGGGCTGGTTCCCGGTTTAAGCAGGTAGGGAGGATCTCCTGGTAAATCCGGAGGTCCGTTAATCCCGAGACGCGATGACGAGGTCCCACGTGGACCGAAGTGACTGATGCCACGCTCCCAGGAAAAGCCTCTAAGCTTCAGGCAGTACTAGACCGTACCGCAAACCGACACTGGTGGGTGGGCAGATAATCTGCCAAGGCGCTTGAGAGAACTCGGGTTAAGGAACTCTGCAAATTGATACCGTAACTTCGGAAGAAGGTATGCCTTCGATCGTGTAAGGATTTACTCCTGAAGCGAATGAAGGTCGCAGGTAATCGGTGGCTGCAACTGTTTATCAAAAACACAGCACTCTGCTAACACGAAAGTGGATGTATAGGGTGTGACTCCTGCCCGGTGCCGGAAGGTTAAGTGATGGGGTCAGCCGCAAGGCGAAGCTCTTGATCGAAGCCCCGGTAAACGGCGGCCGTAACTATAACGGTCCTAAGGTAGCGAAATTCCTTGTCGGGTAAGTTCCGACCTGCACGAATGGAGTAATGATAGCCACACTGTCTCGACCCGAGACTCAGTGAAGTTGAAATCGCTGTGAAGATGCGGCGTACCCGCGGCAAGACGGAAAGACCCCGTGAACCTTTACTATAGCTTTACACTGAATTTTGAACCTTTCTGTGTAGGATAGGTGGGAGGCTTTGAAGCTAGGACGCTAGTCAGGGTGGAGCCAACCTTGAAATACCACCCTGAAATGTTCGGACTTCTAACCTAGGCCCGTTATCCGGGTCGGGGACCGTGTATGGTGGGTAGTTTGACTGGGGCGGTCTCCTCCCAAAGAGTAACGGAGGAGTGCAATGGTACGCTCAGCGCGGTCGGTCATCGCGCTCTAGAGTGCAAAGGCATAAGCGTGCTTAACTGCGAGACGGACAGGTCGAGCAGGTGCGAAAGCAGGTCTTAGTGATCCGGTGGTTCTGTATGGAAGGGCCATCGCTTAACGGATAAAAGGTACTCCGGGGATAACAGGCTTATTCCTCCCAAGAGTCCACATCGACGGAGGAGTTTGGCACCTCGATGTCGGCTCATCACATCCTGGGGCTGTAGCAGGTCCCAAGGGTATGGCTGTTCGCCATTTAAAGTGGTACGCGAGCTGGGTTCAGAACGTCGTGAGACAGTTCGGTCCCTATCTGCCGTGGGCGTTGGAGAATTGAGGGTGAGCTGCTCCTAGTACGAGAGGACCGGAGTGGACGTATCTCTGGTGTTCCGGTTGTCACGCCAGTGGCACTGCCGGGTAGCTATATACGGACGGGATAACCGCTGAAAGCATCTAAGCGGGAAGCCCCCCCCAAGATTAGTTCTCCCTGGGGACTCGATCCCCCTGAAGGGCCGTCGAAGACTACGACGTTGATAGGCTGGGTGTGTACATGCAGTAATGCATTTAGCTAACCAGTACTAATTGCCCGTGAGGCTTGACCATATAACACCCAATCGGTCTGGAGATTTCCGGCCGATGGTGTAAGTCAGCTGTATCGCTCGTTGCGACACGCTTGTCATACCCGATTCGAATTCATCGCTGCGCGCGAATGCGCGTACGTGAGCCAGTTTGCCTGGCGGCAATAGCGAGCGGGAACCACCCGATCCCTTTCCGAACTCGGAAGTGAAAACGCTCTGCGCCGATGGTAGTGTGGCCCTTGGCCATGCAAGAGTAGGTCACTGCCAGGCTCTTAAACGTAAAAACCCCCGACGGAGCAATCCGCCGGGGGTTTTTTTTCGCCTCGAGCCGGGCTCGCAGCGGAGCCGCGGCCAGAAAAGGTGCTCGTGCTGCCGCGCCCGTGCGCTCGGCGCGGTCTGCATGCTTACTTGTGGAACGTCGTGTCCTCGAGCAGCACCGTGTATTTCACGCCCATGCCGATGTCGACGTCGGTGTTGACGACGCCCCTGGCCGTCACCACCTCTCCGACCCTGGCGACCTGCTTGGTAGTAATCACCAGGTCGTTCGTGCCATCCGAACCGGAGCCCGAGCCGTCGCGCAGGTGCGCCCAGTTCTTGCCCATTATGTTGCTCGCGAACTTCACGACTTTGCCGCGCACGGCAACCGCCTTGCCCTTGAGCTGCGCCCGCTGCGCGAATACCTCGGCCACAGTGCGCGCGTCGGGCCCGGTCGCCTTTGCGACCTTTTCAACCGGCACGTCCGCAGGCTTGGCTGCGTTGCCGTGCGGCGACGCGCTGGTGCCCATGGCGGATGCGGAAGCAGTGGAGGGGACGGCGGCGCCCATGGAAGGTGCGGCTGCCCCGGGCAGTGTCCCGAACACGATGCTGTCGAACTTCATCTTGAGCGCCTTGCTCTCGAAGTTCGCCATCGTCATCGGCTCCATGATCGTGACCTGCGCGCCCTTCTTGACCGGTGCTTTCATGACGGCGGCCCAGGTCTCACCCTGCGCTGTCTTCAGCCGCAGGTACGTGTAGGGATCCGCATCCCGGACCTCGAGTACTTCGCCCTTGAGCGGGGGTGCGGCGGTGGCGTGCGCCGCCGATATGGCGCCGACACACAGCGAAGCGAGGATCGCGAACAGCATCTTCTTCATGGGTGATTTATCCTTTCGGCCGGTCCGGCGCGGTCAATGCAGGCGGACAGTCCGCCAGGTGGCGCGAGGTTAGCGCATCGGACTGAGGTTGAGCCTGCGCAGTTTCCGGTACAGAGTCCGCTCGCTGATGCCAAGTGTCGCCGCGAGGCCGCGGCGGCTTCCGGCATGCGCCTTCAGCGCCTCGTCCAGCGTTCGGCGCTCCGCATCCTCGAGTGTCGGGCCGACGACGCGTCCACGAGCCTGCGTGTCGTCCGGCAGGTGCTCAGGGCCAATGCGCTCACCATCGGCAAGCAGGTTCGCGCGCTCGAGGATGTTGCGCAGCTCGCGAATGTTGCCCGGGAAATCGTAGCGCTGCAGGCGCGCCAGCGCCTCGGCACTCAAGGTCCGGGGCCGTCCTTCTGCAATGCGTTCCAGCAGGGAATCGGCCAGCAGGCCGATGTCGGAAGGACGCGCGCGCAGGGGAGGGAGCGTCACAGGGAACGCCGCGATGCGGAAATAGAGATCGCTGCGAAAGCGCTCCTCGCGCACCAGCCGGCCGAGGTCGCGGTGCGTGGCGGCAATGAGCCGGAAGTCCGCGTGCAGCGGCTCGACGCCGCCGACACGCCGGAATGCGCCGGTCTCGAGCAGGCGTAGCAGCTTGACCTGCAGGCCGAGCGTGATGTCGCCGACTTCGTCGAGGAACAGCGTGCCTCCGGCGGCCGCCTCCACGAGCCCGGCCTTGCGCGCAAGCGCGCCGGTGAAGGCGCCCCTCTCGTGGCCGAACAGCTCGCTTTCGAAAAGCGTTTCGGCGAAGCCCGAGCAGTCCACCGCGATGAACGGCGCGCTCGCCCTGGGGCTCGCCGCATGGATGGCGCGGGCGACCATTTCCTTGCCGGTCCCCGTCTCGCCGAGCAGCAGCACCGAGGTATCGGTGGGCGCGACCCGCGCGACCAGCGCAAGCATTTCGGCAAACGCGGGGGCGCGGCCGACGAGGCCTGAGCCTGAACTCGATGCATGAGTTGTGGGCAGTGGCTCCATGCGCTCGACAAACAGGAGTGGCTGGCCGCGACCTCTCGCGACAGGCGTCAGTTCAACCTGGACGTGCTCGTCGCCGCGCGGCGTATGGTGGACGTGAAGCGCCCGCTCCACGTGCCCCGACGCCCGAGCCGCGCGCAGCGGGCAGGATTCGCCCGACTCGTCGCAGGGCCGGTCGTAGCCGTGCGAGACCTCGTGGCACCGGCGGCCGACGATTGCTTCGCCGTTCGAATAGCGGTCGCTGTAGGCGCGGTTGGCGGCGACGACCCGGTAATCCGAGTCGACGATGATGCGTGGCTCGGGCAACCCCTCGAGGAACGAGGCGAGTTCCGGCGGCGCCTTGGGTCGCGGTCTGGGCAAGTGGGGGAGACCTTCTGGCAGTGGCCTGGCAGAGTATATGCCACAAATGGCAGCTCGGTCTGGCCGACGCCCTTGCCGGACCAGGCCGCGCATCCGCAACGCGCTGATTCCCCTCGTTTCACCGCTGCGCCGGCGTTCTGGCACGGTCCGTGCATGTCTCTGTGGCGCCGATAGATGAGTAGTTTCTAAAGTAGTAACAACTAATTGATTTGGCCGTGCGCAGGGCCTCGTTCAGGTCCGGCGGCCGTCACCGACTCCAGGAGCGGTCTCATGAAATCGATCAATCCACGTACGCGGGTGCTGAGCGCTCTCGCAATCGCGCTGCTGGCCGGCGCATTCCTCGCCGGCTGTTCCGGCGACGACGGTAAAACCGGCGATACGGGCCCGGCCGGCACGGACGGCACTGCCGGCACACCCGGCATCAGCTGCTGGGACCTTAACCAGAACGGCGTCGCGGACCTCGCCACCGAGGACGTGAACAAGGATGGCAAGGTCGACGTGAACGACTGCCGTACCCCGACCGGCGCCTATGACCCCGTGGCCCTGCACAAGGGCTACTTCACCGAGAACACCTACACCGGCACCAGCCAGTGCCTGAACTGCCACGGCAAGATCGGCGACGACGTGATGAAGACCGCGCACTGGAAGTGGGAAGGCACGGTGTCGGGCATCAAGGGCTTCGAGGGCACGATCCACGGCAAGAAGGACCTGCTCAACAACTTCTGCCTGGCCGTGCCAACCAACGAGGGTCGCTGCGCGCAGTGCCACATCGGCTACGGCTGGGGCGACAAGAATTTCAACTTCGGCAACCCGAAGAACATCGACTGCCTCGCGTGCCACGACCAGACCGGCACCTACAAGAAAGTGGCGACGCCGACCGCGGCGCAGCCGGTCGTCGGCGGGCCCGACATGACGGCGGAGGCGCTGCAGAAAGTGGCGCAGAGCGTCGGCATGAACAGCGGGCGTGCCGCCGCGCTCGACCTGCGTGTTCTGCCACAGCCGCGCGGGCGGTGACGACAACGTCAAGCACGGCGACATCTCGACGCGCATGGGCTTCGTGAAGGCAACCGACCCGGCGGCGGACCCGGCCAAGTACCTCAATCGCAGTGAAGACGTGCACATGGGTTACGACCCGGTGGCGAAGAAGGGCGGCGACATGAAGTGCGTGGCCTGCCACCAGGTGAAGAAGGACGCGTCGGGCAACATGATCGACCACGGCATCGGCGGCTTCATGTACCACTCGGTGGACGAAGGCGTGATGAAAGACTGCACGGACTGCCACGGCGCAGCCACCAGCATCCACGCGGGCAAGACCGTCCAGAACATCGTCCAGACCCACGACCGCCTCGCCTGCCAGGTCTGCCACATTCCGACGTTCTCGCGCAAGGTTGCGACCTACGTCGACTGGAAGTGGTCGCTCGCGGGCTCAGACACGCGACCGGCCGACTGCGCAGCGACGCCGACCGGCGTTGCCGCCGACGGCACGACCCAGCGCGCGACCTACACCAAGATGAAGGGCTGCTTCACGTGGGGCACCAACGTGCGCCCGACGCTGCGCTATTACGACGGCAAGTGGAACCGCGTCATCGTCGGGCTTCAACGACAAGTACACGACGACGCCCGTGGACCTCGGCTCGCCGTCCGCGACCTACAAGGATGCGGCCGCCAAGATCTACCCGTTCAAGAAGATGACCGGCAACCAGGTCGCCGACAAGAACAACAAGACCATGCTGGTGCCGCATCTGTACGGTGCGGCTGCGGGCCCGAACGCCTACTGGTCGAAGTACAACTGGACCGGCTCGCTGACCGATGCCGCGAGCCTACTTGCCGGCCTACAACGCGGGTGCGCAGGTGTTCAGCGGCCAGCACGAGTTCGTCAGCACGATCATGCTGCTCAAGGTCGATCACGAGGTCGCGCCCAAGGAAGAGGCGTTACGGCAAGGACAACGGTTGCGCCGACTGCCACTTCTCCAGCCAGATCGACTGGACCGCGCTGGGTTGGACGAAGGACCCGGCTAATGGCGGGACGCAGACGCTGCCATGATTGGTTGACCCCCTGGCGTCTTGAGTGACGCATTGCGCCCGCGGTCAAACGCGGGCGCATTTTTTCTCCAGTCTCAGCGCGCCGCGCTGGACTTCGCGTCGAGCTCCGACCAGCGTTCGTAGGCCGACGCGAGCAGTCGATCGATCTCCTCGCGCACGCTGGAGGTCCAGCCTTGATCTGCGCCGCGCCCTGCCTGTGATAGTCGCCGCTGCTCATGCGTGCCGTCAGCTCCCGCTGCTCCGCTTCGAGCGCCTCGATCTGCGCCGGCAGCTGCTCGAGTTCGCGGGTCTCCTTGTAGGAGAGCTTCGCAGCGCGGGCGCGGGAGGCAGGGTCGGCACTGCCAGACGTGGCGACGCGGCTCGCCTTGTCCACGCGCGGCGCTCGCGTGCCGTCTCCCGCGGCGGCATCGACGGTCCTTGCAGCGGGCCGCTGCTCGAGCCAGTCCCGGTAGCCGCCGACGTACTCCCGCCAGGTTCCATCGCCCTCGGCCGCGAGCGTCTGCGTCACGACGTTGTCGAGGAACGCGCGATCGTGGCTCACCAGCAGCACCGTGCCGCCGTACTCCTGCAGCGTCGACTCGAGCAGCTCGAGCGAATCGATGTCGAGGTCGTTGGTGGGCTCGTCGAGCACCAGCACGTTCGCCGGCCGCGCGAACAGCCGTGCGAGCAGCAGGCGGTTGCGCTCGCCTCCAGAGAGCATCTTCACCGGCGAATCCACGCGCTGCGGCGCGAACAGGAAGTCGCCGAGGTAGCTCACGATGTGCTTGCGCTGCGCTCCCGATCTCCACCCAGTCGGATCCCGGGCTGACCGTTTCCGCCACGCTGCGCTCGAGATCGAGCTGCTCGCGCATCTGGTCGAAGTAGGCGACCTGCGAGGTTCGTGCCGTGGCGCACGGTGCCGGCATCCGGCGCGAGCTCGCCGAGGATGAGCTTGAGCAGCGTGGACTTGCCGGCGCCGTTCGGTCCGATGAGGCCGATGCGGTCGCCGCGCATGAGCCTCAACGACAGGTCGGCGACGATCCTGCGCTCGCCGAAGCTCTTCGTGACGTGCTCGAGTTCGGCGACCAGCTTGCCGGATCGCTCGCCCGCGTCGAGCGTCAGCCGCACGCTGCCCACGCGTTCCCGCCGCGCGGCGCGCTCGTTGCGCAGTTCCTCGAGCCGGCGCACCCGGCCCGCGTTGCGCGTGCGGCGGGCCTCCACGCCCTTGCGGATCCAGACCTCCTCCTGTGCCCAGAACTTGTCGAAGCGCCGGCGCTCGAGCGACTCCGAGGCGAGCTGCTCCTCCTTGCGTCGCTCGTAGGCGGCGAAGTTGCCGGGAAAAGAGCGCAGCAGGCCCCGGTCGAGTTCGACGATGCGGGTCGCGACTCGGTCCAGGAACGCGCGGTCGTGCGTGATGACGATGGCGGCCGGGCCCTTGAGCAGCAGGTCCTCGAGCAGCGTGATGCCGTCGATGTCGAGGTGGTTGGTCGGCTCGTCGAGCAGCAGCAACTGCGGCTCCAGCGCGAGCGCGAGCGACAGTGCCGCACGCTTGCGCTCTCCGCCCGAAGCGGCGTCGGGCGCGACATCCTCCGCGAGCCCGAACCGATGCAGGAACTCGACGAGCCGGGTCTCGGCACGCCAGCGCTGGCGCTCGTCTGCGATCTGTTCGAATCGACCGCGCAGCGCGAGGCTCTCGCGCAGCGTGGCCGCCTCCGGCAGTTCGGGTTCCTGCTCGACGAGCGCGATGCCAAGCCCGTCGCGACGCCGGATCTCGCCGCCGTCGAGGCTCTGTTCTCCCGCGATGACCTTCAGCAGGCTCGACTTGCCGGTGCCATTGCGGCCGATCAGGCCGATACGCTCGCCGGCACGCACCGCGAGCCCCGCGCGGTCGAGCAGCGGGTGCAGTCCATAGGCGAGTTCGGCGTCGATCAGCGTCAGCAATGGCATGAGGCCGCGGAGGATCGCACAGGTCGCGCCGCGGCGTCAGGCCGCCCCCGGGCGAAATCCCGGCGGACCATGGCCCGACTGTGTATACTGCGCGCCGGGTAGTAACCCTTCTCCTTCTCAGTTACTGCGGGCCCGCGCCATTCCGGCGTTTACTGGCCTCAGATCTCTAAGCCGAAGAGTTTCGAATCCACGTGGCACCGTTGCCGCGCGCCTTTGATCGTCCAGCCTCGGCAGGGGACATCAGTCGCGGAGCCCCGCATGCCTTTTGTTCCCTTTTGTCAGTGAGTATTTTTCAATGAGCAAGATCTACGTTGGTAACCTTCCGTTCACGGCCGATGAAGCCGCCGTGCGCACCCTTTTCTCCGCCCACGGCACGGTCGAGTCCGTCGCCCTGATCACGGATCGTGACACCGGGCAGCCGCGCGGCTTCGGCTTCGTCGAGATGTCCAATGCGGACGCCGCCCGCGCCATCCAGAACCTGAACGGTCACCAGATGGACGGTCGCGCCCTGAAGGTGAACGAGGCGCAGGCCAAGACGGATCGTCCCCGCCGCGCCTGGTAATCAGGCCCGGTCTTCGGACAGAGAAGGCCCCGGCGCAAGCCGGGGCCTTTTTCGTTGGTGAGCCGTGATCAGGACGTCGTGCTGGCGGCCGGCGCCGCACTCGCTGTGGTGGCTTCAGCCGCGGCCGGAGCAGCCTCCTCGGCGGCCGGCGGCGCCTCCTGCAGGCCTAGTTCCTGCAGCAATTTCGAATCGCTCTCTTCCTCGACCACGACGTTATGGCACGTGCCGCACTTCTTGCTGACCTTCTCGCCGTCGTCGGTCTTGTGCTTGTTGTCGTGGCAGCGGAAGCAACCCGGCGACTGTCTGGTGTCCGAGGTGATTCGGGTACGTGTTCCAGACCACCCTCATGTGCGGGAAATTGTTCCAGCAGTACGCGTCGCCAAGCGTCTTGCCGGCCTGCTCGACTTCCGCAGAGCCGGCACGGTCGGGGTAGTTCTTCACGTAGAACTCCTTGACCGCGGCCGCGATACCGGCGCGGGCCTCGTCGTGTGACGCGTACTCCTTCTCGGTCAGGATGCGCACGCCCTCGCGCCTGATGAATGGCAGTGTCCTGTCGATGCGGCCCTCGGATATCGCCAGGTCCACCTCGTACTCGGGGCTGCGGAAGTTGTGCGCCGGACGGTTGTGGCAGTCCACGCAGTCCATCGTGCGCCATGCCGATCCGGCCGGCGCGGCCTCCGGGCCCTTGAATATCCTTCGTGGTGCCGGCCTTCTTGTCGGTCAGTTCGATGTCGTAGATCGTCTCGCGCTTTTCGTCCGAGAGGTAACGGATGATGTGGTTCGGGTCGACGTGCCAGTGAATGCCGTGCGACTCGCCACCCGCCGAACCGCCCACCTTGACCATCAGTGCGGTCTTGACCTCGGTGTTGGCCTCGTCGTCCTGGAAGTGCGTGCGAACCTTGAGGCGCTCGCCAACGAACTTGGTCGGCCAGTGGCACTGTTCGCAGGTTCCGTTCGACGGGCGCAGCGAGTGCACGGGCGTCGGGATCGGACGCGGGTACAGGTCGAATGCCACGGCGATGAGCTGCCACGACCCCGAGATCTTGGCTTTCACGAACCACTCGGCGCCCGGGCCGATGTGGCAGCCGGCACAGCCGACGCGGACGTGCGGCGAACGCTGGAAGGCGGTGTACTCGGGCTCCATCACCCTGTGGCAGGCGTTGCCGCAGAATTCGGTCGAGTCCATGTAATGGACGGCCTTGAACGTCAGGCCGGCGGCGAGCGCCAGCAGCGGGATGGCCAGCGCCACGAACCCGATCAGCACGCCGCGGGTGCGCTCCTGGTTCAGGTCGAAGACGGGCAGGTGCCCGGTCTGCTGGCCTTGCGCCGCGAGCCTGGCGTCACTGCGCTTGCGCCACCACAGGCCGATCGGAACCAGCGCGAGGCCGAGCAGGAACATCATCGGCAGCAGGACGAAGGTGAGGATGCCGAGATAGGCACCTCCCTCGAACCCCATGCCCTGCATGAAGAACAGCGCGCCGATGAGCAGCAGGCTCACCACGATCAGCAGGGTGCCGATCAGGCTCACCACGTTGCCCGTGATTGCCGCGAAGAAGTGCTTGATCATCGATGAACCCCAGCGCTGTGGATATGTTTGTCGTTGGTTGCCCGTGCTGCACGCGGCCCGGGCCCAAGGCGAGCGCCAGCATAACGCCGGCGCACCACTTGCTCCACTCGACACGACTGCGGCCGGCCCAGGCGATATGCCCCGGACCGGCCGCAGCCGCAGACCAACGCAGCTAGAACAGGTGCAAGGCGCCACTGGCAATTGCCCTGAAGATCAGGATTGCCAGCCAGACGCCGAGCGCCACCGCCGCAAAGCCGAACACGTGCGCGACCTGGATCTGCGCCTTGGAGGGTGGCGGCACGAAGTACTGCTCGAGCGTGTTGCTGTCCACCAGGCGCTGGTACTCGATCGGCCGTTCTTCCTTGAAGCGGTGCAACGGCATGCTGCCCGTGAAGATCACCGGATCCATCGGGAAGCTTTCCGGCCGCAGGTGCGTGTGGAAGAAGTGGAACAGGAAGATGAAGCCCGTGGCGAGCAGGGCCTCGTCGCTGTGGATGATGTAGGCCGCGTTCAGCGCCCAGCCCGGCAGGAACATGGTGAAGAAGTCCGGGAACCACAGCATCAGGCCCGAGACGCCGATCATGCCGACGCCCCAGAACACCGCCAGGTAGTCGAACTTCTCCCAGTACGCCCATCGATCGAGCTCGGGGCGCGGCCCCATGTACAGGAAGTATTTCACGTTCGCCCACAGGTCCTGCACGTCCTTCAGGTTCGGGGTCATGGAGCGCCAGCCCCAGAAGTAGCCCTTCTCCCTCTTGAGCACGACGTCGCGGAACAGCATCGACAGGTGCACCGCGAAGTAGCCGAACGTGACGATCGCCGCGAAACGGTGCAGGAAGCCCGCGATCTCCGGACCACCGAGCGCCTTCATCAGGCCCGGCGCCCAGGGGGCCGCCGAGAACTTGAGCGGCAGGCCGGTCACCGAGAGCAGCAGGAAGCTCAGGATGATCGACACGTGCAGCCACATCTGCGTGGTCGTGAAGCGACGCACGTACGGCCCGGGCCCGAAGTGCTCGACCTTGAACTCGCCGCGCAGGCGTCCGACCAGCGTGCGCTGCAGCCACAGTGCCGCGTGCAGGCCGAAGAAGCCGAACACGCCGAGCAGCAGCAGGGTCATGAACAGGTAGATGTAGTGCACCCACGGGTTCTGTTCAGCGTCCATCGGGTCGCTGTGCGGCATGAAGGTCAGGAACGACGCATTGACCTTGCCTGCATGGCAGTTGCTCGAGCCGCAGGTGGCCGCGAGGTTGGCGGGGTTGACCGACGAGCGCGGATCGCTCGCAGGCAGGTTGTGGTGCGGCGTGTGGCAGTCCGAGCACATCGCCGCGGACTGGTGGCCGACACCGGTCGCCTTGCCGTGGAAACTGTCGTGGAACGACTTGTAGAGTTCCTCGTGGCAGTTGCCGCAGTCGGTCGGCATGTGCTGCCGCATCGCGACGGTGGTCGGGTCCTGCACGGCATGTGCTTCGTGGCAGGTCGCGCAGACCGGGCCGTCCTTGCCTTCGCGCCACAGTGCGCCGTGTGCGCTCTCGTCCCATTCCTTGAGGATGCCCTTGTGGCATTCGCCGCAGGTCTCGGGACTCTTGGCGTGCGAGGTACGCGCAGTGGGGGCGTCGTGCCGCTGGATGTCGTGGCTGCCGTGGCAGTCGCTGCAGGCTGGCGCCACGTCGGTGAGGCCAGAGACGAACAGCGACTTGGCGTGCACGCTGGAGAGGTAGCCCTCCATCATGTCTTCGTGGCAGACGCCGCAGTTGCGGACCTGGTTCACGTCCGACATCGGCGCAGCCGGGTCACTGCTGCGCACGACCGTGTGGATGCTGCCGTGGCAGCCCTGGCAGGACTCCGGCTTGCCGCCCTTCACCTTGGCATGCACGCTGCCCTGGAACGGCGTGATCTCTTCCTCGTGGCACTCCATGCAGACATCGAAGGACACCGGCCCAAGCGCATTGCGCGGGTGCTTGACCGTGCCGGCGGTGACGTGGCAATCGACGCATGCGCGTCGCTTGTGCGCCGAGACCTTGAACTCGGCCTCGCTGACGTTCAGCGACTTGCCGGAGTCGTCCTTCATCTCCGGGTCGTCGTGGCAGTTGAGGCATTTCTCGTTGGGGATCGCGGGAACGACCTCGTCCGCGGGCGTCGTCGCCGCCGCGGATGCCACGGGCGCCGCCGCGGCTTCGTCGGCCGCGAGTCGAGGGCGTCACCCAGGCCAGGAAAAAGGCCGCCAGGACGGCGGAAGGAACAGTGCAGATGCGCGGCGGGCAGGCGTCATGATCGAACTCCCAGTGCGTTGCCGCATACGACCCGGGCGGAACCCCCAGCGCCCGCGGACAACTGCGCGAATTTGACCGCATCCGGCCATGGCCGGGCTGCACGTGATTACCGAAGGGGGGCCGCAGAACCGCGATTGCGGCGCAATCCGCCAGCCTGCGGCCGGCGGCCCGCGATCAGCGGGAGGGGTCGTCCGTCGGCCGACCCGAGACGCAGCCGTCGCAGGGACCGCCTGAAGTACCCGGACCCGAGGCCGCGGCACGGATCCGGCGACCGATCCAGTCGGGGCAGCCGGCCCGACTCGGACAGCACCAGCAGTCGCCGTGCCAGGCGTTGCCGGGCCGGCGCCGGCATCAGCGCCCACGTCGAATAGAAGGTGGCCACCAGGACGATCGCACCGACGAGCAGCATCTCGATCAGTGGCGTTCCTCATCCCCCGCCGAGCGCCAGGGCCACGCGGTACGTGACGAAGGCCGCAAGGTAGGCGAGCCCGAACAGGTACCCGGCCATCAGCAGCGGATAGCGCCAGGAATTGGTCTCGCGTTTCACGACCGCCAGCGTCGAGAGGCACTGCGGGGCAAATACGTACCACGCAAGCAGCGAAAGCGCCGTGGCCAGGCTCCAGGTGTGCTCGATCATGGGCACCAGCGTCGCCGCCACGTCGTCACCGGTCGCCGAGAGCGAGTACACGGTGCCGAGCGCGCCCACGGCGACCTCGCGCGCGGCGAGCCCGGGCACCAGCGCGAGCGAGATCTGCCAGTTGAACCCGAGCGGCGCGAATACGTACTCGAGCGCATGGCCCAGCATGCCCGCGAGGCTGTACTGGATGGCCGGGCCCGTGGCGTCGGGCGGCGGGGCCGGGTAGCTCGACAGGAACCACAACACGATCATCAGCGCGAGGATGATCGTGCCGACACGCCGCACGAAGACCTTGGTCCGCTCCCAGAGCCCGATCATCAGGTTGTTCAGGTGCGGCCAGTGGTACTCGGGCAGCTCGAGAAGCAGCGGGTGGTACGACGCCCTGAACGCGGTGCGCTTAAGGGCATAGGCCACGGCCATCGCCGCCACGATTCCCGACACGTAGAGCGCGAACAGCACCAGCCCGGGCAGGTTGAACGGACCGACGGGCCTCGCGGGGATGAACGCGGCGATGACCAGCGCGTAGACGGGCAGCCGCGCGGAACAGGTCATCAGCGGCGCGATCATGATGGTCGCGATCCGGTCGCGGATGTTCGGGATCGTGCGCGTCGCCATGATGCCGGGCACGGCGCAGGCGAAGCTCGACAGCAGCGGGATGAACGCGCGGCCGGAAAGGCCGACGCTGCCCATCAGGCGGTCCAGCAGGTACGCGGCGCGCGGCAGGTAGCCGCTGTCCTCGAGCAGCAGGATGAACAGGAACAGGATCAGGATCTGCGGCAGGAACACGAGCACGCTGCCCGCGCCCGCGATTACGCCGTCGACGAGCAGGCTGCGCAGCGGCCCCGTCCGGCAGCAGCGTCTGCAACTGCGCGCCGACCCAGGAGACGCCTGCGTCGATCAGCTGCATCGGTACCGCCGCCCAGCTGAACACCGCCTGGAAGACGAAGAAAAGCAGCACCGCCAGGATCACCGGGCCGGCGATCGGGTTCATGACGAGAGCGTCGAGGCGCTGCAGCGCCTGGCTGCGCGCGGGCTCCATGTAGTCGATGGTGCGCAGGATGCGGCGCACTTCGCGCTGAGTCTGCTGGATGTGATCGAAGCTCGGGTCGCGCCAGTCGCGTGCCGCCGCCGCGCCCGGGTGCTGCACGTGCTCGAGCGCCTCGACGAGCTGCTGGTGTCCGCCGTGCTCGACCGCGACGGTTTCCACGACCGGCACGCCGAGCTCTTTCTCGAGCCTCGCGCGGTCGATCCGGAACCCTCGGCCGCGCGCAAGGTCGCTCATGTTCAGTGCGACGACCATCGGCACGCCGAGGTCGCGCAGTTCGAGGGCCAGCCGCAGGTTGAGCTTCAGGTTCGTCGCATCGACGACGCAGACGACGAACTCCGGCGCCGCTTCGCCGGCCAGCCGGCCGAGCAGGAAGTCGCGGGTGATCGCCTCGTCGAGCGTGGTCGGTGTGAGGCTGTAGGAACCTGGCAGGTCCAGCACGCGGTACTGGCGCCGCCGGGATGGGCCGACGAACGAGCCTTCCTTGCGCTCGACGGTGACGCCTGCGTAGTTGGCCACCTTCTGGCGGCTCCCGGTGAGCCGGTTGAACAGTGCCGTCTTGCCGCTGTTCGGCACGCCAACCAGCGCCAGGCGCATCGGATCCAGGGCGGACACGTCTGCAGTCATGTGCGTCTCAGCCGTGATCGACCGCGACCATGACCGCGCCGGCCTCGCGCCGCCGCAGAGCAAACGTCGTGTTGCCGAGACGCACCGCAATCGGATCGCCGCCCGGCCAGATTTCCTCCACGACTTCGATCGCCTCGCCGGGAATGAACCCGAGTTCGAGCAGGCGCCGGCTGACCGTCGAGTGGGCCTCGTCGCCAAGGCTCTGGGCGTCGTCCCGGACGTCGGTCACGACGCCGCGGGCGCCTTTGCGCAGCGATCCGAGACTTACTGGGGGCATGAGAATCCGTGGGGGGTCGTGGGAGGCAGGTGAAAGTCTGTCGCTAATGAGAATCGTCCGCAACAGGGGTTAGCCGCAGGGCGACCGGTTCATGCCTGTCTGGCTCAGTGCCGCTCGGCGATACCGCTGGCCCGTGGGCTCGACGATCAGGGATGCCTAATATTTGTATAGGAACAAGCTATACAAACATCGGAATCAGTGTCTATACTCGGTCCAATGTCAGCCCAACCTGAAACCGCGATCCGAAAGCAGCGAATAGAGGCACATGAGATGAACGAGTCGATCCTGGCCCGGGTGGCAAATGGCGATGCCAACGCAGTGCGCGAGTGCATCGACGAGTTCGGAGGCCTCGTGTGGGCAATCGCCCGGCGCATGGCGCGGACCCGCGCCGACGCCGAGGATGCGGTGCAGGAGATCTTCATCGATGTCTGGAAGAGCGCGGGCCGTTTCGACCCGGCACAGGGCTCCGAGAAAGTCTTCGTCTCGACCATCGCCCGGCGCAGGCTGATCGATCGGTTCGAGGCGCACGAAGATGAGCCACCTTCATGACTCGGAGGAGGCGCTCGAGGACGTACGCTGGGCCGAACCCGGCAACGAGGGCGAGGTGTCGCTCGAGGCTGAGAGAGCCGCCGCGGTCGTCGCGAGGTTGCGGCCCGACCAGCGCAAGGTACTGCGAATGGGCCTGCTCGAAGGCATGACCCATTCGGAAATCGCCAGCGCGACCGGCATGCCGCTCGGGACCGTGAAGACTCAGATGCGGCGTGGACTGATTCAGGTAAGGCAGTGGATGAGGATCGACCCACCGACGACAACCAGCGAGGCGATGCCCTGAGGCCTCGCCCGGGCGCGGCTGGCGGTGACGATGCCGCGGCCGGGTCTGATCCGCTGCCAACTTCGGTTCGTCGCCGACTCGATTCCTGCGCAGCAGACTGGTTGCGCGATGGCGCCGGTTTGCGGGCGCGTCCGTCGCGAACCGGTTGGTTCGTGGCGGCTGCGTGCCTGCTGCTCGCCGTAGCAGGCTGGTGGCCGCGCCTCGGCAGCTGGTCACCTTTCGAAAATGGAAACCGAGTTGGCCAGTTCAGCGCGGAATGGTCGCGCCAGCACCTGCTCGACGTCGGCGGCCACACGGTGCGCCGCTGGCCCTGGTCGACGGCCGCAGGCACTACCCCCGGCGTCTCGGGAGACGTCGTCTGGGACAACTCGAAACAGTTGGGCTTCCTGACGTTTACCGGTCTCGAGCCAAACGACTCACGGCGTCACCAGTACCAGCTGTGGATCGTCGATGCGGCGCGTGACGAGCGATACCCGGTCGATGGCAGCGTCTTCGACGTTCCGGCCACGGGGGCGGCCGTCGTCATCCCGGTGCGCTCTGCCGTGCCGGTGCGGGAGCCGCTGGCGTTCGTCGTGACCCTCGAGAAGCCGGGTGGCGCAGTGGTGTCGGGGCGCGAGCGCGTCGTGGCGGTCGCGCGGCCGGCTGCGAACTGACCCCGGTCCGCCGCGATCCGCGCCGCGGTCCCCCGACGCCGCTGACCTACAATACCTGCATGAACCCCGGCATTGATTCCGGCGCCAGTGGTGGTCGTCCCGATCAGCGCAGCACGGACGGCGCGATGCCGCTCGACCAGTGCGCGCATGCCGTGCTGATGATCCGGCCGGCAGCGTTTGGCTGGAATCCGGAGACGGCTGCGAGCAATCGCTTCCAGCACCGGGATGCGGCGACGCCAGACAGCGCGCGAGACGCGGCCGTGACGGAGTTCGACGCGCTGGTCGCCGCGTTGCGCGGTGCCGGCGTCGAGGTGCACGCGATCGACGAGCCGCCGGGCAGGGCGTGCCCAGACTGCGTGTTCCCGAACAACTGGGTCAGCCTGCATCACGACGGGACGGTAGTGCTCTACCCGATGCTGGCGCCGAGCCGCAGGCTCGAGCGCCGCCTGGAACTGCTCGCCGCGCTCGAGCAGCGGGGCGGCTTTGCCGTGTCGAGGCTGGTCGACCTCAGCCACCACGAACTGTCGGGGCGCTTCCTGGAAGGCACCGGTAGTGTGGTGTTCGATCACGCAGGCCGGGTCGCGTATGCGTGCCTGTCGCCGCGCACGAACGCCGACGTGCTCGCCGAACTCTGCGACGAGCTCGGCTACGAGCCGTTCGCCTTCGACGCGGCGGACGGCGAGGGCGTCGCCGTCTATCACACGAACGTGCTGCTCTCAGTCGGGCGGCGCAGCGCGATCGTCTGTGCCGAGGCCGTGCCCGAAGCGCAACGGGTGCCGTTGCTCGAGCGGCTGCGGGCCGGCGGTCGCGAGGTCGTAGCCATCGACCGCTCGCAGATGGCTGCGTTCGCGGGCAACGCGCTCGAGCTCGCAGCGTCGGACGGCACGGCGGTGCTCGCCATGTCGGACCGTGCATTGCGCAGCCTAGATTCGCGCAGTCTCGAGACTCTTCAGCGTTGCGTGGAGCGAATCGTCGCGGTGCCCCTGCCGACGATCGAGGATCTCGGTGGCGGCTCGGTGCGCTGCACGCTGGCCGAAGTGTTCCTGCCGCGGCGCGCAGCCGCGACTTAAGCGTCTGCCTCGAGGTCGTCGAGGAACTCCACCGCGCGCCGCAGGTGCGGGATCACGATCGTGCCGCCGACGACGAGCCCGATGCTCATCGCCTCGACGATGGCCTTGCGCTCGTTGCCCGCCTTGCGCGCCTCCACGAGGTGGTACTTCACGCAGTCGTCGCAGCGCAGCACCAGCGACGCGACGAGTCCGAGCAGCTCCTTCGTTTCCCTGGGCAGCACGCCGTGCTCGCCGTAGGCGAGCGAGTCCACCGAGTACATCCGCTTCACGACCCGGTTGTCCTCGGCCAGGATCCGTTCGTTCATGCGCGTGCGGTAGTCCGCGAAGTCCTGCTCGAGCTTGCCCACGTCGAATTCCTCGCAAGTGACGGTTGGCGGGCAAGTGTACGCGCGGCGCTGCCGGGAGCCGCAGGCGCCGATGCTAGAATCCTGGCCAGGAGGCGCGCTTGCTCGAGCTCGGCGTAAAGACACTGATCGCATACCTGCTGGGCTCACTGTCCGGCAGCCTGGTGCTTGGCCGCCTGAAAGGCGTGGACATCCGCAAGCAGGGCAGTGGCAACGCCGGCGGGACCAACGCATTGCGCACGCAGGGGTGGGCGTTCGCGCTCGGCGTCGTCGTGATCGACGTCGGCAAAGCGCTGCTTGCAGTGGGGGTGCTGCCCGGCCTCGACCTGCCGCTGGTCGGCATCGACCTGTCGATTGGCCGCGGCTGGCTCGCGGTGGCCTGCGCGACCGCCGTGGTCGTGGGCCACGTGTATCCAGTCTGGTTCGAATTCCGTGGCGGCAAGGGAGCGGCAACGCTGCTCGGCGCGGTGGCCGTGCTCGCGCCCGCCGCACTGTTGCCTGTCCTCGTCGTCTGGCTCGGCTGCGTGATGCTCACCGGCTTCGTCGGTCTCGGCACGATGCTCGGCACGCTGTCATTGCCTGCGTACTTCGCGGTCGCGCGTCCGGGCGACTTGCCCCTGCTCGCCTTCGGCATCGCGATGGCAGCCTTCGTCGTGTACACGCACCGCGAGAACATTACGCGGATGCGGGCGGGCAAGGAGAATCGCGCGCGACGCCTGTGGTTGCTACGACCGCGATGACAGGCAGGTCGCGTGCCGCGCTGCTCGCGCTGCTCGCCGACGGCGAGCTGCACACCGGGCCCTCTCTCGCCGTGCGCCTCGGCACGACTCGCGCCGCGGTCTGGAAGCTGGTGGCTGAACTGCGTCGCCTCGGTGTCGATGTCGTGAGCGAGGACCGGCGTGGCTACCGGCTGCGACAGGCGTGCGAACTGCTCGAAGCGCGCCGGATACTTGCGGCAGCGGCCGGGACGGGCGAGGCCCTGCCGGGCGAACTCGAAGTGCTGTTCTCGATCGACTCCACGAACGATCACCTTTACACGGCGCAGGCCGTCCGGGCCGGCCATCCGCGCATCGTGTTTGCCGAGATCCAGCTTGCCGGACGCGGTCGCCGCGGACGAGCCTGGCTTGCCCCGTTCGGGTCCGGGCTCACGTTCTCGATCGGCTGGACCTACCCGGAGCTGCCCGCCGACCTGTCGGCGCTCAGTCTCGCAATGGGCGTGCAGGTCGCTGACGCGCTGCGCGTTGCAGGGGCCGCGGAGACGATGCTCAAGTGGCCCAACGACATCGTGTGGCGTCACCGCAAGCTCGGCGGACTGCTGATCCAGCTCAAGCTCGAGGCGGGAGGCGCTGCCAGCGTCGTCGTCGGCCTGGGCCTGAACGTCGCGCTGCCAGCGGATGCGCGCGAACGCCTCGCGACATCCGGCGCTGCGCCTGTCGCCGATCTGCGCGAGGCATGTGGCGGCGACCCGCCGGGCCGCAATGCGCTGGCCGGTCGGCTGGCGGGGGCACTCTGCGCTGGTCTCGATCGATTCGGGCGCGAGGGGTTCGCGCCTTTCGCGAGTCGTTTCGCCGGGCTCGACTCGCTGGCCGGCGCACAGGTCCGTGTCTCGCATGCGACGGGCAGCGTCGAGGGCAGGGCGCTCGGTGCCGACCGTGATGGCGCGCTGCGCATGGAAGTCGGCGGACGCGTAGAGCGGTTCCTCGCCGGCGACGTGACGCTGCGCTCGGCGGCAGGTGCGCCCGCGTGATGCTGCTGGTCGACATCGGCAACTCGCGAGTCAAGTGGGCGACGTACGATCGCGGCCAGCTGGGAGTGCAGAGCGCTGCGGCCTACTCCGGCTGGACGATGGACGACTGGCGACGCACATTGTTCCAGGCGCCGGCCGTCGGCAGCGTGCTGGTGGCAACCGTCGCTGGCGAGGCGAGCGCCGCGCTGCTCAACGAGGCGGCACGCCTCGAGACCGGTAAGCCCGCTGAACTCGTCGCCACGAGCCGCGAGGCGGGTGGCGTGCGCAACGCCTACCCCGAACCACGGCTGCTCGGCGTCGACCGCTGGCTCGCGGCGATCGCGGGGTACCGGCTGGCTCGTGGCGCGTGCTGCGTCGCCGACATCGGCACCGCTGCGACGCTGGACGGCGTGGCCGGCGATGGCGAGCACCTCGGCGGCTTCATCGTGCCGGGACCGGAACTGATGATGCGCTCGCTGTGGCGCGGGACTTCGGACCTTGCCTCGCACGCCGCAACCAGCGGAGCCGCGGCCGGCGCACTGTTCGCCGACAACACGCGCGACGCCATCGAGCGCGGCTGCCGGCTGGCGGTGGCGGCCCTCGTCGATCGTGCCGTGGTGGAGATGACGCGCCGCCTGGGATCGACGCCGGCGCTCATGCTGACGGGTGGCGGCGCGTCCGGCATCGAGGCGCTGGTCCAGACGCCCGCCCGGCACGTGCCCGACCTGGTGCTGCGCGGACTCGCCGTCGTTGCGGCGGAGTCCGGGCACGATTGAACTCTGCGGCGCCAGGGTCAGTCGAAAGAGACAGGCACCGAGCTGCCTCTGGCGGCTGCGAAACCAGAGAAAATATAATGGAATTCATCAGGATAGCGGTTTCCCCCCTGGCGGATTGCGGATTCCCCTGTCTCTGACGGGGTTGCGCGCAGGTAAGATGACGGCGTTTTGAATCATGCCGGCGATGCCGGGAAATTTAAGGCTGAACACGAGGAGATCGTGATGAAGACAGGACGCATGTTTGTGATTGCAGTGGCTACGCTCGGCATGTCGGGCTGGAGCTTCTCGGCCAGCGCCGATGCAGCCGCCGGCAAGGCTACGTTCGAAAAGTCCTGCGCCGAATGCCACGAAGTGGCTGATTTCGCCGGCGAGGACGCCAAGGGCCTCACCGACTCGATCAAGAAGATCGTTGCGGGCCAGCAGAAGCACAAGTCGAAGCTCACGTTGTCGGACGCCGAAATCGCCAACGTCGCCGCGTACATGTCGAGCGGCGGTAAGTAATCGGATCCTGCTCGATCGAGTCCCCCGGCCCGCCCCGTCCACGGGGCGGGCCTTTGTTTTCCCGACAAGCGAGCCGCCCGCCTTGCGCGCACTTTTCCTGCTGCTGCTCCTTGCCAACATCCTGTTCCTGGCGTGGACCCGCTGGGTTGCGCCTCCCCCGGACGTTGCCGGCCGTCCGACGCCTGTCAGCGGCGGTGCGAGTTCGATTCGCCTGGTGGGCGAGGCGCCTCTCGCCGCCGAGTTGTCGAGCGCGGTGCGCGGAACCGGCCTTTCGGACACCACCGCCGGCGGGCTCGCGTGCGTCAGCGGCGGGCCGTTCCTCGACCAGGCGACGGCCGGCCAGGCGGCCAGCCGGCTCGAGCGGCTGGGCTTCACCTCCCGGCAGCGAGCGTCGCGGGACGATGTCTGGGTGGGGCAGTGGGTAAGGGTCGAGAATCTCGCCACGGCCGAGGATGCGGCGAATGCGCTGGCAGCCCTCAAGGCGGCCGGCATCGCAGATGCCCAGACGCTGGCCGATGAACCGCCCGGCAACATCGTGTCGCTGGGCGTATTCGCCGATCCTGCGACGGCCGCCGAGGCCGCGGCAGCGGCACAGAAGGCCGGGTTTACGACGCTGACCGAGGATCGCTTCCGGCAGGCGGACGTCTTCTGGCTCGACGTGGATCGGCAGGCGAACGAGGGCCTGCCGGGACTCGAGGTGTTCCAGGGCGAGGGTGTCCAGCCGACCCGCGTGGAACTCCGGCCCTGCCCGGTGCAGTCGCAAACCGTGACGCCAGTGGCCGGCACGCCCTGAGCGCAGACTCCATTCGACAGTTAGAATCGGGACGAGGTCGCCGGCTTAGCTCAGTTGGTAGAGCAGCGGTTTTGTAAACCGCTGGTCGGGGGTTCGAGTCCCTCAGCCGGCACCAGTCGAACAACACATCAGCGGGAATAACTTAAGGAGAAGGCTATGGCGCTCTGGAAAGATCCATCGGTCAAGGAACCCTCCACCGGCATGGCCGACCCGGCCACTGCGTCGGTCGAGCCCGTGGTCCGGGCCGTCGAGAGGCCAGCCCCATCGCAGGGCCCGGTCGCGGTCGAGCCGTCGCGGCGGCCCGCCGATCGAGGTTCGGCTAAGGAATCGCTGATTGCCGCCGACGTCACGATCGAGGGCAAGATCGAAGGCGCCGGCCACGTGCGCATCGCGGGTCGCTTCAAGGGCGACGTCAACGTCCAGGGCAACGTCACCATCGAGCAGGGCGCGCACGTCACCGGGCAGGTGAACGCGGCCACCGTGGTCGTGAGCGGCGAGGTGCAGGGCAACATCCACGCGACTTCGCGGGTGGAACTGCTCGAGACGGCGGTCATCAATGGCGACGTCAAGGCAGCGGTGGCCACGGTCGCCCCCGGCTCGCGCATGCGCGGCCAGGCCGATTTCGGTTCGAGTGAGCACGGTCCGGGCGGTAAGTGACGTCAAGTGACCTAAGGCCTGCCTGAATGCTGCCAGTGCGCCCCTCTGCCGGGACTGTCGGTCGCACGCGGACGTGCCCGCACTGCAAGGCCACGATCCTCGAAAGTGCGGCCGTCTGCCCGCAGTGCCGCCACCACCTGAGGTTCGGTGTTGCCGACGTAGCGCAGCCGAACACGGAGGGCTTCTCGGCGCTGCGTGTAGAGGGCTCGATCGAGAATCCGGATCGGGCCGGCGACTGGGAGTATTCGGTGGTGCTCACGATCCGCAATGAGCGCGGCGAGGAACTCGCGCGGCAGGTGGTTGGTGTCGGCGCGCTGCGCCCGACGGAGTCGCGGACGTTCACGCTGTCCGTCGACGTGCAGACACCCGGGGGCCGCAGGAGGTGATCCAGGGCCTCGTCACCAGGTTCGCGGCGGGATGGAAGTTCGCGACGCTGCTCGGGTCTCTACGTAGCAGGAACGGTGGTGCTGCGCAGCCGTCACCCCCGGTACCGCGGCCGCCGACGCCCTGAGGCCGGGAACCCTTAGCGTTCCGGGGCATCTACTGATTTGACCCTCGGGTGCGGGTTTGCGAGTCTGCGCGCGTCGCGAGTCCTTGCAGGGGGAGGTGATAGATATGTGCCTGGCAGTGCCAATGAGAATCAAGTCCGTTGACGGCTACGAGGCTGTCTGCGAGGCGAAGGGTATCGAACGGGCCATCAGCCTCTTCATGCTGCAGGGCGAACCGATCGCTCCCGGCGACCACGTGCTGGTTCACGTGGGCTACGCCATCCAGAAAGTGAGCGAAGAGGAGGCACGCCTGACCTGGGACCTGTTCGACGAGATCCTCGAGCATGCATGAACTGTCCGTGTGCCAGGCGCTCATCGAGCAGGTCGAGCGCGTGGCACGCGAGAACGACGCGAGCCGTGTCGTGTCGATCGTGATCAGCGTGGGCCCGCTGTCGGGCGTCGAGCCGCAACTGCTCGAGCACGCGTATCCGCTCGCCGCCGCGGGAACGATCGCGGAGCACGCGACGCTCACCGTCGAGACGGTGCCGGTGCGCGTGCGTTGCCGCAAGTGCGCGGCCGAGACCGTCGCGGAGCCGAACCGGATCGTCTGTGGCGCCTGCGGCGACTGGCAGGTGGACGTGATCGAGGGCGAGGAAATGCTGCTGCGGCGGGTCGAGATCGAAACCGAAGCCGCCGGCGTTCACTAGGAGGCATCGAGCCATGTGTCGTGACTGTGGTTGTTCGCTGGGACCCGCCGCGATGCGCGCACCGCTGGCGGTGCCCGCTGGCGTGGCCGGCAAGATCGAGACGATCGAGGTCATCACCGCGATCCTCGGCGAGAACGATCGCGTCGCCGCGCACAATCGCGCGCATTTCGACGGTCACGGCGTGCTCGCGCTGAACCTGATGTCGTCACCGGGCGCCGGCAAGACCGCGCTGCTCGAGGCGACCATCCGAGCGCTCGACGGGCGCCTGCGGGTCGCGGTGGTCGAAGGCGACCTCGCCACCGAGAACGACGCCGACCGTATCCGCGCCTGCGGCGTGCCTGCCGTGCAGATCACCACCGGCAATGCCTGCCACCTCGACGCGACGATGGTGCACGATGCGTTGCATGGACTGCCACTCGCCGGTATCGACGTGCTGTTCATCGAGAACGTCGGCAACCTCGTCTGCCCCGCGAGCTTCGATCTCGGGCAGCACCGCAACATCACGCTGCTGTCGGTACCGGAAGGCGACGACAAGCCGGCGAAGTATCCAGTCATGTTCCGCGCGGCGGACCTCTGCCTGATCACCAAGACGGACCTGCTCGCCTACATCACCGAGTTCACTACTGCGCGCGCACGCGACTCGCTGCGCCAGATCGGTTTCGGGGGCGAAACCATCGAGCTCACCAGCCGTGGCGGCGAGGGCTTCGAGGCGTGGCTCGCGTGGCTCGATCGCGAGGTCGAGGCGCAGCGCAGCCGCAAGCGCCAGGGCGAGACCGCCCGGCCGAAGATCCAGCCCGAGGGAGCACACGCCCACGCCGCCGGAGGGCGGCCCCACCGTTGAGGAGGGCGACATGACTACTGCCACCGAGTGGCTCGAACGCATCCGTGCGCTGCCGCTGCCGCCGCGGATCAAGGTGATGAACGTCTGCGGCGGCCACGAGCGGTCGATCACGACCGCGGGGCTGCGCAAGGCGATCCCGTCGAACATCGAGCTCGTTCCCGGTCCGGGCTGCCCGGTCTGCATCTGCCCCGAGGAAGACATCTACGAGGCGATCCAGCTCGCGCTGCACGAGGGAGTGATCCTGGTCGCGTATGGGGACATGCTGCGCGTGCCGGTCAACGTGCCGAAGAGCGAACCGCGTTCGCTCGAGCAGGCCAAGGCGGCAGGTGCGGACGTGCGGCCGATTGCGAGCCCGCTGGAGGCGGCCCGCATCGCCGCCGCGAATCCGACTCGCAAGGTCGTGTTCCTCGCCGCTGGTTTCGAGACGACGACCGCACCGGCCGCGGCGCTGATCGCGCAAGGCGCCCCGGACAACCTGCTGCTGCTGATGTCGGGACGGCGGACATGGCCTGCCGTCGCGATGCTGCTCGATTCCGGCGAGCCCGGCTTCGAGGCGTTGATCGCTCCAGGCCACGTGGCTACGGTCATGGGGCCCGAGGAGTGGGAATTCGTCCCGCGCGATCACGGCTTGCCGACCGCGGTGGCCGGGTTCTCGCCGGACTCGCTGCTGGCCGCGCTGTATTCCGTGCTGCGACAGAAGCTCGACGGCAAGTGCTTCCTCGACAACTGCTATCCGCAGGTCGTGCGTCCGGGCGGCAACGTCGCCGCGAAGCGCCTGATGGACGAGACGATGGACATAGTGGACGGCAACTGGCGCGGCATCGGCGCGATCCCGCAGTCGGGCTACGTGCTGAAGCCGCGGTTTGCGACGAACGATTCACGCACGCAGCTGCCGTCGTACACCGAGGTTGCTCGCAAGCGAGCGGGCGAGATGCCGCCCGGCTGCGACTGTGCCAAGGTCGTGCTCGGCAAGATCTATCCGAACGAATGCCGCCTCTACGGCCTTGCGTGCACGCCGCGCCAGCCAGTGGGGCCGTGCATGGTGTCCGACGAAGGCGCCTGCCGCATCTGGTGGTCGAACGGAGTGCGCGAAAACGTCTGGGTCGGACGCAAGGCGTCCGGGGCCGACAGCGCGTGAGCGATCCGTCCGCAGCCAGGATCGCCCGCCGGCTCGTGATGACCGGCAGGGTGCAGGGGGTCGGTTTCCGTCCGTTCGTCTTCCGGCTCGCTCACGAGCACCTGCTCGACGGACACGTGCGCAACCTGCGCGGCGATGTCGAGGTGGTGGTCTGCGGTGCGACTGCAAGCGTCACGGCCTTCGCGACGGACATCGTGACTCGTGCCCCACCGCTCGCGAGGCCCGCGGTCCGCGAGATCGCCGGCTGCGAAACGCCGACCGGTGCCGGCTTCTTCATCGCCGCGAGCAGCGCGGCCGACACGCCCCAGGTTTCCGTGCCGCCCGATTTCTTCGCGTGCGATGACTGCGTGCGGGAACTCGCCGACCCCGGCAACCGCCGCTTCCGTTACCCGTTCATCAACTGCACGCAGTGCGGACCGCGCTACACGCTGATCGAGTCGCTGCCGTACGACCGGCCGAACACCAGCATGGCGCGCTTCGAGCTCTGCGCCGAGTGCCGGCGCGAGTACGAGGATCCGCTCGATCGCCGTTTCCATGCCGAGCCGATCGCGTGCCCGGCGTGCGGCCCGCACCTCAGGTTCAGCTGAACCTGCCCGGTCCGCGACGGATGGCGACGAGGCGGCCATCGCTGCCGCCGTCGAGGTGCTGAAGGCGGGCAGGGTGCTCGCGGCGCGCGGCATCGGCGGTTACCACCTGGTCTGCGATGCGCGCAGCGAGACGGCGGTGCAGCTCCTGCGCGAGCGCAAGCGGCGTCCGCACAAGCCGCTGGCCGTGATGTTTCCGCAGGCCGGTGCGGACGGGCTCGACGCGCTGCGCACCGAGCTCGACCCGGACGGCGACGAATGCGCGGCGCTGCTGGATCCGGCACGGCCCATTGTACTGGCCCGGCGACGCAAGGATTCCGGTCTTGCGCCTTCGGTTGCGCCGGGTCTCGGCGAAGTCGGGGCCATGCTGCCCTACAGCCCGCTGCACCACCTGCTGCTCGATGCTTTCGGCGGGCCCTTGGTCGCCACCTCCGGCAACGTGAGCGGGGAGCCCGTCCTCACGGATCCGGCGGAAGCCGAAGCGCGGCTCGCGACGGTCGCCGATGCGTTCCTGCACCATGACCGGCCCATCGTCCGGCCGGCCGACGATTCGGTGATGCGCGTTGCCGCGGGCCGCGCACGACCGATCCGCCTGGGTCGCGGGACGGCTCCGCTCGAACTCGAGCTGCCGGCCGACTTGACGGAGCCAGTGCTCGCGGTTGGCGGCCACCTGAAGCTCGCCGTCGCGCTGGCCTGGGACCGGCGCATCGTCGTCTCGCCACACATCGGCGACATGGGAACGCTGCGCAGCGAACAGGTGTTCGAGCAGGTCGTCGCCGACCTGCAGCGCCTGTACGACGTGACTGCCCGGCGCTGGCTCTGCGACGCGCATCCCGGCTACACGACGACGCGCTGGGTGCAGGCGAGCGGGCAGCCGTACTCGACCGTGCTCCACCATCACGCCCACGCCTCGGCCCTCGTGACCGAGCACGGCGTGTCCGATCCGGCGATCGTGTTCGCGTGGGACGGCGTCGGCTACGGCGCGGACGGCACGCTCTGGGGTGGCGAGACGTTCACCGGGCGACCCGGCGCGTGGAGTCGTACAGCGAGCCTGCGTTCGTTCCGGCTGCCGGGAGGCGACAAGGCGGGCCGATCTCCGTGGCGCAGCGCGGCGGCACTCTCCTGGGAAGCCGGCGTTGAATGCCCGCTCGCGGTGCCCGATCCGATCGTGCGCGAGGCCTGGAGCCGCGGGGTGAATTCGCCGCGGTCCAGCGCGGCGGGCCGGGTATTCGATGCCATGGCGGCGATCGTGCTCGGCGTGGCCGAGGCGAGTTTCGAGGGACAGGGGCCGATGTGGCTGGAGGCACGTGCGCGCGGCGAGGGTGATTTCCCGGAGCTTCCGGTCGTCGCCGATGCCGAGGGGCTGCCGCGAATCGACTGGTCCCCGTTGCTCGAGTGGTGTGCCGACGGCAGGCGGACGGTCGAGGCGCGTGCCTCCGCGGTGCACCTCGCACTCGCGGACGCGATCTGTCGCGTGGCCGAAGACGAGCGTGCACGCTCCGGCGCGGCGATCGTCGGCCTGACCGGGGGCGTGCTCCAGAACCGGTTGCTGGCCGGGCTCACGCACGCCGGGCTGGAGCGGCGCGGCTTCCGGGTCCTGCTGCCGGAGCGGGTCCCGTGCAACGACGGCGGCCTCGGCTACGGCCAGGTCGCCGAGTTCCTGGGGCGCCAGGCCAGCCTGCTCGCGCATTGATCGGC
>CAWFXR010000023.1:0-603495 GCA_963819835.1 uncultured Gammaproteobacteria bacterium
CGCCTCGCGCCATGGTGATGGGCGACTTTCCGAGTTCACCCGACCAGACCCTGGTCGGCACGGCGGGTTGCTCCGGCTGCCACAGCACGATGGGCAACGGCTTCCATTACGGTTATCCCGTGAGTGGGCTGAATTGCACGGTGTGCCATGACGCGACAACACGACCTATCCACGTCTCGTCAATATCGGCCACGGCATCCACAACTCCGAGCTGATGCCGGCCGGCGAGTACCAGCTGACGACGACCACCGGTGCGCCCGCTGAAGATCCGTACGCCGTCTCGTACCCGACCTACATGACCAACTGCAGCGTCTGCCACACGGCGGCGAGTGGCGCGTTGACGCAAGGTCAACCAGATGCCGGTCACGGGCGAGGGCTGCCTCTCCTGCCACGGCTCCATGGCGAGCTGGGAAGAGGACTTCACGGCCTCCGGAGCGATCTTCCACGAAGAGTATGACGAGAACACGGGACTGCACGGTCTGCCACAACGCCGACCCCGACGCCGCAGCGGCTGGGCTGGTCACGGTGACGGACTTCCACAACGGCATCGAGACCGCGAACGTCGGCATCATCTGGGACGGCGCAGACCTGTCCATCACCGAAGGTGCGAAGTTCACCTGGACGATCGATAGCGTCATCGACGATGCCACGACCGGCAATATGACCGTCAACTGGTCAGCCACGTACGACGGCGTCGCCGTGGATCCGTGCAACTCCGCAGTTGCGGCCGGTCAGCCCGGGTTCGTACCAGCGACTGGCGTGGTCCGATCGACGGACAGCCGGGCATGCTGCGCACCTACATGCAGGGCAACGACTACATCCTCGGCCAGGCCACCAATGAGCCGGGCCAGCCGACCAACGTCAACCTGTACACGGCGGCTAACGCGACGGCGACCAACCCGGTCAACACGACCTGCGCGGGCAACGTGGCGACCACGACCTTCAGCAGGGGAACCGTGCCCACCGGAGCGACGGTTGGCATCGTGGCCCTGCAGGGCAAGCCGATGCTTCCGCTGCCGGCGGGTGTCGACAACGCCTGAGTATCCATACACCTACATGTATGTCCGCGTTCCGACCCCGACCTACCAGTTTGTCGTCGGCTCGGGCGCTGCGTCGACCGATGTGCGTCGCACGATCGTCGGCGACGACAAGTGCACGACCTGCCACGTCGGCTCGCTCTATCAGCACGGCAACACCCGGGTGGACAACACCCTGATGTGCACCGTCTGCCACAACTCGGCGTCGTCCGAGCAGAGCGTTCGCTACGGCATGGGCGTCGATGCGTCCGAAGCGTACGACGGCCTGGTTGGCCAGACGTTCGAGCTGAAGACCATGCTGCACCGCATCCACACGGCAGGCGAGCAGACCGAGGCCGCACCGTTCGTGATCTATCGCACCCGTGGCATCTTCGCCTGGGCGCCTGAAGGTGCCGTGATCCCGAATTGGCCGACGGCATCCACCCCAGAGTGTCAGCCTGGCAAGTACGAGGTCTATGGCGCGCTCCCGTATTCCGCAGGTCCCCCCGCGGTCAACCCCAATTCGTGCCAGACGTTCACCCAGTGGGCACCGACATATCCGCGGCTGTTCAACGACTGCACGGCCTGCCATGTGAGCGGCAGCTCCGACAATACGCCGGAGCAGAGCGAGGCAGTGGCCACGACGTTGAACGCGGGCAGCACGCCTGGATCAACCAGATCGACGACACCCTCCAGGGGGCATCGGCGGCTGCCTGCACGAGCTGCCACACGTCGACCGACGCCAAGGGTCACGCGTACCAGAATGGTTGGGTCCCACAGGTCTTCCCGGAAGGCCGCCAGACCATCCTCGATACGAACTGACCTGAGTGAGAGGGGTGGGCTTCAGGGCCCACCCCGGCTCTCAAAGCAGGGATGAACTGTGAGGCGGGCTTTCGGGCCCGCCTCTTTTTTTGGTTCTTCTCCGATCTCCGGGGGGTGAGTGATCCGGCTCGGGCCGGTGCGCGGCGACCGGCAGGTCAATCACGGCTCGGAAAGCCAGTATCCCGTTTCGGCAGCCATGTGGCATTCTTCCGGCCCCACTCCGGGCGCTCAATTCGAGCGTGTGAAACGATGAACAGAGTCACTGCGTTGGTTGGCATCACCGTCCTGGCGGTCCTGGCGGGATGCGCGAAGAAAGAAGCGCCGCAGGCGCAGGAAGAAGAAGACGACGTTGCAACTGCAACCGCAACTCAACCCGAGCCTGCGGCGGCGAAGCCCGTGGCGAAGGACCGGTCCAAGGTGGCTGCTGACATGCTGGCTTTCATCGATCCGTCGCCCCAGTGCCAGCAGTACCGCGACGAACTGGAAACGCTGGGCAAGACTCCGGGCCCGGTCGATGAGTTGTCCCCCATCTATGTGCAGGCCCATAAGGCCGGCTGCGTCATGAAGAAGCAGAAGCAGTAGAGCCTGAATCCCGGGTGTCGGCGGCTCGTCGCGCGACATTCAACGCAGAAAAAAGAGATGCCCGTGACTTGCGTCACGGGCATCTTCGTTTACGGGCCTCGCGAGGCGCCCGGAGAGACTACGATCGGTCGCCTGCCAGTCAGGCGCAGATCCTCGTCACTCCACCTTCACTTCGGCATCTTCGAGCATCACCGGGTACTGGTAACCCATGCCGAAGTCCTTGTTGAGCACCACGGTCCCGGTCACCAGCACGGTGTCGCCGACGTCCGGTAGCGGGCTCGAGTTCGTCGTCAAGGTCAGGTCGTTCGTGCCGTCCTCGCCGGAGCCGTCGCGGACGTGCAGCCAGTCCTTGCCCATGATGCCGGTGTTGGCTTTCACGACCTTGCCGCGCACCGTGACCTTGGTGCCGGCCAGCGCGTCTTTCTCGCCGTATACCTCGGCGACGGTCTTGCCGCCCTCGGCCTTGGCGATTCCGGCCAGGTCGATCTCGGCGCTGGGCTTGACGTCGGGATGCTCCACGCCCGGAGGCATGGTGCGGTCAGCCGTATCGGCTGGACTCTGGGCGGTTGCGGCCGGCTTGGCAGCTTCCTGGGGCTTCTTGGCGCAGCCGGCAAGTGACACGGCGGCGGACAGCGCAAGAACGCTGGCGATGGTTGCCTTCAACACGGCGGGATTCTCCAGTTTCGGTGGAATGGGGAAGATTCTAAGCGCGGTAGTCTAGCGGACAACCGCCGGCTTGCTAATGGACAACTTCCGACGGGACCTAGGGTTCTCCCGTAGGACGCGGCGTACCCTTGCTGATGAATCGATGGGTGTTCGGTTCCGCACAGACCGTATCCGTCGGCGCGACGATCCTGTTTCCGAGCACTTCGACAAATCGTTGTGAATTGTGGGTATCCGCAGTATTGTCGGATCGCGATCGGCCGCTAGCATCGCGTCGCACCTATCGATTGCTGCGGCGCAACCCTTGCGCGCAATTGACGCTGGTGGGGAGGTCACGTCCATGGCATTGCCTAGGGAGTCCGCTATGAAGTCCGGAACGGTCCGATGCGTCACACGATCGCGCGTGTCGCTCCTCGCTTTGATGGCAGTGGCGGCAATCGGCATCGCCGGTTGCTCGGGCGATGGCGGCAAGAGCGGAGCGACCGGTCCGACCGGTCCGACCGGTCCGGGTGGACCGGGTCCCACGGGACCGGCGACGCCGCCCAGCATCGAGGCGGGCGGCCCCGTCGCGATCGGCAATGGCAGTGCGTTGACGGCCGAGCAGATCGAGGCGATCGGGGTCCTGGTAGCGACCATCGACGCGGCGTCGATTCCCGTTGGCACGCCGGTGCCGGTAATCGAGTTCACGCTGAAGACCTCGCATGGCGGCGCCGCGACCGGCCTCGCGCCAAGTGCGCTGCAGGTGACCGTCGCGAAACTCGAGCCGCCCCCGGCGGGCGTGACCTCGACCCCGCACAAGTGGCAGAGCTATATCAACCGCACCCAGACGGGGGCCGCGGGCGGCCCGGCGCTGCCCAGCGCAACCCAGGCGAATTCGCAATCCGGAACGGCCGGTACCCTCGTTGAAGTCAGTCCGGGCGTGTATCGCTATACGTACGGCGTGAACCTCTCGACGGTCACGACGCCGATCGTGGTGCCCTTCGAGCCATCGCTCACCCATCGCGTGGGACTCGAGGTTCGCCTATCCGGTGCCGCCGAACCGCTCGGTCCCGACAACCCGGTCAAGGACCTGGTGCCTGACGGTGGCGCGGGGAGCGGCAACAAGCTGATCGCCTCGACCGTGGCGTGCGACAGCTGCCACGAGCGCCTCGACCTGCACGGCGGCCCGCGCCACACGGTCGAGTACTGCGTGACCTGCCACAACCCGGGTTCGGTCGACCCGGACAGCGGCAATTCGGTGGACATGGCCTACCTGGCCCACTCGATCCACGCCGGCGACCTGCGCGGGCCCGCTTCGCCCGCGAGGTCCGCGTCGGCGAATGCGACCCCGGTGCCGTACATCATCTACGGCTTCGGCGGCAGCCCGAACGACTACGGCGACGTTACATACCCGCAGGACCTGCTCTACTGCGACAAGTGCCACGCGGCATCGGCCACGACACCTGACGGCGATGCGTGGACGACAAGCGCGACCGCGCCTGCCTGCGGCGGCTGTCACATCCAGGGGCTGAACTCGGTCGCGTACAATGCGACGACCGGGTACACGTACACGTACACGCACTCGACGTTCGCGTTCACGGCGCCTGACGACGGCTCCTGCATTACCTGCCACGCGGCGGGCGGGTCGGCCGGCTCGACCGCGGACAATCACCTGAACTGGGTCAGTGCCTCCAACAGTCCGGGTGCGCCGCTCGCGAAGGCGCTGGGCGCACAGTTCAAGTTCCAGGTACTCGGGCGTGACCAACGTCGGCCTGGGCAATACGCCGAACATCACGTTCAAGGTCACGAAGCCCGACGGCACGCCGTACGACATCGTGACCGATCCGTCGTTCACGACCTCGGGCGCGAGCCATGAACATCAACGTGGCCTGGGACGCGGCGACGGACATCACCAACGCCACGGCCGACGGCACCGAACCGGGCCTGCGTTCGAACAGCACGCCGCGACGCAGTGGCTATACGCTGCAGATGAACCTCCAGCAGATCCTGCCGGCGGCCCAGGCCGCAGGACAGGCGTCGGACGGCAGCTACACGATTCCGTTCTTCACCGCGATGCCGGTGGCCACGACCAACCTGATGGTGCAGATGGACGGTCACCCGAAGGCGCTGCCTCCGGGCAAGTCCAACTGGGCAACCGAGTCGGTCAATGCGGCCGCGGGCATGACGGTGTTCTACACAGGCACGCCGCGGCCGAGGCTGGTCACCCAGGAGAAGTGCGAGAACTGCCACAACCAGCTGTCGCTGCCACGGCGCGAATCGCAATGGCGATCCGCAGGGATGCACCGTGTGCCACAACAGCAGCGGCGGCTACACCGACTCCGACTGGGGCCCGATCGGTTTCGGCGCCTTCGCGCACAACATCCACATCGGCGCGGTGCCGGCGGATCGGCGAGGTCACGTACCCGCAGAGCATCGCGCGTTGCGAGGCTTGCCACGTCGACGGCACGTACTACACGGCGCGACCGGGTGCGGTGGCGATCAGCACGGGATCGGGTGCGGACCTCTTCAACCTGACGGACGACACCTGGAACTCCGCGACCGCAGGCACCTGCGGCACCTGCCACAGCGACGACTCGGCGCAGGCCCACATGGTGCAGAACGGTGGGCAGTTCGGCGTCGTTGGCGGTAAGACGCAGACGCCGTCGTCCACGACCGAAGCCTGCTCCGTGTGCCACGGACCGGGTCGCGTCGCGGATACGGTGCAGGCGCACGCCGAGTAACAGCGATCAACCGGGCGCCCGAGGGGCGCCCGGTTGCCGCCCAGTACATCGCTCAGGGAGTCAGCAATGAAATTCGGAACCGCCACGGGCACCACGCGTTCGCGTGTGGCACTCCTTGCGCTGATGGCGACGGCCGCGGTCGGGATCGCAGGCTGCGGCGGCTCCGGCCGCACCGGCAGCGGCGGCTCGGTTGGACCGACAGGGCCGACGGGGCCGACCGGATCCGGCGGGGCGATCGCGATCTCCCAGGCCGATGTCGTCAATGTCACGGTCGTCACGGCGAGCGTCGCCTCCGGCACCATGAAGCCGACGGTGACATTCCAGCTGACGAACGACGAGGGCAAGCCGCTCGACGGTCTGCAGGCGGCCAACGTCCGCGTCACGTTCGCCAAGGTCATCCCGGGCGCGAACTGGGATCCCGAGCGAGTGGCAGAGCTACATCTCGCGGGTGAACAGTCCCGACCCGACGGCGAACCCGGTTCCGCCGGCGACGCCTGCGGCGGAACAGAAGCCGACCGAATACGCGACCTACGAGGGCGCAGTGGCGACAGTCGGTGGTACACCCTGCACGGCCGTGGGCGTGTTCGAGGTGCTCGGCGGCGGCCAGTACAAGTACACGTTCTCGAAGGGCCTGCCCGAATACTCGGGCGTGAGCTACAACCCGTCCGAGACCCAGCGCGTCGGCATCCAGCTGCGCGGCGACACCACGTGTGCGCCAGGAGCCAACACCGACAAGCTGATCGAGCTGACCCCGCAGGCGCTGGTCACCAACGGCGTGTACGACTTCGTACCGGGCGGTGGCCTGCCCGTGTCGCCCGACATCATCGACCCTGAGCAGTGCAATGCCTGTCACGTGCGGCTCTCAGCCGCATGGCGGCGGTCGCAACGACTTCGCGTTCTGCGTGACCTGCCACAACCCGGGCACCGTGCAGTCGGCCACGAACACCTCGTTCGACATGATGTACATGGCGCACCAGATCCACATGGGCGGCGACCTCGCCATCCCGTTCCCGATCTGGGTGCCGGCCAGCGGCAAGACGGCCGGGTACATGGATTATCCGTTCGCGGAAGTGACCTATCCGCAGGACATGCGCAACTGCCTCACCTGCCACAACGATTCGGCGTCGGGATCTGCCTGGAAGACCGCGGTCACGATCGCGAACTGCACGTCCTGCCACGACACCAGCACGTTCAGCGGCCCGAACCCGACGCACGGCGGCGGCCCGGCCAGCGAAGACCAGTGCACCAGTTGCCACGTGCAGTCGAACCTGCCGCAGCTGTCGGTCGCCGGCGCGCACGCGATGAGCACGCAAGGCGCCGCTGCAGCCGTCGACGCCGTCGGTGCGGGAGTATGCGAAGCGATTCAAGTTCGAGATCGTGTCGCTGGACGCGGCGAGCTTCACGCCTGGCGGGTTCCCGACATTCACGTTCAGGATCACCGACCCGACCAACGGCAATGCGCCGTACAACATCTACGCGAGTCCGTACTTCTCCGGCGGCGTGTGCTCGAACGGCACGGCACGGCTCGCGTTCGACATCGGCTGGAGCACGGCGGACATCAACAACGCGGGCAGCGGCTCGGGCCCGGGCCAGCCGATTTCGCTGAACCCGCTGGCGGGCTGCCCGTCGGCGCCTGCGACAGCCGCCGGCGTGGTCGCGAACGCGGACGGCACGTACACGATGACGTCCTCGATCGCGATTCCCGCGACCGTCACCGGCACCGCGGTGATCGGCTTCGAGGGGCATCCGGCCGGCGATCTCGACGGCAATGGCGTCTACAGCGACCGCATCCCGGTGACGAACGTGTTCAAGATCGCGGCCGTCACCGGCGCAACGCCCAGTCCGCGGCGCACGGTGGTGAACATCACCCGTTGCGATGGCTGCCACAAGTCGCTCAGCCTGCACGGCAACAACCGCACCGACGAACCGCAGGTGTGCGTGATCTGCCACAACCCGGCCGCGACCGACATCACCCGGCGTACGGGTGCGACGATGGTGGCGTCGGCGAGTTGTGCGCAGGGCCTGGTCTCGACCGTCGACGGCCGCTGCGAACAGACCATCGACTTCAAGCGCATGGTCCACATGATCCATGCGTCCGAGCTGCAGCCGAGCGGCTCGCCATTCGTGGTCTATGGCTTCGGCGGGAGCGTCAATGACTTCGCCGAGGTCACGTACCCGGCGGGCGCGAAGATCAGCCAGTGCGAGTCCTGCCACGAACCGGACACGTATTACCCGGTGGATCCGACCCGGGTGCAGGCGACCACGACCGATACCGGCGCGAGCATCACGTCGCAGACCGACGACACGGGCATCACGCCGAACACGGCGGTCTGCTCTGGCTGTCACACCGACTCGACGGCGGCGCTGCACATGACGCAGAACGGCGGCAGCTTCAACGCGCCGAAGCCGGCAAACGGCATCGTGACCAGTCCGCTGGAGACCTGCGGCGTCTGCCATGGCCCGGGGCAACTGGCCGACGTCAAGCTGATGCACAAGGTCGGTATCTACAAGCTCGATGGCGGGTCGTCGAACTGACGGTGAGGGAGTGATAGCGATGAATCCAGTGAACTGCGCTCCGCGCCCGACCGTCGCGCCCGCGCACGAGGCGGACAGGGACCGGAAATGTCCCTTGATGTACCGGCTGCTCGCGGTGGCGGCGCTGTGGCCAGCTTTTGCTCTTGGACAGGCGCCAGAGCCTGCAGCAGCGGCCGAGGCGGCCCCCGCAGCGGAGGCAGCTCCTGCGGCGGAGGCGGCGCCCGCAGCCGCGGCGGCTCCCGCAACACAGGAGGCACCGGCTGCCAAGGCGGCGCCGGCGGTTGCCGGGCAGTCAGCTGCGGTCGAGAAGATCGAGCTACAGCAAGAAAGGCGCGGACACCTGCCTGACCTGCCACGACGACGCGCACGTGATGGCGGTGTTCAAGACCCGGCACGGCAATCCGAACGACGCGCGCAGCCCGTTCGGCAAGGGACAGCTGCAGTGCGAGGCCTGCCACGGGCCGGGCGGCAAGCACACCGGGAAGGTCAAGAAGGGCGAGACCCGACCGCCGATGATCCGCTTCGGCCGCGACTCGGCCGCACCGGTCGCGGTGCAGAACGGCGTGTGCCTCACCTGTCACGAAAAGTCGATGAGTGCCAACTGGCACCTGGGCCCGCACGACGCCAACAACGTCACCTGCGCCTGCCTGCCACGAGCTGCATTCGGCCAGCGATCCGGTCAGGGCACGCGCGACCCAGGCCGAGGTCTGCTACACCTGCCACGTCGACAAGCGCAGCTCGTTCCTGAAGCCGTACACGCATCCATTGCGGCAGGGCAAGATCGCCTGCAGCGACTGTCACCAGCCGCACGGCACAACGGCCGAGGCGCAGCTGGTCAAGTCGACGGTGAACCAGACCTGCTACCAGTGCCATGCCGAGAAGCGCGGCCCATATCTCTGGGAGCATGCGCCGGTGCCTGAGAACTGCGACATCTGCCACTCACCGCACGGCGCATCGAACCCGGGCATGCTGAAGGCGCGCGGGCCGCTGCTCTGCCAGTCCTGCCACTCGCAGCAGGGGCACCCGAGCCTCTCGTACGGACCATCCGGGCTGCCGGGCGGAACGGGCCCGACGACGTCGGTGCTGGTACTCGGCAACTGCATGAACTGCCACTCGCAGGTGCACGGCTCGAACCACCCGTCCGGCTCGACGCTGACACGGTGATCAACATGAAAAACCGCAGTCTTCTACTGTCCCTCGCGGTTGCGTCCTGCCTGACGGCGGCCGGAGCGGCCGCGGAGGATCCGGCAGCGCCGGACACGTCCGCCTGGAAGTGCTCGAAGTGCGAGTTCCAGGGCGAGGGCTACCAGTCCGACGTCGAACTCGGCGGCGGCTATCTCGACGACTCGTCGGCGAAGTTCGGCAACTACACCGGACTCACCGACAAGGGCGGCTACGTCGTTGCGGACGCGGAGGGTGCATACACCTCGGAGTCCGGCTACGGGCTGTCGTACCAGATGACCGACCTCGGGCTCGACTCCCGCGCGATCGACGTCGAGGGCGGCAAGCAGGGCGCATACGAGTTCGGCCTGTTCTACGACCGCGTGCCGGTCAGCATCTGGGACACGACCGAGACGCCGTTCGGGCACATCGGGAGCCGGAACCTGACGCTTCCGTCCGACTGGGTGTACGGCGGCAGCACCTCGGGCATGACCACGCTCGACGAGAACCTGCACCCGGTCGACGTGGGCTACGACCGCGATCGTTACGGCATCGGCGGCAGGTACTTCTGGGGCCAGAACGTCGTGCTCGCCGTCGACTTCAAGCGCGACGACCGCAGCGGCTTCCGCAGCCAGTTCGGTTCCTTCGGCAGCACGTCCACGCAGTTGCTCGCGCCGATCGACGACTCGACCGACAGGATCACCGCGTCGGTGCGCTACCAGTCCGAGGGCTGGTTCGTCGAAGTCGGCTACAACGGCTCGTTCTACAGCAACAATGCGTCGTCGTTCGACTGGATGAATCCGTTCGCGCCGATCGTTCCCGGCGGCGACGAGGGGACGGATGGCGCTCGCACCGGACAACGGCTACAACGAAATCGCGGTGTCGGCCGGAATGTACGGGCTGCCGTGGAACACGACCGTCGCGCTGTCGGCGGCGGCCGGCAAGGGCACGCAGGACGCGAAGTTCCTGCCCTACACGATCAATCCCGGACATCGTGACCCAGCCGCTGCCGATGTCGAACCTGAACGGTTCCGTGGACGTGACACGTGCCGACCTCAGCATCACGTCGCGTCCGATCGCAGGCCTGCGCGTGCGCGGAGCGGTCTCCTACGACGAGAGCAAGAACGACAGCAAGCAGGCTGATTTCGACTCGGCCGTGTACACGGACGTCTTCCCGCTCACCGGTTCCGTGACCAACCCGGTCTACGGCTTCGAACGCTTCCGGGTGTTCGGCAGCGCGGACTACGACGTCTACAAGGACGTCAGCGTCGGGCTCGGCGGCGAATACAAGGAGCTGAAGCGCACCGGCACGAAGCAGGAAGTCTCGAAGGAGAACTTCACGGACGGCTGGGGGCGGGTCGAATATCGCCCGAGCGGCTTATCTCGGCATCGTGCTGCGCGGCGGCGCGCAGGAGCGCAAGCCCGACGGCTACAACGAAGACGTGGCGCAGCAGGACGGCCAGAACCCGCTGATGCGCAAGTACAACATGGCGTACCTGTGGCGGACCTACGGCGAACTGGTCGCCAATCTCGCCGTGCCGACCCTCCCGGTGACCTTGAGCGCCAGCTCGTACTACGCGGGGACAGCTACACGAAGTCACAGATCGGCCTGCGGTCGGGCCTCACCAATCGCTACGCGCTCGACCTGAACTGGGCGATCAACGAGAAGTTCTCGGCGTACCTGAACGGCGGCCAGGAGCAGATCAACTCGCAAGCAGGCGGGCAGCAGCACGATTCTTCGGCTGGGACTGGAAGGGCCAGCTCGACGACTCCTTCGACATGGTCGGGGCCGGCGTCACCGCGCAGTTCACCGACAACCTGAAGCTCGACCTCGGCTACACCTATGCCAGGGGCGACTCGCGCACGACGATCACCGGGGTCGACGCCGGGAATTTCCCGGCCGTCACCAGCAAGCTGAACAGCGTCAAGGCGGACCTCACCTACGGGGTCAACGATCGCCTCGACGTGATGTTCAGCTGGTGGTACGAGAACTTCGACAGCAGCGACTGGGCACTGCAGGGCATCGGCCCGGCCACGCTGCCGACGGTGCTGGCGCTGGGCGCCGACCCGTACAACTACTCGGTCAACTACGTGACGCTGTCGGCGCGCTACAGCTTCGGCGAAGCAAGCCAGTCGAGGAAGCAGCGGCCGAGGAATGACCATCGCCGGGAAACCGACCGGCTGCGGGGTCACCGCAGCCGGCGGGTCCTGGACCGGCGGACGCCGGTCCGGAAGAGCAGTTACTTCGGCAGGCTCGCGTAGTAGGCGGCGACGTCCGCCACCTGGGCCGCGCTCAGCTTCTTGGCGGCCTTCGTCATCGAGGCGTCCTTGGTGTTGGTGCCGTCCTGGTACGCGGTCATCGCCTTGGTGAACTTGTCCACGGCCATGCCGGCGATGGCGGGATTCTCGTCGTCGCCCTTGCCGTCGTCACCATGGCAGTCGGCGCAGCTACCTTCGGCGATCTTCTTTCCGGCGGCGACGTCGGCGGCGTAGGTCGGCGCGGCGATCAGCGCGACGGCGGCCACGAGGGCGGACAGGGTCAGCTTGTTCATCTCGAATCTCCTCGAAGTGATGGGTTCTGGCGCCACGCGGCGCAGGGCGGCCGATTCTCGCTGAGGATGGCGCCCCGTACCGATAAGTGTATTCCGAAGTCGAGCGGATTTTCCCGATCCGGCGCGAACCGCTCTACCCGGAACCCGCCGCACGCCTCTGCATGGACCGTGTCAGGCCCCGAAACAGGAACAGGTGGGCCGGGACCAGCGAATACCAGTACAGCAGGCCGAGAACGCCTGCCGGGTGCCAGTAGGCGGTGGCATTGACCCGGGATCCCGTTCCGTCCGGGCCGGGCTTCACGACGAACTCGAGCACGCCGGCGCCTGGCGCCTTCATTTCCATCAGCAGCGTGAGGCGCCTGCCGGGTTCGAGCGCAATGACCCGCCAGGAGTCGACCACGTCCCCGACCCGCAGTTCCGCGGGATGACGGCGCTTGCGCCGGTAGCTCGGACCGCCGACCAGCCAGTCGGCTGCGCGGCGGATGTTCCACAGCGAATCGGCGAAAAAATAGCCTGCTTCGCCGCCGATCGTGCAGACCAGCGCGAATACGGCTTCAGGCGAGGCCGGGCCGTCCGCGTCGGCGCCAGCCCGCATCGCGTAGAACCCGTACTCGGGATGGAAGTTGCGGCAGGCGATGGCGCCCTCGACCCAGCGCGCGGCGACTTCGTGACGTGAATCCGCCTCGATCGCGGCACGTATCGCTTCCTCGAGGCCCATCAGGCGGCGCGGCACGAGCTCGCGCAGGCGTGCGTCGTTCGCCACGAAGTCGTGCTCGAGTCCCTCGACCAGCGCCCGCGCGACGTTGGTCGGCACGGAGGTCACGAACCGCAGCCAGCGCGACGAGAGTCCGGGCGTGAGCACGGGAACGGCGAGGATTCGTGGTGCCCGGCCAACCAGCCGCCCGTAGCAGCGCATGATCTCCTCGTAGGTCACGCTGTCGGGTCCTCCCGCGTCGAGGACCAGGCCAGCGGCTTGCCCGACGTCGCCGATCGCGACCAGGTAGGCCAGCAGGTCCGGCAGCGCGATCGGCGTCGACCGCGAGCGTACCCATGCGGGCGTGATCATCACCGGCAGGTGATTGACGAGGTCGCGTATCACCTCGTAGGCGGCCGACCCGGGCCCGATGATCATTCCGGCGCGGACCTCCGTGACCGGTACCTGGAAGCGTCGCAGCACTTCGCCGGTCTCGGCACGCGAGAGCAGGTGCTGCGAGCGCGGATTGTGCGGAATCAGGCCGCCGAGATAGACGATGCGCCTGACGCCCGCATCGGCAGCGGCACGCGCGAAATTCTCCGCGGCCCGGCGGTCGATCGCTGCGAAGTCGCGGCCGGCGGCCATCGAATGCACGAGGTAGTAGGCGACTTCGACGCCATCGAGGGCGCGCGCGAGCGAGGGCGGGTCGAGCGCGTCGGCCCGGACCAGCTCGACGCCGTTCCAGCCGCGCGCCTCGAGGACCTCGACGTTGCGCGCGCTGGCGCGCACCCGGTGGCCAGCCGCGAGCCAGCAGCGGAACCAGGTTGCTGCCGATGTATCCGCTGGCGCCGAATACCAGGCGCACCTGTCAGCCGCCGGCCATTGCGGCCGACTTGCCGGCGTTGCGCACCCGCACGGCCTCTTCCTGGTCCAGCGCGTCGAGCTGCTCCTCGATGTATCGCAGCGACACGTCGATCTCGGGCAGCACGACGTTCTCCAGTGCCCGCGCCCGCCTTTCGGTGCGCGCGTATTCGCGGGCGAGGCGGCGCAGGTTTCCCGCGCAGGCTGCTGCGGCCGCGTGGCCGGCCAGCAGCTGATGGAATGCACCCGCGCACGCCCTGGCTTCGGGAAAGCAACTGCAGCGGCGGCGGCCTCGGTGCCCGGACTCGCCTGCTCGAGCGTCGCCGTCGAGCAGCGTGATCCCGAGGAACTGCGACGTGTCCTTCGCGCAGCACATGCCCGTCCGAGGCTCTGCGGACGCTGTACGGTCAGGTCGTCGAAACCGCAGGCATCGACCGCGCCGGTGAGCGCCTCGCGCGCCTGCTGCGCGAATTCGTCGAGGCGTGCCTTCAGTTCACGGTGCCGGCGCAGTTGCCGCATGATTTCGGTCGCCAGCAGCATCCGCTTCTCGTCGAGGAGTTCGTAACCCTCCTGCACCAGCCGTCGCTCGTCCTGCAGTTCCAGGAACGCAACGCGCGTTGCAAGGACCTCGCCGCCGGCGTCAGGCATCGGCCGGGCTCGACGAGGTGGCGGCGGATCTGGTCGTCGGAGAGCCGCGTCAGGTCCGTGCGAGGCAGGCCGCTGAGCGCCTTCCAGCCGGCGTCCATGCTCTCCTCCAGCGTCCGCGGCCCGGGCTGCTGCAGCAGGTCGTTCTCGAAGCGCGCGCCGAAGGCGAGGAAGCCGCGGTCGGCCTCGGGCAGTCCCTGTTCGCCCATCACGCTTGCCAGCATGCGCACCCGGACGGCGCGCGCGTAGGCCGCGAAACAGCTGGTGGGCGAGGGCAGGGTGGTCCGCATGCGTGTAGCCCTCACCGGTGCCCGAGTCCATCAGCCGGGACAGGCTCGGCAGCACGCGGATCGGTGGATAGATGCCGCGCCGGTCGAGCTCGCGGTCGAGCACGATCTGGCCTTCGGTGATGTAGCCGGTGAGATCCGGGATCGGGTGCCCGATGTCGTCGCCGGGCATGGTCAGGATCGGCAGCTGGGTCAGCGTGCCGGGCAGCCCGCGGATGCATCCCGCGCGCTCGTACAGCGAGGCGAGGTCCGAGTACATGTAGCCGGGGTAGCCCTTGCGGCCGGGAATCTCGCCGTGGCTGGCCGAGACTTCGCGCAGCGCCTCGCAGTAGTTGGTCATGTCGGTCATGATGACCAGTACGTGCCTGCCCTCGACGAAGGCAAGGTACTCGGCAGCGGTGAGCGCGTAGCGCGGGGTCAGCAGGCGCTGCATGCCGGGCTCGTCGGCGAGGTTGAGGAAAAGCGCGGTGTGGCCCAGTGCCCCGCTCGATTCCATCGCGCGGCGGAACTGTTCCGCCGTGTCGTGCGACACGCCCATCCCGACGAAGACGATCGCGAATTCGTTGCCTGGCCTCCGCCGCGCAGCCTCGCGCGCTGCGCGATCTCGGTGGCCAGGCGGTCGTGCGGCAGTCCGCCGGCGGAAAACAACGGCAGCTTCTGCCCGCGCACCAGGCTGTTCATCAGGTCGATGGCCGATACGCCGGTCTCGATGAAATCCCGCGGCAGCGCACGCCAGGACGGATTGATCGCCAGACCCTCGATGCGCATTCGTGCGCGCGCCGGGAACGGGCGGCCCGCCGTCGATGGGTCGTCCCGAGGCTGTCGAAGACGCGGCCGAGCATGTTCGGGTCCGACGCCGAGCAGCAGTGGCTCCGGGCGCAGCCGCAGCCGCGTTGCGCCGAGATCGAGGCCGGTGGTCGACTGCAGTACCTCGATGATCATCGAGGATTCGTCCAGCGACGCCACGCGACCGAGGCGAACGACACCGTCGTCGCCCTGGACCTCGACGGCCGCGTTCAGTCCCACGCGCGCCTCGCGCCGCGCGAAGAGCAGCGGGCCCTCGATCCGGGTGACGGCGTCCTCGAGCAGCAGGTCAGCCAGCATGGGTGGGCACCGATTGCAGCGTGTCGAATTCGTAGTCGAGTTCCCGGTGCAGGTGGGCGAGGCGCTTGAACGCATCCTCGCCGAACTCCTCGCCCAGTCTCTGCAGTTGCCGCAGGATCTTCAGCTCCCCGAGCCGCGACGGCGCGACACCGGCCTGCACCGCGGCCTCGGCGCGATCCGCAAAGTGCAGCAGCATGGACAGCATCGCGACCTGGCGCGCGGGCGAGCAGTAGCGGTCGGTCTCCGAGAACGACGACTGGCGCAGGAAGCCCTCGTTCACGAGGTCGGCGCAGACGAGGGCCAGTTGCTGCTGTGCGGGCAGCGCGTCGCGCCCGACGATCCGCGCCATGCGCTCCAGGTGCGCCTGCTGCTCGAGCAGCGACAGCACCCGTTGCCGCTGTGCCAGCCAGTCGGGGTTGCCGTTCAGCTTCCACCAGTCGGCGAGCGCGGCCGCGTCGGCGCTGTAGGAGAGCAGCGGATGGATCGCCGGGTAGAAGCGCGCCTGTGCGCGTTGCCGGTCCAGCGCCCAGAAGCAGCGCACGTAGCGCTTGGTGTGCAGCGTGACGGGCTCGGAGAAGTCGCCGGCGGGCGGGCTCACGGCGCCGATGATCGTCACCGAGCCTTCGCTGCCCGAAAGCGTGGTCACGCGCGCGGCGCGCTCGTAGAACTCCGCGAGACGCGAGCTCAGGTAGGCCGGATAGCCTGCCTCGCCCGGCAGCTCGCCGAGCCGACCGGAGACCTCGCGCAGCGCCTCCGCCCAGCGGCTGGTGGAATCGGCCATCAACGCGACGTTCAGGCCCTGGTCGCGGAAATATTCGGCCACCGTGATCGCCGAATAGATGCTCGCCTCGCGAGCCGCGACCGGCATGTTCGAGGTGTTGGCGATGATCACCGTGCGCTCGGCGAGCGGCCGGCCGGTGCGCGGGTCGTCGAGCTTCGGGAACTCGTCGAGCACCTCGGCCATCTCGTTGCCGCGCTCGCCGCAGCCAACGTATACGATCACGTCGGCGTCGCACCACTTGGCGAGCGCTTCCTGCAGCACGGTCTTGCCGGTGCCGAAACCGCCCGGCAGCGTGGCGCGGCCGCCGCGCGCCACCGGGAACAGCGTGTCGAGGATGCGCTGGCCCGTGATCATCGGTGCATTGGCCGGCAGCCTCGCGGTGACGGGTCGCGCGGTTCGTACCGGCCAGAACTGGCGCATCGCGATCTCGCGCCGTTCGCCATCCGGCACCTCGCAGATCGCGATGGGGTCGTCCTCGGCGTATTCGCCCGCTGCGGCGATCCATTCCAGGCGACCGTGGACGCCGGGTGGCACGAGCACCGGCTGCGGCCGCGCCGTCGCGACGACGCCGAGCGTGGTGCCCGGCGTCGAGGTCGGCGCCCGCGTCGAGCGAAGGCGTGAACGGGTAGCGTCCGGCTGCCACGCGGCCTGCGCCCGGCTGCAGGTGGAAGTCGTCGGCGCCGGTCAATGGTCGCAGCAGGCCGCCGAAGATCCCGCCGAGCAGTCCCGGACCCAGCGGGACCGACAGCGGCTGGCCGCTGCCTTCGATCATCGTGCCTGGCTCGAGGCCCGTCGTGTCCTCGTAGACCTGTGCCACAAGCTCGTCGCCGCGCAGCTGTATCACCTCGCCGAGCAGCCGTCGCGGGCCAACCGCCAGCGACTCGTAGATGCTGAACGGGCCCTCCATGCGCGCGCGCAGCACCGGGCCGCCGATCCACGAGATGCGTGCGCGACTCATGCGGCTGTCTCCCGCGCCTTTGCGCCGAGGCGCTCCATCTCCGCGAGCAGCTCGGATTCGACCCGTTCGCGCGAGGCGAGCAGGCCCGGCACCGTCGCGTCCACGCAGGCGCGTCCGCAGCGGATGCGAATGCCCGGCCCGAGGCCCGCGATGCGCTCCACGACGGGCGGCTCGCCGGGCCACGCGGCCAGCGCCGCAAGCGCGGTGGCCGCCACGTCCGCGTCGGCGTCCGCGTCGATCTCGAGCTGGCAGCCGCGCGCCGGTTCGAGCACCGCCACGGCAGCCGAGCAGGCGGCCCGGCACCATCGCTTCCGCGCGTCGGAGCGCGACCACTCCGCGGCAAGTGCGGCGGGCAGCGCCTGCCAGGCTTCGTCCAGGACGGCACGCAGCGCGGACTGGGAGCGCTGCCTCGCGGCGGTTTCGAGCGCGGCGCGGCGGTCAGCGAGTGTCTGCTCGATCGAACGGCGCTCCTCCAGCACGGCCTGGCGCAGCCGTGCCCGTGCCTCGGCCCATGCGCGTTCCAGGATGGCCCGGGCCTGCTCCTCGGCGGACTCGCGCGCGTGGCGCGTGCGCGTCTCCTGCTCGCGCGCGACCCGGCGCAGCAGCGCGTCGGTCTGGGCTTCGACGATGTTCTGCGGGGCGCTCATGGCTCGATTCCCAGCGCGAGCCGGACTTCGCGCGCCACGTCCGGCGGGTTGCCGCGACCAAATGCGTCCGGGACGATCGCCGTGAGTGGCCGGACGGCGACCAGTGCCGCATCGAGCTCGGCGGCTGTCGATCTCCCGGGAGCGTTCCGCCGACAGCAGGATCAGCTCGGCGCCGTCTGCCACCGCCCTGCGGAAGACTTCCGCGGTTTCGCCTTCCGCGGGAATTCGACGCTCCGTCCCGGCCAGCCGGTAGCCCACAGCGGTCGCCTCGTCGCCGATGTACCAGACGCGTGCCATGGTCAGCCGAGCCGGTTGAGGATCAGGATCGAGACGATCAGGCCGTAGATCGCGATGCCTTCGGCCAGGCCGACCAGCACCAGCACGCGCCCGAAGAGTTCAGGCTTCTCCGCCAGCGCGCCGAGCGCGGCCGTTCCGACCTGCGCGACCGCGTAGCCGGCGCCGAGTGCCGCGAGACCGGCCGACACGGCAGCGGACGCGAAGCCCCAGCGCAGCACGCCCGGGTCCAGCGCGGCCACCGGTACCTCGGCGGCGAGCGCTGGCGCGGCAAGCAGCAAGGCGATCGTGGTGACCGCGGCAGTGATGGAGGTGAGGACGACCAGTGCGGCCATCCAGCGTCTGGAGAGTTTCATGGCTTGCTCCGCGATATGCGGTTGGGAAAGGGCGGCCGGCGACGGCAGCGGCTCGAATGGGCGGCCGCCCGCGGTCAGGAACCGGATGAAGAACTCGAACAGGATCAGGCGCGTCGTCTGGATGCTGACGACGAGGCCCTCGAGGACGACGATCGCTGGCGTTGCCGATCAGCAGCACTGGCCAGTAACCGGGACCCGCGGCCTCGGCGATGCCGACCACGGCGGTGCACAGTCCCGCGTGCGCAAGCGCAAACGCGCCGACGCGCACGAACGACACCGTGTTGACGCCGAGTTGCAGCATGCGCTCGGCGACCTCGCCCGCGGCGTGGCCGACGGCACCGAGCCGGTCGTCGCCGGCGAGCAGGCCCGGGCCGATCATGGCCCAGGCGAGACCGAGCGGCAGCGCCCAGAGCGCGCGCCCGTCCATCGTCGTGCCCACCAGTCCGAGGAAGGCGACCAGGATGCCCGCATCGCCTGCGAGCCACTTCCAGCCCTCGTCGCGCCAGAAGAACTGCGCGGCGTTCAGCAGCAGCCCCGCGGTAAGCACCACTGCGCCGAAGGCGAGCGCGGTGCCAAGCACCAGCAGCGGCTGCTCCAGCGGCCGGATCCAGAGTGCAGGGATCAGGTCCTCGCGCCCCATCACGCTGCCGAACGCGAAGCCGAACACGATCGCGACGACGCCGCCGGCCATCAGCAGGCGCAGCGCCGGCAGCCGCTTGCGGAGCACGAATCCGGCGATCGCGACCGCGAGGCCCTGCACCACGTCGCCGAACATGAACCCGAACATCAGCGGGGCGATGATCGCCACGATTGCGCTCGGGTCGGCGTCGCGCGTGGCCGGAACACCCATCAGGCGGGCGAATACCTCGAACGGTTGCGCCCACCTGGGATTGCGCAGCACCGACGGCGGCTCGCAGCCTTCCGGCGCCGACGTGAATCGCAGCAGGTAGTGCAGCCCGCGCGCGTCGAGCGCCGCCTTCAGCCGCGCATCGCCGTCGTCCGCGCACCACCCGGTGATCCACGCGAAGTGCTCGGTGACCGGAAGTTCGGGCACGTGGGCGACCAGCCACGACGCCATCGCCAGCTCGCCGAGCGCGCGCGGAACCTCGTGCTGCAGCGACAGCGCATCCAGCGCGGCGCGCGCCGACGCCTCGCGCCGGGCCAGCGACTCGCTGCGGCGGGCCAGGTAGGTTGCGACGCCTGCGGGGTCCGCCGGCAGGTCGCCGGGCAGGCTCACGATCCGCGCCTTGCGCGCCGCGAGCGAGCGATCCAGCGCCTCGACGTCCTCCAGCGGGCCAGCCGCGACCAGGAATTCGCGGTCCGCGTGCGGCACATCGATGCAGCAGCACTGCCGGCGGCAGCGCCAGCGGCAGCCCGCTTTCGGGCATGAAGTACACCCGGCCCGCGAGCACCGGTCCGGCATTCGCCATGCGGTCGAGACGTGGCACGGCGGCATCTGCCAGCTGCTGCAGCGTCGCGAGCAGTGCCGTGTCCTCGCGCAGTTGAGCAACGCTCTCGAGCTCGGCGATCAGCGGGTCCGCGTCCGCCGCCCAGCGGCGAAGCCTCGCCAGCGCTGCGCGGGGCTCCTCGAGCAGGTCGTGATCGGGCTCCAGCGTCCTCACTTCCGCGGCTGGCCAGAAGTGCCCGTAGCGGCGCGCAAGTGTCTCGAACTCGACCAGCGTGACCCGGAGGTCCGGCAACGCGAGCCGCGACTCGGAACGACTGTGGGACTGCAGCTGCACCAGTCCCGTGGCCGCAAGGCAGTCCAGCGATGCGCCGAGTTCCTCGCGCGAGGTGAGCAGTTCGAACCAGCTGGCGGTCGCGGGTCGCAGGATCACGGCGCAGCCTCGTCCTGCTGCAGCGCGCGCGTTGCCAGTGCGCCGCGAATCCGGCGCAGGTCCAGCGCGAGCAGCGCGAGGTAGGCCGCTGCAGCGGCCGGCGACAGCGGGTTGCGCCGGAATGCGAGTTCCAGACGGCGTTCGAGCAGCTTGAGCGTCTCGTCCGCACGGGCCGCGGTCGGAAGTTCCGCGAGCCGGGTCCGGGCGCGCGTCGCCTCGCCGAGCAGCAGTTCGAGCGGCCGCCGCGCGGCCGGCCGTGACGGCCAGAGCTGTCTCCAGCGCCGGGTCCATGCGCCGGCCGTGTCCGCTGGCTCGTCGAATCCTGCCGCGAGCGGCGCGAGCGCGGTTCCCTGCAGCGCGCTGCCTCGATCCCGCGGTTCGCGCGCCACGATGGGTGCAAGGACCGGGTCCACGCGCGTCCAGATCGGCGGCCGGCCGCCGCGGGCAAGCTTCTGCAGCGCGGGCAGGTAGACGATCCAGCGGAGCCAGCGCACCCCGTCGCGCCACGGACTCGGGCTGCCACCCGGCGACCTCGTCCACGTCGCGCAGCCACCCCTCGCGCAGCCCACGCTCGATCTCGTGCACGCGGGGACGATCGCCAAGCATGCCCGTCCAGCGGCCGAGCGACGAGTTCCGCAGGACCTGCAGCAGCGCGCCGAGGTCGGCGGTGGCCGCCACCAGCGACCAGTCCGCGCTCGACGGGCGTGCCGCCGTAGCGCGCCTGCAGGCGCGCCTGTGAGTACGCGTAGCGGGTGTCAACGCGGCTCATCGTCGTCCGAGGTCAGGCGGGTCGCGAGTCGGGCGACGGCCGCGCTCGAAAGGGCGCGCAGCTTCGCCAGGTCGGTCTCCTGTGCGGGCTCTGCGCGGTCGAGTTGCTCGATGTCGCTGGCGGAGTTGCTGCTGGGCGCGGGCATGCAGTCGCGACGCGCGGCGCCGGGCGGTCTCGAGGATCTGCCGCCGGCGCTCGCGCACCGCTTCCAGCACGGTCTCAGCGTCCCTTTCGGCGGCCGCAATGACCGCAGCTGCCTCGGACTCGGCCTCGAGGACACGATTGATGGCTTCAGCCACCCGCGACTTCTGGAGCATGCCGTTCCATTGCGGCCTCCGCACTGCAACATACCTCGCAGCGGGCAGCGCCGTATCGGGGCTATCCCCTACGGATCAACGGTTTGAAACAGAGCAGCGGGCCGGTACGCGCCGGTCCGGCGGACGCGATCAGCCGCCGTGGCCTTCCATCATCAGTCCGGTGCCGCCGCGCGATATGTGTGCGACCACCGCGGTGCGCCGGTGGATCTTGGTCACCACGCCGAGGCTGATGGCAAAGGCGAGGTCGACGGTCTGGCCCTTGCGCAGGCCCATGTCGCAGGTCTCGACGAACACGCCGCTGGCACTCAGGTTGCTCGCCCGGCACAGGCGGCGCTTGCTGTTGGGCAGCAGGACGTAGACCGTGGTGCGGGCGCGATGCCTGGTCGTGAGTCGTCTTTCCACTGGCCGAACCTTTTTTCTAGTTGTCCACAATCGGCGGGCTCGCGGCAATTATGCACGGACCGCGGCGCGAGGGAAGGAGCATCCGGGAAAGCCCTGGAATCCAGGGCATTATGTAGGCTCCCCGGCCCGATGCACGAGGGCCCGCCCACCGGGTGCTGGCCAATCTCGACATTGACACCGGGTCCTCGCCCACCCAAAATACGCGGCTCTCTGTCCGGGAGGGGTACCCAAGCGGCCAACGGGAGCAGACTGTAAATCTGCCGGCTCATGCCTTCGTAGGTTCGAATCCTACCCCCTCCACCAGTCCGGCCGGGCTGGGAACGTGGGTCGAGAAGACGGAACCGGCAGGCGAGGCGGGTGTAGTTCAATGGTAGAACCTCAGCCTTCCAAGCTGATGGCGTGGGTTCGATTCCCATCACCCGCTCCATATCCCGGGTGGCGGGAATGGCGTCGGAAAGGTGTCGAGGCCCACGTAGCTCAGTCGGTAGAGCACGTCCTTGGTAAGGACGAGGTCACCGGTTCGATTCCGGTCGTGGGCTCCAGAGGTTTTTAGTCAGTAGTCATTGTTTCAGAGGTAAGGGTCGTGGCTAAGGAAAAATTTGCGCGTACGAAGCCGCACGTGAACGTGGGCACGATTGGTCACGTTGACCATGGCAAGACGACGCTGACGGCGGCGCTGACGAAGGTGATGGCGGAGACGCACGGTGGCTCCTTCACGGCCTACGACCAGATTGACAAGGCGCCGGAGGAGAAGGCTCGCGGCATCACGATTTCGACGGCGCACGTGGAGTACCAGTCGGCGAACCGGCACTACGCGCACGTGGACTGTCCGGGGCACGCCGACTACGTGAAGAACATGATCACGGGCGCGGCGCAGATGGACGGCGCGATCCTGGTGGTGTCGGCGGCCGACGGCCCGATGCCGCAGACGCGCGAGCACATCCTGCTGGCGCGCCAGGTGGGCGTTCCGTACATGGTGGTGTACCTGAACAAGGCGGACATGGTGGATGACGCGGAGCTTCTGGAGCTGGTTGAGCTCGAGGTACGCGAGCTGCTGTCGAAGTACGACTTCCCGGGCGACGACACGCCGATCGTGACGGGTTCGGCGCTGAAGGCGCTGGAGGGCGACACGGGACCGCTCGGCATGCCCTCGGTGGTGAAGCTGGTGGAGGAGATGGACCGTTACATCCCGGTGCCGGAGCGGGCGATTGACGGTGCGTTCCTGATGCCGGTGGAGGACGTGTTCTCGATCTCGGGCCGCGGCACGGTGGTGACGGGGCGCATCGAGCGCGGCGTGGTCAAGATCAACGACGAAGTGGAGATCATCGGGCTGAAGCCGACGGTGAAGACGATCTGCACGGGCGTGGAGATGTTCCGCAAGCTGCTCGACCGCGGCGAGGCGGGCGACAACGTGGGGGTGCTGCTGCGCGGCACCAAGCGCGAGGACGTCGAGCGCGGCCAGGTACTGGCGAAGCCGGGTTCGATCACGCCGCACACCAAGTTCGAGGGCGAGGTGTACGTGCTGACGAAGGAGGAGGGTGGCCGTCACACGCCGTTCTTCAAGGGCTATCGGCCGCAGTTTTACTTCCGCACCACGGACGTGACGGGTGCGGTGGAGTTGCCGGAGGGCGTCGAGATGGTGATGCCGGGCGACAACATCAAGGTGACGATCGAGCTGATCAGCCCGATCGCGATGGAAGAGGGCCTGCGCTTTGCGATCCGCGAGGGCGGACGCACGGTGGGCGCAGGCGTGGTGTCGAAGATCCTCAAGTAAATTGAGGTTCGACCGATCCGGCGATTGCTTCGCGGCACAGGGCAGTAGCTCAATTGGCAGAGCGGCGGTCTCCAAAACCGCAGGTTGGGGGTTCGATTCCCTCCTGCCCTGCCAGTCGCGGCGAGCGATGAACGAAGGATCGGGTCGAACCCGGCGAGAGAAATGACCGAACAGGCCGAAAACGGTGCCAGCGCGCTGGACATCGCAAAGCTGGTTGCGTCCGCAGCGATCCTGGTCGGCGGCATAGCCGCCTTCTACGTGCTTGTCGACGTGCCGCTGGCGGTGCGCTGGCTGATCGTGCTCGGCGCGCTCGCGGCTGGCATCGTCGTTGCGCTGCAGTCGGCGCAGGGCCGCGAGTTCTGGCAGTTCGTGCAGGGCTCGCGCATCGAGTTGCGCAAGGTCGTGTGGCCGACGCGACAGGAGACGATGCAGACGACGCTGGTCGTGGTCGTCGCGATCTTCGTGCTCGGCATCTTCTTCTGGCTGCTCGACATGCTGCTCGGCGCGGTCACGCGTGCCCTGACCGGGCAGGGAGGCTGACCGTGACGCTCCGCTGGTACGTCGTGCACGCGTATTCGAACTTCGAGCACAAGGTTGCCTCGTCGCTCAAGGAGCGCACGCGCCTGAAGGGACTCGAGGACAAGTTCGGCGACATCCTGGTGCCCACCGAGGAGGTCGTCGAGATGCGGGACGGGCAGCGCCGCCGCAGCGAGCGCAAGTTCTTCCCGGGCTACGTGCTGGTGCAGATGGAGATGAACGAAGACACCTGGCACCTGGTGCGCGAAACGCCCAAGGTGCTCGGTTTCATCGGCGGAAGTCCCGAGAAGCCGGCGCCGATCTCCGACCGCGAGGCGAACGCGATCCTGAAGCGGGTCGAGGAAGGCGCCGAGAAGCCGCGACCGAAGGTGCTGTTCGAGCCGGGCGAGGTGGTGCGCGTGACGAACGGACCGTTCAACGACTTCAACGGCGTCGTCGAGTCGGTGAACTACGAGAAGAGCCGCCTGCAGGTGGCGGTGCAGATCCTCGGGCGCTCGACGCCCGTGGAGCTGGAATTCAGCCAGGTCGAGAAGGCCTGAGCCAACGGGGAGCCCTTCGGGGCGCTTGGACCCAAACGAGGTGAAGAGAGATGGCCAAGAAAGTTAACGGTTACGTCAAGCTGCAGGTTCCTGCAGGCCAGGCGAACCCGAGCCCGCCGATCGGGCCGGCGCTCGGCCAGCAGGGCGTCAACATCATGGAGTTCTGCAAGCAGTTCAATGCGCAGACGCAGAACGTGGAGAAGGGACTGCCGATCCCCGTGGTGATCACGGTGTACAGCGATCGCAGCTTCACCTTCATCATGAAGACGCCGCCGGCGTCGGTGCTGATCCGCAAGGCACTCGGCCTCGAGAAGGGCAGCGGCACGCCGAACACCGCCAAGGTCGGCAGGATCAGCCGCAAGCAGCTCGAGGACATCGCAAAGACCAAGACGCCGGACCTGACGGCGGCCGACCTCGATGCGGCCGTGCGCACGATCGCCGGCAGCGCCCGCAGCATGGGCGTCGACGTGGAGGGCGTGTGACATGGCAGCCGTAACCAAGCGAATGAAGCCCTGGGCCGACAAGCTGCCGGCCGGTGCCCAGTATCCGATCGACGAGGCGCTCGCGCTCGTCAAGCAGTTCGCCGTCGCGAAGTTCGACGAAGCCGTGGACGTGTCCGTGAATCTCGGCGTCGATGCGAGCAAGTCCGACCAGCAGGTGCGCGGCTCGACCGTGCTGCCGAACGGCACCGGCAAGAGCGTCCGCGTGGCCGTGTTCACCTCGGGCAAGAATGCCGAGGCGGCGCTCGAGGCCGGCGCCGACGTGGTGGGCCTCGAGGACCTCGCCGAGAAGGTGAAGGCCGGCGAGTTCAATTTCGACGTGGTCGTTGCCAGCCCGGACGCGATGCGCGTCGTGGGCCAGCTCGGCCAGATCCTCGGTCCCCGCGGCCTGATGCCGAACCCGAAGGTCGGCACGGTGACCCCGGACGTGGCGGGCGCGGTGCGCAATGCCAAGGCCGGCCAGGTGCGCTTTCGCACCGACAAGGGTGGCGTGATCCACTGCACGATCGGCAAGGCCAGCTTCGAGGTCAAGGCGCTGCACGAGAACCTGGCCGCGCTGCTCGCCGACCTGCAGAAGATCAAGCCGGCGTCCGCCAAGGGCATTTATTTCAGGCGCGTGTCCGTCTCCTCGACGATGGGGCCGGGCATCGCGGTGGATCAGTCGAGCCTCGGCGCGTAGGCGCCAGGGCCGCAAACGATTTGATGCAGGGCCGGTCATGGCCGCGCTCCGCCCCGGTCCGGGGTGGCGCAAGCCGGAGCCGGTCATCATCGAAGACCGCAGGCGGGGATGCGATCCCCTTAATGGTCGCCTGCGCAGATGGTGGTACCCGAGTCAGTTCTTACTGCCGAAGGTCGCCGCCCTCTAGAAGGGTGAATGCCCAGGGACGGGTGTTCGTGTCTAGGACTTTCAGGCCAGGAGGATTACATGGCGCTCAGACTGGAAGACAAGAAGGCGCTGGTTTCCGAGGTGAACGAGGTTGCGCTGCGTGCGCAGTCCGTGGTCGCCGCGGAATACCGGGGGCTCACGGTTGCGCAGCTCACAGACCTGCGTGCCAAGGCCCGTGCCTCTCGCGTCTACATGAGAGTGGTGAAGAACACGCTGGCCCGCAGGGCTGTCGCCGGCACTCAGTTCGAGTGCGTCGGCGAGAAGCTCAAGGGCCCGCTGATCCTCGCTTTCTCGGAGGATGACCCCGGCGCCGCTGCGCGACTGATCAAGGGATTTGCCAAGGACCACCAGAAGCTCGTGGCGACACTCGTGTCGCTCGGCGGCAGCGTGCTCTCGGCCAACGACCTCGAGCGTGTCGCCAGCCTTCCCACCAGGGATCAGGCGCTCGGACAGCTGCTGGGTGTGATGAAGGCGCCCATCGGCAAGTTCGTGCGCACGCTCGCCGAGCCTCACGCGAAGCTCGTGCGGACGATCGCCGCGGTCAAGGACCAGAAGCAGGCGGCCGCCTGAGGCGGTCGCAGTAAGCAGATTTCAGGCATCAAAACCAATTTTTCAGGAGTCACGATAATGGCTGCCAGCAAAGAAGAGATCCTCGACGCAATTTCCAACATGACCGTGATGGAGATCGTCGACCTCGTGAAGATGATGGAAGACAAGTTCGGTGTCACGGCTGCCGCGCCGGTCGCGGTTGCCGCCGTCGGTGCGGCGCTGCCGCTGCCCCGGCCGCCGAGGAGCAGACCGAGTTCACGGTCACCATGACCAGCTTCGGCGCGAACAAGGTCGGCGTCATCAAGGTGATCCGCGAGCTCACCGGCCTAGGGCTAAAGGAAGCCAAGGACCTGGTCGAGGCCGTGCCCGCCATGGTCAAGGATGGCATCCCGAAGGCCGACGCCGACGCCATCAAGAAGAAGCTCGAAGAGGCCGGCGCCGCCGCGGAGATCAAGTAACCGCGATGCTCGGGCGCATGCCCGTTCATCGGCAGGCCGGCTGGCGGGGAAATCCGCCGGCCGGCCTGGCCGTTCGTTCGTGTTCTGAGAATCGAGCCGTATGGGCCGGGTTGCCGGCCGTGAGAGGGTGATCGCGATGGCATATTCCTTCACCGACAAGAAACGCATCCGCAAGGATTTCGGCAAGCGGTCGAGCATCCTGGAGGTGCCGTACCTGCTGGCCATCCAGCTCGATTCCTACCGCAAGTTCCTGCAGGCAGACGCCCACGAGGAACGGCGCGACGAAATCGGGCTGCACGCCGCGTTCAAGAGCGTGTTTCCGATCGTCAGCTACTCGGGCAACGCCAGCCTCGAGTACGTGAGCTACCGCCTCGGCGAGCCGGTGTTCGACGTCAAGGAGTGCCAGCTTCGCGGCCTCACCTACGCCGCGCCGCTGCGCGTCAAGGTGCGCCTCGTGGTGCTCGACAAGGAAGCGCCGGGTGCCCGCAAGCCCGTCAAGGACATCCGCGAGCAGGAGGTCTACCTCGGCGAGCTGCCGCTGATGACCGACAACGGCACGTTCGTCGTCAACGGCACCGAGCGCGTCATCGTGTCGCAGCTGCATCGCAGCCCGGGCGTGTTCTTCGACCACGATCGCGGCAAGACCCACAGCTCCGGAAAGCTGCTGTTCTCCGCGCGCGTGATTCCCTACCGCGGCTCCTGGCTCGACTTCGAGTTCGACGCCAAGGACTGCGTCTACGCCCGCATCGACCGCCGCCGCAAGCTGCCGGTCACGATCCTGCTGCGCGCGCTCGGTTACAGCGACGAGCAGATGCTCGACCTGTTCTTCGAGAAGAACACCTTCCACGTCACGCCGCAGGGCGTCGAGCTCGCGCTGGTGCCGAGCCGCCTGCGCGGCGAGACGGCCAGCTTCGAGATCAAGGTCGGCCACAAGGTCATCGTCGAGGAAGGCCGGCGCATCACCGCGCGCCACGTCCGGCAGCTCGAGGAGGCCGGCGTCGATCGCCTGCCGGTGCCGGCCGACTACCTCGTCGGCAAGGTGCTCGCCCACGACGTGGTGAACACGGAGACCGGCGAGATCCTCGCCAAGGCCAACGAGGTGCTGGCTGACCGCGACCGTCGCGAAGCTGGTGCAGTCCGGCATCCCCGAGATCCACGTCCTGTACGTGAACGACCTCGACCGCGGCCCGTTCATCTCCGACACGCTGCGCATCGACCCGTCCAAGAACCGCATGGAGGCGCTGGTCGAGATCTACCGCATGATGCGCCCGGGCGAGCCGCCGACCCGCGACGCCGCGGAGAACCTGTTCCAGAACCTGTTCTTCAATTCCGAGCGCTACGACCTTTCGGCCGTCGGCCGCATGAAGTTCAACCGCCGCGTGGGCCGCACCGAGATCACCGGCAGCGGGCATCCTCTACGACGCGCCGCACTTCACCCGCCGTGCGCAGAACGGCGACGCGACCGCCAAGGAGCTGGTCGAGCAGTACGGCGACACGTCGGACATCATCGACGTGCTGCGCACGCTGATCGACATCCGCAACGGCAACGGCACGGTGGACGACATCGACCACCTCGGCAACCGCCGCGTGCGCAGCGTGGGCGAGATGGCGGAGAACGCCTTCCGCGTCGGGCTGGTGCGCGTCGAGCGCGCCGTGAAGGAGCGCCTGACCATCGCCGAGAGCGAAGGCCTGATGCCGCAGGACATGATCAACGCGAAGCCGGTGGCGGCCGCGGTGAAGGAGTTCTTCGGCTCCTCGCAGCTCTCGCAGTTCATGGACCAGAACAACCCGCTGTCCGAGGTCACGCACAAGCGGCGCGTCTCGGCGCTCGGCCCCGGCGGCCTCACCCGCGAGCGCGCCGGATTCGAGGTGCGCGACGTGCACCCGACGCACTACGGGCGCGTCTGCCCGATCGAGACGCCGGAAGGCCCGAACATCGGCCTGATCAACTCGCTGGCCGTCTACGCGCGCACCAACGACTACGGCTTCCTCGAGACGCCGTACCGCAAGGTCGTCAACGACCACGTCACCGACGAGATCGAGTACCTCTCGGCGATCGACGAGGCGCAGTTCGTGATCGCGCAGGCCAATGCCTCGCTCGACGCGAAGGGCCGCTTCACCGACGAGCTGGTGTCGAGCCGCTACCAGAACGAGTTCACGCTCTCGACGCCGGACAAGATCCAGTTCATGGACGTGTCGCCGAAGCAGATCGTGTCGGTGGCCGCCTCGCTGATCCCGTTCCTCGAGCACGACGACGCGAACCGCGCGCTGATGGGCTCGAACATGCAGCGCCAGGCCGTGCCGACGCTGCGCTCGGAGACCCCGCTGGTGGGCACCGGCATGGAACGCCCGGTCGCGATCGACTCGGGCGTGACCGTCGTCGGTCGCCGCGGCGGCGTCGTCGACTCGGTCGACGCCTCGCGCATCGTGGTGCGGGTGAACGACGCCGAGACGACCGCCGGCGAGGCGGGCGTCGACATCTACAACCTGACCAAGTACACGCGCTCGAACCAGAACACCTGCATCAACCAGCGTCCGCTGGTGAAGGCGGGCGACGCGATCGCGCGCGGCGACGTGCTGGCCGACGGCCCCTCGACCGACCTCGGCGACCTGGCGCTCGGCCAGAACCTGCTGGTCGCGTTCATGCCGTGGAACGGCTACAACTTCGAGGACTCGATCCTGATCTCGGAGCGGGTGGTCCAGGAGGACCGCTTCACGACGATCCACATCGAGGAACTCACCTGCGTCGCGCGCGACACCAAGCTCGGGCCGGAGGAGATCACCGCGGACATCCCCAACGTCGGCGAATCGGCGCTCGCCAAGCTCGACGAGGCCGGCATCGCCTTCATCGGCGCCGAGGTCAAGGCGGGCGACATCCTGGTGGGCAAGGTCACGCCGAAGGGCGAGACCCAGCTCACGCCGGAGGAGAAGCTGCTGCGGGCGATCTTCGGCGAGAAGGCGTCCGACGTTAAGGACACCTCGCTGCGCGTGCCGCCGGGCATGGACGGCACCGTGATCGACGTGCGCGTGTTCACGCGCGACGGCGTCGAGAAGGACTCGCCGCGCGCTCTCGATCGAGAAGTCCGAGATCGAGAAGGTTCGCAAGGACCTCGCCGACCAGCAGCGCATCCTCGAGGAGGACCTCTTCTCGCGCGTGCGCACCATGCTGCTCGGCAAGGTCGCGGCCGGCGGGCCCGCGCAAGCTCAAGCCCGGCTCGAAGATCACGGCCGACTACCTCGACGACCTGCCGCGCGAGCACTGGCTCGAGGTGCGGCTCGAGGACGAGGAGTCCAACACCGCGCTGGAACTCACCGCCGAGCGCATGCGCGCGCAGCGCAAGGAGTTCGAGCGCAGGCTCGAGGAGAAGCGCTCGAAGATCACCGCCGGCGACGACCTCGCGCCCGGCGTGCTGAAGATGGTCAAGGTGTACCTCGCGGTGAAGCGCCGCGTGCAGCCCGGCGACAAGATGGCCGGCCGGCACGGCAACAAGGGCGTGATCTCGACGATCGTCCCGGTCGAGGACATGCCGTTCATGGCCGACGGCACCCCGGTCGACATCGTGCTGAACCCGCTCGGCGTGCCGTCGCGCATGAACATCGGCCAGATCCTCGAGACCCACCTCGGCTGGGCCGCCAAGGGCATCGGGCTGAAGATCGGCCGGATGCTCGACGAGGCGCGCGACGCGGCCGAAGCTGCGCGGCTTCCTCGACGAGGTCTACAACAAGAGCGGCGGCAAGACCGAGGACCTCGGGTCCCTGGACGACGCCGAGATGATGTCGCTCGCCGGCAACCTGCGCAACGGCGTGCCGATGGCGACGCCGGTGTTCGACGGCGCCACCGAGAAGGAGATCAAGTACATGCTGCGCCTCGCCGAGCTTCCCGAGAGCGGCCAGACGTGGCTGTTCGACGGCCGCACCGGCGAGCGCTTCAACCGCCCGGTGACCGTCGGCTACATGTACATGCTGAAGCTGAACCACCTGGTCGACGACAAGATGCACGCGCGCTCGACCGGGCCCTACAGCCTGGTCACGCAGCAGCCGCTGGGCGGCAAGGCGCAGTTCGGCGGCCAGCGCTTCGGCGAGATGGAAGTCTGGGCGCTGGAGGCGTACGGCGCCTCCTACACGCTGCAGGAAATGCTGACGGTCAAGTCGGACGACGTCACCGGCCGCACCAAGATGTACAAGAACATCGTGGACGGCAATCACGCGATGGACGCGGGCATGCCCGAGTCCTTCAACGTGCTGGTGAAGGAGATCCGATCTCTCGGCATCAACATGGAACTCGAGCTGGAACGGCGCTGAGTCCTGCGCGAAACGCGCGACAGACGCACAGGGTGACCACATGAAAGACCTGTTGAAAATGTTCAAGCAGCAGCCGGCGGTCGAGGACTTCGACTCGATCCGCATTGCGCTCGCTTCCCCGGAAATGATCCGCTCGTGGTCGTTCGGCGAGGTGAAGAAGCCGGAGACCATCAACTACCGGACCTTCAAGCCGGAGCGGGATGGCCTGTTCTGCGCGAAGATCTTCGGGCCGGTGAAGGACTACGAGTGCCTTTGCGGCAAGTACAAGCGACTCAAGCACCGCGGCGTCGTCTGCGAGAAGTGCGGCGTCGAGGTCACGCAGGCCAAGGTGCGCCGCGAGCGCATGGGCCACATCGAGCTCGCGAGCCCGACCGCGCACATCTGGTTCCTGAAGTCGCTGCCGTCGCGCATCGGGCTGATGCTCGACATGACGCTGCGCGAGATCGAGCGCGTGCTCTACTTCGAGGCCTTCGTGGTCATCGATCCGGGCATGACCTCGATGCAGCGCGGCCAGCTGCTGTCCGACGAAGCCTACCTCGAGGCGATCGAGGCGCACGGCGACGAGTTCGACGCCCGCATGGGCGCCGAGGCCGTGCACGAGCTGCTGAAGAGCCTCGACCTGAAGTCGGAGGTGGTCAAGGTCCGCGAGGACATCTCGGGCACGACGTCCGAGACCAAGATCAAGCGACTGTCGAAGCGGCTGAAGCTGCTCGAGTCGTTCATCGAGTCCGGCAATCACCCCGAGTGGATGGTGCTCACGGTGCTGCCGGTGCTGCCGCCGGACCTGCGTCCGCTGGTGCCGCTCGACGGCGGCCGTTTCGCGACCTCGGACCTGAACGACCTCTACCGTCGCGTCATCAACCGCAACAACCGCCTGCGCCGCCTGCTCGAGCTGAACGCGCCCGACATCATCGTGCGCAACGAGAAGCGCATGCTGCAGGAGTCGGTCGACGCGCTGCTCGACAACGGCCGCCGCGGTCGCGCGATCACCGGCACCAACAAGCGCCCGCTCAAGTCGCTGGCCGACATGATCAAGGGCAAGCAGGGCCGCTTCCGCCAGAACCTGCTCGGCAAGCGCGTCGACTACTCCGGCCGCTCGGTGATCGTGGTCGGCCCGACGCTGCGCCTGCACCAGTGCGGACTGCCGAAGAAGATGGCGCTCGAGCTCTTCAAGCCGTTCATCTTCCAGAAGCTGCAGCTGCGCGGCGAGGCGACCACCATCAAGGCCGCCAAGCGCATGGTCGAGCGCGAGGGTCCCGAGGTCTGGGACATCCTCGAGGAGGTCATCCGCGAGCATCCGGTGCTGCTGAACCGCGCACCGACGCTGCACCGCCTCGGCATCCAGGCCTTCGAGCCGGTGCTGATCGAGGGCAAGGCGATCCAGCTGCATCCGCTGGTCTGCACCGCGTTCAACGCCGACTTCGACGGCGACCAGATGGCGGTGCACGTGCCGCTGTCGCTCGAGGCGCAGCTCGAGGCGCGCGCGCTGATGCTGTCGTCGAACAACATCCTGTCGCCCGCCAACGGCGACCCGATCATCGTGCCGTCGCAGGACGTGGTGCTCGGCCTGTACTTCATGACGCGCGAGCGCGTCAACGCGCCGGGCGAGGGCACGATCTTCGCCGACGCCGCCGAGGTGCACCGCGCCTACGAGACCCGCGCCGCCGACCTGCAGGCCAGGTGCCGTGCGCGCATCGTCGAGCACGTGCGTGACGCCGAGGGCAACCTGGTGCCGCAGCGCCGCCTGGTCGAGACGACCGTCGGCCGCGCGCTGCTGTTCGAGATCCTGCCGAAGGGCCTGTCGTTCGACCTGGTCAACCAGGACATGACGAAGAAGGCGATCTCGCGCGTGATCAACGAGTGCTACCGCGTGCTCGGCCTCAAGGAGACCGTGGTCTTCGCCGACCAGCTCATGTACATGGGCTTCCGCTACGCGACCCGCTCGGGCGTCTCGATCGGCGTCGACGACATGGTCGTGCCGGAGCAGAAGGAGAAGATCCTCAGCGCGGCCGAGCGCGAGGTGAAGGAAATCCAGGAGCAGTACGCCTCGGGCCTCGTGACCAACGGCGAGCGCTACAACAAGGTCGTGGACATCTGGTCGCGCACCAACGACCAGGTCGCCAAGGCGATGATGGACAAGCTCGGCGGCGACGACGTGAAGGACTCCACGGGCGTCAAGGTGCGCCAGAAGTCGTTCAACTCGATCTACATGATGTCGGACTCCGGCGCGCGCGGCTCGCCGGCGCAGATCCGCCAGCTGGCCGGCATGCGCGGCCTGATGGCCAAGCCGGACGGCTCGATCATCGAGACGCCGATCACCGCGAACTTCCGCGAGGGCCTGAACGTCCTCCAGTACTTCATCTCGACCCACGGCGCGCGAAAGGGCCTGGCCGACACGGCGCTCAAGACCGCGAACTCCGGCTACCTGACCCGTCGCCTGGTCGACGTCGCGCAGGACCTGGTCGTCACGGAGCCGGACTGCGGCACCGAGAACGGCCTGTCGATGATGCCGATCGTCGAAGGCGGCGACGTCGTCGAGGGCCTCGGCGAGCGCGTGCTCGGCCGCGTCACGGCGGCGGCGATCTTCCGCCCGGGCACGGACGAGATGCTGGTCGAGGCCGGTGAACTGCTCGACGAGAAGCTGGTGCGACGGATCGAGCAGGCGAGCGTGGACCAGATCATGGTGCGTTCGCCGATCAGCTGCGCGACCCGCTTCGGCGTCTGCGCGCAGTGCTACGGGCGCGATCTCGCGCGCGGCCACCGCATCAACATCGGCGAGGCGGTCGGCGTGATCGCGGCGCAGTCGATCGGCGAGCCGGGCACGCAGCTCACGATGCGTACCTTCCACATCGGCGGCGCGGCGTCGCGTGCGGCCGCGGTCAACTCGGTCGAGATCAAGGGCAAGGGCACCGTTCGCTGGCACAACCTGAAGGCCGTGCACCACGAGAAGGGCCACTGGGTCGCGGTGTCGCGCTCGGGCGAACTCGGCGTGATCGACGACTTCGGCCGTGAGCGCGAGCGCTACCGGATCCCCTACGGCGCCGTGATCATCGGCCAGCGAGGGCATGCACGGTCGAGCCGGGCCAGGTGCTCGCGAACTGGGACCCGCATACCCACCCGGTGGTCACGGAAGTGGCGGGTTTCATCCGCTTCCAGGACTTCATCGACGGCATCACCGTGTCGAGCCAGGTGGACGAGATCACGGGCCTTTCCAGCACCGTGGTCATGGACCCGAAGCAGCGCGGCGCCGGCGGCAAGGACCTGCGCCCGGTGATCAAGCTGCTGAATTCCAAGGGCAAGGAAGTCTGCTTTGCCAATACGGACATTCCGGCGGTCTACGCGCTGCCCCCTGGCGCGCTGGTGAGCCTCGAGGACGGCGTGCAGGTGTCGGTCGGCGACGTCATCGCGCGCATCCCGCAGGAGAGTTCGAAGACCCGCGACATCACGGGCGGTCTGCCGCGCGTGGCCGACCTGTTCGAGGCGCGCAAGCCCAAGGACTCGGCGATCCTCGCCGAGTACTCGGGCACGGTCAGCTTCGGCAAGGAGACCAAGGGCAAGCGCCGGCTGATCGTCACCGACGACCAGGGCGAGAAGCACGAGGAGCTGATCCCGAAGTGGCGCCACCTCACGGTGTTCGAGGGCGAGCACGTGGAGCGCGGCGAGACCATCGCGGACGGCGAGCCGAACCCGCACGACATCCTGCGGCTGCAGGGCGTCGAGCCGCTGGCGAACTACCTGGTGCGCGAGATCCAGGACGTCTACCGGCTGCAGGGCGTGAAGATCAACGACAAGCACATCGAGGTGATCATTCGCCAGATGCTGCGCAAGGTCGAGGTCGTCGAGCCGGGCGATGCGGGCTTCCTGCGCGGCGAGCAGATGGACCGGGCGCGCGTGCTCGAGGCCAACGACCTGCTGGCGCCGGAGGGCAAGCTGCCGGCGATCGCCGACCCGGTGCTGCTCGGCATCACCAAGGCCTCGCTGGCGACCGAGTCGTTCATCTCCGCGGCCTCCTTCCAGGAGACCACCCGCGTGCTGACCGAGGCGGCGGTGCGCGGCATGAAGGACCCCCTGCGCGGCCTCAAGGAGAACGTGATCGTCGGCCGGCTGATCCCGGCCGGGACGGGCTCGTTCTACCACCTGGCGCGTCGCAAGCGGCCGGAAGAGGCCCTTGCGGCCGGGTTCACCGAGGTGCCGCCCACCCCGGTGGGCGGCGAATTCGGCGCGGAAAGTACTGACGAGGCGGAAGCGCCGGCCGGCTGAGGCGGCCAGGATGGGGTTGCCGCGGTGCGTCAAGTTGACAGCCGGGGCCGCCCCTCCTAAAATTTTCGGCCTTTCCACGGGGCCGCCGGCGATCTACCCGCGCGGCCCCCGGGGTCATTGTCATCGGGCCGCCACTTGGGCGGCCCGGTGTTTCTTGGGCGCGCCGAGCAGTTTCGGTGCGCCAAAACGTTTGGGAGTCGGTCTGGCATGTCAACCGTCAATCAGCTGATCCGTGATCCGCGCCGCGAGGCCGCCGCCAAGAGCAAGGTGCCCGCGCTCGGCAACTCGCCGCAGAAGCGCGGCGTGTGCACGCGCGTCTACACCACGACCCCGAAGAAGCCGAACTCGGCGCTGCGCAAGGTCGCGAAGGTGCGCCTCACCAACGGCTACGAGGTGATCAGCTACATCGGCGGCGAGGGCCACAATCTCCAGGAGCACTCGGTGGTGCTGATCCGCGGCGGCCGCGTCAAGGACCTGCCGGGCGTGCGCTACCACACGGTGCGCGGCACGCTCGACTGCGCCGGCGTCAACGACCGCAAGCAGAGCCGTTCCAAGTATGGCGCGAAGCGCCCCAAGGGCGGCTGAGCCAGTCCACTTCCGGTCACAAACAACCAGCACTGACAGCTGGTCACCAGACAAAGCGGTAGTTAAAAATGTCCCGTAGATCCCAGGCCCCGGTTCGCAGCATCCTCCCGGACCCGAAATTCAACAGCGTCCTGCTGGCCAAGTTCATGAACATGGTCATGGAGCGCGGCAAGAAGTCGGTCGCCGAGCGCATCGTCTATGGCGCCATCGATCGCATGGCCGAGAAGACCGGCCGGCAGGCCGACCAGACCATCGAGCTGCTGAACCAGGCGCTCGACAACGTCAAGCCGATGGTCGAAGTGAAGTCGCGCCGCGTCGGCGGCGCCACCTACCAGGTGCCGATCGAGGTCCGCTCCACCCGCCGGCAGACGCTGGCGATGCGCTGGGTGATCGACGCCGCGGCGGCCCGCAGCGAGAAGTCCATGTCTCAGCGGCTCGCCGCCGAGCTGCTCGAGGCCGCGGAAAACCGCGGCGCGGCCGTGCGCAAGCGCGAGGATACGCACCGCATGGCGGACGCCAACAAGGCATTCGCGCACTACCGCTGGTAAGGCCCGCCGGGCACCAGCAGCGACGACCGTTCGAGGATTTTCATCGTGGCACGCATTACACCTATCGAGCGCTACCGGAACATCGGTATCTCGGCGCACATCGACGCCGGGAAGACCACGACGACCGAGCGCATCCTGTTCTACACCGGTGTCTCGCACAAGATCGGCGAGGTGCACGACGGCGCGGCCGTCATGGACTACATGGAGCAGGAACAGGAGCGCGGCATCACGATCACGGCCGCCGCCACCACCTGCTTCTGGAAGGGGATGGACAACCACTTCCCCGAGCACCGCATCAACATCATCGACACGCCGGGGCACGTGGACTTCACCATCGAGGTGGAGCGCAGCCTGCGCGTGCTCGACAGCGCCTGCGCGCTCTTCTGCGCGGTCAGCGGCGTGCAGCCGCAGTCGGAGACCGTCTGGCGCCAGATGAACAAGTACGGCGTCCCGCGCATCGCGTTCGTCAACAAGATGGACCGCGCGGGCGCCAACTTCCTGCGCTGCGTGGAGCAGATACGCACCCGCCTGCGCGGCAACCCGGTTGCCGTCCAGCTGCCGATCGGCGCCGAGGAGAAGTTCGAGGGCGTGGTCGACCTGATCACCATGCAGGCGATCTACTGGGACGACTCGACCGAGGGCATGCGCTTCGAGCGGCGCGCGATCCCGGCGGAAATGCAGGCGCAGTGCGCCGAGTACCGCGAGAAGATGGTCGAGGTGGCGGCGGAGGGCAGCGAGGACCTGCTGCACAAGTACCTCGAGCACAGCGAGCTCACCGAAGCCGAGATCAAGGCAGGCCTCCGCGCGCGCGCGATCAAGAACGAGATCGTCATCACGCTGTGCGGCTCGGCATTCAAGAACAAGGGCGTGCAGGCGATGCTCGACGCCGTCATCGAGTACATGCCGGCGCCGACCGAGATGCCGCCGGTGATGGGCATCGACGACGATGGCGCCCAGGCCACCCGCCCGGCGTCGGATGAGCTCGAAGTTCTCCGCGCTCGCGTTCAAGATCCTGAACGACCCGTTCGTCGGCAACCTGACGTTCTTCCGGGTGTACTCCGGCGTGCTGAACTCGGGCGACCAGGTGTTCGTCCCGGGCAAGAGCAAGAAGGAGCGCATCGGGCGCCTGCTGCAGATGCACGCCGCGGAGCGCGCGGAGATCAAGGAAGTGCGCGCCGGCGACATCGCCGCGGCCGTGGGCCTCAAGGACGTCACGACCGGCGACACGCTGTGCGACCCCGACCACGTGATCACGCTCGAGAAGATGGAGTTCCCGGAGCCGGTGATCTCGGTCGCGGTCGAGCCCAAGACCAAGAGCGACCAGGAGAAGATGGGCCTCGCGCTGCAGCGCCTCGCGAAGGAAGACCCGTCGTTCCGCGTCAGCACCGACCAGGAGTCGGGCCAGACGATCATCTCGGGCATGGGCGAGCTGCACCTCGACATCCTCGTCGACCGCATGAAGCGCGAGTTCAAGGTCGAGGCGAACGTCGGCAAGCCCCAGGTCGCCTACCGCGAAACCATCCGCGGCAAGGTCGACCAGGAAGGCAAGTTCGTCCGCCAGTCCGGCGGCCGCGGACAGTACGGCCACGTGTGGCTCAAGATCGAGCCGCAGGAAGAGGGCAAGGGCTACGAGTTCGTCAACGGCATCGTCGGCGGAACCGTGCCGCGCGAGTACATTCCCGCCGTCGACAAGGGCGTCAAGGAAGCGCTCGAGGGCGGCGTGATCGCCGGCTACCCGGTGGTGGACGTGAAGGTCACCATCTTCGACGGCTCGTACCACGACGTCGACTCGAACGAAATGGCGTTCAAGATCGCGGGCTCGATGGCGGTCAAGGAAGGCGTGCGCCGCGCGAAGCCGGTGTTGCTCGAGCCGATCATGAAGGTCGAGGTGGTCACCCCGGAGGATTACTCCGGCGACGTGATCGGCGACCTGAGCCGCCGCCGCGGCCACATCCAGGGCATGGACGATTCCGTGTCCGGCAAGGTCGTGACGGCCGAGGTGCCGCTGGCCGAGATGTTCGGCTACGCGACCTCGGTGCGCTCGATGAGCCAGGGTCGCGCGACGTTCACCATGGAGTTCGCGCGGTACCTCGAGGTGCCGAACAACGTCGCCGAAGCGGTGATGAAGAAGGCGAGCTGATCACCGGTCACCAGTCATTGTTTCAGAGGTAAGGGTCGTGGCTAAGGAAAAATTTGCGCGTACGAAGCCGCACGTGAACGTGGGCACGATTGGTCACGTTGACCATGGCAAGACGACGCTGACGGCGGCGCTGACGAAGGTGATGGCGGAGACGCACGGTGGCTCCTTCACGGCCTACGACCAGATTGACAAGGCGCCGGAGGAGAAGGCTCGCGGCATCACGATTTCGACGGCGCACGTGGAGTACCAGTCGGCGAACCGGCACTACGCGCACGTGGACTGTCCGGGGCACGCCGACTACGTGAAGAACATGATCACGGGCGCGGCGCAGATGGACGGCGCGATCCTGGTGGTGTCGGCGGCCGACGGCCCGATGCCGCAGACGCGCGAGCACATCCTGCTGGCGCGCCAGGTGGGCGTTCCGTACATGGTGGTGTACCTGAACAAGGCCGACATGGTGGATGACGCGGAGCTTCTGGAGCTGGTTGAGCTCGAGGTACGCGAGCTGCTGTCGAAGTACGACTTCCCGGGCGACGACACGCCGATCGTGACGGGTTCGGCGCTGAAGGCGCTGGAGGGCGACACGGGTCCGCTCGGCATGCCCTCGGTGGTGAAGCTGGTCGAGGAGATGGACCGTTACATCCCGGTGCCGGAGCGCGCGATTGACGGTGCGTTCCTGATGCCGGTGGAGGACGTGTTCTCGATCTCGGGCCGCGGCACGGTGGTGACGGGGCGCATCGAGCGCGGCGTGGTCAAGATCAACGACGAAGTGGAGATCATCGGGCTGAAGCCGACGGTGAAGACGATCTGCACGGGCGTGGAGATGTTCCGCAAGCTGCTCGACCGCGGTGAGGCGGGCGACAACGTGGGCGTGCTGCTGCGCGGCACGAAGCGCGAGGACGTCGAGCGCGGCCAGGTGCTGGCGAAGCCGGGTTCGATCACGCCGCACACCAAGTTCGAGGGCGAGGTGTACGTGCTGACGAAGGAGGAGGGTGGCCGTCACACGCCGTTCTTCAAGGGCTATCGGCCGCAGTTTTACTTCCGCACCACGGACGTGACGGGTGCGGTGGAGTTGCCGGAGGGCGTCGAGATGGTGATGCCCGGCGACAACATCAAGGTGACGATCGAGCTGATCAGCCCGATCGCGATGGAAGAGGGCCTGCGCTTTGCGATCCGCGAGGGCGGACGCACGGTGGGCGCAGGCGTGGTGTCGAAGATCCTGAAGTGAACTGCGCGCAGCGGTCTGCGGGGCGCGTCATCGCCGTGCGATGCGCAGTCCCCGCCGGCCGCTGGTCGCCGTCCGCTCTACGCTTTCCAACAGGTACCTGAAAATGTCTCGCCAGAACATCCGCATCCGCCTCAAGGCCTTCGACCACCGGCTGATCGACAACTCGGCCCGTGAGATCGTCGAGACCGCCAAGCGCACGGGTGCGACGGTGCGCGGGCCGGTGCCGCTGCCGGTCAAGATGGAGCGTTTTACGCTGCTGGTTTCCCCGCACGTCGACAAGGACGCGCGCGACCAGTACGAGCTGCGCACCCATAAGCGCCTGATGGATATCCTCAATCCCACGGACAAGACCGTGGACGCGCTGATGAAGCTCGAGCTGCCGGCCGGCGTGGACGTGCAGATCAAGCTGAACTAGTTGCAAGATTCGCTGCCGCCGATATAATTGGCGGCTCTCTCGCCGAGGCCTGGCCGGTTTTGCCGGTACCGCTCGAGCGGCGCGACCCCGAACCCCGGCGGCCGCACCTCTCAGCCCCTTGACGAGTACCTGCCCGCAAATCCTGCCCCCAGGACGCGCGGGTGAGCTTTTTCAAGTCCCGGCCAATCGCAGTCGGGACTGTGTACGAGGAAGAATCGATGACGATCGGTCTGATTGGCCGCAAGGCCGGCATGACACGCGTCTTCACGGACGCGGGCGAATCGATCCCGGTCACGGTGATCGAGGCCCTGCCGAATCGCGTCACCCAGGTCAAGGGTGTCGAAAACGACGGCTACCGCGCGATCCAGGTCGCATACGGTGACCGCAAGCCGTCGCGCCTCGGCCGCCCGCTCGCCGGGCACTACGCCAAGGCCAAGGTCTCCCCGGGCCAGTCGCTGGTGGAGTTCCGCCTCGCCGATGGCGAGGGTGCGGACCTCGCGCCGGGCGCCGAACTCAAGGTCGACATGTTCACGGCCGGGCAGATGGTCGACGTGGCCGGTACCACGATCGGCAAGGGCTTCGCCGGCACGATCAAGCGGCACAATTTCGCGGGCGGTCCGGCCTCCCACGGCGCCTCGGTGTTCCACCGTGCGCCCGGTTCGATCGGCCAGCGCCAGACGCCGGGCCGCGTGTTCCCGGGCAAGCGCATGTCCGGCCACATGGGCAACCAGCGCCGGACCATCGAGAAGCTGCGCATTGTCGAGGTCGACGCCGAGCGCAACCTGCTGCTGGTGCGCGGCGCCGTCCCGGGCGCCCCGGGTGGCCAGCTGATCGTGCGCCCGTCGTTCAAGGCTGGGCGCCAGGCGGCCCGCAAGACCCTGGCCCCGAGGAAGTAAGCCATGGCCACGCAGCTCAAGATCATCAGCGGCGGCGCCGGGGAGCAGTCCCTCGAAGTGTCCGAGAAGGCGTTCGGCCGCGAGTTCAACGAAGCCCTGGTCCACCAGATCGTCACGGCCTACATGGCGGCCGGTCGAGCCGGCACCAAGCGGCAGAAGAGCCGCGCGGAAGTCCGCGGCGGCGGCAAGAAGCCCTGGAAGCAGAAGGGCGGCGGCCGGGCCCGTGCGGGCAGCATCCGCAGCCCGATCTGGGTCGGCGGTGGCCGCGCGTTCGCCGCGCGCCCGCGCGACTACTCGCAGAAGGTCAATCGCAAGATGTACCAGGGCGCGATGCGCGCGATGCTCTCCGAGCTCGTCCGTCGTGACTGCCTGATGGTCGTCGAGTCGCTGGCACTCGAGGCGCCGAAGACCCGCATGCTCGCGGCGAAGCTCAAGGAGCTGGGGCTGGCGAACGTGCTGATCCTGGTCGAGGCCTACGACGAGAAGCTGGATCTCGCCGCCCGCAACCTGATGGGCGTGTCGGTGATGCCGGTGTCGGCGCTGGACCCGCGGAGCCTGCTCGCCCACGAGCGCGTGCTCGCCACGGTCGGCGCCGTCCGCATGCTCGAGGAGAAGCTGGCATGAGCAGCAAGGAACGACTGATGGGCGTGCTGCTTGCGCCGCACGTCTCGGAAAAGAGCGCGACGGTGGCCGAGAAGGCCAACCAGATCGTGTTTCGCGTTCGTCGCGACTCGACCAAGCCGGAGATCAAGGCGGCCGTCGAGCTTATGTTCGAGGTCAAGGTCGATGCGGTGCGCGTCGTGAACGTCGCGGGCAAGGCGAAGCGCTTCGGCGGTCGCCCCGGCCGGCGCTCGGACTTCAAGAAGGCCTACGTGAGCCTCGCCGAAGGCCAGACCATCGATTTCGCCGGCGTCGAAAAGTGACGCCGCAGGCAAGCTGACGGATACCAAGATGGCTCTCATCAAGACCAAGCCGACGTCGCCAGGCCGCCGCTTCGTAGTGAAGGCGGACCGCTCGCACCTGCACAAGGGCGAGCCGATTCACGCGCTCACCTCGAGCCAGAATCGCACTGGTGCGCGCAACAACCAGGGGCGCCTGACGACCCGCCACAAGGGCGGCGGCCACAAGCAGCGTTACCGCGTCGTCGATTTCGTGCGCAACAAGGACGGAGTCCCGGGCCGTGTCGAGCGCCTGGAATACGACCCGAACCGCAATGCGCACCTCGCACTGGTGTTGTATGCCGACGGCGAGCGCCGCTACATCCTCGCGCCGAAGGGCGTGGCGGCGGGCGACGCGATCACCTCGGGCGCGGATTCCGCGATCAAGCCGGGCAATGCGCTCGCGCTGCGCAACATTCCGCTCGGCACGCAGATCCACAACGTGGAGCTGAAACCGGGCCGCGGTGGCCAGATTGCGCGCAGCGCCGGCACCTCGGCTCAGCTGGTCGCGCGCGAAGGCCTGTACGCGACGGTCCGCCTGCGCTCGACCGAGATGCGCAAGGTGCACGTCGACTGCCGCGCCACGATCGGCGAGGTGGGCAACGAAGAGAACAACCTGATCGTCTACGGGAAGGCGGGCGCCAAGCGCTGGCGCGGCATCCGTCCGACGGTCCGCGGCGTCGTGATGAACCCCGTCGACCACCCGCACGGCGGCGGCGAGGGCAAGTCCGGCCAGGGCAACCCGCACCCGGTTTCGCCGTGGGGCTGGAAGACCAAGGGCAAGAAGACCCGCACCAACAAGCGCACCTCCGGATTGATCATCCGGCGCCGCAACTGAGCCTGAAGAGGATCACGCAGTGCCCCGTTCAGTAAAGAAAGGCCCGTTCGTCGACCTGCATCTCGCCAAGAAGGTGCAGGTTGCCGCGGAGAAGAACGATCGCCGGCCGATCAAGACCTGGTCTCGCAGGTCGATGATCCTGCCGGACATGGTCGGCCTGACGCTTGCCATCCACAACGGCAGGCAGCACATCCCGGTGCTGGTATCGGAGAACATGGTCGGGCACAAGCTCGGCGAGTTCGCGCCGACCCGCACCTTCCGGGGTCATTCGGGCAACCGTAAGGCCTCGTCGGAGTAAGCCATGCAGGTCGCAGCAAAACTCAAGTACGCGCGGATCTCGCCGCAGAAGTGCCGCCTGGTTGCGGACATGGTGCGCGGCCAGCCGGTGGGCCAGGCGATCGCCACGCTGCGCTTCACGCCGAAGAAGGGCGCCGCCATCGTGTTGAAGGTTCTCGAGTCGGCGATCGCCAACGCCGAGAACAACCACAACGCGGACATCGACACACTTCGGGTTGCCGTAATCGATATCGGTGAGGCGCCGAGCTTCAAGCGGTTCCATGCCCGTGCCAAGGGTCGCGGCGACCGCATCGTCAAGCGTAACAGTCATATCACGATCCTCGTCGGCGACGGCCGCAAGGACTGAGGAGAGCAGGCTCCATGGGTCAGAAGGTCAATCCGATCGGCATTCGCCTCGGCATCACCCGCGACTGGACGTCGAGGTGGTACGCGAACTCGCGGACGTTCCCGTCCTACCTGCTGCAGGACTGGCAGGTTCGCCAGTTCCTGAAGAAGAAGCTCGCCGAAGCCTCGGTCAGCGGCATCCACATCGAGCGTGCCGCCCGCAAGGCGAACATCACGATCAACACGGCCCGTCCGGGCGTGGTGATCGGCAAGAAAGGCGAGGACATCGAGCGCCTGCGCATGGAAGTGGCGAAGATGATGGGCATGACCGTCGGTGACGTGCGGATCAACATCGCCGAGATCCGCAAGCCCGAGGTCGACGCGCAGCTGGTGGCCGAGGGCATCGCGCAGCAGATCGAGCGCCGCGTCATGTTCCGCCGCGCCATGAAGCGCGCAGTGATGAACACCATGCGCAGCGGAGCGCTGGGCGTGAAGGTGCGGGTCTCCGGTCGACTGAACGGCTCGGAAATCGCGCGCACCGAGTCGTCGCGCGAAGGCCGCGTGCCGCTGCACACGTTCCGCGCGGACATCGACTACGGTTTCGCCGAGGCCCAGACCACCTACGGTGTGATCGGCGTCAAGGTGTGGATCTTCAAGGGCGAGGTTTTCGAGCAGCCGACGCCGGTCGTCGCGCCCGAAGTTGCCGCGCCCGCCCAGGAGCAGCCGGCCTGAGGCCCGCGCCTCCGAGCAAGCTGGAATAAATCGCCATGATGCAACCCAAGCGAACCAAGTATCGCAAGCAGCACAAGGGCAAGAACGGCGGACTCGCGCAGCGCGGCTCCTCCGTCGCCTTCGGTGAGTACGCGCTCAAGGCCACGAGCCGCGCCCGCATGACGGCGCGCGAGATCGAGGCCGCGCGTCGCGCCATGACCCGCTACGTGAAGCGCGGCGGGCAGGTGTGGATCCGCGTGTTCCCGGACGTGCCGATCACGAAGAAGCCTCTCGAGGTCCGCATGGGCTCGGGCAAGGGCAACGTCGAGTACTACGTCGCGCGCGTGCAGCCCGGCAAGGTGCTCTTCGAGATGGAAGGCGTCACCGAGACCATCGCGCGCGAGGCGTTCCGCCTTGCGGCCAGCAAGCTGTCGGTCGACACGTTGTTCGTCAAGCGGCAGGTGCGCTGATGAAGCCGAAAGATCTCAGGCAGAAGGGTAAACCCGAGCTCCAGGAAGAACTCCTGAAGCTGCGCAGGGAACAGTTCAACCTGCGCATGGCGCAGGCTACCGGCCAGGCCGCGAAGTCCGACCAGGCCGGCAAGGTGCGCCGCAACATCGCGCGCGTGAAGACCGTGATGGGCGAGCAGGCCCGCGCGGCAGCCAACGGGAGTGCCAAGTAATGACCGAGCAGGCCGTCGTGGAGACGGGAGCCGAGGGCGCCAAGCGCACCCTCACGGGCCGCGTCGTGAGCAGCAAGATGCAGAAGACGATCACCGTCGCCGTGGAGCGACTGGTGAAGCACGACCGCTACGGCAAGTACGTGCGTCGCACCACCAAGCTGCTGGCGCACGACGAGAACGGCGAGGGCCGCGAGGGCGACGTGGTCGACATCGCCGAGTGCCGCCGCCTCTCCAGCCGCAAGGCATGGCGACTGGTGCGTGTCGTCAAGCGCGCGACCCAGGTCTGAGTCCGAGCGACGTAAGGAGACCAGACCATGATCCAGATGCAGACGATCCTGCAGGCCGCGGACAACAGCGGCGCCAAGCGGCTGATGTGCATCAAGGTGCTTGGCGGCTCCAAGCGCCGCTACGCGACGGTGGGCGACGTGATCAAGGTGAGCGTCAGGGACGCCATCCCGCGCGGCAAGGTGAAGAAGGGCGAAGTCTACGACGCCGTGGTCGTGCGCACCGCGCAGGGCGTGCGGCGCCCGGACGGCTCGCTGATCCGCTTCGACGGCAATGCCGCGGTGCTGCTCACCAACAAGCTCGAGCCGATCGGTACCCGTATCTTCGGGCCGGTCACCAGGGAACTGCGCACGGCGCGGTTCATGAAGATCATCTCGCTCGCGCCGGAAGTGCTCTGAGCGCCGGGCCGGAAGAGACCGAGGAACGAGGAATGAACAAGATCCGCAAGGGCGACGAGGTGGTCGTGATTTCCGGCCGCGACAAGGGCCGCCGCGGCACCGTGATCCGGGTGCTCGCCAACGACCGCGTGCTCGTCGAGAACGTGAATATGGTCAAGCGCCATACGCGGCCGAATCCGCAGCGCGGGACCCAGGGCGGCGTCGTCGAGAAGGAGGCTTCCCTCCATCTCTCGAACGTCATGCTCTGGAACCCCGTAGCGAAGCAGGGTGATCGCGTTGGTATCCGCACGCTGGGCGACGGTCGCCGGGTGCGCTTCTTCAAGTCCAACGACGAAGTCGTGGACGCCTGATCGGATGAGGGTGGCAGGCATGGCGAGGCTGCAGACGTTTTACCGCGAGAAGGTCGTCCCTGAGCTCATGACGAGCCTGGGGCTGACCAACCGCATGAGCGTGCCGAAAATCACGCGTATCACGGTCAACATGGGTGTCGGCGAAGCCGTCGCCGACAAGAAGGCGATGGACAGCGCGGTCAACGACCTCACGGCACTCACGGGCCAGAAGCCGCTCGTGACCAAGTCGCGAAAGGCGAACGCGTCGTTCAAGCTGCGCGCCGGCGTGCCGGTGGGTGCCAAGGTGACGCTGCGCGGCGCGCGCATGTACGAGTTCCTGGACCGCCTGATCAACGTGGCGATGCCGCGCATCCGCGACTTCCGCGGCGTGTCGGCGCGCTCGTTCGACGGCCGCGGCAACTACAGCTTCGGCGTCAAGGAACAGATCATCTTCCCCGAGATCCCCTACGACAAGATCGACGCGATCCGGGGCATGGACATCACGATCACCACGACGGCACGGGACGACCGTGAAGGGCGGGCGCTGCTCGAATCCTTCAGCTTCCCGTTCCGCAAGTAAGGACCGGTAAATGGCCAAGACCAGCATGATCGAGCGCGAGAAGCGTCGCGCGAAACTCGTAAAGCAGCACGCCGCCAAGCGTGCCGCGCTCAAGGAGACGATCCGCAGCCCGAAGTCCACGGACGAGGAGCGCGAGGCCGCGACGCGCAAGCTGCAGAGCCTGCCGCGCGACGGCTCGGCGTCCCGGATGCGCAACCGCTGCGCGATCACGGGCCGTTCACGCGGCGTGTATAGCAAGTTCGGCCTCGGCCGCCAGAAGCTGCGCGAGGCGACCATGCGCGGCGACGTCCCCGGCCTGCGCAAGGCCAGCTGGTAAGGCCGCGTAACGGAGCAAGACATGAGCATGACGGATCCCATCGCGGACTTCCTCACCCGCATCCGCAACGGCCAGAGCTCGGGCAAGCCGACGGTCGGCATGCCCGCCTCGCGCATCAAGGTTGCGCTGGCCGGGGTGCTTAAGGAAGAAGGCTATATCGAGGACTTCGAGGTCGCTTCCGAGGGCGGCAAGTCCACGCTGACGGTGCGCCTGAAGTACTACCAGGGTCGGCCGGTCATCGACCGCATCGAGCGCGTCAGCCGACCCGGTCTCAGGGTCTACAAGGGCAAGGACGAGCTGCCGCGAATTCTCGGCGGCATGGGCGTGGCAATCGTTTCGACCTCGCGCGGCGTGATGACGGACCGCAAGGCGCGGGCCGACGGCCATGGCGGCGAAATCCTCTGCATCGTGTCCTGATCGCGCTGCCAACAGCAGGATTCAATTCATGTCACGAGTCGCAAAAAATCCAGTCAACCTGCCGAAGGGCGTCACCGCCACTGTCGACGGCGGGATTGTCACCGTAAAGGGGGCCAAGGGTACCCTCGCGCTGCCGGTGCGCCCTGGCCTGCGCCTGGTCCAGGAAGGCCAGCAAGTGCGGGTCGAGGTCGCCGAGCCCGCGCACGACGCGATGATGCACGCGGGTTCGCTGCGCGCGAACCTGGCCAATCTGGTGCAGGGCGTGTCGCAGGGCTATGAGCGCAAGCTCGAGCTGGTCGGGGTCGGTTACCGTGCAGCGGCGCAGGGCAGGAACCTCAACCTGACGCTCGGCTTCTCGCACCCGGTCGTGTACGCGGCGCCCGAGGGCATCACGATCGAGACCCCGTCGCAGACCGAGATCATCGTCAAGGGCATGGACAAGCAGAGCGTCGGCCAGGTGGCCGCGGAGCTGCGGGCCTATCGTCCGCCGGAGCCCTACAAGGGCAAGGGTGTTCGTTATTCCGGTGAGCGCATCGAGCTCAAGGAAACGAAGAAGAAGTAAGGGTGACGCCATGGAAAAGAAAGTAACCCGCCAGAAGCGCGCCCGTCGCGGCCGCGCCAAGATCCAGGAGCTGAAGGTGATGCGCCTCTCGGTGCACCGGACGCCCCGTCACATCTATGCACAGGTGTTCGATCCGCAGTCGCGCGTCGTCGCGGTTGCCTCGACGCTGCAGGACGACGTCGCCGAAGGGCTCAAGAGCACCGGCAACATCGATGCCGCCAAGGCAGTCGGCAAGGCGATCGCCGAGCGGGCCAAGGCCAAGGGCATTACGACCGTGGCCTTCGACCGGTCAGGCTTCAGGTACCACGGGCGCGTGAAGGCGCTCGCGGAGTCCGCGCGCGAGCACGGGCTCGAGTTCTGAGCCGGTCCTTGAACGAATTTCGCAGGAGCAGCAATGGCGAGAGTTGATAAAGGCGCGCCCGCCGACGAGCTGATCGAGAAGCTCGTCGCCGTCAATCGCGTCGCGAAGGTCGTCAAGGGCGGCCGTCAGTTCGGCTTCACGGCGCTTACCGTCGTGGGCGACGGCAATGGCCGCGTGGGCTTCGGGTACGGCAAGGCGCGCGAAGTGCCGGTCGCGATCCAGAAGGCCATGCAGCAGGCGCGCAAGAACCTGGTGAACGTCAGCCTGCGCAGCTCGACGCTGCACTTCGCGGTGACCGGCCACCATGGCACCTCCAAGGTGTACATGCAGCCAGCGGCTGATGGAACGGGTGTCATTGCCGGCGGCAGCATGCGCGCCGTGTTCGAGTGCGCGGGCGTGCGTAACGTGCTCGCCAAGAGCTACGGTTCGCGCAACCCGATCAACGTGGTGCGCGCGACGATGAACGCGCTGACCTGTGCCCCGACGCCGGACCAGATCGCGGCCAAGCGCGGCAAGACACTCGCCGAAATCACGGGTTGACGCACATGGTCAAGAAAGACGCTTCGGTCAAGACGGTAAAGGTGACGCTGGTGAAGAGCGTCTTCGGCCAGTTGCACCGCCATCGCGCCACCGCGAGCGGGCTCGGGCTGCGGCGCATCAACCAGATCGTGGTGGTCGCGGACACGCGCGAGAACCGCGGCATGATCAACGCCTCGCGGCACTTGTTCCGCGTGGAAGAGGCCTGAGGACATCATGAAGCTGAACAGCATTTCCCCGGCGCCGGGCTCGAAGAAGCCCCGGCTGCGAGTCGGTCGCGGCGCGTCCGCTGGCCAGGGCAAGACCTGCGGCCGCGGCGTCAAGGGCCAGCGCGCGCGCAAGGGCGGTTACCACAAGGTGGGCTTCGAAGGCGGCCAGATGCCGCTGCAGCGCCGCCTGCCGAAGATCGGCTTCCGCTCGAAGATTTCCCCGCTGGTGGCCGAGGTTCGCCTGAACGAACTCGAGCACGTCCCGGGCGGTGTCGTCGACCTCGACGCACTGAAGAAGGCGGGCGTCGTGCCGGCCAATGCCGTACGTGCCCGCGTGATGCTCTCGGGAGCGATCAAGACTGCCGTGACCGTGAAGGGCGTCGGCGTCACCAAGGGCGCGCGCGCGGCGATCGAGGCCGCGGGCGGCACGGTCGAGACGGCCTGAGCGCCGGCCGGGACCTCAAGGAACACGCGTGGCCAATACCCCTTCAACGAGCGCTGTCGCCGCACTCGGCGAGGCAAGCCGGCTCACCGAGCTCAGGAGAAGATTCTTCTTCCTGGTCGGGGGGCTGGTGGTCTATCGCATTGGCACCTTCATTCCGGTGCCTGGCATCGACCCGCAGGCGCTGGCGCGCTTCTTCCAGGAGCAGCAGGGCACGATCCTGAGCATGTTCAACATGTTCTCGGGCGGCGCGTTGATGCGGCTTTCGATCCTCGCGCTGGGCGTGATGCCGTACATCTCTGCCTCGATCATCGTGCAGATGATGGCCGTCGTGGTGCCGCAGCTGCAGGCGCTGCGCAAGGAAGGCGAGGCTGGTCGCCGCAAGATCACGCAGTACACGCGCTGGGGCACCGTCGGGCTCGCCGCATTCCAGGGCGCCGGTGCAGCGGTCGCGTTCCAGAACCAGGGCGTGGTGCTGAACCCGGGGCCGCAGTTCGTGTTCCTGGCGACCATGACGCTGGTTGCCGGCACGATGTTCCTGATGTGGCTCGGCGAGCAGATCACCGAGCGCGGGCTCGGCAACGGCATTTCGATGATCATCCTCTCCGGCATCGTCGCAGGCCTTCCTGCGGCGATCGGCGGCACGCTCGAGCTGGTGCGCAACGGCGAAATCAACCCGGCGCTGGCGCTGATCATCGTGCTCATGGTCGGCGCGGTGACCGCTTTCGTGGTGTTCGTCGAGCGCGCCCAGCGCCGCATCCCGGTCAACTACGCCAAGCGCCAGCAGGGCCGGCGGATGTTCGCGGGCACGACCACGCACCTGCCGTTCAAGCTCAACATGTCGGGCGTGATCCCGCCGATCTTCGCCTCGAGCCTGCTGCTGTTCCCGGCGACGATCGCCAGCTGGTTCGGCACGTCGGACAATTTCGCCTGGCTGCAGGGCGTTGCCGCCAGCCTGGGCATCGGCCAGCCCGTGCACATGATGCTGTACTCGGGGCTGATCATCTTCTTCTGCTTCTTCTACACCGCGCTGGTGTTCAATGCGCGCGAGACGGCGGAGAACCTCAAGAAGTCCGGTGCATTCATCCCTGGAATCCGGCCCGGGCAGCACACGGCCGAGTACATCGACAAGGTCCTCACGCGCCTCACCGTCTGGGGCGCGCTGTACGTGACCCTGGTGTGCCTGCTGCCAGAGATCCTGATTTCCAAGTTCCGGGTGCCGTTCTACTTTGGCGGCACCTCTCTCATGATCATCGTCGTGGTGATCATGGACTTCATGGCCCAGCTGCAGGCGCACCTGATGTCGCACCAGTATGAAGGGCTGATGAAGAAGGCCAACCTGCGCGGCTACGGCCGTGCCGGGCAGCTGCGCTGAGCGCCGCCTGCCCACGTCGGAGAGAGACCCATGAAAGTTCGACCATCGGTTAAGCGGATCTGCAAGAACTGCAAGGTTGTACGCCGTCGCGGCGTCGTCTACGTGATCTGCAGTGACAAGCGGCACAAGCAGCGTCAGGGCTGAGCGCCGCCTGCATTGAGTAATCAGGTTTTTTACGTTATTCTTTCGGGCTTTTCGCGCCCCGGAGTGAGCCTCAAATGGCCCGTATTGCCGGCATAAACATCCCGATGAACAAGCACGTGTGCATCGGCCTCACGTCAATCTTCGGCATCGGCCGCTCGCAGGCGCTTGCCGCCTGCGAGGCTGCGGGCGTGAAGCCCGACACGCGGGTCAAGGACCTGACCGAGCCGGAGGTCGCGGGACTGCGTTCGGCCATCGCGCGCCTGCCGGTCGAGGGCGACCTGCGCCGCGAGGTTTCGATGAACATCAAGCGGCTGATGGACCTCGGTTGCTACCGCGGAATCCGGCACCGCAAGGGACTGCCGATGCACGGCCAGCGCACGCGCACCAACGCGCGTACGCGAAAGGGCCCGCGCAAGGCGGCCGTGAAGCTGAACGCACCTGTCGGCAAGGCCTGATCGGCCGCGCCACTGAACGAGGATTGACCGCTCATGTCGGATGACAAGAAGCATAGCGCTGGCAAGTCGCGCAAGAAGGTGAAGCGGGTGGTGACCGACGCGATCGCGCACGTGCACGCGTCGTTCAACAACACCGTGATCACCATCACCGACCGGCAGGGTAATACGCTGTCCTGGGCCACCTCGGGCGGCTGCGGTTTCCGCGGTTCGCGCAAGAGCACGCCTTTTGCCGCACAGGTGGCCGCCGAGAAGGCGGGCGTCGCCGCCCAGGAGTACGGTGTTCGCACGGTCGACGTGCGCGTCCGTGGCCCCGGCCCCGGCCGCGAATCGGCCGTCCGCGCGCTCAATGCGGCGGGCCTCAAGGTAACCAGTATCGAGGACGTGACGCCGATCCCGCACAACGGGTGCCGTCCGCCCAAGAAGCGCCGCGTCTGACCAGGCGCCGCCGAGGAACAACGAATGGCCAGGTATCTTGGACCGAAGTGCAAGCTCTCGCGACGCGAGGGCACTGACCTCTTCCTGAAGAGCGGCGTCAAGTCGCTCGAGTCGAAGTGCAAGCTCGAAGTGCCGCCGGGCGGCATCAAGGGCGAGCGCCGGACGCGCGTGTCGGGCTACGGCCTGCAGCTGCGCGAGAAGCAGAAGCTGCGCCGCATGTACGGCGTGCTCGAGCGCCAGTTCCGCGGCTACTACCAGAAGGCTGCGGGCCGGCCCGGCGCCACCGGCGAGTCGCTGCTGCAGCTGCTCGAAGGGCGACTGGACAACGTCGTCTACCGCATGGGCTTCGCTGCCACGCGCAGCGAGGCGCGCCAGCTGGTGAGCCACCGTTCGATCACCGTGAACGGCGAGGTCGTCAGCATCCCGTCCTTCCAGTGCAAGGGCGGCGAGGTGGTGGCGCTGCGTGAAAAGGCACAGAAGCAGGCCCGCGTGCAGCAGGCCCTGCAGATCCGCGCCCAGACCGGATTCCCGGACTGGGTCGAAGTCGACGAAAAGAAGTTCTCCGGTGTCCTGAAGTCGTTGCCCGAGCGGGGCGACATCCTTCCGGACATCAACGAGAGCCTCGTCGTCGAGTTGTACTCCAAGTAATCCCGCGGGGTGACTTCAATGCAGTCAGCCATTGCTGAATTTCTCCGCCCGCGCGTCGTCAAGGTGACGCCGACGGCCCCCCGCCACGCACGCGTGGTCATCGAGCCGTTCGAGCGCGGCTTCGGGCACACGCTGGGCAACGCACTGCGTCGCGTGCTGCTCTCGTCGATGCCGGGCAGCGCGATCACCGAGGCCGAGATCGAGGGCGTGCTCCACGAGTACACCAGCATCGAAGGTGTGCAGGAAGACGTGGTCGAGATCCTGCTCAACCTGAAGCAGGTCGCCATCCGCCTGAACGCGCGTGAGTCGTCGGAATTGCGCCTGTCGAAGAAGGGCCCGGGCCCGGTCCGCGCCGGCGACATCCAGGGCGACCACGACGTCGAGATCCTGAACCCGGACCTGGTCATCGCCAACCTGACCAAGGCGGGCGAGCTCACGATGACGCTGAAGGTCGAGCGCGGCCGAGGCTACCGGCCTGCCGGCCAGCGCCTGGCCTTCGAAGAGGCGACCCGCCCGATCGGCCGCCTGCTGCTCGACGCGTCGTTCAGCCCGATTCGCAAGGTCACGTACAACGTCGAATCCGCGCGCGTCGAACAGCGCACCGACCTCGACAAGCTGATCATCGACATCGAGACCAATGGCACGATCGATCCGGAAGAGGCGATTCGCCGCGCGGGATCGATCCTCAAGGACCAGCTTTCGGTGTTCGTCGACCTGCAGGGCCAGGACGAGGACAAGCTCAAGCCGAGCGAGCACCACGTCGACCCGCTGCTGCTGCGCCCGGTGGACGAGCTCGAGCTCACGGTTCGCAGCGCGAACTGCCTGAAGGCCGAGAACATCCATTACATCGGCGACCTGGTGCAGAAGACCGAGGTCGAGCTGCTGCGCACGCCGAATCTCGGCAAGAAGTCGCTCACCGAGATCAAGGAGGTCCTGGAGAGCCACGGCCTCACGCTCGGCATGCGCCTCGACAGCTGGCCGCCGGCTCGGCCTGAAGCGCGAAGAAGACCGGGACGTCATTTGAAGTGACCAATGATCATTAGCCAGGGGTGGTGAAGACCAGCCCCTGGTCGAGGCGGAACAAGAGATGAGACACGGATTGACCGGGCGGCAGCTGAGCCGCAATTCCCCGCACCGCTGGGCGATGCTGCGCAACATGGCGGCGTCGCTGCTGCGTCACGAGACCATCCGCACCACGGTGCCGAAGGCCAAGGAACTGCGTCGCTACGTAGAGCCGCTGATCACGCTCGGCAAGACCGACAGCCAGGCGAATCGCCGCCGTGCGTTCTCCCGGCTGCGCGATGCCGAGATCGTGACCAAGCTGTTCGACGACCTGGGCCCGCGTTTCAAGGCGCGGCCGGGCGGATACACGCGCATCCTGCACATGGCCAATCGGGCTGGCGACAACGCCGACATGGCGCTGATGGCGCTGGTCGACCAGGCGGCGCCCGCGGAAGAGGCGAAGGCCGACGACGCGAAGGCGAAGAAGCCCCGTGCCCGCAAGGCCAAGACCGCAGCGCCGGAAGGCGAAGCCGCTGCCGCCGAGGCAGGCGAGAAGAAGCCCCGCGCGCCGCGCAAGAAGAAGACCGCAGCCGCCTGACGCACCAGGTCGGATCTGCAACGAGAAGCCGGGCGACCCCCGGCTTCTTTTTTGTGGCCGGGCGACTTATCGTCCGCCGAGGCCCGTGCGCGTACGCACGGTCATGCCCGATTCGGATATTGAGGAGCAGACGCATGGGCATGATCCAGGAATTCAAGGAATTTGCCATGAAGGGCAACGTGATCGACATGGCGGTCGGCGTCGTGATCGGCGGCGCGTTCGGCAAGGTCGTCTCGTCGTTCGTCGGCGACGTGGTCATGCCGCTGCTCGGCAAGGTCGTCGGCGGCGTCGACTTCAGCAAGCTGGCAGTGACGATCGGCACCAGCCCGGCCGGCGAGCCGCTGCTGCTCAACTATGGCGCGTTCCTGCAGGCGGCATTCGACTTCCTGATCATCGCGGCCGCGATCTTCATGGCGATCAAGGCCATCAACAAGCTGAAGACGCCTCCGCCGCCCGCAGAGGCTCCGGCTCCGCCCGCGGATGTCGCGCTGCTGACCGAGATCCGCGACCTGCTGAAGAAATAATAGGTGCCTGGCACCTATTTATTGCCTCGCACCTAGAGTTCTGGCGAAGGCGTCGCGGGTGAGGTTCTCCGGCGCGCCGGCCGTGCAGGCGACGTCGTCCTCGATCCGGATGCCGCCGTACGGGCGCAGGCGCTCCACCGCGTCCCAGTTGATCCGGCCACCGTGGCCCGCCGTCCGCGCCGCATCGAGCAGCAGGTCGATGAAGTACAGGCCCGGTTCGATCGTGACGACGAACCCTGGCTCGAGCCTGCGGGTCAGGCGCAGGAACGGGTGACCTTCCGGCCGCGGGATTTCCGTCCCGGACGAGTCGCGGGCCAGGCCGGCCACGTCGTGCACCTGCAGCCCCAGCAGGTGGCCGATGCCATGCGGGAAAAACACCGATGACAGCCCGGATTCCAGTGCCTCGTCGGGCCCGCATCCGATCACGCCGGCTTCGCGGAGCAGTCCCGCGATCTCGCGATGGGCGAGCAGGTGGATGTCGCGGTAGTCGACGTCGCTCGGTGACGGCTGCGCACAGCGTGAGCTGCAGCGCGTCCATGCCGCTCACCAGCGTCGCGAACTCGCCGTCTGCCGCGGCGTAGGTTCGGGTGATGTCGGCGGCATAACCGCGGAACTGCGCACCGGCGTCGATCAGGAACGACCGCCGCGGCCCGCCGGAATTCCGGTCCAGGTGCTGGTAGTGCAGCACCGCGGCGCCTTCGTTGAACGCGATGATGTTGCCGTAAGGCAGTTCCTCGTCGCGCTGCCCCACGGCCGCGCAGTACGCCAGGTGAGTCTCGAACTCGGATGCGCCGGCTGCGAAGGCCTCGCGTGCGGCCACGTGCCCGCGGACGGCCATGTCGGACGCCCGGCGCATGCATTCGAGCTCGTACGCGGTCTTTACCGCGCGGTCGTAATGCAGTTGGTGCAGCAGCGGTGCGGGGTTGATCGCGGCGAAGCCCCAGTCGGCGAACGCCGCCTGCCATTCGCCGACGAACGCGATGCGGCGACCGGCAAGGCCGAGCAGTTCACGGGCCTGCGCCGGGTCGCGCAGGACTTCCAGGCGGAATTCACGCAGCCAGTCACCGCTCGGCAGCGATGGCGGCCGGTGCCAGTAGTCGGCCGGCTGGTGAAAGCACAGCAGCGGCGCCGCTCCCGGCGCGTAGCCCACGAAGCTCTGCTGCACGTCGGTGAGCGGGACCCACTGCGCAAAATGCGGGTTCACGCGGAACGGGTAGCTGCGGTCGTCCAGGAAGGAGCAGCCGGCGGCGCCCGAGAAGACAGCGATGCCGTCGAATCCGTGTGCGGCCAGCGCCAGGTCCATGCGGCGGCGCAGCTCGGACAGGTGGGCGGGAAACAGTTGGTCGATATCCACGTGCATGGCCGTTGGTTCCCCTGGTGAATCGGAACCGACATCTTGCCCAAGACGCCGGTTTGTCGCCATCTGGCGACAGTCTCGCCGCTCCACAGGCTGCTCGCGAACCCTAGAATCCATTGCGTGCAATCGTCGTTGCACCGGCTCATTGCCGGATGCCGGCTGGTTGCCGAGTCGATTTCCGATACCATCATCAAGCCCAAACGGGGAATTGCACATGAACTCCAAGATCATCCTTGCCGCCGCCCTCGCCACGCTGGCCCTCGCCGGCTGCGCCAAGAAGGAAGAAATGAAGGAAGCCGCCCAGGACGCCGCCGTCCAGGCTGGCGAGGCTGCCGACGCTGCTGCTGAGGCCGCCGGCGCTGCCGTCGACGCCGCTGCCGTTGCCACGGACGCCGCTGGCGACGCCGTCGCCGGCGCCGCGAGCGACGCCGCCGATGCCACTGCTGACGCCGCTGGCGACGCTGCCGCTGCCGTTGGCGACGCCGCCGCTGCTACTGGCGACGCCGCCGCTGACGCTGGCGAAGCCGTGCAGGACGCGACCAAGCAGTAATCGGTCGCTCAGCGAAAGCTGAAATGGCAGGGCGGGTCCCGATCGGGGCCCGCCCTGTTTCGTCTGGTGGACCAGTTGCGGCTTGTCGCCATTCGGAGACGGATTGGCCGGTCCGCGTGCGACCTGCCGGTCCTAGAATCCGAGTCACGCAGTCGTCGCTGGTGCCGACGGTCAGTCGGCTGGTGCGCGATTGCTGGACCGTATCCACCTGCATCAACAGACCCACATGAGGAATTGCACATGAACGCCAAGATCGCCCTTGCCGCCGCCCTTGCCGCCCTGGTTCTCGCCGGTTGCGCGAAGAAGGAAGAGGCTGCTGCCGACGCCGCCGCCGTTGCCAGCGACGCCGCGACTGACGCCGCCGTTGCCGCGACCGACGCCGCTGCCGCCGCTGGCGACGCCGCCGACGCTGCCGATGACCGACGCCGCCGCCGGTGATACGGCCGGTGCCGCCGACGCCGCTGCCACTGCGACGGACGCCGCTGCTGACGCCGCCGTTGCCGCCGGCGACTCGGCCACTGCCGCCGCCGACGCCGCTGCCGCTGCGCCCTGCCGCAGCAGTAAGCTGACACTCGAGCGCAAGCTGATCGGGAAGGGCGGGTCCCGGCCGGGACCCGCCCGACCCATTCCAGGAAATCCGGCCCCGGCCTCCCGGCCGGGCAACCGCCAGCCACAGCCTGGCCAGAGACCAAGTGCCCGTCACACTGCGAGACGCGCGCGACACCCCTGCCGACCGCGAGTGGATACGAGCGGTCTACCGGTCCTATCTGTCCGAACTTTCCGCGAGCAAGAGCGGCCTGTTTCCCGCGCTGGGCGAGTGGAACGAGCGCGAGGGCGAGTTCCTCGTGGGCTGGTTCGGCGACACCACTTCGCTATCCGTTCGTCATCCTGCAGGGCGAAACCCGGTCGGGATTCGCCCTCGTCACTCGCGTTCCATCGTTTCCGCAGCGCGGTGTCGATTACCGCATGGCGGAATTCTTCGTGACCGAGCCGGCGCGCCGTCGCGGCGTCGGGAGCTGGCGCTGCGGAGCTGCTCTTCAGCAGGTTTTCGGGTGAGTGGGAAGTCGTCGAGGATGCCTACAACCGGCCGGCGCTGTCATTCTGGCGCCGCGTGATTTCGCGGCAGACGGACGGGCACTACACGGAGACTCGCGAGGCGGGCGAGGTCTGCCACCGCTTCCGCACGACCGCGCGTCCGTCAGCCGCGTCGGCCTGATCCCCGGCCGGCCCGCTGCGACCGGCCCGCCGGCCCGCTGGCTTCGCGACCGCGCATCGCCGCCGAGCATCCGCGCCAGGTATCGCCCGGTGTGCGAGGCCGCGACCTGCGCCACGTCCTCGGGCGTCCCGGTCGCCACCAGTCGCCCGCCGCCGTCACCGCCCTCCGGCCCGAGGTCGATCACCCAGTCGGCGGTCTTGATCACGTCGAGGTTGTGCTCGATCACGACGATCGTGTTGCCCTCGTCGCGCAGCCGGTGCAGGACGCCGAGCAACTGCTCGATGTCGCGGAAGTGCAGTCCCGTGGTCGGCTCGTCGAGGATGTAGAGCGTGCGGCCCGTCGCGCGCTTGGCGAGTTCCCGCGAGAGTTTCACGCGCTGCGCCTCGCCACCCGAGAGCGTGGTGGCGTTCTGTCCGAGGCGCACGTACGAGAGTCCCGTCTCGAGCAGCGTGTTCAGGCGCGACTGCAGCGCCGGGATGTTGCGGAAGAACTGCGCGGCATCCTCGACGGTCATGTCCAGCACGTCGCTGATGTTGCGGCCCTTGTAGCGGATCTCGAGCGTCTCGCGGTTGTAGCGCATGCCGCGGCAGGCGTCGCAGGTGACGTAGGCGTCCGGCAGGAAGTGCATCTCGACCTTGATGACGCCGTCGCCCTCGCAGGCCTCGCAACGCCCGCCCCGGACGTTGAAGCTGAAGCGCCCCGGGTCGTAGCCGCGTGCGCGGGCCTCGGGCACCTCGGCGAAAAGCTCGCGGATCGGCCCGAAGAGCCCGGTGTAGGTCGCCGGGTTGGAGCGCGGCGTGCGGCCGATCGGGCTCTGGTCGATGTCGATCACGCGATCGACCTGGTCGATTCCCTCGATCGCCGGGCAGCCGTCGCCACCGTCCTGCAGGCCCGGCGGCCACCTGGCGGTACAGCGTGTCCACGACCAGCGTGGACTTGCCGGATCCGGAGACGCCGGTCACGCAGGTCATCAGGCCGAGCGGCACGTCGACCGTGACCGCGCGCAGGTTGTTGCCGCTGGCCTCGACGATGCGCAGCGCCCGGCCCGGCTGCGGCGGCGTGCGGACGGCGGGCACGGCGATGCGGCGACGGCCGCTCAGGTACTGGCCGGTCAGCGACTCCTCGCAGGCCTCGACCTGCGCCGGCGTGCCCTGCGCAACGATGTGGCCGCCGTGGACCCCCGCGCCGGGCCCGAGGTCGACGACGTGGTCGGCCTGCCTGATCGCGTCCTCGTCGTGCTCGACGACGAGGACCGTGTTGCCGAGGTCGCGGAGCCGGGTGAGCGTGTCCAGCAGTCGCTGGTTGTCGCGCTGGTGCAGCCCGATCGACGGTTCGTCGAGGATGTACATGACGCCGACCAGCCCCGACCCGATCTGGCTCGCGAGGCGGATGCGCTGCGCCTCGCCGCCCGACAGCGTCTGCGCGCCGCGGTCCAGCGACAGGTAGTCGAGCCCGACATCGGCGAGGAACGTGAGGCGGTCCGACACCTCTCGCACCAGCCGGCTCGCGACCTCGCCGCGCCAGCCTTCGAGCTTGAGCTCCGCAAAGAAGCGGCGCGAGTCTGCGATCGGCAGCGCCGCGAGTTCCGGCAGCGTGCGGCCTGCGACGAACACGTTGCGCGCCGCGAGGCTGAGCCGGCTGCCCGCGCAGTCCACGCAGGCGCGCGTGCCCGCGGTACTTCGCCAGTTCCTCGCGGACCGTCGCCGACTCGGTCTCGCGGTAACGCCGCTCGAGATTGGGCAGCATGCCCTCCCAGGCGTGACTGCGGCGCGAGCTTCCGCCGCGCGCATCGAAATAGCGGAACTCGACGCGTTCCTCCCCGCTGCCCCAGAGCAGCACGTGCCGGACGGCCTCCGGCAGGTCGTTCCACGGTTTCTCGATGTCGAACCGGTAGTGACGTGCCAGCGACTGGATCAGCTGGAAGTAGTAGGCATTGCGCCGGTCCCAGCCACGGACCGCGCCTCCGGCGAGCGACAGGGCGGGATTCACCACCACGCGCGCCGGATCGAAGAACTCCTGCACCCCGAGGCCGCCGCAGGTGCCGCAGGCACCGCTCGGGTTGTTGAACGAGAACACCCGGGGCTCGAGTTCCGCGAGGCTGTAGCCGCAAGCCGTGCACGCGTAACGGTTCGAGAAGACGACGGGCTCGCCGGTCCGGCTCGTCCTGGAACGCGAGCCTGGCGACGCCCTGCGACAGCGAGAGCGCGGTTTCGAACGACTCCGCGAGGCGCTGGCCGGCGTCCGGGCGTACGCGCAGGCGGTCGACGACCGCATCGATCGAGTGCCGTCGCCGGGCATCGAGCGCCGGCGCGGCGTCGAGTTCCACGAGGCTCCCGTCCACGAAGGCGCGCACGAACCCCTGGCCGCGCAGGTGCTCGAGCGCGTCGGCGTGCTCGCCCTTGCGGTCCTGCACGACCGGCGCCAGCAGCAGCACCGCAGTGCCCTCCGGCAGCGCGAGGACCTGGTCGACCATCTGGCTCACGGTCTGCGCGGCAAGGTCCTGCCCGTGCTCCGGGCAGCGCGGCACGCCGGCCCTGGCGAACAGCACCCGCAGGTAGTCGTACACCTCGGTGACCGTCCCGACCGTGGAGCGCGGATTGTGCGACGCCGCTTTCTGCTCGATCGCAATCGCGGGCGAGAGCCCCTCGATGTGGTCGACGTCGGGTTTCTCCATGACCGACAGGAACTGCCTTGCGTAGGCGGACAGCGACTCGACGTAGCGCCGCTGGCCTTCCGCGTAGATCGTGTCGAAGGCGAGCGAGGACTTGCCGGAGCCCGAGAGTCCGGTGATCACGATGAGCCGGTTCGCGGGGCAGGTCGATGTCGATGCCCTGCAGGTTGTGGGTTCGCGCACCGCGAATGCGTATGACGTCCATGGCTGGGGTCCGGATTCCGACGACTGGCGGGCAGCCTGCTAATATATGCCGAGCCCACGGGACTACGCCAATCACCACCCGCGACGAATCATCCAGGCCGGCGCTCACGCCGATCGAGCGCCGCTCGGTCGGCGCGCTTGCGGCCATCTACGCGACCCGCATGCTGGGGCTGTTCCTGCTGCTCCCGGTGCTCGCGCTCTATGCGAGAAAACTCCCCGACTATTCCCCGGAAATGCTCGGCCTGGCCATGGGCGCCTACGGACTGACGCAGGCGCTGCTGCAGATCCAGTTCGGGCGCTGGTCGGACCGTTACGGTCGCAAGCGGGTCATCACGGCCGGCCTGCTGCTGTTCGCGGCCGGCTCGTTGATCGGCGTGTTCGTCCACAGCGTCGCCGGGCTGATCGTCGCCCGTTGCGTGCAGGGCGCCGGAGCGGTGTCCGCGGCGGTCACGGCGTTGCTGGCCGACCTCACGCGAGCCGAGGTTCGCACCCGGGCGATGGCGTTCGTCGGCATCAGCATCGGCATGTCTTTCGTGCTGGCCCTGGTACTGGCACCGGTGCTGGACTGCGGCGATCGGCGTGCCCGGCATCTTCCTGGTCATGATGGCGCTGGCGCTTGCGGGCCTCGCGCTGCTGCACCTCGCGGTGCCGGTGGAGCCGGCGACCACGGGCGGCGCGGAGTCGCGGGAGCTTTCGGCGCTGGCGGAAATGCTGGTGCGCCCCGCGCTGCGGCCACTGTACGCCGGGGTGTTCGCGCTGCACTTCATCATGACCGCGACCTTCCTCGCCGTTCCCCAGGTGCTGGTCGGCGACCTCGCGATTGCGAGCGGCCGGGCACTGGAAGGTGTACCTCGGCGTATTCGTCGTGTCGCTGGCCGGGACGATTCCGCTGATCCTGGTGACCGAGCGCGGCGGCCGCAGCCTGCCGGTGTTCGTCTTCGCGGTCCTGCTCGTCTCGCTGGCGCAGGGCCTGCTCGGCTTCGACCATGCCGAGCTGTGGCCGGTGCTCGCGGCGTTCACGCTGTTTTTCGCGGCATTCAATTATCTCGAGGCGCGGCTGCCGGCACTGCTCACGCTGGCCGCTCCGGGCACCGATCGCGGAGCGGCGCTGGGCATATTCGCGACGGCGCAGTTCCTCGGCGCCTTCGGCGGTGGCGCGCTCGGCGGCGTGCTGCTCGGCCACTTCGGCCTGTCCGGCGTCTTCCTGGGCAGCGCGGTCGTGGCCGCGGCCTGGGCCGCGGTGGCCATGGCCGGCAGGGACCGGCCATTTCAGCGCGGATCCGCCTGATTCACGGTTTCCGCCGCGGCTGCCCCGTGGCGTAAGATTTCACTCCTTCACACGCAGGTGGGCGCCATGGCACGCGGTATCAACAAGGTCATCATCGTCGGCAATCTCGGGCAGGACCCGGAGACGCGCTACATGCCGAGCGGCAAGGCGGTCACCAACCTGCGCGTCGCGACGTCGGAGAGCTGGAAGGACAAGCAGACCGGCGAGCAGCGCGAGCAGACCGAGTGGCACAGCGTGGTCATGTACGACCGCCTCGCCGAGATCGCGGCCGAGTACCTCCGCAAGGGCTCGCAGGTCTACCTCGAGGGCAAGCTGCGCACGCGCAAGTGGCAGGACAAGGAAGGCCGTGACCGCTACTCGACCGAGGTGATCGCCAACGAGATGCAGATGCTCGGCGGGCGCGGCGGCGGCGGTGCCGGCACCGAGTCGCGGTCCGCGCCGCGTGCCGCGAGCGGCGGCGACGAGCATGCCGAGGCCGCGCCCGCGTCCGCGCCGGGGCGCGACGACGCCTTCGACGACGACATTCCGTTCTGAGGCCGCCTGATCCGGCCCATGCCGCTCGTACACGTCAGAACCTTCGGCTGCCAGATGAACGAGTACGACTCCGCCCGCATGGCGGACGTGCTGCGCGAGTCCGGCGCCTACGAGGCGACCGACGACGCGGCGCAGGCCGACCTGCTGCTGCTGAATACCTGCTCGGTGCGCGAGAAGGCGCAGGAAAAGGTGTTCTCGCTGCTCGGGCAGTGGCGATCCCTCAAGCAGCAGCGCCCGCAGGTCATCATCGGCGTCGGCGGCTGCGTCGCCAGCCAGGAAGGCGAGGGCATCACGGATCGCGCGCCGTTCGTGGACCTGGTGTTCGGGCCCCAGACGCTGCACCGGCTGCCGGAGATGATCGCCGCGGTGAAGCGAGGCGCGCGCTCCATCGTGGACGTCAGCTTCCCGGAAATCGAGAAGTTCGACCGGCTGCCGGAGCCGCGCGCCGACCGGCGCCACGGCCTTCGTGTCGGTGATGGAAGGCTGCAGCAAGTACTGCACGTTCTGCGTCGTGCCGTACACGCGCGGTGAGGAGGTGAGCCGGCCGCTCGGGCAGGTGATGGACGAGGTCCGCAGCCTGGCGCGGCAGGGCGTGCGCGAGGTGACGCTGCTCGGGCAGAACGTGAACGCCTACCGCGGCAGGCTCGGCAGTGGCGGGCAGGCGGACCTCGCCGCGCTCATCTACTTCGTGGCCGAGGTGCCCGGCATCGAGCGCATTCGCTTCATGACCTCGCATCCGGTCGAGTTCCGCGACAGCCTGGTCGAGGCCTACCGCGACGTGCCGCAGCTCGCGAGCTACCTGCACCTGCCGGTGCAGAGCGGCTCGGATCGCGTGCTCGCGCTGATGAAGCGCGGCCACACGGCACTCGAGTACCGGCACAAGATCAGGCGGCTGCGGGAGGCGCGCCCGGGAATCAGCATCTCCTCCGATTTCATCGTGGGCTTTCCCGGCGAGACCGAGCGTGACTTCGAGGCGACGCTCGAGCTGATCGCGGACGTGGGCTTCGACCAGAGCTTCAGCTTCATCTACAGCCGCCGCCCGGGAACGCCGGCCGCCTCGCTGCCCGACGACGTCACCCAGGAGGAAAAACACCGCCGTCTCGAGCGACTGCAGGAGCTGGTGGACGGGCAGGCGCGCGCAATCAGCCGTGCAATGGTCGGGTCGGTGCAGCGCGTGCTGGTCGAGCGCAACGCGCGGCGCGATGCGCGGCAGCTCGCCGGGCGCACCGGGAACAACCGCTGGGTCAACTTCGACGGCCCGTCGTCGTTGATGGATCGTTTCACCGATGTCGTCGTCACCGAGGCAATGGCCAACTCGCTGCGCGGTCGACTGGTCTCCGCCGACGCTGCGCGGAGCATTGCTTGAGCGCCCAGGTCTCGATGCGCGAGATCTCGCTGGACGATGCCGACAACGCGCGTCTCGCGAACTTCAGCGGACCGATGGAGCAGAACCTGCGGCACGTCGAGGAGCGGCTCGGCGTCGAGGTGCGCCGGCGCGGTCACCAGCTGCAGGTCTTCGGCGCGGCCGGAACCGTGGACAATGCCGCGGCGGTCCTGCGGCGCATGTTCGAGCTGTCGGCCAGCGAGGCCATGTCCGCGAACCGCGTGCACCTCTGCGTGCAGGAACTCGGTTTCCCGGCGGCCGACGAGCAGCGTGGTCCCGGCCGGGGACGTCGTGGTCCAGACGCAGCGCGGCGGAGTGCGCGGCCGCGGCGCGAACCAGTGCCAGTACCTGGAGAACATCCACCGCAACGACCTTACGTTCGGTATCGGACCGGCCGGTACCGGCAAGACCTACCTCGCGGTCGCGAGCGCGGTGGAGGCGCTGCAGTCGGGCTCGGTCCGGCGCATCGTGCTCGTCCGTCCCGCGGTCGAGGCCGGCGAGCGTCTCGGGTTCCTGCCCGGCGACCTCGCGCAGAAGGTCGACCCGTACCTCCGGCCGATGTACGACGCGCTCTACGAGATGATGGGATTCGATCGCGTCGCGCGTCACATCGAGCGCCAGGTGATCGAGGTGGCGCCGCTCGCGTTCATGCGCGGCCGCTCGTTGAACGACTCATTCATCATCCTCGACGAGGCCCAGAACACGACCGTCGAGCAGATGAAGATGTTCCTGACCCGCCTCGGCTTCGGGTCACGGGCGGTCGTCACCGGCGACATCACGCAGATCGACCTTCCTCGCCACCAGCGTTCGGGCCTGCAGGCACGCGATCGAGGTGCTGCGCGGCGTCGAGGGCGTCGCCTTCACGTTCTTCAACGCACGCGACGTCGTGCGCCACCCGCTGGTGCAGCGCATCGTCCAGGCCTACGAACGGGCATCGGACGAGCAGGAGCCCGGCGCTTGAGCACCGCCCGGCCGTCACTCGCGGTCGAGGCGCAGTTCGCGGCGGTGCGCCCGTGGGTTCCGACCGCGGCCGCGCTCGGGCGCTGGGCCCGCGCCGCGCACCGCGCGGCGCTGGATGGCCGGCGACGACTCGCACGCAGCGCGGGTCCGGCCGCGAGCCGCCTCGGTGTAAGGGTCGTCGGCCCCGCGGAGAGCCGGCGCCTCAACCGGACCTACCGCGGCAAGGACAAGCCGACCAACGTGCTGTCTTTTCCGGCCTCGGCGGAGGAATGCGCGCGTCTGCGGTTCGCTCGGCGACCTGGTGATCTGCGCTGCCGTCGTCGCGTCGGAGGCGCGCGAGCAGGGCAAGCAGCGCGCGGCGCATTGGGCGCACATGGTCGTGCACGGCGTCCTGCACCTGCACGGCCATGACCACGAGCGGCCGCGCGCTGCGCGCGCGATGGAACGGCTCGAAGTGGAAATCCTCGGCGGATTCGGGTATCAGAATCCGTACCTTCCCGTGATCGACCAGGCCAAATGACCCAGAACCGCTCAAGTCCGGCCAGGAAGCTGGCTGCGCCGCACTCGTCGAATCGCTGTCGGGAGAACCCAGGGACGTCGAGCAACTGGCGGAAGTGCTGACCGACGCCCGCGATCGCGGGCTCATCGAAGCGGACGTGCTCGCGATGCTGGAGGGTGTGCTGCAGGTCTCCGAGACCCAGGTGCGCGACGTCATGGTGCCGCGCTCGCAGATGGTCGTGATCCAGCGCGACGAGCCGCCGGACGCGCATCCTGCCCATCGTCATCGAGTCCGGACACTCTCGTTTCCCGGTGGTGGGCGAGGACCGCGACGAGGTCGCCGGGATCCTGCTCGCCAAGGACCTGCTGCGCTACTTTGCGCAGGGCGGCGACGGGCCGTTCGACATCCGCGAGTGCCTGCGGCCGGCGGTGCTGATACCGGAGAGCAAGCGCCTGAACGTGCTGCTGAAGGAGTTCCGCGTCAGCCACAACCACATGGCCATCGTGGTGGACGAGTACGGCGGCGTATCGGGCCTGCTCACCATCGAGGACGTGCTCGAGGAAATCGTCGGCGAGATCGGCGACGAGTACGACGTGGACGAGGGCGAGGGCATGCGCAAGGAAGCCGAGCGCACGTTCACGGTCCCGGCGCTGACACGGATCGAGGAGTTCAACCGGGCCTTCGGCACCCGATTCTCCGACGACGAATTCGACACGATCGGCGGACTGGTGCTGCACGAACTCGGCCGGCTGCCGCGGCGCGGCGAGTCGCTCGAAATCGGCGGGTTCGAGATCGAGGTGCTGCGCGCCGATCGCCGCAGGATCGAGACGTTGCGGGTCCGTACGCCGCGCGACCTCGAACTGAAGCCCGCTCCGCTGTAGCGGTGCGCGGGTCCACCTGCAGCCGGTTCGCGTGCCGCCGCCCGAATCCGCGCATTCACCGATCGCCACGGGCGCTGGCTCGCGCTTCCGGCCGGCGCGCTACTGGCGCTCGCTTTCGCGCCTGCGGCCGCGTGGCCGCTCGCGCTGCTGTGCCCGGCGTTCCTGATGCTGTGCTGGGATGGCGCCGCACCGCGCGAGGCGGCCTGGCGCGGGTTGCTGTTCACCGCCGGGACCTTCGTTGCCGGAACGTACTGGCTGTACCACAGCATCCACCTGATCGGGCACGCCCCGGTCTGGGTCACGCTGGTGCTGATGCTCGGCATGGTGGCGATCATGGGCGGCTATACGGCGCTGCTCGGATATGCCGCCACGCGCTGGGGAAGCAATGGCGGGCCCGGTCGCTTCCTGGCGTTGCTGCCCGCAGGCTGGGTCTTCACCGAGTGGCTGCGTGGCTGGTTCCTGAGCGGGTTCCCGTGGCTCGCGCTGGGTTATTCGCAGCTGGATACGCCGCTTGCGGCCTACGCGCCACTCGGCGGCGTCTACCTGGTGAGCCTTGCGGTCGCGGTGACGGCCGGCGCGCTGGTGCTGCTGCTGGCAGGCGATCGTCGGTCACGCACGATCGCCGTCGTCGCATTGCTGCTCACCTGGGGATGTGCGCTGGCCCTGGGCCGGGTCGAGTGGACGCGTCCGCGCGGTACCGAGGTCACTGTCGCGCTGGTGCAGGGCGCGGTACCGCAGTCGATGAAATGGGTGCCTGGCCAGCTCGAAAGCACGATGAACCTCTACCTGGAACTCACGAAGCCCCACCTGGGCGCGGGGATCATCGTGTGGCCCGAATCCGCGATTCCGTCGCTGGAGAGCGGTATCCGCGGCTACCTCGACCATGTCACCGCGCTGGCGACGTCGCGCGGTTCGTCGCTGATCACCGGGCTGGTTCGTCGCGACGCGCAGACCGGCGCCTATTACAACGCAATGGCCGCGTGGTCGCCGCGCGAGCAGTGGTATTACAAGCGCCGGCTGGTACCGTTCGGCGAGTTCTTCCCGGTGCCTGCAGCGGTCCGTGACTGGATGCGGTTGATGAACCTGCCGTACTCGGATTTCGCCGCTGGCTCGGAAGCACAGCGGCCACTGGCCGCGGGTGGCGAGGCGCTCGCGCCGACGATCTGTTACGAGGACGCCTACGGAGTCGAGCAGCTCGCGCTCGCCCGCGAGTCCACGCTGCTGGTCAATGTCACCAACGACGCATGGTTCGGCGATTCCTCGGCGCCGCACCAGCACCTCGAAATCAGCCGCATGCGTTCGCTCGAGACGGGACGCCCGATGCTGCGTGCGACCAATGATGGGGTGACGGCGTTGATCACCTACGACGGCAAGGTGGTGGCGAGCCTGCCGCAGTTCCAGCCGGGCGTGCTCACGGGCACCGTCGAGCCGAGGACGGGATTCACTCCGTACCTGCGCGCCGGCAACTGGCCCGTGCTTGCGCTGCTCACGATCGGACTGATCGTCGGATTCCGGCGCGCGCGCGCCGGCCGCGTGGTGCCCGGGTGACCAACCGCCACGCCTCGATAACCCACGAGGGCGAGCAGTACCCGTCGCCGCCGCGCGAGCTCGAGTACCTGGCGGTGGCGACGCCTGAACCCGGCCACGCCGTGCCGATCGTCGACGGCCTGCTGTGGGCACGCATCCCGCTGCCGATGGAGCTCACGCACATCAACGTGTGGCTGATGGAGGACGAGCAGGGCTGGACGCTGGTCGACACCGGCATGGCGGCTGATCCCTGTCGCGACGCATGGACCTCGCTGGAGCGTGCGGTCGTGGGACGATGCGGACTCCGGCGGATCTTCATCACGCACGACCACCCGGACCACATGGGACTCGCGCGATGGCTGCAGCAGCGCCACGACGCCGAGGTCTGGATGTCGGCCGTGGCGCACGATTCGGTCGTGGCCTATCTCGCCGAGGAGCCAGCACGGATACGCGACCGGATGCACGCATTCATGGTGCTGCACGGACTGCAGGCGGATGAACCGCCAGCGAGGCTTCCGGCACAGAGCCATGATTCCTGGTTTGACGGGGTCCCGACTTTGTCAGCCAGGCCGGACGACAACGACACGCTCGAGGTGCGCGGCCGGGAGTGGAGCATCGTCGAGACCAGCGGCCACTGCCGCGGCCACCTCTGCCTTCACGACACCACGGGCGGGTTGCTGATCAGTGGCGACCAGGTGCTGCCGAGCATTTCGCCGAACGTCAGCGTGCTGTCCAGCCGGCCTGACGCGGACCCGCTCCGGGAGTTCCTTGCGTCGCTGGCGCGGCTCGAGCAGTGCCCGGCGGACACCCTGGTGCTGCCGTCACACGGCCGGCCTTTCCGGGGGCTCCACAGGCGCATCTCGGGCCTGCGGGCGCACCACCTCCAGCAGCTCGCGTCGCTGCGGGAGGCCTGTTCCGCGCCGTGCACCGCGTTCGATCTGCTGCCGGTGATGTTCGGCAGGCCGCTGCGCGGATTCCACCGCATGCTTGCGATGGGGGAGGCCGTCGCGCACCTGAACTACCTGCTGGCCGATGGACTGCTGGTGCGCGAGATCGGCGGCGACGGCGTCGCGCGTTTCGTGGCTGCCTGAGCTGCCGGCGAGGCCGGCCCGGCGGTAGCTCTGGTATCCTTGGAGATCCGGTTTCGCCCCCTTTTCCCGCCCCCGCCGACATGCAAGAACGCTACGAGCCCGCTACCGTCGAGTCCCTCGCCCAGGCCTGGTGGGACGGGGAGCGAACGTTTTCCGTGGTCGAGGACCCGGACCGGCCCAAGTACTACTGCCTGTGCATGTTCCCGTACCCGAGCGGACGGCTGCACATGGGGCACGTGCGCAACTACACCATCGGCGACGTGCTGACGCGGTACATGCGTATGCAGGGTTACAACGTCCTGCAGCCCATGGGCTGGGACGCGTTCGGGCTGCCGGCCGAAAACGCCGCGATGGCGCACGGCGTGCCGCCCGCAAAGTGGACCTACGACAACATCGCGTACATGAAGCGGCAGTTGAAGTCGCTCGGCTTCGGCATCGACTGGGATCGCGAGGTCGCGACCTGCCAGCCGGACTATTACCGCTGGAACCAGTGGCTGTTCCTGCGCATGCTCGAGAAGGGCATCGCATACCGCAAGACCGGGACGGTCAACTGGGACCCGGTGGACAAGACGGTCCTCGCAAACGAACAGGTGATCGACGGGCGCGGCTGGCGCACCGGCGCGCTGGTCGAGAAGCGCGAGATCCCGATGTACTACCTGCGCATCACCGACTACGCCGAGGAACTGCTCGGCGCGCTCGAGACGCTGCCCGGCTGGCCGGAGCGCGTGAAGCTGATGCAGGCGAACTGGATCGGCCGTTCCGAGGGCCTCGAGCTCGAGTTCGACGTCGAAGGCAGCGACGAGCCGCTGCGGATCTACACGACGCGCCCGGACACTCTCTACGGCGTTACCTACATGGCGGTGGCAGCCGAGCACCCGCTCGCGCAGCGTGCGGCGCGGGGCGCCCCGGAACTGCAGGAGTTCCTCGCCGAATGCCTGCGCACCAGTGTCACCGAGGCTGCGCTCGAGACCATGGAAAAGCGGGGCATGCCGACCGGTGTCCACGCGATTCACCCGTTCACCGGCGCGCGCGTCCCGGTCTGGGTCGCCAATTTCGTGCTGATGGGCTACGGGACCGGCGCCGTGATGGCGGTGCCCGCGCACGACCAGCGCGACTGGGAGTTCGCGCGCCGCTACGGCCTGGACATCCACCAGGTGATCCAGCCAGCGGACGGCAGCCTGGTCGACATGGACGCGGGCGCGTACCTGGAGCACGGCCGCCTGATCAACTCCGGTCGCTTCGACGGCCTGGATTTCGACGAAGCATTCGACGCAATCGCGAAGTACTTCGAGTCGAACGGCCGCGGCCGCCGCCGCGTGAACTGGCGACTGCGGGACTGGGGCATCTCGCGCCAGCGCTACTGGGGCTGCCCGATCCCGCTGATCCACTGCGAAACCTGTGGTGACGTCCCGGTACCCGACCAGCAGTTGCCCGTGGTGCTGCCCGAGGACCGCGTGCCTGACGGCAGCGGCAATCCGCTCAACCGCGACGAATCGTTCCTCGCCTGCGACTGCCCGAAGTGCGGCGGCCCGGCCAGGCGCGAGACAGACACGATGGATACCTTCGTGGACTCGTCCTGGTACTACTTCCGCTACGCGAGTGCCGGCAACGAAGCGGCGATGGTCGACCAGCGCGCGGCCTACTGGATGCCGGTGGACCAGTACATCGGCGGCATCGAGCACGCGATCCTGCACCTGCTCTACTCGCGCTTCTGGACAAGGGTGATGCGCGACGTCGGGCTCACCGACATCGCGGAACCCTTCACCAACCTGCTGACGCAGGGCATGGTGTTGAATGAAATCTACTTCCGCAAGCCCGCGTCCGGCCGCGTCGTCTACTACAACCCTGCGGAAGTAGACGTTCTGGTCGACGAGAAGGGCGCGCGAACCGGGGCCGTGCTGCGCGAGGACGGGCAGCCGGTGGAGTCCGGCGGCATCGGCACGATGTCGAAATCCAAGGGCAACGGCGTGGATCCGCAGTCGCTCGTCGAGCGCTACGGCGCCGACACCGCGCGGCTCTTCATGATGTTCGCCGCGCCGCCGGAGCAGTCGCTCGAGTGGTCCGACGAAGGCGTGGAGGGCGCATTCCGCTTCATGAAGCGTCTGTGGAAAGCCGTGTACCAGCATGTCGCTGCCGGCGCGGCACAGGCGCTCGATGTCGAGGCACTGTCGGGCGGGCAGCGTGACATGCGTCGCCAGGTCCACGAGACGCTCGCGAAGGTCACCAACGACATCGGCCGCCGTCGCACCTTCAACACCGCCATCGCGGCGGTCATGGAGCTGATGAACTCGCTGGCGCGTTTCGACGACCGCTCGCCGCAGGGTCGCGCGGTCATGCGGGAGGCGCTGGAAATCGTGGTTCTCGCGCTTTCGCCGGTGGTTCCGCACGCCTGCCATGCACTGTGGCGCGAACTCGGCCACGCGGGCGCCGCGGTAGACGAACGTTGGCCGGAGGCCGACCCGCGCGCTCTCGAGCGCAATTCGATCGAGGTCGTCGTGCAGGTCAACGGCAAGCTGCGTGGTCGCGTGACCGTGCCGTCCGATGCCGACGAGGACACGGTGCGCGAGGCGGCCCTCGCGGAGTCGAACGTGCAGCGCTTCATGGAGGGCAGGCCGGTGCGCAAGTTCATCTACGTGCCCGGCAAGCTGGCCAACGTGGTGGTCTGACCGTGACTCGCGCACGCATCGGCGCCGGAGTCCTCGTCCTGCTGCTCGCCGGCTGTGGCTTCCAGTTGAAGGGTGCGGTGTCGTTGCCGGCGGACGTGAAGACTGTATACGTCGCCACCAGCGACGAGCTGTCACCGTTTTCGGTGGAACTCGGCCGCGCGCTGCATGCCGCGGGTGCGGCGCTGGCCGCATCGGCGTCGGTTGCGGATGCGGTGATCCGCGTGGCGCAGGACCGGACCGGCCGGCGCGTGCTCTCGGTCAGCGCACGCAATACGCCGCAGGAGTACCAGGTCTATTACGTGCTCGGCTATTCCATCGAGCGCGGCGAGCAACAGGCGGTTGCACCTCAGCAAATCGAGGTGAGCCGCAGCTACAGCTTCAGCGAGTCCGACCTGCTCGCGAAGGACCGCGAGGAAGCTATCCTGCGCGAGGCGCTCGCCCGCGACCTCGCCGACCTCGTGGTGCGGCGGCTGGCTTCGCTCTAGCGCGCGCGAAACGATCGGTTGCGCTCACCAGCTCGTGCGTGTTGCCGGGCTCATGCGCCGAGTGGCCGGCGTCCGGGACCGCACGGAAGTCGGCCTCCGGCCAGCGCAAGTGCAGGTCCCAGGCCGTGCGCATCGGGCACACGATGTCGTAGCGTCCCTGCACGATCACGGCCGGTATGTGCCGGATCCTGTTCACCCGTCGCAGCAACTGGTCTTCGCGACGCATGAAGCCCTTGTTGATGAAGTAGTGGCACTCGATGCGCGCGACGGCGATCGCGAAGTCCTCCGCGCCCCAGTCGTCGATGTTCGACTCGTCGACATGCAGGTAACTGGTCGCGGCCTCCCAGACCGCCCAGGCGCGTGCGGCGCGAACCCGCGTCGCACGGTTCGGGCTCGTGAGCCTGCGGTAATACGCGCCGACCATGTCGTCGCGCTCGCGCCGCGGGATCACGGCGATATAGTCCTGCCAGCGGTCCGGGAAGATCGCTCCCGCGCCTTCCTGGTAGAACCAGTCGATCTCCCACTTGCGGAGCATGAAGATGCCGCGCAGTACCAGTTCGCTGACACGCGCGGGGTGCGACTGCGCGTATGCGAGCGCCAGCGTCGAGCCCCACGAACCACCGAAGACCAGCCAGCGCTCGATGCCGAGAAACCTGCGCAGACGCTCCATGTCGGCAACCAGGTCCCAGGTCGTGTTGTCCACCAGGCTCGCGTGCGGTCGGCTGCGGCCGGCGCCGCGCTGGTCGAACAGGACAATACGGTATCGCTTGGGATCGAAGAAGCGCCTGGAACCAGTGCCCGCGCCCGCGCCGGGACCGCCGTGGACGAACACCGCGGGCTTGCCTCGCGGGTTGCCGCACTCCTCCCAGTAGATCTCGTGGATCGGCGATACGCGCAGCCAGCCGCTGCGGTAGGGCTCGATGGGCGGGTATGCCGTGCGGCGCGCCGCGGTCGTGTGCTGGTGTTTCATGCGCGGATTCTAGCCTTGCGACGGGCTGCTGGTGCGGCCCGCGCCATGATTCCCGTCCGGATCGTGTCCACGGCTGACCCGCCGTTGGCACGCCGCTGGCGAGCCTGCATAATCGGGGTCACATGCCAAGTCATTCCCCAGGTCGCGCCGCCTCCGTGGCGTGCGCATGAGTATCCCAGGGCAGTGAGGACGAGTCCCGACGCCCTGCAGGCGGGACTCGGCCGGGGCATGCGGAGCGCATACCTCGTCACCGGAGCCGAGCCGCTGCTGATCGCGGAGGCCGCCACCGCCATCCGGCAGGCCGCGCGCGCCGAGGGCTTCGCGGACCGCGAGGTCCACTTCATCGATCGCGGCTTCGACTGGGACGAGTTGCTGCGCGACACCGCCAACCTGTCGCTGTTCGCGACGCGGCGCCTGATCGAACTCAAGTTCAACACCACGCCGGATGCGGGTGCACAGCGCGCGCTGGCAGACCTGGCCGCAAATCCGCCGGTCGATACCGTGCTGCTGGTGGTGGGCGAGCTCGAGCGCAAGCCGCTCGGCGCAGCCTGGGTCAAGGCCTTCGAGCAGGGCGGCATGCTGGTCGTCACGCAGCCGGTGGAGCGCGGCGCATTGCCGGCATGGATACGCGAGCGGCTCGGGCGGCACGGCGTGGGAATCGACCCGGCCGCTGCGCAGGTCCTGGCCGACCGGGTCGAGGGCAACCTGCTTGCCGCACAACAGGAGGTCGAGCGCATAGCGCTGTTGATGCCTGGCGCGACACTCGGCGCCGAGGACGTCGCACGCCTGGTCGCCGACAGTGCCCGCTACGACGTATTCGAGTTGTCCGCGGCTGCGTTCGCGGGACAGCCGGAGCGGGCGCTGCGCATCCTCGCCGGCCTGCGCGCCGAAGGTCGGGAGCCGCCGCTGGTGCTCTGGGCACTGGTGAACGATTTGCGTGCGCTGTCGCGAGTGACGCAGCGCCTGGCCCGGGATCGTTCGGTGGATGGGGCCTTTCGCGTCGAGCAGGTCTGGTCGAATCGCCAGGGGCCGCTGCGCGCTGCGCTCGGCCGGTTCGATCGGCCGGGCATCGATTCGCTGCTGGTCGCGGCGGCGCGCGCGGACCGGGTTGCCAAGGGAAGCCTGCGAGGCGACGCCTGGGTGGAGATCGAAGGGTTGGTCGCGAGGATCGCCGGCTTGAAGCTGGCCGCATGAGCCCGATCGGCATCTTCGGCGGCACGTTCGATCCGATTCATTTCGGCCACCTGCGCACGGCATTCGAGCTGATGCAGGTGCTCGAGCTCGAGGAGCTGCGCTTCGTGCCGGCGGGCGACCCGCCTCATCGCGATGTGCCGCTCGCGGCGGCCGGCCTGCGCCTCGCGATGGTGCGCGCGGCAATTGCCGGACAACCGGGCTTCACGGTGGACGATCGCGAGGTTCGGCGCGACGGACCCTCGTATACCGTGACGACGCTGGCTGAACTGCGCGCGGAGTTCCCGCGACGGCCGATCTGCCTGGTGGTCGGCATGGATGCCTTCCTTGGAATGGACCGCTGGCACCAGTGGCGTGAAATTCCGGGTCTTGCGCATGTCGCGGTGGCGCACCGCCCCGGGTGGCGTGCGCCGACCGAAGGTTCGCTGGGCCAGTTGCTCGTCGAGCGCGGCACGGACCGCGTCGAGGACCTGGCGGACACTCCGGCCGGGAGCGTCTTGGTGCACCCGGTCACGCAGCTCGAGATTTCTTCCACGGACCTGCGCGACATCATCGTGAACGGTCGCGATCCAAGGTACCTGGTGCCCGACGCGGTATGCGAGATCATCCGCGAGACCGGTTGTTATTCCCAACAAGCCACGAGGTGAGCATGGCAGCGAAGCGAGCGAAAACGCGATCAACTTCGAAATCCGCAGGTGCCGCGCAGGGGCCGGCCGGGCGCGGCAAGCGTGGCACGGCCACGCCTGCGGTGAAGAAGGTCGTGAAGCCAACTGCCAGCAGGACCGCGAACAAGACCGCGACGAAGGGTGCGAAGAAGTCCGCGAAGAAAACCGCGACAAAGGCCGCGAGGCCCACGCTGCAGCAGATCGTGCTGCACGCCCTTGCGGACATGAAGGCGATCGACGTGAAGGCGCTCGACGTGCGCGGGCTCACCGACTTTACCGACACCATGGTCGTCGCAAGCGGCACCTCGGACCGCCACGTGAAGTCGATCGCCGACCGGGTCGTGCAGCGCTGCAAGGAGGCGGGCTTCCGGCCCTACGGCATGGAAGGCGAGCGCGACGGGGAATGGGTGCTGGTGGACCTGCACGACGTTGTGCTGCACGTGATGCTGCCGCGAACGCGCCAGTTCTACGCCCTCGAGAAGCTCTGGGAGACCGGCGGCGCGACTGCTTGACGGGGTAGCGCATGCTGATGCGGGTAATTGCCGCCGGCACACGGATGCCGGCCTGGGTCAACGCTGGCTTTGCAGACTATGCCGGGCGCCTGCGTGGTGACTACCGGCTGGAGATCGTCGAGATTCCGCTCGGCCAGCGCGGCCGCGGTGACGTCGCGAAGGCAGTGGCGATCGAGGGGTCGAGGATGCTCGCGGCGGCGGGTGAGCGATCGCACCTGGTCGCGCTGCAGGTCGGTGGTCGCCCACTCGATACCGTTGAGCTGGCTCGCTGGCTCGAGGGACATGCGCGCGATGGACGGCCCCTCGCGTTCTGTATCGGGGGACCGGACGGACTGTCTCCGGAGGTGGATTCAAAGGCCGGGCTTCGCTGGTCGCTGTCGACCCTGACGCTTCCTCATGGCCTGGCTCGGGTCGTCCTCGCCGAGGCCCTCTACCGTGCCGTAAGCGTCATCAAGGGCCTGCCGTACCATCGCGCCTGACGCGCGATCCCGGCCGGCCTGGCGGCCGCGCCAGACTGTGGAATGCCCGGTGGACAACAACGGCGCCCCGGGTTTGAATTCACGGTCCACTGTTGACTTCCCGGAGCCGCGCTCGATGCATGCCTTTCCGCTTTGCCACGTCGCCCGGGCTGCCGCGGCCGACCGTTTCCCGCACTTCAGCAGTTCGCTGGTGGCCGAGTGGTGCCTCGTGGCGACGGTCTCCCAAGCCTGACACGGATGGGTCGTCCCACCATCCTGCTTGCCTCGGCCTCGCCCCGTCGCAGTGAATTGCTGCGGCAGGCTGGCGTGGTGCACGAGGTGCGCCCGGTCGACCTTGACGAATCCCTGCTGCCGGGTGAAGACCCGGTGGCCTACGTGCTGCGGCTGGCACTGGCCAAGGCGCAACTCCTGTGGTCGAGCCTGCAGCCCGGGCAGCGCGCGCCGGTACTCGCTGCCGACACGACGGTCGCACTGGACGGCGAGGTGTTCGGGAAACCTTCGGGCCGCGACGACGCGGCGGTGATGCTGTCGCGGCTGTCCGGCCGAACGCATCAAGTACACACTGCGGTGGCGGTGCTGCACGCAACCGGTGGAGGCACGCGCGTGAGTACCAGCCAGGTGAGCATGCGCGAAATCTCGGCCGCCGAGCTGGACTGGTACTGGCGGACCGGCGAGCCCTGCGACAAGGCGGGCGGCTATGCGATACAGGGCCGGGCGGCGATCTTCGTGCGGCACCTCGCCGGCAGTTATTCCGGCGTCATGGGCCTGCCGCTCTGCGAAACCTGGGAACTGCTCGCGACCGTGCCCGGTCTGACCGGGGGAGGCACCGACGAATGAGCAGCGAAATGGTCGTAAACGTGAGCCCGCGCGAGACGCGGGCGGCGCTGCTTGAGAACGGCGTGCTGCAGGAACTCTTCGTCGAGCGCGCGAGCCGGCGCGGGCTGGCGGGAAACATCTACAAGGGCCGGGTATCGCGCGTACTGCCGGGCATGCAGGCCGCCTTCATCGACATCGGGCTGGAACGAACTGCTTTCCTGCACGTCTCCGACATCGTGCAGCCGGCCGATGCCGAGGGCCCGAGCGACGCGGTGAGGACCGACAGCATCCGCCAACTGGTCGGCGAGGGTGCGGACATCCTGGTGCAGGTTCTCAAGGATCCGCTCGGCACCAAGGGCGCGCGCCTGACCACCTTCATCACCATCCCGTCGCGCTACCTGGTCTACATGCCGTTCGGCCACGGCGTGGGCGTGTCGGCCCGGATCGAGACCGAGGAGGAGCGGCAGAGGCTGCGGGAGGCCGTTCAGGCGGCGAGCGCGGAGGGAGATGCCGGAGGCTACATCGTGCGGACTGCGGCCGAAGGTGCCGCGGCGGAGGCGCTGCGCGCCGACATGCTGTTCCTGCGCAAGCTGTGGGGCGTGCTCACCGGCCAGGCGCGCGCGGCAGGGCAGGGCACGCTGGTGCACGAGGACCTGGCGTTGCCGCTGCGCCTGATGCGCGACCTGGTTGGCGAGGGCGTCGACCGTGTGCTGGTGGACAACGAACAGACCTGCGAACGCATGCGTGCGTTTGCGGCGACCTTCATGCCGGGCCTCGACGTGCGCGTCGAACGCTACACCGGCAGCCGCCCGATCTTCGACCTGCACGGCGTCGAAGAGGAAATCCATCGCTCGCTCGACCGCAAGGTCGCGCTCAAGTCCGGCGGCTACCTGGTCATCGACCAGACCGAGGCGCTCACGACCATCGACGTCAACACGGGTGCCTACGTCGGGCACCGAAACCTCGAGGAGACCATCTACCGGACCAATCTCGAGGCGGCAGTGGCAATCGCGCGCCAGCTCAGGCTGCGCAATCTCGGCGGCATCATCATCATCGACTTCATCGACATGGGGGAAGAGGAGCACCGGCGCCAGGTCCTGCAGGCGCTCGGCAAGGCGCTCGCGAAAGATCACGCCAAGACGCAGTTCTCGGCTGTCTCGTCACTCGGCCTGGTCGAGATGACGCGCAAGCGCACGCGCGAGAGCCTGGCGCACCAGCTGTGCATGCCGTGTCCGGCCTGCGAGGGCCGCAGCTTCGTCAAGACGCCGGAAACCGTCTGCTACGAAATCTTCCGTGAGGTGCTGCGGCAGGCCGCGCAGTTCGACCTGCAGCAGCTGCTGGTGCTGGCCCACCAGGACGTCATCGATCGACTGCTCGACGAGGAGTCGGCCGCGCTCGCCGAGCTGGAGGTGCAGCTCGGCAAGCCCATCCGACTGCAGACCGAATCTCTCTACATGCTGGATCAGTTCGACGTGGTGCTCATGTGAACGCTCCAGCCGGGCGCCGGCTTGCCGCCCGGACCTGGCGGGTGGGTGCGGCCGTCGTCGCGGGGATGCTGATCCTCGCAGCGCTCGCGCTCGGCGCACTCAGGCTCGCGATCGCGCGCGTACCGGACAACGCTGCGCGGATCCAGGCCTGGGTCGAGCAGCAAACCGACCTGCGAATTGAGTACGACTCCATCGATGCGCGCCTGCGGTGGTTCGGCCCCGAGATCGTGCTTCGTGGTGTTCGGGTCCTCGAGCGCGACGGATCCGAGGCGCTGCTGATGGCGCGCGAGGGCAGCGTGGGCCTGGACCTCTGGAACCTCTTCCGGACCGGCCAGCTGGTGGCGGGACGCGTACGTTTCACGGGTCCCACGCTCACCGTGGTCAGGTTTGCCGACGGGCGCATTCGCCTGCTGGGGCAGAACGAGCGCCCGCTGGATCGCCCGCCTTTCGACCTCGACCGCCTGCCCGCCGGTTGGCTGGTCGTTGCGGATGCCACAGTCACCTATCGCGATCTCGCACGCGGGTCAGCCCCGGTAACGTTCACCGCGATCCAGCTCGACCTGCGTCGCGAGCATGACAGCACCGCCGTCACGGGTTCGGCCAGGCTGCCGACTACGCTCGGGCTCCGCATCGACTTTCGCGGCGACCTGCGCGGCTCGCTGGAGAAGTTCGACGCACTCGACGCGCGCCTCGAACTCCAGGTGGACCGTATCGACCTGCCGGGACTGGCGCCGTTCCTCCCGTCATCGATCGCGCGGCCGATTGCCGGTTCGGGCCAGGTGCAGGGCCAGGTCCGGTTCGCGCAGGGAACGCTCGCGCATGCGCGCCTCGATCTCGACCTCGCCGATCTCGGGCTCGAGCTTCCGCAGCGCGACGTGCCGACCGTACCGACGCTGACGATGTCCGCGCCGCAGAGTCCGCCCGGCGCGTCCAGATTGTCCCTGCCGCAGGTGGTCTCCACGATCGTGCAGCGGCCCGCTGCGGCTGGTCCAGCCACGGTGCGCTACCCGAGGCTGCGCGGCACGGTCCGACTGCGACATGAAGACCGGGAGTGGATGCTGCGTGCGCAGAACCTGAATTTCGGCAGCGAGAGCGGCCAGGCCGGGGCACCGGTCGCAATGGGGCTGCGCTGGCGCGGCAATGCGCAGACGACATTCTCGACGTCGGTGTCCGCCGAAAACCTTCGGCTTGCGGATGCGTGGCCGCTGGTGCTGGCTTTCGCGCCACCTGCCTTTGACGCCTGGTCCGGCCTCGCACCGAGTGGTGAACTGCGCTCGCTGAACGCGGAGATATCCCGCGATCGTGCCGGAGCCTTCCCTGTCTTTACGCTAAGTGCAGACGTCACCGAGCTCGGCGTCGCAGCAAGCGGCCGATTTCCCGGCCTTTCCGGTCTGACCGGCGTCGTGTCCGGTACCGACCAGCACGGGCGCATCGCGCTACGCTCGAGTTCGCTCTCGTTCGACCTGCCGAGGATTTTTCGCGAACCCATCTCCGGCGTGGCTGCGGCGGGCGACATTGACTGGCGCCGTGAAGGCGCGCAATGGGTGCTGACGTCGGGTCCCGTTGCCGTCGAGCATGCTCATGCCCGGGCAAGCGGCACGTTCGAGTTCAGGTACGAGCGGCCGGGCGTATCGCCAGTGCTCAAGATGGACGTCGACGTGCGGGGTGCGGACGTGGCGTTCGCCGGCAACGTCATGCCTTACGGACTCTTCGGAGCCGGCGCGGTCTCGTGGCTCACACCCGCGTTCCTCGGTGGTCGCGTGGAGTCGGGGCACGTCAGCTACAGTGGCCCGACACGCAGCTTCCCATTCCGCAATGGCGAGGGCGATTTCCTCGCCACGGCCGTGCTGCGCGACGTCGCGGTGGACTACTTCGCCGGGTTCGAACCGCTGCGCGGCGGGCGAGGCAACGTCGAGTTTCACAACGCCGGCTTCGTCGCGCGGCTGGACGGAGGCGAGGTTGGCGGAGTCAGGCTCGATCGCGCGGAGGTGGGAATTGCGGACATGCACGATACCGTCATCGACGTGGCGGCGCAGGCATCGGCGGACCTCGGCGTGGCTCTGCCATTCGTGCAGAACAGCCCGGTCGGCGCACTGCTCGGCAGCCAGTTCATGGGGCTGGTCGGCAGTGGACCCGCGCAGTTCACGGTAAAGCTCCACCTGCCGGCCAACAGTATCGACCCCCATGATTACGTGATCGGCACCAATCTGCGCGGGGTGACCGTGAACCTCCCGGCGTTGCGTGCGCCGGCCGAGCGGGTCACCGGCCTGTTCGAGATTCACAACCTCGACATGCGCGCGCAATCGCTGCGGGGCACGATGCTCGGCGGCCCCTTCGAACTCGCCGTGGAGCCGGGGCGCCTGACCCAGCAGGTTGATGCCGCGGTGCTGCTGCATGGACGGGGTCGCGCATCGGGCGCGGGACTGCCCGCTTTCATCGGCTTGCCGCAGTCGATCCGCATGTCAGGCATGGCCGACTGGAGGCTCGAGGGACTCATTGAGCGAGACCGCGGCACGGAGCTGTGGTCATCACACTATGACGTCGCCAGCGACCTGGTCGGTCTCGGCATCTCGGCGCCGCAACCATTCGCCAAGGCGCCTGCGGCGTCGCGACCGACCAAGGTTGGGCTGGGCTTCTCTCCTCAGCGGCTTGACGACATCGCCGTGGAGTCCGGGCCGGCGCGGGCACGGTTGCAGCTCGGCGAAGGTGACGGTGGGCACACGAAACTCGAGCGCGGCATCGCCCGATTCGACGGGAGGCCGGCCGTGTTGCCGCCAGGCGCAGGTCTTCACTTCGCTGGCGACTGGCCCGAGTTCGACCTGGGCGAGTGGCTCGCGCTTGGTTCGAAGGACGGGCCGGGTATGCTGTCGGAGTGGCTGGGACCGACCGAAGTCCGGATCGAGAAAGCACGAATCTTCAGCTTCGAATTTTCACAGGTGGACGCGTCGCTTCGGGTGGATCCCGGGTCATTGCAGGTCAGGGTGAGCGGCCCGACGGCGGAAGGTGTCGTCACGATACCGGACGACCTGCACGGCGGCCTGCCGATCCGCTTCGACATGGAGCGTCTCATCCTGCAGCCGGTAACCACGCCAGGTCCGGGCGACGCGAGTCAACCCGATCCACGCGATATTCCCGCGCTGGAATTCGACGTCGCCGACTTCCGTTGGCAGCAGCGTCGCTTCGGGCGGCTGGTCGGGAACGTGGTCAAGGATCCCAGGGGCCTGCGCCTGGGCGAGCTCAAGGCAGCCGCGCCCCACACGACGATTGCCGCGCAGGGCGACTGGCTGCAGGGGGATTCGGGTTCGCGAACGCGGCTCACGATCGACTTCACGAGCACGGACATGGGCGCGACTTCGAGCGCGCTCGACCTGCCAGGCTCCATCGAGGCAAAACACACCACCGCGTCGGCGAAGGTCTCCTGGCCGGGTGGACCAATGGGCGACATCGTCGCGCACATGGATGGTGCGGTCGTCATCGCCCTGGATCGCGGCCAGCTCAGGAATGTGAAGCCCGGTGCCGGCCGCATGCTCGGGCTCGCGAGTCTCGCGGAGCTGCCGCGACGCCTGTCGCTCGACTTCCATGACGTGACCGACGCCGGACTCGCCTTCGACACCATCACCGGCGACATCGAGATCCGCGACGGCAATGCATACACCCAGAACCTGCTGCTCAAGGGCGCGGCGCTGGATGTCGGGATCGTGGGACGCACCGGCCTCGCCGCGGAGGATTACGACCAGACGGTCGTCGTCAGCGGCAATCCGACCGGAGCCGCCACTGTCGCCGGGGCGCTGGCGCTGGGGCCGATCGGTGCCGCGGGGGGCCTGCTTATTTCGCAGGTCTTCAAGGGCCAGCTCAAAGGCCTGGTGCGCGTTTACTATCGGGTCACCGGTCCGTGGGCCGATCCTGTCGTGGAGCGCATCTCGTCGAACGAGGGCGAGGAGCAGACTGGCGCGGGGTCGCTACCGGCACCGGCCGATGCACCGGCCGACGACGTGGCCGGGGAACAGGAAGTGAAGCAATGACCACCGTCGCGGCAATCCAGATGACTTCCTCGGCCGACGCTGCAGGCAACCTGGCGGAAGCCCACCGGCTGCTCGGCGAGGCCCGCGCTCGCGGGGCGCAGGTCGCAGTGCTGCCGGAGAACTTCGCGTTCATGGGCATCAACGAGTCCGACAAGTTCGCGATCGCGGAGCAGCCGGGCGTCGGGCCGATACAGGAGTTCGTCGCCTCGGCAGCGCGCGAGTTGGGGATGTGGATCGTCGCCGGGACGATTCCACTGCGCATCGCGGGTCAGCCGCGCCTCGCCGCGGCGTCGCTGGTGTTCGACGACCAGGGCCGCTGCGCGGCACGCTACGACAAGATCCACCTGTTCGACGTCGAGATCCCGGGCCGGGAGGAACGCTACCAGGAATCGTCGTCGGTGCAGCCCGGCGACGAGCCCGTGTGCGTGGACACGCCGGCCGGGCGCCTCGGCCTCGCGGTCTGTTACGACCTGCGTTTTCCGGAACTCTTCCGCCGGCTGCTCGAGATGGGTGCGCAGTGGTTCTGCCTGCCTTCGGCATTCACTGCGCCGACGGGCCGGGCGCACTGGGAAGTCCTGCTGCGCGCGCGGGCGATCGAGAATCTCTGCCACGTGGTCGCGCCGGCGCAGTCCGGATTCCACCGCAACGGCCGCGAAACCTACGGTGACTCGATGATCGTAGACTGCTGGGGCCGTGTACTGGCGCGCCTGCCGCGCGGCACCGGCGTCGTCGTGGCCAAAATCGACCTCGTGCGACAGCGCGAGGTCAGGCAGAATTTCCCGTCCGTCACCCACCGGCGACTGCAGGCCTGAGTTCCAATGACACCCAACATTCCTCCCGCGCTGTTTGCACCACCTGAGTTTCCGGTCGTTGCCAACGGGCCGCGGGATTCCATAGCACTCGCTCGCGGCGCGCTGCTGAGGCCCGCCGGCCTGGACGAGGATGCGGTCGCCCGCGTGCTCGGTGACGTCATGGGCCACGCAGTGGACTACGCCGATGCGTACTTCCAGCTCATCCGCGAGGAGTCGTGGGCGCTCGAGGACGGCATCGTGAAGGACGGTGCGCACAGCATCGACCAGGGCGTGGGAGTGCGTGCGCTCGCGGGGGAGAAGACCGGGTTTGCGTATTCGGACGAAGTGGTGCTGCCGGCGATGCTCGAGGCGGCCCATGCCGCGCGAGCCATCGCGCGCTCTGGTGCGAGCGGGGCGATACAGGCCTGGCGCGCACCGGGCGGGCGCGGCCTGTATCTGCCAACCGATCCCGTGGATTCGATGGATGATGGTGCCAAGGTGAGCCTGCTCGAGGCGATCGACCGCGAAGCCCGGGCGCTGGACTCGCGCATCGTGCAGGTAATGGCGAGTCTTGCAGCCTCGCACGACACGATCCTGGTACTGGCGAGTGACGGCACGCTGGCCGCCGACGTGCGCCCGCTGGTGCGCTTGAACGTCTCGGTGATCATCGAGCACCAGGGCCGGCGCGAGCAGGGCTACGCGGGCGGCGGCGGACGCTTTGCGTACACGGAATTCGTTGCAGGCGACCGTTGGCGCGAGCTGGTGCGCGAGGCAGTGCGCTCCGCGCAGGTCAACCTCGAGGCCGTTCCGGCGCCGGCAGGGACGATGACCGTGGTGCTCGGCCCGGGCTGGCCGGGCGTCCTGCTTCATGAAGCCGTGGGCCACGGGCTCGAGGGCGACTTCAATCGCAAGGGTACGTCCGCCTTCAGTGGCCGTATCGGCCAGCAGGTGGCGTCGCGCGGCGTTACGGTGGTCGACGACGGCACGCTAGCCACGCGCCGCGGATCCCTGAACGTGGATGACGAGGGCACACCCACCGGCTGCACCACGCTCATCGAGGACGGGGTGCTCAAGGGCTACCTGCAGGACAAGCTGAACGCGCGGCTGATGGGCGTCGCCCCCACCGGCAACGGTCGGCGCGAGTCCTTCGCGCATCTCACGCTGCCGCGGATGACGAACACCTACATGCTGCCGGGCCCGCACGCGCCCGAGGAAATCATCGCATCAGTGAGCAAGGGCCTCTACTGCCGGAACTTCGGCGGCGGCCAGGTGGACATCACCTCGGGCAAATTCGTCTTTTCGGCGAGCGAGGCCTACCTGATCGAGAACGGCAAACTCGGCGCGCCAGTGAAGGGGGCGACACTCATCGGCAATGGGCCGGACGCCATGACCCGCATTGCCATGGTCGGCAACGACCTGAAGCTGGACGACGGCGTCGGTACCTGCGGAAAGGACGGCCAGGACGTGCCGGTCGGCGTCGGCCAGCCGACGCTCCGGGTGGACGGCCTCACCGTCGGCGGCACGGCCTGAATGGGCGGGCGGGGCAGGTCGATGTGGATTCCACGCAGCCTGTACGAACTCCTGCCGTACGCGTACATGGCGGCAGGTGCGGCTGCGCTTGCGGCCGCGTTCCTCGGTGAACGAGGCCCACGGGGCCTGCTGATGCTGCTGGGCGGGCTTGGCCTGACGGTGGGACTGGTGCTCTGGATGCGGCGGCGCGAGTACCGTGAAAGCCAGTCCGAGTACGATTCGAGGTCGCTGGACGACTGAGCGTTCAGGCCTCGCGACCGTCCTCGAGTTCCGCGGACTCTTTGCCCGCCTGCAGGTCGTCGTCCGTCTCGCCCTCGTTGCCCGCGAGCACGGTGGTCTCGAGGCCCGGTGGCTCGGCACGGTAGTAAGTGATCTCGTACATGCCGAGCTTCACGACGTCGTTTTCCTGCAGCTTGTGGCGCCGCACGCGCCGGCCCCGCACGAACACGCCATTCGTGCTGTTCAGGTCCTCGATCACACTGCCCTCGGCGGTCGTAATGACCTGCGCGTGGTGGCGGCTCACGTACTTGCTATCGACCTGCAGGTCGTTGTCGGCGGTGCGCCCGATGAAGAGTCGTCCGGGCACCAGGTAGGATTCCTGCACCCTCGAGCCATTGAGCGTCAGCACCAGGCGGCCGACCGGTGGTTGTTCCTCGGAGGCGGTGTCGTCGATCTCGTGCAGCAGCTGCGACGAAGTCCGGGCGACGTACTCGACCCACTGCAGTTCGTTCACTGCAGATTGCACGTCCTCGGCCGATACCGTTTGCCGGTCCAGTGCGAATGCCGCGATCAGTGCAGTGTCGCACAGTGTATTCACCAGGCGCGGGATGCCTCCTGCGTAGCGGAACAGCACCGGGAACGTCTCAGGCTCGAAGATCTCGCGGTCGCCGGCGCCTGCGATGCGCATCCGGTGGCGAACGTACTCCCCGGTGTCCTGTTCGCTGAGTGCGGTCAGGTGGAAGCGCAGTCGCACCCGCTGCTTGAGCTGGATGAGCCCGTCGGAGTCGAGTTTCTCGTTCAGCTCCGGCTGGCCTGCGAGGATGATGCGCAGTACCTTTTCCTTCGTGGTCTCGACGCCGGACAGCAGTCGCACTTCCTCGAGCACCTTGTTGGTCAGGTTCTGCGCTTCGTCGATGATCAGCAGCACCTTGCGCCCGTTGGCGTACTGTTCGATCAGGAAGTCGTTCAGCGTCGCGAGCAGTTCCGCCTTGCGCATGCGGAAGGGGCTGAAGCCGAACTGCACGAGCGCTGTCTGCAGGAACTCGATCGGCGTCACCTGCGTCTGGTTGATCTGCGCGACGACCACGTCCTGGTCGATCTCCCTGAGGAATGTCTCGATCAGCGTCGTCTTGCCGGACCCGATCTCCCCGGTGATCACGACGAAGCCGTCCGTGAACCAGATCGTCGACTCCATGTACGCCTTGGCGCGGGAGTGGATCTGGCTCAGGTACATGAATGCCGGGTCCGGGCTCAGCCGGAACGGCAATTCACTGAGCTGGAAATGTTCGAGGTACATTCAGGGCTCCGGCCGGCACTATAAAGGAACCGCACCCCCCCGCAATAACGGGGTCGGTCACATTCTGGAGACAGGGGCGGGACTCAACCGGGCACGTTGCGAAGCATGCTCCGGAGCAGGCGATCGCGCCCGGCGACAGTGGTCGCCACGACGGTGCCGTGTCCGAGCTTGCGACCGACCCTGGGTGACTTGCCATAGTCGTGGTGGTGCGCTCCGGGAATGGCCAGTACTCGTTCCCTGTCCGGCATCGTGCCGATGTAATTGACCATTGCTGCATGTCCGACGGCGCTGGTGTCGCCGAGCGGCAGCCCGAGGATCGCACGCAGGTGGTTTTCGAACTGCGACGTTACCGCGCCCTCGATGGTCCAGTGTCCGGAATTGTGCACTCGCGGCGCCATCTCGTTCGCGATCAGCTGGCCGCGCTGGACGAAGAACTCGATCGTCAATACGCCCGCGTATCCGAAGTGGTCGAGCACACGGCGCAGGTGCCGCTCGGCCGCGCGCTGCAGGCGAGCGTTCCTGTGAGGTGCCCTCGTGACGCGCAGAATGCCATCCCGATGCTGGTTGTCGGCGAGCGGGTAGCAGCGGGTTTCGCCACGCGTGCTTCGTGCGCCAATGATCGAGACCTCGCGGTCGAATTCGACGAATCCCTCGAGGATCAGCGGCACGCCACCGAGCGCGGCCCAGGCCGATTCGATGTCCGCGGACCGACGCAGGTATTGCTGGCCGCGCCCGTCGTAGCCGAGCCTGCGGGTCTTGAGCACGCAGGGCAGCCCCACTGCGGTCACGGCGGCACGCAGGTCGTCGATGCTGTCCACCGCGCGGAAAGGCGGTGTCGGGATGCGGAGGCGCTGGAAGAGTTCCTTCTCGAGCAACCGATCCTGCGAGACGCGCAGCGCTTCGATCGGCGGCAGGCAGGGTCGCGTCCTCGACACTTTCTCGAGCGCGACGACCGGCACGTTTTCGAACTCGTAGGTGACGAGGTCCGCGCCAGCCGCAAGCTTGCGCAGGCTGGCCGGGTCGTCGAACTGTCCGGTGATGATCGGTCCCACCCGGGCACCCGGGGAGTCCGCGCTCGAATCGAGGAACACGAATTCGAGGGCGAGTGGATGACCGGCCAGCGCCAGCATCTGTCCCAGCTGGCCGGCGCCGATGACGCCGATTTTCATGCGCCGGTGGGCGGTTCGCGAGGGTCGGGCTGCGCGAGTACTTTTTGCGTCTGCTCGGCGCGGAACGCATCGAGCGACTCGCGAATCGCCTCGTGAGAGAGTCCGAGGATCGACGCGGCCAGCAGCGCCGCGTTGGTGGCGCCGGCCACCCCGATGGACAGGGTCCCGACCGGGATGCCGGCCGGCATCTGCACGATCGACAGCAGTGAATCGACGCCATTCAGCGTCTTCGACTGCACGGGCACTCCGAGCACCGGCAACGTGGTCTTGGCGGCCGCCATGCCGGGCAGGTGCGCGGCGCCGCCGGCACCGGCGATCAGCACCTGCAGGCCCCGGCTGCGAGCCGAGCTGGCGTACTCGAACAGCAGGTCGGGCGTACGGTGGGCCGAGACGACGCGCGTTTCGTACGGGACGCCGAGACGGTCCAGCATCTGGGCGGCTGACTGGAGGGTCTCCCAGTCGGAGGACGACCCCATGATGATGCCAACGAGCGGTTTCACCGCGGCATTGTAACATCGGCCCCGTGTTGTACCCGCGGTCCCCGGCTCGAGCAGTCGTGCCCTGCAGGCCCGGAGCCTGGCTCCCGCGGCCCTAGGGTGCTGCCTGGGTGTCCTGGCGCTCCTGCGACGCGAGGATGTCGCGCAACCGTCGGTAGAGTTGCCGGGCAGCCGCCGGCGGGCGGGATGCAGACTGCTCGGCCCGGGCCTGGCGCACCATGGCGCGCAGCTGCTGAAGCACTGTCCGGTCCACCATGGCGCCGAATTCGGCCCAGGCGGAGGCCTCGTCCGTCAACAGGCGATCCCGCCAGCGTTCGACGGACTTCTCCCGCAACAGGCGTTGCCGGTCTATTTCGCCGCGGCGATCCAGCGCCAGCCGTATGGGGTCCGTGTCGATGCGTCGCAGCAGCTTTCCGATGTAGAGGCGCTGCCGCGCCCGGGCACCGTTGCTGGTGATGCGGCGCGCGACCTCCACCGCCTCGCGCACGTCGTCCGGCAGCGGCATCGCTGCCAGCTCCGATTCGGGCAGCTCAACGAGTTCCCAGCCGAGGTCCTGGAGGCCGCGGCTCTGCCGCTTCTTCTCGCTCCTGCTCGGGGCCAGGTCCTGGTCGTCGTCGTGCGTGTCGCCCATCCTTCCTCCGCGCGGGATGCTAGCACGCGCGGCCGCGGGCCCGGCCGCTGCTAGAATGTCCGCTTGCAGCAATCCGGCGGAACCATGTCCACTGAATCGTCACTGACGCCCGTTGCAGACGGCGCGGACCTGCTCGCGCTCGTGGAGGTCGCGCTCCAGGAAGCCCGTGCGCTTGGTGCCTCCCAGGCCGAGGCCGCGGTCAGCGTGGACGTAGGCCTGTCGGCTTCGGTGCGCCTGGGTGAGGTCGACACGGTCGAATACCAACGCGACCGCGGCATGGGCGTCACGGTTTATTTCGGCACGCGCAAGGGCTCGGCCAGCACGGCCGACCTCGGCACGGCGGCGCTGCGCGAGACGGTCGGCAAGGCCTGCAGCATCGCGCGGTTCACGTCGGAGGATTCCTGCGCGGGGCTCGCCGACCCGGACACGCTTGCGACGGACGTGCCCGACCTCGACCTCTCGCACCCCTGGGACCTGACGCCGGAACGCGCCTGCGAGCTCGCGCTCGAGTGCGAAGCGGCGGCGCTTGCAGTGGATCCGCGCATCACCAATTCGGAGGGCGCGGCGGTGAGTTCGCACCGCGGAATTCGCGCCTACGGCAATACGCACGGGTTCCTGCGCGCCTATCCCGGCTCGGTCCACAGCGTGAGCTGCGCCGTGCTCAGCAGCGAAGCCAACGCGATGGAGCGCGACTACTGGTACTCCACGGCGCGCGACTGGCGCGAACTCCAGGATGTCGCCAGCGTCGGCCGGTTGAGCGGCGAACGCGCCGTGCGCCGCCTTGGCGCGCGCAAGGTTGGCACCACGCGTGCGCCGGTGCTGTTCAGCCCCGAGGTCGCGCGCGGGCTGATCGGTCACTTCATCGGGGCGATCCGTGGCGGCAGCCAGTACCGGCGCGCCTCGTTCCTGCTGGACGCCGCGGGCCAGCAGGTCTTTCCCGACTGGTTCGGCATTTCCGAGCGCCCGCACCTGCCGAAGGCGCTCGCGAGTGCGCCTTTCGACCACGAGGGTGTCGCGACGCGCGATCGTGAACTCGTCGAGGGCGGGGTGTTGCTTGGCTATGTGCTCGGCTCGTATTCGGCGCGAAAGCTCGGGTTGCGCACGACCGGTAACGCGGGAGGAACGCACAACCTCATCGTGCCCGGCCGCGGCGGCGACTTCGAGTCGATGCTGCGGCTGATGGACCGCGGCCTGCTGGTCACCGAGCTGATGGGGCAGGGTGTGAACGGCGTGACCGGCGACTACTCGCGCGGCGCAGCGGGGTTCTGGGTCGAGGGCGGCAGGATCGAGTACCCGGTCCACGAAGTGACCGTGGCCGGCAATCTCAAGGATGTCTACCGCGGGATCGTCGCGGTCGGCGACGACATGGACTTTCGCGGGGGCATCCGCACCGGCTCGATCCTGGTTGGGGAAATGACCATCGCCGGCGACTGAGTCCTTTGGCCGTCAGGCCTTGCTGCGCACCAGGTCGAGCAGCGTCCGGTCACCGAGGCTCGCGCGCAGCGCGTCGTCCGCCGATTGCGCCACGCCGTCGGACGCCGTGATCGGCAGCGGATCCGGTCGTCGCGGGTCCGGTGTTTCATGCCGGATCGCGTCGAATATCGCGGCAAGCGTGATCGAACCGAGGTCCCGGGCCGGGATCAGCGAGTCGTCCTCGGCCGTGAGTACCAGCCGGTGCGCCTCCAGGTCGGACACCACGTCGCCGAGCACCGTCGCCGGCACGTCCAGCCGCTCGGCCAGCGCGTTGGGTGGACCATCGCTCGGCGCCCTGCACGAATCGCTCGGCAAGCAGGTACATCACCGACATCGCCAGGCGCTCGCGCAGCGCTCCCGTCGTCGGGATGTCCGCATGCCCGGTCCTCAGGTGCTCGGGGTGCTGCACGTAGAACGACAGCTGCGCGCCGAGCAGCAGGATCAGCCAGCTCAGGTACAGCCAGAACAGGAACAGCGGCACGACGGCGAGACCGGCGTAGATGACCGCGAGCTGCGCCGAATAGACCACGATGCGCGCGAACAGCGCACCAACGAATGCCCAGAGCAGGCCGCCGAACAGCGTGCCGATCACCGCCGGCCACAACCGCACGCGCGTGTTCGGCATGTAGACGTACAGGAAACCGAACAGCCCGAGGATGAGCAGGTAATGGGTCCGGGGCGACTTGTCGGCATTCCCCGTTGCCAGGCCCGAGAATTTCGCCACGACCTCGTTTGCCTCGAACGAGGCGAGCAGTGCCATGGCAGCTACCGTGAGCGCCGGGACAACCAGCAATACCACCAGGTATTCGGTCGCGCGGCGGGCGAAGCTGCGAGGCCGATCCACGTGCCAGGTGAAGTTGAGCGCTTCTTCCACCTTCTGCACCGTCGAGATCGCCGTGAACAGCAGGAACACAAACCCCACGGTGCCGAGCAGTGTGCCCTGCACGTTCTCGACGAAGCCCATGATGCTGCCGGTGATCGACTGGCCCTGCTCACCCAGCGGCCGCAGGAACTCGAGCAGCAACGGCTCGATCTGGTGGTGGTAGCCGAAGGCCTTGAGCACCGCGAATGCGACTGCCACGACCGGGACCAGCGCGAACAGCGTCGAGTAGACCAGGCTCATGGCGCGGAGTCCCAGGTCGCCGCGTCCGATATCCCGCAGCAGCGCGTAGGCGTAGCGCAGCGGTGTCACGAGCAGCACCAGCGCGCGACTACGCAGCGACTCCGGCAGGTCGAACAGCCAGTGCTCGAGCCGCAGCTGCAGCGCGGAGAGGTTGCCGGACATGCCCTAGGCGGTGAGCCTGCGCAGGGCTTCCAGGTATTTCTCGCTCGTCCCGCGGATCACGTCGGCCGGCAGGCGCGGGCCGGGCGGCGTCTTGTCCCAGTCGAGCGTCTCGAGGTAGTCGCGCACGAACTGCTTGTCGAACGAGGGCGGACTGGTGCCCGGTACGTAGGTGTCCACCGGCCAGAATCGCGACGAATCCGGCGTGAGCGCCTCGTCGATCAACGTAAGCGTCCCGGCTTCATCCACGCCGAACTCGAACTTCGTGTCGGCAATGATGATGCCGCGCGCGAGCGCGTGCGCTGCCGCGAACTCGTAGAGCGCGATCGCGGTTTCGCGGACCCGCGCTGCGAGGGCCGGGCCGATCGACGCCTCGATCTCGGCGAACCCGACATTCTCGTCGTGATGCCCACGCTCCGCCTTGGTCGACGGCGTGAATATCGGGCGCGGCAGCCGGTCGGCCATGCGCAGCCCGGGCGGCAGCGTGATGCCGCACACCATGCCGGTGCGCTCGTAGTCCTTCCAGCCGGATCCAATCAGGTAGCCACGCACGACGGCCTCCACCGGCAGTGCCTTCAGGCGCCGCACCACCATGCAGCGGTCGGCGATGGTTGCGCGCTCGGCCGCATCGGGCACCGCACGCTCGAGAGGGTAGTCTGCGAGGTGGTTCGGCACGATGTGGCCGGTGCGCGCGAACCAGTAGTTCGAAATGCTGGTGAGCACCCGGCCCTTGCCCGGGATCGGGTCCGGCAGCACCACGTCGAAAGCGCTGAGGCGATCGGTCGTGACGATCAGCATGTGGCCGTCGTCCACGGCATAGATGTCGCGCACCTTGCCCTGGTGGGTGCGCGTGAGGCCGCGCAGGTTCGACTCGTGCATCGGTGGCGAGGCGGCGGGGCTGTTCGGCATGGTGGGAATTCCGGTGTCGGGGCGCGGGCCTGGCGCTGCTAACATAGCGCGTCGCCGCGTGCAGCCAGTGTTGCAGCAGCGTTCCCCGGCGGTCAAGGAATCCATGGGCTGGTACGGAAAACTCATCGGCGCGATCCTGGGTGCGATCATCGGGCGCGGACTGCTGGGCGCGATCGTGGGCCTGCTGGTCGGCCACCAGTTCGACCGGCGCGCCCGCAGTGGTGGATCCGCGGCGGGCGGCGGCCGCACGGCGATCAGCCACTCGTTCTTCAGGGCGACGTTCCAGGTCATGGGGCACGTCGCGAAGGCCGACGGGCGGGTCACCGCACAGGAAATCGACGCCGCGCGGGCGGCGATGCGCCGCTTCTCGCTGGGCGAGGACGATGTCCGACGCGCGATCGATCTCTTCACCGAGGGCAAGCAGGCTGATTTCCCGCTCGAGTCGGTGCTCGCCGGGCTGCGCGCTTCCATTGGCAGCCGCGGTGACCTGCGGCGCCTGTTCGTGCAGATACAGCTGGAGGCCTCGATGCTGGGTGGCGGGCTCAATCCGCCGGCGCGGGCGGTGTTCGCGCGGATGTGCGGCGCGCTCGGCATCTCGGCGGCCGAATTCGCGGCGCTCGAGGCAATGCTGCGCATGCATGCCCACGGCCGCGGGTCGGGGCCGGAGCAGTCCCGCAGTGCTCCAACGCGGCTCGCGGACGCCTACCAGGTGCTCGGGGTGAGCACGGGTGCCAGCGACCGGGAGGTCAAGCTCGCTTACCGACGCCTGGTGAGCCGGAACCACCCGGACAAGCTGGTTGCGAACGGCCTGCCCGAGTCGATGATCGAGGCCGCGCACGAGCGCACGCGCAGCATCCTGGAGGCGTACGAGGCGATACGTGACAGCCGGGGGATGAAATAAGCCGACGGCCTGCTACAGTCCTGCGAGCGCCCGAGGAGCCATCACATGACCCAGCACTGGATTGCCCCGTCCATCCTGTCTGCCGATTTCGCGCGCCTGGGCGAGGAGGTGCGCACGGTACTCGACGCCGGGGCTGACCTGGTCCACTTCGACGTGATGGACAACCATTACGTTCCCAACCTGACGATCGGGCCGCTGGTCTGCGAGGCGCTGCGCAAGGCCGGCGTCACTGCGCCGATCGACGTGCACCTGATGGTGAAACCGGTGGACCGGATCGTGCCGGACTTCGCGAAGGCGGGTGCCACCTGGATCACCTTTCACCCCGAGGCCAGCGAACATGTGGACCGCACGATCGGGCTGATCCGCGAGCACGGTTGCCGGCCAGGGCTGGTGCTGAATCCGGCCTCGCCGCTCAACTGGCTCGACCACGTGCTCGACAAGATCGACATGGTGCTGCTGATGTCGGTGAACCCGGGCTTCGGCGGCCAGTCGTTCATTCCGTCCGTGCTGCCCAAGATCGCGCGGGTACGGGAGCTGATCGAGCGCAGCGGCCGCGAGATCCGGCTCGAGGTCGACGGCGGAGTGAAGGTGGACAATATCGCCGAGGTCGCCGCAGCGGGCGCGGATACGTTCGTCGCAGGATCGGCGATCTTCGGCTCGAAGGACTACCGCGCAACGATCGACGCGATGCGCCGCGAGATCGCCGGCACACGCTGAACGAGACCGGTCGCGCCCGGTCGGCGCATCCGGTGGGTGAGGGCTATTCCTCGTCGTCCTCGTCTTCGTCGTCGTCGTCCGCGACGGCTGCCGCCTTCGCGTTGCGCATCGCCAGCGGCGAGGGCTCGGTGGCCTGTGTGGACATCAGCGCCGCCTTGCCCTTGAGCCTGGGCCGCACGCCGAACACCACCATGGTCTTGCCGCGCGCGGTGAGCAGGCCCTGCTCCTCGAGCACCTTCAGCACGCGGCCCGCCATCTCGCGCGAGCAGCCGACCAGCCGGGAGAGCTCCTGGCGGCTCACCTTGATCTGCGTGCCCTCCGGATGCGTCATCGCGTCGGGCTCGTTGCAGAGGTCCATGATCGCGTGCGCAACGCGACCCGTGACGTCCACGAACGCGAGGTCGCCGAGCTTCTTGTTGGTGCGGTCGAGGCGGCTCGCGAGCTGGGTGGCCAGCTCGAACAGCAGCGTCGGGCTCTCGGCCGCGATCTGGCGGAAGCGCGGGTAGGTCATCTCGGCCAGCTCGCACTGCGTGCGCGTGCGCACCCAGGCGCTGCGCTGCGGCTGCTCGTTGAACAGGCCCATCTCGCCGAAGAACTGGCCCTTGTTCAGGTAGGCCAGCACCATTTCGTTGCCTTCCTCGTCCTCGATCAGGACCTCGACCGAGCCCTTGATGACGTAGTAGAGGACGTCGGGCACGTCGCCCGCGTGGATCAGCACCGTCTTCGACGGCACCGTACGGATGCGGCAATAGCTCAGGAACCGGTTGATTGCCGGAATCTCACTGAGCGGTCTTCCCCCGGTCTCCATGCGTCACTGCCCCGCGGTTATGTCAAAAGTTCCACGGATTTAATCGCAAGTGCGCGTCGCACCGCAAGTTTTCAGACGTAATAAGCCGTTCGGGTCATGATCCGCGCCGCTCGGCGCATGAGTTCGCGGATCGGGCGAGGCAGCTCGCGGCCGCCGGCTTTCGTCGCATCAGAGCCATGACGCGCCTCGTCGTCCTGCATCTGGCACACGATCTTTCGCGAGCGTTCGTCGCCCTCGGGCAGTTCGTGCATGTGCGACTCCAGGTGCTCGACGACCTGTCTTTCGGTCTCGGCGACGAATCCGAGGCTGGTGCGGTCGCCGGCGAGCCCGGTGACTGCGCCGATCGCGAAGGCGCCCGCGTACCACACCGGCGCGAGCAGGCTGGTGTGGCTGTCGAGTTCGCGCACCCGCGCCTCGCACCAGGCCAGGTGGTCGGTCTCGTCGCGCGCCGCATCGAGCAACCTGGCCCGGACCTTGTTGTCGCGGGCGGTCAGGGCCTGGCCGTGGTAGAGAGCCTGGGCGGCAATCTCCCCGGCGTGATTGACCCGCATCAGGCCGGCGGCGTGGCGTCGGGCGGCGGGTTCGGTCACGGACTCGGCGGCCGGTCCGGCCGGATTGGGTCGGGCGGCCACGTTGGCCGCGGCCACGGTGCGCAGGCCCCGGTCGAACTCCCGGATCAGGGCGTCGGCGAGCGAGCGGGGGCGGTTTCTCGTGGTCATGGCTCATTATATGTGTGCGACATGCGCACGCAGCGCGACTGCGGCGACGCAGGCGGGTAACCCGGCCGGGACGCCGGGGCCGTGCCGGGCATGCGGACTCGCAACGGGCTTCCGGCCCGGCAATACACGGCCTCGCGCCGGACCTGTCGAGCGGGCCGATTTCCGTCTTTGCAAAGAGGCCCCGCGTACAGTAAGATTCGCGGCTCTTTGCAGGATAGACAGGTTCCCTGGGGCCTCCCTATGAGCACTTTTTTTGCACGCTCCGAGACGGTGCGGCGCGACTGGTACGTGGTGGATGCGAGCGGCAAGACGCTCGGCCGCCTCGCGACCCAGCTCGCCATGCGCCTGCGCGGCAAGCACAAGGCCGAGTACACGCCCCACGTGGACACCGGCGACCACATCATCGTTCTCAATGCCGAGAAGATCCACGTCACCGGCGACAAGCTGCGTGACAAGGTCTACTACTGGCACACGGGCGCCATCGGCGGCATCAAGAGCAAGACGCTCGAGAAGATGATGGCCGAGCACCCGGAGCGCGCCATCGAGATCGCGGTGAAGGGCATGCTGCCCAAGAATCCGCTCGGCCGCGCCATGTTCAAGAAGCTGCACGTGTTCCAGGGTGCCGCGCACCCGCACACCGCGCAGCAGCCCAAGCCGCTCGACATCTGACCCAACGCAAGGTTTCGACGATGCCCGCTAGCACCAATTACGGCACCGGCCGCCGCAAGACCTCAACGGCACGCGTCCACCTGCGTCCCGGCACCGGCACCATCCGCATCAACGGCCGCTCCATCGAGGAGTTCTTCGGTCGCCAGACGTCGCGCATGATCGTGCGCCAGCCGCTCGAGACCGTGCAGATGTCGGACCGTTTCGACGTCGACGTGAACGTGGCCGGCGGCGGCATGACCGGCCAGGCCGGCGCGATCCGCCACGGCATCACGCGCGCGCTGATGGAATACGACGAGTCGCTGCGCAAGTCGCTGCGCACCGCGGGCTTCGTCACGCGCGACGCGCGCGAAGTCGAGCGCAAGAAGGTCGGCTTCCGCAAGGCCCGTCGCGGCACGCAGTTCTCGAAGCGCTAACACGCTTGGGGGATCGTCTAGCGGTAGGACTACGGACTCTGACTCCGTCAACCTAGGTTCGAATCCTAGTCCCCCAGCCACTCACCTGAAGGCCCGCGCAAGCGGGCCTTTTCGTTTGCGGTGGCGATCGCGTGCGGACGATGCGCCCGCCTCGGGAGACGACCGCACCCGCATCACGAATCGAGCGGGCTCTGCACCGCATTCGCGCCCTTGCGCATCACGTGCGTGTAGATCTGCGTCGTCTTCACGTCGGCGTGGCCGAGCAGTTCCTGCACGGTGCGGATGTCGTAGCCGCGCTCGAGCAGGTGCGTGGCGAAGCAGTGGCGGAAGGTGTGGCACGATGCGGGCTTGCTGATGCCGGCGGCCTTGACCGCCGCCTTGACGTGACGCTGGATGCTGTCCGGATACATGTGGTGCCGGCGCCATGCGCCGGTGCGCGGATCGCGCGACGGGCGAGCAGCGGGGAACACGTACTGCCAGCCCCATTCGAGGTGGGCGTTCGGGTACTTACGCTCGAGCGCATACGGCAATTCGACGCCGGCGCAACCATTCCTCGCCGCGGTATCGTGGCGTGCCTTCACGTGCTCGAGGTGCTGCTGCAGCGGCCCGAGCAGGATCTCGGGCAGGATGGTGACGCGGTCCTTGGCGCCCTTGCCGCTGCGCACGATCACCTGCCGATACTCGAACTGGAGATCCTTCACCCGCAGCTGCAGCGCCTCACGAAGGCGCAGACCGGCACCGTAGAGCAGGTTGCCGACGAGCCAGTACTCGCCGCTGAGGTGCGCGAGCATCGAACGAACCTCGGCGGTCGTCAGGACCACGGGCAGGTAGATCGACCGCTTCGCGTGCACGATACCGTCGAGCCATGGCAGTTCGACCTGCAGGACCTTCTTGTAGAGAAACAGGATGGCCGCGAGCGCCTGGTTCTGCGTGGACGCCGACACCTTGCGATCGACCGCCAGGTGCGTCAGGAAATTCTCGACCTCGGGCGCCGCCATGTCGGACGGGTGGCGCTTGCCATGAAAGAGGATGAAGCGCCGGATCCAGAACAGGTACTGCTGCTCGGTCCGGTAGCTGTAGTGGAGCGTCCGCAGGTAGTCGCGGACCTGGTCGAGGAGGCGGGGCCTGGCGTCCATGCCCGATTCCTGCCGGCGCCAATTGACGCACCAATTTGATGGTGCTCTAGTACAGCCAAGGACTTGGAAAGGGAGCAACCCCCTTATGTTGCGCGATTGCGGCAATTCTCTGGCGACAAGAGCCGCATATCTGCGGCCAAACATCGTCGCCTAATTAACGTTAGCTGGCTTGTGAAGTCTTGACGGTAGTGCACGGATGTGCATACACTCGCGCGGGTGGACTATGAGTGGGACCCGTCAAAGGCTGCTGCAAACCTCAGGAAGCGTCGGGGTCGCCTTTGCCGATGCCGCAATATCCTTGGAAGATCCTCTCGGCCGTACGATGCCAGACCCAGATGCGAGCGGCGAGGCTCGGTTCATCTGTCTTGGTGCCGATCCCGCTGGTCGAGTACTCGTGACGGTGTACTCGCCTCGCGGTAAGAGGATTCGCATTATTTCCTCGCGCAAAGCCAGCCGCGCTGAGCGGCGCAACTACGAGACGAAGCAATGAGAAAAGAATATGACTTCTCAAAGGCAAAGCGGGGTGCCGCCGTGCCGCTGCCGAAGGGCAAGATTCGAATCACCATCCGACTGGATGACGACATCCTGGAATGGTTCAAGGAACGAGTTGAGAAGGCGGGTGGCGGAAACTATCAATCGCTCATCAACGCGGCGTTACTCGACCATATTCGACGGGAGGACGAGCCCCTCGAGAAGACTTTGCGTCGTGTTCTGCGCGAAGAGCTGCGCAAAGCCAGCTAACCACGCGATGCATGCTGACGCGCCTTGTCCGTCACGGCCTTTGCAGAGAAGCAAAGGCCGCGCCGGTCTGCGGCGCGCAGCTGATCGCGGGCGTTAGACGACCGGTAAAAGCCGTGGAGTCATCGACTGACAGATTCGCCGGCGACCTGCGTGGTCGCGCAGGGCTTATCACATACTCCGCGCCACCCCGCAGGCTGGAAATAAATTGGGAACTGTCCGGATCTCCGGATTACGACATCCTGGTTGTCGCTGATTTCCGTTGTTGGACCTCCGATCCGAAGGTCGCAATCCCAGAGCATCAGCAACTTGAGATACTGGAGGCATTGCGCGAGTGGCTCCGTGCGCGACAGCTACGATCTGACATTGATCTGCCGCGCGACGTTGCGGAAGACAAGGAAGCATGCCTATGGAGTGCCTGCGGACGGCGCAGAATCAGGGGCCACGCCTATTGCAGGCACCACTACGACCTCACGAGTCTGAGGAGTTGAAGTCTCCGCATGAAGTCAGCTTGCGACGGTCGGTCGTCTAACTGCGCGTTCGAGCGGTCCGGGATGCGTGTGGTGCTGGCGCGCGTCCGCTGCGGTGGACCTGTCGCACCGGCAGCGCGCTGGAAACGCCTGCGGCCGGCCGTTCAACGCGGACGATAGGCGTCAAAAGGAGCACGCGACATGCTCATCAAGAAGTATTTCCTGATCCTCGGGTTTTTCTTTATTTCAGCAATAGCAGCCCTCTACGGAGTTGACCCAGGCTGGTTCGCGCGCACCTTCTTTGGCATCGCTCAGCTAGACATCAACTTTGCCCATGTCTTGAGGGCGGTCATGTGTCTGTACGTTGGGTTTGGCCTGTTCTGGTTCCGAGCGGCGTTTGTCCCCGAGCGGCGAAATGTCGCGCTATTGACAATGATCGTATTTGCGTCGGGATTGCTCATTGGCCGGCTGCTCAGTTTTCTCGCCGATGGTAAGCCCTCGCTCCTTCTCCAGAGTTACGCGGTTATCGAGTTCCTGCTTATTCCCATTGCGTACTGGATCTACAGACTTCCGGAGAAGTGAGCTTGAGGCCTGACAAGGCGTTCCACGCGACGCCCTTGCCATGTGGGCCTGGGTCCCCTTCATCGCTGCGCTCAGTGGGTGCGCGTGAACGCCCACGATAGGCGTCAATCGAAAGGAAGGCATGAAAATGACACGCGTCCGAGTTGAGGGCTTTACCATCTCGCTTGACGGATACGGAGCTGGTCCGAATCAAGACATCAGGAATCCGCTCGGCATGGGCGGGGCGGACTTGCACCAGTGGTTAGTCCCGACGCGTACATGCCAACGGACCCTATTTGGCGCCGACGGTGGCACAACGGGGATCGATGACGACTACGCTGCGCGGGGCTTCAAGAATGTTGGCGCCTGGATTCTCGGAAGAAACATGTTCGGACCGATTCGCGGTTCCTGGCCCGACATGAACTGGAAAGGCTGGTGGGGGGACAACCCGCCCTATCACGTTCCGGCCTTCATCTTGACTCATCACGCGCGCCCGCCCATCCAGATGCAAGGCGGAACGACATTCCACTTCGTCACGGGCGGTATTCACGAGGCGCTTGATCGGGCGCGCGACGCAGCCAACGGAATGGATGTGCGCATTGGCGGCGGACCTAACACTATCCAGCAATATCTTCGTACGGGCCTTATCGATGAGCTGCACGTCGCTATCTCGCCGGTCCTGCTGGGCGGGGGAGAGCGGCTGTTCGAGGGTATTGACGTGCGCGGTCTGGGATACGAATGTGTTCAGTTCGTTGCATCGGACAAAGCCACCCATGTCGTGCTCCGGCGCCAATGACGATGTCCTGCGCCGAATGCAGCGTGATGGCGGCGATCCCTCAAAACCGAGAAGCATCGACTTCGAACACATCTTCTCGTCCAGGGAACAGGCGATTGCGTTCGCGGCGCGCGCCGTAAGTCTGACCGACACTGTTCGCGTTTCCTGGTATGAGGAGCATAGGTACTGGAATGTTCAGGTCACTCGACATATGGTTCCAGAACACCGCGCAGTGGCAGATCTGCAGGCAACTCTCGGTGCCTGGGCCCAGCAGGAGGGCGGGAAATCGGATCGCTGGGGTTGCTTTGAAGTGCCGTTGCATAGTGACGCCTAACCATGCGATGCACCCAGCAAGGCTGGTTGTTACGCCGCTCGCATCCGCAATCGGCGCGCCAACCACGCGTTGTCGTTGATCGCAATCGTCAGGTCCACAGTCCAGCAATCGCGGCGCACCGGGGCTCTCGAAATGCACATGCTTCACCACCTGTCGCTCGGCGTTTCGGATGTTGAGCGCTCTGCCGCGTTCTACGACGAAGCGCTCGCTCCTCTCGGCTATGTGCGCGTATGGTCTGATCTTCGGCCTGGCGAGCAAGACCAAGCTGTGGGTTACGGCCAACCTGGCGGCGGCGACAAGTTGGCACTCAAGCAGGTGAGCGTTGCTGTGGGCACTCCGTATCCGGGATTCCACATTGCCTTTGCGGCGCCGACGCGCGAGTCAGTCGCAGCCTTCCATGCGGCTGCGCTTGCGGCCGGAGGCAAGGACAACGGAACGCCCGGGCTGCGGGAAGACTATGGACCGGGCTACTATGCCGCGTTCGTAGTGGATGTCGATGGTCATCACCTCGAGGCGGTCTGCAAGCGTGCGGCCTAACCCTTCGCTCGAGCGGACGTGTAATGGCGAGGCGCCCTGGCCGTGCAACGCCTTTGTTCATGATGCGCAGCATGGCCAGGGCGCCTTGTCGTCGCGCGCTGCTCCGCTCAAACGTTAGGCCGCTCAAGGGACCGACCGCGCCACGCCATGTCACATCAACTGCGGATTGCCGGCCAGTGCGAGACTTGCGGCTTCGACAGTCATGTACTGCGAAGGGCTTGGCCTTCGAGTCCTCAGCCGCTTCGTGAATCACGAAGGATTTGATGGCGTCATGCTCGGCTTCGAGGGTTCCAGCTACCACTTTGAGTTCACGCGCTGCAGCACCCATCCTGTTGAGCCCAGACCGACACCAGAGGACCTTCTCGTCTTCTACGCGCCGGCTCCCGCAGCGTGGAACGAATCGCACAGGCGAATGCTCGGTGCCGGGTTCAAGCAAGTCGCATCCTTCAATCCATACTGGGAGGCGGGCGGCCGTACGTACGAAGATCCTGATGGGTACCGCATCGTTCTCCAGCAAGCACAGTGGCGTAATGTCTAGCCCTCAGCCGCCGGCAACCGCCTTGCCGTCGCGCACCGCTCAGTTCAAACGTTAAACCGCTCCTGGGTGGAGTGCTCAGTTCCAGTACCGGAGACGAAATGCGCAAAGCCAGCACGCTAAGCTCCTATCTCGCCGAGCTCGTCTTCGTAGCCGATGACGGCCAGCAACCAAACGCAGCGTGCCGTGAATCGCCGACTGCACGTGCTTAACCACGTCTGCGGCCAACGGCCATGACAAGGGCAGCCCGGCAAGTCCAGGGCCGCAGTGATGCGGAAGGAGAGGTAACGTGACCGAATCGCTCGAGATCGAACGAGGGTGGTTGCACCTGCCGCTTCGTGCGTTATCGCATGTCCATGCAGGCCGCTGTTCGTGCACTGCTGCCATTGCCGCTGGTGCCAGCGCGAGACCGGCGCCTCATTCGCGTTGAACGCGATGATCGAGGCCGACCGGGTCGTTCTGCTCGAGGGCGAGCTCGAGATCGTCGACACGCCCTCGAACAGCGGCAAGGGCCAGAGAATTGCCCGTTGTCCAAGGTGTCATGTCGCGGTCTGGAGCAACTATGCCGGCGCCGGCGACGCGGTGCGCTTCGTCCGGGTTGGGACGCTCGACGATCCGGATCGATTTCCACCGGACATCCATATCTTTACCGAGTCGAAGCAGCCATGGGTGGTCCTGCCGCCGGGCGCGCCAGCGGTGCCGGCGTATTACAAGGCGTCGGATTACTGGCCGCGAGAGAGCCTCGAACGACGGGCCGCACTGCAGACAGGCCGGCAGTCCGGCGGCTGATTCGTGGAGTGGGCTTTCTCTGCGGCAGCGCGACGACGCTAATCGTGGGCACTCCGCCGCCCGGCCAGTGAACGGCATGTACCTGCAGCCTGTAACGTCGATCTGGGCACGTATCGTCGGAATCGTGGTGCTGCTGGCCGCGCTCGCGCTGGCTGTCGTGCTCGTGAGCGGCATCGTCGCTTACGCCACCCAGCCGGAAGCGCGCCGTCACCTGACGAGTTCGACGGTGATCTTCGCGCTGATCCTGGTCGCGCTCGGTGGAATCTGCGCCCAGGCGGGATACCGCCTGGCCTTCAACAGGCCCGATCGCAACGGGACGCTTTTTTCGCGCGCCGGCTGGACCGCCATCGGCACGGGCCTGCTGGCGGTGGCCGGCCTGATGGCGTTTTCGATACTGTCCGTACGACGACCGGACGGGAATGACATCCTGGTGGTCGTGCTGCTCGCGGCGTTCGGTACCTGGTGCTTCGTGCTGGCGCGAGGTCCGCGCTAGGCTGGCGGGGCCCGGACCGGCGAGTGCCGCGTCCACGAGCTCGATCCAGTGCCTGACCGGCACGCTGCTCGCTTCCTGCAGGTGCGTGAGGCAGCCGATGTTGGCCGTTGCGATCACGTCAGGCGCCCCGGCCATCAGTGACTCGAGCTTTCGAGTCGCGAAGTTCGCGGGACAGCGCCGGCTGCAGCAGCGAGTAGGTCCCCGCCGAGCCGCAGCAGAGTGTCGCGTCGGTGACCGGCGTGAGGCGATAGCCGGCGGCGACGAGCAGCGCCTCCACGCGCCCGACGGTTGCGCTGCCCGTGCTGCAGCGTGCAGGGCGACTGCCAGGCAACCAGCGGACCGGCGCCCGGCACCAGGCCGGCGCGTTGCAGGTCCGCGGGTTCGATCACTTCGCTCAGGTCGCGCGTCGCGTCTGCGACCCGGCGCGCGCGTTCAGCGAAACGTGGATCGTTCGCGAGCAGGCGCCCGTAGTCCTTGACCATCAGCCCACAGGCGCTCGCAGTGCTCAGTACCCACTGGGCGCCAGCAGCCAGCTGTTCGTCGCAGGACTCGACATTGCGTCGCGCCTGATCCAGCGCAGCGCTCGTGCGCCCCAGGTGGTGACTGAGCGCGCCGCAGCAGGTCTCGTCGCGCGCGCGGACCGTCGAGATGCCGAGCCGGTCGAGCACCCGGGAGGTTGCCGCGTTGATTCCAGGCGCGAGCCCCGGCTGCACGCAGCCTTCGAGCAGCACCACGCGGCGGGCAGGCCGCGCAGCCTGCCGTGCGGGGGCCGGCGACAGGCCCGCAACTGTCCCGCTGGGCCGTGCGACCGGCTCGGAACGGCGCGCCTGCGTCCGGCACGACGCGTCGGTTCGGTGCGAGGCAGCCTGGCGCGCAATGCAGCCGGCAGCAGTGGCCGCATCCAGTTGCCGACACGCAGCAGCGCCTCGAACACCCGCCGCCGGCCGAGCACCTCTGTCATCGTGAGCCGCAGCGCGCGCACGCCGATCGGACGTCCGATCCTTTGCTCGGCCAGTTCGCGGCCCAGGTCGATGATGCGACCGTACTGCACGCCGGACGGGCAGGCGGTCTCGCAGGCACGACAGGTGAGGCAGCGATCGAGGTGGGTCAGCGTCTCCTCGCCGGCAGGCCCGCCCTCGACGAGCTGCTTGACGAGGTAGATGCGCCCGCGCGGACTGTCCAGCTCGTTGCCGAGGACGCGGTAGGTGGGGCAGGCGGGCAGGCAGAATCCGCAGTGCACGCAGGCGCGCAGCAGGTCCTGCGCCTCGCGGCCGCGCGCGGTGTCTTCGAGTGCGCCGGACGGTCTCGCGTACATCGTCCTAGAAGTCCGGGTACATGCGCCCGGGGTTCAGGACGCCGGCTGGATCGAAAATCTTCTTCAGCGAACCGTGAAGGCGCATCAATGCCTCGGCCGGTCGCGCGAAGACCTTATCGGCGACGCCATCGTGGCGAAAGAGCGTGGCGTATCCGCCTGCGACTGCGGCTGCATCGAAGACGGCGTCCGAATCGAGCGCATACCATCGCTGCAGGCCGTTCCACTCGATCAGCGGCTCCCCTTGCAACGGAAGCGGAGACGCCGCTGGAGGCACGTGCAGGCGCCACAGGGGCACGCGTGTCGCGAAAAAAGGATGCGTGTGCTCGCGTATTGATCGCCACAGGTCGGCGCCGTCGTCTACCGGTGTGCCGCCGACCCGTCGCTGCACGTCGTCGAGCGTGCGCTCGGTGCCTTCGAAGCGCAGCGCCAGCGACCCGCGGCACCAGCAACTCGCGGTGAGCGGCATGGCCGTGCCCGCGAGACGCCCGAGTTCGACCAGGGCTTCCTCGGCATTTCGATCCAGCGACAGCGTCCGCGACGCGGGCGGACAGGGCAGCACCTTGATCGAGACGTCGAGCAGCACGCCGAGCGTGCCGAACGCGCCGACCATGGTGCGCGCGATGTCGTAGCCCGCGACGTTCTTCATGACCTCGCCGCCGAATCGCAGCACACGTCCGTCACCGGTGAGTACCCGGACGCCGAGTACATGATCGCGCAGCGGACCGGAGGCAGACCCGGGCCGGACCGGCCAGGCCGCAGGCGACGGTGCCGCCGACAGTCGCTGATTCGCCGAAGGACGGCGGCTCGAACGGCAGGCGCTGGCGCTGCGCGGCGAGCGCCGCCTCGACCTCGCGCAGCGGCGTGCCGGCCCGGGCGGTGATCACCAGTTCCGCCGGATCGTAGGAGACGATGCCCGCGTGGCCGGACGCATGCAGTTCGGTGCCCGGCACCGCGCGCCCGAGGAAGCGCTTGGTGTCGCCGCCCACGATCCGCAGCGGCGTGCCGCGGGCGGTCGCGTCGCGCACGCGCTCGATGAGTTCCGGCGTGGCGTCGTGGTCGGCCATGGTTCAGAAGCGTGGCAGGTGCGAGTGGGGCAGCTTGCCGCCGTGCACGCGCATCGCCCCGTAGTCCGCGCAGCGGGCCAGTGTCGGCACGGCCTTGCCCGGGTTCAGGCGGCCCTCGGGATCGAACACTCGCTTGATGGCGTGGAAGACTTCCAGTTCGCCCGATCCGAACTGGGTGCACATCGGTCCCAGCTTCTCGACGCCGACGCCGTGCTCGCCGGTGACCGTGCCGCCGACGGCGACGCAGAGTTCGAGGATGTCGGCCCCGAGCCGCTCGGCGCGCTCGAGTTCGCCGGGTCGTCCGGCATCGAACAGTATCAGCGGGTGCAGGTTGCCGTCGCCGGCGTGAAAGACATTGGCGACCGACAGGCCTGCCTCGCGCGACATCGCCTCGATCCGGCCGAGGACGGTTGCAAGGTGGCGGCGCGGGATGGTGCCGTCCATGCAGTAGTAGTCGGCGGCCAGCCGGCCGACGGCGGGAAACGCCGACTTGCGGCCGGACCACATGCGGGCCCGCTCGGCCGCGTCCGCCGCGACCCGCGCGGCCGTGGCGCCGCCAGCGGGTCAGCAGGTCCAGGACAGCGTCGAGCTGTGCCTGGACGTCGTGCTCGAGGCCGTCGAGTTCGCAGAGCAGGACGGCCGCCGCATCCGGCGGATAACCGCAATGCACAAACGCCTCGGCGGCCCGGAGCGCGGGCCCATCCATCATCTCGAGGCCGGCCGGCACGATGCCCGAGGCGATGACGCGTCCGACCGCGTCGGCGCAGCGCCCGACATCATCGAACGAGGCCATGACCAGTTCGACACGCTCGGGCAGCGGTACCAGCCGGACCGTTGCCTCGACGACGACGCCAAGCATGCCTTCGGAGCCCGTCAGCAGCGGCAGCAGCGAGAGTCCCGGCGCCTCACCCAGCGGCGAGCCGACGGTAATGAGTTCGCCGTCCCAGGTAGCGACCACCAGCTCCAGCAGGTTGTGGACCGTGAGGCCGTACTTGAGGCAGTGGACGCCGCCGGAATTCTCCGCGACGTTGCCGCCGATGGTGCACGCGAGTTGCGACGACGGGTCCGGCGCGTAGAAGAGCCCGTGCGGGGCTGCGGCGTCCGAGATCGAGAGATTGGTGACGCCGGGCTGGACCCGGGCGAGGCGCCGTCGGGGATCCACTTCGAGAATGCGGTTCAGTCGCGACAGCACCAGCAGGATGCCGCCTTCCACCGGCAATGCGCCGCCGGACAGGCCGGTGCCGGCGCCTCGCGCCACGACCGGGACGCCGTGCCGGGCTGCGGTCCGCAGCACCGCGAGTACCTCGTCCACGCTGCCGGGCAGCGCGACGAGATCGGGTGTTCGCCGGTGGGTGGCGAGCGCGTCGCATTCGAATGCGACACAGGATTCGGGTGCCGAGAGGACGGCGTCCGGGCCGAGTGCAGCCCGGAGTTGGCGGATCAGCGTCGTGTCAGGCCTCACGTGCCAACGTTACGACACCATCGGCCATGCCGACCAGCAGGATATCCGCGGGCCTGCGTGCGAACAGGCCCACCGTCACCACGCCCGGGACCTGGTTCAGGTCGCTCTCGAGCGCTGCCGGATCGGGAATGTCGAGTCCGTGCACGTCCAGGATGTGGTTGCCGTTGTCGGTGACGAATCCCGCCCGGAGCACCGGGTTTCCGCCCAGGCGTGCGAGCTCCCTGGCTACCAGCGAGCGCGCCATCGGGATGATCTCGACCGGGAGCGGGAAGCGCCCGAGCCTGTCGACCACTTTCTGCTCGTCCACGATGCAGACGAACTGGCGGGAGGCAGCCGCGACGATCTTTTCGCGGGTCAGCGCGCCGCCACCGCCCTTGATCAGTTCGAGCGCGCGCGTCGCCTCGTCGGCCCCGTCCACGTACACCCCGAGCTGGCCGGCGGCGTTCAGGTCGAGCACCTCGATGCCGTGGGCGCATAGCCGCCTGGTGCTGGCTTCCGAGCTCGAGACCGCGCCTGCGATCCGTTTCCCGAGCGGTGCCAGGGCGTCGATGAAGAAGTTGACCGTCGAGCCCGTGCCGACGCCCACCACCTCGCCGTCGCGGACGAACTCGAGCGCCGCTTCCGCCGCGCGCCGCTTCTCGGAGATCTTGCGTCATCGTGCTGGTCTCCCCCAAAACAACTGTGCCCGCTTTCGCGGGCACAGTCGTCAAGCTTCAGTACGAAGCTTACTTCTTCTTCTTGGCCGCAGCCTTCTTCTTAGCCGGAGCCTTCTTCGCCTTCGCCTTTTTCTTCGCTGCCATTTTCATTTCTCCATGTCGGGTTAGTCCGGGCGCAGTATTTACCCAATTCAAAACTCAATTGCAATAGGCAGGCAAATAATTTTTCTTGCTCTCGTGACGCAGTCGTGATCGTCGTACGACTCCATGACAGAGTGTCGCAACGCGCTCGCGCTGCGAATGCAGGCATTCGCTCATGCGAGAGAGAGAATGAAACGCCACTCTTCGCGCGTCACTGGCGTGATCGAGAGCCGGTTGCCGCGACGCAGGATCAGCATCTCCGAGAGCGCTCCATGCGCATGTTTGCGCAACGTTTCGAGGCTGATCACGGGCTCGATGCGCCGCTCGAGACGCACGTCCACGCTGTACCAGCGAGGCGATTCGCGATCGCTCGAAGGATCGAAGTAGCGATGCTTCCGGTCGAGCGCGGCGGCTTCCGGATAGCCCGCACGCACCACTTTCACGACGCCTGCGATGCCCGGCTCGGCGCAGCTCGAGTGATAGAGGAATCCCTGGTCGCCCTTGCGGATCGTGTCGCGAAGGAAGTTCCGCACCTGGTAGTTGCGCACGCCGTCCCAGGCCGTCGTCGCATCCTTGCAACGCGCGAGGTCGTCGACACCGAAGGTGTCGGGCTCCGATTTGAAGAGCCAGCAGTTCAAGCAGGGTCCTCCGGCAGTCGTGCGGCCGCGTTGCGGCGGGGAATGATGATTTCGCGTTCGGTGACGATGAGATCGAGAGCAACGTCCCAGGGCGAAGGATCGATGCGCCCGATTTCCTGGCACGCGAACGCGATGCCGACGAGCCGGGGCCTCCGCCAGGCCCGGTCCCGGTCACGTCGTTGCCGGAGCGCCCGGTCGTAGTAGCCGGCACCCATGCCTAGGCGATTGCCCAGGCGATCGAAGCCGACCAGCGGGACGAGGATCACGTCCAGGCGCGGTGGCGGCAACCACTCGCGGGCACCGTCGGCGGGCTCCAGGATTCCGAACGCGGCGGTGTTGGGCCGGAGCGGGCAATCCCGTCGCATCCGCACGAAGCGCATTCGCCCCTGCCGCCGGCTGGTCAACTGCGGCACGTAGATTTCGGCACCGGACTCGAGGGCCACCGCAATCGCACCCGCGACGCTCGCTTCGCCGGGCATGGCAAGGTAGGCGGCCACGCGCCGACCGGGGCGGAGGATGCGCAGTCGTTTCAGCGCGGCCAGGATCGCGGACTCGGCGGCAACCCGCTCGGCGCGCGGCAGCCCGAGCCGCAGCGCGCGGAGCCTGCGGCGCTCGGCGCGAATCTGAGCGGTCGGCTGCGCCATGCGTCGGGGTCATCCGCAGTGGAAAGGGGATGGCGCCACCCGCCTGTGCCGTCACGAACCATTGCTCTCGACATGGAGCAATAGGCGGGGAAGGCCACAGCACCTCAGGCTTCCCGCTCTGGGCGGACTTGCACAACGGTGCCGGCTGGCCGGCTCCCCAGGGTATTAACATACGGTCGAGAGGTAACCCGGACCGTGTCGAACACCGCAGGTGGCGCCAAATCGTCGAAGGGCGAGCCGGGTCGCCCTCCTATAGTTCCAGTTGCTGCCCTCGCTCGAGCGCGGACTCGACGCGCTCACGCAGGACGCGCAGGCGTGCTCCCACGTCGCCGTCGACCGTTGAGCCCTGCCGACGCAGCTTGATCAATTCATTCGCGAGGTTGAGTGCCGAGATCACGGCGATTCGCTCGAGCCCGGTAACCTTGCCCGAGTCGCGGATCTCCCGCATCTTGGCGTCGAGGTACTCCGCGGAATCGAGCAGGTCGGCACGTTCCTCGGCCGGGCAGGCGACCTGGTATTCGCGGTCGAGCAGCCTCACGCCCACTCGCGTCACTCGTTCTTCGCTCATGCGCCGTGCTCCATCGCCTTCAGTCGTCCGATCATCGCCTCGACCCGGGCCCGGACCTGCTCGTTCTTCTGCAGCAGGTTCGCGCGCTCGGACATCAGCGTGTCCTGCCGCTGCCTGAGGGCCCGGTTCTCTTCCTTGAGCTGGCCGACGGTAGCGACGAGTTCGTCCAGGCGGCGTTCAAGGCGACGCAACTCGGCGTCGATGGCGGATCTTGCGGCGGTCTCGGTCATGCGAGGAACTATAGGGCTGCACCCGCATGGAATCAATTGAGCCGGCGCCCGGCCGGTGCGCGATGTTACGATAATCACGATGACCGAGCCCGCCAGATTCGACGAGGTCGCGCAAGCGCTCGCCGCCGCAGGTTCGGCCGTGCACGCGTCCGAGGCACACGGTTGCCTCTGCGGGGCAGCCTGCGTCCGGCGGGACTACGGTCTTGCCGAGTGGAAGGACGAGATATTCCCTGATGGAGCCGGCGACGGCGAGCTCCTCGCGATGGTACGGGCGCGGACCGCCGCGGCGCTCGCCGGGGGACAGATGGAATTCGAGCCACTGCTGCCCGACGACGAGCAGCCGCTCGCCGTTCGTGTCGAGGCACTGAGCGCCTGGAGCCACGGCTTCCTGTACGGATTCGGCGCCGCCGGGACGGCCGGCGGGGCACAGCTACCAGACGACGTTGCCGAGGTACTTTCCGATCTTGCGAAGTTTTCGCAGGCCGGGGCGGTCGGCTCCGAGAGTCCCGAGGTCGAGGAGGACGCCTATATCGAACTCGTCGAGTTCGTGCGCGCGGCGGTCCAGCTCGTTTACGACGAACTCGCCGTGCAGCGTGCGAGCCAGCCACCCCCCAGCTCCGGTCACTGATCCACCATGACATTGAGGAAGGACGAATTTGCGCGCAGGCGCCGGCAGCTGATGCGCATGATCGGCAAGGGAGGCATAGCCATCCTGCCCGCTGCCACCGAGAAGCAGCGCAACAGCGACGTTCACTACCACTATCGCCCGGACAGCGATTTCCACTACCTGACGGGCTTTGACGAGCCGCAGTCGGTGGCTGTACTGGTGCCCGGACGTGCCCAGGCCGAGTACATCCTGTTCGTGCGCGACCGAGACCCGCTGCGCGAGACCTGGGATGGAAAGCGGGCCGGCACCGACGGCGCCACCTCCGACTACGGCGCCGACGATGCCTTCCCGATCGGCGACATCGACGACATCCTGCCGGGCCTGATGGAGCAGTGCAGCCGGGTCTATTACACGATGGGCATACACCCGGAGTTCGACCAGCACGTCATCGGCTGGGTGAACACGTTGCGCGGCCAGGCCAAGCAGGGCATGCACACTCCGCAGGAATTCGTCGCGCTCGACCACCAGCTGCACGACATGCGCCTCTACAAGAGCCGCACGGAGCTCGCGGTGATGCGCCGTGCGGCGAAGATCTCGGTCGGCGCGCACATCCGCGCGATGAAGGCGACCCGGCCCGGCGTGCACGAGTACGAGGTGATGGCGGAACTGCTGCACGAGTTCCACCGTCACGACGCCGACATCGCATATCACCCGATCGTCGGCGGCGGCGCGAACGCCTGCACGCTGCATTACCACGAGAACAACGCGGAACTCTGCGACGGCGACCTGCTGCTGATCGACGCCGGTTGCGAGTATCGCTACTACGCCTCGGACATCACCCGGACCTTCCCGGTCAACGGACGGTTCACGCGCGAGCAGCAGGCGGTGTACGAGGTCGTGCTGGAAGCCCAGGATGCGGCCATCGCCAGCATCCGCCCGGGCAACCACTGGAACGATCCGCACGACGCGGCGGTGCGAGCCATCACCCAGGGACTGGTGCGCATCGGGCTGCTGAAGGGCCGCGTGCCCACGCTCGTCAAGTCGGAGGCCTACAAGAAGTTCTACATGCACCGCACCGGCCATTGGATCGGCATGGACGTGCACGATGTCGGTGACTACAAGGTCGGCGACGAATGGCGCGTGCTCGAGCCGGGGATGTGCATGACCGTGGAGCCGGGTATCTACATCCCGGCGGGTACTCGCGGCGTGCCGAAGCGCTGGTGGAACATCGGCGTGCGGATCGAAGACGACGTGGCGGTCACGGCCGACGGCAGCGAGCTCCTGACGGCCGGATTGCCGCGCACGCCGGCCGAGATCGAGCGGTTGATGGGCACCTGATGCGGCCATGACCGACCCGATTCGACGACTCGACTGCGACCTGGCCATCTCCGGCGGCGGACTGGTCGGTGCATCGCTGGCGCTTGCACTGGCGCCGACCGGCCTGCGCATCGCGGTCGTCGAGGCGGTCATGCCCGGCGTTGGCGGCCACCCCAGCTACGACGAACGCACGACGGCGCTGGCCAACGGCACGGTCAGGACTTTCCAGGGCCTCGGCGTATGGCGATACATGCAGCGTGAAGCGACCGTTATCCGCCGGATCCACGTATCGGAGCAGGGAAGATTCGGCGCCGCGCGCATCGACGCGGCCGAGCAGGGGTTGGAGTCGCTGGGCTGCGTGCTGCCGAACCGCGTGATCGGCGCCGCGCTGTGGGAGGGTTTGCGCTCCGCTCCCGGGGTGGAGGTCGTCGCACCGGCGAACGTGGTCTCGACGACGCTCGAGGACGACGCCAGGGTGCTGGGCGTCGAGCATGACGGCAAGCCACTCCATATCCGAGCGCGCCTGGTGGTCGCGGCCGACGGTGCGCACTCCGCGGTCCGCGAGCAGGCGGGTATTGCATCCGAGCGATGGGACTACGGCCAGACGGCGATCGTAACGACCATGACGGCGCAGCGCTTCCACGACCACGTGGCCTATGAGCGATTCACGCCCGACGGTCCGATCGCCGTGTTGCCGCTGGCCGACGGACGGTGCGGTGTGGTCTGGACGCGCAGGCCCGACGAAGCCGTGCGGCTGCTCGCGCTGCCCGACGAGGAATTCCTGGCCGAGTTCCAGTCGGCGTTCGGGTTCCGCCTCGGACGAATGCTCAAGGTGGGCGTCCGGTACTCATACGAGCTGGCGATGTCCCGGTCCGAGCGGCACGTCGGGCCGCGGATTGCGATCGTCGGTGCGGCTGCACAGGGGCTGCACCCGATCGCCGGGCAGGGATTCAACCTCGGGCTGCGCGATGCGGCCTGCCTCGCCGAGGTGATTGCGGATACGCGTGCCTCGGGTTGCACGGACATTGGCGACCCGGCGTTGCTCGAAGCCTACGCGTCGTGGCGCGAGCAGGACCAGAGGCGCATCGTCGCGTTCACCGACGGGCTCGTGCGCCTGTTCGGTACGCCGCTCGGAGTGATGCGCGGGCTCCGGAGCTTCGGGCTGCTGGTTTTCGATATTTTTCCGCCGGCCAAGTCCGCCATGTCCAGGCTGAGCGTGGGCGCTGCGGGACGGGTGCCGCGACTCGCACGCGGCGTGCCGCTCGTCGGTCCGGCGCCGTGAGCCTCGGCCGGCGCCTCGATTTCGACGTCGTCGTCATCGGCGGCGGCATGGTTGGGCTCTGCGTCGCCGCGCTGCTCGCGCTGGACGAACGCCTGGCCGGCTGGCGGATCGCGGTGGTCGAGCCGTCGGCGCCGCGTCCACCGGCCGACGATTCGGTGGACCTGCGCGTATCGGCGCTGTCGCGTGCCTCGCAGCGGGTGCTCGGCGTGGCCGGGGCCTGGGCAGAGATCGCGCCGCACGCCTGCCCCTATGAGCGCATGGTCGTGTGGGATGCCGCGAGCACGCACGATGCGCGCGACGCGCTGCGATTCGACGCAGCCGAGACCGGTGAGCCGGACCTCGGCCACATCGCCGAAAACCTGCGTGTGCAGTGGGCGCTGGCTGAGGCACCGGCGCTGCGGGGCATTACGCAACTGCGCGATCGACTCGAGGGCCTGGAGTTCGACCACGACTCCGCCACGGTAGCGCTTGGCGGCGGGCGCAGCGTCACCGCCGGGCTGGTCGTCGGTGCGGATGGCAGCCAGTCGAGGACACGCGAGCTTTGCGGCATCGGCCGCGCAGGCTGGGCCTACGGCCAGACTGCCGTGGTCGCGCACCTGCGCACCGGGCAGCCGCATGAGCACACCGCCTGGCAGCGATTCCTGCCGGACGGACCCATCGCCTTCCTGCCACTTCGCGACGGGCGCGTCTCGCTGGTATGGACGACGACGCCGGAGGCGGCTGCGACACTGATCGAGGCGGTGCCTGCCGAATTCAACCGGCAGGTCACCGAGGCCAGCAGCCGGGTGCTCGGCGATGTGGTGCTCGACAGCGGCCGCGCCGGGTTTCCGCTCGCGCTCTGGCATGCGCGCGAATACGTACAGCCGCGCCTCGCGCTGGTCGGCGATGCAGCGCACACCATTCATCCACTGGCGGGGCAGGGCGTGAATCTCGGCTTTCTCGACGCGGCGTCGCTGGTCGAGGCGCTGGGCGACGCTGCCGGGTCGGGCGACGACCCGGTTGGAAATCGGGCACTGCGCCGCTACGCACGTTGGCGGCGGGCGGAAAATGCCGTGCTGCTCGGTACGACGGACACCTTGAATCGCCTGTTTGGTGAGCGCAGTGTCGGGGTCGCGGCTGCACGCCGGCTCGGCCTCGCGCTCGTCTCCTCGCAGCCGGCCCTGCGACGCGCGCTCGTACGGCGCGCACTGGGCCTGGCCGGCGACCTTCCAGCCATCGTTTCACGCCCGGGGAATTCGCAGTGACCGGAACCGACTGGCAGAAAGACCTCTATACGCAGGCGGCGCCCGAGCTGGGTAACCAGTACCGCGACGATCCGCTGCTCGGCTCCTGGCTGAAGCGAGTCCTCCCGGCAGACGTGCACCGCGCGCTCGAGCCGGAACTCGACGAACTGGGCGCGGCGGCCGGCGGTCGGATGTACGCGATGCAGCTCGCCGACCGTCTGAACGAGCCGCGCCTGGTGCAGTGGGATGCCTGGGGCAATCGCGTGGACTCGGTCGAAGTCACGCCGTTGTGGCGCGAGGCCGAGCGCCTGGCGACGCGGCACGGCCTGGTAGCCACTGCCTACGAAGGCGAGTACGGGCGCCATGCCCGCATCGCACAGTTCGCGAAGGTGTACCTCTTCCACCCGTCCTCCGACGTGTACACCTGCCCGCTCGCGATGACCGACGGCGCCGCGCGCTCGCTGCTCGAGTCAGGCAACCAGGCGCTGATCGAGCGCGCACTGCCGCGCCTGACGTCACGCGACCCGGCGACCGCATGGACCAGCGGCCAGTGGATGACCGAGACCACCGGCGGCTCCGACGTCGGGCGCTCGCAGACGCGCGCGGTGCGCGAGGACGACGCGTGGCGGCTGCACGGTCGCAAGTGGTTCACCTCGTCGGTCGCCTCGCAGATGGCGCTGACTCTCGCGCGGCCGGAAGGAAACGAGGCGGGAGGCAAGGGCCTCGCGATGTTCTACGTGGAAGTGCGCGACGCCGAGGGTCGCCTGAACGGCCTGCGGGTGGACCGGTTGAAGGACAAGCTCGGCACGCGCAAGGTGCCCACCGCTGAGCTGATGCTGGACGGTACCCGCGCCGAACTGGTCGGGCAGGCATTCAACGGCACGCGCGCCATCGAGCCGATGCTTGGCGTCACGCGGATGTGGAACAGCGTTTGCGCGATTGCGGCGATGCGACGCGGACTCGCGCTGGCACGTTCGTATGCGGCGCGCCGCGAGGTCTTCGGGCAGCCGCTGGCAAGGCAGCCGCTGCACCTCGACACGCTGGCCGCGATGGAGGCCGAGACCTGGGGCGCGTTCCTGATGACATTCCTGCTGGTCGAACTCGCGGGCCGGCAGGAGCGCGGCGAGATCGACGAGGGGCAGCGCGCGCTGCTCAGGCTGGTCACGCCCCTGACCAAGCTGGTCACGGGCAAGCAGGCGGTGGCGGTCGTGAGCGAGGCCATCGAGAGTTTCGGTGGCGCCGGCTATGTCGAGGACACGGGCCTGCCGGGCCTGTTGCGCGACACCCACGTGCTGCCGATCTGGGAAGGCACGACCAACGTGCTGTCGCTGGACGCGCTGCTGCGCTCCGACCTCAATGCCGGCCTGGCCGCACTGATGGGGCGGGCATCGTCCTGCCTGCGGTCACTGAAGGAGCCGCGGCTCGCAGCGGCCGGGCGCAACGCCGTCGCGGCGCTGGAGCGCGCGGCGCTGTGGCTCGAGTCGGGCCAGGACCGGGAGGTGCTGCAGTCCGGTGCCCGGCGGCTCGCGATGACCCTGTCGCGCTCGCTGCAGCTCGTGCTGCTCTGCGAGCACGCGCAGTGGATGATGGATCGCGACGGCGACCGGCGGGGATACGCCGCGGCGATGCGCTACTCGCGGTTGCCGGTCGACCTGATGCACGAAGTGGATCCGGAACTGGACCGGACGCTGCTGCAGTGAGTTCAGTGGGGGCGACGCAGCCCCTCACGTCGCGTTGCGAAACCTGACCGCGCCCGGGTGCAGTATCACCGTGGGGCATGGCGCCGCTACCGCATCTGCAGGACATTCGCAGGCAATTAATCCGCAGGCCCGGCCGTCGCCGGGCGTCACCAAAGGAGGCGTGCGCTGCATGACGTTCCAAGCCAGTTCGAACAGGACCTGCGCGATCTGCAGCAAGCCCTTCGCGGCGCGCAACATCGTATCCGGGGAAATAGTCCGCAAGGAGCTGGCGGGGGAAATCCTGAAGACCTGTCCCGACTGGTCGTCGAACTCGTTTATCTGCAGGGCGGATCTTGCCCTGGCACGTGACAGATACGTTCGTGGGCTGCTCGAGTCAGAGCGAGGCGAGCTGTCCGCCCTCGAGCAGGACGTTGTCCGGAGCCTCCGGGAGCACGAGCTTCTTTCATCCAATGTCGATGCCGAGTTCGAGCAGAACTGGACTGCCGGTGAACGGATGGCGGACAGGATTGCGACGTTCGGTGGAAGCTGGGCGTTTCTGATCTGCTTCGCCGTCTTCCTCGTTGCCTGGGTCGCAATGAATTCGTTGGTCTACCTGTGGCGACCCCTTGATCCGTATCCTTTCATATTCCTGAACCTGATACTTTCCTGTCTCGCCGCGATCCAGGCGCCCGTGATCATGATGAGCCAGAATCGCCAGGAGGCGAAAGATCGAGTCCGATCCCAGCACGACTACCAGGTGAACCTGAAGGCGGAACTCGAGATTCGCCACCTGCACGAAAAGATCGATCACCTACTCTCGCACCAGTGGGAGCGCCTGGTGCAGATACAGGAGCTTCAACTCGAGCTCTTGTCAGATCTGGGCGCGAGGAAATGACTCCTGGCCAGGTGACCGACCGACCGCCGTTGCGCTGAAGGCGCGTCGCTAGGTCGTCCTGGTCGAGCGTACGCTGGCGGCCAGTCAGTGTGGTGAGCCGCCATCCGTCAGCCGCGGGTCACGTCCTCGTTCAGCGGCCAGGCGCCGGCGTCGATCGTCTCCCGGTACGCGTGCCAGGTCGCGTGACCGATCAGCGGCAGCGTCAGCCCGAGCCCGGCCATGATCCACGCGAGGCCGCCGCCGCGATCGTGCCCGATGAACAGCAGCGCGAACCCGGGCGCCACCGCGAGCACGATGCACGCGGCCCATACCGCCATGGCCGGCTTGTTGCGCAGCACCGCATTGATGCTGGTAACGACCGCCGTGACCGTGTCCGCCTTTCGGTCCACCAGCATCGGCAGCGAGAAGGCGGCGGCTGAAAACACTATTGCGGCGAAGATCGAGCCGATCGCGCTGCCGATGCCGAAGAACGACAGGTAGTCGCCCCAGTCCGGCGCCTCGCTGATTGGAAAGAATACGTGCACTGCAGATCCCGCACGGGCCCAGACCAGGAACACGACCATCAGCATCAGCGCGAACACCATCAGGTTGCCGAAGGCGCGCTGCTCCTCGCGCAGGCAGCGGCGCAGCGAAGGTATCTCGCCACGCTCCAGATGGATGCTGATCACATAGGTGCCGACCGCGAGCACCGGGGAGATCAGGATAAAGCCGGACACCAGCGCGAGCAGCTCCCAGTAGCCTCCGAACTTGATCGCGATCTGCGCGAGCGCAAGGCTCAGCACGACGATGACGAGCCCGTAGGTCAGGCTTTGCCGCGGCGCGGACCACATGTCGCGCCAGCCGAGCCGTAGCCATTTCAGCGGGGCGAGCGGCGCAAGCGTCCTGCAGGGTGCGACGAACGGCAGCGCCGTCCCGTCGCCGGTGTCATGCGTGTTCCCGTCCATCGTTCCCCCTGGTCGAAATCGATTGGATGCTCTTTGCGTTACTCCCAGTCGGCCGAGCCGGCCGTGCTGGCGGTCATGCGCCCAATCCGTCGATCTTTGCCGCGCAGATGAAATCGTTCTGCGACAGCCCGCCTATCGAATGCGTTCCGAGCGCCATCCGGCAGTAGTCGTAGCCAAGCTCGAGGTCAGGGTGGTGGTCCTCGGTGTTGGCGATCCACGCCACTGCGTTCACGAAGCCGATGGTCTCGTGGAAACTGGCGAATCGCCACGCGCGGCGCAGCGACTTGCCGTCGTCGGCGATCCGCCAGCCCGGCTGCAGTTCCGCGAGCAGCTTCGCCGCGTCGGCGGACGCGAGCGGTGGCGTGCCGGCGGGGCAGGGGGCGCAGGCCAGGTCGCGCAGCTTGCTCATGGTGGTGTCCTCGTGCCAAAAGTGCGCTCGACGTATTGCTCGACGAGCGCCTGGAATTCCTCGGCGATGCGTTCGCCCTTCAGCGTCGGTCCCTTCTCGCCGTCCACGTAAACAGGGGCGACCGGTCGTTCGCCGGTGCCGGGCAGGCTGATGCCGATGTTCGCGTGCTTGCTCTCGCCAGGCCCGTTCACCACGCAGCCCATGACGGCGACCGTCATTTCCTCGACGCCCGCATACCGGCGCCGCCACTCCGGCATGCGTTCGCGAAGGTGCGCCTGGATCTTCTGCGCGAGTTCCTGGAAGTAGGTCGACGTCGTGCGTCCGCAGCCCGGGCAGGCCACGACCATCGGCGTGAACGAACGCAGTCCCATGGTCTGCAGCATTTCCTGGGCGACCTGGACCTCCCTGGTGCGATCGCCACCCGGGTCCGGCGTCAGCGAGACGCGAATCGTGTCGCCGATGCCTTCCTGCAGCAGCACCGACATCGCCGCAGTGGAGGCGACGATGCCCTTCGAACCCATGCCGGCCTCGGTGAGGCCCAGGTGCAGCGGGTAGTCGCAGCGCACGGCGAGGTTGCGATAGACGCCGATCAGGTCCTGCACGCCGCTCACCTTGCAGGAGATGACGATGTGGTCGTGGGGCAGGCCCAGTTCCTCGGCCCGCGTCGCGCTGTCGAGCGCGGAGACCACCAGCGCTTCGCGGACCACGTCCACCGCGTCGAGCGGGTCTGCGCTCCTGCGAGTTCTCGTCCATCAGCCGCGTGAGCAGGTCCTGGTCGAGGCTGCCCCAGTTCACGCCGATTCGCACCGGCTTCCCGTGGCGGCAGGCGATCTCGATCATCTCGGCGAACTGCGGGTCACGCTTGCTGCCGCGACCCACGTTGCCCGGATTGATGCGGTACTTGGCCAGCGTCTCGGCACATGCCGGATGCTCGCGCAGCAGCTTGTGGCCGTTGAAGTGGAAGTCGCCCACCAGCGGCACATCCATGCCGAGTTCGCGCACGCGCGCTGCGATCGCAGGAACGGCCGCCGCGGCCTCCTCGGTGTTGACCGTGACGCGCACCAGTTCGGAGCCCGCCAGCGCGAGCGCGCGCACCTGCAGCGCCGTGGCCTCGACGTCCGCGGTGTCGGTGTTGGTCATGGACTGCACCACGACCGGGTGCTCGCCGCCGATCACCACGCGACCGACGCGTACCGGGACGCTTCGCCGGCGTGGCAGGCGAGTCATCGACCTGACTGTGCCCTGGTCGAGGCCGAACGCTCCGCGATCCAGCGCTGCACGTTGCCTTCGAGCACGTCGAGCGGAATGGCGCCACTGCCGAGCACGACGTCGTGGAACGCGCGCAGGTCGAATGCGGGTCCGAGCGCCGACTCGGCTCGGCCGCGCAGTTCCTTGATCTTCAGCTCGCCGATCTTGTAGGCGAGCGCCTGGCCCGGCCAGGAGATGTAGCGGTCGATCTCGTTGACGATGTCGAGTTCGTTCTTGGCGGCGTTGTCCTTGAAGAACTGGATCGCCTGTTCGCGCGTCCAGTGCTTGTGGTGCATGCCGGTGTCCACCACCAGGCGCACGGCGCGCCACATCTCGTAGGTGAGCTGGCCGAACTTGTCGTACGGGTCGGCATAGAGCCCCATGTCCTGCCCCAGGCTCTCGCTGTACAGGGCCCAGCCCTCGACAAACGCAGGTGGCCTCGAAGTCACGTCGGAACATCGGCAGGTCGCCGAGTTCCTGCGCGAGGGCGATCTGCAGGTGATGGCCGGGAACAGCCTCGTGGATCGTGAGCACCGGGATCTCGTACTTCGGCCGGCTCTCGGGCTTGTAGAGATTCACGTAGTAGTAGCCCGCGCGGCGGCCGTCCAGCCCCGGGCCGCTGTAGTAGGCGGTCGTCGTATCGGGCGCCGATTCGGCCGGGATGGGCCGCACGCCGTAGGGCATGCGCGGCAGCTTTCCGAAATACTGCGGCAAAAGCGGGTCGATGCGCTTCGCCATGGCCATGTAGGCCTGCTGCAGCTCCGCCGCGTCGGTGTAGTGGAACCTGGGGTCAGTGCGCAGGTAATGCAGGAACTCCGCGAAGCTGCCCTTGAAACCGACCTGCGCGATGACCTTCTGCATCTCGCCGCGGATGCGCGTGACCTCATCGAGGCCGATCTGGTGGATCTGGTCGGCGGTCAGGCCGGTGGTCGTGAACCACGCGATGCGCTCCTGGTACCAGGCCTCACCGCCGGGCAGCGCCCAGACGCCCACGGAATCGGTGCAGGCGGGCAGGTAGTCCTTGACGAAATAGTCCTGCAGCCGACGGTATGCCGGTACGACCGTGCGCGTGATCGCCGCTCGTCCCGCCGCGCGGTATTTTTCCTGTTCCTCCGCCGGCATCGTCGCCGGCATGGTCCGGAACGGGGAATAGAACGGGCTCGCCTCCGGGTCAGTGACCACCTGCTTCGCGATCTGGTCAGGGACGCGCTGCATGATGACCTTCGGCTGCATCAGTCCGCGGCGCATGCCTTCGCGCATCAGCGCGATGTTCTGGTCCACGTACGTCCCGATTCGCTCGAGGCGCGCGATCCAATTCTCGTAGTCGCGCGCGGTCGAGAACTCGATCAGGCCGGCGAGCTCGCTCGCCGATTGCACGCCGCCACGCTGATTGATCGGCATGTACTGGAGGCCCCACTGGTAGGCATCCACCGATTCCTGGTACATGCGCCGGAAGAGGTCGCGGTTCAGCCGGTCCGCATCGGTCAGCGAGGCGGGCTCGATCCCGGCCAGCGTCGCGAGCACTGCCTGGTCATCGGCGTTGTTCTTCGCGAGCGCGCTCGGCGGACAGGTCCGGCCAGCGATTGTCGTAGCGGTGGTCGCCTATGTAGGTCGCCGCCAGCGGGTCTTCACGCAGCCCGCGCTCCCACTCCGACTGGAACAGCAAATTCAGGCGTGCTTCGGCGTCGCCGGCCGTCGTTGCGGCAAATGCTCCGGCCGACCCGGCCGTCAGGACGAGGATCGGGACCAGGGTCCGAAAGAGGGCTCGCATGGGCTGGACGCTCCGGGAATCCGTCAGGGTCAGCGATGTTCCGGCTCCTGCGGCCAAATTGACAAGTCGTACGCCCAGGGTTGGCTGGCCGAGGCCGACGTGCTCGGGTACCATTCCGTCACCCATCGCAAGGCCCGTCCGGAGAGAGGGCAGGTAGCGACCATAAATAGGTGCCAGGCACCGATTTTCGGTTGCAGCTTGCTCCGCCGAAGGCGCAACCCGCCCGGAAACGCTCAGGCAAAGGTACGGCGGTGCTTGATGGGCTCTGGAGAGCGGCCCCGCGAGGGGCCCACCGAAGGGGTGCGGCGCCGGTAGACCGGCGCCCGATCTCTCAGGTCACAGGACAGAGGGGCGGCGGGCCTGGGCGGCCCGTCGCCTCTTTTCATTTCTGGCCGCGGGAAATAACAAATGGGACTTCGCACTCCGCTCTACGAAACGCACGTCGCCGGCGGCGCGCGCATGGTCGACTTCGGTGGCTGGGACATGCCGGTCAATTACGGCTCGCAGATCGAGGAGCACCACGGCGTGCGTCGCGACGCGGGCATGTTCGACGTGTCCCACATGTGTGTCGTGGACCTGCGCGGTCCGCGGGTCCGCGACTTCCTGCGCCGGGTGCTCGCCAACGACGTCGCAAAGCTCACCCAGTCCGGCAAGGCGCTCTACTCCTGCATGCTGCTCGAGCACGGCGGGATCATCGACGACCTGATCGTCTATTACCTTGACGACCACTGGTACAGGATGGTCGTGAACGCAGGCACGCGCGACAAGGACATCGCCTGGCTGCGCGAGCACGCGGGCGCTTTCGAGGTCTCGGTCGAGCCGCGCTTCGACCTGGCGATGATCGCCGTGCAGGGCCCGAATGCACGGCAGAAAGCCGCGACGCTGCTCGATCCGGCCCTCGCTGCGCGGGCCATGGACCTCGGGGCGTTCTTCGGCACGCCGGCCGACGACTGGTTCGTCGCGCGCACCGGGTACACCGGCGAGGATGGGTGGGAAATCATGCTGCCGACCGGCGCAGGCCGCCGGGTTCTGGGAACGCCTCCGCCAGGCGGGAGTGATGCCTTGCGGGCTCGGCGCACGCGACACGCTGCGTCTCGAGGCCGGCATGAACCTCTACGGCAGCGACATGGACGAGACGGTGTCCCCGCTCGAGAGCGGCCTCGCCTGGACCATCGCCTGGGAGCCGCAGGACCGCGACTTCATCGGCCGCGCCGCGCTGGTCGAGCAGAAGGCGCGCGGCGTGCCGCGCAAGCAGGTCGGCCTGCTGCTCGGCGACCGGGCCGTGCTGCGTTCGCACCAGAAGGTGATCGTCCCGGCCGTCGGCGAGGGCGAGGTCACCAGCGGCACGTTCTCGCCGACACTCGAGCGCTCGATCGGGCTCGCACGAGTCCCGTCCCAGACGACGGATCGCTGCGAGGTCGAGATTCGCGGGCGGCTGCTGGCCGCGACGGTGGTGCGTCCGCCGTTCGTCCGCCACGGGCGGGTCGCCATCGCACTTTGAACATTCCTCCCTGGAGTACGTCATGAGCAACGTTCCCGCAGATCTCCGATTCATGAAATCCCACGAGTGGGCCCGACTCGAGGCCGACGGCACCATCACGATCGGGATCTCCGACCACGCGCAGCAGGCACTCGGCGACCTGGTGTTCGCGGAGGTTCCGGAGCAGGGCCGCAGGGTTGCCGCCGGCGAAGCCTGTGCGGTCGTCGAGTCCGTCAAGGCAGCATCCGACGTCTACAGCCCGGTGAGCGGCGAGATCGTGGCGGCGAATGCCGACCTCGGCGGCCAGCCGGAGCTGATCAACCAGGATCCATACGGTGCCGGCTGGCTGATGCGCGTCCGGCCCGACGACAAGTCGCAGTTCGCTGCGCTGCTCGATGCGGCGGCCTACGAGGCTGCGCTGGCTGCGGAAACCCACTGACCCACGGGTGAGACCATGCCCTTTATCCCGCACACGGCGGACGATGTCCGCGACATGCTGGCCGCAATCGGCGCATCGGGCACCGAGGCGCTGTTCGACGAGATCCCGGCGGAGCTGCGCTGCGGCGAGTTGAAAGGCATTCCGCCGGCCGCGACCGAGATGCAGATCGGACGGCTGATGGCAGAGCGCGCAGCCCTGGACGGTCGGCCGCTGAATTTCATAGGCGCCGGCGCCTACGAGCACCACGTGCCGGCCGCGGTCTGGGCCATCGTCTCGCGGGGCGAGTTCTACAGCGCCTACACGCCGTACCAGGCCGAGGCCAGCCAGGGCACGCTGCAGCTGCTGTACGAGTACCAGTCGATGATGGCGAGCCTGACCGGCATGGATGCGTCGAATGCATCGCTCTACGACGGAGCGACCGCACTCGGCGAGGCCTGCCTGATGGCGGTGCGGGCGCACCGCAAGTCGAAATCGGCACGCATACTGCTGCCGGTAGCGCTGAATCCCAGGTATCGCGACGTCACGAAGGCGGTTGCCGGGAACCAGCGGCTCGCCTTCGAACTGCTTGGCTACGACGACCGCGGCGGCCATACGCCTGCGGCGAACCTCGAGCGCTACCGCGGCGAGGACATCACGGCGCTGGTGATCCAGCAGCCGAACTTCTTCGGCACGCTCGAAGACGTGGACGAACTCACCGACCGCGCGCACGAGATGGGCATGATGGTGATCGCCGTGGTCAACCCGGTGTCGCTCGCGCTGCTGAAGCCGCCCGGCGAGTGGGGCGCGCGCGGTGCGGACATCGTCTGTGGCGAAGGGCAGCCACTGGGCGTGCCGTTGTCATCGGGCGGCCCCTACTTCGGCTTCATGACGACCAGGATGGAACACATCCGGCAGATGCCGGGCCGCATCATCGGGCGCACCGTGGACCTCGACGGCAAGCCCGGTTACACGCTTACGCTGCAGGCCCGTGAGCAGCACATCCGCCGCAGCAAGGCGACCTCCAACATCTGCACCAACCAGGGCCTGCTGGTCACGGCGGCCACGATCCACATGTCCCTGCTCGGCGCGCGCGGCCTGGCACAGGTCGCCGCCGCCTGCATGGACCGCAGCGCCTCGCTGGTCGACGCGCTGGCGAAGGTTCCTGGCGTCAGGGTCGCGTTCGACCGGCCGCGCTTCCACGAGGCGCTGCTGGTGCTCGATCGGCCTGTCGGCGCAGTGCTCGACGCGCTGGCTTCGCGCGGGATCGTCGGCGGGTTCGACGCGAGCGCCGACTACCCCGCCCTTGGCAACGCGCTGCTGGTTTGCGCCACGGAGACGCGCACGCAGGAAGACATCGACACCTATGCGCGGGCGCTCCGCGACATCATGAGCGGCGCCGCCGTCTCTGCAGCGTGAGGTCCGACATGCTCGAAAAACTGATCTTCGAACACTCCGTCCCCGGCCGCAGCGCCGCGGCCCAGTATCCGCTCGAGCGCGCCGAGCCCGTGATCCCGGCGGCGCTGCGCCGCCGCAGGCCGCCGGTGCTGCCCGAGGTCTCCGAACTGCAGGCGGTGCGGCATTTCACGCGACTGTCGCAGCTCAACTTCTCCATCGACACGCACTTCTACCCGCTCGGGTCGTGCACGATGAAGTACAACCCGCGCGCCTGTAACCAGTACGCGATGCTGCCGGAGTTCCTGTCGCGTCATCCGCTCGCGCCCGACCTGACCGGGCAGGGAATCCTGCGTTGCCTGTACGAGCTCCAGGAAATGCTTAAGGAAGTCACCGGCATGCGCGGTGTGTCGCTCACGCCGATGGCGGGGGCGCAGGGTGAGTTCGCGGGCGTGGCGATGATCCGCGCCTATCACCAGGCGAGGGGCGACCTCGCGCGCACGGAAATCATCGTTCCCGACGCGGCGCACGGCACCAATCCGGCGACGGCCACGATGTGCGGCTGCACCGTCAAGGAGATCGTCTCGCTGCCGAACGGCGACATCGACGTGGATGCGCTCCGGGCGGCGGTAGGGCCGGGCACCGCGGGCATCATGCTCACCAATCCGTCCACGCTCGGGGTCTTCGAGCGGCGCATCGGCGAAGTCGCCGGGATCGTCCACGACGCGGGCGGACTGCTCTATTACGACGGCGCAAACCTGAACGCGATCCTGGGCAAGGTCCGACCCGGGGACATGGATTTCGACGTCATTCACATGAACCTGCACAAGACCTTCTCGACGCCGCACGGCGGCGGCGGACCTGGGTCCGGTGCGGTGGGCGTGGGCGAACGCCTGCTGCCGTTCATGCCGGTGCCGCTGGTCGGCCGCGACGGCGACCGCTACCGCTGGCTCGACGAGCGCGACCTGCCGCAGACCATCGGGCGCCTGTCGGCGTTCATGGGCAACACCGGGGTGCTGCTGCGCGCGTATATCTATATGCGCATGCTGGGCCGCGACGGCATGAGCCGTGTGTCGGAGTTCGCCACGCTGAACGCGAACTACCTGATGGTGCGGCTGGCCGCCGCCGGCTTCGAACTCGCCTATCCGCAGCGCCGGGCCGGTCACGAGTTCATCCTCACGCTCAGGTACGAGGCCCGGGAGTACGGCACGACGGCGATGGACTTCGCGAAGCGGCTGCTCGACTACGGATTCCACGCGCCGACCACATACTTCCCGCTGCTGGTGCCGGAGTGCCTGTTGATCGAACCGACCGAAACCGAGTCGAAGCAGGAAATCGACGCGTTCGTGGAAGCGATGGTCGCCATCCGCGAGGAGGCGAAGACCGACCCGGCGAAACTCAAGGGCGCGCCATATACGCTGCCGGTCCGCCGGCTCGACGACGTGCGCGCCGCCAAGCAACTCGACCTCGCGTGGAAGGCCGCGTGACGGCCCTCATCTGCGGATCGGTCGCCTTCGATACGGTGATGGTGTTTCCCGGGCGATTCCGGGACCACATCCTGCCGGATCGCATCCACATGCTGAACGTCGCCTTCCTGGTGCCGAGCATGCGGCGCAATTTCGGCGGCTGCGCCGGCAATATCGCCTGCAACCTCGCGTTGCTCGGTGGACCGGGAGTGCCGATGGCGACGGTCGGGCACGACTTCGCGCCTTACGAGCGCTGGCTGCGCGAGCGCTCGGTGGACGTGTCCCAGGTTCGCGTGGTCGAGGGTGAGTTCACGGCGCAGGCGTTCATTACCACCGACCTCGACGACAACCAGATCACTGCGTTCCACCCCGGGGCGATGAACCAATCGCACCTGAACGAGGTCTCACAGGTGTCGGGCTGCACGCTTGGCCTCGTGGCTCCGGACGGGCGCGAGGGCATGCTGCAGCACGCGGCCCAGTTCGCGGAGGCCGGCATACCGATGTTGTTCGACCCGGGGCAGGGCTTGCCGATGTTCGACGGTGCGGAATTGCTCGACTTCATCGGGAAATCCACCTGGGTGGCGGTGAACGACTACGAAGGCCAGTTGCTCAGCGAACGCACCGGGCTGTCGCACGAGGAAATAGCCAGCCGCGTCCGCGCGCTGATCGTCACGCAAGGTGCTGATGGCAGTGTCATCCATGCCGGCGGGCGGCAGCACGTCATCCCGGCAGCGACGCCCGAGGCCGTGGTCGATCCCACCGGTTGCGGCGACGCCTATCGTGCCGGGCTGCTGTTCGGCCTGATGAACGGACTCGACTGGGAGACGACCGGCCGGGTCGCCTCGCTGATGGGCGCGATAAAGATCGCCCACGCTGGAACCCAGGCGCACTCATTCACGTTGGGCGAGTTCAGGGACCGCTTCCAGGCCGCATTCGGTCGCGCACTGTGAACGCGGCCCGCCTGCGGGCATACGCCTGGCTGGCGATTGCGGGCGCACTGTTCGCGCTGCCCGCGGCGCGCGCCGAAACGCCTGCCTGGGACAATACGGTGTCGCGGGTGGCGCCGTCGGTGGTCACCATACAGATCGACCAGGCGCGCGCCTTCGACACCGAATGGAATGAATCGAGCCAGGCCACGGGCTTTGTGGTCGACGCCGCGCGCGGCCTGATCCTCACCAATCGCCACGTCGTGACTCCGGGACCGGTGGTTGCGACCGCAGTGTTCCAGAATCGCGAAGAAGTGGAGCTGACGCCGGTGTATCGCGACCCGGTGCACGACTTCGGTTTCTATCGATTCGACCCGTCGAAGCTGCGCTATGCGAAGGCCGAGGCGCTGCTGCTCGACCCGGCCGGCGCGCGCGTGGGTGTCGAGATCCGGGTGGTCGGCAACGATGCCGGCGAACAGCTTTCGATCCTGGCCGGGACGATCGCGCGCCTGGACCGCGAGGCGCCGCGCTATGGAGTCGGGAAGTACAACGACTTCAACACGTTCTACATCCAGGCAGCGTCGGGAACCTCGGGCGGTTCTTCCGGTTCGCCGGTGATAGACATCAAGGGCCACGCAGTCGCGCTGAATGCCGGTGGCAGCAATGGCGCGGCGGCGAGTTTCTACCTGCCTCTGGATCGGGTGCAGCGCGCACTTCGGCTGATCCAGGCCGGCCAGCCGGTGACACGCGGGACGCTGCAGACGATCTTCAGCTACCAGCCCTACGATGAACTCGTGCGGCTGGGGCTGCGGCCGCAGACCGAGGCCGAGGCCCGCAAGGCGGCACCCGGACTCACAGGCATGCTGGTCGTCAGCGAGGTGCAGGCCGGCTCCCCGGCCGAGGGGCAGCTGCAACCCGGCGACATCCTGGTCCGTGTGAACGGCAGGCTTACCGCGACCTTCGACCCGCTGGCCGACATTCTCGACTCGTCGGTCGGAAAGCCCGTGCGACTCGAGGTCGAGCGCGGTGGTGTGCTGCTCGAGCGCAGTCTCGTCGTGCAGGACCTGAACTCGATCACGCCCGCGCGCTACCTGCAGTTCGGTGATGCGGTGGTACACGATCTCTCCTACCAGATGGCCCGCCACATGAACGCCCCGTTGCGCGGCGTGTTCGTCGCGAATCCCGGGTATTCGCTTGGCGCGGCCGGCATTCCCCGTGGGGCAGTCATCAGCAACATCGCCGGCCAGGACGTCGCAACGCTGGAGGAATTCGAGCAGGCGATTGCCGCGCTGCCTGACGGAGCGCGGGTGGCGCTGCGCTATTCGACGCTCGACGATCCGCGGGGCAGCCAGACGCGCGTGATGCGGATGGACCGGCGCTGGTTCGAGGCGCTCGACTGCACGCGCGACGATTCGGCGGGCTACTGGTCGTGTCACGACCTCGCCGAGCCGCCGCCGGCGGTGCAGCCTGCTGCAGCGCGGACATCGTTTGCGGTGACCGGCGATCCGCTGGTCGATCGTCTCGCGCCGTCGCTGGTGCTGGTGAATTTCGACATGCCATTCTCGGTCGCCGGCGTCACGGAGCGCAGCTACCACGGCACCGGCGTCATCGTCGATGCGAACCGTGGGCTGGTGGCCGTGGACCGCAACACTGTGCCGGTCGCCGTCGGCGACGCGCGCCTCACGTTCGGCGGGTCGGTCGAGGTGCCGGGCCGCGTCGAGTACGTGCACCCGTTGCACAACGTGGCGATCCTGTCATTCGACCCGAAGCTGCTAGACGGAACGCCGATCCGCGCCGCGACCTTCGATGTCCGGCCGCTGGAAGCGGGTGAGGCGGTGACGGTCGTCGGCCTGACCGGGGAATCGAGGGTGCAGTCGCTCGCGACGGCCGTGGCTTCGGTCGACGATGTGTCTTTCCCGCTGTCGCGAACGCTGCAGTTCCGTGAGGCCAACCTGGAAGTCGGGACCCTGGTGAACGACCCGGTGGGCTTCGACGGCGTCGTCGCCGGACGCGATGGCCGGGTGCGCGCGCTCTGGTCGAGTTTCGCGTTCGAGGGCGGGCGGAACCTGTCGCAGGTCAGCCAGGCGATGCCGATCCGACATCGTCGAGGAAGCGGTCGCAGCGGCAAGGGGAGGCCAGCCGATCTACTCGCTCGAGGCGGAGTTCGAAGCCGTGTCGATCGCAGAGGCGCGCAAGCTCGGGCTGCCTGCCAACTGGGTGGCGAAACTCGAAGAGGCAGGCGGCGCGAACCGGCAGTTGCTTCGCGTCTCGCGCCTGGTCGCGGGGTCGCCGGCGGCGAGCAGCCTGCGCGATGGCGACCTGCTGCTCGCGGTCAACGGCAGGCCGGTGAGTCGACTTCAGGGATGTGGAACTTGCGACGCAGTTGCCGGCGGTGTCGCTGACGGTGCTGCGTGACGGAAGGAGCTGGCCATCGACGTCGAGACGGTCGCGCTCGGCGGCCGGGACATCGATCGCCTGCTGCTCTGGGCCGGGACGGTGCTGCACGCGCCGCACCGGGCAATGTCGGCGCAGCGCGGGATCCTGCCCGAAGGCGTGTTCGTCGCCTACTTCTCCTACGGTTCGCCTGCGACGCGCTACGGGCTGGTCGCGGGACGCCGCATCGTCGAGGTGGACGGCCGTCCGACACCCGACCTCGACTCATTCATCGCGGCAGTGCGCGGGCGTCCTGATCGCTCGGCGGTCCGGTTGAAGACGGTCGCATGGAACGGAACCGTCGACGTCGTCACGCTCAAGCTCGACCTGCACTACTGGCCGACCTATGAACTCGTTCGAGGACGCCGGACGGCTGGGTGCGGACAGGACTCGACTGATTCGTTCCCGGCGGCGTACCCCCGACCCGGTTTCCGGCCGATCCGTTATCATCCGTAATGGTTACGGCACGCCTGCCCCAGGAAGAAATCGACCGCGCCGTGGAGGCACTGCGCGAAGGCGAGGTCGTCGCGTTCCCGACCGAAACCGTCTACGGGCTCGGCGCCGACGCCCGGAACCCGGAGGCGCTATCCGCCGCGTGTTCGAACTCAAGGGCCGTCCGGCGACGCACCCGCTCATCGTGCACATCGAGCACCAGCGAGCGCTTGAGCGATGGGCCCTGGTCGTTCCGCCCGCGGCACAGGCTCTGGCGGAAAAGTTCTGGCCGGGTCCGCTGACCCTGGTCCTGCGCAGGGCGCCCGCCGTGGATCTCGCGATTACCGGCGGGCAGGATACGGTGGCGATCCGTGTCCCGGCGCACCCGGTCGCACAACAGCTGCTCAAGGGATTCGGCAGCGGCATCGCGGCGCCCTCGGCAAATCGCTACGGCCATGTCAGTCCGACCCGGGCCGAGCACGTTCGTGAGGAATTCGGCGACGCTGTCACGGACCATCCTGGACGGGGGTGACTGCAGGATCGGCCTGGAGTCCACGATCGTTTCGTGCGTGGATGACGTTCCACGCCTGCTGCGGCCTGGCTTCATCACGCTGACACAACTGTGCGCCGTGGTACCCGGGGTCGAGGGCAGGCCTGCGACCGATTCGCCGCGAGTGCCGGGCTCGGACGTGAAGCACTATGCGCCTGCCACGCCGCTGAGCATCGTGACCAGCGCAACGCTCGAGGAAGTGGTCGGGCAGCTGACTGCTGACGGCAGTCGGGTGGCGGTGCTGGCGACGCGCCCGCCGCGAACGGCCAACAAGTACATGACCTGGGTGAACGCCGGACGACGCGCGGATGCCTACGCCCGCGAGTTGTACGTCGGCCTTCGCGCGCTGGACAAGTCCGGTGCCAGCCAGATCCTGGTCGAGGAGGTCCCCGAAGGCGAGGCCTGGGACGCAGTACGGGACCGGCTGCACCGGGCGGCGTCGGCCGAGAACGTCGTGGCGGTCGATCAGGACATCGCCGCGCTGCGTGCCGAATTCGGCGACGGAGATCGGGCAGCCATGACCCAGCGGGAGGCGCGGGCGTGCGCATTGAGATTGCTCGATCACGTGGCCGGCGCGCGCCAGGCGCGCGGCATCGCCGTGGTCATCGATGTGTTTCGCGCGTTCTCGGTTGCGCCGCACGCGTTCGACGCGGGCGCGGAGCGCGTGTTCCCGGTCGGTGAGGTTGACGACGCGTTCGAGCTTGGACGACGTTTTCCAGGGGCGATTCTCGCGGGCGAGCGGCACGCGCGCAGGCTGCCGGGATTCAACGCCGGCAACTCGCCGACGGAGATCCGCGGCGCTGGACCTTCGCGGCAAGGTACTCGTGCACACGACTCACGCGGGCACGCAGGGGCTGGTCAACGCGTCGCAGGCCGACGAGGTCCTCACCGGCGCCTTCGTTAACATATCGGCGGTTAGCCGCTACGTGAAGACGCGGGGCGCCGACCTGGTGTCGCTGGTGCGCATGGGCCACGAGGCCCGCGAACGATGCGCCGAGGACGATCTCTACGCCGAGTGCCTGGACCGGCTGCTGCGGGACCAGCCGGCGCCGCTGGCCGAAGTGCGTGATCGCCTGCGCAGCGCTCCGGCGGCGCGCAAATTCTTCGACCCGGCCTGTGACTGGGCCCCGCGCGAAGACTTCGACTACTGTACTGAGGTGGATCGCTTCGACTTCGTGCTGCGTGTCCGGCGAGTGCCGGGAGAACCGCTGGAACTCGAACGACTCGCTGCCCCGACGCCCTGAGCATGGCCGTCCCCGTCGAATTCGTGCTGTTCGGTGCGACACTGGTGGGCGTCGCGCTCTCCCACGACCGGACACTCGAAGTGGCCGCCACGGGCCTCGCGGCGATCCTCTGCTGGAAGCTTGCTGTCGTCGGCTTCCACGGCGTGCCCGGATTCGCGGGCCTCAAGCTGCACGTCGCCGCGGAGTGGGTGGTGTTGGCCAACCTGTTCTGCCTGCTGATGGGCTTCGCGCTGCTTTCCCGCCATTTCGAGGCGAGCCGTGTCCCTGACCTGCTGCCTGACCTGCTGCCGGACGACTGGCGCGGGGGGCTGGTACTGCTGCTGCTGGTATTCGTGCTGTCGGCCTTTCTCGACAACATCGCGGCCGCGCTGATCGGCGGCACGGTGGCATCGCACGTATACCGGCACAAGGTCCACGTCGGCTTCCTGGCCGCCATCGTTGCCGCGTCGAACGCCGGCGGAGCCGGCAGCGTCGTCGGCGACACCACCACCACGATGATGTGGATCGATGGCGTGGGTCCGCGCGAGGTGTTCCATGCGTACGTGGCCTCGGTGGCCGCGTTGCTGGTTTTCGGCATTCCCGCATCGATGCAGCAGCAGCGCTATTCACCCATCGTGAAGCGGGCCGACGTGCGCATTCATGCGGACTGGGTGCGGGTTGGCGTCGTCGGATTCATCCTGGCCGTGGCGGTGGCCTGCAATGTCGGCGTCAACGTCGAGTTCCCTGAGCTCGCGACACAGTTTCCGTTCATCGGCGTCTCGGTCTGGGTGGCGTTGCTGCTCTGCGGCGCCGCTGCGCGCGCCGGACTGGTCGGCCCTGCCTGGCATGCTCAGGGGCACATTGTTCCTGTTGTGCCTGGTCTTCTCGGCCTCGCTGATGCCGGTCGAGCAGCTTCCGGCGCCATCCTGGCCGACGACGCTGGGCCTTGGCTTCGTCTCCGCGGTGTTCGACAACATCCCGCTGACCAAGCTCGCGCTCGAGCAGCGCGGCTATGACTGGGGCATGCTCGCGTACGCGGTCGGATTCGGCGGTTCGATGATCTGGTTCGGGTCGTCGGCTGGCGTGGCAATTACCACCGTTTTCCCCGAAGCCCGATCGGTGAGATTGTGGCTGCGGTCCGGGTGGCACATCGCGCTCGGCTACGTGGTCGGGTTCGCGGTCCTTCTCCTTACCCTCGGTTGGCGGCCCCATCCATGATCAGGAACGTGGTATTCGACGTCGGTGGGGTGCTGCTGCGGCTTCGCTACCAGCCCTTCGTCCGCTACCTGCAGGACGCGGGCGTGGATCTTGCGGACCTGCCGGGGTGGCTGGCGAGTATCGACCTCGACGCACACGAGCGGGGCGAAATTGACGGGGAGAAATTGCTGGGTCGCATCGCCGCATCGGCGGCGCAACCGCTGGATCCTGACGAGCTCGGGCGCCGGTGGCTCGACATGTTCGAGCGCACCGACGAGATGTTCGATCTCGCGAGCGCGCTCATGGGCGAGTATCGGGTGTACCTGCTGTCGAACGTGGGCGACCTGCACTGGCGGCATTTCGACGCGACCTACGGGATCGAGGGTGTCGGGCACGGAGCCATCGCGTCGTTCCGCGTCGGCGCGATCAAGCCCTCGGCTGCCATCTATCACGAGGCGGAGCGTCGCTTCGGGCTCGATCCCGCGGCGACCGTGTTCATCGACGACCTGAAGCGCAACGTCGCCGGCGCGCGTGCCTGCGGGTGGAACGCGATTCACCACGTGCAATCCGTCCTGGACGCGCAACGAGCTCAAGGCGCTCGGCGTTCGCCTCCCGTCACCTTTCCACGAGGACTGAGCCGTGCGCGCGATCTCGACCACGGTGCTGCTGCTCGCGCTCTCGAACGTGTTCATGACGTTCGCCTGGTACGCGCATCTGAAGAACCTGAGCGGCAGCCACTGGTACGTGGCTGCGCTCGCAAGCTGGGGAATCGCGCTCTTCGAGTACCTGCTGCAGGTCCCTGGCAACCGGATCGGCTACACGGTAATGACGCTGCCACAGCTGAAGATTCTTCAGGAGGTCATCACGCTGGCGGTGTTCGTTCCGTTCGCCGTCCTCTACATGCGCCAGCCGCTCAAGCTGGACTACCTCTGGGCCTCGCTCTGCATCGCGGGGGCCGTGTACTTCGTGTTCCGTCGATGAGCACGGCCATACACCGCAGGGTCGAAGCCTGCCGCGCGGGAACAGATCCCACGTTGATCGCGCGGCTCGCATCGGGCTGGGCCGTGATGGGCGACCCGCAGGTGCTGCGCGGCTACTGCCTGCTGCTACCCGATCCGGTGGTACCGCAGCTGAACGCGATGGCGGAAGGTTCGCAGGCGCAGTTCCTGTCCGACATGGCAGGTCTAGGGCAGGCGGTGCTGGTGGCCACGGGTGCCTTGCGGATCAACTACGCGATGTTCGGCAACCTCGAGCCCGCGCTGCACGCGCACGTGTTCCCGCGTTACGTGACTGAACCAGCCGGCCTCAGGACCGCGCATCCGTGGGCCTATGACTGGTCCAGGGCGACAGCGTTCGATGCCGTTGCGGACGCAGACCTCATGGCGGCGCTCCGGGCAGTCCTCAGGACCTGATGCAGCTGCCTGGTGACCTGCTGCAGCGCAGCAAGGAAAGCGGTACTGTCGGCACGAAAGATCTGCCAGCGGGCGCATCGAGTCGAAAACCGTGACGTGGGGCAAGTCCCTGCGGGACACCATATTTACACTCCTCCATTGACCGGGCGGTGACGGGCAGTGTCTGCCGATCCGGCTTATAGAAGGGGGTGTTCCGTGGCTGCGTCGCCCGTTCCTGCTCGTACCCACCCGTCACCGGCCCTTGGCCCTGGCGCAGAACCTGTTCCGGAGATTTTCGTCGACCTTGTCGCGGTAACCCGTGACGACGCCCTGCTGGAGCAGATAGGCCAGGCACTCGATGGTCAAACCGGCATACGGCTGGCGGACTCGATCGAGGTCGCCGGCGAGCACGTGGTCGCCACACACGCGCAGGTCTTCCTGCTCGACGCGCGCGATCACGCGGATCTCGCCGGCGCAGTGGACCGTCTGCAGTCATATTCCGGCTCCGGTGTCGTCGTCGCAATCGTGCCGGAATCACAGTTGCCCGAGACAGCCGCCGCGATAAGACGCACGGCGGTGTTCGCGATACTGACGATTCCGGTCGAGCCGGGAAAGACTGCCGCCGTGCTCGAGGGAGCCCGTGAGGAGGCACTCTCCAGGGCAACACTGGCCGTACCTCAGGCAGGTCTCGCTCCGGTCACCAGTCAATCCGTCGAATTGCCGTCCTCGGACGTGGAACCGTGGAGCGAGCCTGCGGCAGTCGCTCCGCCCGCCAGGCCGCGAACTTCGAAGTGGATGGTACCCGGCCTCGTCGGCCTGGTCCTGCTGGGTATCGCAGCGGCCTGGTACCTGCTGGCTCGTCCTACGCAGCGTGTCGAGCCGGAGTCCGCGACTGTCGCCGAAGCCGCCGACGCTGCAGCCGCACCGATTCCCGCAGCACGCAATGGCGCCGCAGATCCCCGGACGAGCGCTGCGCAGGTTGCGGCGAAATCGACGCCGCGCCGCTCCGTGGCTGGATCCGTGGAAGTTCTGCTCGACAAGGCCGACACGGCGTTCCGCGATCGCCGTTATGTGGAACCGGAAGCTGACAGCGCGCTCCTCTACTACCAGTCAGTACTTGCGCAGGCGCCGGACAACGGAGAGGCGCGGCAGGGTGTGGACCGCATCGTCGCCGTCCTGGACCAGCGCCTGCAATCGGCAGTCGCTGGACGGCGGTTCGATGACGCGGAAACGGCTCTCGCCCAGCTCGAGCGCGTTCGGCCGAGTGACCCGATGATCCGGTCCGTCGAAATCCGCATCCTCGAAGGCCAGATCGCCGAGGCACTCCAGGCAGGCAGGTTCGACCGCGCCAACCAGGTGTTGCGGCAGGCCACGCAGGCCCAGGCGTTGCCCGCCGATCGTGCGACCTATTGGCGTGACGAGATAGGCCGCGAGATCAGCCGGCGGCAGCGTGCGCAACAGGCGGCAATCGCGCAGAAGCAGGCCGCCGAAGAAGTGCGCCCGTCGGCGGAAATGCGCGCCGCTGGAACGACACCAGGCACGCGGGTCGACGCCGGGCAGCAGGCGCCCGCATTCGGCGAAGTGACCGAGACCCCGAGGCCGTCATCCGAACCCGGGCGCCAGGCCGCAGCGCGCCAGTCGACAGCCGAAGCCGCCCGCGTGGAACCGGTCGGGCCCGGCCCGGTCGCTGCGCCGCAGGCGTTGCCCGCGTCCGCCGCGCTGGCGCCCGTGCCCGAGCTGCGACATAGCGCGGCACTCGAGCGTACGTACTACGTGGCCCCGGCCTATCCGAGAAGCGCTGAAAAACAAGGGCTGAGCGGCGAGGTCCGGGTGCAGCTCACCGTCGGTACCAACGGTCGCGTCAAGGCCGCCGAGGTCGTGTCCTCGACGCCGGTCGGCGTATTCGACCAGTCGGTCATGGCAGCCGTCATTCGCTGGCGGTTCAAGCCGCCGCAGGTCGACGGTCGGGCAGTCGAAACCACGACGGTAGTCTCTGTCGTGTTCAAACCCGCCGACGGAGCACGCAGGTGAACAAGTCCGTGGCTCCGCGCAAGAAAGGACCAAAACCCATGGGCGACATCATCCATCGATACAAGGGCGCCGCAGCAGCAGTCGGCTTCCTCGCGCTGCTGGTGGCGTTCATCGCAGCGGTGCTGCTGCCGGGCTATCGGCTCGCCGACCAGTTGTCGCAGAGCACGGCGGCTTTGAAGCTCGTCAGTGAGCATCGCAGCGAGCCCGAGGCGATGGTGAGCATGCTGGCCGCAATCAGGGATCGCCTCCGATCCGGAAGCTACGTTGGCGACTCGGTTGCCGACCTGGCCAGGTCGAAACGCGAGTACGACTCGGCGATCGGTGAGCTCCGCCGGACGGCTGCGGTCGATTCCAGGCACTTGCAGCCGGTCGAGAAGGCCTGGGCGGCCTATGGCGCGCTGCTGGAGCCCGTGGCCGTATTCAGCGGCATTCCGTATCGCGATACCGATAGCACCGGCACCGAGCTCAATGCCAATGGCGAACGGCTGATGGCCGATACACTGCAAGCGCTGGAATACGGACGGCAGAACGCGACCGGCATGGCCGACGGACTCGCGAGGATGGGCGCCCGCCTCGAAGGCGAAGCGGTGACCGGTGCGGCGACACTTCGCCGATTGATGCTCGTTGGCATGGTCTTCGCCGGCATGCTGCTGGCGCTGGTGGCACGTTTCCAGTGGCTGAAGGCCCGGGAAGAGCGCGCAGCGCAGGCTGCCCGCCAGCAGACCCGCGACATTCTAGGGACCGTAAAGGAAGGGCTGTGCCTGCTCGACAAGGACTTCCGGATAGGGAAGACTCACTCGGCAGCCCTGGCGGCGCTGTTCGGCCGCGACTCGTTCGACGGGCTGACCTTCGACGATCTGCTGCGCGGCCTCGTGTCCGAAGCGACGCTTGAAACCGCGTCCAAGTACGTGAAGCTCCTGTGGGGCGAACGAGCCAACGAGAACCTCATCAAAAGCATCAACCCGCTGGCCGAGGTCGAGGTCACGTTCGACCATGGATATTCGGGGCGGGATACGCGCTACCTCGAGTTCGACTTCCACCGGGTCAAGCAGGACGGCGTCGTGCGGCAGGTGCTGGTCTCTGTCAGCGACGTCACGTCGCGCGTGCTGCTGGCCCGTGAAATCAAGCAATCGCAGGATTCAGCCGACTCGCAGATGGAGCTGCTGCTCGCGATGCTGCAGGTCGAGCCCGGCCAGCTCGAAACGTTCCTCTCGGACAGCAACGCTTTGCTGCGGATGGTCAACAGCGTGCTGAAGGTCCCGGCACGCAGCGATGCGGATTTCCGCCGCAAAGTCGACTCGCTGTTCCGCGAGATGCACAAGATCAAGGGCGATGCCGCGACGCTGGGCGTTCCCACGGTCGAAAGCCGTGCCCATGCATTCGAGGACATGCTGAAGGAGCTGCGCGAACGCGAGGAGCTTTCCGGTAACGATTTCCTGCCGCTGGTGGTGCGCCTGGATGACCTGTTCGCACACCTGCGGGCGATACAGGAGCTTCTCGCTCGCCTCGACAACCTCAGGTCGGCGTCCATCCTCGCGGCGCCGGCGCCGGCGCCGGCGCCAGCGCCGGCATCCGTGCCGGGCTTGTCGGCTCCGCCGAATCCGGCGCGCAGGCTGTCCGACACGCTGCAGACGCTGGCCGCCCGCGTTGCGGAAAATCACGGCAAGAAGGTAATGCTGGTGACGACCGGGCTCGACCAGGTTCCCGGTGACTATCGTCGCGTCGTGCAGAACCTCGTGATCCAGTTCGTCCGCAACGCCGTGGTGCATGGAATCGAGGATGCCAGCGTGAGAAGCGACGCCGGCAAGAACCCGGCTGGACTGCTGCAGGTGGAGTTCAAGCCCCGCGAGCACGGATACGAACTGCTGTTCCAGGATGACGGTGCCGGCATACGCGCCGATCGCGTGAAGGAGAAGGCGATCGCGCTCGGCCTCGTCGACGCCGTGCGCGCGGAATCGCTGGACGAAAGATCGACGCTCGGCCTGATCTTCAAGGCGGGTATCTCAACGCACGATGGCGACGATCGCGACGCCGGGCGAGGCGTTGGCCTCGACATGGTGTGGAAATCCATCCAGGAGATGGGCGGCCGGATTGCGGTCGCGACGGTGCCGGGCAAGCTGACACGGTTCCGTGTCCTGTTCCCGGGACCGGACGAGCAGCAGCACGCGGTGGCTTGAGCGGAGCCGGCGAGTCATGAGCAGTATTGCCCGGCAGGAAAGAGTATTCGCGAAGCCGCTCCGGCTGCTGATCGTTGACGACTCGAACGTTATTCGCCGGCGCATCGAGCGTTCGCAGAACCTGCCCCAGCTGGAGGTCGTAGGCACCGCCAGCGACGGTCGCGAGGCGATCGAGCGCTTCGTCGAGACCGATCCGGACGTCGTCACGATGGACATCACCATGCCGCACATGAACGGCATCGAGTGCGTAGAGGAGCTGGTACGGATGAAGCCCGGCGTGCTGATCCTGATCGTGTCGGCGCTGGCCGACAAGGCATCGGCGGTCGAGGCGATGGAGAAGGGTGCCAATGGATTCCTGAACAAGCCGTTTTCCGATCGTCAGCTCAACGAGGCGCTCGCGGAACTGCTCGGCGGAGCCAGATAGCGATGCTCGATGAACAGGCCATCCGCACCTTCCTGCACGGCACGACGCGCTACTTCGAGGTCGCTGCGCAGCAACCGGCATCGGTCGGATCGCCGTACCTGGTGGCTCCCGGGGACCTGGAACTTCACGAGTACACCGGCGTGATTTCCGTTTCCGGGCGCCGCGACGGAATCGTCTGCTTCACGGCACCACGCGGCATGCTGACCGTGTTGCTGATGCGCATGAATGAGAGTGACGTGTCGCACAAAAACATCTGCGACGTTGTCGGCGAAGTGGCTAACACCATCGCGGGTAACGCGCGCCGCGACTTCGGTAACCAGTTCATGATCTCGGTTCCGACGGTACTCGCGGGCCCCGCGGGAAAGCCCGAGCTGCCGGCGGGCAGCCACCCGATCGTCATACCGATCAACTGGCGCAGCCACTCGGCGCGGCTGGTCGTCGGCCTCAAGTAGCACCGAGGCGCCATTGGCGCCGACCGTCGCTGGATCAGTTCGACTTCAGTTCCCGCACCAGTTCGCCCAGCGACCCGATCGGCGCCGAGCAGGCCATCCCGCGGCAGAGATAGGCGACCGCCTGCTCGCGCGGCTTCCTGGCACCGAGCGCTTCCGGCAGCCCGGCCTCGTCGGCCGGAATCGCAACCACGAGGCGCCGCGGACTCCAGGCCTTGTCGAGTTCCGTGCGCCAGGTGTCCAGGTCCCCTGGCGCTCCGCGCAGCACCACGATGTCCGGTGGCGCGGTCAGTTCGTCCAGCGCCATCAGCAGGCTCACGTGTGCCTGCGGGTATTTCTCCAGTGCGGGCCACGCGGCACGCAGCGTGCGTTCGGCGGCGTCGAGGTAGCGTGGTTCCGACAACAGGAAACCGAGTCGCGCCAGCACCCGCGCCGCCACCCCGTTGCCACCGGGCGTGGCGTCGTCGGCGAAGGTCTTCGGCCGCAGGATCAACTGCTCGTGATCGTCGGCGGTGAAGAAGAATCCGCCGGCCTCCCGGTCTTCGAATCGCGAGAGCATCGTCTCGGCAAGTTCCACCGCCCAGGCGAGCCAGGGCCCGTGCCACCGGGCCTGCAGCAGCTCGAGCAGGCCCCAGGCCAGCGACGCGTGGTCGTCGAGGTACGCAGGAAAGCGTGACTGCCCGTCCGCGTGCACGGCCAGCAGCCGGCCGTCCACCCAGCACTGCGCACGCAGGAAGTCGACGGCCCGGGCTGCACAGTCAGCGAGGTCGGTTCGCTCGAGCGCGCGTGAGGCCGCTGCGAGACCGGCGATTGCAAGTCCATTCCACGCTGTCAGGATCTTCTGGTCGCGGCCGGGCCATATCCTCTGGTTCCGCGCCGCGAGCAGCTTCGCGCGCGCCGAGTCGAGCACGGCAACAGCGTGCTCCTCGTCGAGATTCGCTTCGCCCGCGACCTGCGCCAGTGATTCGAACGTGTGCAGGTGCCAGCTCCCCTCGAAATTGGCGTCGCGGTCGAGGCCGAAGCGCCGGGAGAGCACCTGGTATTCGACGGGATCGAGCAGGGCGCGGGCCTCGTCGGGCGTCCAGACGTAGAACCTGCCTTCGTGGCCTTCGGAATCCGCGTCCAGCGTCGAGTAGAAGCCGCCTGCCTCGTGTTCCATGTCGCGACGCATCCAGTCGGCGGTCTCGCCGGCGACACGCCGGAACAGCGCCTCGCCGGTGGCAACGGCGGCCTGCGCGGCTACGGTCAGCAGCTGGCCGTTGTCATAGAGCATCTTCTCGAAGTGCGGGATCATCCAGTACGGATCCACCGAGTAGCGGCTGAAGCCGCCTCCCAGCTGGTCGTAGATCCCGCCTTCCGCCATCCGCGTGAGCGTGAGAGTCGCCATGTACAGCGACTGCAGGTCGGGTTGGCCGCCGTCGGCCGTTGCGCGCCACGCGCGCAGCAGGAACTCGACGTTCATCGGGTGAGGGAACTTGGGCGCGCCGCCAAAGCCGCCGAATTGCCCGTCGAAGTCGCGCTGCAGCGCCGCGCGTGCCGTCGTCGAGCGGCGCGCGCGTCAGCGCGCGTCGCCTCGCTCGCGGCCGGCGGGAGCAGTTCGTCGAGCACCTTGACCAGCGCCGCGCCCTGGCGATCGATGTCGGCTTGGTGCTGCGGGTACCAGGCAGCGACGCGCTGCAGCACTTCGCGGAAGGCCGGCATGCCGTACTTCGGCTCGGGCGGAAAATACGTGCCGCCGAAGAACGGCCGCTGGTCGCGCGGCGAGAGGAACATCGTGAGCGGCCAGCCGCCGCCTCGCTGGGTCAGCATCTGGTGCGCGGTCTGGTAGATGCGGTCGAGGTCCGGGCGCTCCTCGCGGTCCACCTTCACGTTGACGAAGGATTCATTCATCAGCGCTGCGGTCTCGTCGTCCTCGAACGACTCGTGGGCCATCACGTGGCACCAGTGGCAGGCCGAATAGCCGATGGACAGCAGGATCGGCTTGTCCTCGGCTCGCGCGCGCTCGAGCGCCTCGGGGCCCCATGGGTACCAGTCCACCGGGTTTTGCGCATGCTGCAGCAGGTAGGGACTGGTCTCGCTCGCGAGACGATTCCCGCGTCGATCGGCGGTAGGACGATGCATGGCACGGCGCTCGGATAGAATGGCGGCACTATATCGGAATGGACGATGCACCGATGACGCACGCTCCGGACACGGCGCGCGAAGGGCAGGACTTGCCCGAGTTGCGGCTCAAGCCTCGCGAGGACCGCCGCATTGCGGCCGGCCACCTGTGGATCTTCAGCAACGAGGTCGACACCGCGCGCACGCCGCTCACGGGGTTTCGCGCCGGGTGCCGCCTGCCGCGTCATCGGCGACCGCGATCGCTTCCTCGGCTACGCCTACGTCAATCCCCACGCGCTGATCTGCGCGCGGATCCTGGGCCGCGACGGCCGCTTCCCGCCGGGGTCGTCACTGTTCGTGCACCGCCTGCGCGTGGCGCTGGCGCTGCGCGAGCGCCTCTACGAGGCGCCGTTCTACCGGCTCGCCTACGGGGAGTCGGATGGACTTCCTGGGCTGGTGCTCGACCGTTACGGCGACATCATTGTCGGACAGATTGGCACGACCGGCATGGAGGCGCGCAAGGACGAGATCGTCGAGGCGGTCGGCAAGGTGATCGACCCGCGTTCGTTCATCTGGAAGAACGACTCCGGGGCCCGCGAACTCGAGGGACTGCCGTCCGTCGTCGAGACCGCGTTCGGCGAGGCGCCGCAGCACGCCTGGGTCGAGGAGAATGGCGTTCGCTTCAAGGTGCCGATCGGTACCGGGCAGAAGACGGGATGGTTCTACGACCAGGCGGTAAACCGGCGGGCCGCGATGAAGTACGTCCGGGGCCGCAGGGTGCTCGACGTGTTCAGTTACCTTGGCGCCTGGGGGCTTGTCCGCGGCGAAGGCCGGGGCGAGCGAGGTCGTGTGCGTCGACTCGTCGGCGCCGGCGCTCGAGCTGCTCGCCGAGACGGCCGCCGAGAACGGGCTCGCGGTGCGCACGCTGCGCGATGACGCCTTCGATGCACTGAAGGCGCTGGGCGACGCCGGCGAGAAATTCGACGTGGTGATCGTGGATCCGCCGGCATTCATCAAGCGCCGCCGTGAGCTTCCGAAAGGGCAGGCGGCCTATCGCAGGCTCAACCAGCTCGCCATGCAGCTGCTGTCGCGAGACGGCATCCTGGTCTCCTGCTCTTGTTCCCATCACCTGGCGCTGGACGACCTGATCGGCACGATCCAGCAGGCGGCGCAGCACGTGAACCGATTCGCGCAGCTCATCGAAGTGGGCGGACACTCGCCGGACCACCCGATCCACCCAGCCATCCCGGAGACGCGCTACCTCAAATCGCTCACCTGCCGCGTGGTGCAGGAGTGAGTCGTGCCACGATTGCGCCCATCAAGTCGGGCACGTGTCCTCGTCAGCCGGTAGGATAATCGCCCCATGTATCGTCTATCCGAATCCTGACCCGATCGCCCTGTCGATCGGGCCGCTGCACGTGCGCTGGTACGGGCTCATGTACCTGCTGGGGTTCCTGGCTGCCTGGTGGCTGGCGCGGCGACGCGCTGCGGACCGCGCTCGACCTGGACACCGGTGGACGTGGACGACCTGATCTTCTACTGCGCGGTCGGCGTGATTTTCGGCGGGCGCCTGGGCTGGATGCTGTTCTACGGTACCGAAGGGATCCTCGCCGACCCGGCCAGCGTGCTGCGGATCTGGGAAGGCGGCATGTCCTTCCACGGCGGGTTGATCGGCGTGCTGGTCGCGCTGGCGAGCTTCGCGCGCAGTCGCGGCCGGTCACTGGTCGACGTGTTCGATTTCACCGCGCCGCTGCCGGCGATTGGCTTCGGCGCAGGACGCATCGGCAACTTCATCAATGGCGAGTTGTGGGGCAAGCCGACCGACGTGCCCTGGGCCGTGGTCGTGGACGGCGTTCCGCTGCACGCGTCGCAGCTCTACGAAGCCTTCCTCGAAGGACTCGTGCTGTTCGTGGTCGTCTGGTGGTTCACTGCGACGCCCCGGCCGAGATGGGCTGCGTCGGGGCTGTTCCTCGTCTGCTACGGCATATTCCGCTTCGCGATCGAGTTCGTTCGTGTCCCGGACGAGAATCGCGGTTACCTGTTGCTGGGCTGGGTGACGATGGGCCAGTTGCTGTCGCTGCCGATGATCGTCGCGGGCGTGTGGATGCTCGCGGTGGCCTATCGCCGGAAGCAGCCGTCCGGAAACTACGCCTGAGCCATGCGCCAGTACCTCGACCTCATGCGTCACGTGCTCGAGCACGGCGCCAGCAAGACCGACCGCACGGGCACCGGCACGCTGGCCACCTTCGGCTGGCAGATGCGCTTCGACCTGTCCGCGGGATTTCCGCTGGTCACGACCAAGAAGCTGCACCTCAAGTCCATCGTGCACGAACTGCTGTGGTTCCTGCGCGGCGAGACCAACGTCCGCTACCTGCGCGACAACGGGGTGACGATCTGGGACGAATGGGCCGACGCCGACGGCGAACTCGGGCCGGTGTACGGGGTGCAGTGGCGCTCCTGGCGCGGCGCCGACGGCCGTACGATCGACCAGATACAGGCGGCCGTTGACCTGCTGAAGCGCGACCCGCACTCGCGCCGGATCATCGTCAACGCGTGGAACGTCGGTGAACTCGACCAGATGGCGCTCACGCCCTGCCACGCGCTGTTCCAGTTCTACGTCGCCGACGGGCGCTTGTCCTGCCAGCTCTACCAGCGCAGCGCGGACATCTTCCTCGGCGTTCCGTTCAACGTCGCTTCCTACGCGCTGCTGACGCACATGCTGGCCGCAGCAGTGCGACCTCGTGCCCGGCGAGTTCATCTGGACCGGCGGCGACTGCCATCTCTACGTCAATCACCTCGAGCAGGCCCGGCTGCAGCTCGCGCGCGAACCGCTGCCGCTGCCGCGGCTCGAGTTGAAGCGCCGGCCCGAGTCCATTTTCGACTACCGGTTCGACGACTTCGAGGTCGTCGGATACCAATCTCATCCAGCAATCAAGGCACCCATAGCCGTATGAAGAAATCCGCGAAATCGCCCGCACCAGGCGCCCGCTCCGGGACGAGCCATCACCCGCACATGCGCCACGCGAGCCGCGCGGGCGCGCCCGGAGACGCGCCGCTGTTCGAGGTTCGCCGTTCGGGCATCCACGGCAGGGGCGCCTACGCGACCCACCACATCGCGAAGGGCACGCGAATCGTCGAGTACCTGGGCGAGCGCATCACCCACAAGCAGGCCGACGCGCGCTACGAGGACAAGGGACAGGACGACGGGCACACGTTCCTGTTCGTCGTGAGTTCGCGCGTCGTCATCGATGCGGGTGTGGACGGCAACGACGCGCGCTTCATCAACCATTCCTGCGACCCGAACTGCGACACGGTCATCGAGAACGAGCGCGTATTCATCGAGGCGATCCGGGACATCGAGCCGGGCGCGGAACTCGGCTACGAGTACGGTCTCACCTGGGAGAGCACCGACGATCCCGAGGAACTCGAGAACTACCAGTGTCGCTGCGGCGCCTCGAACTGCCGCGGCACGATGCTGGCCGAGGACCCGCTGGACAAGCAGAAGGCAGCCAGGCGCAGGAAGCGCAAACAGAAAAATGCCGGGGCGAAGGGCAAGGCCAGGACCAGGACCAGGGCGAAGCCAAGGGCAAGGTGAAGGCAAAAGCCAAGGCCAAGGCCAAGACCAAGGCCAAGGCCAAGGCCAAGGCGAAGGCGAAGGGCGAAGCCAGGTCGAGGCCCAGGTCCCGGCGCGAGACGCCACGTGCCGCGAAAGAGTCCGGGGAAGAGCCGACGCGGGTGACCGCCGTCTCGATCGTCGTCGCGACCGACGCGCACGGGGGCATCGGCCTCCGGGGTTCGCTGCCCTGGCGCCTGCCCGAGGATCTCCGGCGCTTCAAGGCATTGACCATGGGCAGCCCGATCATCATGGGACGCAAGACCTGCGACTCGATCGGCCGCCCGCTGCCCGGCAGGCACAACATCGTCGTCAGCCGGCAGGCTGGTCTCGCGATCGAGGGCTGCACGGTCGTCGATTCGCTCGATGCCGCGACTGGCAGCCGCGGGACCGGCGCGGCAAGTCTTCGTGATCGGCGGGGCGGAGATCTACCGCCTGGCATTGCCGATCGCGGACACCCTGTACCTGACGCGCGTCCACGCCACCGTCGGCGCCGACACGTTCTTCCCGGCTTTCGACGTCGCCGACTGGGAGGAGGTCGCGCGCGAGGAGCATCCCGCGGACGACCGGCACGCCCACGCGATGAGTTTCGTGACCCTCAGGCGTCGGATGTGAAAAGCCGGATCGCCTGGCTGTCGCCGGGCGGCGTGATCATGCGCTGGTAGCGCAGGCCGATCTTCTCGAGTCACCCGTATCGACCGCTCGTTGTCCGATGAGACGATGGCGAGCACCCGCGGCAGTTTCAGCACCCCGCGCGCGTGTTCGATTACCGCTGTCGCGGACTCGACAGCGTATCCGAGCCCGGTGAATCGCGGCAGGAATGCAAAGCCGATGTCGGGGTCATCGAGGTAGTCGCGCCGCACCAGCCCGCAGACACCTGTCGGCTCCGCCGTCGCCTTCAGTTCGACCAGATCGAGGCCGTAGCCGTGCTTCTCATGGCTCGCGACCGCACCGCGCATGATGTAGGCGCGCGCGCCCTCGAGGTCGCGCACGCCACGGTCGCCGATGTTGCGGATGAAGCAGGGGTCGTTCAGCAGCTCCAGCATGAACGCGGCGTCATCGGGCAACAGGCGCCTGATAACGAGCCTCGCGGTTTCCAGCACCCGCATGCTCAGGCCGACGCCGGCAGTCGCTGGCGCATCACCATCCTGAGCAGCAGCAGGCTCGTCAGCGCCTGCAGGGCTACGCTGGCGACGGAGAGATACCAGAAGTGCCGCAGTTCGACGCAGGGCGGTGCGCCATCCACAGCGCCGGCAGCACGAAGGTGACGAGTCGGCTCGCGCTGCTGACCAGCGAAGGCACCGTGTTGCCCAGTGCCTGGAACATGCCGGAGCAGCAGAAGACGATGCCCGAGGCGACGAAGTTCCACGAGACCGTGCTCAGGTAGACGGCGCCCACCGCCACCACGCCGGGGTCCTGCGCGAAGGCGGCGACCAGCCAGGCCGGCTGCCACTGGCAGGCGACCGTGAGCACCAGCATCAGCACCGAACTCATCACGACAGCCGAACGAAATGTCTCGCGCACCCGGTCGTAGCGTTGCGCGCCGAAATTCTGGCCCGCCACCGGCGCGACCGCGAAGGCCAGCGCCATCGCGGGCAGGAAGATCGCCTGCATCAACCGCGAGCCGACGCCGAAACCGGCCTGGGCGTCTGGCCCGAAGTTACGGATGGTCCCGTAGATGACGGCCATGATCACGAACATCAGCAGGAACTCGCCGCCGGAGGGCAGCCCGATGCCGAGCAGGCGTCGCCAGGTTTCGAAGCGCGGCCGAAGCTGGTCGCGGTGCACGGCAACGTATTTCTCGAGGCGGTTGAAATACAGGTAAAGGATGACCACGCCGACCGCGACCGAGAGCGTGCTGGCGAGACCGGCGCCCGCGACGCCCATCGGCCGGCCCGTGCCCAAGCCGGCGATCAGCACCGGCGCCAGGATGACGTTCAGCAGCACGGTCACCATCTGCACCACCATCGTCGGCTTGACGATGCCGGTGCCGCGCAGCGCCGATCCCATCGCCACCAGCGCGAACTGCAGCGCCATGCCGGGCAGGAACCAGTGCAGGTAGCTCATACCAGCGGCGGTGGTGGCCGCGTCGGCGCCTACCGTGCCCATGAACAGGCCGCTGAGCGAGTATCCGGCGACGATCGTGAGCACTGCGCAGCCAGCCGCCATCAGCAGCGACTGGTTGAAGACCAGGTTGGCGTCGGCGGCATCCTTGCGGCCGACCGCCTGTGCAATCAGCGCGACCGTGCCGACACCGAGCACCTGCGTCATCGCGATCACCACCATCATGACCGTTCCGGCCGCGCCGACGCCTGCCAGCGCGGCGTCGCCGAGCCGGCCGACGAAGTACAGGTCGACCAGGTAGTACAGCGTCTGCATCAGCATGCCGATCGCCGTGGGCACCGCCATGGCGATCAGGTTCCGTCGGACGGGGCCTTCGGTCAGGTCATGCATGGGCGTTCCATTTCCAGCGCGTCGCCCTGCTTCGGGCCGAACTTTGGCAGGCTGGCGACGGTCGAACTCAGGGCGCGTGGTTGTTGTTCCCGCGCGGGCCGGATTACCGGTCCCGCGCGAGTCGGAGTATATATTCGGATGCGGCCCCCGGGAGGGGCAGGAGGGTCTGGTGAAGATCGCGAATCTGGGAATGCTTGCAGCGCTTGGGTTGCTTGCAGCGCTGGAGGCTGGTGCGGAGGCGACTGCCGGTGTCAGCGCTGCCGACACGACGGCTCCGGTCATGTCCGTGTGGGTCGAGCAGAAGATCGAATTCACCTACGTGGGAATCACGTCCTACTATTCGTGCGACGGGCTGAAGTCGAAAGTCAGTTCAATTCTCAAGGAGATCGGCGCCAGGCCGGGCTTCAAGGTGACGGTCAGGGCCTGCGTCAACCCGCGTGGCGGAGTGGAACGGTCACCGATCGTCGCCATCGTAGCGGCGATGCCGCGGCCGGCGACGCCCGAGGTGCTGGCGGAAGTCGCCAGGCAGGCGTCCAGCAGTGAACTCGCGGCAAAGGCCGGTGGCAAAGTCCGCGCCGACCACAGAGGCGACGGCCGAGTTTCCAGCGCGGCTGCGACGCGTCGATTTCCGCGACAGCCGGTTGGGGCTGGTGCAGCCTGGCGACTGCGAACTGATCGAGCAGATGCGCGACAAGGTGTTCGTGCCGCTGGGCGCCAAGGATCGTCGAGAGATCACATGGCCTGCGTGCCTCACCAGGCTCATCGTCGGCGATCATTTCGCTCTCGATCGACGTGCTCGAACCAATGCCGCAGCACTGAGCGGAAATATTGCGCGCCGGCGAGGCGCAGGTCCGCGCTGTGGGGCGATCGCCGCGCCAGCTGCCGGCCGTCAGCCGTCGCCGAACTCCGCAGCGGGCTGCGTGCTCGGGACCCGGACGGGCGGCGACGGCGCGTCGAGCCGCTGCGCCGTGAGTGCGCCGCCCCAGACGCAACCGGTGTCGAGCGCGAGCACGCCGGCTTCGTCGCGGTAGCCCAGCGCCGACCAGTGTCCGCAGACGATGCGCGCGCCGCTCGAGCGTCGCCCGGCGGCACGGAACCATGGCACGGCGCCGGCGGGCAGCTGGGCCAGCGTGCCCTTGAACTTCAGCAGCATGCGGCCGTCGGCGTCGCAGGCGCGAAGGCGCGTGAGCGCGTTGGTGATGAAACGCAGCCGGTCGGCGCCCTCGCAGATCGTCGCTCCAGAGGTCGGGCTCGTTTCCGTACATCTGCTCGAAAAGCGTGCCGCTGCGATCACCCCGGAGCGCCTGCTCGAGTTCACCGCGCGCAGCGGCGTGCCGTCTCCAGGTCCCACTGCGGTGGCAGGCCCGCGTGCAGCATGGTCACTGCCGAGTGCCTCGTCGTGATGCAGCATGGGCCGGGACTGCAGCCAGTCGAGCAGCGACTCGCGGTCCGGTGCCTCGAGGATCGGGCGCAGCGACAGGTCCTGGGTCCTGAGCCCGGCGTGGCTGCGCGCCGCAGCGAGCAGGTGCAGGTCGTGATTGCCCGAGCACCACGATTGCCGCGTCGCCGAGCCGCGCAGACCAGCCGCAGCACGTCCAGCGAGCGCGGACCGCGATTGACCAGGTCGCCGACGAACCAGAGTCGGTCGCGGTCGGGCGAGAATTCAAGGCGCTCGAGCAGGGTCTCGAGTTCGTCGGCGCAGCCCTGCACGTCGCCGACGGCGTACGTCGCCATCCGGCGTCAGTGCAGCAGGCCCGGCATCGCCAGCCTGAATGGCGCGATCGTCGCGTCGAAGTGCTCGCCGTCGTCCGCGAGCATCCGGTACTTGCCCTGCATGGCACCGACCGGCGTTTCGAGGATCGCGCCGCTGGAGTAGCGGAAGCCCTCGCCCGGCTGCAGGTGGGGCTGCTCGCCGACCACGCCGTCGCCGACCACTTCCTGCACCTTGCCGTTCGAGTCGGTGATGATCCAGTGGCGGGTCAGCAGGCGCGCCGGGACCGAGCCTTCGTTGCGTATCGTGATCGTGTACGAGAACACGAACCGGCCGTCGCCCGGGCTCGACTGGTCCTCGATGTAACTGGTGCTCACATCTACGCTTGATTCGGTGGGACGATGGTTCGGTCACTGCAGTGGCCCCGATTGGGCTCAACTCTTCTGGAGGCGGACGGCGAGCACGTCGCAGGGCGCGGCGTGCAGCACGGTGTCCTCGGTGAAGTTGAACAGGATCGACATGCCGTGTCGCTCGCGGCTGCCGATCACGATCAGGTCGATCCCGCGCTCCTGGGCGACGCGGACCACCTCGGACTTGATGTTGCCCGTGAGCACCAGTCGCTCGGACTGGTCGAGGCCGAGCCTGGCCGAAAATTCGGCGAGGCGGGTGGTCGCGCGTTCCACCAGTTCACCTTCGATCTGTACGGCGGGCAGCAGCGCCTCGCCCATGGGCTCGACCGGGACGTATTCGACCACGTGCAGCAGCGTCAGGCTGGCACCGGCGCTGGAGGCGAGCGCCCGTGGCGCGCTCCACGACTTTCTCGCTTTCCCCGGTCAGGTCCAGGCAGATCAGGATCTTCGAGTATTTGCTCATTGGTTGTCTCCGGCGGGCCGGTGCGAGTGCGTATCGTGCTGATTATAGGTCCCGCGCCCCGGGGCACCAATTGCGGTTGGCAACCGGAGGGCATCGCCCGGCGCGGACTGAGCTTTACGGGCGGGCGGCGCAGCGCCCTCAAGGGCCCGAGCGCGGCAACCGGGCCGCGAGCGCCGCAAATCGTTCCGGCGCCAGCGTCTCGGCGCGGGCGCCGGGGTCGACACCGGCCGCCGCGATCGCGTCCTTGTCGAGCAGGCTGGAAAGGGCGTTCCGCAGCGTCTTGCGCCGCTGCGAGAACGCGGCCGACACCACGCGGGCGAATGCGTCGTGGTCGGCGATGGCGAACGGCGGAGCTGGCGTGGGGATGCAGCGCAAAAAAGGTCGAGACGACCTTGGGCGGCGGTGTGAACGCCCCGGTCCCGATGTCGAACAGGGACTCGACCCGGACCCAGGGCGCGAGCATCACGGTCAGGCGGCCGTACTCCTTGCCGCCAGGTGCCGCGGCCATCCGCGTAACCACTTCCTTCTGCAGCATGAAGTGCATGCTCGAGAACGCGTCGATCTGGGACACGAAGTGGAACAGCAACGGCGTGGAGACGTTGTAGGGAAGGTTACCCACCAGTCGCAGCGGCGGCCCGTCGCCGCGCAGCGCACGGAAGTCGAACTCGAGTGCGTCGGCGAGGTGCACGTCGAGTTGGCCCAGGCCCTCGCAGCGCGCGGTGAGGCCCGGCACTACGTCCGGATCGATCTCGATCGCGTCCAGGCGGCCCGCTTTCGACAGCAACGACGCGCTGATGGCCCCGCGGCCCGGGCCCACTTCGACGATGCGATCGCCGGGCCTCGGGTCGATGGCGTTTACGATGCGCTCGATCGTTCCGCGATCGTGCAGGAAGTGCTGTCCGTAGCGCTTCTTCGCGCGGCTCACCGGCGCACCGACCGGCAGATCTGCTCCGCCATCGCGAGCGCGGCGAGCATGCTGCCGGGATCGGCGCGGCCGGTGCCGGCAAGGTCGAGCGCCGTGCCGTGATCCACTGACGTGCGCACGATCGGCAGGCCGAGCGTCACATTGACCGCGTTGCCGAACGCGGCGCGCTTCAGCACCGGCAATCCCTGGTCGTGATACATCGCCAGCACGGCGTCGCAGCCCGTGAGGTGCCGTGGCAGGAAAGCGGTGTCGGCCGGTACGGGCCCGACAAGATCGAGGCCCGAGCGACGCAGCCGCGAGATCACGGGGCCGATTACCTCGATCTCCTCGCGGCCGAGGTGTCCGCCCTCACCGGCATGCGGGTTGAGTCCGCACACGACGATGCGAGGACGCCGGATCGCGAACAGGCGCCTGAGGTCGGCCTCCAGGATCCTGATCACGGAGGCGAGCAAGGCGGGCGTGATCGCCGCCGGGACATTCGCCAGCGGCAGGTGCGTAGTGGCGAGCGCCACGCGCAGTCCTCCGCCGGCGAGCATCATCACCGGCCTGCGGGCGCCGCAGCGCCCGGCCAGGTACTCAGTGTGGCCGGAAAACGCGATGCCCGCGTCGTTGACGACTCCCTTGTGTACCGGCGCCGTCACCATCGCGGCGAACTCGCCGCGGACGCAGCCCTCCGCCGCCCGGTCGAGCAGGCCGAGGACATAGCGGGCATTGGCGACGTCGAGTTGCCCTGCGGTGCAGGGGGCGGCGACGGGCATGTGCAGGACCTGGACGCCACGGCGCGCCGGCGTGCCGGCATCGTAGTCCGGCAGCGAGTCCATCAGTCGCCGAGTGCCGCGGACGCGACCCAGCAGCCGGCGGTCGCCAAGCAGCACGACGCGGGATTTCCAGTCCTGCGCGACGATGGCCGCGCAGAGGTCCGGCCCGATCCCGGCAGGTTCGCCGGTCGTGACTGCCAGCGTCGGGACCGTGCCGGTACGGCTCACTTGCGGTATTCGACGTATGCCTCGTCGCGGAGGCGACGCAGCCAGAGCTCCGTTTCCTCGTCGGCACGCGACTCGCGCATCTGCTGCACGCACTTGTTGCGCGTGGTGTCCTCGGAGGCGTCGTAGGTGCGGCGCCCGAGCAGCTGCACGATGTGCCAGCCGAACTGTGACTTGAACGGTTCGCTGATCTCGTCGATGTCGAGCAGGTCCACCTGCTTTTCGAACTCCGGCACGAACGTGCCGGGACCGGTCCAGCCCAGGTCGCCGCCGCGCGTGGCGGAGCCCGGGTCGACGGAAGACACCGACGCGATGGCGGCGAAGTCCTCGCCCTTGACGATGCGGTCGCGGATCTCCTGCAGCTTCTGCCGCACGGTCTCGTCGTCCTCGATCGCGTTGGTCTGCATCAGGATATGCCGCGTGTGGACCTGGGCGACCAGCGCGGCCGGCTGCGTGCTGCGCTTATCGATCAGCTTGAAGATGTGGAGCCCGCTCGGCGTGCGGATGACCTCGCTCACGTCGCCCGGCTGCATGCTCGGCACGACCTCGGCCACGATCGACGGAAGCTGGCTCACCTTGCGCCAGCCGAGCTTGCCGCCGTCGAGGGCGGTACCGGCATCCGAATAGGAAACCGCGAGGTCGGAGAAATCCTCGCCGCGCTTTGCGCGCTCGTACACGCCCTGGGCGCGTGCCGTCGCGTTCCTCGACCTGCTGCGGCGTCGCCGAGGCGGGGATCGCGACCAGGATGTGCGCGACGTCGTACTCGAGCCGGTCTTCCGGCGCAGCCAGCTGCCTTGGCTACGCACTGGTCGACTTCGCGCGGCGAAATGTAGATGCGCGAGTACACGTCGCGCTGCCGCAGCTGGCCCAGGATCATCTCCTGGCGGACTTCCTCGCGATAAGTCCGGTAGTTGATGCCCTGCGACTCGAGCGCCGCGGGCAGGTCGCTGAACTTGACGTTGTTGCGGGTTGCGACCTCGGTGAGTGTCTGGTTGAGTTGCTCGTCGGACACCTTGATGCCGGCTCGTTCGGCGCGCTGCATCTGTATTTCCTGCAGCACGAGCCGCTCGAGCACCTGTTGCCTGAGGATGTCCCGCGGTGGCAGCTGCTGGCCCGCCTGCTGCAGGCGCACCGTGACGAGCTGCACCTGCTGGTCGAGCGCACTCTGCAGGACGATGCCGTCGTTCACGACCGCGACGACTCTGTTCAGCGATACGCCGCGTGCTGCGGACGACGCATCGGTGCTGGCGGCTGGCGCAATGGGCGCGGCACCAGGCCTGCCGGCTGCGGGCAGGTCGCCCTGGACGGCCACCGTCGGCGGAGGGCCGAGTACCGCTTCGGGCTGCTGCGCCCATGCGGCTGTACTCACGCCGGCGAGCAACAACAGGCCAGCAAGAAAACTCTTGTAAATCAATGGCATCTCAGGGCTTTTGCTCGGCAGGGAGCGCGGAGTATCCACGAATCGCGTCCTGCAGGAAAGCCTCGTTGTCCACTCCGACACTGGACAGGCCCTTGAGTTCAAGCTGCAGGCCGACCGAGGTGTCGGAGCCGCCCGTGCGGCTGCTCACGAAGCGCCGGGTCACGACTCGCACGGCCCAGCAGCACGACGAATACTCCAGGCCCACGAACTGGTCCAGGGTCTTGTTCTCGGACAGCGAATAAACCCAGCGCGCGAATGCGTGCCACTGCGTCCCGATGGGCCAGGCCGCCGACACGTCGAACTGCTCCAGCAGGTCGCGCTGGTAGCGGTAGGCGAAGTTCACGACGCTGTCGCTGGCCAGCCGGTACTGCACGCCGAACTCGCTGCGCTCGGTCTGGTTGGCGTCGGGGTCCCACTGGTAGGCAAAGCGACCGTTCCAGTGCTTGAACGCGTCAAGCTCGATCTCCGCGATCAGGTCGGAACTCGAGCGATTGCTCGCGAGTCTCGCCCGGCAACGTCACCCGCGGCTGCTCGAAGTAGTAGGCCTGGCCGACGGTCGCGGTCAGGAACTGCTGTCCGGTCGCCGCATCGAGCAGCCGGGTGGTCACGCCGGCGCTCACCAGGTTCGCGTCTCCGACGCGGTCGGCACCGACGTAGCGGTTGGTGCGGAAGAGTTCCACCATGTTGAGGTCAGGCGTGTCCGTATCGAAGATCGGGATCGCGTCCTGGTTGCGGAACGGGATGTAGACGTACTGCACGCGGGGTTCGAGCGTCTGCACACGCTGTTGCTTCGATCCGGCCGGGCGCTCGAGGACGACGCCCGAGTCCACGCTGAATATCGGCAAGGAGCGATACAGGTTGTCGTCAGTGCCCGGAACGGTGTCGTGCAGTGCATACGCCGTGTAGCGCCAGGCTGCGGTCGCGTCCACGTAGGCGCCGCTGTGGCCGGTGCCCCAGGTGACCGCAGGCTCGGCGTCGAGACGAAAGCCCTGCGGTCCCGTCGTGCGGTAGAAGTTGACAGCCTCGGCGTCGAAGGACGCGCCCAGGCCGCGCGAAAGCCCGTTCCAGTCTCCGGCGACGACTATTTGCGGCAGCATCGTGTAAGGCCGCTCGTCTTCAGCGAGCTGGTTGTCGATCACCTGGAAGTTCTGCGTGCGCGCCAGCATCGACCAGTGCTCGGTGTCGCGACGGATTTCCGCGAGCTGGTTCAGGAAGATGATGCTGGTGTTCTCGAAGCCGGCGCCAAAGTCCTCGAAATACGAGTCGTCGGTGACGTACGACGCGTTGGCGAGGAAACGCGTGCGCGGCTCGAACAGCGTCGCGTTCCTTGAAATAATAGTAGCCGCGCGACTTGTCGAGTTCCTCGTCGTGCGGCAGGTACTGCGCCTCGAGCACACCGTGGCTGCGCTCCGTCAGGTAGCGGAATTCGGGGTCGATGCGGAAACCGCGCGCTGAATACCAGCGGGAGGTAAATGTCGCGTCGTAGTTCGGTGCGATGTTCCAGTACCAGGGCACCATGACCTGGGTGCCGTTCTTGCCGCCACTGCCGAATGCCGGAAACAGCAGTCCGGACTTGCGCTGGTCGCCCACCGGAAACGACAGCCAGGGCGAGTACATGATTGGTACGCCCTTGAAGTCCAGCCGGACGTCGCGCGCCGTGCCGGTGCTCGACTCCTGGTCCAGCGAGATCTTCTGCGCCTTGATCTCCCAGTCGTCGTTGCCGGGCGGGCAGGCTGTGTAGCGCACACGCTCGAGGTCGAGCACCGTCTCGTCGTGGAGTCTCGCGTTCTTCGCGGCACCACGGCCCGAGCCGTCCACCAGCTCGAATTTCGCACCCTCGAAATTTCCAGCTCCGTCCGCAAACTGGCCGTCACGACCGGTGACATGGATGGTCGGGTCGAGGTACTCCACGTTTCCCTGCACGGCGATGCTGCGCTTCTCGGCATCGACCGTGGCCTTGTCCGCCGCGAGCAGGCGCTGGCCCATCTGGATGGAGACGTTGCCGGACAGCTCCGCGTCGCCCGCGCGCGACATGTCGCCCTGGTCGCTGGTGATGTTGATGTGCGGGTCGTCCGGGTCTGCGGCGCGCAGTTCGACCAGCCGTGGATCCTCGACCACCTGGATCCGGCAGGACTGGTCGGCGACATCCGCCGCCAGGGCCACCACGGGACAGGACACGAGCGCCAGGAACAGCCGTCGCCGGTAGGACACGATGCGGGCGGGCGGCTTCATCGTTGCGATTATAATTGCCGCGCCCGATCTCATCCGACTTTCCGAGGCCCATCTTGACCGAACCCCGTCGAGACGACCCGCGGCTCGCGCTGCTCAGGCATTGGCTGCGAGACCGACCTCGGCTGGCATGACGCGGTCCTGGCTCCGGCATCGGCAGACGCCAGTTTCCGCAGGTATTTCCGCGTCACGCGGCCGCGAGGGCAGCTGCATCGCCATGGACGCGCCCCCGGACAAGGAGAATGTCGAACCCTATCTGGCGGTCGCCGGGCATGCTGGCGCGGGATCGGGGTCAACGCGCCGCGGGTGGTCGGTCGGAACGCCGAGCAGGGATTCCTGCTGCTCACGGACCTGGGCTCCGTCACGTACCTGGACGCGCTGGCCGATCGCGGTCGGGCCGGGTCGCTGTACGACGACGCGATCGACGCGCTGGTGCGGATCCAGGCGGGCGGCGCAGCCCACGCGCCCGACCTGCCGCCGTACGACGAAAAGCTGCTGCGCTTCGAAATGAGCCTGTTCACGGACTGGCTGCTCGGCAGGCACCTGGGGCTGGCGCTCGGCGAGGACGAACTGCGCGACCTCGACAGGGCGTTCGACCTGCTGGTCGCGAACGCGCTCGAGCAGCCGCGGGTGTTCGTGCACCGCGACTACCACTCGCGGAACCTGATGGTCTGCGAACGCGACAACCCGGGCATCCTCGATTTCCAGGACGCCGTGAACGGCCCGCTCACCTACGACCTCGTGTCCCTGCTGCAGGGACTGCTACGTCGAATGGCCGCTGGATCGGGTCGTCGATTGGGCGCACGGGTTCCGGCGTCAGGCGCTGGCCGCCGGCATCGACGCAGGCGCCGACGAGCGGCAGTTCCTGCGCTGGTTCGACCTGATGGGCGTGCAGCGGCACCTGAAGGCCAGCGGCATCTTTGCGCGCCTCTGGCACCGCGACGGAAAGGCTGGGTACCTGCCGGACGTGCCGCGTACGCTCGGTTACGTCGTCCAGGCCTGTGAGCGTCACCCGGACCTCGCCGCGCTGGGCGCGCTCGTGCGCGAACGCGTGCTGCGCGCCATGCGCGCCAGCCTCGGGGTGGAGCACGCATGAAGGCAATGGTGCTGGCGGCTGGCCGCGGCGAACGCATGCGACCGCTTACGCTTGATCGCCCGAAGCCGCTGCTCGAGGTCGCCGGGCTGCCGCTGATCGTGCATCACCTGCACGCGCTTGCGATGGCGGGCTTCCGCGAGGTCGTTATCAATGTTTCCTGGCTCGGCGACCAGATTCGCGCTGCGCTGGGCGACGGCTCACGCTACAACGTGCGCATCGAGTACAGCGACGAGGGGCCCGAACCGCTCGAGACCGGCGGTGGAATCTTTCGCGCCCTCCCGCTGCTCGGGCCGGCGCCGTTCCTGGTGTTGAACGGCGACGTGTGGACCGACTATCCGTTCGCGAAACTGCGCGAATCGCTGCGGTCGGACGACCTCGCGCAGCTCGTGCTGGTGCCGAACCCGGCGCATAACGCAGCGCGGCGATTTCGTGCTGCGCGCGGGACGCATCGTCGAGCAGGCGCGCGAACCGGGTGGGGACGACATGCGGAGCAGCGAAGACGCGCAACATGCCACCAGCGAACGGCTGACGTTCTCGGGCGTCGGCGTCTATCGGCCGGCGCTGTTCGCCGGCTGCCGGGACGGCATATTCAAGCTGGCGCCATTGATCCGCGCCGCGGCGCGCGCGAGCCGCGTCGGCGGCGAGGTGCACGACGGCGAGTGGACCGACATCGGCACGCCGGAGCGGCTGGCGGAACTGGACCGACGACTGCGAAATACCCCGTAGTACCTGCGGTCGGTACGGCAGCCGTCGTCCGGACGGCGCGACGCACTGCGAGGCGCAGCCTGCAACAATCGCAGGTGCAGGCTGCGCATACGCATCCGTGATTACTGGCTCGTATTCGGCGCCTTCGTCACGAGCGGGATCGAAGACGCGACGGCGACGTCGAGCAGCGCCCGGATCTTGTTGTCGATCTGGACGAACTGGGCGACTTTGGTCGCCGGCAGCTCCTTTTCGAGCTTGCCCGCGTACTTCTCCAGCAGGGACAGGCGCTCCTGGCGGAGCTTGAAAGCCTGCTTCATGATGTCCTTGGCCTCCGGGTCCGTCATGCCGCCGAGGTCGGCCACGAACAGTCGGTTGTTCAGATTGGAGGCGCTGGTCATGAGCTTCTTCATCTCGGCCTCGTACTCGTCGTAGATCGGCGTGAACTTCTCGAGCTGCTTCGGCGTGAGCGCCAGCGTATCGAGCATGACCTGGCGCTTGTCGCCCTGGAGAATGGTTATCAGCTCCTGTGTTTTGGCAAGTTCCGCGTCGCCGAGGCCCTGGGCGACGGTCGACTGGGTGGCGCCGAGGGCGGCGACGGCGGCGAGTGCAAACAGCATCTTCTTCATTGAATTTTCCTGACTGTGGGGCAAGGGATCGGGGAGTCACACCGGCGCTTATGCACCCTCCAGGGGGCCCCAGGCGCTCGATGCGCGGCCGGGATCGAAGGCCGGCATGGCGTCAGTCTAGCAGCCCGGTGCGCAGGCACCCAAGGTCCGGGAGGTCCAGCGGCCGGCACGCCGCACTGGTCATGGTCGCGTGACGCCCGATCGATACCGGTGGCCTGCCGTGTACCGGTCGCAAGGCAGTAGAATGCCGCCCGTGAGCACCCTGAAGGGCATTCCCGTCGTCACCACGCCCGCCCGCAGTGGCGAGAAGTACGTGACCGGGCAGGGAACGCCCGCGATAAAAGACGGAATCAAGTCCAGTCGCGCGCCGGCGCAGTTGCCGGCCGGCCGCAAACCCTCGTGGTTGCGCGTAGCGATGCCGGGCGGAGACGGATTCGACGACGTGCGCCGCACGGTGCGCGAGCACCGGCTCGCGACGGTCTGCGAGGAAGCCAAGTGCCCGAACATCGGCGAGTGCTGGAACGCAGGCACGGCCACGCTGATGCTGATGGGCGAGGTGTGCACTCGCGCCTGCCGCTTCTGCGCGGTGGACACCGGCAACCCGAGGGGTTGGCTGGACGCGCGGGAGCCCGAGAATGCAGCGCGCAGCGTTCAGCTCATGGGCCTCAAGTACGTGGTGCTCACGTCGGTCAATCGTGACGACCTCGAGGACGGCGGCGCAGCCCATTTCGCGGCCTGCGTGCGCGCGATCAAGCGCCTGAATCCGGACACCGCCGTCGAGGCGCTCACGCCGGATTTCCAGGGCGTGCTCGCCGACGTCGAGACGGTCGTCGACAGCGGCCTCGAGGTGTTTGCGCAGAACGTCGAGACAGTGCGCAGGCTCACGCACCCAGTGCGCGATCCACGTGCGTCCTACGAGCAGACGCTGATGGTGCTCGCACATGCGAAGCAGCATCGACCGTCGGTGCTGGCAAAGACCAGCCTGATGTTGGGGCTCGGTGAAACGGATGCCGAAGTGCTCGAAACGATGGACGACCTGCGTCGTGCGGGCGTCGACATCCTCACGCTCGGCCAGTACCTGCGGCCGACGGTGAATCACCTCAAAGTGGAGCGCTTCGTCGCACCCGAAGAATTCGAGGCGTACCGGGCCCAGGCGCTGGCGCGGGGATTCCTCGAGTGCGTCGCCGGGCCGCTGGTGCGCTCGAGCTATCGCGCCGAGCAGGCGCTGGCGCGCAACAATGCAGGGCTCGGCGAGGGCGGCGTCGCGCGGCGCTGAGCGCGTCGCGCTGCGGTACCGCGACCGGCCGACCATCCGCGCTGCATTTTCCAGATGCCGGCCGCACACGACATGCCACCGCCCGCTCTTCGCTGGCTGGGCATGGTCGAGTACGAGCCGACGTGGCGGGACATGCAGCGGCAGGTGGATTCGCGTGGTCCGGATGCGCCGGATGAATTCTGGTTCCTGGAGCATCCGCCGGTCTTCACACTGGGCATGAACTCACGTCCCGAACACCTGCTTGCCACCGGCGACATCCCGGTGGTGCAGATCGACCGGGGCGGGCAGGTGACCTATCACGGGCCCGGCCAACTGGTCGTGTATCCGCTGGTGGACCTGGAGCGCGCCGGACTCGGCGTGCGCGCACTGGTCGAGGGCATCGAGCGCGCGATCATCTCGACGCTGGCCGTGTGGGGCATCGAGGCCATCGGGCGCCGCGACGCGCCGGGTGTCTACGTGGCCGGCCGCAAGGTCGCGAGCGTGGGCCTGCGTATCCGGCACTCGTGCTCGTACCACGGGCTTGCGCTCAACGTCGCGATGGATCTCGAGCCGTTCCACCGCATCAACCCCTGCGGCTACGCGGGGCTGCAGATGACGCAGGTGAGCGAGCTCGGCGGTCCGACGGACCTGCGATCAGTCGCGGGCGTGCTGGCGCCGAGCCTGCTCGAATCACTCGGGCTGCCGGAGGCAGATCAGAGCGCGACCAGCACCTGGCGGCAGGACGTGAGCTCGACGTAGGCAGCGTCTATCTGGGCCTTGCTCTCCGCGCGCACCGTGACGGTGATTCCAAGGTACTTGCCGCCGCTGCTCGGGCGCTCCTCGATGCCGCCGTCGGCCGGCGCGCCGAAGTGCCGCGTAATGATGCCGAGCACGAGGCTGCGGAATTCGCCGGTCGCGGCGCCCATCACCTTGATGGGGAAGTCGCAGGGAAACTCGAGCAGCGTGTCGTCGGCCATCGATCAGATCGCAGGGGTGGACGCAAGGTCGTCGAGGTGCTGCTGCAGGCGCGCGTACATCGCCGACCACAGCGGCCCCGGACGGCCGCTGCCCACCGGCTCGCCGTTCACCGAGGTCACCGGCAGCACGCCCCGGCCAGCGGATGCGATCCAGACTTCGTCGCAGCTCGCGATGTCCCGCGCCTCGACGTCGCAGATCTCGCAGTGCAACCAGCCGGCCGCCAGCTCGAGTACCGCGTCACGCGAGGTGCCGGGCAGGATGCGGTGGCTGTTGGGCGGCGTGACCAGCGAGCCGCCGACGCACAGGAACACGCTGCTCGACGAACCCTCGAGCAGCAGTCCGTCGCGCGTGAGCAGGGCTTCGTCCGCTCCACGGTCCGCCGCTTCCTGCCTGAGCAACACGTTGCCGAGCAGCGCGATCGACTTGATGTCGCAGCGGTCCCAGCGAATGTCCTCAAGCGTCACGGCGCGCAGTCCCTGCTCGAGAGTTGCGGCAGAGGGTTCGGGATAGGGGCTCGCGAACGCGAACGAAGTCGGCTTCGCATTTTTTGGAAACAGGTGATTGCGGCCGTACTCGGTGCCGCGGGTCACCTGGAGGTAGACCAGCAGTTCCGGCGCTGCCGCTTCGGCGGCCAGCTTCTGCAACACCGTTATCCACGCCGCTTCGTCCAGCGGGTTGGCGATCCGGATGGCGCGCAGGCTGTCGTCGAGCCGCTTCAGGTGCTCGCGTAACCGGAATGGCCGGCCGCGGTGCACGGGGACCACTTCGTAGACGCCGTCCGCAAACAGAAAGCCGCGGTCGAGCGGCGAGATACGCGCCTCCGAGAGCGGCAGGTATTCGCCGTCCAGGTAGCAGGTCGGGCAGGGCGTGGCCATGTCAGTTGAACCACAGGCGCACGGTGTCGATCGCGCGGCGGAACAAGCCACCCGCCGCGACGTCCTGTGCGGGATAGAGGTCGTAGGTGGCGACCGGCTGGCCGTCGACGACGATGCTGGCCTTGCCCACCGTGGCCGCCGCCGTGAGCGGGGCGATGAGACGAGCGGGGATCGCAAACTCCGCCTGCACGCTGCCGGTCTGTCCGCGCTGGCTGGTGACGTAGAGGTCCTGGTGCAGTACGAGCCCTACCTCCGGTTGCGCGCCTTTCCAGACGCGCACCGTGGTCAGCGGCTGGCCCGCGCCGTAGACGCGCCTGGATTCGAAGAAGTTGTAGCCGTAGCCGAGCAGCGCGGCGCTCGCGTCCTCGCGCGCCTTCATCGAATCGGTGCCGAGCACCACCGACACCAGCCGCATCCCGTCGCGCTTCGCAGAAGCGATCAGGCAGTAGCCGGCAGACTCGGTGTGCCCGGTCTTCACGCCGTCCACGGTAGGGTCGCGCCACAGCAGGCCGTTGCGATTCGGCTGGGTGATGCCGTTCCAGGTGAATTCCTTCTGCGAGTACCACTTGTAGTAGTCGGGGTACTGGTTGATCACGGCCCGCGCCAGCGTGGCGGCGTCGCGTGCCGTCATGTAGTGGTCCGGGTCGGGCAAGCCGGCTGCATTGGTGATAGTGCGAGCCCGTCATCCCGAGCTGCTCCGCGTAGGAGTTCATCATCTGCACGAACGTGGGCTCGGTGCCTGCGACGTGCTCGGCGAGCGCCACGGTGGCGTCGTTGCCCGACTGCACGATCATGCCCTGGATCAGGTTCTCGACCGACACCTGCTTGCCGACCTCGACGAACATCCGCGAGCCTTCCTGCTTCCAGGCGTGCTCGCTGATCGTGACCATGTCGGTGAGCTTGATGCGGCCTTCGCTGAGCGCATGGAACACGGCATAGGCCGTCATCAGCTTGGTGAGGCTGGCCGGCTCCTGTCGCGAGTCTGGATCGAGACCTGCGAGCACGCGGCCGCTGTTGCCGTCCATCAGGATGAAGCTGCGCGCCTTCAGCTCCGGCGGCGGTGGCAGCGGGGTCGCCGGGCCAGTGGCCGTCGCGGGGCCGGCAACTTGCGCTGCCGCGCCCGGGGCGGCGCTTGCGCCGTCGCCGGGCGAAGGTGCCGTGGCCGTCGTCGCGGCCGCGGAACCAGCGGGCTGGCGCAGCATCTCCGTCCTTGGAACCGGAGCAGCCGGCGAGCAGGATTGCCAGCGACAGGGCCAGTGAAATGGAGGCAGATGGTCGAGTGTGATCTGGTCATTTCGGGGTGCTTGATATTGATTCAAATGAAGATGTTGGCGCCGGCCTGGACGCGGCGTCTGCGGGTTTGTCAACCGCGCCAGCCGCAATGGCCTCGGCGAGGTCGTTCACGGCGCTCGCATAGAGCGCGCTGCGATTGTAGCGGGTGATCGCGTAGTAGTTGCTGAAACCGACTCGATATTCGACGCCGTCGGCGAGCGGGAGCGGTATCAGTACCGCGGGCGCCTCAGGCGGCTGCGTGGTCTCGAACTGCACGCCGCGCTCTCGCAGCGACCGCAACGGTTTCGGACAAGGCCAGCTGGTCGTCGGAAAGTCCCTCGAGCCTGGCGCCGGTGACGTCGGCGCGGACCATCACCGGTTCTCCGGGATGCCAGCCGTTCTTCAACAGGTAGTTCGACACGCTCGCGAACACGTCGCTCCAGTTGCTCCACAGGTTTCGATGGCCGTCGCCGTCGCCGTCTACCGCGAACGACCTGAAGCTTCCCGGCATGAACTGCGGGATGCCCATCGCGCCGGCGTATGAGCCGAGTGGCGCGAGCGAATCGAGCGACTCCTCGCGGGTCATCAGCAGGAACTGTTCGAGCTGTTCGCGAAAGAAGCGGCTGCGCGGCGGATAGTCGAATCCGAGCGTCGAGAGCGCGTCGATCACCCGGTACTTGCCGGCAATCTGGCCGTAGAACGTCTCGACACCAGTGATCGCGACCAGGTACTGGGCCGGAACGCCGCCGGCCGCGGCGCGTTCGAGTGCCGCGGACTGCACGCCGGCGACCTCGATGCCCTGTGTGTACGCGCCGATCGGTGATGAAGAGCGCACGGTATTCCTGCCAGGTGAGCCGCTTCTCGGCGGGTCTCGCGATCGCCTCCAGGATGCTCGAACGCGACTCGGTCTTCGACATCAGCTCCGTGAGCGACGCGGCGTCGAAGCCGTGCCTGGCGCTCATCTCGGCGACGAATCCGGCGACGTCCTCGCGGCTGGTGTCGAGTGCACGCGCGGAATCCGCCGCCAGCGTGGCGACCAGGACCAGCGCAGCCAAACGCAGGTAGCGCGACAGCATGTGCCACGGGTGGCGTGTGTTCACGTCGAGACGAGTTTCCGGCGGGAGTGGATGGACATCAGGATACCGAAGCCTGCCATGAGGGTCACCATCGACGTGCCGCCGTAGCTCACCAGCGGCAGCGGCACGCCAACCACCGGCAGCAGTCCCGCGACCATTCCGCTGTTGACGAACACGTATACGGCGAACGTGAGCGTGAGCGCGCCAGCCATGAGCCGGGAAAATGTGTCCTGCGCCTGGACCGCGATGTAGAGCCCGCGCGCGATGACCAGCATGTAGAGCGCCATCAGCACGCCAAGCCCGACCAGCCCCCATTCCTCGCCGATCACCGCAAAGATGAAATCCGTCGAGCGTTCGGGCAGGAACTCGAGTTGCGACTGGCTGCCGCCCATGTACCCCTTGCCGAACAGGCCACCCGAGCCGATCGCTATCTGCGACTGGATCGTGTGGTATCCAGCCCCCAGCGGATCGTCCTGCGGATTCAGGAACATCAGCACGCGCTTGCGCTGGTAGTCGTGCATGAAGTGCCATGCCACGGGCACCGCGGCGACGAATGCCGCGCCAAGGCCGACGATGTACCGCAGCTGCAGCCCGGCGAGCAGCACGACCATTCCGCCGCCGGCCGTGACCAGCAGCGCAGTGCCGAGGTCTGGCTGTTCCGCAATCAGCAGCGCCGGCACCAGCACCGCCGCGCCCAGCACCAGCAGTGAGCGAAAGTCCGGCGGCAATGGCCGGTCGTGCACGTACCAGGCACAGGCGAGCGGAACTGCGATCTTCAACATCTCCGAGGGCTGGAAGCGCACGACGCCAAGGTTGAGCCAGCGCTGGGCGCCCATCGACACGTCGCCCTTGACCGCGACCGCCACCAGCAGCAGCACGCCGAGCACATAGAGCCAGGGCGCACCGACGCGCATCAGGCGCGGAGGCACCTGTGCCACCGCGACCATCACGCCGAGCGCGAGTCCCGCACGTGCGGCCTGCGCGAGGAATACGCTGATTTCCTCGCCGGCCGCGCTGTAGAGGACCACGAGTCCGGCCGCACAGACCGAAAGCACTGAAAGCAGCAGTGGCCCGTCGAGGTGCAGCACGTCCATCAGCCGACCTGTGAGCGTCAGCGTCCTGCGGGTGCGGCTCGAGTAACCCGGCCCGGCGATCTCGGTCCTCATTCCTCGACTCCCCCGGCCGCGGTGGGCGCCGGTTGCGGCTGCGGCGCGCCTGCGGCAGCGGTGATGCGACGGCGCCGGCGGCCGCGTTCGGCGGCGCGCCCGTGGCAGGTGATGCGGCGGCGGTAGCGGCTTCGTTCGGCGGCGTGCCCGTGGACTGTGATGCCACCGCGCCGGTAGTGGGACCTGCAACAGCGTCTGGTTGCAGGTAAGCGTCGATCACCTTGCGGGCGATCGGTCCGGCCGTGCCGCTTCCGCTGCGACCGTTCTCGACCACCACCGCGACGGCGATCTGCGGGTCTTGCGCCGGCGCAAAGGCGATGAACAGGCCGTGATCGCGCAGCCGTTCGGCCACTTCCGACTCCTTGTACTTTGCGTCCTGCTTGATGCCGAAAACCTGGGCGGTGCCGGACTTGCCCGCGATCTGGTACGGCGCCCCGACCTGCAAGCGGCGCGCAGTGCCGTTCCAGTCGTTGGTCACGCCGACCATGCCGCCGATGATGACATCCCAGTGCGACGGGTCGTTCACCTCGACCGGTGGCAATTCGCGCGGTGGCAGGTCCTTGATCTCGCCGGTGCTGGAATCGCGGATGCGCGTCACGAGCCGTGGCGCATAGCGCTTGCCGCGCATGGAGATCGTCGCCGCGACGTGCGCGAGCTGCAGTGGCGTCGCCAGCATGTACCCCTGTCCGATGCCCGCGATCACGGTCTCGCCCGGAAACCAGACCTGCATGTCCTTGCGCTTGAAGGCCTTCTTCTTCCAGTCGCGCGAGGGCAGCAGCGCCGTGCGCTCGCCGGCGATGTCGATGCCCGTCTCCTCGCCGAGGCCGAACCTGGCGAGGAAATCGTGCATGCGGTCGATGCCGAGCCGCTGGGCGAGCCCGTAGAAATACACGTCGCAGGACTGGGCAATCGCCGAGTGCATGTTCACCGTGCCATGCCCGCCCTTTTTCCAGTCGCGATAACGGTGGCTGTCGCCAGCCAGCTGGAAGTAGCCGCGGCAGAATTGGGTCTCGTCGGGCTCGGCGATGCCGTATTCGAGCCCGGCGAGCGCAACCAGCGGCTTGATGGTCGAGCCGGGCGGGTAAACGCCGCGCAGTGCGCGATCGTAGAGGGGCACGTCGATGCTCTCGGAGAGCGCGGCGTATTCCGCGTATGAAAGTCCGCGCGCGAATCCGTTCGGGTCGAAGGTCGGCGTGCTCACGAAAGCGAGCACGTCGCCGTTGCGCGGGTCGATGGCGACGACGGCGGCGCGCTGGCCGGCAAGCGCGTCCTCGGCGGCCTTCTGCACCCGCGCGTCCACCGCAAGGTACAGGTCGCTGCCGGCCACCGGCTCGCGCCGCTGGAGGTCCGCGGCCTCGGTGCCCACGCGCTCCACGTGGCGGCCCTGGGCGTTCACCAGCAGTTGCTGGTAACCGGTCTCACCGTGCAGTTCGTCCTCGTAGGCGCGTTCCACGCCGAGCTTGCCGATCAGCGTCGTGCCGGCATAGTTGGCCACGTCGATCCGCTTCTCGTCCTGCTCGCTGATGGCGGCCACGTAGCCGAGCGCGTGTACGCCGGTGCCGCCCTGCGGGTAGTACCGGGTCAGGCGCGGCCGGACCTCGACGCCGGGGAAGTCCTGCCGCCGAACGGCGAACCGCGCGAGTTCCTCCTCGCTCAACTGCAGCCGCACCGGCACCGAGTCGAACGCGCGGCGGGCCTTGATGGTTCGCAACACGCGGTCGCGCTCCTCGGCGGGCACGAGATCGAGCTCGATCAGCCTTGACAGGGTTTCCTTCGAGGTCCGGGGTCTGCTCGCGGGTGATTTCGAGCTGGTAGGACGGGCGGTTCAGCGCGAGCGGAACGCCGTTGCGGTCCAGCACCAGGCCGCGGCTCGGCGGCACTGGATCGATGCGGATGCGATTGCCCTGCGAGAGATCGCTGAAGTAGTCGTACCTCAGCATCTGCAGGTAGACCAGCCGCGCGGCCAGCGCCGACAGGCAGAAGAGAATCACCATGGTCGCGGCGATGACGCGCCGGCCGAACATGCGCTGCTCGGCCCAGTGATCCTTGAGACGGACTGTGCGCGCCATCGTCCGTGGTCAGCGCGAACGTCGGGTCAGCGTGTCGCCTGCCGCGACGATCAGCGGCCAGAGCAGCGCGCCCGAGAGCACGGGCAACCAGCGATTCCAGCCCGTGTAACTGTAACCGGCCAGCCCGTCGGTCCAGAAGATGATGAAGTGGTACAGCGCGAGCAGCAGCATTACAGCGGCGGCCTGGTGGGGGATCGGGAACATGCGCATGCGCAACTGCAGGCGGTGCGTCAGGAATGCCACCACCAGGAACCCGAGCGCGTGCTGTCCGAGCACCATGCCGCGCAGCACGTCGAGAAAAAGTCCGGCGAGCCACGCATACCCGAGTCCCGCAATGCGCGGGCTCGATGAGGATCCAGTAGAGGACTGCGAGCAGCGCGAAGTCGGGTCGCGCCGCGTCCAGCCAGCCGGGCAGCGGCACGATCGAGAGCGCAAGGCCAGCGGCGACACTGAGCCAGTACAGGATCCGGCGGCCGAGCATGCTGCGCCTCATTGCGCTTCTCCGGCGATCGCATCGGGTGCCGGCGTCGGCTGCGGGGGCGAGGAATCGACAGGCGCGGACTCAGTGGGCTCCTGCTGGGCGCGGCGCTGAATCGAACCGGGGCGGATTCAGCAGGAGCGGACGCGGGTGGCGCAGACGCTGGTGGCGCAGACGCCGCAGACGCTGGTGGCGCAGACGCCGCGGGTACGGGTCCGGCGGTCGTACTCGCAGCGGCGCTGGAACCGGCGGCGGTGGGCGCCGCTTGGGTCGGCGCATGCTTCGCGGTCTCCGCCTGTGGGTCCTCGGCAGCGCCTTCCAGCTCGGGCTGCGGCGCATCGAACCACACCAGCATCACTTCGCTGTCGCGGTCGAGAGCCGCGGCCGGTCGCGCCTCGACGATGGCGAACGTCGCCTTGGCAGTGCGCTCGACTTTGCGTGACGGTGGCCACCGGATAGCCGGGCGGGAACACGCCTCCCATGCCGGTCGATATCAACAGGTCTCCCTTGCGGATGTCGGACTCGCCCGTGATGAATGGCAGCGACAGGCGATCGGGGTCGCCGGTGCCGACCGCGATGGTGCGCACTCCGCTGCGGTTCGACTTCACCGGAATCGCATGCTCCGCGTCGCTGATCAGGATCGCTTCGGAGGTGCGCGCGTTGACGCGCCACACCTGGCCGAAGATGCCCTGGGCATCGAGCACCGTCTGGCCCTTGAATACGCCGTCGGAAGCGCCGCGGTCGAGCAGCACGCGGTGGCGAAACGGATCGAGGTCCACCTTGAGGATCGAGGCGACGATGGCGCGCTTCGCGACTGCGGCTGAACTGCCGCGCATCTCGCGCAGCCGCTGGTTCTCCTGCTCGAGCGCGTCGAAGCGCTGCAGCTGCAGGTTCGCGTCGCGCAGCTGCGCCGTCAGCTCTAGATTCTGCTGGCGCAGGCGGTCGCTGTCCGCGAACCAACCGGAAATCGATTGCCAGGCGCTGAACGGCAGGTCGATGGCGAGCTGCAGCGGATAGGCGGCGGAATTCATCCAGCCGCGCACCCGCTCGAGCTGATCGTAACGAACGTCGGCCACCATCAGCCCGATCGAGGCGGTTGCGAGCGCCAGGAACGTGGCGCCGAGCGGCGTGCCGCGGCCGATGATCGGGCGCGAGTCGTGGCTCAGTTCTACCACGGTGGCGGCGGCTGGGCGGTCACGCTCGCGATCAGTCGAGCCCGAACAGGCCCGGGCCGTGTTCGTCGATCAGTTCCAGCATCTTGCCGCCGCCGCGCGCGACGCAGGTGAGCGGATCCTCGGCCACCACCACCGGAAGACCCGTCTCTTCCATCAGCAGCTTGTCGATGTCGCGCAGCAGCGCGCCGCCGCCCGTCAGCACGATGCCGCGATCGGCGACGTCGGAGCCGAGCTCCGGCGGAGTCTGCTCGAGCGCGGCCTTGACCGCGCCGACGATGCCCTGCAGCGGCTCCTGCAGCGCCTCCAGGATCTCGTTCGAGTTCAGCGTGAAGCTGCGCGGCACGCCCTCGGAGAGGTTGCGACCCCTGACCGATATTTCGCGAACCTGCTGGCCGGGATACGCCGAGCCGATCTCGATCTTGATGCGCTCGGCAGTTGCCTCGCCGATCAGGATCCCGTAGTTCCGTCTCACGTAGTTGATGATCGCCTCGTCGAATCGGTCGCCGCCGAGACGCACGGACGCGGCGTACACGATGCCGTTCAGCGAGATGACCGCCACTTCGGACGTGCCGCCACCGACGTCCAGCACCATCGAGCCGCGTGCCTCGTGCACGGGCATGCCCGCGCCGACCGCGGCGGCCATCGGTTCCTCGATCAGGCGCACCCAGCGCGCGCCGGCACCCTCGGCCGATTCCTGGATCGCGCGTCGCTCGACCTGGGTCGAGCCGTAGGGCACGCACACCAGCACTCGCGGGCTGGGGCGAATCATCCGGTTGCCGTGCACCTTCTCGATGAAGTACTGCAGCATCTTCTCGGTGACGGTGAAGTCCGCGATCACGCCGTCCTTCAACGGGCGGATTGCGGTGATGTTGCCGGGCGTGCGGCCCAGCATGTTCTTCGCTTCCGTACCGACGGCCTCGATTTTCTTGCCGCCACGCGAGGGCTCCTCGCGTATCGCGACCACCGAGGGCTCGTTCAGCACGATGCCCTTGCCGCGGACGTAAATCAGAGTGTTGGCGGTGCCCAGGTCGATCGAGAGGTCGTTGGAAAAATAGCCTCGGAGTTTCTTGAACATCTGGGGAAAAGTTACCAGCAGGAGGAGGGGCGCGCAGTTGCGCGGGTATCAGGGCAATTTAACCATTGTCAGGACTTTCAGCAAGGCGACGTGTATGATTTGTCGACTGTTTTTGCCGGTTCTGCGAGCTTTTCATGAGTTTGACTCGTGCCCAGGTGGAGGGCATCGCCCACCTCGCTCGCCTCGAGATCAGCGAGGCGCAGTTGCCCGTCTACGTCGAAAGCCTGTCCAGCATCATCGACTTCGTCGAGCAGCTCTCTGCCGCTGACACCAGCGGTGTGACGCCCATGGCGCACCCGCTCGCGGACCAGGTCCAGCGCCTGCGCCCGGACGCGGTCACCGAGACCGACCGGCACGAGAAATACCAGCAGAACGCGGCCGCAGTGGCGGCCGGCCTGTACCTCGTCCCCAAAGTCATAGACTGAGGCACGGCCATGTCGCTGCACACGCTGACCGTCGCCGAACTGGCGGCCGGCCTCAGGGCCCGGCGGTTCTCCAGCCTCGACCTGACGCTGCACTTCCTGGGTCGTATCGAGCGGATGGCGCCGGACCTGAACGCCTTCGTTACCGTGACCGCGGACCGCGCGCTGGCCGATGCCCGGGCCGCCGACGAGCTGCTGGCGAAAGGTAAGGGCGGCCTCCTCACCGGGGTCCCGATCGCCCACAAGGACATTTTCTGCACGGACGGCGTCCGGACGACCTGCTCGTCGCGGATGCTTTCGAACTTCGTCGCGCCCTACGACGCCACCGTGGTTGAGCGCTGGAAGGCGTCCGGCACGGTGATGCTCGGCAAGACCAACATGGACGAGTTCGCGATGGGCTCGTCGAACGAGACCAGCTTCTTCGGCCCGGTGCGCAACCCGTGGGACCCGTCCCGGGTGCCCGGTGGCTCGTCGGGCGGCTCCGCTGCCGTGGTCGCTGCCTGCCTCGCACCGGCGGCCAGCGGCACGGACACCGGCGGTTCGATCCGCCAGCCCGCGGCCCTCACCAACCTGACCGGCTTCAAGCCGACCTATGGGCGGGTATCACGCTACGGCATGATCGCGTTCGCCTCCAGCCTGGACCAGGCGGGCGTGCTCACGCGGTCGGCCGAGGACGCGGCCCTGCTGCTCGGCTCGATGGCCGGCTTCGATCCGCGAGACTCGACCAGCGTCGATGTGCCGGTGCCCGACTACGTGGCCGAACTCGTCGCGACCGCTCACGGGCCTGCGCGTCGGCGTGATCCGGGAATTCTTCGACAAGGGCCTGGAGCCGGGAGTCGGAAAGCTGGTGCAGGATGCGATCGACGCGCTGCAGGCCGCGGGCGCCACGGTGCGCGAGGTGAGCCTGCCGGCGCTGCCGCTGTCGGTGCCGACCTACTACGTGGTGGCGCCGGCGGAATGCTCGTCCAACCTGTCGCGATTCGACGGCGTGCGCTTCGGCCACCGCTGCGATGCGCCGCGCGACCTGCTCGACCTCTACAAGCGATCGCGGGGCGAGGGCTTCGGCGACGAGGTGAAGCGCCGGATCATGACCGGTACCTACGTGCTCTCCGCCGGTTATTACGACGCCTACTACCTGAAGGCGCAGCAGGTGCGGCAGGTGATCGCGGCGGATTTCGCGCGCGCCTTCCAGGATGTGGACATTGTTGCAGGCCCGACCGCGCCGACACCCGCGTTCAAGCTGGGTGCCAAGACCAGCGACCCGATCACGATGTACCTGAACGACATCTACACCATCGGCGCCAACCTGGCCGGACTGCCCGCCGTCTCCATACCCTGCGGCTTCGTTCAGGAGGGTGGGCGTGAGTTGCCGGTCGGTCTGCAGCTGGTCGGCCCGCATTTCGCAGAATCGCTGCTGTTGTCGGTCTCGCACCAGTACCAGCAGTTGACGGACTGGCACAAGCGTGTACCGGCGGAGTACGCGTGATGGAATGGGAAACCGTCATCGGCCTCGAGATCCACGCGCAGCTCGCGACGCGCAGCAAGATCTTCTCGGGCTCGTCCACGGCATTCGGCGCCAGCGCGAACACACAGGCCAACCTGGTCGACCTCGGTTACCCGGGCGTACTGCCGGTGCTGAACTACGAGGCGGTGCGCATGGCGGTGCGTTTCGGGCTTGCCGTCGGGTCGACGGTCGCGCGCCGCTCGGTGTTCGCGCGCAAGAACTACTTCTACCCCGACCTGCCGAAGGGCTACCAGATCAGCCAGTACGAGTTGCCGGTGGTGCAGTCGGGGTCGCTGGCGATCCTGCTCGAGGACGGCAGCAGCAAGACCGTCGGCATTACCCGCGCCCACCTCGAGGAGGACGCGGGCAAGTCGCTGCACGAGGACTTCCACGGGCTCTCCGGGATCGACCTCAATCGCGCGGGCACGCCGCTGCTCGAGATCGTGTCGGAACCCGACATGCGCTCGGCGAAGGAAGCCGTGGCGTACATGAAGAAGATCCACACGCTGGTGCGCTACCTCGAGATCTGCGACGGCAACATGCAGGAAGGTTCGTTTCGCTGCGACGCCAATGTTTCGGTTCGTCCGAAGGGCCAGAAAGAGTTCGGCACCCGCGCCGAGATCAAGAACCTGAATTCGTTCCGCTTCGTCGAGCGTGCCATCAACTACGAGGTCGAGCGCCAGGTCGACTTGATCGAGGGCGGCGGCAAAGTGGTGCAGGAGACGCGCCTCTACGACCCCGACCGAGGCGAGACGCGCTCCATGCGTTCCAAGGAAGAGGCGAACGATTACCGCTACTTCCCTGATCCCGACCTGTTGCCGCTGGTAATCGACGAAGCGCTGATCGAGTCGGTGCGCGCCACGCTGCCGGAGTTGCCGGACGAGAAAGCGGCGCGCCTGGTTGCGGAGCACGGGCTCTCGGCCTACGACGCCGGCGTGCTGACCGCGAGTCGCGAACTCGCGGCCTACTACGAGGCCGTGGTTCATGATCTCGGCGGCCAGCACAAGCTCGCCGCGAACTGGGTCATGGGTGAACTCTCCGGAGCACTGAACCGCGACGGGCTCGAGATCACGCACAGCCGTGTTGCAGCGCCCGCGCTCGCGCGAGCTCGTCGCGCGCATCGGCGACAACACGATATCCGGAAAGATCGCCAAGGAAGTCTTCGAGGCGATGTGGACCGAGGGCAGTGGCGCCGACGAGATCATCGACGCGCGCGGCCTGCGGCAGATTACCGACACTTCGTCGATCGAGAAGGCCATCGACGAAGTGATGGCGAACAACCCGAAGCAGCTCGCCGACTACCGCTCGGGCAAGGACAAGCTGTTCGGATTCTTCGTCGGGCAGGTGATGAAGGCCACCCAGGGCAAGGCCAACCCGGCACAGTTGAACGAGCTGCTGAAGCGCAAGCTCAGCGGCTGAGGAGCCGCAAAATGACCGTGATCCGCGAGGACGACTTCGTGCAGAGCGTCGCCGACGCGCTGCAGTTCATCTCCTACTATCACCCGGCCGATTACATCGAGCACCTCGGTCGCGCCTACGAGCGCGAGCAGTCGCCTGCGGCGCGCGACGCGATCGCGCAGATCCTGACCAATTCCCGGATGTGCGCCGAAGGGCATCGCCCGATCTGCCAGGACACGGGCATCGTCAACATGTTCCTCAAGGTCGGCATGGACGTGCGCTGGGACACGAAGCACAGCCTGGCCGAGATGGTGAACGAGGGCGTGCACCGCGCCTACGAGTTCCCCGACAACCGGCTGCGTGCATCGGTGGTGGAGGACCCGGCATTCACCCGCAGGAACACGCGCGACAACACGCCCGCGGTGTTCCACGTCGAACTCGTGCCCGGCGACAGGGTCGATGTCACGGTCGCCGCCAAGGGCGGCGGCTCGGAGAACAAGTCGAAATTCGCCATGCTGAACCCCAGCGACTCGATCGAGGACTGGGTGTTGAAGACCGTGCCGACCATGGGCGCGGGCTGGTGCCCGCCCGGCATGCTCGGGCTGGGCATCGGCGGCACGGCCGAAAAGGCCATGCTGCTCGCGAAGGAATCGCTGATGGACCCGATCGACATGCACGAGCTCATCGAGCGCGGCCCGTCCAGCAAGCTCGAGGAACTCAGGATCTCGCTGTACGAGAAGGTCAATGCGCTCGGCATCGGCGCGCAGGGACTCGGCGGGCTGACGACGGTGCTCGACGTCAAGATCCTCACCTATCCGACCCACGCCGCGTCGAAGCCGGTCGCGATGATCCCGAACTGTGCGGCGACCCGACATGCCCACTTCGTGCTCGACGGTTCGGGCCCGGCCGTGCTCGAGCCCCCGTCGCTTGAATCGTGGCCGAAAGTGACCTGGGCGGCCGGCGCCAGTTCGCGTCGCGTGGACCTGAACACGTTGACCCGTGACGAAGTCGCGAGCTGGAAGCCCGGCGAGACGCTGCTGCTGAACGGCCGGATGCTCACCGGTCGCGACGCGGCGCACAAGCGCATCGCCGACCTGTACGCGAGCGGGCAGGGCCTGCCGGAGGGCGTGGATTTCACCAATCGTGTGATCTACTACGTCGGCCCGGTCGATCCGGTGCGCGACGAAGTGGTGGGTCCGGCGGGTCCGACGACCGCGACGCGCATGGACAAGTTCACCGGCATGATGCTCGAGAAGACGGGCCTGATCGCGATGATCGGCAAGTCCGAGCGCGGCCCGGTGGCGATCGAGGCGATCCGCAAGCACAAGGCGGCCTACCTGATGGCGGTCGGCGGCGCGGCCTACCTGGTCTCGAAGGCGATCCGCTCGGCGCGCGTCGTGGCCTTCGGCGAGCTCGGCATGGAAGCGATCTACGAATTCGACGTCAAGGACATGCCGGTCACGGTGGCGGTGGATTCGAACGGCACGTCGGTGCACGAGACCGCACCTGCCGAGTGGGCCGGAAAGATCCGCACGCTCGGCATACCCGTGCGCGTCGCCTGACGATGCGGCAGTCGGACTCGCTGCGCCGCTTCGTCTTCGAGCGCTATCCGTTCCGCGGCCAGCTGGTGCACCTCGGGCCCGGCGTGGCGCGCAATGATGGAGCACCACGACTATCCGGCCGAGGTGCGCGACAGCCTGGGCGAGGCGGTTGCGGCTGCGACGCTGCTGGCCTCGACGCTGAAGTTCCAGGGTCGGCTCTCGCTGCAGCTGCGCGGCGCCGGGCCCATGCGGCTGATGCTGGTCGAATGCAGCGACGGGCTCGCCGTGCGCGCGGTGGCGAGGTTCAGCGGCACGCCGGCGACGCTGGACCTGCGCGAACTGTCTGGCGACGGTACGCTTGACCGTGACGGTCGAGGGCGACGACGTCTCGAGTCGTTACCAGGGCGTGGTGCCGCTCACCGGCGAACGCATGAGCGACTGCCTGCGCGAGTACTTCGAGAGTTCCGAGCAGCTGCCGACGCGGCTGTGGCTGCGGGCGGACGCCGAGCAGGTCCAGCGGGCTGCTGCTGCAGCGCCTGCCGGTCACCTCGCGCCCGGCGTCGGCGACCGAGTCCGGCACCGGCGGCGTGTCTGAGGAGGAAATCGAGGACGCGTGGAACCGGGTGCAGCTGGTCGCCAGCACCGTCACCGGCCCGGAACTGGCGGAGCTCACCGATCGCGAGCTGCTGCGACGCCTGTTCGCCGAGGACGACGTGCGGATGTTCGAGTCCTCGCCGGTGTTCTTCCGCTGCAGTTGCTCGCGCGAACGGGTCGCGACGATGCTGCGTTCACTGGGCCGCGAGGAAGTGGAATCGATCCTCGCCGAGCGCGGCTCGGTCGAGGTTCGCTGCGAGTTCTGCAGCCGCAGCTACCGCTTCGACGCGGTGGATGCCGGGGCGATCCTCACGCCCGCGCCGGAAGCGTCGCGCGGCGGCGTGCACTGAGCGGCTCGATCTCAGTGGACGAGGGTTCCGCGACGTACCAGCGCGATGATCCAGAAGCCTAGCGTGGCGATCAGGTTCGTCGTGCCGTGGTTGCGCTTCAGCAGTTTCCAGTCCCAGAACGCGAGCCGGCTGCCGGGCTTCGGGGCGCCGGGCAGGAAGCGGTTCACGGTGCGCAGGTAGTCCAGGTAGGGTTCGCCCAGCGGCCCGCGCAGGTATTCTTCTTCGCGCTTCACGCGGTTCACCATGTAGAAGTAGTACACGACGGTGAACGCGACCAGCACCCACCACTGGCCGAGCAGCATCAGGCCGCCGAGCAGGATGAAATAGCGACCGAGGTACATCGGGTTCCGCACGATTGCGTACGGGCCGTTGAACGCGAGCGTGCGGCCCTTGTCCAGCGAGGCAAAGCACCAGAGCTGGATGGCCTCGCCGAACATGGACACCAGGAAACCGGGCAGCAGCCAGGCGGGGTCCAGGTACCAGAGGACCGCGGCAAGGACGGCGACGCCGAGCAGTACGCGGCTCTTGACCAGGATCTTGCGCAGCGTGGGGTTGTTGAACAGGCGGTGGATGGCGTCGAGCACGGCTTACTCCGGGGCGTGAATTCGAATCGATCGGCGTGTCAGTCGCGGCCGTCGCCGGCCCGGCGCGCGCCAATATACCCGCGCAGCACCCATAACGGGCGCAGCAGGTTCATGCGCGCGAGCGCCGCGGCACGTTCGGGCCCCAGTGTTTCGGGGCTGCGCTTCGTCCAGTGCTTGTAGATCGCCGCGAGGTCGATGCGCTCGACGAAGCGGCGCAATGGCGGCGGGAGCAGGCGCGTGCCGAGGCAGGACTGGAAATCGAGCAGGAACGGCTCGCCCGCGTCGGTGACCAGGATGTTGTGGGCGTTGCGCAGGTCGAGGTGCACGATCCGGGCCCGCGAGTGCATCTGCCGCAGGCTCTGCTCCAGGGCCGGAAAGAACCCGGGCGCAAGCTCCGAGCCCTTGGTCAGGCGGAGGCTCCTGCCAGGCACGAACCGGTAGGCGAGGGCATGGGCGTCGAGGCGAAACGCATCGCGGGGCGCCGCAGTGATGCCGTCCACGCGCCTGAGCCAGCGGTGCTCGCGTCGCACCAGCAGGCGGCCGATCAGGTTGCGGACCAGGAACGACCTCGAGGCGAAATCCTTGACCACCCAGATGTGGCCGCCGCGCTCGTAGCGGTAGAGCACCGCATTGGCCCAGCGGCCTTCGCTGAGCGGGCGCCGCTCGCCTTGCTCGAATTCGGTCCGGGTAAAAGGACGCGCGTCCGCCGGGCGGGCCGTCGAGCGCCCCGGGCTGGTTCAATGGGTCAGGCATCGGCGGCCCGGCGGGTCGTCATGGCGGTCTGGGCTCGAGGAATTCCGCACATCATAACAATTAGGTGCCAGGCACCTATTTTCATAAAGTCGGTGCCAGGCACCGATTTTTCCATCGCTGTGGCACAAATATCAAGAGTTGTTTATATTTGCATCCTATGACTCAGACACACCAGCGCCTGCTGCGGGGCCTCAAGGCCGCCGCCGAGCCCAGCCGACTTCGGCTGCTGGCAGTGCTTGCGCTCGGCGAGTTCACTGTTTCAGAGCTGACCGGGATCCTGGGCCAGAGCCAGCCGCGTGTTTCGCGGCACCTGAAACTGCTGAACGACGGCGGGTTGCTGGAGAGATTCCGCGAGCAGCACTGGGTTTTTCACCGCGTGCCTGCCGATGGAGAAGGCGCGGCGCTGGTGCGTTCACTGCTCGAACTCCTCGACGCGGACGACGCGCTGCTGGCGCTGGACCGGGAACGGGCCAACGCTGCGCTGACCGGGCGGGCACGCCAGGGCGGGCCGGGCATGGACGCTGCGGACGAGCAGATGCCAGACGCAGCGTCGATTCGGGATCTCGCCGACCTGGTGGTCGCGGAGCTTGGGCGTAGCGGCTACGAAGCCGTTCTCTACGCGGGTCCCGCCCCGGCCGAGATGCTGCACGCCATCGGGCCCCGGACGCGTCGAATGGTCGGTGTCAGTGAATCGCGGCACGAGGTGCAGAAGGCGCGCGCGAGCCTGCACAGCAGCGGGCTCTCGCACTGCGAATTGCAGCATGGGGACCTGCCCGGCGCAGCGCCTGCAGCCGCGAGTTTCGACGCGGTCGTGCTCGATCGCGTGCTCGGGCCGGAATCGCGCAGGGGCGAGTGGCTCCGCGTAGCGGCCCGCGTGCTCAGGCGCGACGGACGACTGCTGATCATCGAGGACTACGAAGCCTTGTCCGGGTCGAGCCGGTTCCGGCAACTCGCTCGCAACGCTCAGGAACTGGATGGCCGAGGAGGGCCTCGCCTGCGAGCGGCTCCGACCGGCGGATGCCGGCGAAATGCACGTGATCATGGCCACGGCATCGGCCGGGCGCGTGGAGCAGGCCGCCTGACGGCGGCTGAATCAGGGAGATCGACGATGGAAGCGGGCGCACTGCGTGATCGAACTCGATTCGGCCGTATCCGGGCTGCGCAGGCCGGTGCTGGTGTCCTTCGAATTCTTCCCGCCCAACGACGCGCAGATGGAAGCGACGCTGTGGGCGTCGATCCAGCGGCTCGCGCCGCTCGCGCCGCGCTTCGTGTCGGTGACCTACGGCGCGGATGGTTCGACGCGCGAGCGCACGCACAACGTGGTCACGCGCATTCTCCAGGAGACCGCGCTCACGCCGGCACCGCACCTGACCTGCATCGGGGCGCGGCGCGAGGAGATCCTCGAGATCGCGCGCGGCTACTGGGACTGCCGGGCGTGCGGCACATCGTGGCGCTGCGCGGCGACACGCCAGCCGGCCAGGGCGCGTACCGACCCGAGCCCGGCGGATTCGCCTACGCCGAGGACCTGGTGCGGGGACTGCGCACGGTCGGCGATTTCGAGATCTCGGTCGCGGCGTATCCGGAGACTCATCCCGAGGCACCGGACGCTGCGTTCGACCTCGACCGGCTCAAGGCCAAGATCGACGCGGGCGCCGACCGCGCGATCACGCAGTTCTTCTTCGACACGGACGCGTTCCTGCGTTTCCGCGACCGCTGCGTCGCGCGAGGCATCGAGGCGGAGCTGGTGCCCGGCATCCTGCCCATCACGCGCTTCCCGCAGATGCTCCGCTTCGCGCAACGCTGCGGTGCGAGCGTGCCCGACTGGCTCGCCCACCGGTTCGACGGCCTGGACGACGATCCGGAGACGCGGCGCATGATCGCCGCGAGCGTCGCGATCGACCAGGTTCGCCGGCTGCAGGAACACGGCGTCCAGGAATTCCACTTCTACACGTTGAACCGCGCGGAGCTCACCTACGCGATCTGCCACGCACTCGGCGTGCGGCCCGCTGCGGCACGCCCGGCGCAGGGAGCCTGACGATGCTGCGATCGGACCGTATCCGCGAGTTCAGGCGCCTGCTTGGCGAGCGAATCCTGGTGCTCGACGGCGCGATGGGAACCGTCATCCAGTCGCACGGGCTCGGCGAGGCAGACTACCGCGGCGAGCGTTTTCGCGACTGGCCGAGCGACCTCAAGGGCAACAACGACCTGCTGACGCTGACCCGTCCCGAGCTGATCGGCGAGATCCACCGCCGCTATTTCGAGGCCGGTGCCGACATCGTCGAGACGAACACGTTCAATTCGAATGCACCGTCGCAGGCGGACTACGGCACCGAGTCGCTGGTGCGGGAGCTGAACCTCGCGGCTGCGCAGATCGCGCGACGCGCTGCCGATGACGTGGCGGCCCGCACCGGCCGGCCGCGATTCGTGGCCGGCGCGCTCGGGCCCACGAACCGCACCGCGTCGCTGTCGCCCGACGTCAACGACCCGGCCTTCCGCAACACGACGTTCGACGCGCTGGTGGCGACCTATTCCGAGGCGACGCGAGCGCTGGTGGAAGGCGGGGTGGACCTGGTCCTGGTCGAGACGGTCTTCGACACGCTGAACGCAAAGGCCGCGTTGTTCGCCGTGCGTCAGGTGATGGACGAACTCGGCGTGGACCTGCCGATCATGGTGTCGGGCACGATCACCGACGCATCCGGGCGGACGCTGTCGGGCCAGACCGTCGAGGCGTTCTGGAATTCGGTGCGCCATGCCAGGCCGACCGTGATCGGGCTCAATTGCGCTCTCGGCGCGAAGCAGCTGCGACCGTACGTCGAGGAACTCTCACGGCTCGCCGACGCCCATGTCTGCGCCTATCCGAATGCTGGCCTGCCGAACGCCTTCGGCGAGTACGACGAGACCGCCTGCGAGACCGCGGAGCTGATCCGTGACTACGCTGCCAGCGGCTTCGTGAACGTCGTGGGAGGTTGCTGCGGCACCACGCCGGAACACATTTCGCACATCGCGGCGGCAGTCGCCGGCCTGCCGGCGCGCCGTCCGGCGGTGCTCGAGCCGCGCTGCCGCCTGAGCGGGCTCGAACCGCTGAACATCGGCCCGGAGAGCCTGTTCGTGAACGTCGGCGAACGCACCAACGTGACCGGCTCGGCGAAATTCCGTCGCCTGATCGAGGCCGAGGACTATGCGGGCGCGCTCGACGTCGCGCGCCAGCAGGTCGTAAGCGGCGCGCAGGTGATCGACATCAACATGGACGAGGGAATGCTCGATTCGGAAGGCGCGATGGTGCGCTTCCTGAACCTGGTCGCGGCCGAGCCCGACGTGGCGCGCGTACCGGTGATGATCGACTCGTCGAAGTGGTCGGTGATCGAGGCGGGGCTCAAGTGCCTGCAGGGCAAGGGCATCGTCAACTCGATCAGCATGAAGGAGGGCGAAGCAGCCTTCATCGAGCAGGCGCGGCGCGTGCGTGCCTACGGCGCGGCCGTGGTCGTCATGGCCTTCGACGAGCAGGGCCAGGCGGACACGGTCGAGCGCAAGGTGTCGATCTGCTCGCGCTCCTACGAGCTGCTGACGAAGCAGGCGGGCTTTGCACCCGAAGACATCATCTTCGACCCCAATATCTTTGCCGTTGCGACCGGTATCGAGGCCCACGACCGCTACGCCCTCGACTTCATCGAGGCCACGGCCCGGATCCGCGCTGCGTGTCCCCATTCGCTGGTGAGCGGCGGCGTGAGCAACGTGTCGTTCTCGTTCCGCGGCAACGAGCCGGTGCGCGAGGCAATGCACTCGGTCTTCCTGTATCACGCGATTCGCGCCGGGATGGGCATGGGCATCGTCAACGCCGGCCAGCTTGCGATCTACGAACAGATCGAGCCGGAGCTGCGCGAGCGCGTCGAGGACGTGATCCTGGCGCGCCGGAACGACGCCACCGAGCGGCTGCTGGAGATCGCCGGAAGATTCAGGGGCGAAGCGGGTGCGAAGCGGGTCGAGGACACGGCCTGGCGCGAATGGCCGGTGACAAAACGCCTCGAGCACGCACTGGTGCGCGGCATCGACGAGTTCGTGGCGGAGGACACGGACGAGGCGCGTATCGAGCTCGGCAGTGCGCTGCTGGTGATCGAGGGTCCGCTGATGGACGGCATGAACGTGGTCGGCGACCTGTTCGGCGCGGGAAAGATGTTCCTGCCGCAGGTCGTGAAGTCGGCGCGCGTCATGAAGAAGGCGGTCGCGCAGCTGCTGCCGTGGTTCGAACGCGAGCCGGGCGAGGCCGTGCGGTCCAATGGCAAGATCGTGATGGCGACCGTTAAAGGCGACGTGCACGACATCGGGAAGAACATCGTGGGTGTCGTGCTCCAGTGCAACAACTTCGAGGTGCTCGACCTCGGCGTGATGGTGCCGGCCGAGCGCATCCTCGAGACCGCCCGGCGCGAAGGCGCGGACATGATCGGTCTGTCGGGTCTCATCACGCCCTCGCTCGACGAGATGGTGCACGTGGCGCGTGAAATGAAGCGCCAGGGCTTCGAGGTTCCGCTGCTGATCGGCGGGGCGACCACCTCGCCCGCGCACACCGCGGTGCGGATCGATCCCGAGTACGACGGGCCCGTCGCCTACGTCAAGGACGCCTCGCGCGCGGTTGGCGTGTGCCAGTCGCTGGCGACCCCCGACCAGCGCGAGGAAACCGCGCGGCGGCTGAAGGCGGAGCACGCGACCAAGCGCGAACAGCATCGCGGGCGCAAGGTGAAGGCTCCGGCCTTTTCGCTGCTCGAGGCGCGTGCCAACCGCTTCCGCTGCGACTGGGCTGCGTACCGCCCCCCGGTGCCGAAGTTCGCGGGCGTGCGCAGCTTCGAGAACGTGCCGCTCGAGGAGCTGGTGCGTTACGTCGACTGGATGCCGTTCTTCAACGCCTGGGAGTTCGCCGGGAAGTTCCCCGACGTGCTTACGGACCCGGTGGTCGGCGAGGCGGCCAGCAATCTCTACGCCGACGCGCGACGGATGCTGAAGCAGGTGATCTCCGAGCGCTGGGTCCGGGCGAGCGGCGTGATCGGCTTCTTCCCGGCAAACTCGGTGGACGAGGACATCGAGGTCTATTCCGACGAGTCGCGCAGCGCGGTCGCCTGGCGGCTGCATCACCTGCGACAGCAGAAGCCTAAGCCGGCCGGGCAGCCCCATTACGCGCTCTCCGACTTCGTCGCGCCGCGCGACTCCGGCGTGGCGGACTGGATCGGCGCGTTCGCGGTGACTGCCGGCATTGGTCTCGACGAGAAGGTCCGCGAGTTCGAGGCGCGCCACGACGACTACGGCGCGATCATGCTCAAAGCCCTTGCCGACCGCCTGGCCGAGGCGCTGGCCGAACGCATGCACGAGAGGGCGCGCCGCGAGTTCTGGGGCTATGCGCCCGAGGAGCGCTTCACCAGCGACGACCTGGTGCGGGAAAAATATCGCGGAATTCGTCCGGCGCCCGGCTATCCCGCCTGCCCGGACCACACCGAGAAGGCGACGCTCTGGCGCATGCTGGACGTCGAGCGCACCGCGGGTATCCGGCTCACCGAGAACTACGCGATGCACCCGGCCGCCGCCGTTAGCGGCTGGTACTTCTCGCACCCGGAAGCCACTTATTTCGCGGTCGGCAAGATCGACGCGGACCAGGTTGCGGACTACGCGCGCCGCAAGGGGATCACGCCGGCCGAGGCCGCGCGCTGGCTCGCGCCGTCGATCGGCTACGAGCCGGCGGCCGACGCGGCCTGAACGCCGCGCAGCGGCCGCCCGGCCCGATAATCAGCCGCCGTTGATCTGGACGGCGCTGTCGAGCGGGACGTTCACGACGGCGCCCGCCGCAAACTTGACGTCGCCGCCGGTCTTCTTCGCGATCCCGAGGCCGGCCGCGCCGCCGATCAGGCCGCCGACCACGGCGCCGTTCTTGCTGCTCACCTGGTGACCGATGACGGCGCCAGCCGCTGTCGTACCGACGACCTTGGCCGTGTCCTTGCCGGTTTCGCTCGCACCTTCCTGCCGCACGCGCGCACTGATCGCGACCGGGCCGCTGACGGTCGAAAGGCTGTTGAACGTGACCGCCACGGACGGCATGCCGCCAATCTTGTTGCTGCCGGACACCGCCTCGGTGACCGTGCCGGTGACCGTGGAACCCGCGGGCGCTGCCAGCCGTCCGTTCACGACGAGGTCAGAGGCGAGGCGGCCCTGAACGGCGTTCCCGACTGCAGTGTTCTTGGTGTTTACCGCTGAGACGAACTCGATCGAGAGCGGCGTGCCGGCCGGAATCACGATCGGCGGGGGCGGCGGCGGGGGCGGCGCGGGCGGCTGCGCAGCTGCAACCTTGGCGGGTGGTGCCGCATTGGCAGCCTTGGCCTGAGCTGCGGACTTCTTTGCGGCCGCGGCTGATGCGGCCGCCGACTGCTGGGCGGATTCGGCGTCGCGCCGGGCGAGCTCGGCCTCGATTTCCTGCTGCTTGACGGCTGCCTCGCGGTCCGCGAGTTCCTGTTCCTTGGCGGCTAGCGCTTCGGCCTGCTGCGCGGCGGCATCGTTCGCCGCGTCCTGCTGGGCCGCTATTTCCGTCGATTGCGAGCCGTCGCATCCTGCGCCGGGGCCGGACTCTTGCCGCAGCCAGCGAGCGCCAGGGCGGCGAGGACGGCCAGGCCGACGAGGGAGGTGTGGGTCTGCGGGCGCATCAATTGCAGTGGACAAGGGCTTATCTCCAGAAAGAGCTGCCGCGGTGGGCTGCATGTGTTTCGAACCACGCCGGGCGCGGAAGTTCCGCAGGTTCAACCGACTTCGTAGTCGTCGAGGTCCACTGTCCGCAGCAGGCGGCGGTAGCGGATCGTGCTGTGCGGCCAGTTATTCGTGATCGTGCCGTCGGCGAGCTTGTACCAACTGCTCTTCGCGTCGGCCCAGACGGACTTCTCGAGATCCCGCGCCAGGTTGCGATTGTACTCCTCCATCACCTCGCGCTTGACGTCAATGCGCCGGAGACCTTGCGTCCGCAGGCTCTCGATCGCCTGGACAATGTAGGCGGCCTGCGCCTCGATCATCACCAGGATGCTGTTATGCCCGAGATTGGTGTTCGGTCCGTAGAGCATGAAGAAATTCGGGAACCCGCTCACAGTCACGCCCAGGTATGCATGCGCGCCGTGTCGCCATTCCGCCGCCAGCGCGCGCCCGCCCGGCCCCGTCACCTCGATCGGCGCCAGGAATTCCGTCGCCTTGAAACCGGTCGCGAACACCATCACGTCGGCCTGGTGCAGCTCGCCGTCGCGCGTGCGGATGCCGTTCGGCTCGATTCGCTCGATCGCCTCGGTCACCAGCCGAACGTTGCGGCGGCCAAGCGCCGGATAGTAATCATCGTTGAACAGCACCCGCCGCGCGCCCACCGGATAGTCGGGCACCAGCTTCGCCCGCAGCGCCGGGTCGCGAACCTGGCGGCGCAGGTGCAGCAGGGCCCGAGCCGTGCGGCCCACTGGGCGATGCGCACGCGCTTCATCAGCGGGGTGAGCATCATTTCGCCGAAGAAGAACCACTGCCAGTCGTGCCGCAGCTTCGCGAGCCAGGGCCAGCGCTTCATCGCGCGGTGCAGCCACGGCGCGTAGAGCTTGTCGTTGCGCGGCAGCAGCCAGTTCGCGGAGCGCTGGAAGATCGTGAGCTGCGTCGCGAGCGGCGCGATCTGCGGCACGAACTGCACGGCGCTGGCCGCATTGCCGATCACCGCGATGCGCTTGCCGGCCAGGTCCACCGAGTGGTCCCAGCGCGCCGAGTGGAACTGCGGGCCGGCGAAGTCGCCGCGGCCCGGAAGCTCCGGGATCGACGGGCGATCGAGCTGGCCCACGCCGGACACCAGGAATTCGGCCTCGATCGACGAGCCGTCGGCCAGCTCGATCCGCCACAGCATGCGTGTGTCGTCGAACCGCGCGGATGCCACTTCGGCATTGAACCGGCAATGGGGCAGCAACCCGGCCTCGATCGCGCACTGTACCGAGTAGCCCAGCAGTTCCGGCTGCAGCGCGAAGCGCCGGCTCCAGTCGGTCTTCTGCGCAAAGGAGAAGCTGTACAGGAACGACGGCGCGTCGCAGGAGGCGCCCGGGTACGTGTTCTCGCGCCAGGTTCCGCCCAGCGTCGGCGCTTTTTCCAGGATCAGGAAATCGTCGATGCCGGCACGCTTGAGCAGCATGCCCAGGCAGATGCCGGAGTGGCCTGCGCCGATGATCGCGACACGTGTCGACGTGATCATGGTTGCATCGACCCTAGTCCATTCGCTGCACGTAGGCCGTGCCGCCCAGCGAGGCCATCTGGCGCTGGATCCAGGCCTGCCGTCGCCTCACGTAGTTCGACGGTGCGTCGACCCGGAAGCGGTTCGGCGCTGGCAGTACCGCGGCCAGCAGCGCAGCGTCGGCGCGCGTGAGGCGCGAGGCGTCCTTGTGCAGAAAACGACGGCTCGCTGCCTGCACTCCGAAACTGCCACGACCGAATTCGGCCACGTTCAGGTACACCTCGAGGATGCGCTGCTTGCTCCACGCGAGCTCGATCAGTACGGTGATGCCGGCTTCGAGACCCTTGCGGAACCAGCTCTGCCCGGGCCACAGGAACAGGTTCTTGGCCACCTGCTGCGAGATCGTGCTGGCGCCGCGCACACGCCTGCCTCGTTCGCGGTCCTGCAGCGCCTTGTCGATCTGCTTGAAGTCGAAACCGTGGTGCAGCGGGAACTTCTGGTCCTCGGCCGCGACCACCGCCAGCGCGACGTTGGGCGAGAACTGGCCCCAGTCGCGCCACTGGTAGTCAAAGTCATAGCCTGGCGGGCCGGAGAAGAGCGCGGCCACCCGGCTCTGCAGCATGAAGGACGTAAATGGAGGATCGATCCAGCGCAGCGCCACCACGACACCCGCCGTGACCACGGCCCAGGTCGCGAGGGCGAGCGCGAGTCCGCGCAACAGCCGCACGACGGGTTTACGGCGTCTGGCCACTGGGAAACGCCGGCTCGGCGGATCCGCCGCTCAGCCGGCTGCCGCGACCCGCTTTGCGCTCTTCACCGCGACCGGTGTCACCGGCACGTCCTGGTGACCGCCCTTGCTGCCGGTCTTCACGGCCGCAATCTTGTCCACGACGTCCATGCCCTCGGTCACGTGGCCGAACACGGCGTACCCGGCGCCGCCGCGGCCCGGGTCGAGGGACACATTGTCCACCAGGTTGACGAAGAACTGGGCGGTTGCGCTGTGGGGGTCGCTGGTGCGTGCCATGGAAAGCGTGCCGCGCCGGTTCTTGAGGCCGTTGCCAGCCTCGTTTCGGATCGGTGCCTGCGTCGCCTTCTGGCGCATGTCCGCGGTGAGCCCGCCGCCCTGGATCACGAATCCCGGGATCACGCGGTGGAACACCGTGCCGTCGAAGTGCCCGGAGTCGACGTAGTCGAGGAAGTTCTTGCTCGAAATCGGGGCCTCCGTCTCGAAGAGCTCGATCGTGAAGCTGCCCAGTGTGGTCTCGAATCGAATCATGGCGGGAATCCGTGCAGTGTCTGGCGGGGGCGGAATATTGAATGGGCGCGGCCCGGATGTCACGCGCAGCAGCCGGTTCGCAGGCATGCGTACTATACCGGGCCTGCCAGCAGGTAAAGTGTCGGCCGTGACGACACAGCCGATCCATTTGCGCTCCGAATCCTGCGCTGCCGTCGACCCGCTCGAGGTCTTCGCTGCGGCCGGCACAGCGCCGCGCTTTTTCTGGGAGCAACCCTCGGCGGGGCGCTATCGCGTCGGCGTCGGGTGTGCCGCCCGGCTGGCATCTGCCGGCGTGGGTCGGTTCCGCGAGGCCGGGATTGCGGCGCAGGAATTGTTCGACACGATCAGCTGGGAAGGCGAGGGCGCGCGCGTCGCTCAATTGCTCGGCGGCTTCTGCATTCGCACCGTCCCAGGCCCAGGGCGGGCTGTGGCAGGGTTTCCCCGACGGCGAGCTGCGGTTGCCCGAGGTCACGTACTGGAGCGACGGGGACGGATCCACGCGCGTCCTCGCGTGAGGGCAGCGCCTGGCTGAACCTGCGTCCACGACCCGTTGCGCTCGGACACCCGGTGCGTGGCGTGGTCGAGATCGGCAACGGTGGTCGCGAGGCCTACGTCGAGCAGGTACAGCGCATCCTCGACGCCATCCGCGCCGGACAGGTGCAGAAGGTCGTCCTTGCGCGAGAGGTGCACGTCACGGCCGGCTCCGACATCGACCCGATCGCGTGGCTCGTCGCGCTGCGCGAGCGATTCCCCACCTGCACGCTGTTTGCCGTCGGTGACGGCCCGACCGTCTTCCTCGGCGCGAGCCCGGAGCGACTGCTGAGGGCGCAGGGCGAGTGGGTGGAGACCGCCGCGCTCGCTGGCACTGCGCCGCGTGGCGCCTCGCGGACGGCCGACCACGCGCTGGGCGAGGCTTTGCGCGACAGCAGCAAGAATGGCGCCGAGCACGCAGTGGTCGTGCAGTACCTGCGATCGGTGCTGGAGGAATGCTGTGAGGACGTGCAGGTCGCCCGCGAGCCGAGCCTGCTCAGGACTCGCACCGTGCAGCACCTGTGTACCGAGATAAGGGCGCGTCGCCGTGAGCGGTCCGCTGCTGCGCTGCTGGAGCTCGTGGGTCGCATGCATCCGACACCTGCCGTTGGCGGCGCCCCGCGCGAGGCGGCGCTGCACTGGATCCATGAAAACGAGGCTACCGAGCGCGGCTGGTTCGCGGGTCCGGTGGGATTCGTGCAGTCGGACGGCGATGGCGAGTTTGCGGTAGCCTTGCGCTCGGCCCTGGTGCGCGGGCGCAGCGCCACCGCGTGGGCGGGCGCCGGTATCGTCGAGCGGTCGCAGCCCATGGCCGAATTCACCGAGACCGAATTGAAACTGCGGACCGTGCTGGGCCCGCTGCTGTGGGGGGCGCCCTGATGAACGACTGCATCGGTGCAATCGACGTGGGCAGCGCGAACCTGCAGTTTGCACGGGCGCTGGTCGAGAGCCTGCACGAGGCCGGCGTCGCCGCGGCATTCCTTTGCCCGGGTTCGCGTTCCACGCCGCTGGCACTGGCGCTCGCCGAACGATCGGGCCTGCGCCAGTCCGTCCACGTGGACGAACGGAGCGCGGCCTTCCAGGCGCTCGGGTATGCGAAGGCAGCGGGCAGGCCGGTGGTGCTGCTCTGCACGTCGGGCACGGCCGGCGCAAACTTCGCGCCCGCCATCGCGGAGGCGAGCCATGCGCGCGTGCCGCTGGTGGTACTGACCGCCGATCGTCCGCCTGAACTGCGCGCCTGGGGTGCGCCACAAACCATGGAACAGCGATTCCTGTACGCAGGATTCACGCGCTGGAGCGAGGAAGCACCGTGCCCGGGCGAGCGCGGCAACGAGATCCCTTACGCATCGGCGCTCGGTCGGCGCGCGGTCGCGGAGGCAACCGGTGCCGTGCCGGGACCGGTCCACCTGAACCTGCCGTTCCGCGAGCCGCTGCTGCCTGCTGAGGTCGATACACCGACGCCCGCGCAGCCGGACCCGAAGGCGGTGGTCCAGGGGGCGGGTGCCGGACCGGACACCGGCGTGGGTTCCCGGCGCCACCCGGGCAGCGAGTCGGGCGACGGGTCCGGCCACGAACCGAGCTGGGAGCCAGGCCGCGCAATGGCACATGAACTGGGTCGCCGGTTCGGCCGTGCCACGCGCGGCGTACTCGTCTTTGGCCCCGGTACCTGGGATCCGTCGCTCGGCATTGCCGCCGAGTCGATGGCCCGCGTGCTCGGGTGGCCGGTGCTGGCCGATCCTGCATCCGGGCTGCGCGCCGGCGAGGCGCTGGGCGGAATACTGATCCACGGAGCGGACCTGCTGCTTCGCAACGCGTCTGCCGCGAAGTTGTTGCGTCCTGACCTCGTCGTGCGTTTCGGCGGGCCTCCGACCAGCAAGGCAATCAACGAGTGGATTGCGCGTCACGAGTCAGCGGAGCTGTGGCTGGTGGACGAAGCCGGCGGGTTCCAGGATCCCCAGCATCGGGCAACACGCTCATGCCGGGCAAATGCGCGGCAGTTCTGCGCGCTTGCAGCGTCAGCGGCTGTGGCGTCGAGTGACCCGGATACGAGCGCCGCGATGCATGGCGCAGGCGCACGCGCACGCTCGTGGCGTGGCCTGTGGGAGCGTGCCGATCAAGTGGCCCGAGCCGCTTCCGATGCCGCCGTCGCCGCCGAAGAACGCTTCCTGGTGCCACATCTCGCGGGCGTGCTCTGGGCACACGTCCCTGCAGGCGCCGCGCTCTATGTCGCGAACAGCATGGCGATCCGCGAGATCGACGCATTCGCCGGTCCACGCGGCGACGCGTTGCGCGTGATGGCGAACCGTGGAGTGAACGGCATCGACGGACTGGTGTCGTCCGCGCTCGGTGCGGCGTCGGCGCTGCGTGTCCCCACGGTGCTGTGGTGCGGCGACATCGCGTTGCTGCACGACGTTGCCGGCCTGCTCGCCGGGAGCATGCAGCAGGCGGACCTCACGATCGTTGTCGCCAACGACGATGGCGGCGGGATCTTCGAATACCTGCCCGCAGCCCGGTTGGTGCCACGACCGCTGTTCGAGCGCGCGTTTGCCACGCCGCACGGCCTCGACCTGTGCAGCATCGCGCGGGGCCTCGGCTGGAACGCCGAGTGCGTCGAATCCGCGCCGGCATTCCGCGCCGCGCTGTCGCGCGCGCTCAACGGAGGCCGGCACGTGATCGAGGTCAAGGTGGACCGTGCCGTCAACACGGCGTTCCATCTGTCGTTGCACGCGGCCGTCGGTGCCGCACTCGACCGGGAGTTCACCGGGTGAGCGGGCGCCCGTTGCATTTCGAGCGCCGAGGGAAGGGTCCTGCGCTGATGATCCTGCACGGCTTCACCGGCAGCGCCGGCAGCATGCGCGGCCTGTCGCAGGCACTCTCGGGCGAATACGAAACGATCGTGCCGGACCTGCCCGGTCACGGGCGCTCGGTCGGCCGCGCGAACGATGGGCTATACGACTTCGAGCAATGCGTGCGCGACCTGGTTGCGACGCTCGAGTCTGCCGGCCACGAGCGCGCCCACTGGCTCGGCTATTCGATGGGTGCCCGGCTCGCGCTCGCCTGTGCCGTGCGCCATCCCGAAAGCGTTGCCTCGCTGGTGCTGATCGGCGCGCGCGCGGGCATCGCCGACGAAGGCGCGCGCGAGGCCCGCCGGCGCGAGGACGAGTTGCTGGCACGGCGCATCGAGTCCGACGGCGTCGAGGCGTTCGTGGACGACTGGATGGCGATGCCGCTGTTCGCGTCGCAGCGGCGGCTCGGCGTGGAGTTCATGGCCGAGCAGCGCCGCACGCGCCTTGCCAACGATGCCCACGAACTTGCCGCGAGCCTGCGTGGACTCGGACCTGCGGCGCAGCCGCCACTGTTCGACGCGCTCGCACGCGTCAACGTGCCGGCACTGCTGGTCGCGGGCGAACTCGATCCGGCGTTCGTGACCGCCGGTCGTGACCTGGCACGCACGGATGCCCGCGGCGGAGACTTTAGAGATCGCGGACGCCGGCCACGCCGTGCACCTGGAACGGCAGGACGCCTTCGTGCGCGCAGCCATGGATTTCCTGCGCCGGGCATCGAGCCCGGCGCCGACCACACATTCGTATCCGGACCAGGAGACCGCGTAATGACCGACACGACCGGGGCGTTGGAGGGGCTGCCGAACTGGCAGTCCGTGCGCGCCTACGAAGACATCCGCTTCGAGAGGGACGGTGGCCTCGCCAGGATCACCATCTGCCGTCCCGAGGTGCGCAATGCATTCCGTCCGAAGACGCTGTTCGAACTGATCGACGCGTTCTCGCGCGCGCGTGAAGACGGCACGATCGGCGTGATCATCTTCACCGGCGAAGGTGACCTGGCCTTCTGTTCGGGAGGCGACCAGCGCATCCGCGGCAACGAGGGCTACATGGGCGACGATGGCGTGCCGCGGCTGAACGTGCTCGACCTGCAGCGCCTGATCCGTTCGCTGCCGAAGGTCGTTATCGCGGCCGTGGCGGGCTATGCCATCGGCGGCGGGCACGTGCTGCACGTGGTGTGCGACCTCACGATCGCAGCGGAAAATGCGCGCTTCGGGCAGACCGGGCCGCGCGTCGGCTCGTTCGACGGCGGGTTCGGCTCCTCGTACCTGGCGCGGATCGTCGGGCAGAAGAAGGCTCGCGAGATCTGGTACCTCTGCGAGCAGTACGACGCGCAGGAGGCGCTCGCAATGGGACTGGTCAACAAGGTCGTGCCGCTCGCAGACCTGGAGGCGACGGCGGTGGCCTGGGGACGACGCATCCTGCAGCACAGTCCGTTCGCGATCCGTTGCCTGAAGGCCGCGTTCAACGCCGAGCTCGACGGCCAGGCGGGTATCCAGGAACTTGCCGGTCACGCAACACAGCTCTTCTACATGTCAGAGGAAGCCCAGGAAGGTCGCGACGCCTACAACGAGAAGCGGCCGCCGGACTTCTCGAGATTCCCATGGCGTCCATAAGCGCGCGCTCGGCCTGGTGGCTGGCGATACGGCCGGCAACGCTGACCGCGTCCGCCGCGCCGGTGCTCGTCGGTACCGGCGCAGCGTGGTACGACGGCGTGTTCGCGGCCGGCCCGGCACTCGCGGCGCTGGTCGGCGCGTCGCTGCTGCAGGTCGGCGCAAACTTCGCAAACGACGTGTTCGATTTCGAGCGCGGCGCCGACAACGCAGACCGGCTCGGGCCGCAGCGCGCGACGCAACAGGGCTGGATCACCGCTGCGCAGATGAAGCGCGCGATGTGGATGGCCTTCGCAGGCGCACTCGTGATCGGCATCTACCTCACCGTCCGTGGCCGGCTGGCCGGTGATGGCGCTGGGACTGCTCTCGATCGCCGCGGCTTACCTCTACACGGGCGGGCCGAAACCATACGGCTACCTCGGCCTCGGCGACCTGAGCGTGTTCGTGTTCTTCGGATTCGGGGCGGTCGCAGGCACCTACTTCGTCCAGGCGCACGCGGTGTCGCCGCTGGTGCTCTGGGCATCGGTGCCGATCGGTGCGCTCGCCACGGCGATCCTGGTGGTCAACAACCTGCGCGATATCGAGACCGACGCACGCGCGGGCAAGCTCACGCTGGCCGTGAGGCTCGGCGAGCGGGCGACCCGCAACTACTACCTGCTGCTGCTCGCCGTCGCGTACCTGGTGTCGCCGCTGCTCTGGGTTCGCGGGCTCGCGGGCGCCTGGGTGATGCTGCCCTGGCTGTCGCTGCCGCTCGCGCTCGGCCTTGCGGGGCGCATGCGCCACGAACGGGGCCTCGCGCTGAACGGCTGCCTGGTGAAGACCGCGCGGCTCGAGGTCGTCTTCGGCCTGCTGCTCGCGGTCGGCCTCGCGCTGTGAGACTGGCCGCGGCCCGGGCGCGCATGGCGCGACTCGACGTTCGCACGGCCCGTGCGCACGTCGCGCGGCGAGTTCACTGCGCGCGGCAGCGTGATCTTCGCGCTCGACGACGTGGACGGCCGCCGCGGATACGGCGAGGCCGCCCCCTGGCCGGGCTTCGGAACCGAAAGCGAAGCCGAGGCGCTCGCCGCGCTCGAGGAGGTGGCGCGGCTGCTGGCCGGCGCCGACGTCGAGCCCGGCGACTGGCCGGTCGCAGCTGGCGCGCAGGCTCAGCGAGGCGCCGGCAGCGCGAGCGGCGGTGCAGGGCGCGCTCTGGGATCTTTCCGCGCGACGTGCCGGGCGCTCGCTCGCCGCGCATCTCGCCCGCGCATTGCGTCCAGCCCCTCGCCCGGCGTGCCGGTGTCGCCGATCGCGCGGCGCTGCACGAAGTGCCGGTGAGTGCCCTGCTCGTCGAGAGCTCGCCGGACGCACTGCGTCGCGAGGCTGCGAGCGTGCGGGCCGCCGGATACCGTGCCGCCAAGATCAAGCTCGGCGGCGGGAGCCTCGACGAGGACCGCGCGCGCGCGCGCGCCGCCCGCGAAGGGCTCGGAGAAGGCTTCCGCCTGCGGGGCGATGCGAATGGCGCGTGGACCGAGCGCGACGCGCGACGCGGCGCTGCAGTCGCTCGCGGAATTCGACTTTGAATACGTGGAACAACCCGTCGCACCGGGTGACGACGACGGCTCTTGCCCGGTTGCGCGGGCTCGGCCTGGATTCGAATCGCGGCCGACGAGTCGGTCGCGACGGAGCGCGACGCGCAGCGCCTGCTCGAGGCCGGCGCGGTGGACGTGCTGGTGCTGAAGCCGGCGATGCTCGGCGGTCCGGCGCGGGCGCTCGAGATCGCGCAGCGGGCCCGCGCAGGCCGGCTGCGACGTCGTTTTCTCCCATGCGTTCGAAAGCGCGGTCGGCGCGCGGCATGCGCTGCACTGTGCGGCGGCATGGGGCGACCCTGCTCGCCTGCCATGGGCTCTGCACGGCCGGCCTGTTCGCGAATGACGTCGCCGAGCCGGTTGCCTGTCGCGACGGCGTTGCGGTGGTTGGCGACTCGCCGGGCCTCGGGATCTCGTGTTGAACCTGGCGCTTGCACTGCGGTCGCGCGTCGAGCAGGACCCGGCTGCGATCGCGATCGAGAGTCGCGCGAGCAGTCCTGGACCTTCGCTGAGCTGGCCGACCGCGCAGCGACGCGGCGCGACACACCTGCTGGCTGCGGCACCGCCGGGCGAGGGCCCGATCGCGATGCTGATGCCGGGTGATGCGCGGTTCGTCGCATGGTTCTGCGCGGTGGCGCTCGCGGGCCGCATCGTGCTGCCGCTCAATGCCCGGCTCACGGCGGCAGAGCTGGTGCAGCAACTCGCCGATGCGCGCGTGCAGTACCTGCTCTGCGACGCCGGCGATGCGCGCCTTGCGACGATCCGCTCGCGGTTGCCGGGCCTCGTCGCCGCGGATGCGCCGGCGCTCGACGCGCTGCCGCAGGCCGGCCGCGCGCTTGCCGGGCGAGAGCGTCGCAGCAGGAGCGACGCTCGCGGTGCTGTTCACGTCGGGCACCTCCGGGCGTTCGAAGGGCGCATGCCTGAGCTGGGGAAACTTCGAGGCGAGCGCGGTCGCCGCGCTCGAGCGCCTCGGGCCCGCGGTCGGCAGGCGCTGGTTGTCCTGCATGCCGCTGTTTCACGTCGGCGGGCTGTCGATACTGGTGCGCAGCGTGCTGTTCGGCGGCCCGGTGCGGCTGCTGCCGCGGTTCGACGTCGCCGCGGTCAGCGAGGCGCTCGATCGCGGGCGACATCGCCGGCGTTTCGCTGGTGCCGACGATGCTGTCGCGCCTGCTCGAGCATCGTGCCGGCCGGCCGGCTCCCGCGGGCCTCGAGGTGCTGCTGCTCGGCGGTGCGGCAGCAGCGCCCGCATTGCTGGCGCGCGCGCAGACCTGGGCTATCCGGTGTTCAGCACCTACGGGCTCACCGAAGCCACCTCCCAGGTCGCGACTGCGCGGCCGCGCGACGCGGCAACGGCTTCGCCTCCACCGATGCTTCCGTTGCAGGGCACCGAGGTACGTGTCGTCGCGGATGACCGCGATGCGGCGATCGGGGAGCCGGGCGAAATACTGGTGCGGGGTCCGACCGTGATGTCCGGGTACCTCGAGCGACGACGGAGGCCACCGCGCACGCAATCCGTGACGGCTGGCTGCACACCGGCGACATCGGGTTGCTGGACGCGGACGGCGGGCTTCACGTGCTCGACCGTCGCGACGACCTGATCGTGTCCGGCGGCGAAAACGTCTATCCGGCCGAAGTCGAGGCGGTGCTGCTCGAGCACCCGTCGGTTGCAGAAGCCGGAGTGGCCGGCCTGCCCGATGCGGATCTCGGTGCGCGAGTCGTCGCGTGGATCGTGATCCGCGATGGCGCGGCGGCCGACGCGGCCGCGCTGTCTGCGCATTGCGGCGAACGCCTCGCCGGCTACAAGCGGCCGCGCGAATTCCGGTTCGTGAGCAGCCTGCCCAGGACGGCTGCCGGAAAACTGCAGCGGCGACACCTCGCCGCGCTCGCCGCGGACTGCTGACGCCTCACTGCGGCGGCCGGGCGGTTCGATCGCAGCCACCAACCCAGCCGTCAACCTGCGCCGGCCGGTGCGTCCATCGCGCCTTCGGTGCAGCGGTCGCGGCCCGCAAGATCGCGATGCGTGCGCACGCCGAGTCGAAGCCGGCGAGCGAGAGCAGCCTGCGGACGGCCTCGCCCTGCGTGTCGCCGTGCTCGAGGACCAGCCAGCCATCGGGCTTCAGGTGCTGCAGCGCGCCCTCGATGATCTTGCTGAATGCCTCGAGCCCGGTCGGTCCGGCGTACAGGGCCGCATGCGGCTCGAAGCGCTGCACCGAGCGCTCGACGCGCGGGTCGCCGTTCGCGATGTAGGGCGGATTGCTCGAGATCAGGTCGAAAGCTCCGTCCCGCCACGGGTTCGTACCACGAACCGGCCAGGAACTCGACGCGACCGAGGCGCAGTCGTCCCGCGTTCGTCCGGGCGATGTCGATTGCGTCCGGACGAGATGTCGGTCGCGGTCACGCGGCAGGCCGGGCGCTCGCTTGCGATCGCGAGCGCGATCGCGCCGCTGCCGGTCGCGAGGTCCAGCACGTCCGCATCCGCGCCCGGCGGCAGGTGCGCGAGCGCGCGCTCGACCAGCAGTTCGGTTTCGGGCCGCGGAATCAGCACGGCCGGGCGTCACTGCGAGCGGCAGCGACCAGAACTCCTTCTCGCCAAGGATGTAGGCGACGGGCTCGCCGAGCGCGCGGCGCGTGACGTACGCCTCGTAGCGGTCGGTGGCCTCGCAATCGAGCACCTGGTCGTCGGCGTGCGCGGCCAGGTGCGAGCGGGGCCTGGCGAGCGCGGCGGCGAGCAGGATCTCCGCCTCGACGCGCGGGTCGTCCGCGACGCGCGCGAGCCGCGCGGCGCCCTCGTCGATCAGCGCGCGGATTTCAGTCGCCATGTGCCCGGGCCGCGAGGCTCACTGCAGGCTCGCGAGCTGCTCGGCCTGCCACTCCTGCTGCAGCGGCCCGATCACCTCGTCGAGCGCGCCTTCCATCACCGCGGGCAGCTGGTAGATGGTCAGGTTGATGCGGTGGTCGGTGACCCGGGCCTGCGGGTAGTTGTAGGTGCGGATGCGCTCGGAGCGGTCGCCGCTGCCCACCTGCAGCTTGCGCTCGCGTGCCTGCTGTGCGGCCTGCTTCTGCTGTTCGGCCTCGAGCAGGCGGGCGCGCAGCAGCGACAGCGCGCGCGAGCGGTTCTTGTGCTGCGAGCGCTCGTCCTGGCACTCGACGACGATGCCCGTCGGCAGGTGGGTGATGCGGATCGCCGAGTCGGTCTTGTTGACGTGCTGCCCGCCGGCGCCCGAGGCGCGGTAGGTGTCGACGCGCAGCTCCGCGGGATTGAGCGCGACCTCGTCGACTTCCTCGAGTTCGGGCAGGATCGCCACCGTGCAGGCCGAGGTGTGGATGCGTCCCTGCGCCTCGGTGGCCGGCACCCGCTGCACGCGGTGCGTGCCCGACTCGAACTTGAGCCTCGAGTACACGCCCTTGCCGACCACGCGGCTGATCACTTCGCGGTAGCCGCCGTGCTCGCCGGGGCTTTCGCTCAGGATCTCGACACGCCAGCCCTGTCGCTCGGCGTAGCGCGCGTACATGCGGAACAGGTCGCCGGCAAAGATCGCGGCCTCGTCGCCGCCCGTCCCGGCGCGGATCTCCAGGAAGATGTTGCTGTCGTCGCGGGGGTCCTTCGGCAGCAGCAGCTTCGCGAGTTCCGCCGACTCGGACTCGAGCCGCGCGTCGAGATCCTTGAGTTCCTGCTCGGCGAGCTCGCGCATCTCGGCGTCCGCGCCGGCGGCCATTTCGGCCGTCGTGCGCCGCTCGGCCTCGAGGCGCGAGAATTCCCGGAACCGGGTCGCAACCGGCTCGAGCCGCGCGTATTCGACCGACAGGTCGCGGAATCGGCCGGGCTTGCCGGCGGCGTCCGGTTCGGCGAGCAGGGCGCCCACTTCCTCGAAGCGCTCCACCGTCGTCTCCAGCATGCGGCGGATGGATTCCTTCATCAGTCGCGATCGAGGTGGTAGATCTCGGCGATCGTTTCGATGATCGCCCCGTCGCCGGTCTCGGCGGCGTCGCGCAGCCGCTGGCTCGGCGCGTGGATCAGTCGGTTCGTCAGCGTCGTCGGATAGGAACTCCAGTACTTCGTCCGGGCTGCGCCCGGCCGCGATCATGTGCCGCGCCTGGTCGAGCGTGTGGCGTCGCGCCTGCTCCGCCTGCTCGCGCAGCCGGCGGATCGTGGGCGCCGCCTGCCGGCTGCGGATCTGCATCTCGAAGCGATCGACCGCGGACTCGATCATCTCGCCGGCCGCGCGCGCGGCCTGCCGGCGCCCCTCCATGTTCTCGTTCACGACTGTCTGCAGGTCGTCGATCGTGAACAGGTAGATATCCTCGAGCTCGCGCCACTTCCGGCTCGATGTCGCGGGGAACCGCGATGTCCACCATGAACATCGGCCGTCGCTTGCGCACGCGCAGCGCGTCCTGGGCCATGGCGCGGGTGATGATCGGGTTCGGGCTCGCGGTGGAGGCGACGACGATGTCCGCCTCGCTCAGGTGCGACGGGATCTCGTCGAGGCCGATGGCGAAAGCCCTGGAATTCGGACGCGAGTTCGCGTGCGCGGTCGACGCTGCGATTGGCGACGATCATGCGGCGCAGGCCATCGGCGTGCAGGTGGCGCGCCGCCAGCGCGATCGTGTCGCCGGCGCCGACCAGCAGCGCGGTCCGGTTCTCGAAGCTCGAGAACACGGTCCTGGCCATGCGCACCGCGGCGTATGCCACCGACACCGCGTTCGCGCCGATCTCGGTCTCGGTCCGGACCCGCTTGGCAACGGAGAAAGTCGCCTGGAACAGTCGATTCAGCATCGGGCCGGTGGTGCCGGCTTCCTGCGCCACGCGATAGGCGTCCTTGAGCTGCCCGAGGATCTGCGGCTCGCCGAGCACCAGCGAGTCGAGCCCGGAGGCAACCGAGAAGGCATGGGCGACCGCGCGCATGTCATCGTGGCGGTACAGGCAGTGGTGGAGGCTCGCCCCGAGCTGGTGGTAGCGCTGCAGCCAGTCGGCCAGGCCCGCGTCGCCGGACTCGGTCGCGCAGTAGATCTCGGTCCGGTTGCAGGTCGAGACGATCAGCGACTCCTGGACCGACGGCAGGGTCGCCAGCTCGCGCAGCGCCTCCGGCATGCGTGCCGGCTCGAATACCACGCGCTCGCGCACCTCAATGGGCGCGGTGCGGTGATTGATGCCGACGACGACTAGGGACATCCGGGATCCGGTCAGCGAAATCGCGAAATTCTGGGTGATGCCCAGTGGCAACACAAGCGCGACGGCTCTTCCGCTATAGTGGGCAGACCATGCGGAAACCCCTGATTCTCGCCCGGCACCTGCTCGTGCCGGCGCTCCTGCTGTTGTCCAGTCTCCCTCGGCCCCTGGTCCGGGGCGCTGGCCGCGGAGTCCGAAGTCCCGGCCCGAACCCGGCGGCCCTGCTGGCCGAAGGCGACGCAGCCCTCGAGCGCGGGGACCTGCCGGCGGCGGCGCGGGCCTACCGGCTCGCGGCCGAAGCCTCGGACGACGAGGCGGTCGCGGAGCAGGCGAGCCGGATCGCCTTCGACAATTTCCAGTTGTCCGACGCGCTGCTGTCGGCGGAGCGCTGGCTGCAGATCAACCCGTCGAGCGAGCAGGCGGAACGATACGCCGGTGTGGCCGCCCTGGCCCTGCATCGGCTGGACGTGGCCGAGTCCCATTTCCGCACGCTGGTCGAGACGGCCTACGTAAGCCCGGCCGCCGGCTACCTGGCGCTGCTGCCCGTCATCATGGACGAGGCCACCGCGCCCGACGTGACCGAACTTTTTCGGCGGCTCTCGGCCCTGCATCCGAAGGTGGCAGAGGGATACAACGCGCTCGGCAATTCCGCGCTGCGCTCGGAAAACTATGCGCTGGCGATGTCGAGTGCCGAGGAAGCGGTGCGGCTGGCGCCTTACTGGGTGCCGGCGAAGATGCTGCTGGCCCGTGCGATGATCGCATCGGGGCGCGAGGCCGATGGCCTGGCGATGGAGCGCGACCTGGCGCTTGCGCCGGACGCCGATATCGCGACCCACATGGAATACGCGCTGGTGCTGGCGAGTTCCGGCCGCGACGAAGAGGCGCGCGCAATTCTCACGCCCTACGCGGCGGGAGCCACGGTGGTGCCGGCGGCGATTCGCACGCTCGGCATGCTCGACCTGCAGAGCGGTGACCTGAAGGCGGCCAGTGCGCGCTTCGAGGAGCTGCTGTCCATGGGCTCGCAGTCGTACGAGGCGCTTTACTACCTCGGCGTGATCGCGGATCGGCGCGACGACGAGGCGAACGCCATCCGTTACTACTCGCGCGTGACGGGCGGCGAGCAGGCGCTGGCGGCGCAGCAGCGCGTCGCCTTCTTCAAGGCCCGGAAGGATGGCGCCGATGCGGGGCTCGCCCATCTCGAGCAGTTCGGCCGCGCCGAGCCGTCGCTGGGACCGCGGATCGTCATGGCACAGGCCGGGTTGCTGTCCTCGCTCGACGACGACAAGCGCGCGCTTGCGGTGCTCGACGCTGGTCTCGAGCGCTATCCCGAGGTGCTGGACCTGCAGCTTTCCCGGGTATTCGCATACGAGCGACTCGGCCGCGGGGATGCATCGGTGCGCGAACTGCGCAAGCTGCTCGCCGAAAGGCCGGGCGACCCGGTGGTGCAGAACGCGCTCGGCTACACGCTTGCGGACCAGGATCGGGATCTCGGCGAGGCGCGTGCGCTGGTCGCCGCTGCGCTCACGCAGACCCCGGACAGTCCTGCGGTGATGGACAGCATGGGCTGGGTGCTCTACCGGGAGAAGAACTACCCGCAGGCGATCGAGTACCTGGAACGCGCACGCGCGCACAACGACGACCCGGAGATCAACCTGCACCTGGGTGAAGTGCAGTGGGCCATGGGCAGCAAGGACGCGGCCCGCAAGACCTGGAACGAGTCGCTCGAACGACATCCGGGCAACAAGGCGCTGGAAAAGCGTATCGCCCGCGCCGGGAAATGATGCGCCGGTCCGCGGCGCTCCTGGTCCTGGCGGCGCTCGGTGGCTGCGCCGTGGCACCGGTTGCGCCCCGCCGCTCGTGCCTGCCGATCCGTCCGCATTCGCTGCGTGGACCGCGACCGGTCGTCTCGCGCTGGCCGCAAACGGCGAGGGCGGCAGCGGATCGTTCACCTGGGAACAGCAAGCCGACGCGACGACCATCTCGCTGCGCGGGCCGCTGGGCGTCGGTGCCATGCGCGTGACGGTGGACGGCGACCGTCTCAGTGTCACCGACGACGACGGGCGCAGTCTCGATACGGGGCAGACGAGGGCGCTGTTGCGTGAGCGCCTCGGCGCCGACCTGCCCTGGGCCAGCCTGCGCTACTGGATGCTCGGTGTGCCCGCGCCGGACGGCCCGGCCCGCGTCGCGGATGCTGGCACAGGCGCCGCTGCGTGTGATCGAGCAGGCAGACTGGCGCATTGGCTATGACACATTCAGGCCGGAACTGGGCGTCTCGCTTCCGACCAGGTTTACGGCAACCCGCGAAGGCGTCCGGCTGAAGGTCACGGTGGACGAATGGCAGGTGACTCCGATGGCCGGTCACGGGCCGTGATTGCCTGGGGTGAGCCGCTGGGCCGCGCGATCCCCTGGCCGGCACCGGGAAAGCTGAATCTGTTCCTGCACGTGGTGGGCCGTCGGCCTGACGGCTACCACCTGATCCAGACGGCGTTCCAGTTCATCGACCTGTGCGACGAGGTCCGCTTCTGGCGGCGCCCCGAGGGGGTCATCGAGACGGATCGGAACCGTTCCAGGCGTCCCGCCGGAGCAGGACCTGGCGGTGCGGGCTGCACGAAGCTTGCTCGCGGCCAGTGGCCGCCGGCCGCATGGAGTGGCGATCGAGCTCGAGAAAAAGCTACCGATGCAAGGTGGAGTGGGCGGTGGCAGTTCTGATGCGGCCACTGTACTGGTGGCGCTGAACCAATTGTGGGGGCTTGGGCTGTCGCCCGGCCAGCTTGGCGAGCATCGGGCTCGAGCTCGGCGCGGACGTACCGGTTTTCGTCCACGGCAGGGCAGCCTGGGCGGAGGGAGTGGGCGAAGTGCTTACCCCCGTGGACTTTCCAGGGCGCTGGTACGTGCTGGTCCGCCCCGACACCAGCGTCAGCACTGCCGAGGTGTTTGAAGCCCCTGAATTGACAAGGGATTCCCCGGTAATCACAATTCGCGGTTTCCTGAAGGCAGGTGGGCGGAACGACTGCGAGCCGGTCGTCAGACGGCGTTTCCCGGCGGTTGCCGAGGCGCTGGACTGGCTGGGACGGTTCGCGCCCGCGCGGCTCACTGGCACTGGTTCCTGCGTGTACGCGCCGGTGCCGACTGAGGCGGATGCGCTGGCAGCACTGGCCGAACTTCCGGCGCGTTGGACGGGGTACGTGGTGCGCGGTCTCAATCGCTCGCCGCTCGCCGCACGGTGCGAACTCGAGCAGGACGGAGTTGAGTCCGGCCGCTGACGAATGCGATGGGGTGTCGCCAAGCGGTAAGGCAGCGGGTTTTGATCCCGCCATTCGGAGGTTCGAATCCTTCCACCCCAGCCATCAAGAAAAGGGGACATTCTCCTTTTCCGGGACTGCGAGCGGGATCGTTACATGAGAGATTGCTGGAAAAGGAGAATGTCCCCCTTTTCCCAGGAGTGAGTGTGATGGACGGCCCGACGATGGCGGTGTTCACCGGCAATGTCGAGCCCGCAGCTGGCGCAGGACATCGCGCGTTACCTGCAGGTGCCGCTGGGTCGGGCGCACGTCGGCCGTTTCAGCGACGGCGAGGTGACGGTCGAGCTGATGGAGAACGTGCGCGGGCGCGACGTGTTCGTCGTGCAGTCCACGTGTCCGCCGGCCAACGATCACCTGATGGAACTGCTGGTGATGGTGGATGCCTGCCGTCGCGCGTCGGCCGGCCGCATCACCGCGGTGATGCCGTACTTCGGCTACGCACGCCAGGATCGCCGCCCGCGCGCCACGCGCGTCGCGATCACGGCGAAGGTCGTGGCCAACATGCTCGCCGGCGTGGGCGTGCACCGCGTGCTGACGGTGGACCTGCACGCCGACCAGATCCAGGGGTTTTTCGACATCCCCGTGGACAACGTTTATTCCTCGCCGGTGCTGCTCGGCGAGGTGTGGAAGAGGAAGTACGACGACCTGGTGGTCGTCTCGCCGGACGTGGGCGGCGTGGTTCGCGCGCGTGCGATCGCCAAGCGCCTCGACGACGCGGACCTGGCGATCATCGACAAGCGCCGTCCGCGGGCCAACGTGTCCGAGGTGATGAACATCATCGGCGAGGTCGAGGGCAAGAGCTGCGTGCTGGTGGACGACATGGTCGACACCGCCGGCACGCTCTGCCAGGCGGCGAAGGCCTTGAAGGACCACGGTGCGAAGAGCGTCGCGGCCTACATCACCCACCCGGTGCTGTCGGGCCCGGCGGTGGACAGGATCGAGGCCTCGGCGCTCGATGAGCTGGTGGTGACGGACACGATCCCGCTGCGCGAGAACGCGCGCGCGTGCCGCAAGATCCGCCAGCTGACCGTGGCGGGATTGCTGGCGGAGACGATGCGCCGGATCCGCGACGAAGAGAGCGTCAGTTCGCTCTACATTGATTGACGAGGGGAGTAGCGACCGCTACTCCCGTTCCTGGTGTCGTCCAGCCTGGTCGCGAGCGGACGGCGTTACTGTTGTTGAACGGAGCTAATCATGAAGACCTCATTCGAACTCAATGCCGAGTTCCGTGACGCGCAGGGCAAAGGTGCGAGCCGCCGCCTGCGTCACGAGAACAAGGTGCCCGCCATCCTCTACGGTGGCCACCGTGAACCGCGCGCGCTGGCGGTCGACCACACCAAGCTGCTGCTGATGCTCGACAACGAGCGCTTCTACTCGACGATCATCGGCCTGCGCGTGGGCAATGTCGTGCAGGCTGCGATCCTGAAGGACGTGCAGCGTCACCCGGCGAAGAATGCCGTGCTGCACGTGGACCTGCAGCGCGTGCTCGAGGACGAGAAGATCCGCATCAGCGTCCCGCTGCACTTCAAGGGCGACGCGGTGTCGCCGGGCGTCAAGAAGGGCGGCGTGGTCTCGCACCTGCGCAACGAGGTCGAGGTCACCTGCCTGCCGAAGGACCTGCCGGAATTCATCGACGTCGACTTGTCCGAGGTGGACATCAACCAGATGCTCTACCTCTCGGACCTGAAGGTTCCGGAAGGCGTGGAGATCCCGGAGCTTACGCACGGCCGGAATGCGCCGGTGGTGTCCGTGCACCATGCGCGTGCCGAGGAAGTCGAGGCGCCGACGGCCGAGGCGGTGGTGCCGTGCGGCGTGCCCGGTGCAGCTGCGCCGCTGCTGCCGGTGCGACGGCTGCCGCGCCTGCGGCGGATGCCAAGGCCGGCGGCGAAGCCGGCGGCCGAGGCCAAGGGCAAGGACGCGAAGAAGTAATCGGCCCCCGGGCCGAACGACGCGGGCCGCCCTCCGGGGCGGCCCGGTCTTTTTCCGGACTCATCCATGGCTGGCACAGAGATTCAGATCATCGTCGGGCTCGGCAATCCCGGGCCCGAGCACGGGCTCACGCGCCACAACGCGGGGTTCTGGTTCGTGGATGCGCTCGCGCGCGCCCACGGCGCCCAGTTCCGTGCGCATTCGCGCTACCAGGGCGAGGTGGCGCGGGTCGAGGTCGGCGGGCGGGACCTCACGCTGCTCAAGCCGCAGACCTACATGAACCGCAGCGGCATTTCGGTCCGTGCGCTGGTGGACTACACCAAGGCGCCGATCAGCGAGGTGCTGGTCGTGCACGATGAACTCGACCTGCCGCCCGGCACGGCGCGGCTGAAGTTCGGCGGCGGGCACGGCGGCCACAACGGCCTGCGCGACACGATCACGCACTGCGGCGCCGATTTCTGGCGCCTGCGCATCGGCATCGGCCACCCGGGCGACCGCGACCAGGTGATCGACTACGTGCTGCAGCGCGCGGCGCCGGCCGACGAGGAGGCGATCGTCGCCAGCATCGGCGCGTCGCTCGAGGTGCTGCCCACGTTCGCTGCGGGACGGGGCGGAAAAGGCCATGAAATTGCTGCACACGCAGGGAAGTGACAAGTAATGGGCATCAAGTGCGGCATCGTCGGGCTTCCGAACGTCGGCAAGTCGACACTGTTCAATGCGGTGACGCAGGCGCAGAACGCCGCGGCCGCGAACTATCCGTTCTGCACCATCGACCCGAACGTCGGCGTGGTGCCGGTGCCGGACCTGCGGCTGGCGCAGCTCGCTGCGATCGCGAAGCCCGAGAAGGTCCTGCCGACCACGGTCGAGTTCGTCGACATCGCCGGGCTGGTGGCCGGTGCGTCGAAGGGCGAGGGGCTCGGCAACAAGTTCCTGTCGCACATCCGCGAGACCGACGCGATCGCGCACGTCGTGCGCTGCTTCGTCAACGATGACGTGGTGCACGTCGCGGGGCGCATCGATCCGCTCGCCGACATCGACGTCATCAACACCGAGCTCGGGCTCGCAGACCTCGACACGGTCGAGCGCGGCCTGCGGCGTGCCGAGAAGGCGTCGAAGGCGGGCGACAAGGATGCGATCCGGCAGTTCGACCTGCTGAAGCGCATGCGTGCCCATCTCGATGCAGGCAACCCCGCGCGCACTCTCGCGATGGACCCGGCCGAACGGCCGCTGCTGCGGGAGCTGTGCCTGATCACGCTGAAGCCGCTGATGTACGTCGCCAACGTCGCTGAGAACGGTTTCAAGGACAACCCGTACCTGGACGTCGTCCAGAAGCGGGCGGACGCGGAGGGCGCCGACGTAGTGCCCGTGTGTGCGGCGATCGAGTCCGAGATTGCCCAGCTCGACGCCGGCGACCGGCTGGCGTTCCTCGAGGAACTCGGCCTGCACGAGCCGGGCCTCGACCGCGTGATCCGCGCCGCCTACCACCTGCTCGGGCTGCTCACGTTCTTCACGGTGGGCCCGAAGGAGGTACGCGCCTGGACCAGCCACATTGGCGCGTTTGCGCCGCAGGCGGCCGGCGAGATCCACACCGATTTCGAAAAAGGCTTCATCCGTGCCGAGGTCATCTCCTTCGACGATTTCATCGCCTGCAAGGGCGAGCAGGGCGCCAAGGAGGCCGGCAAGATGCGGCTCGAAGGCAAGGAGTACGTCGTCCGCGAGGGCGACGTCATGCATTTCCGGTTCAATGTTTGAAGGGGGACATTCTCATTTCTTTCGCGGCCGAAGAAGGGAGAATGTCCCCGGTTTCTTGACTCAGGCGCCAGCGGTCCGGACAATTCCGGCCCCCTCGTGGTGAGGTAGCTCAGACGGTTAGAGCGAGGGATTCATAACCCCTAGGTCGGGAGTTCGATTCTCCCCCTCACCACCAATTTCCCTGTTCCAGGGCGCCGAGCCGGGTGCCCTACTGCTGCTGCCCTGGTCGATCCTGAAGCCTTCGTGGCTCGTCGGGACCGACCGGCGGTTGTGCTAAGGTCCGCAACTCGCACGGGGGACCTTTCTTGGCCGACATATTCGTCTCGTATGCACGAAACGACAAAGTTCTCGTTGCACCCCTGGTCGCCGCGCTCGAGGCCGAGGGCTGGTCGGTCTGGTGGGATCCCGAGATCACCCCCGGCGAGGAATTCGACTCGCTGATCTCGCGCGAACTGGAAAGTGCACGTTCTGTCGTCGTCGTCTGGACGGCCGGCTCGGCCGAGTCCCGCTGGGTGCGCGGCGAGGCGCGCGACGCCGCCGACCGCGGCGCGCTCGTACCGGTCCGATTCGGCAACGCAAAGCTGCCGATAGATTTCCGCGCAGTACACACCACCGACCTCGACAACTGGGGCGGTGACCGCAATGGGGCCGCGTTCCGCGGGCTCTTCAAGGCACTGGAAGCCAAGCTCGGTACGCCGAAGAAGCCCGCGTCATCGAGTCCTGCTGCGGGCCGTAGGGCGGAATTCAGCATCTGCGTCCTGCCGTTCGCCAACATGAGCGGCGATCCGGAGCAGGAATATTTTTCCGACGGCATCACCGAGGACATCATCACCGACCTCGGCAAGGTCTCGGCGCTGTCCATCGTCTCGCGCAACATGGCGTTCAGCTTCAAGGGCGCGAAGGGCGGCGTGGGGGAAATTGGCAAGCAGACCAACGTCTCGTACGTGCTGGTCGGCAGCGTGCGCAAGGCCGGCGAGCGCGTGCGCATCACGGCACAGCTCGTCGATGCCGCGAACGAGGCCCAGGTCTGGGGCGAGCGCTATGACCGCGACCTGAGCGACATCTTTGCGCTGCAGGACGAGATCTCCAAGGCGATCGTCTCGGCGCTGAAGCTCACGCTGCTGCCGGAGGAAAAGCGCGCCCTGGGCCAGCGTGCGACCAACAACGTCAAGGCCTACAAGTTCTACCTGATGGCGCGCCAGTTCAGCGTCATGGGCAATGAACGTCACCAGGAAATCATCGTCCGTCTCTGCCAGCGCGCGGTCGAGCTCGACCCGACCTATGCCGCGCCTTGGGCGACCATGGCGATTGCGCAGTGGGACATGCATCGGCGCAGCGCCTCGAAGGAGGATGGCCAGGAAGCGGCAAACCGGGCGATTGCACTCGATCCGAAGCTCGCGGACGCCCACGCCGCGCTGGCTGCGGCGCACCAGGGCCAGGGTCGCTACGACGTCGGGCTCCAGGCCTGTGAGGAAGCGCTGAGACTCGACCCCGACTCATACGACGGCAACCGGGTCGCCGGCATGTGCTGCATTGCGCTGCGTCGCTACGACGATGCGATTCGTTTCCTCGAGAAAGCCACTTCGGTCGTGGAGACTGAATTCACGGCGGCCAGTTTTGCGGTGCAGTGCTACGAGGCCATCGGTAACCTAGATGGTGTGCGCGAGGCAGCCAAGCGGGCGCTGGCCCGCGTCGAGAAGGTGATTGCCGTGGAGCCTGATCACGGTCGCGCGCTTGGCTACGGGGCCGGTCTGCTGGCTCATCTCGACGAACCTGCTCGCGCCAAGGAGTGGATCGAGCGCGGCACGCTGCTCGACCCGGACAACACGATCCTGCACTTCAACTTCGTATGCGCACTGGCACGGCTGCGTGAGATCGGGCCGGCACTGGATCTTCTCGAGAGCGTGATCAACAAGGCGTCGCAGGGCTGGTTGATGTGGCTCGATGCCGACACCGACCTCGACCCGCTCCGCGACAGCCCGCGCTTCGTCGAAATAGTGCAGAAGGCCAAGGCGCGTTTCGCGTCCGCTTAGAGCAGGGCAGGCCGGCAGTCAATAGGGTAGAATCCCCTATGTAACGGCGCCGTATCCTGCCCGCAGGCGGGGGGTCGTTCGTATCAACGAGGTGCGCCGCCCAATGCAAGCGACCAGCTGGAACCGCAAGAGCATCCTGCACGCATTCGAGCGGTCGCCATCGAAACTGCTCCCGTTCGCTGTTCTGGCCCTCGACCTGGCGCTGTTTGCCGGAGGGTCGGCGCTGGCTCTGCTTTCCAGCAGCATCGCGCTGAAGCTGGTCGGCACATTGTGCGTAACCGCAGGCATCGTCAGGCTGTTCATGATCGGGCACGACGCCTGCCACGGCAGCTTCTTCTCGAACGCGAAGCTGAATGCCGTTTTCGGGCGGATCGCGTTCCTGCCGTCGATGACGGCGTTCAGCCTGTGGGAAGTCGGGCACAACACCGCCCACCACGGATTCAACAACCTCAAGGGCCGCGACCAGGTCTGGGCGCCGCTCTCGAAGGCCGAGTTCGACGCGTTTCCACGCCATCGCCAGGCACTCGAGCGCCTCTATCGAAGTGGTCTCGGATGGGGCGCGTACTACCTGGTCGAGATGTGGTGGAAGAAACTCTTCTTCGCCAGCCGCAAGGAAATCGGTTCGAGCCGCCGCAAGTACAAGCTCGACAGCCTGCTGGTTACAGCGGGGGCCGTGCTCTGGCTGGGCGTGGTCGCGGCGGCGGCGGACGCGACGGACCAGTCGCTGGCCCTGCTGATGGTGCTGGCTGTGGTGACACCGTTCCTGCTGTGGAATGGCACCATCGGCTTCGTCGTCTACCTGCACCACACGAACCCCCGGATTGCCTGGTTCAAGAACCGGCAGGAGTGGCAGCGCAACCGGGCGTACCTCACCGCGACTGCACGGGTGCGCTTTCCGTTCGGCATTGACCGCCTGATGCACAACATCATGGAACACAACGCACATCACCTGAATCCCGGCATCCCGATGTTCAGGCTGCGCGCCGCGCAGCAGGTGCTGCAGGAGAAGTTTCCCGGCCTGTGCGACTACCGCCTGAACTGGCGGACGTACATGGACGGCGTGCGGCGCTGCAAGCTCTACGATTTCACCGAGCATGCGTGGCTGGATTTCCGCGGCCAGGTCACGGCCCGCGTCGAACTCGCGGCTTCCGTAGCCTGACGGCGACAGCCGTTCACCAGGCTGCATCGCAGCCTCCATCGAGCATGCGAGGTCCCATGCTGAACGCCCGTACCATCCAGACCCGTCATTCGGACGTCTGCACCTATTTGCGAGGCAATCTTGATGCCGCTGCCGACGATTGTCGCGCCCCCGCGGACGCCGGCCCCGGCAGCCTCGTATTCGTAACCGACGTGTCGCAGCTCAACGCTGCCCGGCAGCGCGGCGCCGCAATTCTCGTCGTGCAGCGAGACATTGCCGGTGAACTTGCCCCGGACGAGACCGGGTTTGGCTGCTGCTTCAGCGTGGCGTCCGTGCCGATGGGCATGGCCGTGCTGCTCGTGCATCTGGACCGCAAGCGGGAGCGCTTCGCACAATGGGGTGAACGCCATCCCACGGCCGTCGTGCACCCGGATGCCGTGATCGGTGCCGGTGTGTTGCTCGGCCCTTACTGCGTCATTGGTGCGCGCGCGTCGATCGGCGACGGCTGCTGCATCGGTTCCCACGTGGTCGTCGAGAACGATGCGCGCATCGGCACCAATACCATGCTGCACCCGCACGTTTTCGTGGGTGCCGGCTGCGAGATGGGCCGTGACTGCGAGGTGCATCCGCACACCAGCATTGGCAGCGACGGTTTCGGGTATGCCGTCGGCGCAGATCGTCGTCCCCGCAAGGTCCCGCATCTCGGCAACGTCTGCATCGGCGACGAGGTGGAGATCGGCAGCAACTGCGCGATCGATCGCGCGAAGTTGTCGTCCACCTATATCCGCTCGGGTGCCAAGCTCGACAACATCTGCCACATCGCGCACAACTGCGACCTTGGAGAGGACGGTTTCTACACGGCCGGTTTCATGATGGCGGGCTCGACCACCATCGGTCGCCGTTTCATGACCGGCGGGAATTCCGTCGTTTCGGCGCACCTCAAGCTGGCCGACGACGTGGTGCTGGCCGGTCGATCGACCGTGACCAGCGACGTGCCTGAAGCGGGCCATTACGCCGGCTATCCGCTGCAGCCGATCAAGGAAGCGATGCACACGCTGGCCGCACTCGGCCAGTTGAGCCGGCTGCGCAAAAACCTGAACCGGGTGTTGAGGCACCTGCAGCTGCCGGAAAAATCATAGCCCGGCCGCTATTTCGCAGCGGTCGCGGCTCCAGGCAACGTGCCGGCCTCTACCAGCACCATCCGCTCGGGATCGATGTGTTTCCTGATGGCGCCGTTCACCTGCTCGAGCGTCAGCGCATCGATGCGCTTCGGATATTCGTCGACGAATGCGAGCGGCATCCCCGCATTCAGCAGCAGCAGTATCGTGCCCGCGAGTCCCGAGGTCGTGGAGAGGCCGACCTTGTATGAGCCGGCGGTGCGGCTCTTCGAGCGCACCAGTTCTTCGGCGGTCACGCCCTGGTCGCGCCACAGCATGAGCTGGCGCTTCGTCGACGCGACGCCTTGCTCCAGCAGTGCCGGCGAGAAAGTCGCGTCGATGCGCCAGTCGCCGTCCGAGAGGATGTCGTTGGCGACGGCGGCGCCGATACCGTAGGTGAGTCCTTCCTTGTCGCGCACGCTGCTCATCAGGCGGCCGGTGAAGCCACTGCCGAAGATGCGCGTCGCCACTCGGAGCGCCAGCGAGTCGGGGTCGCTGTAGCGGAGCTGCGTAGGCTGGCCGAGTATCACGCTCACGCTGGTCTTCTCGGGCACGAAGACGATTTCCTGCCCGGCGGACTTGAGCAGCGGCGCCAACGGAGCCGCAGGCGGAATCGACCCGCCGGTCCAGCCGGCGAACGCCCGGCGCAACTCGACCTGAACTGACGCGGGATCCACGTCACCCACGATGACCAGTCGCATGCCGGTGGGGCCGTAGTACTGCGCGTGGAATCGGCGGACGTCGCCGACGCTGGTCGCACCCACGGCGCTCATGAATTCATCGGGCGTCGGCTGCCGGTTCGGGTGCCCCGGCGGGAATACGGCGCGCGAGTAGGCGTCGTCGGCGCGGAAATCCGTGTCCTCGAGCTGCGCGCGCATGGCGCCCTCGAGCTGCTTCTTGAGCTTGGCGAGTTCGCCTTCGGGGAACGCCGGCTCACGCAGCTGCTCGGCCAGCAGCGTTGCAAGCAGCGGAAAGTCCTTGCGCAGGCACTTGCCGCTCACCTGCAATGTGCTCGAGTCGACCGAGAACGACAGCGACGCGCCGACGCCGCCGAGCTGCTGCGCAATGGCGAACTTGTCCTGTTTCGTCGTGCCCTTGTCCAGCATCGCGCCGGTCATCGTGGCCAGCGCCACGTTGTCCGCGGGGCTGCGATCGTCGCCCGCGCGGATGGTTCCAACGAGCGTCACGACGTCCTTCACGTCCGTCTTCACGATCACGACGTCAATGCCGCCGATGTCGACGCGCACGGCGTCGCTGGCCACGCCGGCCAGGACATTGCCGCCTGAAAGCAGTGCGAGCCCGAGAACGGCCAGGTGTCGGATCTGGGTCAACCGGTGAATCTTCATGGCTGTTCGGGCCTCTACTGGGCGGCGGCGGCAGTTGCGGCGGCGGGCTCCGCGTCCGGTGCGTTCGACGGCATCGGGACGAACCAGCCGGTGGTGCTGCGCTTCGTGTCGAGGTACTTGTTGGCAATTCGCTTCACGTCGGCCGCCGTCACTTTTCGCGTCGCATCGTCGACCGAGTAATAGAGTGTCCAATCGCCGGCGGCGATGGTCTCGTTCAGCGTGGAGGCAATCGCGAACGAGCCGTCACGGCCGTAGGCGGTGGAGGCCTCGTACTTGGCCAGCGCGGTCTCCAGTTCCAGGTCGGTCACCCCGTCTGATTTTACGCGCTCGATTTCCTCGAGCATCACCCGCTCGACTTCCGCGTGCTCCACGCCTGGGGTGACGAATGCGAAAACCTGGAACAGCGATGGGTCGTGGTAGAAACCGGCGTTTGCGTATACGCCGAGCGCAAGGTTCTTGTCGGTCAGCGCCCTGTAGAAGCGACTGGTCTTGCCATTGCCCAGGATCGTGCCGAGCACGTCCAGCGCGGCATAGTCGGCGTCCCGGCCCGAAGGAGTCTTGTAGGCGATGCCGACCACGCCTATTTCGCCGGCACGCGACACGCTGACGCGCCGAGCGCCCTGCTGTTCGGGCTCGACCGTGTAGAGCTGCGGGATCGGTTGCGGTGAGCGCGGATACACGCCGTAGTATTTCTTCACGAGTGCAAGGGCGGCGGCCGGCTCGAAGTCGCCGATGACCGAGACGGTCGCATTGTCCGGCCAGTAGTAGGTGTCGTAGAACGCCCGCAGTTTTTCGATCGGTACGTTCTCGATGTCGCTCAGCCAGCCGATGGTGTCGTGGTGGTAAGGGTGGGCGACGAAGGCCGCGGCAGTGATCTCCTTGGCGAGCGCTTCCTGCGGGTCGTTCTCGCCGCGCTCGTACTCATTCCTGACCACCGTCATTTCCTTCTCACGGTCCGCCTCGCGCAGCCATAGATTGCGCATGCGGTCCGCCTCGATCGCCACGTAACCTTCGAGGTTCTCCTTGCCGAGGACCGCGTAGTAGTTGGTGCGGTCGAGCCAGGTCGAGGCATTCATCATGCCGCCGACCGTCTCGACATACTGCTTGATGCTGTTGCCCCTGGCGTCGTTGTACTCCGGCGAGCCCTTGAACATCAGGTGCTCGAGCAGGTGGGTCGCGCCGGTCGTGCCGGTGACTTCGTTCCGCGAACCGACGCGATACGTGACCATGAAGGTCACGACCGGCGCCGAATGCTCGGGCATCAGCAGCACGGTGAGCCCGTTGGACTCGAGCGTGTACTCCGAGATCGTTCCCACGGTTCGCAGGTACGTGAAGCCCGGCACGGTGGCCGGTGCGGCGTCCGCGCGGCCCTGTGGGGCAAAAGCAGCGCAGGCGAGCGCCGCACACAGCATGGCAAGGGTGTGTTTCATGGAACCTGCTCGTTACCGGAGGCGCAAGCTTACCGGAAGGGGGGTGACTTGCGCCCGTACCAGGGAGCAAATGCCGGCACGGGTGGCCGTCGGGCTTGCGGTCCGAAGCATGGATAGCCAAAGTGCGGGCTGGTTGAACGGGGGCACCCACCTTGGCCGATATCGACTCGCGGCTCGCAAACCGCATCCTGATGGGCCTCGTGATTGGCGCGGTGGCAGGAGCCGTGGTGCTGGTCGTCGGGCGGTTTGCGCCGGGTGTCCTCGCCGCCGCGCAGTGGCTCTCGACCGCGCTGCTCGACCCGATCGGGCAGGTGTTCCTGCGCATGCTGTTTTTCGTGGTGATTCCGCTGGTGTTCGCCTCGCTTGCGAGTGGGGTGGTCCAGCTTGGCGAGCTTTCGCACCTGGGCCCGCTGGCGCGGCGGACGTTCACGCTGTTCTTCGCCAACATGATGATTGCGGCGACCCTCGGCCTGGTGATGATGAACACGCTGCAGCCGGGACGGCACCTCGGCGAGGAGACGTCGAAGGCGCTGATCGCGGAGTACAGCGGCCAGTCGCACAAGCACCTGGAGTTGAGCGAGTCGCGTCCTGAGCTCACGCCGGCGACGGTCGTGGACATGTTCATGCCGCGCAACCTGTTCGGCGCATTCGTCGGCAACCAGCGCAACCAGCTCGGCGAGGTGCTGCCGCTGATCCTGTTCGCAATCCTGGTCGGCGCCGCCGGCCTGGGACTGCCGGACAGACGCAGGCAGTCGCTGCAGGACGGGCTCGAGACCGCCACCGAGCTGATGACCGGTATCGTGCGCTTCGCGCTGAGGCTGGCGCCGATCGCGGTGCCGGCGATGATATTCAGCGTCGTGGTCAAGGTGGGTTTCGAGATCGTCATCGCGCTCGGACTGTTCGTGGCCGGATGCGTCGCGATGCTGATGCTGCACCTGTTCGGCACGATGTACGTCTGGCTCAGGTTCCTCGCGAAGCGCAAGCCAGCGGAGTTCTTCCGGCAGGTCAAGGACGTGCTGGTCACCGCGTTCTCGACCAGTTCGAGCAGCGCCACGCTGCCGGCCGCGCTCGCCGCCGCCCGCGACCGGCTCGGCATCGCGCCCTCGACGGCAGGCTTCGTGCTTCCGCTCGGCACGACCATGAACATGAGCGGAACGGCGCTGTACGAGGGCTGCGTGGTGCTGTTCATCGCGCAGGTGTTCGGCATGCACCTCGACCTGGCGCAGCAGGTGACGCTGGTGTTCCTCGCGGTGCTGAGCGCGGTGGCAGTCGCGGCGGTTCCGGGTGGCTCGCTGCCGCTGATTGCGGGCCTGCTGGTCGCCTTCGGCATTCCGCCCGAGGGCATCGGCATCGTTCTCGGCGTGGACCGGATTCTCGACATGACCAGGACGATGACAAACGTCGGTGCCGACCTGGTAACCACGGCCGTCGTGGACCAGCAGCAGCGGCGACAGTACGGCGGATAGGCGACCGGGCCGCTCGCGCAGCGCCGGCGGCGCCGGAAGGTCGTCCGGCGCGCTAGGTACATGCCGCGAGGCGTCGAGTACCCCCGAAGGCGCCTCGGGCCGTATGCTTGTGAAAGTGCGGGCCCGCGCTGGTCCGTTGTACACCCGGGAGGCGCACATGGATTCGCTCCGGAACATCCTGACCCTGATGGAGCCGTCCGCGGATGAGCAACCCGCGTTCGACGCCGCAATGGTGCTGGCGAAGCGTTTCGGCAGCGACCTGGAGCTGTTGCTGGCCGAGTTCCAGGACTTTCACGCCGGATATTTCGACCCGATGACGGCAACGCTGCAGGAATTCCACGACGGTGTCATGGCGGGCCACCGTGCTCTGCTCGAGCGCTATGTTCAGGCCGCGGCGGCGGACGGCGTCAATGCGCTCGGCGAAGCGCTGTGGGGCACGCCGTTCCACGAGGTCGTGCTGGCCCGGGTGGCCGCGACCCGACCCGGCCTGGTCGTCAAGCACAGCGCCTACCACAGCCGCATAGAGCGGACTCTTTTCACGGGGTCCGACTGGCACCTGGTGCGTGACTGCCCCGTGCCGCTGCTGCTGGTCAAGGAGCCGGGCAGGCTGGCTGGCACGCGCATTCTGGCCTGCGTGGATCCGCTGCATGCGCACGACAAGCCTGCTTCGCTGGATCGCAAGCTGCTGCGCCGTGGCGCGACACTGGCCGAAAAGCTGGGCGGCGAACTGCATGCACTGCACGTGTGCGCAATTCCGCAGCCGATGACCATCGTCGGCGATGCCTACGTGGCGGCGCTCTCAGTGCCTCCGGACGAGGAGTGGCTCGGGCGCGCGCGCGAGTCCTACAAAGAGCTGATGTCCGGGTATGACCTGCCGAAGCACTGCGTGCATCAGCGGGCAGGTGTCGCGTCGCGCGAGATCGTCGCGGCAGCGCGCGAGCTCGAGGCCGGTATCGTACTGATGGGCGCGGTGTCGCGGCGTCGCCTCGAGCGCTGGTTCGTAGGCAGCACGGCCGAATCGGCACTCGATCGTCTGCCGTGCAACGTCTGGATCGAGAAGCCGGAGCCGGGCGCCGCATAGCGCGAATCGGGCGGGATACGCGCTCGCGGTCGCGTCATTCGACGCCGATGCGGCGCAGCGCTGAGCGGCAGGTGGCAACCGCATCGGGTGCAGTCGTGTCCACCGTGACCGTTCGTTCGAGTTCGGCTTCGCCGAAGTCCTCCCAGAAGCCAGGCTGGCGCAGCAGGGTTGCAAGTCCCGCCTCGGATGCGTCGGTTGCCGCCAGCGAGCGGCTGCGGACACGCTCGCGCAGTACCACATCGGGCGCGACGCAGTGCAGGATCGCCGCGCGGACGCCGAGCCTGTCGGCGAGCCCGAGCATGCCGGTGCGTTCCTCGCGCTTCAGGAACGCCGCGTCCACGATGATGCACTCGCCGCCGCGCAGGGCGTCTTCGACGCAGTCGTGGAGGCGGCCGTAGGTGCGCCTTGTGTACTCGGGCGTGTAGATGCCGCCGTCCGGAGGCGAGCGCGAGTCGTCCATGGCGCCCAGCCCCGCCAGGCGCTTGCGCTCGACGTCGGAACGAAGGTGCAGTGCGCGGAGGTCGGTCGCCAGCGCCCGCGACAGCCAGGTCTTGCCTGATCCAGAGTAACCGCAGGTCAGCAGCAGCGTCGGACGCCTGCGTCGCGTTCGCGACTTTCCCCAGTCGAGATAACGAATCGCGAGCTCCCAGTCCCTCAGGCGCGCTGCGGTGCCAGGCGAATGCTGCAGTGCGCGCAGCGCCGCAACCTTGGCCCGGACCAGCGCCCGATATACCTCGAAGCGGGGCAGCAGGCGCAGGGCCTGGAAGTCACCCATCAGCTCCACCCAGGCCTGCAGCATTGCGTGGCGCAGATCGTCCCGGCCACGGACCGAAAGATCCATTGCCAGGAACGCCAGGTCGCTTGCGACGTCGATGAAGCGCAGTGCCGGGTCGAACTCAATTCCGTCGAATGGAGTGAGTTGGCCGTCCCAGCGCACGACGTTGCCGCAGTGCAGGTCGCCGTGGCACTCCCTGACGCGGTCCGAGTCGCCACGCGATTGCAGCAGTTCGCGCGTGCGGCCATGCTCCGCGACGACCCACTGCTCAATGTCCTCCAGGACGCCGTCGCCTGTCGCGGCCTCCGGCAGCCGGCGCAGCTCCTTGAAATTGTCCAGCGCCACACGCTGCACTTGGTCCGGCCGGCCGAATGTGGTCGCTGGTCCAGCTCGCGCGGCCAGCGCGTGAAATGCCGCGATGCGCGCCCCGAGCGTCGCGAGTGCCTCCGCGTCCACGCGTCCCGCGTCGACCAGCGAGTCGAGTTCCTCGTCCTGGTCGAACTGGCGCATCTTCACCGCGTATTCGACTGCGGACCCGGTGCCGTCCACTCGCGCTGTCGCCACGGGACCCGCGACCGGCGAAACCGCGACATAGATGTCGGGTGCGTGGCGCCTGTTCAGTCGCAGTTCCTCGTCGCAGAATGCTCGACGCTTCTGGAGCGTCGAGTAGTCGAGGAACGTCAGTCGGACGGGTTTCTTGACCTTGTATGCGAACTCCCCGGTGAGGAAAACCCGCGAAATGTGGGTCTCCACCAGCCGGATCGGTTCGGCGACTGCATGCGGGTATGCGGCGGCGGTGAGCAGCCGTTCGACGAGCACGTCGTCGTCGCTGGCAGTTCTGGTGCGCGTCATGGCCGGTCGCCTCGGCCCGGGCCGGACCGTCGTCCCAATTCGCGCGATCGCGTGGGATTCGGGCTTGACCCACGGGTTCCCGACAAGTGTAACCTTGTAGCCGTGGGCCCGAGTCCCTGTGTGCAATACTTATGGCCACAGGCCGGCCCGCGCGACAGAATGAACTGTACTTTCCGGGAAACAGAAGAAGGGCAACTATCGTGACAATTCCCGTCCAGATCACTTTTCGTCACATGGAATCCTCAGATGCCGTCGAGACCAGGGTGCGCGAACTCGCGGACCATCTTGGCGTGTTCAGCGACAAGATCGTCTCCTGTCGCGTCGTGGTCGATTCGCCGCACCGGCATCATCACCAGGGCAAGGTCTTCAACGTCAAGGTCCAGCTGGCAATGCCCGGCGAGGACGTGGTCGTCGACATGGAACGCCCGGATCGCGACGGCCACGAAGACGTTTACGTCGTGATCCGCGATGCATTCGACGCAGCGAAGCGCCAGGTCCAGCAGCGGATGTCCCTGCTTCGCAACGAGGTGAAGCTGCGCGAGAAGCTGTCCTGAGCCTGGCCGGCGGATCGGTGCGCGCGCCCGGCCGCACGCGGCCATGATCGAACCACTGCTGTTCGCGCCGGCGGCGTCACAAGCGTTCGGCGAGCGCGTCGCCGCGTCGCTCGGTGTCGCGATCTCCCCGATGGAGGAGCGCGAGTTCGAGGGCGGCGAGCACAAGACGCGTCCGCTGGTGAGCGTGCGTGGCAGGCGGGTGTTCGTGCTGCAGTCCTTGAGTGGCGACGCTGCCGGCAGCGCCAACGACCGGCTCTGCCGACTGCTGTTCTTCATCGCGGGCCTCAAGGACAGCGGCGCAGCGAGCGTAACCGCCTGCATTCCGTACCTCGCCTACGCCCGCAAGGACCGGCGCACCAAGGACCGCGACCCGGTCACGCTGCGCTACGTGGCGCAGTTGATCGAGGCCGTGGGCACCGACCACGTCATCGGCCTCGACGCGCACAACCTCGCGGCCTTCGAGAGCGCGTTCCGCTGCCCGGTGGATCACCTGGAGGCGGCGCCCCTGCTCGCGACGCACCTTGCCGCGCAGGCGCATGCTGCGCCCGTGTGCATAGTGTCGCCGGACATCGGCGGCGCCAAGCGTGCGCAGCGGGTGCAGGAGATCCTCGAGTCACGCACCGGTCGCGAAGTCGGCTTCGCGCTCATCGAGAAGCGGCGCAGCAGTGGCGTGGTCAGCGGCGGCCAGCAGGTGATCGGGCCAGTGGCTGGAACGCGTGCAGTCATCGTCGACGACCTGATCAGCGCAGGCACCACGCTGATGCGTGGCGTCCGGGCCTGTCGCGCCGCCGGAGCGAGCGAAGTCGCGGCATTCGCGACCCATGGCGTCTTGCTGCCGGAATCCCGCCAGCTGCTCGGCCCAGACGGCCCCGACCAGTTGATCGTCACGGACTCGATCCTGCCTACGCGCATCGGCGACGACACGCGGGCGCCGGTGGTGCTTCCGGTGTCCGCGCTGTACGCCGAGGCCATACGGCGGATATGCAACGGCGAATCGGTGGTGGCGCTGCGCGAGCTCCAGCCGAAGCGTCGCTAGGGCACCGCCCGGGCAGCCGAGTCCAACGCGGCATCGAGGTACCCTGCCGCGCGCGAGCGCCATTCTTCCGGCGAGCCGCCATCCGGTTCCGCCGACCTCCAGACGTAGAGCTTTGCGCGGTGTGCCGCACGGTGGCTCCGGTAGAAATTGAGCAGCGCCGGCGGCGCGTGGTCCCCGAGCCGTGCGAGGCAGGCGTCGAGCAGCCGGCGGCCGGTGGCTGCATGGCCGATGCGAGCGCACTCGATTTCAAGCACACAGAGTTCCTCTGCGCGATCCATGATGCGGAGATCGCGATCAAACTCGAGGCAATCGATGACGGCCGGCGGGTCCGCGAGAAGAATGTGCTCCGGCCTCAAGTCGCCGTGACCCTCGATGATGCAGCCCCCGGACACCCGCGCTTCCAGCACGGGTTCGAGGGCCACGAGCGCGAGGCGCTGCAACCTTGCAAGAAGGGCGGCGCGTGGCGCGTCCATGGCCTCGATTGCATGCCCGTTGGCCGTCGGCCTGTGCCGCGAGCCTCGGGCCCAGCTCGCCGGCCCGCGAAATTGCCGGTGCCGCCGACCCGTAGAACGTTGCTAGCATGCCGGCGACTCGCTCCAGCATCGATGCCGACACGTCGCCGCGCTCGAGCGCCGCGTCCAGGAACCGGCGCCGGTCCAGGCGTCGCATTTCGACCAGCCAGTCCACCACCTCGCCGGCGCCGCCCGGCACGATGCGCCCGTCTGCGCGTCGCACCAGCGGCAGCGTGCGCAGGTACACGTCGGGCGCGAGCCGCCGATTCAGCCGGACGTCCTGTTCGGAATCGATGCGCCGCAGATCGATGGTGCGGTAGTCCATGGTTCCCCGGAGCACGGGCTTGCGGAGCTTGAGCGCCCGGTCGCCGATGAGAAAAATCCATGCGAAGTGCGTTTCGATCGCTTCGTCGCCCGCGCCGCAGAGTTCCCGCAGCTGCGCGACCTTCCGGGCAAGGGCAGCAGGACCGTCTGGCGGCCGCTCGATCGAGGATGTGTGGGCTGCGCTGCACATGGGCTTCACGCTTGGCCGATGCCAGCATAGCACTTAGGTACTTGCGCGAATGGCAGCCCGCCCGATGTGGCGCGACATTCGGGTCTGGTCACCGGAGCAGGCGTTTGGCGCGTATTTTCCAGGATCGCGTGGACGCAGGCCGCGCACTCGCGCGGGCGCTCGTCTCGTTCAGTGGCGCAAGCGACGCGATCGTCCTCGGCTTGCCGCGCGGCGGTGTGCCGGTTGCCGCCGGAATCGCACGCACGCTGGGCCTTCCGCTCGACGTGCTCGTGGTACGCAAGCTCGGCCTGCCGTGGCAGCCCGAACTCGCGATGGGCGCGATCGCGAGCGGCGGTGCGATCGTGCTGAATGAAGACGTGCTGGCACACGCTGTGGACCGCGAGGATCTCGTCGAGCAGGTCAAGCACCGGGAACTCGCGGAACTGAATCGTCGCGAGTTCGAATTTCGCGGCGCGCGACCGCCGCTGGCCGTCGCGGGCCGCACCGTGATCGTCGTCGACGACGGGCTGGCGACGGGCGCGACGATGGAGGCTGCGGTGCGCGCGCTCAGGGCCCTGGGCGCCGCGCGCGTGGTCGTGGCGGTGCCGGTGGCGTCGGCGGAGGCACGGGAGAGGATTTCCGCAGTAGCGGACGAGGTCATCTGCCTCGAGACGCCTCGAAACTTCAGCGCCGTGGGCCAGTGGTACCGGGACTTCGAGCAGACATCCGATTCCGAGGTGAGCCGCTTGCTCGCCGCTTCAGGACAGGCGCGCACCCGAACAGGAGTGATGGCATCGCGTGCTACGCTCGAGCGCCGTACCTGGCGCGAGGAGACTGTCATGAGCGATCTCGGACCCGAGGTGATCAAGGTCGACGAATTCGGCGGCACCGAGGAAGCGCTCGGTCTCGACCCGGCACGGCTGCTTGCGGGGAGTGCGATGCCTGAGCAGCATGTTCGCAACCTGTACACCGACGATACGGGACGGTTCTTCGGCGGGATCTGGCGCAGCAGCAAGGGTGCCTGGCACGTCTCGTATACGGAGAACGAGTTGTGCGTGCTCACGGAGGGCAGGGTGCGCATCTCCGACGACAGCGGTCGATCGTGGACCTTCGGCCCCGGTGACTGCTTCGTGATGCCGGCCGGTTTTCGCGGGGTCTGGGAGGTGCTGGAGCCCGCACGGAAGTTCTACGCGATCTACGAGCCGCCGGCAGCCGGCTGAGGTTCCCCCAGCGCCGGTAATTCGGTGCCTGGCACCGATTTATTCCGGTGCGGCTGGCCAGGGCCGTTGCGCCATTTCGGTGCGCCGAGGTCCCTGAAATCGGCCTTTTTTCAAGCGAATTCAGCTTGGCACGAATCGTGCTAACAGCACCCGAGGCATGGCGAATGAGCGTGTAGGTGCATTTGGTCTCTATTCTGCTACTATTTCGCCATACTAATAACTTGACTTGTTGTTTTAGCGCAACGTTGGGGTGAAACATGAAATTGACCAAGAGTTTCGCAGCGCTTGCGCTGCTGGCGGCAGGGACCGCTGCGAATGCGGCGGACTTCTCCGCCACGATCACTGGGACGACCGACTATGACTTCCGCGGCGTGACGCAGACGGCACAGGATCCCGCGATCCAGGGCAGCGTCGACCTTGCGACGGATGCCGGCTTCTACGCCGGTATCTGGGCCAGCAATGTCGATTTTGGTGATGGCGACCCGAACGTCGAGATCGATTACTACGCTGGCTGGGGCGGTGGCGAGGACATTACCTGGGATCTCGGCGCCACTTACTACTCGTACGTGAACGCAGGCAGCCTGGCGTACACCGAGTACCACGCGGGCCTGGGCTGGAAGTATTTCGATGCCAAGGCCTGGTACTCCCCAAACTACGGCGGCCTCAACGGCAACGAGCGGTACTTCGAGGGTAATGTCGAATACCCGCTGCCAGCCAATTTCGGCCTGACGGGGCACATCGGTTACTCGAACGGCAACGGCTTCCACGAAGCCTGGGACCAGAGTAGCGCCATGGATTGGTCGGCTGGCGTGACCTACAGCTGGAAGCACATCGACATGTCGCTGAAGTGGGTCGATGGCAGTGACCTGAAGACCCAGAAGGACCCCCCGGACGACATCTACAGCAGCGAAGCCCGGGCGATCTTCACGATCGCGACCACCTTCCCCTGGACGGACGACGAGGAATAGGCCTCGATCGCAACTTCAGCACGTAAGTGAAAACGCCCGGTCTCCGCAAGGAGGCCGGGCGTTGCTGTTTCGGGCGGGCATAGCCGGTGCGGCTGGTTGGCTGGCGAAATCGCGAGCGACCGGACGAGGGCGACCGGACATGTGGCGTCAGGCCGCTTCCCTGATCGCGTCGCCGAGTTTTCCGATCAGTTCGTCCACGTGCTGCCGCTCGATGATCAGCGGCGGCGAGAGCGCGATGATGTCGCCGGTCACACGCGCCAGCAGTCCCTTCTCGAATGCGCGCACGAACACGTCGAAGCCGCGCGCGCCGGGCTTGCCTGGAATGGGCTCGAGTTCGACCGCACCGATCAGGCCGAGATTTCGCAGGTCGATCACGTGCGGCAGGCCCTTCAGCGAATGCACGGCATCGGCCCAGTAGTCGGCGATTTCCGCGGCCCGGGTCAGCAGGCCTTCGTTGCGGTACACCTGCTGTGTTGCAAGGCCCGCGGCACAGGCAATCGGGTGCGCCGAGTACGTGTAGCCGTGGAACAGGTCGATCGCGCTGTCCGGCCCGTGCATGAAGGCGTCGTAGATTTCCTTGCGCACCGCCACCGCACCCATCGGGATCGAGCCATTGGTGAGGCCCTTGGCCATCGTGATGATGTCGGGTGTGACGCCGAAATGCTGTGCGGCGAATGGCGTGCCGATGCGCCCGAATCCCGTGATCACCTCGTCGAATATCAGCAGGATGCCGTGCCTGGTGCAGATCTCGCGCAGCCGTTGCAGGTAACCCTGCGGCGGAATCAGCACGCCGGTCGAGCCCGCAACGGGCTCGACGATCACGGCGGCGATGTTGCTTGCGTCGTGCAATGCGACGATGCGCTCCAGCTCGTCGGCAAGCTGCGCGCCGTGCCTGGGTTCACCGCGCGTGTACGCGTTACGTGCGAGGTCGTGGGTGTGCGGCAGGTGATCCACGCCGGGCAGCTGCGCGCCGAAGAACTTGCGGTTGTTGACCATGCCGCCGACCGAGATGCCGCCGAACCCGACACCGTGATACCCGCGTTCGCGGCCGATCAGCCTGGTTCGCGTACCCTCGCCGCGCACACGGTGGTAGGCGAGCGCGATCTTCAGCGCCGTGTCCACCGACTCCGAGCCCGAGTTGGTGAAGAACACGTGGTCGAGTCCGTTCGGCAGCCAGCGCACGATCTCGTTCGCGAGTTCGAAGGCGCCCGGGTGACCCATCTGGAACACCGGCGCGAAATCCATCTCGGCAATCTGCCGGCTCACGGCCTCGGTGATTTCGCGGCGGCCGTGCCCCGCATTGACGCACCACAGTCCCGCGGCTCCGTCGAGAACTTGCCGCCCGTCGGGCGTCCAGTAGTACATGCCGGAGGCCTTCGCGAGCATCCGTGGCTTGTCCTTGAACTGGCGATTGGCCGTGAACGGCATCCAGAAGGCTTCGAGGTCGGCGCGATCGAGGCTGCGGTTGGAGGACATGTGGCCGTCCGGAATTGAGGGGGGAACCGGGGATGATAAGAAAAATTGACACCACCCTCAAATCGCACCGAAACTCGCGGCACTTAGGCGCTCCCTGTGCAGGATATTTAACACCGTGGCAGATTCGGCCATCGACGTAGGCGCCCATCTGCGCGCCGTCCGCACGATCTACGGACTCTCGCAACGCGAACTCGCCAAGCGGGCGGGCGTGACGAACGGACTCATCTCCCTGATCGAGCAGAACCGGGTCAGCCCATCGGTCAGTTCGCTGAAAAAGGTCCTCGACGGGATTCCGATGTCCATCGCGGAGTTCTTCACGCTGGACCTGTCCGCCAGCCCACAGGTCTTCTACCGCGGCGACGAACTCGCCGAACTCGGTGACCGCAGCGTGACGTTCAGGCTGGTGGCAGCCCGACGGGCGAATCGCGCCATGTCAGTGATGCACGAACGCTACGCGCCGGGCGCCGATACCGGCGCTGACATGCTGCGACACGACGGCGAGGAGGGCGGCGTGGTCGTACGTGGCCGCATCGAACTCACCGTGGGCAGCGAGACCCGTGTCCTCGGGACCGGTGATGCCTACTATTTCTCGAGCGCCATCCCGCACCGGTTCCGCAACAACGGCAGCGAGACCTGCGAGATCGTTTCCGCGAGCACTCCGCCGACTTTCTGAGGCCCTGGCCATGACAAACACCGACGTGAACTGGCACGAGCGCGCCCGTGGGCTGGCCCCCGAGGGCCGCGCATTCATCGACGGGCGCTACGTCGGCGCCGTTTCCGGCGAGACATTCGACTGCGTGAGCCCGATCGACGGGCGGGTAATCGCGAACGTCGCCTCGGCCGACGCGGCGGACGTCGATCTCGCGGTGGAGGCAGCCCGGCGCGCTTTCGAGCGAGGCAGCTGGTCGCGGCAGCCGCCGCGCGAGCGCAAGCGCGTGCTGTTGCGATTCGCCGAACTGCTGCTGGAGCACCGTGACGAACTGGCGTTGCTCGAGACGCTGGACATGGGCAAGCCGATTTCGGACAGCCTGGCGGTGGACATTCCGTCGAGCGCGCGCTGCATCGCCTGGTACGCCGAGGCGATCGACAAGATCTACGACGAAGTGGCGCCCACCGGGCACGACGCACTCGCGTTGATCACCCGCGAGCCGGTCGGCGTGGTGGCGGCGATCGTGCCGTGGAACTTTCCGCTGATCATGGCCGCCTGGAAGATCGGGCCCGCGCTCGCGGCTGGCAATTCATTCATCCTGAAACCGTCGGAGAAGTCGCCGCTCACGGCCATCCGTATCGGCGAACTCGCCTCGCGGGCCGGGATTCCCGACGGGGTGTTCAACGTGCTTGCCAGGCTTCGGCCACACGGCCGGCCAGGCGCTCGCACTGCACATGGACGTGGACTGCATCGCATTCACCGGCTCGACGCGCACCGGCAAGCTGATGCTGGAGTACTCGGGCCGGTCGAACATGAAGCGGGTCTGGCTCGAGTGCGGCGGCAAGTCGCCGAACATCATCCTGGCCGACTGCCCTGACCTCGACCGCGCGGCGGCGGCCGCGGCGTCGGCGATATTCTTCAACCAGGGCGAGATGTGCTCGGCGGGCTCCAGGCTGATCATCGAGGCGCCGGTTCGCGACGCCGTGCTGGAAAAGGTGGTCGCGGCCGCGCGTAGCTCTTCTGCCCGGCGATCCGCTCGATGCGACCACGCGGCTCGGCGCGATCGTCGACGCGGTGCAGCTCGACACGGTGATGGGCTACATCGACGCCGGAAGGGACGAGGGGGCCCGGCTGCTCGCGGGCGGCAACCGCGCGCGCCGCGACAGCGGGGGATGCTACGTCGAGCCGACGGTGTTCTCCGAGGTGGCACCCGGCGATGAAGATTGCGCGCGAGGAGATCTTCGGACCGGTGCTGGCCGCCATCTCGGTAAACGACGCGGAGGAGGCAGTGCAGGTCGGCAATTCCGTGATCTACGGGCTGGCGGCGGCGGTGTGGACACGCGACCTGACGCGGGCACACCGCATGGCGCGCGCACTGCGTGCCGGCATGGTCTACGTCAACTGCTACGACGCCGACGACATCACCGTGCCGTTCGGCGGCTTCAAGCAGTCGGGGACCGGGCGCGACAAGTCGCTGCACGCCTTCGACAAGTACACCGAGCTCAAGACGACCTGGATCGATCTCTCGTGAGCGCGTACCGCAACACGACTTTCGAAGAACTCGAGCCTGGCGCCACCGCGAGCGCGCAGCGTGCGCTCACGCAGGCCGAGGTCGAGGCGCTGGTGCTGGTCACCGGCGAAATAGTGCCGTTTCATCTCGAGGACGAGATGGCCGCCAGTGATGGCGGGCTTTGCGTGGACGCGGTGGGCGCGAGCGCAGTGGTCTCGGGCCTGCTCGAGCGCCGTTTGCCCGGTCCGGGTACCCGCATCGTCTCGCAGCAGCTCGAGTTCGACGGCCGCATCTGGGTAGGAGAGGAACTCACGGTCAGGGTCACGGTGCGCGAGAAGCATCCGGAGACCGGGCTCGTGACGTTCGATGCCGAGGCGACCGTGTCGGACCGCCGCGTGCTGTGGGGCACGGTGGTGGTGGAGGCGCCCAGGCGACGGCTCGCCTATTCCGACATCGCAACGCCGGAGATCGTGCTCAGGCGCAACGATGTATTTGCTCAACTGCTGAAGCGCTGCGCGCCGCTGGATCCCGTCAGCTGCGCGGTCGTGCATCCCTGCGACACGAATTCGTTCATGGGAGCCATCGAGGCGGCGCGTCGACGGCTCATCACGCCGGTGCTGGTCGGTCCGGTCGCGCGAATCCGAGCGGTGGCAGCGGCCAACGGCGTCGACCTGTCGGGCATTCGCATCGTCGGCACCGAGCACAGCCACGCGTCTGCGGCCGCAGCAGTGGCACTCGCGCGCAACGGTGAAGTCGAATCACTGATGAAGGGAAGCCTGCACACCGACGAAATCATGGGTGCGGTGCTTTCGTCGCAGTCCGGAATCCGGACTGAGCGAAGGGTGAGTCACGTGTTCGTGATGGACGTGCCCGCCTACGAGCGGATGCTGTTCGTCACCGACGCGGGAATCAACATCGAGCCTACGCTGGCGGTGAAGGCCGACATCCTCAGGAACGCGATCGACCTCGCGCACGCGCTCGGACTTGCCGAGCCGAGGGTCGCGATACTGTCGGCCATCGAGACCGTGAATCCCGACATCCGATCCACGGTCGAGGCAGCTGCGCTCTGCAAGATGGCGGACCGCGGGCAGATCGTCGGGGCGGTGCTCGACGGGCCACTGGCGTTCGACAACGCGGTGAGTACACGCGCGGCGCGTGCCAAGAGCATCCGCTCGCCGGTAGCGGGACGCGCAGACATCCTGATGGTGCCGAACCTCGAGGCCGGCAACATGCTCGCAAAGCAGCTGCAGTATTTTGCCGGCGCCGACAGTGCGGGCATCGTGCTCGGGGCGCGCGTGCCCGTCGTGCTCACCAGCCGCGCCGACAACGTGCGGATGCGCATCGGGTCCGCGGCGGTTGCGAAACTGCTGGCGCACGGGAAGCGCGCGACCGCTGTGGCGACGGTGACCGTGTGATCGATCCGCGCGAGGTCCTGCTGGTCCTGAACGCAGGATCTGCGAGCATCAAGTTCTGCACCTTCGAGCGCGCCGGGGAATCCCTCGAGCGTGGTCTTGGCGGACAGGTGTCCACCGTGGACCATGCAGTGCGACTGGTCGCGACGCGCGGACCAGCCGTTATCGCCGATCTCGCGCTGGGAGACGGGCCGCTGCGTCACGCGGATGCGCTGGTATCGCTGCTCGAATTCCTGGGCGCGGAACTGGATGGCACGCCCATCGCGGGAGTCGGACACCGGGTTGTTCACGGTGGAATCGAGTTCACGGAGCCGACCGTCGTGGATTCGTCCACGCTGGCGAGGCTCGATCGCTACGTGCCGCTCGCGCCGCTGCACCAGCCGCACAACCTCGATGCAATCCGGCAGGTCGCCGCGGTGCTTCCAGGCGTGCCGCAGGTTGCCTGCTTCGACACTTCGTTCCACCGCAGCGTGCCGGAGGTCGCGCAGCTTTTCGCCCTGCCACCGCGCTTCGCCGACGCAGGCGTGCGCCGCTACGGCTTCCATGGGCTTTCCTACGAGTACGTCGCATCGGTGTCTGCCTCGGCTCGATCCGCACGCGGCCGGGGGCCGGACGGTCGTCTTTCACCTCGGCAGTGGCGCCAGCATGTGCGCGATGCGCGACTGCCGCAGCGTCGCCACGACGATGGGCTTCACGGCCGTCGATGGGCTGCCGATGGGCACGCGCAGCGGGTCGCTGGATCCGGGCGTGGTGCTGTTCCTGCAGGATGAACTCGGGTACGGGACGCGCGACGTCGAGCGATTGCTCTACCAGGAGTCCGGGCTGCTCGGGATGTCCGGAATTTCAGGCGACATGCGCGTGCTGCTTGCGAGCGACGAGCCGTCCGCACGGCTGGCGATCGACGTGTTCGTCTATCGTGCGGGCCGCGAACTCGGCTCGCTGGCAGCGGCGCTGGGCGGGCTCGACGCGGTGGTCTTCACGGCCGGGGTCGGCGAGAACCAGCCGGAGGTGCGGGCCAGGATCTGCCGCGACGCGAGTTGGCTGGGCGTCGAGCTTGACGAGGATGCCAACCGCGCGCAGCGTCGGCTGCATCAGCCGGCCGACGTCGGCCGTGGCGGCCTACGTCATCCCGACCGACGAAGAGCTGATGATCGGGCGGCACCTGGAGCGCCTGCTCGGGCGTGCCGTCGTCGCGCCAGGTCACCCGGCTGCCATTTTCTACGGTGACGACAATGAACAGGGGTAAGTCATGCACGTCGATACGCGGGCCAGGGTTCCGTTTTCGTGGATCCTGTGCATCGGGGCGCTGCTGGTGAGCCCGAACGTACTGGCCGCACAGGGCTCCTACGCGGACCTGCTGGCTTTTCCAGGAGTGGCGCGCATTCGAGCGTCCTGCCGCTGCGTGACGGGGCGCCGGACTACACCGCCGCGGCGGTATTGCGCCGGCGCGAGGAACTGAAGCGCTACCAGGCGCGACTCGCGGCCCTGGACCCGGACGCGTGGCCGATCGAGCAGAGGATCGACTACGACCTGGTGCGCGCGCAGATGAACGGGCTCGAGTTCGACATCCGCTGGCTGCGCCCGTGGGAGAGGGACCCGGCGTTCTACCAGTCGATCTGGACCGAGCAGAGCGACACGCCGGAGCACGAAGGACCGGTGAACCATGCGCTGGTCGAGCTGTGGCAGTACCAGTTCCCGCTGTCCGCGGACGATGAAGCGAAGCTGGCCGGCCAGTTGCGTTCGATCCCGCCGCTGCTCGCGCAGGCGCGGCTCAACCTGACCGGCAACGCCCGCGACCTGTGGCTGACCGGCACCGGCACCATGCAGCAGCAGGCGACGAGCCTCGCGGAACTGGCGACGAGGACATCGGGAGCCGGTCCCGGGCTGCGCGATGCGATCGCTGCGGCGTCGAAGGCGACCGGCCGAATTCGTCGCGTGGCTGCAGGCGCAGGCTCCGTCGAAGACCGGCCCTCGGGCGTCGGCAAGGAAGCCTACGACTGGAGCCTGCGCAACGTGCACCTGGTGCCGCTCACCTGGGACCAGGAGGTCATGCTGCTGAAAAGCGAGCTGGCGCGCGCGCAGACCATGCTGCGGCTGGAGGAGCAGCGCAATCGCGGCCTGCCGGAGCTCGTGCCGTCGAAAGATGCAGAGGAGCACGCGCAGCGCGCAAACGCCGCGATCTCGAAATACATGGCGTTCCTCGAGGAGCGCGACCTCCTCGAGGTGCAGGACTACCTTGACCCGGCGCTGCGCCGTCGCATCGACTCCGTTCGTGCCGCTCGCGCAGCGGAACTTCTTCTCGATCGCCAGCCACTACGAGCCGATGACGCTCTACGCGCATTTCTACCACTGGTTCGACCACGAGTGGCTGGTGCACAGGCCGAACCCGAGCCCGATCCGCACGGGAGTCGTGGCTGTACAACTCGTGGGATTCGCGGGCCGAGGGCATGGCGACGGCGATGGAGGAGATCATCCTGCACGCCGGCTACTACGACGACAACCCGCGCGCGCGCGAAATCGTCTGGATCATGCTGGCGCAGCGCTGCGCCCGCGGGCTCGCGTCGCTGTACGCGCAGGCCAACGAGATCGACCTGCAGCAGGCCAAGGCGTTCCAGGTCGAGTGGACGCCTCGCGGCTGGATGCGCCCCGACCTCGACCTGCTCGGATTCGAGCAGCAGCTCTACCTGCGCCAGCCCGGCTACGGCACCAGCTACGTCACCGGCAAGTACCTGATCGAGGAGACGATCATGGAACGCTCGCACCAGCTGGGCGACGCGTTCTCGCTGCGCCGGTTCTTCGACGAGTTCAACGCCGCCGGAATGATGCCGGTGTCGCTGATCTACTGGCAGCTGACCGGGCAGCAGATGCGGTGACGGTGCAGGCGCCGGCCGGTGCGGGCGGGGTTTCGCTACAATCCAGCATCAGCCAGGTGCCCGGAACGTCCATGAAGACCACCTTTGCCGCGACACAGTTCGCCTGTTCGGCCGATGCCGCTGCCAACCTCGATTCCGCCGAACGCGCGGTGCGCAGCGCCGCCGGCCAGGGCGCGCAGGTGGTGCTGCTGCAGGAACTGTTCGAGACGCCGTATTTCTGCAAGGACCACCTCGCGAGCCATTTCCAGCTGGCGCGACCGATCGCTGGCAGTCCCGGTCGTGGCGCGATTCCAGGCGCTGGCACGCGAACTCGAAGTCGTGCTGCCACTCAGCGTGTTCGAGCGCGCCAACAACGCCTATTTCAATTCGACTGGCGATGATCGACGCCGACGGCAGCGTGCTCGGCGTGTACCGCAAGTCGCACATTCCGGAGGGTCCCGGTTACCACGAGAAGTTCTATTTCTCCCCTGGCGACACGGGATTCCGCGTCTGGAATACGCGCTACGGCGCGCTCGGCGTCGGCATCTGCTGGGACCAGTGGTTCCCGGAGGCGGCGCGCTGCATGGCGCTGATGGGCGCGGACGTGCTGCTCTATCCGACCGCGATCGGTTCCGAGCCGCAGGACGCCAGCATCGATTCGCGCGACCACTGGCAGCGTTGCATGCAGGGCCACGCGGCGGCCAATGTCATGCCGCTGGTCGCCTCGAACCGCATCGGCGTCGAGCGCGGTGAGAACTACCAGATGACCTTCTACGGGTCGTCATTCATCGCCGGGAGCACCGGCGAGAAGCTCGTCGAGGCCGATCGATCGTCGGAGTCGGTGATCACCGCCACGCTGGATCTCGAGGCGGCGCGCGCGCAGCGCCATGCCTGGGGCGTGTTCCGCGACCGGCGCCCGGAGCTGTATGGTCCGATCATGACGCTGGACGGCGACGCGACGCTCTAGATGGTGCCAGGCACGATTTTCCGGCCAGGAAACACGACTCGATCCCGCCAGGTCGCGCTCGCGGCACCGGTGCTGCAAGGCCGCGTCGCCTGCGTAGACCTCGAGACCACGGGTGGCACGGCCGCCCAGCACCGGATCACCGAAGTCGGCATCGTGCTGCTCGAGGACGGCGTGGTGGTGGACGAATGGAGCAGCCTGGTGAATCCCTGCCAGCGGATCCCGCCGGCGATCCAGGCTTCACCGGCATCACCAACGAGATGGTCGCCGATGCACCGACCTTCGATGACCTGCGCGCGGAGGTGCGGTCGCGCCTCGAGGGGCGGCTGTTCGTCGCCCACAACGCGCGTTTCGACTACGGCTTCCTGCGCAGCGAGTTCCGGCGCCTGGGCGAGAGGTTCTCAGCGCCGGTTCTCTGTACGGTGCGGTCTGTCGCGGTCGCTGTTTGCCGGGCACAATCGCCACAATCTCGACGTGCTGATCGAGCGATGGGGCCTCCAGTGCGCGCAGCGCCATCGCGCGCTCGGCGATGCCGCCGTGCTGCCGGCGCTGCTTGCGGCGTTCGAGGGCGCCGTCGGCGCCGAGCAGCCTGCAAGAGGCGGTCGAGACGACTCGCTTCGAGTCGCGCCTTCCGCCACACCTGCCACCCGACCTCGCCGATGACCTGCCGGAAGGGCCCGGTGTGTACCTGTTCCGCGGCGAGGACGGCGCACTGCTCTACGTCGGCAAGAGTCGCAACCTGCGCAGCCGCGTGCTCGCCCACTTCTCGGCCAGCCATCGCTCGAGCAAGGAATCGAAGCTCGCACAACAGGTACGCGACGTCGAGTGGATCGAGACCGGTGGTGAACTCGGCGCGCTGCTGGCCGAGTCGCGCCTGGTCAAGGAACTTGCGCCCGCGGCCAACCGTCGCCTGCGGAAACCGAAGGGCGTGCATTGCATCCGCCTCAGGGACTCGGAGGGCCGGTTGAAGCCCTGCGTGGAACCGTTCGGTCTCGACGATCTCGAGTCGGGCGCCGACAGCTACGGACCGTTCCGGACGGAGCGTGACGCCCTGCGCGCGCTCGAGGGCAAGGCGCGGGAGGCCGGCCTGTGCCTGAAAGTCATGGGCCTCGAGAGCGGTCCAGGCTCGTGTTTCGCCTTGCAGCTCGGGCGCTGCCGCGGCGCGTGCGTCGGAACCGAGTCGCCCGCTCTGCACGACGCGCGCCTGAGGCTCGCGCTTGCGTCGCTGCGCATACGCTCGTGGCCGTTCCCCGGTCCGATCGGCATTCGCGAGCCCGTGCCGAACGGTCCCGGGACGCTGCTGCACGTCGTCGACCGCTGGCAGCACCTCGGCACGGCACGTGACGATACGGAGGTGGCTGAACTGGTGCAGGCCGCGACGCGAACGGCATTCGATCCGGATGCCTATCGTATCGTGGCGCGCTGCCTCGATCGCATTGCCTCGCGTGATCTCGTGATGCTCGGCGCAGGGGAGCGCTGACCAATGACGGACGAATCAGTGGAAGGCGGCAACGAGTTCTTCGCAGCCTGTCCGCGTGGCGTGGCAGACCTGCTGGCGTCGGAACTGCGCGCGCTCGAAATCGCGGTGACGCGCGAGCATCCCGCCGGAGTGAGCTTCGTCGGTCCGCTGGAGCACGCCTACCTGGCGTGCCTGCAATCGCGCACCGCGAGCCGTGTGCTGCAGACCATTGCGACGGTGCCGCTCGACACGGTCGAGGCGATGTACGAGGCGCTGAAGGAGATTCGCTGGGAGGATCATCTCGCGCCGCAGGGAACACTGGCGATCGACGTCGTGGGTGAGAGCCCCGATTGGCTGCGACACAGCCAGTTCGCGGCACAGAAAGCCAAGGATGCGATCGTGGACCGGTTCCGGGCGCGCACCGGCGAGCGACCGTCGGTGGAATTCGCGTCCCCGGACCTGCGTGTGAGCCTGCGGCTTGCGCGCACGCATGCCACGGTCGGAATCGACTTGAGTGGCGACCCGCTGCATCGTCGGGGCTACCGGGTTTCCGGCGTCGAGGCACCGCTGAAGGAGACGCTCGCCGCCGCGCTGCTGCTGCGTTGCGGCTGGCCGGCGATGGCGGCGCAGGGCGGTGGGTTCGCCGACCCGATGTGCGGCTCGGGTACCTTCGTGATCGAGGCCGCGATGATCGCTGCGGATTTCGCGCCCGGCCTGCTGCGGCGTCGTTTCGGATTCGAGCGCTGGCTGCAGCACGACGCGGTCGCGTGGACTTCGCTGCGCGAGGCCGCGATCGAGCGTCGCAATCTCCCGGTGCTGGGTCGAGGCCGGTTCCGCGGCTTCGACCGGGACCAGTCCGCGGTCCGCGCGTCGATCGCGAATGCCAATCGCGCGGGCCTCGGCGACTACCTGTCGTTCGAGCGCCGCGACATCACGAAGCTGCCGCAGGCACAGGAGGCGGGCGGGCTCGTGCTGGTGAATCCCCCGTACGGTGCGCGACTCGAGGACGAGGAGACGCTCGCGGCGACGTACGCGGACCTGGGCCACGCACTGATCGAGCGTTTCCCCGGATGGGAGGCGGGCGTGTTCACCGGCAATCCACCGCTCGGCCGCGCGCTGCGCCTGCGCGCCTACCGCGCGCACACGTTCTTCAACGGCCCGATCGAGTGCCGCCTGCTGCGTTTCGAACTGAAGCCCGAGACGGTCGAGCCGGATGCCGAGACAGCGCGTCGCGACCGCCTCGAAGCGGCGAAGGCCAGGCCCGGGGCCGAGATGTTCGCCAACCGGCTGCGCAAGAACGTGGCGCGCCTGAAGTCCTGGGCCCGGCGCGAGGACGTGGCCTGCTACCGCGTGTACGACGCCGACATGCCGGAGTACTCGTTCGCCATCGACATCTACGGCAACGACGAGCGCTGGGCCTGCGTGCAGGAGTACGCCGCGCCGCCGACAGTGTCCCGCGATGCGGCCCGCGGCCGTCGCGACGAAGTCCTGTCGGTGCTGCCCGAGGTGCTCGGGTTGCCGCAGGAACGGATCGCACTGCGTGTCCGGCGACGCCAGCGGCACGGCGAGCAGTACGAGAAGGTGGACAGCGAGCAGGTCTTTCACACGGTTCGTGAGGGGCCTTATCGCTTCCTGGTCAATTTCGCCGACTACCTGGACACCGGACTGTTCCTCGACCACCGCATCACGCGGCGACGCATCGGCGAACTGGCGGCCGGACGACGGTTCCTGAACCTGTTCGCCTACACCGGCACCGCGACGGTGCACGCTGTCGGCGGCGGGGCGACAGCTTCGACGACGGTCGACATGTCGCAGGACCTATCTCGACTGGGCGAAGCGAAACCTGGAGCTGAACGGCCTTGCCGGGCCGAATCACGCCTTCGTCCACGCGGACTGCCTGGCCTGGCTCGAGGAGCAGGCGCAGCCGGGCCGGCAGCGCTACGGGTTCGTGTTCGTCGACCCGCCGACGCTGTCGCGATCGAAGCGCATGGAAACCGAGTTCGACGTGCAGCGCGACCACGTGCGGCTGCTGCAGCGGATAGGCGCGCTGCTCGAACCCGGCGGCCTGATCCTGTTCTCCAGCAATTTTCAGCGCTTCAAGCTCGACACGGCTGCATTGCCGGCATTCGAAGTACAGGACATCAGTCGTGCGACCCTGCCGGAAGACTACAAGCGCAATCCGAAGATTCATGTCGCCTATCTTCTGACGCAAAGGCAGGCAGGTTCGGGCTGACGACTCGCGCGGCCGCCTCAGCCGAAGATCGCGACGCTCTGGTGGCTGATCGAGAACGCGTGTCCTGTCGGTCCCCACAGCACCGATGTCTGGCTCAGGTATCCGTCGCTGCCGGCGCGGACGCTGGTGTCGATGACCGCCCATGCCTTCAGGTCCAGGTCTGCCGGGTGGCCAATCAATTCGAGCATCCAGTTGAGCGAGGCCGCCGGTGCGGGGGTCTTCAGCATCGAGAGGGCGGGCGTCGGAATCGCATCCGACAGCGCGACCAGGGCCTCCTCGGCGCCGCAATCGGTATCACGCAGGCGTGCGAAAATCGTCGACTGTGCTTCATGCCGGCCGGCGAACGGCGGCGCGCCTCGGCCGATCCGCATCTGCAGGTGCTTGACGAATTCCGGCGTGAGGCCGCGGATGTAAGGCATGTCCGGAAGCGTCTCCGGATCGACGTCCACGTCGACGGGCGGGATCTCGAGCGATACGACTGAGGGACGGTCTGCGCCAAAAATTGCCACGGACGTACAGGCGAGACCGTCGGTGGAGAACATGTCGCAACGGGCATGCGCGGCTGACTTGCCGATTCTGAGCAGTTCCGGATGCAGCCTGACGTCCTGACCGGCCGCGACGGGGGCAACGAAGGTAACGTGCAGGCTCCGCAGTGGCAGGTGGCTGGCTTCGCCGAGCACCTTGCGCATGCCGCGGACCAGCAGGGCCGCCTGCAGCCCGCCGAACACTGTCCGGCCATTGGCCCAGTCGACCGGAATCCGGGCCTTCCAGCCGTCCGCGTTCCAGGCCAGGGAAGCCACTACGTCGGCGAATTTCATGTTCCTCAGCTTAGCAGCCGGCGCGGATGCCGCCAGCGCCGCTAGTGTCGACTCTCGACAAGCCCGGACGAGCCTTGCATCCTTGCGCACCCCATTGTGGTTCGATGGTCCAGGTTGTGCAGATATTCAAGTCCTTCACGCTCGAAAGCGCGCACCGGCTGCCAAATGTGCCGGCGGGGCACAAGTGCGCCCGGGTGCATGGGCACTCGTTTCGCGTCGAGATCCACGTCAGCGGTCCGGTCGACGGCCGGCTTGGCTGGGTAATGGACTTTGCCGATGTAAAGGCCGCTTTCGATCCGCTGCATCAGCGGCTCGACCACCGCTACCTGAACGACGTGCCCGGGCTGGAGAATCCGACCAGCGAAAACCTTGCACGCTGGATCTGGGCCGAACTGCAGCCGGGGTTGCCACAACTTTCGCGCGTAGTAGTGCACGAGACCTGCACCAGCGGAGCGAGCTACGGGGGAGACGTCCTGTGACAGGCGGATCGCCAACCGCCGGCCGCCAGTCGCCAATCGCGCTGTTTTAAAGCAGGTCCTTCAGCCGGAACCACAGCATCGCGAGCACCAGCGCGGGCGTACGCAGCGCCGGCCCACCCGGGAAATCCCGGTGCCGGAGCTTCGAGAACATGTCGAAACGCTCGGCCTGGCCGGCGATCGCCTCCGCGACCAGCCGGCCCGCCATGCCGGTGAGCGCGATGCCGTGGCCCGAGAATCCCTGCAGGTAATAGAGGTTCGGCGCGAGCCGCCCGAAATCCGGCGCGCGGCTCATCGTGATGTCGACGTAGCCGCCCCACGCGTAGGCGATGCCGACGTCGGCAAGCTGCGGGAACACGGACAGCATCCGCGCCCGGGTGGCGCGCTGCGTGTAGGCGCGCTGGAGGCCGGAATAGCTCACGCGCCCGCCGAACAGCAGCCGGTGATCCGCGGAACGGCGGAAGTAGTCCAGCACCCAGTTGATGTCGGTGACGGCCACGTTGTCGCGCATCAGCGCCGTCATGCGCGCCTCGCCGAGCGGCTCGGTGGCGACGATGTAGGTGCCGACCGGCATGATCCGCGCCCGCAGCTTCGCCGAGATCCTGTCGTCCACGTAGGCGTTGCAGCACAGCGCGACGTGCTTCGCTCGTACCGTGCCACCGTCCGTCGTCACCCTCACCGTGTCGCCGTGGTCGATGCCGCGTGACCTGGCTGCCGTCGAATATCCGGGCACCGGCTGTTTCTGCCGCGCGAGCCAGGCCCAGCGTGTAGTTGAGCGGGTGAAGGTGCCCGCTGCGTGAATCGTGCAGGCCACCAATGTAGCGCCGGGTCGCCAGCACCTCGCCGATCTCTCGCCGGTCGAGCCAGGTGAGCGAGTCGTAGCCGTAGTCCCGCTCCAGTTCATCGCGCCAGGCCTTGAGCTCGGTCTCGTGTCGCGGCTTGATCGCGGCGTGGATCTGGCCGAAGTTCAGGTCGCAGTCGATCGCGTGCCTGGCGACGCGCTGCTTAAGGTCGTCGAGCGCTTCCACCGAGACATCGAACATGCGTCGCGCGGTCTCGTGCCCGACCTGCGCGATGAGCTTCTCCTGGCCTGAGGCGTACCCGAACAGCGCTTGTCCGCCGCTGCGGCCCGAAGCCCCCCAGCCGACTCGCTTGCCCTCCAGCAGCACCACGCTGTAGCCACGCTCCGCGAGGTTCAGCGCTGTAGAGCAGCCGGCGATGCCGCCGCCCACCACGCAGACGTCCGCCATCACGTCGCCGCTGAGCGACTCACGCAACGGGGCAGGGTTGGCGGACGCGGCGTAGTACGAGCGGACGTGTTCCATGGCTCAGCTCGTGGTCAGGTACCAGGAATACTCGAGTGGCGACACATAGGACCGGAAATCCTGCAACTCGCCGCGCCGTGTCTGGGCATAGAGGCCGGCAAACTTCTCACCGAGGTATTCGCGGGCGAACGAACTGCGCTCGAACGCCGTGATTGCCTCGGGCCAGCTGAGCGGAATCGTCGGCTCCGTGTCACGGTAGGCGTTGCCCGCGAACACCGGGCCGGGGTCGAGTTTCTTCGAGAGACCGAGGTGCATGCCGGCCAGCACCATCGCCGCAAGCAGGTAGGGATTCGCGTCGGCGCCGGCGACGCGGTGCTCGACGCGGCGGCTTGCGGGCGGGCCGTGCGGCACGCGGAACGCGACTCCGCGGTTGTTGACCGACCAGCTCGGGTTGAGCGGCACGTAGGCCTCGGACTGGAAACGACGGTAGGAGTTCGCGGTCGGCGCGCAGACCGCCATCGTGTCATTGATGGTGGCCGCGAGCCCGCCGATGGCATGCGCCAGCGCCGGGCTGCCGGCCGGATCGTCGGCGGCAAAGATGTTGCGGCCGTCCGCATCCACCAGGCTCACGTGCAGGTGCGCGCCGCTGCCGGCGTGATCGCGGTAGGGCTTTGGCATGAATGTCGCTTCCATCCCGTGCTGCAGCGCGACGCCCTTGACCAGGCGCTTCAGGCGGATCGCGTGGTCGCAGGCCAGCAGCACGTCGTCCACGTGGTGCAGGTTGACCTCGAACTGGCCGGGCCCGTATTCGGCCAGCACGGTGCCGGTCGGGAGTTCCTGCGCCCGGGCTGCGGAGTCGATTGCGGACAGCACTGCGGAATACTCGTCGAGCTCCGCCATCGAGTTGATCTGTGTCTTGTATTCCCGCCGGCCGGTGAGCGGCTGGCGAGGCGGCTGGGCACGGCCATCTGGCGTGCGCTCGCGGTCCACGAAGTAGAACTCGAGCTCGACGGCCACGACCGGACGAAGACCCAGGTCGCGAAAGCGCGCGGCGACCCGCTCAAGCGCGTGGCGCGGGTCGCCGTAGAACGGAGTGCGATCGTGCTCGTACATGGCGACCTGCATCTGCGCGATTTCGCCGCCGAGCCAGGGCACGGTCGCAAGCGAGCCGGGCACCGGCAGGCAGACGCGGTCGGCATCGCCCTCGTCGAAACCGAGGCCGGTGGCCTGCACGGTTCCGCCGAGCACGTCGAGTGCAAACATCGACGCTGGAAGCAGCAGCCCGGTGTCGTGAACGCCTTCGAGTTCGTCGACCGACACACGTTTGCCGCGCGGGATGCCCATCTGGTCCGGGAGCAGCAGGTCGACCGCACGCACCTGCGGGTGGAGCGCAAGCCAGGCACGCGCCTGCTCGTAATCCGCGAACTGAGGCATTTGACACCCGTTGTTTAGGATTTAGCGACGGTCTAATCGAGCGTCGCGGCTGAGCATAGCCGCAGCCGACCCGGGCCGGCAAGCAGGCCACGCGGGGAAAATGACTGTGCAACTGGCTGTTTGAACTGGTTATTGGCGGATTTTTTGCGCTGCCTGACGACGGCCGCCCCGGGCCTGTGGTTTAATCTGAGCCGCACTCGTCCGGCGGTCCGGTTCGGGCTGTCTAGGATCTTAAACGTGGCTGAGCGCAAACCACTGATCGGCATTCCCGCGGACCGCCGAATCCTCGGGCCGCATCCGTTTCATTGCGTGGGCGAGAAATACATTCGCGCGGTCACGGACGCGGCCGACGCGGTACCGGTGCTGATACCTGCGCTGGGCGACGAGGTGGACTTCGACTCGGTCCTTGCCGGCGTGGATGGAATCCTGCTTACCGGCAGCCCGTCGAACGTCGAACCGCACCACTATGCGGGCACCGAGAGCGACGCAGGAACGATGCATGATCCGCACCGCGACGCGACGACGCTGCCGATGATCCCGCGGGTCGTGGAATGCGGCATGCCGCTGTTCGCGATCTGCCGTGGATTCCAGGAGATGAACGTCGTCTACGGCGGTACGCTCTGGCAGAAGGTTCATGAGCAGCCCGGGATGCGTGACCACCGCGAGGACAAGGACGCGCCGCTCGAGCTGCAGTATGCGCCGGCGCATGAAATCGAGCTGGTGCCGGGCGGAATCCTGCGTGGCCTGGCAGGTGCCGACCGTGTGATGGTGAATTCGGTGCACGCACAGGGAGTCGATCGGCTCGGGCGCGGCCTCGAAGTGCAGGCGCGTGCCCCGGACGGCCTCGTCGAGGCCTTCAGTGTGCGATCGTCTCCAGGATTCACGCTCGCGGTGCAATGGCACCCCGAGTGGCAGGTAATGAAAAACCCGTTCTCGCGGGCCCTGTTCGCTGCCTTTGGCCAGGCAGCAAGGGCACACGCAAAAGGAAATCGATCATGAGTACTCCGATCCAGCAATTCTTCAAGGAACACGGCATTTCGGAGGTCGAGGCCATCGTCCCGGACATGGCGGGCATTGCGCGCGGCAAGGTGATGCCCGCGATCAAGTTCGCCGAGGACGAGGGCATGCGCATGCCCGAGAGCATCTTCCTGCAGACCGTCACCGGCGAGTACCCGGCGGATGACCGCGCGATCAACCCGTCGGAGATCGACATCGTGCTGAAGGCCGACCCGGCCACGACGCGTGTCGTGCCGTGGGCTCCCGAGCCCACCGCGCAGGTCATCCACGACAGTTTCTACCACGACGGCAGCCCGGTCACGATGGCGCCGCGCTACGTGCTGCGGCACATCCTGGACCTCTACGCGCAGAAGGGCTGGAAGCCGATCGTCGCACCGGAACTCGAGTTCTACCTGGTCGAACCGAACATCGACGCCGACTACCCGCTGAAGCCGCCGATCGGCCGCTCGGGTCGTCCGGAAATTGGGCGCCAGTCCTACAGCATCGCGGCCGTCAACGAGTTCGATCCGCTGTTCGACGATGTCTACGCCTTCTGCGAGGCGCAGGAGATCGAGATCGATACGCTGATCCACGAGGACGGCGCGGCGCAGATGGAGATCAACCTGATCCACGGCGACGCGATGTCGCTGGCAGACCAGGTGTTCATGTTCAAGCGCACGGCGCGCGAGGCCGCGTTCCGCCACAAGATGTACGCGACGTTCATGTCGAAGCCGATGGCTCGCGAGCCGGGCAGCGCGATGCACATCCACCAGAGCGTGGTGGACGCCAAGACCGGCAGGAACGTGTTCAGCGACCCGGACGGCAACCCGAGCCAACTGTTCTTCGCACACATCGCCGGGCTGCAGAAGTACCTGCCTTCGGCGATGGCGCTGTTCGCGCCGAACGTGAACGCGTTCCGCCGCGTCATCCTGGGGCAACTGGCGCCCATCAATACGCAGTGGGGATACGACAACCGTACGGCCGGGCTGCGCGTGCCGATCTCCAACGCCGAGAACCGGCGCGTCGAGAATCGGCTCGCCGGCGCGGACGCGAATCCCTACCTGGCGCTGGCGGCGTCGCTTGCCTGCGGGTACCTCGGCATGGTCGAGGGCCTGAAGCCGTCGGAGCCGGTCACTGGCAGCGCCTACGACCTGCCGTTCGGGCTGCCGCGCAGTCTCGAGGAATCCGTCCGGATGCTGCGCAGCTGCCGACAACTCATCGACCTGCTGGGCGAGCGCTTCGTGCTGGCCTACACGGCTGTCAAGGAAAGCGAACTCGACACGTTCCTCCAGGTGATCAGCTCATGGGAGCGGGAGCACCTGCTGCTGAACGTGTAGCCCAGGTCGAAGGCGACCGGTCAGAATTCACCGCCATCCACCCAATTCCGACAACGTGTATGACGACATCCACCCCGTACGTCGCCGAGCGCACTACCGCCGCCTGGCAGGATCTCGACCGCCAGCACTACCTGCATCCATTCACGGACTACAAGCTCCTGCACGCCAAGGGCACGCGGGTGATCGTGAAGGCGGACGGCGTGTACCTCTACGACTCCGAGGGCAGCCGTATCCTCGACGGCATGGCGGGCCTGTGGTGCGTCAACCTGGGCTACGGCCGGCGCGAACTCGCCGAGGCGGCGTATCGCCAGATGCTGGAGCTGCCCTACTACAACAGCTTCTTCCAGACCGCCCACCCGCCGGCCATCGAACTCGCCAGGCAGCTCGTGGAACTCACGCCGCCGCAGTTCAACCGGGTGTTCTTCACGGGCTCCGGGTCCGAGGGCAACGACACGGTGGTCCGCCTGGTCCGGCGCTACTGGGACCTGATGGGGCAGCCGGAGCGCAAGGTCATCATAAGCCGGCTGAACGCGTACCACGGCAGCACCATGGCCGGCGCGAGCCTCGGTGGCATGGCGTTCATGCACGAGCAGGGCGGCCTGCCGATCCCGGACATCGTCCACATCGCGCAGCCCTACTGGTACGGAGAGGGTGGCGACCTGTCGCCGGCCGAGTTCGGCCTGCAGGCAGCACGTGCGCTGGAAAGCAAGATAGCGGAGCTCGGCGCGCACCGGGTGGCGGCCTTCATCGGCGAGCCGATCCAGGGCGCCGGGGGCGTGATCATTCCGCCGGACACCTACTGGCCGGAGATCCAGCGCATCTGTGACCGACACGGGATACTGCTGGTCGCGGACGAGGTGATCTGCGGATTCGGCCGCACCGGCCACTGGTTCGGCAGCAACCTGTACGGGATCCGGCCCGACCTGATGACCATCGCCAAGGGCTTGTCATCGGGCTACCTGCCGATCGGCGGCGTAATGGTGGCCGACCGTGTCGCGGATGTCCTGATCGACAAGGGCGGCGAGTTCGCCCACGGCTACACGTATTCCGGCCACCCGGCGGCCTGCGCCGTGGCGAGCGTGAACCTGACCCTGATCCAGCAGGAGAATCTCGTGCCGCGCACCCGCGACGAGACGGGGCCCTACCTGGCCTCGAAGTGGCGCGAGATCGCCGAGCACCCGCTGGTGGGCGAGGCGCGCTCGATCGGCCTGATCGGCGCGCTCGAACTGGTCAGGGACAAGCGCGGCCGGCGCTTCTTCGACAAGCGTGGCGAGGTGGGGACCATCTGCCGGGACTTCTGCTTCCAGAACGGCCTGATCATGCGGGCGGTCCGGGACACCATGATCGTTGCGCCGCCGCTGGTGATCAGCCGCGAGCAGATCGACGAGCTGGCCGAGAAGGCCTGGCGCTGCCTCGACCTGACGCTCGCGCGCTGTCGGGCAGAGGGCCGGCTCTGATCGGGTCGCGGGGCCGGGCGGCGTGGACGATTCCTTGTCCTGACCCGGTCCGGTGCGCTATACATGGCTTCAAGGGGATCGGCCCGCGGGCCGCGCATACACAATTCGGCACAGCGAGGTAATGCCACCATGAGATTCACCATTCGCGCCGGGCTCGTCGGCCTGGCCGCAGCGCTCGCGCTTGCTGGCTGCGGCAAGAAGGAGCGATTCGCCGCCCGCTGCCGCCTCCGCAGGCTCCGGCTGCCGCCCCGGTCGAGGAGAAGGTGGTCAACGTCTACAACTGGTCGGATTACATCGACCCGGCGATGCTCGAGGCCTTCACCAAGGAGACCGGCATCAAGGTCAACTACGACGTGTTCGACAACAACGAGGTGCTGCAGACCAAGCTCCTCGCCGGCAACACCGGCTACGACGTGGTGGTGCCCTCGGCCTCGTTCCTCGAATTGCAGATCAAGGCCGGCGTGTTCCAGAAGCTCGACCGCTCCAAGCTGCCCAACTGGAAGTACCTGGACCCGGAGCATCCTGGAGCGCGTGGGACGCCACGACCCGGGCAACCTGTACTCGGTGAACCACATGTGGGGCACCGACGCGATCGGCTACAACGTGAAGAAGGTCCAGGCGATCGACCCCAAGGCCCCGGTGAACAGCTGGAAGCTGGTGTTCGATCCGGCCGAGGCATCGAAATTCAAGGACTGCGGCATCTCGATCCTGGACGCCCCGGACGAAGTCGTCGCCGTGGTGCTCGCCTACCTCGGCAAGGACCCGAACAGCGAGAACCTCGACGACCTCAAGGCTGCCGAAGAGGTGCTGATGAAGATCCGCCCGTACGTCCGGACGATCAACAGCTCCGAGTACATCAACGGACTGGCGACCGGCGAGCTGTGCGTCGTCATGGGCTGGAGCGGCGACATCCTGCAGGCCAAGACACGCGCGGCGGAGGCGCAAGCAGGGCGTCGAAATCGCGATGACCGTTCCCACCGACGGCACGGTCATCTGGTTCGACATGTACGCGATCCCGGCCGATGCGCCGCACCCGAACAATGCGCACGCATTCATCAACTTCATGATGAAGCCCGAGGTGCGGCAGCGAACTCGAACTTCGTGCACTACGCGAACGGAAATGCGGCATCGGTTGCCGCTGCTCGACCGGACGTGCGCGAACGATCCGGGCGTGTATCCGCCGCCCGAGACGATGGCGAAGCTGTTCCCGAACCTTGCCCATACGCAGGAGTTCACACGAGAGCTGAACCGCACCTGGACGCGGTTCATGACCGGCAAGTAGGCACACCACCGGATGGACCACGAGCGGGGCGGTCGGAGCGCGAGTCTCCGTCCGCCCCGCTTCGTTTCCGGACTGCGTATCGGTAGTCGCCGCCGAGGCTCAACCTGGCCTGAGGGCCCCCGCAACGGCTCCGAGATCCCATGGCAAACTCACCGCGAGCAACCCAGCAGAAGTTCGAACCGTGGACCGACCCGGACGCGAAGCCCTACGTCAGGATCGAGAAGGTCACCAAGAAGTTCGGTGACTTCGTCGCCGTCGACGACGTCACGCTCGACATCTACCAGAAGGAAATCTTCTGCCTGCTCGGGCGCCTCCGGCTGCGGCAAGACGACGCTGCTGCGCATGCTGGCTGGCTTCGAGCGGCCGACGGCGGGCCGTATCTTCATCGACGGCGTGGACATGACCGACTATCCCGCCGTACGAGCGGCCGGTCAACATGATGTTCCAGTCCTACGCGATCTTTCCCGCACATGTCGGTCGAGCAGAACGTGGCGTTCGGCCTGCGGCAGGAGGGCGTTTCCAGGGCCGAGACCGCGCGCCGCGTCGGCGAAATGCTGGAACTGGTGAAGCTCGGGCAGTTCGCGAAGCGCAAGCCGCATCAGCTGTCCGGAGGCCAGCGCCAGCGCGTCGCGCTGGCACGTTCGCTGGTCAAGAAGCCGAAGCTGCTGCTGCTGGACGAGCCGCTGGCGGCGCTGGACAAGAAGCTGCGCGAGCACACGCAGTTCGAATTGATCAACATGCAGGAGACGCTCGGCGTCACCTTCATCGTGGTGACCCACGACCAGGAAGAGGCGATGACGCTCTCGAGCCGCATCGGCCTGATGGACCACGGCGACATCGTGCAGGTGGGAACGCCGAGCGAGATGTACGAGTACCCGAGTTCGCGTTTCGTCGCCGAGTTCATCGGTTCGGTCAACACGTTCGAGGGACGCCTGATCGAGGACGAGCCGTCCTACGTGCGCATCGAGTGCGACGACCTCGAAGCCCCGATCTACGTGGACCACGGCGTGAGTTCCGCCCCGGGTGCGACAGTGTGGGCCGCCATCAGGCCGGAGAAGATCCAGGTCTCGCGCGAGAAGCCGGACAGGCGCGGACAACTGGGCTTCCGCCGTGGTGCGCGACATCGCGTACATGGGCGACATGTCCATCTACCTGCTGAAGCTCGATTCGGGCAAGGTCGTGCGAGTCACGCAGCCCAACGTGTACCGCCACGCCGACGACCGCATTACCTGGGACGAGCGCGTGTACCTGCACTGGCGGCCCGAGAGCCCGGTGGTGGTGACGAAGTGAAGCAGCTGCTGAAACGCCTCGGGCTGACGGGGCAGGGCCTCGTCACGTCGATTCCCTACCTCTGGCTGCTGCTGTTCTTCCTGGTGCCGTTCGTGATCGTGCTGAAGATCAGCTTCTCGACGGCGCAGATCGCGATGCCGCCCTATGCGCCGCTGCTGCACTGGGTGTCGGAGAAGGTCGTCCAGGTGCAGCTGGACTTCGGCAACTTCCTGTTCCTGGTCCAGGACAACCTCTACTGGAAGGCGTACCTGACCTCGATCGGGATCGCGTTCGTCTCGACGCGTGCTCTGCCTGCTGATCGGCTATCCGATCGCGTACTCGATCGCGCGCAGCGATCCCTCGAAGCGCAACATCCTGATGCTGATGATCGTGCTGCCGTTCTGGACGTCGTTCCTGCTGCGCGTTTATGCGTGGATCGGCATCCTCAAGCAGAATGGCCTGCTGAACAACTTCCTGATGTGGCTCGGGGTGATCCACGAGCCGATACAGATCCTGCAGACCTACACGGCCGTGTACATCGGCATCGTCTACTCGTACCTGCCGTTCATGATCCTGCCGCTGTACGCCAATCTCGAGAAGATGGACATTACGCTGCTGGAAGCGGCGTATGACCTGGGCTGCAAGCCCTGGCAGGCTTTCTACAAGATCACGCTGCCGCTTTCAGTGCCTGGCATCGTGGCCGGATGCCTGCTGGTGTTCATACCGGCGGTCGGGGAATTCGTGATCCCGTCGCTGCTCGGATCCCCGGGCATGCTGATGATCGGCAAGGTGCTCTGGACCGAGTTCTTCAACAACCGCGACTGGCCGGTGGCCAGCGCGGTCGCGATAGCGCTGCTCATGTTCCTGGTGATCCCGATCATGTACTACCAGCGCGCGCAGGACGCAGAGTCGGGCGGAGGGCTGCACCGATGATGCAGAATCGTTCGTGGTTCCGCCTGTTCGCGCTGGTCGTCGGGTTCGCGTTCCTGTACATCCCGATCGTCTCGCTGATCGTGTACTCGTTCAACGAATCGAAGCTCGTGACCGTGTGGGCGGGATTCTCGACGAAGTGGTACGGGGAACTGCTGCGTAACCAGCAGATCCTGGGTGCCGCATGGCTCAGCCTGAAGATCGCCGCACTGTCGGCGACACTCGCGGTCGTGCTCGGCACGCTCGCCGGCATGGTACTCGCACGCTTCGGGCCGTTCAGGGGCCGCACGCTGCTGTCCGGGCTCACGACCGCGCCGCTGGTCATGCCCGAGGTGATTACCGGCCTGTCGATGCTGCTGTTGTTCGTGACCATGGAGCAGTTGATCGGGTGGCCGGCCGGGCGCGGGATGACGACGATCGTCATCGCGCACATCACGTTCACGATGTCCTTCGTGGCGGTCGTCGTGCAGTCGCGGCTCGCACAGTTGGACGACTCGCTCGAGGAGGCTGCAATGGACCTGGGCGCTCGCCCGGCCAAGGTATTCTTCCTGATCACGCTGCCGATAATAGCGCCGGCCCTGATGTCCGGATGGCTGCTTGCCTTCACGCTGTCGGTCGACGACCTGGTGATTACCAGCTTCGTGGCAGGGCCGGGTTCGAGCACACTGCCGATGGTCATCTTCTCCAAGGTGCGCCTTGGCGTGAGCCCCGACATCAATGCGCTCGCGACGATTCTCGTCGCGGTCGTCGCCGTCGGCGTGGTCATAGCGGGTGTCATGATGAGCCGCCAGCAGAAGGCCAGGGATCGCGACGCGCAGATGGCGCTGGCGGCGAACCAGCAGATGATCGAGAGCATGAAGAAGGGCTGACCGGGATGCAGGAGACGCCAATCCTCGCATTCGATGTCGGTGGCTCCTTCGTCAAGGCCGGGCTGGTGAACCCGGCTTCCGGTGCCGTAGGTGGCGCGGTCCTGCGACGACCGACGCCGGTGGGTGCCACCCCCGTGGATGTGATCGACCTGCTCGCTTCAATGACAGGCGAGTTGCCGTCCGACGGCGCGGTAGGTGTCGCATTCCCCGCGGTCACCCGGCAGGGCAGGGCCTGGACGGCGGCCAACATCGACACCCGCTGGATCGGCACCGATGCGCAGGGGCTGCTTGGCCGGCGGATCGGTCGTCCAGTGGCGTTTCTGAACGACGCCGATGCGGCCGGTCTCGCGGAGATGAGGCTGGGTGCCGGCAGCGGGCGAGGCGGCACGGTGATGGTGCTGACGCTCGGAACCGGCATTGGCACGGCGATCTTCGTCGACGGTCACCTGCTCCCGAACACGGAACTCGGGCACCTCGAAGTGCGCGGCATGGAAGCGGAACACCGGGCCTCCGCCAAGGTGAAGACCGACCTCGGCCTGGGGTGGGATGAATGGGCTGCGGCGGTCAACGAAGTGCTTGCTGCCTACCACAGGCTGCTGTGGCCCGACGTATTCATCATCGGCGGCGGTGTGACCGAGAACTGGGAGATGTTCGGGCCGCTGCTCGAGAGCCGCGCGGAAGTCGTGCCGGCGCATTTTCGCAACGAGGCGGGCATCATCGGCGCGGCGATGGCAGCGGCAGCGCTGCCGCGCGACGGTCTCCCGGACCCGCTTCGGCCCTCAACCGCCGCCCCACGTCGACGGCTCTCTTGAGCGCGACCTTCGAGTCGAAGCTGCCGCGCGTCGGCACCACGATCTTCACCGTGATGTCGCGACTGGCTGCCGAGTGCGGCGCGATCAACCTGTCGCAGGGTTTCCCCGACTTCGATCCGCCGGCGCGCCTGGTCGACCTGGTGGCGATGCACATGCGCTCCGGCCGCAACCAGTACGCGCCGATGGCGGGCTGGCCCGCGCTCTGCGAGGCGATCGCGCGCAAGGTTCGCGACCTGTACGGGCGCGAGGTATCGGCGACAGACGAAGTCACGGTCACGTCGGGCGGGACGGAGGCGCTCTTCTGCGCGATCCAGGCCGTCGTGCGGACCGGCGACGAGGTGATCCTGCTCGAGCCTGCCTATGACTCGTATGAGCCGGCGGTCGAGCTTGCCGGCGGCCGTGCGGTGCGCGTGCCGCTGCGAGTCGCCGGCATTCTCGGTTGACTGGGACCGCGTCGCCGACGCGGTCACGCCGAGCACGCGCCTGCTGATCGTCAACTCGCCACACAATCCGAGCGGGGCGGTCTGGACCGAGGCCGATCTCGACGCGCTGGACGTCATCCTGCGACCGGGCGGATGCATACGTGCTGTCCGACGAGGTCTACGAGCACATGGTGTTCGATGGGCGGGCGCACGCGAGCGTGCTCGGGCGCGACTCTCTCGCCGCGCGAAGCTTCGTGGTGTCATCCTTCGGCAAGACGTATCACGCCACCGGCTGGAAGGTCGGCTACTGCGTGGCGCCTGCGGAGCTCACGGCTGAATTCCGCAAGGTGCACCAGTTCGTGCAGTTCGCAGTGGCCACGCCGATCCAGGCGGCGCTTGCCGATTTCCTGGCCGAGTGCCCGGCGCACCACCTCGGGCTGTCGGCTTTCTACCAGGACAAGCGCGACCACTTCTGCCGCCTGCTTGCGCAAACGCCGCTGCAGTTTCGAGCCGTCGGCCGGAACCTATTTCCAGCTCGCCGGGTATTCCGCCGTGAGCGATTCGACGGATGTCGAGTTCGCGCGCTGGCTCACGAGCGAAATCGGCGTCGCCGCGATACCGGTCTCGGTGTTTTCCACGCGTGCGTCGACCGCGCAGGTCGTGCGATTCTGTTTCGCCAAGAATGAATCGACGCTCGAGGCCGCCGGCCAGAGGTTAAGGAGGTTGGGGGGATGAATTCACACCTGCGCGTTACCCTGGTCCAGTCGGAAATTGCCTGGGAGGCCCCGGCCGCGAATCGGCACCGGCTTGCGGAGCACTTCCGCGGACTGGCAGGACACACGGACCTGATCGTTCTCCCGGAGATGTTCTCGACGGGATTCAGCATGGACGCCGGAAGCGCTCGCCGAGTCCATGAACGGGCCGACGGTCGGGTGGATGCGCGAGGAAGCGGCGGCGATGGGCTGCGTGATCACCGGCAGCCTGATCGTCGGCGACCAGGGCCGTCATTTCAACCGCCTGGTGTGGGCCCGCCCGGACGGGTCGCTGGCACACTACGACAAGCGGCACCTGTTCCGGATGGCCGACGAGCACACTGCACTACGCGGCGGGCGGATCGCGCCTCACGGTCGAGCTCAAGGGCTGGCGCATCTGTCCGCTGATCTGTTACGACCTGCGCTTTCCGGTCTGGAGCCGCTGCCGCGGCGACTACGACCTGCTGCTCTATGTCGCGAACTGGCCGGCACGTCGCGCGCGCGCGTGGGCGGCGCTGCTGCGGGCACGCGCGATCGAGAACCTGTGCTACGTCGCGGGCGTGAACCGCATCGGCCGGGACGGCAATGCGGTCAGCTACGCCGGCGACAGCGTCGCGCTGGACTTCCTCGGGCAGCCACTCTCGAGCGAGGGAGGCGGTGACCGGGTCGAGACGGCCGTGCTCGACATGGAATCGCTCCGGGCCCATCGCGTGAGTTTCCCGGCGGACCTCGACGCCGACGCGTTCGATATCAAGTGAAGAAGCGCACGCGGGTCACGCACCTGCCGGGCGTCAGCCTGCCGCCCGACAATCGGCCGCTGGTCGCACCGATCTACCAGTCGGTCAAGTTCACGTTCGACGACGTTGCCGAGACGCAGAAGTACTTCGCGCACAAGCGCGACGGCTTCTATTACTCGAGGGTGTCAAACCCGACGCTTCAGCAGCTGGAGCAGGCGCTCGCGGGCCTGCAGGATCGCGACGCGTGCCTGCTGACGGCTTCGGGTATCGCGGCGATCTCGACGTCGATGCTGGCGCTGCTGAAGGCCGGCGACCACGTGGTCTATTTCGCGGAGTCGTACCAGCCGACGCGCGCGTTCATCCGCCGCACGCTGGGTCGCTTTGGCGTCACGTCGACCATGCTCTCGATAACCGACCACGTCGCGCTCGAGCAGGCGCTCGCCGGCGCGCCGACGCGGCTCGTCGTGCTCGAGTGCCCGACGAACCCTGTATTGAAGGTCGCCGACCTGGACCGCGTAACTGCCATTGCACGCAGGTACGGGGCGCTCACGCTGCTCGACAACACGCTGGCGGGCCTTCACAACCACGGCCAGTACGACGTGGACCTCTATGCGCACAGCCTGACCAAGTTCGCGTCCGGCCATGGCGACGTGATGGGAGGAGCGGTCATCGGGCGCAGCGATCTCATCGAGTCCATGCGTGACGATTTCACGCACCTGGGGCCGACGCTCGATCCGCACGCCGCCTACCTGGTGCTCCGGGGCCTGAAGACCTACTTCGTGCGCTGGGATTGCCAGTGTCGCAACGCCGCGCGGGTCGCGGAGTTCCTGTCGGCTCACCCGGCGGTCACCCGGGTTCGCTATCCAGGCCTGCCTTCGGATCCCGGGCACGCGCTGGCAAAGCGCCAGATGGACAGTTTCGGCACGATGGTCACGTTTGATCTCGCCGCAGGCGTCGAGGCTGGAACGCGCTTCTGCGAGGCGCTCGAACTCTTCGAGCTGACCTCGAGCCTGGGCTCGACAGAGTCGCTGGTGGTGCCGCCCGCGCTGCAGCAGCCGCGCGGATTTACGCCGGAGCAGATTGCGTGGTCCGACATAGGCCCGGGCACGGTCCGTCTCTCGATCGGAATAGAGGACCCGGACGACCTGGTCGACGATCTGCGCCGTGCGCTGGCTCTGCTATGATCGATCTCCAGAGGTGGGCGGGGGCGGCGTCGAACGGCCATGGATGCCAAAGACCTCGAGGCAGGGTATCGGCTCGGCGACTGGGTCGTTGAGCCGCGGCTCGGACGCATCTCCAGCGGCGAGCGCTCCCACGTCCTCGCGCCCCAGCATCTCCGCATCCTGCAGGTTCTTGCAGCGAATCACGGCGAACTCGTGGATCGCCATGCGCTTCTCGAGCATGCGTGGCCCGGCGCGCCAGCCACCGATGAGATGCTGCGAACGGCGATGCGGGAACTGCATCGCATGCTCGGCGACACACGCGAGTCGCCGCGCTACATCGTCAGGGTCGCACGGCTCGGATACGCGCTGATCGCGCAATTCGAACCGCTCGGGGAGACCGGTCGCGCGAACACGGGCGTCGGTCCAGCCGCGGTCGCGAGTGCCGGCGGCGGCGCAGCCCGCATGCAGGCCTTCGCCGTCGAGCTGCGCCGTCGCCATGTCTTCAGGGTGCTGGGCAGCTACCTCGTCGGAATGTTCATCCTGCTGCAGGTCGCTGAGATGACATTCGAGCCGCTGCACCTGCCCGGCTGGTGGATGACTGCGCTCACGATCCTCGCGGTGACCGGTATCCCGATCGTCGGCGTGCTCGCCTGGGCCTATGAGATCACGCCTGCCGGCATCGTGCTGGACCACGGCGCTCCGGGACGGGTGCGGCTTGCGAAGCCTCGCAGGGCCATTGCACCGTGGCTGGTGGCAGGCGTCGCGATGATGGCGGGTGTGACGGGGTTTGCCTGGTGGCGTTCGATCGACGAGGTCGACGTGCAGGTGCCCACGGATGCTGCACCTGCCCAGCGCTCGATTGCGGTGCTGCCACTGGTGGACATGACCTCGAGCGGCGAGAGCGCCTACATCGGCGACGGGTTCGCGGAGGAGATTTCCGCGCAGCTCGCCCAGATCCCCGGCCTGCGTGTCGCGGCGCGGACCTCGGCTTTTGAATTCAGGGGCAAGAGCGCGGACGTGAAGAAAATCGGTGCCGCGCTGGGCGTGCGCCACGTGCTCGAAGGCAGCGTGCGCCGCGACAAGGACAAGCTGCGTGTCACGGTCCAGTTGATAGACGCCGTCACCGGCTATCACGTGTGGGCCGGGACCTACGACCGTGACTGGGCGGACGTGATCGCCATCCAGGACAACATCTCCCGCGCCATTACGCAGGCGCTGGAGATCGTGCTGACGCCGCAAGAGGAACGCGGCCTGAAACGCAAGCAGGTATCCAACCTGGAGGCCTACGACGCCTACCTTGCCGGTGTCTCGGCTTTGCGCGCGGCAGGCACGCTGGGCGACTTCGACAAGGCCGGCGCGCTGTTCCGCAAGGCGGTGGAACTCGATCCGGGAATGGCGCGCGCCTATGCGGGACTTTGCGAGGTCGACTTGAGCCGTTATGAGCGCACCAAGGCAATCGACCATGTGGCGACGGCTGAAGCACTGTGCCGCAAGGCGCTCAAGCTCGAGCCGGAGCGCGCCGAAACCGAAATCGCACTCGGCCAGCTCTACCTGGCGAGTGGCCGTCACGAACAGGCGGAGGCTGTCTTTGCCGGGCTGGTCACGAGCCGACCGATGGATCCGAGCGTCAGGATCGGCCTCGCGATGGCGCTGGAGCGCCAGGGCCAACGCGAAAGTGCCGAGAGCAGCTACCGAAGTGCGGTGAGGCTCGATCCGGCATACTGGCGCGCTCACAGCAGCTTCGGGAATTTCCTGCTGACAGCAGGTCGTATCCCGGAAGCAATTGTCGAGTATCGAAAGGCTGCTGAGCTTGCGCCGGGAAACGCATCCGCGATCAGCAATCTCGGCGCAGCCTTGCTGCTGGACGGCCAGTTCGAAGATGCGGTGCGGGCGTTTGAACAGTCGCTGGCCATCGAGCCGACGCGCAGTGCGTATACCAACCTCGGTACACTCTATTACTACCAGGGACGCTTCCGGGACGCCGCCAGTCAGTACGAGAAAGCCGAAGCACTGGCCTCGACCGATCACGCCGTGGTGAGCGCGCTCGCCGATGCGTTGTGGCACGTGCCCGGCCGGCGCCCGCAAGCGGTCGAGTTGTACAGGCGGGCGAGCGGGCTCGCGAACGGCAACCTGAAGGTCGATCCGACCGACGCGTCGGCATGGGCCATGCTCGCCTACTATCGTGGCCGTTGCGGGGAACAGCAGGATGCGCGGACCGCGTTGGCCCGCGCGGAAATGCTCGGCGAGAAGGACATGAACGCCCAGGTGTACATTGCGCTCGCGCATGCCGACCAGGGGGACCATGGCGCGGCGGTCGCGGCCATTGCGCGTGCGGAGCGGCTCGGTTACCCCCGGCGACTGCTGCGGGCAGACCCTCAGCTCAGGCCGCTGACTCAAAGGAAGTCCTGATGCTCACGAGGCACTCGGGCCTCAGCCCGTTCGAACGCCTGCTGAAAATTTTTACGCGCGTTCGGCCGGGCGAAGGTCGATGCCTGGCCATGTTTGCGTCGCACGCCTTCCTGGTGCTCTTTTCCTACCAGATCGTGAAGGCCCTGCGCGAAGCCTTCATGCTCACGAAATTTTCGGCGGAGGTGCGTGCCTATGCGGTGGCGGTCATCGCGCTGGTGCTGATGCTGCTGGTACCCGTCTACGGCGCGGTGCGCCGCCGGCTGGACGGGGCGCGGCTGCTGAGGGCGGTGACACTGTTCTTCGCGGCGACGATGCTGCTGTTTGCCGCGGCGGCCTGGGCGCAGCTGTCGATCGCATTCGTGTTCTTCGTCTGGGTAAGCATCTACGGCGTAATGATCGCCTCGCAGTTGTGGGCGTTCGCGGCCGATACGTTCAACCTGAAGAGTGGCCAGAGGCTCTTCCCGGTGATCATGGTGGGGGCGAACCTCGGGGCGCTGGCCGGCGCGAAGTCCGCGCAGCTGGCCGTCTCGGCATTGACCCCGGTGGGGTTGATGCTGGTCGCCACGCTGGCACTGCTCGCAACAATGGCCTTTCCAGGACGGGAGAGCCTCGCGGTGCCCGAAGGATCGCGTTCGATCGCCGCGGAGCACGGCAAGCCGGTGCCAAGACTGCTTGGCGGAATCGGCCTGGTGCTGCGCGACCGCTACCTGAGGTTGATCGCGCTGCTGGTCGTGCTGCTCAACTGGATCAACACCACCGGCGAGTTCATCCTGGCTGACTTCGTGCAGCGCGACGCAGCGCGGCAGGCGGTGGCGAGCGGCGGCACGCTCGATCCCGGAACGATCATCGCGGCCTTTTACGGCAACTTCCAGTTCTGGGTGACGCTGGTTGGCCTTGCCATCCAGCTGTTCCTGGTTGCTCGCATCTATCGCGTGTTCGGCGTGCGCGGTGCGCTGCTGATCCACCCGGCGGTGGTGGCGATCGGCTACGGGTTGCTGGCGTTGTCACCAATGCTCGGCGGATTCGTGCCGATCTTTACGCTGCTGCGGCTGGTCAAGATTGCCGAGAACGCAACTGACTACTCGCTGATGAACACGACCAGGCATGCGCTGTTCCTGCCGGTCGATCGCGACGCCAAGTACGATGGCAAGACGGCCATAGACACGTTCTTCTGGCGATTCGGCGACCTGATCCAGGCCGGCGTGGTGTTTGCCGGCATCAACTGGTTCGGCTGGTCGGCACCGACGTTCGCGGGCCTGAACCTGCTGCTTGCGCTGGTGTGGGTCGGGCTCGCGGCGATGATCGGGCGCGAGTTCGGGCACAAGGCCAAGGAATGCGTCTTCAACGTGGCGCCCGAGGCACTTCGGCCGATCGGAGACCTCGATTACTGTCCCGGACAAGCCGTTCGAGCACGCGGTCGTCGAGGACGCCTTCGTGGATGCGGACCCGGGGGACGTGCTGTACCTCTCGGCCCGCCTTTCTGACGGCAGCCCGCTGCCAGGCTGGTTGCGCTTCGACGAAAGGCGACACCGCTTCGAAGGCCGCCCGCCGGAGGGCTGCACGACTGCGTTCACGGTCACCGTAGTTGCGAGCGACGTCGATGGCCTCACGGCCAGCAGCAGCTTCGAGCTGCGCGCGGTGGTGCATCGCGGCAGTTGAGGCGGGCGCTCCCGCGCCCGGCTACGGGTGCCGGCTACTTCGAGGGCCTGGCCAGCTCGAGGATCCTGTCGCGACGCGCGAGCAGCGCCTTGATTTCGCGATCACCGACCCACTCTCCAATCGCGGACTTAACGGCAGCAGCGTCCAGCCGCCCGAGCCGCGACTGCATCTCCGCGCCCGTCTTTGCAAGCGCTGACTCGAGTTGCGACGGCAGTTTCGTGGTCGCGCCGAAGGCCGAGCCATGCCCGCTCAGGACCAGCGACAGCCCACGCGCCTGCATGGACGGGTCCAGGTCGTAGAGGTAACGGTCCTGCGTGCGTGCCTGGTTGCCGATCAACGCGTCGAACGCATAGGCGAGCTGGAACTGTGCGTTCAAGTCGCAGTAACCACCTGCCGACAGTCGCGGCGGCACGGCCGCCAGCGGCAGCGGCCGTCGGATCGGCGTTTCGCCGGACCCGTTGGAAATTGCCTGGCAGGCGAGGCCGGCGGCGGTTCCTGCCGTTGCATTCTGCCGATCCTGCTGGCTGGCCCAGGAAGCGGGCCTGCCCTGCAGTACGCCACTTGCGCCTGCGTAAGACCGGGCGACGGTCGCCGGTACCAGGCCAAGCTCGAGCAGGCGATCCAGTGCATAGGCCGCAAGCTCACGATCCGCGACCGCCGTCGACGTCGCTTCGAAGATCGCGTCGACGCTGCGGCCATCACGGGTCACGCGCACCCGCAGCACGCCGGGACCGCAGGTCTCCGTCGTCTGGATATCACCGTCGCGCAGCAGTGTCGCGACGGAGTCCTCATCGATCGAAGGTGAGCTCAGGTACAGCGGCTCGGCCGGCACATTCACAGGTTCCACGGTCGGGTTTGCGTAGGCGACGCGCGATCCCGACGCATCGGAGATGAGTGCCGCCGGACGGCCGTGGTAGACGGCCTTGTTCATGCCGGCGTCCAGTTTCACGACAGCACCATCGAATCGCGACACCGCCGTTCCATTTCGTGCAACCGTGTGTCCGACGACGACACGCTTTGCGCCGGTCCTCTGCAGGAACGGGCGCAACACGTCGGCTTCGGCGCACTCGTTGCAGAGCGCCGCACCCCGATACCAGTTGGGCCCGTTCGAACCGATCAGTGGATCGTCATCCGCCCGGGCGAACCTGGCGACCTGCGGCGTCAGCGCGGTCTTCGCCTCACCTGCAGGCATCGCGTCCAGGCGCGCCTGGGCGTTCGACGCGCGCGTCGCATACGGATCCTCGAATACCAGCAGCCCGGCCTGGTCAAGCGGCGCCTCGACCGACAGATAGGCTTCAACGGCGGCCGCGTAGTCGCGGTCGAGCTCGGCGATGCTGCGGCTGCCCAGCGCGAGCGACGGGCCGCCGTGCATGTAGACCGTGTCGTTGACGACAATGGCCGCCGGCTGCGCGAGCAGCCACCTGCCGTAATGGCCGTCGGGCCCGAGCAGCTTGCGCTGTCCGAAGTAACCCGGCGGAAACAGCTTGTCGAAGTCGGCCTCCGTGCGGCCCGGCTGGCGCGCGAGGAACTCCTTGCGGCGCGCCTCGCGAGTGGCGGGGTCTTCGTCGCCGATGTAGGCGGCGTATTCCCCGCGGACGACGTAGCGGAGGTCGCCGAGCACATTCATGGCTTCGTGGTTTCCGACCACGACGTGCACCTGGCCACCGGCTGCCGCGGCTTCCGTTTGCAGCCGCATCAGCAGGTCCATGACCTTGCGCGAGTCGTCGCCGCGGTCGAGCAGGTCGCCCAGGCTGACGAGGTGTGTCCTGCCCGCCGACCAGTGCAGGTCGTCGTCAACGATGCCCTGCGACTGCAGCAGGTCCGTAAGCTCGGCGTATGCGCCGTGGACGTCGGCGAAGGCGACTACGCGCTCGACGCCTTTCCATTCGACCTGCTCGGCCGCTGCCGTCGCGAACGACGACATCAACGCGACCGATGCGAGCAGGACGCGCGCGAGTTCTGTCACGCGTCCGCGCCGGTCTCGAATTCCTGGTCCATTCATGTCCTGCGGTCCTCAATAGGTCTTCAACTGGCCGCCATCCACCATGTCGAGCAGGCGCTGGCGGTTGCGCCAGACCCGCCCGATTTCAACCTTCGTCAGCCCCATCTGCAGGACCGCGCCGTCCCGCCGCACGCCGCGGATCGTCGAGAGGCTGCTACCCAGCGGCGCAGCGACGAAGTGACCGTCTTCGAGGTTCCACTGCGCGACGACAGCGAGTCGCTGCTGCAGCGCCTCGAGGGTCATGCTGCGCAGCCGCTCGACCGTGGTGGCTGGCAGGCCGTCGACGCGTATTTCCGCCCACTTCCGTCCGCGGTCGCTTTCACCGGCAGCGAATGCGACTCCATTGTCCACCGCAAACACGCGGGGACCCGTCTCCGACCGTGAAATCAGGAAATTGCCGACGTTGGAGTCGCCGTGCTCGATGAGAAAAGTGAGGACGTTCATCTGGCCCACCGAGCGCGCGTAGGCCGGATCAGTCGCGTAGAGCGTGGGAACGTAGACGTCGGCAATGACCTTCACGTCCTGCAGCCAGTACTGCAGCACGGCGAGCGCCTCGTCGGCGCCGCTGAAGGTGCGCTTCACGCCCGGGGAGTATTTGTCGAATTCCTTCAGTGGCAGGAATCGGGCCGCCGTGGGTGGAACGACGTACTCAGGCGGATCCAGGAATAATGTCTGCAGCTGATAGGCGGCGAGATCGTAGCGGGGCTGGTTGTTGAACGTTTCGGCACCGGGCTCGGCCTTGCGCAGCTTGACGCGCATTGGCGGCCTGCCGTCGAACGACACCTCGGCCCGAAGCGTGATATCGCCCTTCGCCTTGGGGCGGCTGATTTCCGCGCTGACGATCGTAAACGGGTCCTGCGCCAGCATGCGCTCGAGTTCGGCGACCGGGAGCGTGATGTTGGCGTCCTGTGCCGGGGCCGCTCCGGCACTGGTGACCAGGATGATTGCGGCGACGGCTTGCAGAGCACGCATCGATTTCCCCTCATGTTGCACTTCTGGCGGCGACAACCGCCTGCCACCAGTCCGACATCCGGGGTGAATGGCCCGGCCATCGTCCAAACGTACTACCCGGCTCAGTCGACGGCAAACAGTGCGATCTGGTTCCCGTCCGCCTCGAAATGCCCGATTGGACGGATCCGCATGCCATCGCACCGGCGCACTGCGGACTCGAATCGGTCGGCGCGGTTCTCCTTCATCGCATAGACGGCCTTTTCCCGGTCCGCCAGTTCGGAACACAAGTCCTCCTCCGCGACGAACTTTGCATAGGGATCGCGGCTGGCGCCAGTCCCCATGTGCACGCTCTCTATCGGCACGTCGAGGTAGACGTAGATACCATAGAACGGCCGCATGCCGACGAACACGATTTCTTCGATGCTGCGTGGGTCGACGATCCCGCGGATCGCAGCGGCCATGTCGCGTGCGTCGCGGTTGGCGTGCACGTGCCCTGCGATGCCTTTCAGTGAAAGCAGCCCGATGGTGGTGAGGCCCACGACCGTCGCGAGCCTCCGGGCGCTGAGCCAGTCCCACTTCGCAAGCGAGCGCGCCAGGATCAGCGACAGCGGAACGAACAGTGGCAACACGTAAAGCTGCAGCCGCGAACGCGCGAGGCAGAAGACTGCGAGCGGCAGCAGGAACCACCATGCAAGCATCAGCCAGTAGCGGTCGCGCGCCGCGAACCTTGCGCGGAAATCGGACCAGGCGCGCTTGGGCCCGCCGGCGGCGACCAGTGCCATTGGCCACCACGGCAGCGCGCCGAACAGGAACACCGGGCCATAGACCAGCAACGCTCCATACCATTCCGCATTGCGGTCATGGGCGTCGGTGAACACCCGGTCGTAGACCTCGTAGCCGAGGAAATATCCGAGCCTCGACGGGTCCTGGGCGATCACCAGGCCGAACCAGGTGAAGGCCACCATGGCAAATGCGAGCAAGCCGAGCGGATCGACCAGGCGGCGCAATGCGGCGCGATCGTGGAACGCGAACATCGCGATCATCGCGAGCAGTGGCAGCAGTCCTGGCGGGCCCTTGGTCATGAAGACCAGACCCCAGCCGAGCCACATCAGGCGCACCCAGCGGCGGTCAGCCGGGTCGACCCAGGGGCTCGCGCGCACGAACGCGTACATCGCCGCGGTCTCGAAGAACACCAGCAGCACGTCCGTGGAGACCACGTTGGCGCCCATGACCGGTGCCAGAGACAGCCCGTAGACCAGCGCGGGGAGCCACGGCCTTGCCGGGCAGAACCGTCGCCCGAGGCCGAAGACCAGCAGGCCGGTGCCGACGAACGCCAGCGCCCCGGGCAATCGCGCCGCCCATTCGTTGCGGCCGAGCGTCGCGAAACTCGCGGCCAGTGCCCAGTAGACGATCGGCGGCTTGGTCAGGTGAGCGTGTTCGCCATCGATGGTGGGCACCAGGTAATCGCCGCTCTCGAGCATGTGGAGCCCGGTGGACGCATAGCGACCCTCGTCCGGTTCCCAGATGGCGCGGGTTCCCTGGAACGCGAACGCGAGGACCACGAACAGCGCGAGCAGCCACACGGGCGGATGGCCGGCCTCGTTCATATCATGCTGCTGAACACGCGCACGCGATGCTTGTGGTACGGCAGGACCTCGAGCAGGTCGCCTTCGCGCAGCCGCTGCTGGATGCCGCGCCACCACTCGGCGGTCAGGATCTCGCGGTGTGCTTCCAGGAAGACTTCCTTCAACTCGGGATCGAATCCCAGGAAATTGATGAACGTTTCCGGGAACACGTCGTTGTCGCCGACGTAGTACCAGGTCTCGCTGCGCATTTCGTCCTCGTCGTGCTGCGCCTCGGGAATCTCCCGGAAGCGGCAGTCTGTCACGAGGCACAGTTCGTCGTAGTCGTAGAAGATCACCCGACCGTGTCGGGTGACGCCGAAATTCTTCAGCAGCAGGTCGCCGGGAAAGATGTTGGTGCCGGCCAGGTCGCGGATCGCCTGCCCGTAGTCGAGCACGGCCTTCCTGGCCTGGTCGCGGGTGGCGGTGCGCACGTAGAGGTTGAGCGGCGTCATGCGGCGCTCGACGTACATGTGGCCGATCGCCAGGTCGTCGCCCTCGTCATGCACGGTGTTCGCGGTTTCGGTAAGGAGTTCCTCGAGCAGTTCAGGCGAGAAACGCGACTTCGGCAGCTTGACCAGCTTGAATTCCTGCGCGTCCACCAGGCGTCCCGCGCGGTCGTGCTTGAAGACCAGGTCGTACTTCTGCAGGACATCCTCGCGCTGGATGTTCTTCTGGTACGGGAACTTGTCGCGGATCAGCTTGAACACCACGTCGAACGACGGCAGCGTGAAGCAGACCATCACCAGCCCCTTTTCTCCCGGGGCCAGGTCGAACAGGTCGTCGGATTGCTGCAGGTGCCGGAACAACTCGCGGAAGCGCTCCGTCTTGCCCTGCTTCGCGCGCCCGAGCACGGTGTACAACTCGCTCACCGGCTTCAGGGGCAGGATCTCCTTCAGGAACTTCACCACCTCGCCGACGTGGGCGAGGTCGACGTGGAAGTACGATCGGCTGAAGCTGAACAGCACGCTCACGGTGCCCTGCTCGAGCATGATGGCGTCCACCAGCACGCCGCTGTCCTGGTTGCGGAGCGCCACCACGAATGGCAGCGTCCACCCCCGGCCAGTGATGCGGCCGACCAGGTACGCGCGGGTCATCTGGTAGAAGACTTCCTTGATGACCTCGAGCTGTTCGATGGTGCGCCGCTCGCCGCCCGAGTCCAGCGCCGCCTTGATCTCGTCGGCAACGCGCCGCACGCTCAGGTCGTAGTCGCGGTAGGGCGTGCGGAAGCGGAAGTCGGCAAGCAGTTCCTCGACCAGCAGGTCCACCGAGCCGCGATTCGCGTAGACCCGTGTTTCCACGTTCGTGGTGACGCTCCCGAGCGGGTCCATGTCGAGCGCGACGAACTCGACAGCCGGGTCGACGCCAGACGTGTCGAACGTAGTACGCGTGACGGACGAGAAGAAGGTCCTCGGGAACTCGCTGTCGGGCAGCGGGTCGATGATCTCCGCGAAGCGCCGCTTGATGCTCGACCAGATGACCCGCTCGTGCACGTCGTCGCCGAGTTTCTGGCGCATGTGCTCGACCGCGCCCACGACATACTTGCGGTAGAGGTCGATGCGCTCGACGGCGTCGCGCTGGCTGCCGCGCCAGTCACGATCCTCGAAGCGCTGCCTCGCGCGCTGCGTGATGGCGCGGAATTCCGCGTTGTAGTCCGCGAACGAGCTGACCAGCGACTGCGCGCAGTCCTGGATCAGCTCGTCGCGTGTGCGCGCGACGCTGGACGTCTGGTTCAAGGCTTCCTTCCGCGCCGCTGGCGCACCGGCGGCACGCTGCTACAGGTTGCCGATCATCGCGTCCGCAAACTCGCTGCACTTCACCTCGGTGGCGCCCTCCATCTGGCGCGCGAAATCGTAGGTAACGGTCTTCCGGGCGATGGTGCGGTCCATGGCGGTGATCACGGCGTCCGCGGCCTCGAACCAGCCCATGTAGCGCAGCATCATCTCGCCGGAGAGGATTACCGAGCCCGGATTCACCTTGTCGAGGTTCGCGTACTTCGGCGCGGTGCCGTGGGTCGCCTCGAACACCGCGTGGCCGGTCATGTAGTTGATGTTGCCGCCCGGCGCGATGCCGATGCCGCCGACCTGCGCAGCCAGCGCGTCGGAGAGGTAGTCGCCGTTCAGGTTCATCGTCGCGATGACGTCAAACTCCTCGGGGCGCGTCAGTACCTGCTGCAGCGTGATGTCGGCGATCGCGTCCTTGACGATGATCCTGCCGGCCTGCTTTGCGGCGTCCTGCTCGGCGTTGGCGGCTTTTTCGCCTTTTTCCGCGCGGGTTCGCTCCCACTGGTCCCAGGTATAGGTCTGCTCCGCGAACTCACGCTCGGCGAGCGCATAGCTCCAGTTGCGGAACGCGCCTTCCGTGAACTTCATGATGTTGCCCTTGTGCACGATCGTGAGGCTCTTGCGCTTGTTGTCGATCGCGTACTGGACGGCGGCCCGCATCAGGCGCTCGGTGCCCTCGCGGGATACGGCCTTGATGCCGATGCCTGAACTGTCCGGGAAGCGGATCTTGGCGTACAGCTTCGGGAACGACTGCTTGAAGAGTTCCTTGAACTTCTCGTTGTCGGCGCTGCCGGCCTCGAACTCGATTCCGGCGTAGATGTCCTCGGTGTTCTCGCGGAAGATCACCATGTCCACCTTGCCGGGCGCCTTGACGGGGGAGGGCACGCCCTTGAACCAGCGCACCGGCCGCAGGCAGACGTACAGGTCGAGCATCTGGCGAAGTGCCACGTTCAGCGACCGGATGCCGCCGCCGATCGGGGTCGTGAGCGGACCCTTGATCGAGACCAGGTAATCGCGGCACGCCTGGACGGTCTCGTCCGGCAGCCAGGTGTTGTACAGGTCGTTCGACTTCTGGCCGGCGAAGACCTCCATCCAGTGGATCTTGCGCTTGCCGCCATAGGCCTTGGCGACTGCAGCGTCGAGAACCCGTACCGAGGCGCGCCAGATGTCCGGCCCGGTTCCGTCGCCCTCGATGAACGGCACGATCGGCTGGTCGGGCACCTGCAGGCGTCCGTTGGAAATCGTGATCTTCTGGCCCTCGGCGGGCACGTTGAGCTTGAGGCTGCTGGACATCTGTCGAGCTCCGGGGGGTTCGTCAAGACTGGAAAAATAAGGGTGGAATCGTATCACACGGTCGGGCGCCGCCGGACCCGGACCGTGGGGGCGTCAGCGCAACCGCGCGACCGCGGCCTGTACCTGCGGCGGGTCGCTGGTCCTGGTCCAGGCGAACAGCAGCACGCCGTCCACCAGCACCATCTGCGGGAACCCGCCGGAACGTGCAACCCCGGAATGGGCGACAACCGCGACATCACCGGCCGGTCCGTCGGCCGTGAACGGCTGCACGCGGATTTCCGCGGACCCTGTCGCGTCGCCGAGCCAGCTCACGACCGCCCGACCGTCAGGCAAAAGGACCAGGTCCACACGGCCCGCGACCGTTCCGGCGGCCACCTCGATCGGGTCCCGGAACGTGCGTCCGCCGTCCGCCGAGAATGCCAGCCGCACGCGGGGTTTGTCCGCTGCGGTGAACCAGGCGACGACGACGGTGTCATCGCGCGCGTCCACGGCTGGCCCGTTCACCGGGCACGCATCGATCATCCAGCCGTCGCGGGCGACGTTCACCGGCTCGGACCAGCCAGCCGTCGTCTGCCGGACCAGCGCGATGTCACGGATCCCGGTCTCGCTGCGATCCCGGTAGACCACGACCAGGCCTTCGCGGGTCCGCGCGGAATCCGTCTGGCAGCAGTCGCACGTGCGCGCATCGAGTTCCGCATCATTGCCAATCTTGAGACCGTCCGGGCCGATCAGCGCGCTGCGCAGCGTCATTGCTCCGCTCCCGCCATCTGGATTGCCGGCGCTGGAGTGATCGTGCTCGCCCGCGGTGTGGCGGCCGTCCAACCAGACAGCTCGGGCCGAATCGCCGTCGCCCATCAGTGATACGAACCCGTGCTCGGTCGGCGTGCCATCGTCATGCGGCGACATCGGCTGAGACCAGGTCTTGCCGGCGTCCTGGCTGGCGACAATCCTCACGTCGTAGGAATAGACGTCGCCGGGTTTCTGCTGCAGCCAGTGCGCGGCCCAGACGCGGTCGGATACAGCTACGACCGAGGGGAAGTCGGCCCAGTTGATGAACCAGTCGCTGCCGGCCGCGACAGTGCCGGGCGCCGTCCACGCACCACCGCTCCAGGTCGAGTGACGCAAGGCAAACCCGCCGCCCACGTCCGGTTCCAGCCAGCTCATCACTGCTCCTTTGGGCAGCGGAGCCAGCCTGGGGTAGCGGCTTCCCGCGGCGGCAGGAACGGCAAGCTCGACGACGGGTTCGAGCCACAGCGCGGTCCGATCCGGCCCATGGCATGCGACGAGACAGGCGAGTACCGCCAGGGCTGAGGGACTGGGCTTCACGGCGGTGATTGTGACCCATTCCCCGTTGCTTTCCGCGTCGCGTCGCGCCGTCAGCCGCGTTTCCTTGCCTCCCGGCCGGGATCGCGCTACGTTCCACCTGCACCAGCTGCGAGGTACAGTGGATTCTGCACTGCATTGGGTGAGACGACGGCAACGCGCGCTGGCGAGGGGCGTGCTGGCGCTGTTTTGTCTCGCCTGGCTGCAGGCGGCCGTGGTGCCCTGCGCGATGGCGAGCGCCGGCTCGGCGACCATGCCGGGCGGCGGGGAGCACTGCGTCTACTGTCCGCCGAGTGCATCAACGCCATCCGCCACCGACCACGGCGGCACCTGTGCTTATCCGCATGAGCCACAGGTGGATGCGCGTGCATCGTCTGCACTTTTCATGGCGGTACCCGTCGCGTCGTTCAGCGTCATGCTGGATGTCGCGCCGCTCGACATCCATGCCCGCCCAACGACGCTTCAAGATCCCGTACCGCGTGTACCGATCCAGTTGAGCTTCTGCCGCTACCTCGAGTAGCGCGCCTCCCCAGGCTTGCGTCCGCAACGGACGCGTTCGAAATCCCACAGCCCGGGAGGCTATCGCATGGCACAGGTATGTCCGGCGCCTGAACAAGGCCGGTTGAGTGACCCACGTATTTCCGCGCTCGTCGCGCTGGCATCGCTCGCGATCGCCTGCCTGGTGGCGCCCGCCTCGCGCGCCGATCCAACGCTGCCGCTGGCCGCGGCGGAACGTCTCGCAATCGACCGCGATGCCGTGCTGCAGCAACTCGCGGCCGAGTCTGCAGGCATGCGTGAACGCGCCGTCGCGGAGGGGCAGCTCAAGGATCCTCGATTGAGGATGGGCGCGGTCAACGTACCGACCGACAGCTTCAGCCTCACGGAGGAAGACATGACCATGCTGGAGGTCGGCGTGAGCCAGGAATTCCCTGCTGGCCGTACCCGCGAACTGGCGCGACGGCGCATGGAACAGATTGCGACTGCCTCGCAGGCTGTCGCGGGCGACAGGAAACGCGTCGTGCAACGCGAGGTTCGCCGAGTCTGGGTCGAGCTTGCCTACATCGACGCCGCGAAGCGGCAGCTCGCGGACCAGTCATCATGGGTTGAACAGATGCGCGCGGCCGCCCGCGCGAGGTACGCGTCGGGCGAGGGCAAGCAACTGGACTTGCTGCAGGCGGGCCTGGAGGTTGCGATGCTGAAAGAGCGGCAGCTCGATCTCGATCGCGAGTGGGCGATGCGACGCGCACAGCTGGTGCGCTGGCTGGGCGAGGAAGATGCGGCGCGTGCAGGGCCGTTCACGCTGCCGGCCAGGGGCGACCTGGCGCCGCTCGCGGGACTCGACCAGCGACTGCTGCAGCACCCGGCCCAGCAGGACTTCGAACGACGGATCGAGGCGGCGCAGACCGCCGTCGAGCTTGCCGAGCAGTCGACGCGGCCGGGCTGGATGCTCGACCTGAGCTACGGGTTCCGGAACGGGGAAATGTCGAACGGCCAGCCTCGTTCCGACATGGTGTCGGCGATGGTCAGCGTCGACCTGCCGTTCTTCCAGCGTAATCGCCAGGACCGGGGGGTGGCGGCTGCGCGTGCCGACGCTCAGGGCCTGCACGAGATGCACACCGACCACCAGCGCGAGATGAGCGCGATGCTCGAGGAAGCATGGGTGGTCGCGGTTCGCACCGGCCAGATCGAGCAGTTCTACGAGACCGAGTTGGTGCCGCTGGCAGACCAGTCGGTGCAGGCGGCGCTGCTCGCCTATCGCAACAATCGCGCGATGATCGACGAGGTGTTGACCGTGCGTCGCGTCGCGCTCGAAACCAACCTGAAGCGCCTGCGCATGTCGGCAGATCGCGCGCAGGCCCAGTACCAGGTGGATTACCTCGTCGGAGAAGAGCCATGAGTGCCGGAACCAGGTTGACTCGTGACCAGCGGATACCAGCCGGTCGCGCGTTCGCGCGCGTCCTCGCGGCGGCGGCAGCGATGGCGATGCTGGTGGCCGCCGGATGTGCAAGACAGCCGGCATCGGACCCGGCGAGTTCGGCGGCCGACGACAGTGCGATCGAAAACCCCGCGCAGCCGCTCTACTACCGCAATCCAATGGATCCGAACCGAACTTCCCCGGTCCCGATGAAGGACGAGATGGGGATGGACTACGTCCCGGTGTTCCCGGACGCCGCGGGACCCGGTGTGCGCATATCGCCAGAGGTCGTGCAGAACCTCGGCGTGCGCACCGAAGCCGCCGGCACGGGCTCGTTGCCACGACGTGCCGAAACGGTCGGTTACGTGGGCTTCGATGAACGCCGCGTGCGGCAGGTGCGCCCGCGCGCGGAGGGCTGGGTCGAAAGCCTGGCGGTGCGGACCATGGGCGAGACGGTTCGCGCGGGTCAGGTGTTGTTCACGCTCTATTCGCCGGCACTCGAGAGCGCACAGCAGGAGTACCTGGATGCACTGAAGATCGGCAACGGCGATCTGATCGGTGCCTCGGAGGATCGTCTCGGTGCGCTGGGCCTCGATCCCGGCACGGCGGCGCGCCTGAAGAAGGCCGGCAGGGCCTCGGGCCGCGTGGCCTACACCGCGCCTGTGTCCGGCGTCGTCACTGAGATCTCGCTCGAACAGGGCTCGATGGTCACGCCGGAAATGGTCGCCATGACCATCACCGAGCTCGGCAGCCTCTGGGTGATCGCGGAGGTACCCGAGGCGCAGTCCGCGTGGGTGGCGGTGGGAACCGTCGCTGAGATGCGCTTCCCGTCACTGCCCGGTCAACGGGTCGCCGGCCGCGTCGAGTACGTGTATCCGGAGCTCAACATGGAGACACGCACCGTCAAGGCGCGGGTCACGCTCGAGACGCCGCCCCCGGCCGTCCGACCCAACATGCTCGCGTCGGTCAGCCTCATCGGTGCGGGCGGCGATGAAGTCGTCAGCATTCCGCGCAGCGCGCTGATCCGCACCGGCACCGAGGATCGCGTCGTGATTGCGCTCGGCGACGGGCGGTTCGAACCACGGCGCGTGGTGGCCGGAGAGGAAAGCGGCGAGCGCGTGGCAATTGCCAGCGGCATCGCGGCCGGTGACAACGTGGTCGTCGCCGGCCAGTTCCTGCTCGACTCCGAAGCGAATCTCCGGGCAGGCCTCGGCCGGATGGGCAGCGAGCAGCCGCCACCGAGCGAACCTGCCACTCACGAGTCGCACGACTGACCGGAGGCGATGGTCATGATCAACTCGATCATTCGAGCTTCGCTGGAAAACCGCGCGCTCGTGCTGCTGCTCGCGGCCCTGCTCACGGCGGCCGGTGCGTACTCGTTCGTGCACACCCCGGTTGATGCGCTGCCCGACCTTTCCGACGTGCAGGTGATCGTTCGCACGCCCTACCCGGGGCAGGCGCCGCGCCTGGTGGAAGACCAGGTGACTTATCCGCTGACGACAGCGCTGCTGTCGGTTCCGGGCGCGACGACGGTTCGCGGCTACTCTTTCTATGGAGACTCCTTCGTCAACGTGCTGTTCGCCGATGGCACCGACCCCTACTGGGCGCGCTCGCGCGTGCTCGAGTACCTGAGCCAGGCCTCGGCACGTCTGCCGGAAGGGATACGACCGGCGCTGGGCCCCGACGCGACAGGGGTCGGCTGGATTTTCCAGTACGCGCTGGTGGACCGCAGCGGAAAGCACGATCTCGCGCAATTGCGCTCGATCCAGGACTGGTTCCTCAAGTTCGAGCTGCAGGCGCTGGACGGCGTGTCCGAGGTCGCAACCATCGGCGGCATGGTGAAGCAGTACCAGGTCGTCGTGGACCCGATGAGGCTCCGCGGTTTCGGCCTGCAGCTGATGATGATCGAGCAGGCGATCCGCGCAGGGAACCAGGAGGTCGGTGGCTCGGTCGTCGAAATGGCCGAGGCCGAGTACATGGTTCGCGTGACCGGCTACGTGAAGAACATCGAGGACCTCGAGCGTATCCCGGTAATGACGACCAAGGGCGGCACGCCCGTGCTGCTCCGCGACGTCGCCGAGGTGCGGATCGGCCCCGAGATGCGACGCGGCATCGGCGAACTGGACGGCGAGGGCGAGGCCGTGGGCGGCGTGATCGTGATGCGCAATGGCGACAATGCCCGCGCGACGATCGAGCGCGTCAAGGCCAGGCTCGACGACCTGCGTGGCAGCCTGCCGGAAGGGGTCGAGATCGTCACGACCTACGATCGCTCTTCGCTGATCCAGCGTGCCGTGGACAACCTCAAGCGCAAGCTCGTCGACGAGTTGATCGTCGTGGCGCTGGTGTGTTTCGTGTTCCTTTTCCACCTGCGCTCGAGCCTGATCGTGGTGATCGTCACGCCGATCGCCGTGCTCGCTGCGTTCATCCTGATGCGCCTGCAGGGAATGAACGCGAACATCATGTCGCTGGGCGGCATCGCCATCGCAATCGGCACGCTGGTCGACGCCGCGATCGTCATGATCGAGAACGTGCACAAGAAGCTCGAGCACGGTGCCGTCAATGGTCCCGGCCGGATGGAGGCGGTCTTCGAAGGTTGCCGGGAAGTCGGGCCGTCGCTGTTCTTCTCGCTGATGATCGTGGCGCTGTCGTTCCTCCCCGTGTTCACGCTCGAGGCGCAGGAAGGCCGGCTGTTCGCGCCGCTCGCGTACACCAAGACATACGCCATGCTGTGGGCGTCGTTTCTCTCCATCACGCTGGTGCCGGTGCTCATCTACTGGCTGGTGCGGGGCAATATCCGCCCCGAACGCGCCAACCCCGTGAACCGGGCGACGATGGCCGCGTATCGTCCATTCCTGGGTCTCGCACTGCGCGCGCCATGGGCCGTGGTCCTCGTGGCGACAGTCCTGGTGTTCGCGACGCTGTGGCCGGCATCGCGGCTCGGGACCGAGTTCATGCCGGAACTGGACGAAGGCGACCTGCTCTACATGCCTACCACGCTACCGGGGCTGTCGACCGACGCGGCACGTTCGCTGCTGCAGCAGACCGACAAGCTGATCCGGACCGTGCCCGAGGTGGAGCGGGTATTCGGCAAGGCCGGTCGCGCCGAATCGGCCACCGATCCGGCTCCGATCGAGATGTTCGAGACGACGATCAAGCTGAAGCCGCGCGACGAGTGGAGGCCGGGCATGACGCCGGCGAAACTCAAGGCGGAGCTCGACGCACTGGTCAATTTCCCGGGACTCTCGAATGCCTGGGTCTATCCGATCAAGACGCGCATCGACATGCTGGCCACCGGGATCCGCACGCCGGTAGGCATCAAGATCATGGGCCCGGACCTCGCCACCATCCAGGGCATCGGGCAGCGGATCGAAGACATCCTGCGTGGCGTACCGGGCACCACCTCCGTGTATGCGGAGAGGACCGCGACCGGCCGCTACCTCGACATTGAAATCGATCGAATCGCCGCCGGGCGCTATGGATTGAACATCAAGGACGTGCAGGACATCGTCGGCAGCGCGGTGGGCGGCATGACCGTCAGTTACACCGTCGAGGGACTGGAGCGCTATCCGATCAACCTGAGGTATCCACAGGATTTCCGGGATTCACTGCAGAGCCTGCGCGACCTGCCGCTGGTCACGCCGACGGGCGCCAACGTCACCCTTGCCGACGTCGCGCGGGTGGATGTCGCGGATGGGCCGGGCATGATCAGGAGCGAGAATTCCAGGCCTTCGGGCTGGGTCTTCGTCGACATCCAGGGTCGCGACCTTGGAGGGTACGTGGGAGAAGCGAAGCAGCGGCTCGCGGCCAGCCTGGAGCTGCCGGCCGGCTACAGCCTCGGCTGGTCAGGGCAATACGAGTACCTGCAACGGGCGGTGGAGCGGTTGAAGGTCGTGGTGCCGTTCACGCTGGGAATCATCGTGCTGCTGTTGTACCTGAACTTCCGCAATGCACGCGACGTGCTGCTGATCCTCGGCGCGCTGCCATTCGCGCTGGTGGGCGGAGTCTGGCTCCTTTACCTGCTCGATTACGACCTGTCGATTGCCGCCGCGGTGGGATTCATCGCGCTCGCCGGCGTTGCGACGGAGACCGGCGTGGTGATGGTGATGTACCTGGAGCACGCCTGGGCCGACCGTTGTCGGCTGGCGAGCGAGGAGGGGCGCGAACCCACGCATGCGGACCTGACGGAAGCGATCGTCGGCGGTGCACTGCTCAGGCTTCGGCCGAAGCTGATGACGGTGATTACCATCATCGCGGGTCTGCTGCCCATCATGTGGGGGTCGGGCACGGGCTCGGAGGTCATGCGGCGCATCGCCGCCCCGATGGTGGGCGGCATGGTGTCAGCGACGGTGCTGACGCTGGTGATCATCCCGTCGCTGTACCTGATCGTGAACGGCCGGAGGCTGCGTACGGCGTTAGACTAGGCACATGAGCGACCCGACCAGAGATCACGGCCGGCAGCACGAACTGCCTCCGGCGGGCTGCCACGAAGTGGCGCCGACGCCCGTTGCACCGCCGGTTGGCGACTGCTGCCACGCCGAATCGAAGGCTGCTGCCAGTCCGCCGGCCAGCGACTGCTGCCATGCCGAGTCGAAGGCGGCCCCGGTCGAACCCGCCGCGGCCGCACATGACTGTTGTGCGGCGAAGCCCGAGCCCGTGGCGCACGAGTGCTGCCACCCGCAGGGCGCTACGCATGCGGCAGCGTCGAAAGTGGGGATCCTGCGCCCCGGCGAAACTCTCTACGTCTGCCCGATGTGCCCGGGCGTCGAAAGCCCGGTACCCGCTGCCTGTCCGCACTGCGGCATGGCGCTGGAACCTGCGATGCCCGTTGTCGCGGCCGGCGACGACCCGGAACTGCGGGACATGAAGCGGCGCTTCCTGGTGTCCGCGGCGCTGACCGTGCCGCTGTTCGTGATTGCGATGGCGGGCATGGCAGGGTGGATTCCACGCGGCATGTCGTGGGCAACGGCGCCCTGGGTGCAGTTCGTGCTCGCGACGCCGGTCGTGCTGTGGTGCGGCTGGCCGCTGCTGCTGCGAGGCGCGCGCTCGATCGTGAACCGGCGGCTGAACATGTTCACGCTGATCGGCCTGGGCGTGGTCGTGGCGTACCTCTACAGCGTCTGGGCGACGCTGATGCCGTCGTTCGTACCGCATGCGTTCAGGCACGGCGGCGAAGTCGCGCTTTATTTCGAGTCTGCGGCAATGATCGTCACGCTGGTGCTGCTCGGGCAGGTGCTGGAACTGCGCGCGCGCGGCCGGACCGGTGCCGCATTGCGCGGGCTGATGGACCTGGCGCCGAAGACCGCCAGGCGACTGGGTGACGACGGGCAGGAGGTCGAGATTCCGTTGGCCGAAGTGCGCGTCGGCGACCAGCTGCGCGTGCGCCCAGGCGAGCGCATGCCGGCGGACGGGTCTGTCATTGAAGGCCGCGGTGCCGTGGATGAGTCGATGGTCACGGGCGAATCGCTGCCGGTCGACAAGGCGCCGGGGGATTCGGTCATCGGCGGCACACTGAACGGCCAGGGTTCGCTGGTGATTCGCGCCGCGCAGGTCGGGGCCGAGACGGTGCTTGCGCGCATCGTGCAGGCCGTTGCCGAGGCGCAGCGCAGCAGGGCGCCGGTCCAGGCGCTGGCCGATCGGGTGTCGGCATGGTTCGTTCCGGCGGTCATCGCGGTTGCCGTCATCGCTGCAATCACCTGGGCATTCGTCGGGCCCGAACCCCGTATGGCAAACGCGCTGCTGATTGCAGTCAGCACGCTGATCGTCGCGTGTCCCTGCGCGCTGGGGCTCGCGACGCCGATGTCCATGACCGTGGCGATGGGGCGCGGGGCGCAGGCTGGCATCCTGTTCCGCGACGCGGGCGCGCTGCAGGCGCTCGAGGACATCGACACCGTGGTGCTCGACAAGACCGGCACGCTCACGGTGGGCCATCCCGAGGTCGTGAGCATCCTGCCGGTGGACGATATCGCTGAATCCGAATTGCTGCGCTTCGCCGCCAGCCTCGAGCAGGCGAGCGAGCACCCGTTGGCGTCGTCGGTGGTGCGCGCGGCGCAGGCCAGGGGCCTGAAGCCCGGACGCACCTATGGCTTCGAATCCCGGCCGGGTGCGGGGGCAACGGGCGTGGTGCAGATGCGCCGCGTCGTGGTGGGCAACGCCCGCCTGATGGCGGACGAGGGCGTGGACGTGCAGGTCCTGGAGCCGGAGGCCGATCGTCTCAGGGAACTCGGCCAGACGACGGTATTCGTTGCAGTGGACCAGGTGGCGATCGGCATCCTCGGCATCGCGGACCCGCTGAAACCCGAGGCATGGGAGGCGGTGCAGGGTTTCAAGCGCGAGGGCCTGCGCGTGGTGCTGCTGTCCGGCGACCACGAGGCATCGGTGCGCGCGGTCGCGCAGTTGCTCGCCATCGACGAGATCCATGCCGGCGTGATGCCCGACGGCAAGGCCGAGGTCGTTCGCCGGCTGCGCGCTGACGGACGCAAAGTCGCGATGGTGGGCGATGGCATCAATGACGCGCCGGCGCTCGCGGAGGCGGATGTCGGTATCGCAATGGGTGCCGGCACCGACATCGCGAAGCAGACGGCCGGTGTGACGCTGATGAGCGGCGACCTTCGCGCGGTCGGACGCGCGCTGCGGCTTGCGGACGCCACCATGTCTAACGTCCGGCAGAACCTGCTGTTCGCGTTTGGCTACAATGCCATCGGCGTGCCGCTGGCCGCCGGCGTGCTGTATCCGCTCGCCGGCATTCTGCTGGCACCTGCCGCTGCCGCGGCGGCAATGTCGCTCAGTTCCGTGAGCGTGATCACCAACGCGCTGCGGCTCGGCCGCAAACGAGTCGACTGATCCGGCGTCGGCCCGCGGCGCCGGTTGAATCGATGCGCCTCGTGCGGCAGCCATCGGCCGGGTCGGTCCCGATCGTATCGCTCGCGGCCCGGAGTCAGGCCCGACTCCGGCGCCGGCTGCCGCGCGGCTTCGCTTCGTCTGCCGATTTCTCGGCTTGCTGCAACTCGGCCTCGACCTCCTGCAGGATCTGCACGAAAGCCTGTGCGGCCGGTGACATGCTGCGGCTGCGCAGCGAAGCGATGCCGTAACCGCTGGACGGCAGGTCAAAATCGACGTCGAGCGTAGTCAATCGGCGGGCAGCCAGCTCACGCTGGATCTGCTGCGGCGCGCACAGCCCGATGCCGTCCGTGCGCATGACGATCTCGCGCATGCTGGCAATCGACGTCACCGTGATGTGCGGCATGATGTCGCCCGACAGCGGATCCACGTCGAGCCGGCCGGCCGCCTGGCCGAGCCGCTGCCGGAACTCCCGGAGCATCGGCACGCCTACCAGCGGGTAGGGGTCGAGATCCTCGCGCGCCAGGTTCGGCCTGCCGGCCAGCGGGTGTGCCGACCGGCAGAACAGCACGGCACGATGGCGCGGCAGGAGATCGATGTGGAGTCTGTGGTCGTCGGCCAGGAACGACGCTTCCATGACGACGAGGTCCGCGGTGCCCGACAGCAGTTTGCCGAGGAATTCGCGCCATGGGCCTTCGATCAGCCGGATACACAGCGTCGGGTGCCGTGTTGCGAGACGCGCCACTGCCGGAATCACGCTCAGTTCGACCGGATACGGTCCAGCGCCGATCACCAGTTGGCCCGACAGCAGCGCGCTGTAATCCCTGATCGATTCGCCGAGGCGTGCGGCCTCTGCAAGCACGGCGTCGGCACGTTCCAGGAACACCAGCCCGGCCGATGTCGGCTCCACCCGCCGTGTCGTCCGGTCGAACAGGCGTGCGCCGAGGTCCTTCTCGAGGGCCGCGATACCACGACTGAACGTGGGCTGCGTGACGTTCATCGCCTCGGCGGCGCGCGCGAAGTTTCGCTGCCGCGCCAACGCTATGGCGTACTCGACGAGGCGCAGGTCTTTCATGCGCAGAATGTATCAATGTTTTTCATAAACTGCATTGGACGAATTAATCAGGTGGCGGATAGCATCTGCGGCAAACAACGATGCATCCGAGGGTCATCACCCTGTAACAGATCGTAGACAGTAATGAGAATCGGTCGCACTATGATTCGGACGCCTCGGTCGGCAAGACAAGCAGTTCTGGCCTGACTGGCACTGAGTCTATCCTGCCTCCGACATTCGACGATTCTGCGACCAGGCGAGCATTCAATTCATGGGGAGAAGTGAGATGAGTCTAAATCGAAGGTTCGTAGCGGCGCTGCGCACCGTGGCTCTGGCGTTTGGAGCGCAGGTTCCGTTGTTGGTGCAGGCTGCCTCCGGTCAGCCCAACATCCTGTTCATCATGGGCGATGACATCGGCTGGATGCAGCCGAGCGTCTACCATCAAGGCCTGATGGTCGGCGAGACGCCCAACATCGACCGCATCGCCCACGAGGGTGCCAAGTTCATGACCTATTACGCCGAGCAAAGCTGCACGGCCGGGCGCACCGCCTTCTTTACGGGCATGACGCCGCTGCGCGCCGGCATGATCCCGCCGCAATTGCCCGGCAGCCCGTCCTTCCTGCAGCCCGGCACGCCATCGATCGCCAAGTTCCTGCTCGATCTCGGCTATACCACTGGCGAGTTCGGCAAGAATCATCTGGGCGACCACTCGGCGGCACTGCCGACGGCACATGGCTTCCAGGAATTCTGGGGCTACCTCTATCACCTGGACGCGATGCAGGGCGTGAGTTTTCCCGACATCAACAGCTCTCCGACCGTCCAAGCCATCGTGCCGCCGTGCAAGAACACGCCGGTCAAAGGCCTCTCCGATCCGCCGGGAGCTGTGGATGCGAAGACGACGCTGTGCATGATGCCGCCGCGGCCGGTGATCGCGTGCACGTCTTCCGACGGCACCGAGAAGAACCAGAGCTGCAAGGACGAAGGTCCGCTGACGCTTGACCGCTCGAAGGGCGTGGATGAGGAGATCTCGGCCAAGGTCATCGACTTTCTGGATCGCAATGACCCGAAGAAGACCAACAAGCCATTCTTCGTCTGGTACAACCCGGCGCGCATGCACATCACCACCATGCTGTCGGACAAGTACATGGCGATGGTTGGTACGCCCGGCGGCAAGGACTGGGGCGTCAACGAAGCCGGCATGAAGCAGATGGACGACAACATCGGCTACGTGCTGAAGAAGCTCGAAGACATGGGCGAGCTCGACAACACCATCGTCGTCTTCACCACCGACAACGGTGCAGAAGTGATCACCTACCCCGACGGCGGCAACACGCCGTTCAAGGGTGGCAAGCTGACGACCTGGGAAGGGGGCATGCGCGCCCCTGCGGTCATCCGTTGGCCCGGGCATATCAAGCCTGGAACCGTTCTGAACGACATGTTCGCGTCGTATGACTGGATGCCGACGTTCGTCGAAATCGCGGGTGGACCGAAGGGGAACGACCTCAACGCGCAGATCATGGCGGGCAAATATCCCGGCATCGTCAAGACCAAGCTCCAGGGCATCAACCAGCTCGACTATCTGACCGGCAAGTCGGCGACGTCGGCACGCGATACGTTCTTCTATTACGGTGGCGCAGTTCCGTCGGCCGTGCGTTACAAAAACTGGAAGATCTACTTCGCGATGGCCTCCGAGGCCGCGACCGGTGGCCTGATGGGCGTCCATACCTTCCACTGGCCATTGGTCAATAACATCAAGCGGGATCCCTTCGAGGGGTCGGTCGGTTTCCAACCGTCATCTCTCTTGGGCCAAGGCGGTGCAATAGGTGCGCCAGCCACTGCCTACATTTACGACTGGAACATCATCCCCATCGGCCAGGCGCTGTGGCTGCAGGAGCTCGAGTCCTATGGCCCGTACCCCGCGCTGCAGTCCCCGGCGTCCTACAGCCTGGCCCAGGTTCTCCAGCAGGTAAAAGATGACATGGCGAAGACTCGCGCCAATGGAGACTAGGACGTAGCATTGCGGGGACCTTGATAAGGTGACTGACGCTGATAAGCGGGCGGCCCGCTCGGGCCGCCCGCTTCCTTTCCGAAGACTGACCGGAAGCGACAATGAGACGTCCTGCCTCTTCACGGGCCTGGGGCCTGCTGGTCCTCGCTGCTTCGCTCACGCTTGCCGCGCCAGCCTTCGCGCAGACCGACCCGCTGCCCGCCTGGAACGACGGCCCGGCGAAGAGGGCGATCGTCGAGTTCGTGCAGGCGACCACCACGCAGGCGAGCCCCAAGTTCGTGCCACCGGCGGAACGCATCGCGACCTTCGACAACGACGGCATGCTGTGGGCCGAGAAGCCGCTGTACTTCCAGGTGTTCTTCGCACTGGACCGCGTCAAGTAACTCGCGCCGCAGCATCCCGAGTGGAAGACACAGGAGCCATTCGCCTCGTTGCTCAAGGGCGACGTGAAGGCGGCGCTGGCGGACGGCGACAAGGCGATCCTCGAGATCGTGATGGCCACCCATGCCGGCATGACCACCGACGAGTTCGAAACCATCGTAAAGCAGTGGATCGCAACTGCGCGGCACCCGGTCACCCATCGGCTGTACACCGAGATGGTCTACCAGCCGATGCTCGAACTGCTCGCCTACATGCGCGCCAACGGTTTCAAGACCTTCATCGTTTCGGGCGGTGGCATCGAGTTCATGCGACCGTGGACCGAGAAGGTGTACGGCGTGCCGCCGGACCAGGTCGTAGGCAGCAGCATCCAGACCGAATTCCAGATGACGGAGCAGGGGCCCGTGCTGATGCGGCTGCCGAAATTTAATTTCATCGACGACAAGGCCGGCAAGCCGGTCGGCATCAACTCGCATATCGGGATGCGGCCAATTGCGGCCTTCGGCAATTCCGACGGCGACCTGCAGATGCTGCAGTGGGCCACCGGGTGGAAGGGCGCCCCAAGCGGTCCAGGCCCGGCGTGCCGCCGGCAGCCGCGACTGTCGTCGTGCTGTATCTAAGGGTAGCATCGCCCTGGTTCCCGGGCTCTAAATGCCCCCGGGGAATTCCATGGCGGGTGTGCTCAGGTTCGACCAGGGCGCGCTGGTTTCGATTGACACGGACTAGGCTCCCATGACCCGGACGCTTCAGAGCACACCGCGCCGCGACGGTTACCGCATGCCCGGCGAGTTCGAGCCGCACCAGGGCTGCTGGATGCTGTGGCCGGAGCGCCCGGACAACTGGCGCCTCGGGGCCAAGCCGGCGCAGGCGGCCTTCGCCGCAGTGGCGGCCGCGATCGCCGGCAGCGAGCCCGTTACGATGGGCGTCTCGGCGGCGCAGTACGACCACGCGCGCCGCGTGCTGCCGCCGTCGGTCCGGGTGGTGGAACTGTCGAGCAACGACGCCTGGATGCGCGACGTCGGCCCGACGTTCGTGGTCAACGGGCGTGGCGGGCTGCGCGGCGTGGACTGGATGTTCAACGCCTGGGGCGGCCTCGACGGCGGGCTGTACTTTCCCTGGGACGAGGACGACGCGGTTGCGCAGAAGGTGCTCGAGATCGAGGGCCGCGACAGGTATCGCGCGCCGTTCGTGCTCGAGGGCGGGGCGATCCACGTCGACGGGCAGGGCACGCTCATCACGACGGAAGAGTGCCTGCTCAACCGCAACCGCAATCCCGGGCTCACGCGCGACGAGATTGAGGATCTGTTGCGGCGCTACCTGGGCGTCGAGGCGATCGTCTGGCTCGGGAAAGGCACCTACATGGACGAGACCGACGGCCACGTCGACAACCTCTGCGCCTACGTCGGGCCGGCCGAGGTCGTGCTCAACTGGACCGATGACCGCAACGACCCGCAGTACGAGAGCTCCCGCGAGGCCTACGAGCGCCTCAAGGAGGCGCGCGATGCCCGCAGCCGAAGGTTCGAGGTTCACAAGCTCGTGCAGCCCGGGCCGCTCCTGACGACGCACGAGGAAGCGGCGGGTGTCGACTCCGCCGAGCGCACGAAGCGGCGCCAGGCCGGCGACTGGCTGGCCGGTTCCTACGTGAACTTCTATCTCGGCACGAAGCGCGTGGTCGTACCTCTGCTCGACCCGAAACGCGACGGACCGGCGATGCGAAAGCTCAAGGCGCTGTTTCCGAAGCGCGAGATCGTCGGTGTGCCGGGGCGCGAGATCCTGCTCGGCGGCGGCAACGTCCACTGCATCACGCAACAGGTTCCGACGGCAGCCGGAACCCGGGCGCGATAGGGTAGCTCGCCGATGCTGCACGAGGTGTTGAGCGGAAGGCGGCTGACGAAGCTCGAGTACGAGCATGCGTTGCCGAAGCTGCAGGACCAGCTGCTGGACGCGCAGTTCGAACTGCGCAAGAGCCACGAGCGTGCGGTGGCGGTGATCGTCACCGGCATCCCCGGCGCCGGCCGCAGCGAAGTGGTCAATGAGCTGCTCGGATGGCTAGATCCGAAGTTCGTCACCGTCTACGGTTTCCGCGAGCCGGACGAGGCCGAGCAGCAGAAGCCGCAGCTGTGGCGCTACTGGCGAGTCATGCCGCCCCTCGGCCGCATCTCGATCCTGCATGCGGGCTGGTACGGAGAATTCCTGCGCGAGTCCGTGCGGGACAGGAAGCGACCCGCTGCCGAGGTGCATCGCGAGATCGAGCGCATCCGGTCGCTGGAGCGGATGCTGGTCGCCGACGGGGTCGCGGTCGTGAAGGTCCACCTGCACGTGGGGCCGGACCTCCAGCGCAAGCGGCTCGAGAAACTTCGCGACGACAAGCGCACCAGCTGGCGCGTTACCGCCGAGGACCTGTGGTTTGCCAGGCGGTTCCGCCGCGTCGAGCGGGTGTTCGAGCACTGCCTCGAGGTGACCGAGCAGCCGGCGGCACCGTGGCACCTGGTCGACGGCACGGACCGCCAGCACCGGGCGCTGGAAGTGGGGCGGGTCCTGCTGGCGGGCATCGAGGGCCGAATCGGACGGTCCACCGGCCGCGCGAAGGCAGCGGCGTTCGGCAGCACGCGCGCCGCGAAGAACGTCAAGCTGCCGGCCGGGCATCGCGGACCGCCTGTGGCCGAGGAGGACTACGAGCAGGAGCTGGAGCAGCTTCAGGGCCGCCTCGCGCTGCTGTCCCGGCGGTCGAAATTCGCCGGACATTCCGTGGTCGTCGCCTTCGAGGGCATGGACGCCGCTGGCAAGGGCGGCGCCATCCGCCGCATCACCGCGGCGCTCGACGCGCGCCAGTACCGGGTCGTGTCGATCTCGGCGCCGTCGCCGGAGGAGCTCGCGCGTCCCTACCTGTGGCGCTTCTGGTTCCAGCTGCCGCCGCGCGGCAACTACACGATCTTCGATCGCTCCTGGTATGGGCGCGTGCTGGTCGAACGCGTCAGGGGCCTGGCGGCGCGACCCGACTGGCAGCGCGCATACGGTGAGATCAACGAGTTCGAGCGGGAACTCGCCGAGCATCGCGTGATCGTCGCGAAGTTCTGGATGTCGGTCAGCCCGGCCGAGCAGCTGGCGCGGTTCCGGGAGCGCGACCGCAATCCGCTGAAGCGCTTCAAGGTGGATCCCGAGGACTGGGCCAATCGAAAGCATCGGTCTGCCTACGATCGCGCTGCCGGCGAGATGATCGCGCGCACCAGCGCCCGGCATGCGCCGTGGTACTTGATACCCGCGGACGACAAGCGATACGCGCGGCTGCTGGTGCTGCGCCGCCTGTGCGAGCGGATCGAGACGGCGCTGGAGTAAGGGCCGACGGCGCGGCCGGCGGGAATCAGTCCGGGAGCTGAAGCTAGGTCGGGAGCTAGAACCAGACCGAGAAGAAGACCCGCAACACGTCCGCACCGAAGTGATACTTCGGTTCCGTGCCCACCGAGTCGCCCTTCAGCGCGTTGCTGAAGTCCTGGTAGTCGTAGAGCGCGTGGTCGTAGAAGACGTTGATCGTCGAGCGTTGAATCCCGCCCCAGGTGATCGCGGGCAACCGCCAGGTGGCGCCGACCGTCACCATCTGGCTCTGGAAGGTGCTCAGTTCCTTGTCGCGCCCCATGAAGTTCTGCGAGTTCTCATAGGGAAAAATGTCCGAGTAGAAGTCGGCCGCCGACTGGTCGTACCAGCGGTAATCGGCCTCGAGTATCCATCGCTCGCCGATCGGGTGGGTGTAGCCGACACGCAGCGTGTTGGCGTCGATTCCCCAGGTGTCGGTGTAGTAGCGGTACATGCCGTGCAGCGCCGCTCGATACCACAGGAAGTAGTCGGCGGTGAGTGACACGGCGTTGCTGGTGCGCGTGTCCGGATAGACCTCGGGCTCCCATGCATAACCGTCCGCCGCAGTCGGGTCCACGTAGCGCGCCGAGCGATACGGGTTGTTCAGGTAGCCCTGGTCGGTGATGGTCTCGAACAGGAGGCCCATCATCAGCGTGGGCGTGACGATCTGCGAGACGCTGACGCGGTAGCTCCATCGGTCCACGGATTCCTTGAACTCCGGGTCGCCATTACGGCGCACTTCGTCCCAGGCCCGGCTGAAGCCGAACGATACCGTCGTCAGGTCCCCGAACATGTCCTGGCTCAGGTCGAAGCTCGCGGTGTTCGCGGTGTAGTCGTTCTCGTCGCTGTTGGTGTAGGCAATGCTGTACTGGGTCTTGCCCTGCAGCATGTCCGCCGCGATGCTCGCCTGCCGCCGGGTTTCCTTGTACGGGCTCGCCTGGGTGAGCACGTCGATGGACGCGCTCGAGACCATGTCCATGTAGTAGTTGGCCGCAACCGAGAACTTCTCGCCGAACTTCTTGCGCACCAGCAGCGACGGACCGTCCACCGTCACGCCACCGCCTTCGTAGCGGTGATAGAGAGCGTCGGCGCGATCCTCGGGCAGGACGGCCGCGTCCGCTGGAGCGAGCGATGACAGTGCGAGCGGCACCGCGAGCAGCGCAGTGGCGTCGTGACGCTGTCGCCCGGGCTTGCCGTCAGTTGCAGCCACAGCCGCCTCCGCTTCCGCCGAGTGCGCCACGTGCTCCCTCGCGGGCCTCGTACACGTGGTCGATGTAGGCCTGCGAAACCGGGTCCCGATCCGCGCTCATGATCAGGTCCGCAAAGTTCTGTCGCTCGTACGGCTTGACCCACGGTTCGACGCCGCTGCAGCCGGCCACGCCCGCCAGCGCCAGCAAAGCCATGCAACGCACCAGGACCATCGCGCTCACTCCTTCACCAGGCTGCGGACCATGTCCGCGTACTTGGCTTCGTCCCCGGGCCGATAGCCGCGATGCACGTAACGCACGTTGCCCGCGCGGTCGATGAAGACCGAACTCGGCATGCCTTCGACGCCGAAGGACTCCGCCACTTGGTTGTTGCGGTCGAACAGGATCGGGAAGCTGACCGGAACCTTGGCGAGCCATGCCTGCGCTGCGGCGCTGTCGGGCTCGACGTTGATGCCGACGAGCGTGAAGCCCAGCGGTTCGTACTTGGCCTGGATCTGCTCGAGCAGCGGCATTTCCTGCCTGCATGGGCCGCACCAGGTCGCCCAGAAATTGATCATGACGACCTGGCCCTTCAATTCTTCCAGGCTCAGGCTGCCGCCGTCGCGAGCCGGCAGCGTGAAGGCCGGGGTGGCGGCGTGCGCGATCGTCGACATGGCGACCAGCAGCACGACGGCTGTTATGGGGCGGATGGCGCGCATGAAGTGCTCCAAAGTCAGAAAAATGCCGTGAGGCTGAAACTGAACTGCAGGTTCTGCGTGAGCTTGTCCTTGCCCAGCAGGTCGCTGTTGAACATCTGGTCCCGTGCATCCACGTGCGCGGCCAGCCAGTCCGTCATCAGCAGCCGAAATCCGACGCCCGGAGTCAGGGTGAAGTGATCGTCATCGGCGAACCGCGTGCTGCCGACACCGAGCGTCAGGTAGACCGCGCTCGGCATCGCGCGCTTGCCGCCGAAAAACACCTCGCCCGGCAGAGCGTTCCAGCCGATGGCGAGGTCGTAGTAGGTAAACTGGCGTTGGTTGTCGGTGAGCAGTTCCGCCGAGCCGCTCAGGTCCTCGTAACTGGTCTTGCCTGCCTTGGCCGACCCGATCGTAGCCTCGGCGAAGATGTCCTCGGTGAAGTGGTAGGCGAATCGCCCGCCGTACAGGAAGCTCGAGCCGAAGTCCTCGATGCTGACGGTTCCGATGAACAGGCCCGCCTCGAAGTTCTCGGTGTCGATCGACGGTACCTTGACCTCGCGCCGGGCAACCTTGGGCTCGACCACCTGCGGCGTGTCGGCAGGCGCACCAACGGGATCCTGCGCGAGCGCCGCGTGGGGCAGCGCCTGTGCGCCGACGGCGACCGCGGCGTTCAGAAGAAATACGTGAAGCCGGCGGTCCATTCGTTGATGACCTCGTTGTCGTTGGTGTCCATGAAGACCACGAACTGGCGGTACTCCGCCTGCAGCAGGAATCGATCGCTCAGGTAGCCACGCAGGCCGGCGCCTGCATAGGCAACTGAATTGGTGCGGTTGCTGGTCTCGACCAGCGTGCCGTTCGGATCCACATGGACGACGCCGCCGCCGATCGAGACGAACGGCGACACCCGCCACTGCGGCATGAAGGTGTGGCCGATGCCCGCGGTGCCCAGCCAGCCGGCGGAATACTCGCCGAGCAGCTGGGAGACGTCGGCACGCACGAACAGCGAGTCGGTCAGCATGTACGATCCCATGACCGCGATCGTGTCGGCACCGTCGAAGTCGCCGGCCCCGACGCCGAGTTCCCAGCGGTGCGCGATGCGTGCGTCGGGGCTGGGGCCGGGCAGCCGCACTGCTTCGCCTTCCGGCGACAGGGTCCTTTCGAGCTGCTTGCGATTCACCCAGCCTTCGCGGCCGCGATCGGTGCGTACCTTGACCCAGTCGGTGCGCTGGCGCAGCAGCACGACGTCGGCACCGCGCTCGACCACCTGGGTCACCGGGAAGCCGCGGCCCGGCCCGCTGTGCAGGTCGATGTACGGATCCTGCACCACGACGGTCTCCACGCTCGCCGCGCCTGCTCCAGAAGGAGCCAGCGCGGAAAGCAGCAGCAGGCCAGTGAACAGTATTCGGTGCATCGTCTCAATTGACCGGCGCGACAAACGGGTCATTGAAATACTGCGCACCTTCGTCGACCCATTCTGAGACGAGCCTCAACTCCGCGGCCGAAAGGCGGCCCTCGTGGGTACCGCCCGGCGCGAATCTTGAGAAGAAGGTCACAGATGCGTTCGCGCTGCCCGCCTGGAGGGACGATGCCACAGGCACCGGCGCGAACTGCGGATCGCCGGTGACAGGGTCCACGCCAACCTGTACCAGACGGTCCTGCAGCACCCCGCCGACGAGTTCCTGCTCGTTGTCCGTGGCAAGCAGTTCACGATACGCGTGGAAGTGGTCCGGCTGATCGGCCGAAGCGCCGTCGGTCAGCTCCAGCTGGCCCGGGGGCACCTGGGCCTCGCCCGCCGCGGACAGCCGTGCATGACAGCTGGTGCAGGTGTCGTCGGTGAGCACCGTCACGCCGTCCACGTCCAAGGTGAGGCGCGGGAGGCTCCACAGCGGATGAATGTGCTGTTCGTAGTGAATCGTTATCCGGCAGCCAGCGTGCCAGGACGTCACGCATTCCGGCGAGGTCGGCGCCGGGGTGGACAGGTCGGCATAGCTGTATTCGAACGGCGCGTCGGCCGGGCGCCCGGCTGCGACCGGGTCGGTCCACACGTCCTCGAACACGACGCTGGTACTCGGCTTCAGCGCTGCGCAGTCGGTCTGGCAGCTGATGCGCGCACGCACCTGCGCCATCGTTTCGCCGAAGTCCGCGAACAGTGCCGGGTTCGAGTTCGGGAAAGGCAGGCCGGTGGTCGCGGCACCCGGGTAAACAGGGTCGAAGAGGTTGCTGCGCCCGTGCGACAGGCCGCTGGCAGGGTCGTGGCAGCCGTTACAGCGCAGTTCTTCTCCCGCGCGTACCTGCAGCCAGTTGTTGTGCCGCGGCCCGATTTGTCGACCGTTCGCATCGAGGAGCGTGATCGCGAAGGCGACGTTGGCGGGTACCTTCACCCTGACCGAACCATCCGGCTCGATCGGTGCGTAGCCCAGCACCTCGCGCATACCGAAAGCCGAAGTGACCCCGAACGCGCTGCCGCGGAAATCACGCACGTCGCGATCCGGCATGCTGACGACCTTCTCGAGTCGCAGGAACCTCGCCGGGCGCTCGGCAGCCGTCGTGAGCGCCGGGTCTGCCAGCGCCGTGATGCCGCCCGGGGCAGTGTCGACGCCGTCGATGTCGTACACGCTGCGAATGTCCAGGATGCCGACGCTCTCCGACTCGAGATCGGCGTCGAAATCCACGCCTGCGACGCGGTCGAGCAGCACCGGCGGCAGCGCCACCGGTTGCAGCGCGACGATGTCGGTGTACATGATGCCCTCGACCGGGCTTGCGACCGGCAACTGGGTCCTGTTCGCAGGGTCGTACATCCAGATCCCATACAGCGGTGGGGCCGGGGTCGCACCCGGCGCCGCAAGTCGATCGGCCGTGCAGGGGACGATCCGGGTCCCTTCGAGCAGCCGGCACTGGGTCCAGCTGACCAGCAGGCGACCGGTACCGTCGCGCAGCGGGAACGCTGCCTGGTAGCGGCCTCCCGGGGACGGCCCGGGGATCGTGTTGACGACATTGATCGTCGCGGCTACCTGCGCCGGGCCCGATAGCGCGCCGGCATTCGGCGCCGTCGGTTGTGTGTTGTCCACGTAGTTCGACACGTCGATGTCCAGCAGCTCGCCGCCACGCTCGGGCGCCACCATCGGCTGAGCGCGCACCAGCAGGTGCCCGGTTGCCATCGGGCGCGGGTCCAGGAAGTGGATCTCGGTGTCATCGGTCCCGGTCATGTGGCTGTTGGCGCCGTACAGCAGTTCCAGGCCACTGCCGTCCGGACGCATGGCATAGATGCTCAATTCGTCGTGGCCGGGAGCGCCGTCCCAGCGACTGAAGACGACGCGGCCGTCGTCGAGCACCGCGGGGTCAAGGTCATGGCTCTGGTTGAAGGAGACCTGGTGGACGTTGCCACCATCGGTGTCCATGACGTGGAGCACGAACGCAGGTTCGAGGCGATCCTCGTCCTGCGCATCGAACTGCGGCTTGCCTTCGTCGAGCAGGATGGCCTTCGACTGACGCTGCCGGGTCGAGCTGAACACGATGCGGCCGTCCGGCAGGTAGTGCGGAGCCACGTCGTTGCCCTGGCGGGCCACGGTGTCGGAGCTGACGACACGGTGCAGTTCGCTGGTAGCGACGATGTATTCCCAGATTTCCCAGGTCGGCTGCTCCTCAGGCTCCGCGCCGTCGATCAGCGGCCGGTGCATTGCGAACACCAGCTTCGTGCCGTCGTACGATGGTTCGATGTCGCGTACCTCACCCATGCCCTGCGTCAGTTCGCCGGTCACGTTGCGCTCGCTGGCCGACGGCGAGGCGCGATCGCGCACGTACAGGTCGGAACCCGGTTCGAAGTCGAGCAGCCTCCGCGCGTCGACGGTGGCCGCGTTGCCGGCTGGAACGGCCCGCTTCACGTATGCGATCGGGAAGTCGAGCACGATCGGGTCCGGGTCCTGTCCGCTGCCCGGGCCGGCACCACCTCCGCCGCCGCAACCGGCGATGACGATCGCGACGAGCGCAGTAGCAAGTCGGCCGTGCGGCCAGCGGGCATGCTTGAGATCCCGGATGAAAGCGAGCATCGGAGCTTCCTCGACAGGTGGGCACGAGCGCGGCACACATGCCGCGGGGGGTCACTTTTTCTCACATGCAGCCAATATCACCACCTGCAGGCTTTCGTTGTGTGAGGCGCTTCTCAGTGCGGCACACACGGCTTGGATTCTGCCGCGCCAGCACTCAAATTCGCGCCAACCACCGGATGGTCCGGTCGGGAGGGAGGATCTGCATGCGCCGCAGGACGCGTCTTGGCAAGTTGCGGGTGACCGCCCTGACTGCGTGCGCGATGCTCGTCGCGCTGCAGCCCACGACATCAATGGCCGATTCACGCAGCCAGGCAAAGCGCATGCACGACCGGCTCGCGGGCGTGCCGCCCAGCGAAGCGGTGCTCACATCGATGGCAAGCGACATCGCGGCTGGCAGCCCGAGCCAGGCCGCCTACACGGCGATGCAGGACCGCGCCTTCTACGACGTGACGCTGAAGAATTTCGCGACTCCGTGGACGAACCGCGACCAGACGGTGTTTGCGCCGCTGAACGACTACGTTGCAACCGTGATCGGCATGGTGCGCGACGACGTGCCGTTCGATCACGTGCTCTACGACGACATTCTCTACGTGGGCAGCGGCGCGTCCGGCGTTCCCGGGTACTCGCCTGCAAACAACGACCACTATGCGGCGCTCGAGTCGCAGGGTGCGAGCCTGAAGGACGTGCTTACGCGCACCACTCAGTCATCGCAGAACGGCCTTCCGCCGGGCGCGACCGCTGGTGTCATGACTTCGCGCGCCGCGGCGGAAGCGTTCCTGATCGCCGGTACCAACCGCGCAATGTTCCGTTTCACGCTGATCAACCACCTGTGCACGGACCTGGAGCAGGTGATGGACACGACCCGTCCCCCGGACCGAATACGCCAGGATGTCAGCCGCAGCCCGGGCGGGGACAGCCGGCTGTTCCTCAATAACTGCATCGGCTGCCACAGCGGCATGGATCCGATGGTGCAGGCGTTCGCCTACCACGACTGGGACGAGACGGCCGGTCGGCTTGTCTACTCGGATGGCGTGGTGCGCCCGAAGTACTTTCACAACAAGGACACGTTCCCGGCCGGCTACTCCACGCCGGACGATCACTGGGACAACTACTGGCGCCGGGGCCGCAATTCGCTGCTTGGCTGGGATGCCTCGCTGCCGGGGAGCGGGCAGGGTGCGAAGTCGCTCGGGATGGAGCTTGCGCACACGGATGCATTCGCCGGCTGCCAGGTGAAGAAAGTGTTTCGCACCGTCTGCTTCCGCGACCCGAGCGACGCACAGGACCGCGCGAAGGTCCAGTCGATGGTCGGTTCATTCAGGTCCAGCGGTTACCAGCTGAAGCGAGTGTTCGCCGAGGCTGCGACCTATTGCATGGGTGACTAGGGGACGCCATGAACACCACGACCCTGCGAACCTGGACGATTCGCGCCGCGGCAATCGGTGCCGCTGCGCTGATGCTCGGCGGTTGCGGCGGCGGCGCCAAGACGGTCGAAAACCCGGTCACCTCCGGCGGTACACCCGCCGCATACAGCGGCCCGCCGCCGGCCACGGCCGACGTGCAGGCGTTCAAGATCAACGTCTGGGACAACCTCAAGGCCAGCAATCGTTGTGGCAAGTGCCACGTGGCCGGCGGGCAGGCCCCGCAGTTCGTGCGCCAGGACGACATCAATCTCGCCTACGCGGCTGCGAACAGCGTCGTGACTCTTTCCTCTCCTCGCGATTCGCGCCTGGTGCAGAAGGTCGCCGGGGGCCACAACTGCTGGCTCGCCAGCGCCGACGCCTGCGCCGACATCATGACGACCTGGATCGCCGCATGGGCCGGTGCGGTTGGCGGTGGTGGCGTGCAGGGTGTCGTGCTGAAGGCGCCGGTCATCAGGGATCCGGGTGCCAGCAAGGCATTCCCGGCGACGCCTGCACTGTTTTCGACGACCGTTTATCCAGTCGTGCGGGAATACTGCGCTCGCTGCCACGCACCGACGGCAGCCGCGGCGCAGTCACCGTTCTTCGCCTCGGCGGACCTCGACCAGGCCTATGACGCCGTGAAGGTCAAGATCGACCTCGACACGCCAGCACAGTCGCGACTGGTGCTGCGGCTGCGCAACGAGTTCCACAACTGCTGGAGCGACTGTGCCGCCGACGCGGACGAGATGCAGGCGGCCATCAGTGCCTTTGCCGGGCAGGTGCCCGCCACGCAGGTCGATCCATCGCTGGTGCTTTCGAAAGCGCTCGGCATGTACGACGGTACTGTCGCGAGCGGCGGCAACCGGTACACGTCCAACCTGATCGGCTTGTGGGAATTCAAGACTGGCCGGGGCAGCGCTGCCTACGACACCAGCGGCGTCGAGCCGGCGCTGAACCTGACGCTGTCCGGCGACGTGACCTGGGTGGGCGGCTGGGGCATCAACGTTCGCAGCGGCAAGGCGCAGGGCTCGACCACGGCCAGCCGCAAGCTGCACGACCTGATCGCAGCGACCGGCGAATACACGATCGAGGCGTGGGTCGCACCGGGTAACGTGGCACAGGAAGATGCGCGCATCGTTTCCTACTCGGGCGGGACGACCACACGCAACTTCATGCTCGGCCAGACACTGTACAGCTACGACTTCTACAACCGGTCGAGCAGTACCGACCAGGCGGGCGACCCGAAGCTCACCACGGCCGCCGCCGACGAAGACCTGCAGGCTACGCTGCAGCACGTCGTCGCGACCTACGACCCGGTCAACGGCCGGCGGATCTACGTCAACGGCGACTACACCGGGGATACCGATCCGTCCGCCGGCGGCAATATCGCCGACTGGGACGACACCTTCGCATTCGTGCTGGGCAACGAAGTCTCAGGCGACCGCCAGTTCCAGGGAATCTACCGGCTGGTGGCCGTCTACAACCGCGCGCTGACCCAGCAACAGGTGCAGACGAATTTCGACGCTGGCGTTGGCGAGAAATACTTCGTGCTGTTCTCGGTGAGCCACCTGGTAGGCGTGCCGCAGTCGTACATCATGTTCACGGTGAGCCAGTTCGACAGCTACAGCTACCTGTTCGACAAGCCGACGTTCATCAGCCTCGACCCCGCAGCGCAGCCGGGGACGATTCCCATCGCGGGCATGCGCATCGGCATCAACGGCACGGAACCCGACGTCGGCCAGGCATACCGGACGCTGGACACGAACATCACGGATTCCGAGTACGGACCGCTCGGCCAGCAGCTGTCGACGATCGGCACGGTCATCGGGCTGCAGAAGGGGCCGGACGCCGACGAGTTCTTCCTGACTTTCGACGTGCTCGGTTCGAACACCAACGTGCGCCTCGACCCGGTGCCGCTGGCCCCGGGCCCGCCGCCGGACGTGCGTCGCCCCGCCGACATCGGCCTGCGGGTGTTCGACAGGATCAACACGACCATGTCCAGGCTGACCGGCGTGAGCGCCCAGACGCCCGCGGTGAAAGCCACCTTCGACACGGTCAAACAGGCACTGCCGACCGTCGAGAGCATCGACACCTTCGTCTCCGGGCACCCGGTGGCTATCGCGCAGCTCTCGATCCAGTACTGCAACGCGCTGGTCGACGACACATCGGCGCGTGCCGCGTACTTCCCTGGCTTCAACTTCGGCGCCGCGCCGGCGGCCGCGTTCGGGTCCGGCGGACGCGGGATCGTAGTCAATTCGCTGGTCGGTCGCATGATGCTCGCCAACATGGGGACCGACCCGGATCCGGGCGACGTGAGCACCGAGCTGGACAGTCTGATCACGCGACTCACCACCTGCGGCAACAGCTGCCCGGCAGGACGCACTGCGACGGTCGTCAAGGCGACTTGCGCAGCCATGCTCGGCAGCGCCGTGACGTTGATCAATTGAGGCGCCGCAAGGCACGTACCAGGTAAGCAAACATGATCATTCGCAAGTCACCTCCACGGCGACTGGGCCTGGACGAACCGATCCGGCATGCCCTTGGCCATAAACGGCCGGTCACGCGCCGCGACTTCATCGCGCAGGGACTGACCGCCGGCCTGGGAACGGTCGTCGCACCGACGATCTTCAGCCTGTTCGCGGATCCGCGCGCGGCGATGGCCGCGCTGTCGCCTGACCTGCAGGCGCTGCGCAGCAGCTGCGGCATCCAGGTACAGGGCGCGGGCAAGATCCCGTTCATCTGCATCGACCTCGCCGGCGGCGCGAACATGGTCGGATCGAACGTGCTGATCGGCGGGCCGGGCGGGCAGCTCGATTTCCTGAGCACGGCCGGCTACGGCAAGATGGGCCTGCCCGGAGACATGCTGCCCAGCATGACCAATTCCGCGACCGGCACCAGTTTCACCGACACCAGCCTGGGTCTCGCGTTCCACTCGGACAGCGCATTCCTGCGCGGAATCATGGATCGAATCTCGCCTGCGACCGCCGGCTCGATCAATGGTGCCGTCATAGCCGCACGTTCGGAAAACGATACAGGCAACAACCCGCACAATCCGATGTACGGGATCTACAAGGCCGGCGCGGACGGATCGCTGGCAACTCTGGTCGGCTCGCGTGCGTCGGACTCCGGCGGCAACTCGATGGCACCGGTCGGGCTGATCGACCTGTCCGTGCGCCCGACCAAGGTGGATCGGGCCAGCGACGTCACGGGTCTCGTTGACACGGGCCAGCTCGCGAGCCTGTTGAGTGTGGACGACACCGTGGCGGTGATGGAATCGGTGGAGCGCATCAGCAGTCGCAAGCTGCAGATGGTCGATCCGAAGCAGCCCTGGGCTGACCCGAAGAAGACGACCGTCACGCGCGACGAGGTAGTGCGCGACCTCGTGAACTGCGGCTACGTCAAGGCGGCCGACGTGGTGGACCGCTTCGGCGACCCCACCAGCCTCAATCCGGATCTCGACCAGGACATCGTCGGTGCCGGCGGCATCTTCAGTACGGCCGAGTACGACAGCGACGCCGAGTTCCGCAAGACCGCGGCGGTGATGAAGATGGTGCTGTCCGGCTATGCCGGGGCCGGCACGATCACGCTCGGCGGCTACGACTACCATGGGCAGGGACGCTCGACCGGCGAGCTTCGCGACCTGCGCGCCGGGCGCTGCATGGGCGCGTGCCTGGAGTACGCGGCGCGGCGCGGCATGCCGCTGATGCTGTACGTCTTCTCGGATGGCTCGATCTCGGCCAGCGGCCAGGTGGACAGCAGCGTCGACGGCCGCGGCAAGTTCATGTGGACCAGCGACAACCAGTCCACGGCTGCGTCGTTCTTCCTGGTCTACAATCCGCAAGGCAGGCCGCAGCTGCTCAGTAGCGGCGCTGCCGGTACGGCCCGGCACCAGCAGATCGGGTACTTCCGTCCCGACGCGTCGGTGGAGACGGCCTCGAGTCCCGCAGCCAACAACGTAAACCTGCTGGTCGAGACCGTGGTGCTCAACTACATGGCGCTGCACGGTGAGCAGGGGCAGTTCGGCCAGAAGCTCCAGGGTCACGGCCTCGGTTCTGCAGCGCTGCAGGACAGCCTGATCGCGTTCAATCCGATCGTGAGCGGCACGATCGGCTAGACTCGGGAACCTTGGACAGGGCACTCGAAACCGACCACTGGACGCTGCTCAGTTGTCCGCGCTGCGGCGGACGGCTCATTCCGGGCACCGGCGCGCGCTGCGAGGCATGCGGCACTCTCTACCCGTTCGTGGACGGAATTCCGTGGCTGTGCGCCGAGCCGCAGGCGACGCAGGGCGAGTGGCGCACCCGCATACGCGCTCTCACCACCGAACTCGAGGCCCAGGCAGCACGGTACCGCGCGGCACTCGAGCCCGATGTCACGCTGGCAGCCACGCGGAATCGCCTGAAGCTCATGTCCAGCGCCTGCAGCGACCATGCGCGACGGCTGTCGTCGCTGCTGGCGCCGCTCGAGGTGGCCACGGCGGCCGCCGTGCCCGAAACCTATCGGGCGCTCGTTTCGCCGCTGCCGGCGGGGCAGGGACTGACCGGCTACTACGCCAACCTGCATCGCGACTGGTGCTGGGGAGAAGCAGAAAACGATCTGGCCTATGCAGTAGTGGACAGGGCGCTCGGCGTCGAAAATCCGGGACGGCTGCTGGTGCTCGGCTGCGGCGCGGGTCGGCTCGCCTATGATCTTCACCTGCGCCGACGCCCGGTCACCACGATCGCCGCGGACCTGAACCCGCTGATGATGATCGTGGCGCGCCGCATGTTCCTGGGCGAGCACGTCGAGCTGCACGAATTTCCGGTGGCCCCGCGCGACCTTGGCAGCCACGCGTTGCTGCGCGACCTGCACGCTCCGGCACCCGCGCCACCGGGCCTGTGGCCGGTCGTCGCCGATGCGTCGCAGGCCCCGTTTGCGCCGGGCGCTTTCGACACCATCGTCACGCCGTGGCTGATCGACATACTCGACGAAGACCTGGCGACGTTTGCGGCCAGGTTGAACGCATGGCTCAAGCCCGGCGGTCGCTGGGTGAACAGCGGCTCGCTGTTCTTCCAGCACGGCGATCCGGCCCGTTGCTATTCGATCGACGAGCTGCCTGCAATCCTCGGTACGGCTGGCTTCCAGTACATGGAGGTGCAGGAAGACGTGGTCCCGTATCTGGCGTCTCCGGCCAGTCGTCACGGACGCATGGAGCGGCTGGTGACCTTCAGCGCGGCCATGCACGCGCGGGTCACGCCGCCGCCGCCACATCGCAACGCGCCAGGCTGGCTCGAGCGGGACGACGTGCCGGTGCCGGTGCTGCCGCAGGTGGAGAGCCAGGCGCTTGCGATGCGCGTTCATTCGTTCGTTGCGTCGCTGGTCGACGGTCGGCGCACGCTGCGCGACATCGCCGACATCCTGGTGCGTGAGCGGCTGATGCCCGCGGACGAAGCCCTGCCCGCGGTTCGCGCGTTCCTGCAGCGCCTGTTTGCGGAGGCGCAGGCGCCGTGGCGCCCGTGAGCGTGCCTTGAACTCGAGCGGACAGTGGTACCAGCGCGAGGAAGCGATCATGGGTACCCGGATCGCCGTGGAGCTCTGGGCGAACGATCCGCTGCTGGCGCGACGCGGCATCGACGCGGTGATGGCCGACATGCACCGCACGGACCGGCTGATGAGCACCTACAAGCCGGATAGCCAGCTCTCGCAGGTCAACGCCCATGCATTCGACCGGCCCGTGCAGGTCGATGCCGACATCATCGACGTGGTGGAGAAGTCGCTCGAGTACTCGCGGCTGAGCGACGGAATTTTCGACATCACCTACGCCAGCGTGGGCTATCTCTACGATTACCGTGCGCAGCTGCATCCGACCGACGAGCAGATTGCCGCGGGGCTGCAGGCGATCGACTACCGCCGGCTGCAGGTGGATCGGGAGGCGCAGACGATCCGCTTCCTGCGACCGGGCATGCGCATCGACCTGGGGGGGTTCGCAAAGGGCTGGGCGGTCGATCGCGGCGTCGAGATCCTGCGCGAGCTCGGCATCGAGCATGCGATGGTCAACGCCGGCGGCGACACCCGCCTGCTCGGCGACCGCCGCGGCAAGCCGTGGATCGTCGGAATACGCGACCCGCGCCGGGATGGTGCCGTGGTTACGCGCATCCCGCTCGCGGACGAGGCCATCTCCACCTCGGGTGACTACGAACGCTATTTCGAGCAGGACGGTGTCCGTCACCATCACATACTGGTGCCGGGTACCGGCAAATCGCCGTCCGACGTCCGCAGCGTCACCGTCATCGGTCCAAATGCGACCCGCACCGACGGCCTCACCAAGCCGATCTTCATCCTGGGCGTGGAACGCGGCATGGAATACGTGCGACGGGTCGGCGACGTCGAGGCAGTCATCGTCGACAACCAGGGCCGTGTCTACTACTCGCCGGGGCTCGAGCCTGGGCAGTAGGGTGCCGGCCGACAGGGCGGCGGGGGCGCGGTTTGCGGCACGGGCAGCCCATCGTTTTGTGACGCAATGCCGCCTATGAGGTGCAAAACGCCCTTTGATTTGACAGCGCGGCGCCCTCCAGACAAGGATTCACTCGACTGAAAAAGGCAAACCCGCTGAAAGGCGGGGACGCAAAGCTTCCGGTCTTCGGGTCTCACCCATGACAGCGGGGTTGCCAGGATGCGAGGCAGAGATTACTTCGCGCGCGCCCGCGTAACGGCGTTACTACACACGCTGGCCCTTGGGGGTGCGGCGCTTGCCGGCGCACTTTCGCCGCTGGTCGTGAAGGCCGCGACCGAGGCTGTGTCGACCGGTACGGCTGCGCCGGACTTCGTGCTCAAGTCGACCGATGGTCGCAACCTGCGCCTGTCTGAATACCAGGGCGATGTCGTCGTGCTGGCTTTCTGGGCGAGTTGGTGCGGGTCGTGCCGGTCGGCGCTCACGGAACTCAACTCGATGGCGACCGCGCCCGATGCGGACCGACCCGTGGTTCTCGGCGTGAACCTGGACGGCGATGCCGGCCGGGCCACGTCCATATCTCAGTCGCTTGGCTTGAAGTTTCCCACGCTGCTCGACAGTCGCCAGGCGGTCGGGCGTCTCTACGACGTGGAGGCGCTGCCGCTGACGCTGCTCGTCGACCGCGATGGAATCGTGCGTGCGTCGTGGGCGTCAGCCCCGGTGCCGCAGGCAGAACTCAACCGTTTGCTCGAGGAGATCGGAAAATGATGCGGCAGCCCCCGGAATCCACCCACCGTCTCCGGTGGCTGGCGTTTGCCAGCATGATCCTCGTCGCGGGCGGCAGCCTGTTTGCCGGGCGAGCTGGCGCAGACGACCCGGCGCAGGCGACGCGCGCCGTCGACCAGGACGTGCAGGGACTGAAGAAACAGCTGATCGACCTTAACCGCGACCTGTTCAAGCTGGAGGAGGAAATCCTCTATCCCTCGAGCACGCAGGTGGCCGTGTTCCTGTCGCTCAATGTAGGCACGTTCTTCGAGCTCGACTCGGTGACGCTGAAGCTCGACGACAAGGAGGTCGCGAACTACCTGTACACGGAACGCGAGGTCAAGGCGTTGCACCGCGGCGGCGTGCAGAAGCTCTACCTCGGAAACCTGAAGACAGGCAAGCACGAACTGGTCGCGTTCTTCAGTGGCAAGGGCCCGCACGAGGTCGATTACCGTCGCGGCGCGACGCTGTCTTTCGACAAGGCAGTCGGTGCCAAGTACGTCGAACTGCGCATCAGCGACCGCGAGGCAGCGCTGCAGCCCGAATTCGTCGTTCGGCAGTGGGACTGAGCGGTCGCCACCTGGACGCCGATGAAGCTCGAAGCAGAATGACGACCACGCCACCGCGCCGATGGAACCGGAACCTGGCCGCAGGCCTGGCCGCCTGCGTGATCGTTGCGGCCGGGGCTGGCGCCGCGCCGAAGGAATCCGACCTGCCGCCACCAGGCAAGGTGCGTGACCTCGACTACGGCGACGTCCTGTTTCATTTCTACCAGGACGATTACTTCGGCGCGCTGGTGCGACTCGAGGCCGCCCGCGATTACGGCCGGATGCCGAATCACGATGCGGATGCGGAACTGCTCTCGGGCGGTCTCTACCTGTCGCTCGGCCTGCATGCGGAAGCCACCCGGATCTTCAATCGCCTGCTGGCCGGGTCGGTGCCGCAGTCGGTGAGTGACCGGGCGCGCTTCTACCTGGCCAGGATTGAATACCAGCGTGGCTACTACGACCAGGCCTGGGAAAACCTGCAGAAGATCCGCGGCACATTGCCCGGATCGCTCGATTCGGAGAAGCGACTGCTGTCGGCAAACGTGTTGATGGCCCAGGGCCGCTATGCCGATGCCGCGTCGGTGCTGAGCGCCGCAGGTGCGGGCGACGACTGGGCGGCATTTGCGCAGTACAACCTCGGCGTAGCGCTGGTGCGGTCGGGTGACGTTACGCAGGGCCAGCGCTGGCTCGAAGCAGTGGGTAGCATGCCGGCGGTCACGGACGAGGAACGCTCGCTGCGCGACCGGGCGAACCTGGCGCTCGGCTACGCGATGCTGCAGGCCCGCGAGCCGGAGCCGGCCATCGCCGCGCTGACCCGCGTGAGGCTGGACGGGCCGTTCACCAATCGGGCCCTGCTCGGACTCGGCTGGGCCGAGTCGGACGCAAAACACTCGGACCTCGCACTGGTGCCGTGGCTGGAGCTTCGCGAACGGCGGCTGCTCGACTCAGCGGTGCAGGAGTCCTACCTCGCCGTGCCGTACGCGTACGCGCAGCTGGCCGCGAACGGGCAGGCGGCGCAGCAATACCGGTTTGCAGTACAGGCCTACGAGAGGGAAGGCCGGCGGATCGACGAGTCGATCGCGGCGATTCGCAGTGGCGGGTTCCTCGATTCGGTGCTGGCCGCCGCGCCCGGCAGCGACGCAATCGGCTGGATGTGGCAGCTGCAGAAGTTGCCGGATTCGCCCCAGACCCGCTACCTGTATCACCTGCTCGCGTCGCACGAGTTCCAGGAAGGCCTGAAGAACTACCGCGACCTGCGAATCATGCAGCGCAACCTTGACGGGTGGAGCGAGTCGCTGAACGCATTCGACGAGATGGTGGCGACGCGCGAGCAGGCTTCAGGTGAGCGCGAGCCGCGCCGTACCGCAACGCTGGCGAACGCGAACCTCGACGGACTCGCCAGTCAGCAGGCGGCGCTCGAGCAGCGGGTCGCCGCGATCGAATCCAGCCGGGACGTCGCAGCCCTTGGGACGGACGCCGAGGCGCGCGACTGGCGACAGCTCGACGAGGTGCAGGCCCGGATCGCCATGTTGCCGGAAGGCGCGAAGCGTGAAGCGGTGGAGGAGCGCGAACGCCTGCTGCGCGGCGTGCTGCTGTGGCAGATGGATGCCGCCTACAAGGCACGTCTGCGCCGCGTCACGACCGACCTGCGCGAGACTGGCACCCTGCTTGCAGAGGCGCGCAGCCGCGTGCAGCTGGTGGAACTGGCAGGAGTGGCCGCGCCGCGCGATACCAGCGCGTTCGCGTCCCGGGTGAATGAGCTCGCCACGCGCGTCGACGAGATCGGCCCGCGCATCGATGCGACCCTGGCCGCGCAGGAACGCGTGCTCGCCGCCATCGCGGTGAATGAACTCGAGGCGCAGAAGCGCCGCCTCGCCAGCTACGCAACGCAGGCCCAGTTCGCGCTCGCGGCGCTCTACGACGGAGCCTCGGCCGGGGTGCTGCGATGAACGCCCGCATTGCAGTTGCCGTGCTGGCCTGTCTCGCGGCGTCGTCTCCGGCCGGCGCCGCCCGAAAAGCCCCGGAGCCGACTACGCTCGGCGATCTGGCGAAGCGCAGCGTGCCCATTGACCGTGGCGGGGCCGTAGAGGTCGAAGCCGGGCAGGCGGCGCGCAGCTACGAGGACTTCCTGCGTATTCCCGACACGGACCCCGGCATGCGTGCCCAGGCGCTGCGCAGGCTCGGTGACCTGCGCTTCGCGGAGGCCGAGACGCTGCGGGTCGAGGACGGCGCCGAGTCGGCAGCGGCGACGACCGCAAGCCGCGAATCCATTGCGGCCTACCAGCAGCTTCTCGACGAGCAGCCGGATGCGGCCGGGACCGATGCCGTGCTCTACCAGCTCGCGCGGGCCTATGAGAGCCTCGGCGAGACGAGCCAGGCACTGACGGTACTCGACCGGATGGTCGCCAGGTACCCGCAGAGCGAGCACTTCGACGAAGCCCAGTTCCGGCGCGGCGAGGCTTTTTTCAGCGAGCAGCGCTACGCGGATGCGGAACGCGCCTACGCGACGGTGCAGTCGCAGGGACCCAGCTCCGCATTCTACGAGCAGGCGGTCTACAAGCGCGGCTGGGCGCTGTTCAAGCAGTCACGTGACGAGGAAAGCAACGCGGCGTTCCTGCTGTTGCTCGACGACGTGCTGGTCGAAGACGGGCGGCTGCGCGCGGAGAAGGACCTGCCGCGTGCGCAGCAGGAGCTGAGCGCTGACGCATTGCGCGCGCTGGCCATTACGTTTGCTGCTGGCGAGGGACCCGGCTCGCTGCAGGTCGCCCTGGATCGGCACGGCCCCGCGCCGTACGAGTCGCAACTCTATGGCGCGCTCGGCGACCTCTATGTCGAGAAGGAGCGTTTCCAGGACGGCGCCGAGGCCTATCGGGCTTTTGCGTCGCGAAGGCCGATGGATCCCCAGGCGCCGCTGATGATCGTGCGCGCCACGGACGCGTACGCCAAGGGCGGCTTCACGACACTGGTGCTGGACGGCAAGCGCCAGCTGGTCGAGGAGTACGGACCGCGCAGCGACTACTGGCGCAGTCACGCCACCGACATCGATCCCGCGGTCAGCGCAGCGATCCAGGCCAACCTGCTCGATCTCGCGCAGCATCACCACGCGCTCGCGCAGAAGGGCTCTGCCGGCGACCGCGACGTTGCAGTGCGCTGGTATCGCGACTACCTGGACGGTTTCGACGACTCACCCCAGGCGCCCGGGACCCGACTGCTGCTCGCGGACCTGTTGTTCGACGGCGCCCGTTACCAGGAGGCGGCAGTCGAGTACGAGCGCGACGCGTATTCCTACGCGTCCAACCCACAGGCGGCGCGTGCGGGCTACGCCGCGCTGGTCGCCTACGACAAGGCCGCCGCGCAGGCGCCGCAGTCGGAGCGCCCGGAGCTGCAGGCGCGTGCGATGGAATCCGGCCTGCGATTTGCGGCGGCATTCCCGGAGCACCCGGAAACACCGGCCGTGCTGACTCGCGCGACAAAGACGCTGTTCGACTCCGGCGATCGCATACGCGCCGAGTCCGTGGCCCAGCAGGTACTCGCGCTCGGCAGCAGGGCCGACGCTGGCCAGCAGCGAGTGGCATGGACCGTGCTCGCGCACACTTACTTCGACGACGGCCGCTATGCCGATGCCGAGAAGGCCTACACGGAACTCGCAGCGCGCCTGCCTGCCGGCGACCCCCAGCAGGCCGAGGTCACGGATCGGCTGGCCGCATCGGTCTACCGCCAGGCCGAGGCGAAGCAGGCGGCCGGCGACGTCAATGGAGCGGTGCAGGAGTACCTGCGCGTTGCAACCGTTGCGCCGGCGTCGAGCGCGAGTGCCAAGGCACAATACGACGCGGCAGCACTGCTGCTGTCTTCGCGTCAGTGGGCCGCAGCGGCCGAGGTGCTCGAACGATTCCGGGCCGCTTATCCCCAGGACGAGCTGCAGCCTGACGTGACGCGCAAGCTTGCAGTTGCCTACCTCGAGTCGGGCCGCCCGCACGACGCGGCCATCGAGCTCGAGCGCGTGGCGGCCCGCGACGCGGAAGACGAACAGGTTCGCCGTACGGCGCAGTGGCAGGCGGCCGAGCTTTACGCATCTTCCGGCGATACGGCAGCTGCGCGTCGCGCCTACGCAGGTTACGTCGAACGATTCCCGACGCCCGCGGATGTCGCAATCGAGGCACGGCAACAGCTTGCCGATCTGGCCGTTGGCGCGGGTGACGCGGCTGCCCGGCAGCACTGGCTCGAAGAGTTGATCGCAGCCGATGCAGTCGCCGGTTCGGCGCGTTCGGATCGCTCGCGGTTCCTCGCTGCGCAGGCGTCACTGGAACTCGCGCGGCCGCTGGACCAGGCTGCAAGGGGCGTGGCGCTGGTGGCGCCGCTCGACCGCTCGCTGGCGCGGAAGAAATCCGCAATGGAAGCGTCGCTGGCTGCCTACTCGCGCGCGGCCGGATACGGTGTCGCCGAAGTCACGACCTCGGCGACCTACGCGATGGCGGACCTGTACCGCGACCTCGGCAGTGCGCTGCTTGCCTCCGAGCGACCGGCCGGACTGTCGCCCGACGAGCTCGAGCAGTACGACCTGCTGCTCGAGGAACAGGCCTATCCGTTTGAAGAGAAAGCCATCGGCATTCACGAGACCAACGCCCATCGCGCTGCCGACGGGATCTACGACCAGTGGGTGCGGAAGAGCTATGCGGCGCTCGCCGTGATGAAGCCAGCCCGCTACGACAGGCCTGAAATCATCGACGCGCCGAGTGCAGTGGCCGATGCGGTGCCTGGCGCTGCAGCTGCTGCGGACCCCGATTCGAAGTCCGGCGGGAAATCCGGCGCGGCGCCCGAGCCGTCTCCGGAGGTCGCCCGGGCGCTGGCGGCTGCGCGCCCGGCCCTCGAAGCCGGTGACGATGCCGCTGCAGAGGCAAGGATTGCCGAGGTCCTTGCCGTCGAACCGACGAATGCGGAAGCGCTCAACATGCTGGGTGTTACGAGTCGACGGCTCGGTCGATTCCAGGAGGCGCGCGCCGCCTATGAGCGTGCTGTGGCAATCGCGCCGTACTATCCCGGCGCCGCATCGCAACCTCGGCGTGCTGCTCGATCTCTACCTCGGCGATCCGGCCGCGGCGCTCGGTCACTACGAGGAATACCAGTTGCTGACTGGCGGTACCGATCCCAACACCGGGCCCTGGCTGGTCGAGCTGCGTACCCGGCTTGGACAGGTTTCGCGCACAGCGGAGGCGCAGAAATGAAAATCGTGCCAGTCATGATTGCCATCGCACTCGCCATGCCCGTCGCAGCAGTCGCGGCGGAGCCGCCGGCACCGGTCGCTACGGCACCGGCGAAGGTCGCGTCAGCCGACCAGGGCCAGCGCGCCCACGACCGACTGCAACTCGACTCGACTGCCATCACCGGCAACCGTGAACTGCCCAAGGTCATGAGCATCGTGCCCTGGAAGGCCGCGGAACCGCCCGGCGGCCCGGACCGGCCGATGGGCAGCCTGATCGAAGAGGTCCTCGCGCCGGTGGATCGTGACGAATTCAGGCGCGAAATCACATATTTCCGTGACCTGACCACGCAAAGTTCACCTGCCTCTACGAAACCAGCCAGTTCTTCCCCCGGAGCCACCCAGCCATGAACGCAATCGACGTGATCATCAACTTCTTCAAGCAGGGCGGGGCATTCCTGTACCCCATCGCTGCCGTCTTTACGCTCGGCCTGGCCATTGCCGCCGAGCGGTTCGTCTACCTGACCAGAGTCGCAAAGGGTAACAAGCGACTGTGGGCAGAACTGGCGCCGCTGATCCAGGCTGGCAACTTCCGCAAGGCCATGGAGGTCGCGGACAGCACTGATTCGGCGCTCTCGACGATCATGCGCTACGGCATGTCGAGAATCTCGACCGCCCGCCGTCGCGAGGACATCGAGAAGGCGATGGAGGAAAGCCTGATCGAGGTGATTCCGCGCCTCGAGAAACGCACGCACTACCTCGCCACGCTGGCAAACATCGGCATGTTGATGGGCCTGCTCGGCACGGTGATCGGCCTGATCAACGCGTTCGCGGCGGTCGCTGCCGTCAACCCGGCGGAGAAGGCCGCACTGCTCTCGGCCAGCATCTCGGTCGCCATGAACAACACGGCGCTCGGCCTGGGGCTCGCGATCAGCCTGCTGCTGTGCCACATGTACCTCGAGACCAAGACCACGGAACTCGTGGACAGCCTGGAAGTGGCCTCGGTAAAGTTCCTGAACACCGTGACCGAACGCCGCCGCGAAGTGCCGCATCCGGTTGCGGCGAACCCGGCTGCCGCGCGCAATCCCGCACGCGATGAGCTGCGCGGAGCCGTGCGCGCATGAAGAACTCCACGCTAGCGCGCCGCCAGCAGCGCAATCATGCGCGCTACCGTGGCCGTAACGACCTGACCATCGTGCCGATGCTGGACGTGATGGTGATCCTCACGTTCTTCCTGATCTTCACGGCGGTGTTCTCGAGAACGAGCATCCTGGAAGTGCATTTGCCGGGCCCGGGGGCCAGGGCGGTGGACCAGGTGCCGAGCCTCGAGCTCGAGGTCATCGTGCGGCGCGGTGGTCTCGAGGTCGCGGACCGCAACAGCGGCGTGCTGACCAGCGTGCCGGTGACCGCGAGCGGGCAGGACGTGGTGCGGCTCTCCGCCTACCTGCAGGACCTGAAGACGCGTTTTCCCGAAAAGTCGAACGCCACGCTGCTGGTGGCCGAGGACGTTGACTACGACACCATCGTGCAGGTGATGGACGCGGTACGGGTGCGCCAGAGCGCCGACGGCGGCAAGGTCGTGCGTACCGAGCTGTTTCCGCAGATTTCACTTGGAGATGCCCCGACATGATCCGCACCGGACTCAAGCGCCACGCGCGCCACGGCAAGGGTGGCGGAGGGCATGGGCCGCTCACGCTGATCCCGATGATCGACATGCTGATGATCATGGTGGTGTACCTGCTGGTGCACTCCGCGGACACGGACATCCTGCCGAACACGCGCAACATCTCGATTCCGCACTCGGTCTCCGAGTTGAAACCGCACGAGGCCACGGTGGTCACGGTCACCCGCGACATGCTGTACGTCAACGGCGAGGCCGTGGTCTCGATCGCCGAGGTGGGCCGCTCTCCGGAGCCAGTCGTGGAGCAGCTGCGGGCCGCACTCGACCGCCAGGCGGACAAGCTGTTGGGCGGCAATGCCGAGCAGCGCGAGGTGACGGTAATGGCCGAGAAATCGCTGCCGTATGCGGTGCTGCGCAAGGTCGTCGCGAGTTGTTCGGCGGCCGACTACAGCAAGGTTTCGCTCGCCGTCGTCGAACGCGAGCAGGCGCTCATGGCGAGCGCCCCTGTTTCAGGGTGATTGCAGCATGAGTGCCACGATCGTCAGCAACTTCCGGGTCTTCGAATTGCCGTGGACGCCGTCCGAGGCCGAGGAGCGCCGGCTGCGGCGCGTGCTGGGCGCGGCGCTCGGGATGTTCATCGGGCTCGGTATCGTGATTCCACTGCTGCCGGATCGCCCGCGCCCGGAGTCGATGGCACCCGCGGTGCCGGAACGAATCGTGGAATTCATCCTGGAGCGCCCGAAGCCGAAGCCGGAGCCGAAGGTCGAGGTAACGCCTCCGAAACCGGTGGTCGTGCCCACTATTGAAAGGCCGGCACCGGTGCGCGCGCCGGTCGTCGAGGCCAGGCCAGTGCCCGATCCGCGCAAGAAGGCCGCGTCGGCGGGATTGCTGGCGCTGTCCGACCAGCTTGCGGAACTGCGCGACATGAACGTGGATTCACCGACCGATGCGAAGCCGCTCAATGCCGGCGTGGGCGAGAAGACCCGTGTCGACCGCGCACTGCTGACCGCCCGGGTCGGCGAGGGCAGCGGTGGCATAACAGTCGGGAAGGCGAGCAGCGGCTTCGGTGGCGGGTCCACCGGGCTCAAGGGTGTGGCGACCGCGAAGGTGTCGTCAGGCGTGGATGCCGCGCCGGGCGTGGAAGCCCAGCGCACTGGCCACAGCAGCAAGGCCGCCCGTACTCGCGAGGAGATCGAACTCGTCTTCGACCGCAACAAGTCGGCGATCTATTCGATCTACAGCCGCGCGCTGCGTGACAATCCTGCGCTGCAGGGCAAGGTCGTGCTCGAAGTAACCATCGCGCCGTCAGGCGAAGTCACCAACTGCAGCGTCGTCTCCAGCGACCTCGGCGACGCGGAGCTCGAGCGCAAGCTGGTCGCCAGGGTGAAGATGTTCCGGTTCGAGTCCCGTGACGTGGCGACCATGACCACCACCAAGCCGATCGAATTCTTCCCGGCCTGATGCCGTGCATCGCGCACCGTGGGCGCTGGTCCGCCGGATGCGGGCATGACCAGATAACCAAGCGGCCTTTCCCAAGGGGCACCCCCGCTCTCTAGCATCCCTCCGGACACTGTTCCGAGGCGATGCCATGGCCCCCAATTCCGCTGCCGCCGTACCGCTGGGTCCGCTCGACCGCGAGCGCAGCGCGCTGCTGCAACACGTGGTGGACGGGCTCGAGGTAACGTCGCTGCACTGGCTGTCGGGCTTCGCAGCGGGCGTGGCACACGCGCGGTCGCAGACAGGTGACGCGCCGGTGGATGAATTCGCGGCACAGTCCGCGCCTGTCGCCGCACGGCAGGAGCCGACCGCCCGGCTTGCGGTCGTCTACGGATCCCAGACCGGAAACGGCAAGCGCATCGCCGACCGCCTCGGTCGCGCGGCGGAGTCCGCCGGTATCGCGGTGCGTGTCTACGCAGCCCGCGACTACCCGCTCAGGGACCTGTCGAAGGAACGATTCCTCAGCATCGTGATGAGCACGCACGGCGACGGCGACCCGCCGGACGACGCACGCTCGTTCCACGAGCACATCACCGGAAAGCGCGTGCCGAGACTGGAAAACCTTGCCTACTCGGTGCTCGCGCTCGGTGACTCGAGCTATCCGAAGTACTGCGAGACGGGTCGGCAGCTCGATGAGCGGCTCGAGTCGCTCGGCGCGCGGAGAATGTTGCCTCGTGTCGACTGCGACCTCGACTACGAACGGCAGGCAGGTACCTGGCTCGGGCAGCTGGTGGCGGCCGCCCGCGACGGCATGGGTGCCCAGCCATTCGCGAACGTCACACGCCTGCGTCCGCTGCAGGTGGAGTCGCAGTACGGCCGCGAACGGCCGTTCGTCGCGCGGGTCCTCGACAACCAGAGAATAACCGGCCGGACCGCCACCAAGGACGTGCGCCATCTCGAGGTCTCGCTCGAAGGATCGGGGCTGCACTACGAGCCTGGTGACGCGCTCGGCGTCTGGCACGACAATCCGCCAGCGGTCGTGGATGGCGTGCTGGCCGCGGCGGGCCTTCCGGGCAATGAAATCGTTGCCTTTGACGGGAAAGCGGTGCCGTTGCGGGAGTGGCTTGCGACGGCCCGCGAGATCACGCGCCTCACCCGGCCGTTCCTCATCGAGCATGCGCGACGTTCGGGTGACAGCGGGCTCGCTGAGGTGCTTCTGCCCGGGCACGAGACGCGCCTGCGCGGTCTGATCAAGGACCTGCAGGTCACCGACGTGCTCAGGCGCTGGCCTGCGGCCTGGACAGCGCAGGAACTCGTCGCGGCGCTCCGACCGCTTGCCCCGCGCCTGTACTCGATCGCCTCGTGCCAGGCCTCGGTCGGCGACGAGGTTCACATCGCAGTGGCCGTGATCGACTACGAATCCGGCGGCGAACGTCGCCACGGCGCTGCGTCGACACACATCGCGAGCCTTGCCGGGGACGGGGCGACGATGCGCGTGTTCGTCGAGCCGAACGAGCGCTTCCGTCTGCCTGCCGACCCGTCGCGCGATGTGATCATGATCGGTCCGGGTACGGGCGTGGCGCCTTACCGCGGCTTCCTGCAGCGGCGCGAGCAACAGGTAGCTACGGGTCGCAACTGGCTCGTGTTCGGCGCAAGGCATTTCGACAGCGAATTCCTCTACCAGGCCGAATGGCAGGATGCCGCGCGCAAGGGCCTGCTGCACCGGGTGGACGTCGCATTCTCCAGGGACCGCGGCGGCCGTGCGTACGTGCAGGACCGTATTCGCGAAGCGGGTGCGGATATCTACGCGTGGCTCGAAGGTGGGGCGAGCATCTATGTCTGCGGCGATGCAGAACGCATGGCGCCCGACGTGCACGCCGCGCTGGTCGACGTCGTCATCGCGCACGGCGGTCACGACCGCGACGGTGCCGAGGCATTGCTGCGCGCGCTCGCCGACGATCGTCGTTACCTCAGGGACGTGTACTGAACATGGCCGAGCCCACCCCGATCGAGCGGATCAAGATGCAGAGCCGGCTGCTGCGCGGCACCCTGGTCGAAAGCCTCGCCGATCCGCTGACCGGGGCGATCCGCGAGGATGACACGGCGCTGATCAAGTTCCACGGCAGCTACCAGCAGGACGACCGCGACGTTCGCGACGAGCGGCGTCGCCAGAAGCTCGAGCCTGCCTACAGCTTCATGATCCGCACGCGACTGCCCGGCGGCGTCTGCACGCCCGCGCAATGGCTGGCGCTGGACGAAATCGCCGTGCGCCATGGCAACGGGACCTTGAGGCTCACGACGCGCCAGGCATTCCAGTTTCACGGCGTGATCAAGACCGAGCTGAAGACCACGATGGCGGCCATCAACGCCACCCTTATCGACACGATCGCGGCGTGCGGCGACGTGAATCGGAACGTGCTCGCGAGCGCGAACCCGGTGGAGTCACGCGCGCACGCCGCGGCCCACGAGTGGGCGAAGCGCCTGTCCGAGCACCTGCTGCCCCGCACACGCGCTTACCACGAGATCTGGCTCGATGGTGCGAAAGTCGCCGCCACGCCGGAGGTCGAGCCGATTTACGGTCCGGGCTACCTTCCGCGCAAGTTCAAGGCCGCGATCGTGGTGCCGCCGGTGAACGACGTGGACGTATTCGCCCACGACCTCGGTTTCATCGCGATCGTCGAGGACGGGCAGCTCGTGGGATTCAACGTCACCGTCGGCGGCGGCATGGGCACCACGCACGGCGAGGCCGCCACCTATCCGCGGCTGGCCGACGTCGTCGGCTTCGCGAGCCCGGGGCAGATGCTCGCCGTCGCGGAGGCCGTGGTGACCGCTCAACGCGATTTCGGCGACCGGACGAATCGCAGGCACGCGCGCCTCAAGTACACCATCGACGATCGCGGGCTCGACTGGTTCGTCGCCGAGATCACACGCAGGCAGGGATTCGCGCTGGAACCGGCGCGGCTCTTCGAATTCACAACGCGCGGCGACCGATTCGGATGGACCGAGGGGCACGACGGCCGCTGGCACCTGACGTTGCGCATCGAGTCGGGTCGCATCGCGGACGACGCAGCGGGCGCGAGGTTGACCGGATTGCGCGAGATCGCGGGTGTCCACCGCGGGGACTTTCGCCTGACGCCGAACCAGAACCTGGTGATTGCAAATGTCGAATCGTCCGCGCGCGCGTTGGTCGACGCGCTGGTGGTTCGTCATGGACTCGACGCGCACGCCCGGTCGACGCCGCTGCGCCGCGATGCTCTCGCCTGCGTGGCGCTGCCCACCTGCAGCCTCGCGATGGCGGAAGCGGAGCGCTACCTGCCGTCGCTGCTGCGCGAGGTCGAGGCGCGGCTGGCCGCGCACGGCCTGCGCGAGGAGCCCCTCACGCTGCGCATCACCGGTTGCCCGAATGGCTGCGCGCGGCCGTATCTCGCGGAGATCGCGCTGGTCGGCAAGGCACCCGGGCGTTACAACCTCTACCTGGGCGGCGACGGCCGCGGACAGCGGCTGAACGCGCTCTACCGCGAGAACTCCGACGAGGCCGAAATCCTCGGCACGCTGGATTCGACATTCGCGCGCTTTGCGGCCGAGCGTGAGCCGGGCGAACGCTTCGGCGACTTTGCCTGGCGCGCCGGTCTCGTGACCGCGCGGCCGCAGCCGGTGGCAGAGTGACCGCACCAGCCTTCGACGCGGACCTGGCGCGAGCCGATTCCGCGTATCTCGACCGGGTAAACCGGGCGCTCGAACACATGGACGCCGAGCAACGGGTGCGGTGGGGGCTTGATCAGCTTCCGGGCCGGCACGCGCTCTCCTCGAGCTTTGGCGCGCAAGCGGCCGTGTCATTGCACCTCGTGACCGGTCTCGCGCCGGAAATCCCGGTCATCCTGGTCGACACGGGATACCTGTTTCCCGAGACCTACCGATTTGTCGACGAACTCGTGATCCGACTCGGACTGAACCTCAAGGTTTACCAGCCTGCCACGTCGCCGGCCTGGCTCGAGTCGCGTCATGGTCGGCTGTGGGAGCAGGGCGCCGACGGCATCGTTCGCTACAACGAGATGCGCAAGGGAGAGCCGATGCAGCGGGCGCTTGCCGAGCTCGATGTGGGCACCTGGATCGCGGGACTGCGCCGGCAACAGGCTCGCTCGCGAAGCGGCCTCCGGCCGCTCGAATACCGCAATGGTCGCTGGAAGTTCCATCCGATCCTGGATTGGACCGATCGGCAGGTATTCCAGTACCTGAGCAACCGTGACCTGCCGTACCACCCACTCTGGCACCACGGCTACGTCTCCATCGGTGACTGGCACACGACCCGGACGCTCGCCGAGGCCGGCGACGCCGAGGCAACGCGTTTCTTCGGGCTGAAGCGCGAATGCGGCATTCACGGTCTCGAGGGCTGAGGTCGTGAAGTACTTCCCCCTGTTTGCCGATCTCGAGGACCGCCGTGTGCTGGTGGTCGGTGGCGGCGATGTGGCCGAGCGCAAGATACGGCTGTTGCTCGACGCTGGCGCAAAGGTCGATGTCGTCGCCCCGGCGCTGAACGAGTGGCTGTCGAAGCGACTGGCCGTGGGTCCGGCCCGCGGTGGCGGGCGCGGCCGGGACCCGGTCCGGACCCGCTGGGTTGCGCGGCATTTCGATGCGGGTCAACTGCGCGGCGCGGCGCTGGTAATCGCGGCGACCAGTGATCGTGACGTAAATGCCGGCGTCGCGGCCGCGGCGAGCTCGATGTCGATTCTCGTGAACGTAGTCGACGATGCCGAGCTGTCCACTTTCATCGTCCCGGCGATCGTGGACCGCTCTCCGCTGGTGGTCGCGGTGTCCAGCGGCGGCACGGCGCCGGTTCTTGCGCGTCTGGTGCGGGAGCGAATAGAAGCGCTGGTCGACGAATCCACTGGTGCGCTGGCGTCACTGCTGGAGGGCTGGAGATCGCGCATCAAGACGGCCTTTCCGGAGGTGGCCGTCCGACGGCGCTTCTACGAGAGAGCGGTCCGTGGCGCAGCGGCCCTGGCGATGCGGGGTCGGCGACCGGACGACGCCAATCAGTGGCTCGAGCGCGAACTCGCGCGGCCAGTCGCGGCCAGTGCAGGCTCCGTGGCGATCGTCGGCGCCGGTCCGGGCGATCCCGGCCTGCTGACCCTGAACGCACTGCGCGCGCTGCAGTCGGCCGACGTGATCCTTCATGACCGCCTCGTGTCGCCGGAGGTGCTTGCGCTGGCACGCCGCGACGCGGACTGCATCGAGGTCGGCAAGCGGGCGCGCGGTCAGTCCGTGACACAGCAGCATATCCACGCGCTGATGCTGGAACACGCAAGGGCGGGGCGCCGCGTGGTCCGTCTCAAGGGCGGCGATCCATTCGTGTTCGGCCGGGGCGGGGAGGAACTCGAGTTCCTCGCTGCGCACGGAATCCCGTTCGAGGTCGTACCCGGCGTCACGGCGGCGATTGCCTGCGGTGCCTATGCCGGAATCCCGCTCACGCACCGGGAACACTCGCAGTCGGTGCAGTTCGTCACGGCGCACCGTGCCAGTGCACTTCCGGCGCGTGACTGGGATTCGCTCGCCGCTGTCGGGCAGACGCTGTGTTTCTACATGGGCGTGGGTGAACTGGCGGCGCTGGGCGCGAAACTGGTCACCCACGGCCGCAGCAGCGATACGCCCGTGGCCGTCATCGAGAATGGCTCCCGACCCGACCAACGTGTGTCACTGACCCGGCTGGGTGAGCTGGATGACCTGGCGGCACGTGGCGGGCTCTGCTCACCGGCAATGGTGATCGTCGGGGAGGTTGCGTCGTTCGCCGCTGCGCTGCACTGGTACGGGGCCGTCCCCAGGCATTGGCAGGCATTGCGGCGCGTCGCCTGACGCGTTTCAGAGGCTGGCTACATCGACCAGGCGATCTCCGCGAACACCGCTCGGGGCCTTCCCGGGAAATACCGGTAGGTGCCGAAAGCATAGTCCGCGCGGTCCGCGTATCGAACGTCGAGTGCATTGGTCATTCGCAACGCGGCCGTCCACCGCGGGGCGAAATGCCAGAGTCCTCGAAGGTTCAGCAGCCCGTAACCCGAGTATCGGTGCTCATTGGCCGCATCGAGCCAGTAGTCGCCGACCATCATCCATTCGGCCTCGACCTCGACGGCCGCGTCCGTTCGCCAGAGTATTCCGTAGCGACCGATCTCGCGCGGGGCGGTGTCCATGTCGTTGCCGGCCATGATGGTCTCGCCACCGTCCACCTGGCGCGAGAAGTCGTACTGGTGACGAGCGTAGGTGCCGGCGGCGGCAAGTTCCAGCGATGGCAGCGGACGCCAGCGAAGCTCGTATTCGACGCCGCGGTGCGTGGTTCGACCGTTTGCGACGTAGTAGCCATTCGATTCACGCAGGATTACGCCACTGCGGTCCATGTCGTAGAAGGCCAGCGCGAATTCGACCCGAGGCCAGGCGCCCTTGAGGCCGAGCTCGAGCGAGTTGAGTTCCTCGGGCTTGAGGTCAGCGACCTGCTGTCCGCGCTGCAGCCGGTAGAGCTCGGTCATTTCCGGCGGACGGAACCCCTGCACAGCCGTCGTGTATGCGACGAGCTCGGGAGTGATCTCGTAGGACAGCGAGAGCTTCGGCGTCCAGTCGTAGAAGTGGTCGGTGCGGTCGGCGGGCCGGCTGTAGAGGCATGCAGTGGGTGTGCAGGGAACGCCCTGGTCGTCCGTATTGCCGTCCAGCATCCGGTTGTCGTAGTCGTACTTGACCCATTCCGCGCGCAGTCCGGCGCCGATTCGCAGTCGCGACCAGAATCTCCGCTCGGCCTGCACGTACAGCGATGCCACCGAGGAGTGCACGTCGTAGTCGTAGTGCAGGCCGGCTGGCCGTATCGCGTTGGCAGGCGGTGAACCACCGGTCGTCGGGTCTTTCTGGAATTCCTCGAGTGTCGAGTAGCCGAGTTCGAGGTCGGCGCCGGCGATGACCGACCAGTCGCGCAGGTTTCCGAGCGCCAGGCTGGTCATCAGGCCGCCGCTGTCCTGCCCGTTCTTTTCCACCGGCTTGCCGAGCAGGTAATGCTGCTGGAATTCCGTGCGCGAGCTGCGGAAGTACGGGCGCAGTTCCAGCACGGCTCCGCCCGGCACCGACGGTTGTATGAGGCCGGTCAGACGCATCGAGCTCGCATCTCGATAGGCGCCGGGAGTGGGATTCGACTCGGACAGTTTCAGGCTCTCGTAGGCGTCCTTGCCAGTGATGAACCCGGCGGTGTCCTGGTCGAGGGTGGTGATGGCGAGATCTGCGCGCGCCGGTGCGCCGGCCATGTCTCCCGCGAGCGTCGCGTTCAGCTTCCCTTCGTGGTAGCCCGACAGCGCGCGCCAGCCGCCATCGTTGGCATAGAAGCCCGCCACGCCCACATCCGCATCGTCGCCGTCGTGGTGTCCCTCGAGTTTCACGCGCCAGTAGTTCGACGGGCCGCCGTCCAGGCTCGCGGCCAGCAGCGGCCGCTCGAGAGGCCAGGGTTGCAGCACGTTGACAGTGCCGTGCATCGCGTTGGACCCGTACAGCGCGCTGCCAGGACCGCGCAGCACCTCGATCGCCCGTGCCTGCTCGGTATTGACCTCGAAGAGTACGTTCACATTGCAGAAGCCCACCGGTCGCACCGGCACGCTGTTCTCGAGAAACAGGAACGCGCCGCACGAGCCGGCGCCGGTGAGGACCGGGGAGCGTATGGCCGTCAGGCTTTCCTGCCCGCTGCCCTGCTGGACCATCACGCCGGCAATTCGGTTCAGGATCTCGGAGTGGTGCGTGGCGCCGACCAGGATTATTGCATCCGGGCCGACCCTGCCGATGCTGAGAGGCACGTCCAGCACGGGTTCCGGCCTGCGCGTCGCGGTGACGACGACTTCCTCCAGCGCTCCACCGGTCGCGACGGGTACGGCCATGCAGTGCGCGGAGTGCGCAAGCAATGCGCAGCCGCAAGCCACCCGATGCCACGGGCGATGACCGCGTTGCGCTGTGCCCTTCGTCGTCATCGGGAGCCGGTTGCCATGGCGGCCCGGATTATCGCCCATGGTCGCGACGGGATGTCGGCGCTGCGTTTGCTAGTATCCACGGCGAGGTCTCCGGAGCGATGCAGATGAAGATCCGACTCGTGTTGATGGCGGCCCTGGCAATCGGATGCCTGGCCGGTCCTGCAGCGGTCGTGGCGGACGACGCACCCACCGTATCCAGCGACGGCCGTCCGAAGATCGGCCTGGTGCTGAGCGGCGGGGGCGCGCGCGGTGCGGCCCACATCGGGGTCATACGTGCGCTCGAGCAGATGCACGTGCCCATCGATGCGGTTGCGGGAACCAGCATGGGTGCGGTGGTCGGCGGGCTCTATGCTGCCGGCCTCAGCGGCGACGAAATCGCCGGCGTGTTCCGCGAACTCGACTGGCAGGACCTGCTGCGCGACCGGGCCCCGCGCAAGGACCTCGTTTATCGTCGCAAGCAGGACGACCGCAGCTTCCTCGCCACTGCAGGACTCGGCATCCGTGCCGACGATGGCGTCGTGCTGCCACTCGGCCTCGTGCAGGGCCAGAAGATCACCCAGGTGCTGCGCAACGCAACGATGGGCGTGGCGGACGTGCAGGACTTCGACAAGCTGCCGACGCCGTTTCGCGGACTCGCGACCGACCTCGAGAGCGGCGATCCGGTGGTGCTGCGCTCCGGCGACCTCGCCACGGTGCTGCGCGCGAGCATGTCGGCGCCAGGCGTGTTTGCGCCGGTGGAGATCGACGGGCGACTGCTGGTGGACGGGGGGCTGGTGGACAACCTGCCCGTCGACCTGGCGCGCGAGATGGGCGTGGACATCGTGATCGCCGTGGACGTGAGCTTTCCGCTCGCGACGCGCAGCGGGCTCGAGACGCCGCTGGACGTAACGAACCAGATGATCGCGATCATGGTGAGGCGTGGCACCGAGACATCGCGCGCCGAGTTGAAGAAGGGCGACGTGCTGGTCGAGCCGGAACTCGGGCGCATGACCTCGATCGACTTCACGCGGATGCCGCAGGTGCAGGTCGCGGGCGAGAAGGCCGTGCAGAAGCAGCAGGCGACTCTCGCGGCGCTGGCGCTGCCGCCGGGCGACTACGCGGCCTACGTGGCCTCGCGGTCGCGGGCCGCCGACCCCGACGTTCAGGTGGCCTTCGTGCGGCCCGGGCCGCACTCCGAAAAGGATGCCGCGCGCATCGATGCAGTGTTCGGCGACATGGCCGGCAAGCCGCTGGACACCGGGGAGCTGCAACAGAAGGTGTATGGCCAGTACGGGCTCGATCGTTATGAGGCGATCGATTACAAGGTCGTGCGCGATGGAGCGGGAGCGGGGGCTCGAGATCGACCTGCGCCGCAAGTCCTGGGGGCCCAACTTCCTGCGAGTCGGCATGAGCATCGAAAGCGATTACGAAGGAGGGACGTACGCCAACGCCGGAGCGCGCCTGCTGATGACCGACGTGAACAGGCTCGATGGCGAACTGCTGTTCGACGCGCAGCTGGGCGAGGACCCGCATTTCCACGCCGAACTGTTCCAGCCCCTGTCGCTGACCACCGAGTTCTTCGTTGCGCCTGCGTTCCACTACGACCTCGAGACGCTGCAGATCGTGCAGGACGGACATCGCGTCGCGCAGTACCGAATCCGCGACACGCAGTTCCTGCTGGCCGTCGGCGCGGAGCTCTCGAACTGGGGAGAGCTGCGAGTGGGGTTGCGGCGCGGTACCGGCAGCAGCCACGTCATGGTGGGCGAGCCGGTCGCACCCGAGGGTGATTTCGACCTTGGCGCCGCCTATCTCGAGTTCGGCTACGACCGGCTGGACAGCGCGTATTTCCCAAGGCACGGCCAGGCATTTCGCGCCAGCTGGCAGTCGGAGAGCGAGGCGCTGGGCGCCAGTGCGAATGCCGACATCGTCGAGGCGAGCTGGCTGTTCGCCCGCAGCCGCGATCGCAACAGCCTGGTGATGTCCGTTGCGGCCGGGTCGGCGCTCGACAACCGGGTCGTCTCGCCCTCGGAGCTGTTCACGCTGGGCGGATTCCTGAACCTGTCGGGCCTGCCCCAGGACGCGCTGATCGGCACCCAGTACGGAATCGTCAGGGCCATCCTCTACAGGCGGATCAGCCGCGGCGGCACCGGGCTGTTCGAGTTCCCGGCCTACATGGGTGCGTCGCTGGAAGCCGGCAACGTCTGGCAGACGAAACAGGACGTGGATTTCGGGGACCTCAAGTACGGCGGCAGCGCCTTCCTGGCCGCGGAGACGCCGTTCGGTCCGCTGTACCTTGCGGCGGGTTTCGCCGAGGGTGATACGGCGTTCTATCTATTGCTCGGCAAGACGTTCTAGCAGGCATGTGACGGGTTTCACGATAGAATCGCCGTCGGGAACAAGCGGCTGACGGCTCATGACCACCTGCCACGAACACAATCTTCGCGCCCCGCTGCCGGAGGTGCGCCCGTTCGGCATCCGCGTGCGGCTGCGCAGCAGCGATCCATTTCGCAACCTGCTGGGCGGCGACTGGCAGCGGGAACACTGGTTCGCGTCGCGCTCAGAGCGTGACGGTGCGCTGGCAGGCATGAGTGGCCGCTACGTGTATTTCCGGCCCGGCGACGAACCTGCGCTCGATTTCGAGCGCATTGATCCGACGGCAGCCTAGGCGGGGCCTGGCCGTCCGGTCGAAACGCGCGCGGCCCCAGGGCTGCGGGAGTCCAGTTGATGCAATGGTTTACCTCGTACCTGGGTTACGCGGCGGGAGCGCTGCTAGCGATCCTGCCGATCGTCAATCCGCTCGGCGCGGTTCCGCTGGTCATATCGGTCGCATCCCATCTCCCGGAGCAGGAGCGCCTGCGACAGATCCGCCGCGCATGCATCTACACGTTCGTGTTGATGTCGAGCTTCCTGGTCGCGGGCAGCCTGATCATGAGCTTCTTCGGGATCTCGATTCCGGGCATGCGGATCGCGGGCGGCATGATCGTGGCGTTCCTCGGATTCGGCATGCTGTTTCCGGGCGCCGAGACGGGGCAGGGCAAGGTTGCCGCCGTCCGACGAGATCCGTCACGACATCGCGTTCACGCCGCTCGCGATGCCGGGTCTCAGCGGTCCCGGCACGTTCGCGGTGGTGATGAGCCTTTCATCTCAGGCGAGCGCGCGTGAGGGCTGGGACCGGATCGTCGACTTCCTTGGCGTCGCGACCGGTATTCTCGCGGTCGTCGTGATCTCGTGGTCCGTGCTGCGCGCCGCGGAGAAGTTCAACCGGGTTCTCGGCGCAACGGGCATGGTGGCCCTGACACGCCTGACGGGATTCCTGATGATCTGCATCGGCGTGCAGTTCATCATTAACGGGCTGGTGGTGGTGCTTGGCGATCCGGTCATGTGGGAGGGACTCGCAAGAGCGCTGCGGACGCAGGCAGGTTGAGCGGAAACTTCGTGAGCGGAGGGTTCAAATGAGTCTCTGGGAATCCAGGAAATCAGTGTTGCCCGCGGCCGGCGAAGCACTGCCCGGCCGGACGGCGAAAATGCGCGTGCCGGAGCGTCACTTCGTCAATGGCAATCGACTCGAACCGCCGTTCCCGGAAGGCATGCAGCTCGCGCTGTTCGGGCTAGGCTGTTTCTGGGGCGCGGAAAAGAAATTCTGGATGTTGCCCGGCGTCTACAGCACGTCGGTCGGTTACGCGGCCGGGCAGACACCGAACCCGACGTACGAAGAAGTGTGCAGCGGCCGTACCGGGCACACCGAGGTCGTGCGCGTGGTGTTCGATCCGTCGCGCACAGGCTACCGGGACCTGCTCAAGGTGTTCTGGGAATCGCACGACCCGACACAGGGAATGCGCCAGGGTGGCGACATCGGAACGCAGTATCGATCGGGGATCTATGCCGGCGACGACGAGCAGCGAAAACTCGCCGCGCAGAGCCGCGATGCATACCAGGCGCGGCTCACCGCGGCTGGCCTCGGCACGATTACGACCGAGATCCTGCCGGCGCCCGAGTTCTACTACGCCGAGGATTACCACCAGCAGTACCTGGCGAAGAATCCTGACGGCTATTGCGGGCCCGGAGGATGCGGGGTCGCATACATACCAGGGGTGTTGGCGGCCGGAAGCCGGTCCTGAACTGACTGCGCGATCGCCTGGCAGCCTGCGGGTCGGGCCGGTCTGCTAAGGTATGACGAGTGCATCCCGCAGGCAGGAGACCCGTCATGGCGCCCAGGGCCAGATTCAAGAGAATGGAACAAAGCACCCGGGAAGACTGGGATTGCATCATTCCCGAAGCGATGAAGCTGGCCCGGTCACTGCCGGATCGTGTGCTCGCGCACCTGAACCTGCTGGACGGAGACTACGGCGGCTTCCCCGTGGACAGGCTCTCGCACAGCCTTCAAGCGGCAACGCTCGCATTCAATGACGGCAGGGACGACGAGTACGTCGTCTGCGCGCTGCTGCACGACATTGGCGATACTCTCGGCTCGTTCAACCATCCGGACATTGCTGCAGCGATCCTCAAGCCCTTCGTGAGTGAAGACAACCTGTGGATGGTGCAGAACCACGGGATCTTTCAGGGCTACAATTTCTTTCACTACGTCGGGCTGGACCGCAACATGCGCGACATGTTCAGGGGCCAGCCGTACTACGACCGCACCGCGGAATTCGTGGCACTGTATGACAACCCGGCGTTCGATCCCGAGGCCGTGGTCCTGCCATTGAGCCATTTCGAGCCAATGGTGCGTCGCCTGATGGCGTCGCCACGGAACTCTGTTTACAAGGCTGCGATGTCCGCCGGATAGGCAGCGGCCGCATGATTCTGCGCCAGAGCTGGACGCCGGCCAGCAGAGGCTATCGGGCCCGGCGGCATTCCAGCCCGGGTGAGCGGCCGGCAGTTGCCACTGCGGCTCCGCAAGTGCACATGCTCGAAGTTGCATAGTATGCGAGTGGCTGTTCGAGGTTCCCAATGACTGTTGACCGGACTCAGGCGCCTGCCGACCGGGTCACCGACGCGCTGCGGCGGGATCCGCCGGACTTTTCCCTGGTCCTGGGCGGACCCCTGTACCAGCTGCTGCGTCGAGCGCATCTTTCAGACGACGCGCTCGCGCTGCAGCGCCGCCGAGTCCTCGTGATCGCGCTGTTGGCGTGGCTGCCACTGCTGGTGCTCTCGGCCCTGGGAGGACGCTTGCTGGGCGGTGGCGTGGCCGTGCCGTTCCTGATGGATGTGGATGTTCACGTCAAGTTCCTGGTGGTGATACCGCTGCTGATCGGCGCGGAGCTGGTGGTCCACCAGCGCATGCGCACCGTAGCGACAACCTTCCGGGATCGAAACCTGGTTCCGGAAAACGCCGAGGCCCGGCTCGACATCGCCATTGCGTCCGCCTATCGGCTGCGCAACTCGACGCCCGCCGAGGTGTTGCTGGTCGCCCTTGTATACACGGTCGGTGTCTCGATCATCTGGCGCCACTACACGACGCTCGATGCAGCCACCTGGTACGCGACACCGGGCGTCGACGGGTCCAGGCTGACATTCGCCGGCATGTGGTATGGCTACGTGAGCCTGCCGATTTTCCAGTTCCTGTTGCTTCGCTGGTACTTCAGGATTTTCATCTGGTCGAGGCTGCTCTGGCAGGTGTCACGAATCGAACTTAACCTGGTCCCGACGCATCCGGATCGCGTCGGCGGCCTCGGATTCCTCGCCGCGACGACCTACGCGTTCATCCCGTTGCTGCTGGCGCACGGCGCGCTCCTCGCCGGGAACGTGGCCAACCAGATCTTCCACGCCCAGGCGACCCTCACGCAGCACAGGCTCGATATCCTGCTGCTCGTCATCCTGATGATGATCCTGGTCGTCGGTCCCCTCATGGTATTCGCGCCACAGCTGTCCCGGGCTCGACGAACAGGTCTTCGGGAGTACGGTACGCTGGCGCAGCATTACGTTCGCGAATTCGACGCGAAGTGGCTGCGTGCGAAAGGCGGCAATGACGAATCGTTCCTAGGCAGCGGCGACATCCAGTCGCTCGCCGACCTGGGCAACAGCTTCGCCGTCATTCAGGACATGAATATCGCGCCGGTCACGAAGCACGCCCTGATCCAGCTCACAGCCGCAACGGTCGCCCCGATCGTACCTCTGCTCCTCACGCTGATGCCGCTGGAGGACCTGATCAGGAAGCTGTTCGGAATTCTCTTCTAGGACCGAGGACACACTCATGCCCGAGATCATTCCGCGGTGGGAGTGGCGCTGCTTCGGGACCCATTTCGGACCAGCGACATCGATGCTGGAGTTCTACAGCGCCAAGCTCAGGCACGAGGGGCTGACCGGCTGAGCGACCTCGGCAGGGGCGGGCCGGAACACCCGGTTCCGCGCCCAACGCGGCCATGCAAGGCCTGGGAGAATCGGTGCCGCGTTCTGCAGCGCACCTATCCCTCGAAAGCCCCGGGGTGTTGTTTGCCCCGGTCTCCAATCTCGTCCCAATCGGCTTTCGAACCGACCCAGATGTGGTGCAAGACCCGCAGGGCGCCGCCACCATCCGAGATCAACCCGGCCGGAACGAACATCCGCAATTCGTCGTTGGCGCCAGGCAACGCCGAGCCGCACGTTCTGCAGAACCATGCCTGCCAGTCGGCATCGGGCTTTTTCCAGGTCGCAATCTGCTCTTCACCGCGTGTCCACCGAAAGACGTTCCTGTCGATGACGACTACCGCGATGCCGTTGCTGCCGGTGAACCTTCGACAGATCGAGCAGTGACATACGAATACGCCCGACAGCTCGGCGTCTATCTCGAAAGCGACTGCCCCGCAATTGCATTCTCCTCGTGCCATTCTCACTCGCCTCGAGCGACCGGATATCCCTGGTCGACCCAGTTGCTGCCGAAGTCGGACTCGAGATAGAGGACCTTCACCTCTGTAAAGCCGAGCTCCTGGAGCGCGGCGAATGCACCACCGACATTGCGGCAATGATCCCAGGGGCAGCAGCCGCAGTAGATGACGATTGGCGTAGCCCGCGGCAGTAACGCGACGCGGGTGCGCAGTGCCTCCAGGCCCTGCGTCTTCTTCACCCGGACCCACATACTCGGAGCCCGGAATGTGCGCCTGGACATAGAGCACGTGCGCCCCGACCTGCAGCATCAGCGGCGTCCGGTCAGAGGAACCGTCCAGTATCGCAACCAGCGCCGCAGGCTGAACCAGGGCCGATTCCGGGATCGTCGCGGCCCGCACGTACACGTATCCAGCCCAGGCGCCTGGCGACGCGACGAGACCCAAACAAAGCGCCGCGAGTGCCACCGCGCCTCTCCGGATCGCGAGTGCTAATCGCGAATCGAAAATCATCGACAGGACCATGTGCTTCCGTGGTGGCTGAGGTTCAGTTCGGAAGACTGAAACTACTTCGGCTGCTTTCCGAGTTCGTACAGGTACTGGACATAGGACATGACCGCGCCATCCCAGCCATCGATGTTGGGGTTGGTGGATTCAACGATGAAATACTCGTCCGGCGCGTGTGCGCCACTGCCGTGGCCGAGGCCAAAGTGCCCGGAAGCAAGGTTCAGCGGCTGGCCAGTGAATACGAAGCCCGGATATGAACCTGCATTTCGTGGCCAGATCAGCGGATTGATTCCATCGCGCTTCAGCACTGCGATCTGCGCCTGGATCAGCGGCGCATCCAGCGGCGTGCTCGTCGGGTCATAGCCGCCCGACATGTTCACTTCGATGTCTCCGAATCCGTGATTGACGAGATGCGCCTTCAAGGCAGCCAGCGCACCATCGGCCGTCATGTCCGGCACGAGGCGGAAATCCAGTTTCGCCGTTGCCTGGTGAGGCAGTACGGTCTTGCCACCCGGCCCGGTATATCCCCCGACCAGCCCCTCGATGTTGACGGTGGGTTGCGACACCAGGCGCTCGAGTGCCTGCTCGAACGGCAGGTCGTCGATCCAGACCCTGGTGCTGAGTTGCTTCTTCATCTGCGCTTCACTGCGACGCGTGGCGGCCTCGGCGATCATCGTTTTTTCCGCGGCCGACACCGGTCGTGGCTTGGGATAGTTGTCGATGGTGATCGTGTTGCCGTCGGACGAAACCAGGGTATCGAGGGCGTGTACCAGGTGCCAGGCGGGACCGTCGATCATGGCCTTGAGCGATGAATGGACGTCCTTACCCGGGCCGCGGCCCCACCGTTCGCCGCTGGCAGTCAGTTGCACTTCGATAATTCCCTTGGCTCCGAGGCTTACGGTCACGATGCCGTCCGGGTCCTGCGAGGCCGAGGGCATGAATACACCCACTGTTCCGGCCAATGCCTGCTGTACCTCGGGTCGGTGCACGATCTGGCGTATGTGCGGTGAACCGATTTCTTCCTCGCCTTCCGCGACCAGCACGAGGTTCACCGGCATCTTCCTGCCGGCGCCCCGAATCGCGTGCAAGGCGGCGATAAAGGCGGCCTCGGGCCCCTTCTGATTCACCGCGCCACGGCCGACGATCGCCTTGCCCAGTCCGGGCTTGTCCACCAGCAGCGCCTCCAGCGGCGGCGAGGACCATTCCTCTGGGTCGAACTGCTTCACGTCGTACATGAAATACAGGCCGACAGTGCGAGCCGCCCCTGCATCCAGCGTGGCGAACACACCAGGCTTGCCATCGGTCTCGATGATCGCTGCCTTCTGGAAGCCTGCGTCCTTGAGCAGCCTGGCCAGGTGCTCCGGGCCCGCCGGATACCCGCGATCTTCCGCCGCGATCGATGGCAGGTGGATCCAATCCTGCAGTCGTTTCACGCCTTCATCGTGCTGCTCCGCTATCACAGCCTTGATCGAACTGAAATCCGATTCCGCAGACCAGGCAGGCTGGTTCGCAAGCAGGCACGTGGCGCTTGCCAGGGTCGCTACAAGGACCGCTCTTGGATTCATCGCTATTCCCAATGTTGGCGTGAAAAGGGGTGTGCGCCGTGATAATGCCCAAGTCGCTCGAGGAAATATATTGCCGGGGGAATGCATGTCGCCAGCGATCCTTCAGGCCCGGATCGAATGCACCTGCATGCTTGAGGGGCGATGCAATTCACCGCCAGCCTCAAAAGGGTCAGAATGATCACCCTGGATTGACCGCGGACGGAGAGTCGCTTGAGCCAGCAGAATCTGCCCGACCGCGGAATGGAACTGGATGCCCGCATTTCTCAGGCCGACATCCCGCATGTCTACGACCGGATCGCCGGCGTCTATGACATCTGGGGGCGACTCACCGAGTCCCGCGCAATGGCGCGGGCGATCGAACTGGCCGCCATCGAGAATGGCCAGTCGATCCTGGAGGTGGCCGTCGGCACCGGCGTGGCGTTCCGCGAGATCCTGAAGAGAAATCCTCATGGGCGGAACCACGGGATCGATCTCTCACCCGGAATGCTGGCCAGGGCGAGATCCCGCATGCGCGACCTGTCCGGCGTGAACTACCAACTGGAGATTGGTACGGCCTTCGACCTTCCGGCGCCACCAGGGTCGGTCGATATACTGTTCAACAGTTACATGTTCGACCTGATTCCGAACGTGGACATGGATCGAGTGCTGGACGAGTTCAGGCGCGTATTGAGGCCTGGTGGCCGACTGGTGCTGGTGAACATGGCGCGGGGCGAGTCCCGGGCGAGCAGGGTGTATGAAGCCATCTACAGGATCTCGCCCAGGGCCCTGGGCGGATGTCGTGGCGTGCAAATGGCGGACCGGCTGCAGGCACATCAATTTTCCGTTGAAGTACGGGAATACCATCAGCAGATGTTGTTTCCTTCAGAGGTGGTGGTGGCACGCAAGCGTCCCTGAGCCTGTGCAATCCGGAACGCGTGGGAAGTGATGGCTGGACTGGAAGTACACTATTCGGCAAGCGACATCGAGGCGCGAATCCTCGCGGCCTTGCGCACGGCGGGACTGGATCCCGAGCAACGACTGTCGCCCGGACAACTTTCGGCGCTCGATCATTTCCACACAGGCGGATTGCGCGCTTCGCGCGAGCTGATGGAACTGGCGCAGATCCAAGCGGAAGACCGGGTCCTCGATATTGGCGCCGGGCTTGCCGGACCCGCGCGGATGCTCGCGTCCGAAGTCGGCTGCCGCGTCGATTGCGTCGAGTTGTCGCCCGATTACTGCACCGGCGCGAACCTACTGAATCGGCTGACCGGCCTCGACGACCGAATTGCAGTGCACCAGGTAAGCGCCCTTGACCTGCCGTTCCCGGATGAATCGTTCGACGCCGTCTGGATGCAGAACGTCGGCATGAATATCGAGGACAAGCGCGGGCTCTACACGGAGATGCACCGGGTCCTGAGGCCCGGCGGTCGGTTCGCCTTCCAGGAAATGGCCGCAGGCCAGGAGCCGACGTCGCATTTCCCGCTTCCGTGGGCGAGCGATCCGGCCGACAACTTCCTGGTTTCGGCCGATGAGATGCGCACGCTGCTTGGGGAGTGCGGATTCGTCGTCGGGGCTTTCGAGGACACCAGTGACGAGCACCTGGGCAGGACTGTCGCAAACGCCACGCCAGCCGCTCCGGGCCAACTGGGGCTGTCGGTGTTCGTCGACAACCTCGGGCAGAAAGCGACCAACGCGCGGCTCAGCCTCGAACAGGGCCAGGTGCGGCTCGTCCGGGGCGTCCTCCGGCGCTAAGCGGCTCAGTTCGGCGGCGGTGCGCCCGGCGCCGGGTCTTCCATCGGGTAGGTCTGCACCGGGGCGGTGGACGCGGGCTCGACCGGCGTCGCTGCGCTTGCAGCGGGCGCAGCCGTTGCCGGCGCCGTGGCCGGCGCTTCGGCCGACGCTGCCTCGCTGGTCGCATGTTCCAGTGCCGCCTTGAACGCGAGTGCAGCTGGGGGTGGAGTTCCCAGTTCGCCAGCGAATATCTGCGAGGCGAGAATGCCGGTTACACCGTACGCGGTCTCGTCCGCGCCGTCATCGACCGCAAGCACAGTGCCTTCCAACGAGATGCCGGCGAAGACGCCCTCGCTGCGCGAATAGGACAGTATCTGGGACTTCAACATGGGGTCGGTATTGGCCGAGGCCGTGCGGCCGACCGGCCCTGCGGCCACGCTGGCGTCGGCGCCGAGTATGAATTTCCCGCCGCTGATGCCCTCGACGGTCTTGCGTGACATCAGCACCAGCACGACGTCGGTCATCTGCATGCCGGCCTGGAATCCGAAGCTTCCGCCATAAAGATTGAGGAGCACTGGGTTGCTCCAGCTGCCGTCCGGCTTTCGCACCGCCATGACGCCACGGCCGCCGCGCCCGCCGACGCCAACGGCCATTTCGAAGACCTTGGGAACCACCACGATTCCGTAGGCGCGCTCGAGCATCCAGCCCGGGATCGCCTGCTCGGAAATGCCGGTGAATGTCTCGAAGACGACGCGTGCGTCCTCGAGGCGTTTGTCCGTTTTCTCATCCGCCAGTGCGGCCGGGCTTCCGAGTACAAGGGTGAGGGTGAGGGCGAGCAGCGCGGTGAATCTCTGCATTTTCACTCTATGGGGTCGGTGGAATGACGGTTGGACTTTAACAGAATACGAAAGTTCGTTTCGACGCTCTCGAGCCTGGTCAGGCGGCGCCGCGGTCGCGAAGTGCCGCAATTTCGGCATCTGAGTAGCCGACCTGGCGGAGCAACTCGTCGGTGTGCTCACCCAGGGCCGGCGCGGGACTCGCGGGCAGTCTCTCGCCGTCGAGCTTTATCGGGTTTGCCAGAACCCGGAAATCGGCTCGCGACGGGTGGGGCAGCGACCGGATCATGCCGATGGAGTGGGGGTATGGGTTGTCGAGCGCCTGCGGCAGGTCGTAGACCGGCGCAGCCGGCAGCACCCCCTGCAGCCGGTCCAGCCATTGCCGCGTCGTGCCGCGTGAAAATTCCCCGTCGAGCACGCGGGTCAATTCATCGCGGTTCTGCCTTCGGCCGTCCGCGGTCGCAAAGCGCGGGTCGGCAGCCAGTTCCGCGCGGCCAAGCTGCTCTACGAGCGATTGCCAGAACTTGTCGGTCATGCACATCACGAAGATCCAACCGTCCGCGGTCCGGAACAGCTGCACTGGCACGGCCGAGGGATGGGAGCTGCGCGGCATGCGCTCGGTGCGATGCCCCTCGTTCAGGTACCAGTTGCCCGGGTAGGTGAGCTGGTGCAGCGCCACGTCGAACAGCGACACGTCCACATCGCCGCCCCGACCCGTCTTCATCACGCCGATCAGCGAGGAGAGGACTGCTACGGTCGTCGTGATGCCGGTCATGTAGTCCACGATCGAGAGACCCATGCGGGCGGGAGGCGTGCCGGGCTCGCCCGTGAGGTGCAGGTAGCCGGCTTCGGCCTGCATCAGGTAGTCGTAGCCCGGCCAGCCGCGGCGCTCGTTGTCGCGCCCGTAGGCCGAGAGGTGGGCACAGACGATCCTCGGACATGCAGGGCCAAGGCTCGCGTAGTCGAGGCCGAGCCTCTCGGGCTGGTCGCCGCGCAGGTTGTTCATCACGACGTCCGCGGTGGCCACCAGCCTGCGAAATGCCTCCCTGCCCCCGGGCAGCTTCAGGTTGAGCGTCACGCTCTTCTTGTTCAGGTTGAAGGTCTGGAAGAAGTGGCTGTCGTGCTCGCCTAGGAAGAAAGGCCCCATGCCGCGAGTGGCGTCGCCGCCCTGGGCGCGGTTCTCGATCTTGATGACCTCCGCGCCGAGGTCGGCGAGATACAGCGAGCCGAACGGTCCCGCTCCGAAATTCTCGAGCGTAAGGACTCGAATGCCGGCAAGGGGCAGGGAAGTGGTCAAGTGATGGTCCTCTCGACTGGCCGGCGCTCGATCGCCGGATCTTCGATGATAATGCGCCGCGATCCCGTTGCAGCGGGTCGACAAAGGAGTGTGCCGCCGACTCTGCTACGATTCACCACAGTATCATCGTCAATGCCGGCCCCTGGCCGGGCGACCACCGACCCATCTCAACCGGCCCATTGGAACGAATCCAGCGGCTATGGCCCGCAGAGGCATCATATTTCCGACCAAGGACGCGGCGCTGCGCGACGACGTGCATGTGCTGGGCCGGTTGGTTGGCGACGTGCTCAGGGACCAGTGCGGTGACGCGCTTTTCAACCTGGTCGACGGCGATCGACGAGCCGCGATTGCCCGCAGGCAAGGCTCGGCAGAGGCCTCGGTCGAAATCGTGGTCCGCACGCAGGGGCGCCCGGTGCGAGAGGTGCGGGAACTGATCCGTGCGTTCACGACCTGGTTCCAGGTGGTGAATACGGCCGAGAAAGTGCACCGGGTGCGCCGTCGCCGGCGATATACGAGCGACGGCAGCGCCGCTCAGCCGGGCGGGCTCGAGGCGTGCATCGCCGGCCTGCGCGAGCGCGGCATGACGCTGGATGACGTGCTGGCGCTCCTTGGCCGGGTTCGATTCGAACCGGTCTTCACGGCACACCCGACCGAGTCCACGCGCAGGACCCTGCTGCGACAGCAGCAACGCATGGCTCGACTGATGCTCGACGGGCTGGACCCGGCCCGCACGCCGGCCGAACGGCGGACATGCGTGGAGCGCCTGCGCACGGAAATCACCACCGGTTGGCAGACGGCGGACAACTCGCGGGAACGCCTGACCGTGGCGGATGAGCGCGAGCACGTGCTGTTCTTCATCGTCGAAGTGATCTACGAGGTGATTCCTGCCTTCTACGAGCAGTTCGACGCCGCGCTCGCCGCCGTATTCGGCGCTGCGGCGGACGGCGTCCAGGTGCCCGTCGTGCTCGGCTTTGGTTCGTGGGTCGGCGGGGACATGGACGGCCATCCCGACGTGCATGCCAAGACGATCCGCGAGAGCTGCAATCGCCACCACCAGCTCGTCGTGAACCAGTACTTCAAGGAGGCCCGGGTGCTGGCGGAGAAGCTCAGCCAGAGTGAGAACCGGATTCCGTACGATCCCGCGATCGATGCCCGGATCGAGGCCTACCGGACATTGTTGCCAGGCGTACGGGCCTCGACTCCGGCACGCCACGACCGCATGCCGTACCGCGTGCTGCTCGGGCAGATCGCGGAGCGCCTGCGGGCGACCTATGACGGCCGGTCCGGGCAGTACGACCGCGTCGAGCAACTGGAGGACGACCTGGAATTGGTCGCGCGCAGCCTGGCGGTGAACCACGGGCAGAACGCGGGGCTGTTCTACGTGCAACGCATGTTGCGGCGGGTGCGCACATTCGGCTTCCATCTCGCGACGCTCGACGTGCGCCAGAACTCCGACGTGCACCGCGAAATCGTTGGAAATGCGCTTGGCGACCCGGAATGGGGATCCCGGTCCGCGGGCGAGCGTGCGGCGCGGCTGGCTGCTGCCCTGTCCTGCGACGAGTCGCCGTTCGACGACCCCGGGCCCGCGGGCAAGCGGGCGCTGTGGGTGTTCGAGGCGATGGAGTTCTGCAGGAACCGCTTCGGGCCCCGGGCGATCGGTTCCTACGTCGTGAGCATGGCGCACGACGTGGACGACGTGCTGTCCGTGCTGCTGCTCGCGCGCTGGGCGGGCATGGCAGCCGGGGCGGGGGACCAGGTGCCACTGGACGTCGCGCCGCTGTTCGAGTCAGCCGCCGCCCTTGAGCACGCGGGGGAAATCGTCACGAGACTGCTCGCCGATCCCGTATACCGCGCGCACCTGGCGGCGCGCGGCGATCGGCAGGTCGTCATGCTCGGCTATTCCGACAGCAACAAGTCGACAGGGGTCGTTGCGTCACGGTGGGGCTTGTACACGGCCCAGGAGGCGATGGCCGAGGCCTGCGATGCCGCAGGTGTGCGCTTGCAGGTGTTCCATGGGCGGGGCGGTTCGACCAGTCGTGGCAGCGGGCGCGACGAGGCACTGGTGCGCAGCCAGCCGACGGCCGCCATGCGCGGCACGCTGCGCGCCACCGAGCAGGGCGAGAACATCAACGACCGCTATGGCCTCCGGCCGATCGCGTTGCGCAGCTTCGAGCAGGTCGTCAGCGCCGTGGCGCTGGTCACGGCCGGGGTCCACGGCGCGGATTCGGTCGATCCTCGGTGGCGCGAGGTGATGGACTTTCTCGCCCGGGTGAGTTGTGCCAGCTACCGGGAGCTGGTTCATGACGATCCGGCTTTCGTCGAATACTTCCAGTCCGTCACGCCGGTGGACGTCGTCGAACGCATGCAGATCGGCTCGCGGCCCCTGTCACGTGACACCGGCGGCGGCATCGAATCCCTGCGTCCAATTCCCTGGGCCTTCGCCTGGTCCCAGAGCCGGCACATGCTGCCCGGCTGGTTCGGCAGCGGCACGGCGCTCGAGCAGGCCGCGGAGCACTTCGGGGCCACGATCCTGGGTGAAATGTACGCCGGCTGGCCGGTGTTCGAGTCGCTGGTCGATGGCGTCGAGATGACGCTGGCGCGAGCCGACATGGGAATTGCCCGCATTTACGACCAACTGTCGCGTCCCGAGCACGATCGGTATGCAACCGCCATCAGGGGGGAGTTCAAGCTCAGCGAGCAGCAGGTGCTCGCGGTCAGGGGAGGCAGTCAATTGCTGGATTCGGAGCCGACGCTGCTGCGCTCGATTCGACTGCGGAATCCGTACGTCGACCCCCTGCACCTCGCGCAGGTCGATCTCCTGCGACGCTGGCGGGACACTGCACGGCAGGACCGAGTGCTGCTCGAAGCACTGGTCGCCTCGGTGAATGGCATCTCCCACGGCCTGCAGGGGTCGGGCTGACTGCAGGTTTCCCCTGTTGACTGGGGCGTGACGCTGCACTAGCGTCCGACTCGATCGCCGGAATGGCGCGGCAGTTTCCGCGGCACCTTACACACGAGAGGTTTTCCATGGCAGCGAAGAAGAAGGCGCGTCGTACGACGCATCGCAGCAGCAAGGGTACAAAGCTCTATGCCAAGCGTGATGCCAAGGGGCGCATCACGGATATCCAGTCCTACAAGCGCGCACATTCAGCCGACCTGAAGCGCAAGTCGAAGAAGGAAACCGCCAGGAAGAAGGCCCCGGCCCGGAAGAAGGTTGCGGCCAAGAAGAAGGCTCCGGCGCGGAAAAAGGTTGCTGCCAAGCGCGTCGTTAAGGCGAAGAGCCGCCTCGCGACGATGAAGGCCGCGATCCGCAAAGCCTTCAAGAAGGCTCCGGCACGAGCCAGGAAGCAGGCCGTGGCTGCACGCGCCGCGGTCCGAAAGGCGCCGGCGAAGGCAAAGGCTGCCGTCAGGAAGGCCGAGCGGAACATTTCGAGGTCGGCTGCCAAGGCCGAGAGAAATGTTGCGAAGACGGTGAAGGCCGTCAAGAAGCTGCCACCCAAGGCGCAGAAAGCCGTGGTCAAGGCCGAGAAGCAGGTGGCGAAGACGGTGAAGGCGGTACAGAAGCAGGCCGCCGCGACCGTGAAACAGGCCGAGACCGGCCTGGTCAAGGCGCAGAACTCGGCCGAGAAGTCCGCGGCGACTGTCGTGGACCAGGCCAAGGACCTGTTCCAGAAAGCCAGCGACGCCGTCGAAAACCTGGTCGAGAACGAACTGCCGGGATATTCGCCGTTCGAGAAGAAGTAGCGCGGCAGCGCCGGGTTTCGGGCGCCATCGCGGCGCCGCGGAGAGCCCTGGGGTCCGGCGATCCCGGGGCTTTTCGTTTTCAGGGGTTCCTGGCGGCGCCGGTGCAGCGCTAACGGCCGCGCCTGATCGTGTGGCTCGAGCTGCAACGCGTGAAATGCAGCGGGAAATCGAGCGCCGAGTCGCAGCCTTCGCCTGGAACCTGCCCGTAGCGCGGGTCCCAGGGCATGACGACATGGGCTGCATCCGCCGACAGCTCGATTCTCGGCATCACCGGCGGCGTCTCGCGAGCCGCTTCCGCGATCAGCATCGCGCTCAACGAGCCGTGACGCCGGTGGCAATCGGCGAGGTCTTCGAGCGTGAGCAGTGTGGGGGGGACGAGCCGGATCTCACCCTGCTCGAGCGCAGCCGTCGCCCTTGCTGCCTCGACCCATGCGTGTTCGGTCAGTTCGGAGAGATCCGCGCTGGCCGCCTGGCCCGGCGGCAGGCGCGCGACGAAGAACCGTGTGTCGAAACGCTTCGGCTCGACCGATGGCGTAATCCAGTGCGACCAGTACACCAGCTGCCGTGTGTCGAGGAACAACGCCTCGGCTTCCAGCATGCGCGTGAATGCGGTGGCGTCGCGGGTCACCTCGTCTCGACGCGACCCGAGGCGAGCGGCAGTCGCGGCGTCACATGGTTCGCCCGACGCGCTGCAGGCGAGCACCACTCCCGCTTCCTCGAAGGCTTCGCGGCAGGCGGCGACGTACATGCCGGCGGTCACCTCAAGTTCCAGATCGGCGCCCTGCATCGTCCTCAGTTTCCCGAGTCCGGCCGCTTTCGCATCCGCAAGGACCCGGGCCAGCGACTCCGCCGAGCAGTCCGCGGATTCGACGCGGCCGCCGGGAAAGACCCACATGCCACCCATGAAGGCGAGCCCGGTTCCCCGGCGCATCATCAGCGCCTCGAGCGTACCGTCCGTCTCGCGCAGCAGGACGACCGTTGCGGCGGGATACATCAAACGAGCTTCACGAGCTGCTTGCCGAAATTCCTGCCGCGCAGCAGGCCGATGAAGGCTTCAGGGGCCGCGGCCAGTCCGTGCGCGACGGTTTCGCGATACTTGATGCGGCCCCCTGCCACGCCCGCCCCGAGCTCCTTGAGCGCCGACGGCCAGGCGTCCATGTGCTCCCCGACGATGAAGCCCTGCAGCTTGAGCCGCATCACCAGCAGCATGCGCGTGTTGTGGATGGGAATCGCCTCGCCGTCGTAGCCGGCGATGAGTCCGCACAGCGCGATTCGCCCGAAGGGATTCATGCAGGCCAGCGCCCCGTCGAGGCAGATGCCCCCGACATTCTCGAACAGGCAGTCGACGCCGCCTGGCGCGGCTTCCCGTACGGCGCTGTGCCATCGACTTGAGGTCGGGATGCTGCCGATGATCGATGCAGGCGTCGAAGCCGAGTTCATCCACGACGTAGCCGCACTTCTCCGGACCTCCGGCAATGCCCACCGCGCGGCAACCGGCCAGTTTCGCGAGCTGCCCCACCACACTGCCGACGGCACCGCTGGCGGCCGACACCAGTACCGTCTCGCCGGCTTTTGGTTCGCAGATTCGGTTCAGGCCGTACCAGGCCGTCACGCCCGGCATGCCCAGCACGCCGAGGTAGGCCGACATCGGAACCTCGCTCGAGTCCACCTTCACCAGGCCGCGCCCGTCGGACAGACCGTATTCCTGCCAGCCGAGCACGCCTGCGACGGTGTCGCCCGCCATGAACTTCGGATTGCGGGATTTCTCCACGACACCGACCGTCCCGCCGATCATGGTCTCGCCGATCGGGTGTGGCTGCGCGTAGGAGCGCGACTCGATCATGCGGCCTTTCATGTATGGATCGAGCGACAGGTAATGTACGCGGACCAGCACCTGGCCCTCGCCGGGCTCAGGGACGGGCACGGTCTCGATGCGGAAATTCTCCGGCGTCACGGCCCCGGTGGGGCGGCTGGCAAGGACGATACGCTGGCTGGTCGCGGACATGGCTGGCCTCGGCTGGTCGACGCGGGAAGGGTGCCCGCGTGGCAGTGCAGGATAACGCGTTGGCGCGGGGCACCGCTTATTCGTGAGCGGCGGGCGGGCGCCAACGAAGGCTGGCGGGTACCAGTTCGGCAGCGATCACGTGCAGGTGCGCCCTGTCATCCTGCTCGATCGCCTCGGCGACGCCTGCAGAAAACGCCGTCACCCCTGGCGGTGTCGGGTGGTCGGCGGCTACCACGAGGCGGAAGCGATTCAGGCCAGCCCTGTCACGCTCCGCTACACCCTGCGTCGCCAGCATGGGTACGGTGGCACCGGCCAGGTCGAGGTCTCGTGCGTCGATCACATAGATCAGCAGGCGATTTCCGACCAGCAGCCGGACGAACGGCGCGGAAGGGGCCGTCCCTCCCGGTCGCTCGATCGCAATCGAATTGAATACTTCGTCCGGGCAGCCGCATCCCAGCGTGCCGCGAACAAAGCGTTCGATGGACTGACGGTCGGCCGGATTCATTGCCACTGGTTCGTCGGCAAGGCTATGGCCCGAACACGATTTCACCGTCGTCGGTCAGGTCGAACCGGTGCGCCATCGGGGCCTTCGGCAGTCCCGGCATGCGCATGATCTCGCCGGTGATCGGGATCACGAATCCGGCGCCGGCCGCGAGGTGGATCTCGCGGACCGTCACCAGGAAGTCCTTCGGCCGCCCGAGCAGCGCCGGGTTGTCCGAGAGCGACTGCTGCGTCTTGGCGATGCACACGGGCAGCCCGCCAAACCCCTCCCTCTCGAGCTGCTCCAGGTCACGCCTGCCGCGCTTCGTGTAGTCCACGGCCTCGGCCCCGTACATTTCACGTGCGACCGTCGCGATCTTGTCCTCGATCGACGCGCCCCAGTCATAGAGCGGCGTGAACTGTGGCTCGCTGACGGCCGCCAGGTCGCGCACCACTTCGGCGAGTTCGGTGCAGCCCTTGCCGCCCTCGGTGAACGGCCGCGCCGCCACGGCCTGGATGCCGATCGACGCGCAGTGCATCTCGAGCGCGCGGATTTCCTCCGCGGTGTCGGCCGCGAACTGGTTGATCGCGACGACGCAGGGCTGGCCGAACTTGCGGATGTTCTCGACGTGCTTCTCGAGGTTGTCCACGCCGCGCAGCATCGCGTCCACGTCCGGCTTGCCCACCTCCGGCCAGCGGCTTGCCGCCATGCATCTTCAGTGCCCGGATCGTCGCGACCAGCACCGTGCATGCCGGCGCGAAGCCGCCGTACCTGCAGTTGATGTCGAAGAACTTCTCGGCGCCGAGTTCGAAAGCAAACCCGGCTTCCGTCACCACGAGATCGGTCAGCGCGAGCGCCGCCTTGGTCGCGGTGATGCTGTTGGTGCCGTGGGCGATGTTTGCGAACGGGCCGCCGTGCAGGAATGCCGGCACGCCTTCCGTGGTCTGCACGAGATTCGGCTTGATCGCATCGCGCAGCAGCGCCGCCATCGCGCCAACGGCCTTCACGTCGCCCGCGGTGACCGGCCTGCCGTTCGACGAGTAGCCCACCACGATCCGGCCCAGCCGTGCCTTGAGATCGGGAATGCCATCCGCCAGACAGAGAATGGCCATCACCTCGCTCGCGGCGGTGATGTCGAACCCGGTCTCGCGCGGGAAGCCCTCGGTGCGTCCGCCCAGGCCGATCACGATGTCGCGCAGCGCTCGATCGTTCATGTCCATGACGCGCTTCCAGGTCACGCGCCGCGGATCCAGTCCCGTGACGACACTGCCGTTGTGCAGGCAGTTGTCCAGGATCGCGGCGAGCAGGTTGTGCGCACTGGTAATGGCGTGAAAGTCGCCATTGAAGTGCATGTTGATGTCCATCATCGGCAGCACTTCCGAGGCACCGCCGCCCGCGCCGCCACCCTTCATGCCGAACACCGGGCCCAGGCTCGGCTCGCGCAGCGCAGCCGCGCTCTTTACGCCGATCCTGGCCAGTCCCTGCACCAGGCCGATCGAAGTGGTCGTCTTGCCTTCGCCGGCGGGCGTGGGCGTGATCGCCGAGACCAGCACCAGCTTGCCGCGCGGCGGCTTGTCACGGAAGAGCTTCAGCGGCAGCTTTGCCTTGTAGTGACCGTAGGGCTCCAGGTCCGCGGGGTCCAGGCCGAGCGATCGCGCGACCTCGGAAATCGGCTTCATGTGCTCGTTCCTTATGATCTCGAGCTGCCCGCGTTGCCCGCGAGGCCGGCCTCGGAGACATCGAGGCCGCGTGGATCCACGCCATGCCGGGCGCAGGCGGCGTCCAGCGTATTGCTCAAAAGGCATGCGATGGTCATCGGACCGACGCCTCCAGGCACCGGCGTGATCGCGCCCGCCACGCGCACGGCCTCGTCGAAGTCGACGTCGCCGACCAGCCGTGTCGCCGGCCCATCTGCCGTGCTGGTGCTGATGCGGTTGATGCCCACGTCGATCACGCACGCGCCCGGCTGGATCCAGTCACCCTTGACCAGGCGAGGCTGGCCCACCGCAGCGACCAGGATGTCGGCGCGGCGGCACTCGGCCGCAAGGTCGCGGGTGCGCGAATGCGCCAGTGTCACCGTGCAGTTCTCGCGCAGCAGCAACTGGGCCATTGGCTTTCCGACGATATTCGAGCGGCCGACGATCACGGCCCTCATTCCGGAAAGGTCGCCGACGTATTCGCGCAGCAGTCGCAGGCAGCCGAGCGGCGTGCAGGGGATGATCCCGGTGCCGCGCGAGGCGAGCAGGCCGGTGTTGATGACGTGGAAACCATCGACGTCCTTGGCCGGCGCGATCGCGTCGATCACCGCCGTCTCGCGGATCTGGCGTGGCAGCGGCAGCTGGACCAGGATGCCGTGCACGGCCGGGTCGGCATTCAGGCGCGCCACCTGCGCGAGCAGTTCGGCCTCCGAGGTGGTCGGCGGGAGGCGCGTCTCGAAGGACTGCATGCCCGCTTCGCGCGTCTGGCGGCCCTTGTTGCGGACATAGATCTCGCTCGCGGGATCGTCGCCGACGAGGACTGTCGCGAGGCCCGGAGTAACTCCGTGCCGCGAGGAGAGGACCTGGACGCGGCGCGCGATGTCGGCACGCAGCGTCGCGGCGCTCGCCTTGCCGTCGATGATGCGGGCGAATCCCGTGCGCGCTTCTTTCATTGGTTCGGATATCGGCGGCTACGCGTCCAGGCTCGCGAGCAATACAAGCTTAACCGCATTGGTCGCGGATATGGCGACCGCCATGCGCGGGGCTGCGCGTGCCACGGGTTCGGCCGGACGATCAACCGGCCAATGCCGGCCCGACGCGCTGGGCCGAAAAGATCGACATCGTCGGCGCCCCGGCCGCCAGCGCCGACAGCCCGGCGACGAACGCGCGTGATGCAGGCACCTGGAAGTGCGCCTGCAGGGAGGCGTCGTCCGCCCATTCCTCGACGAATACCAGCCGATCCGGATTCTCGCAATCCCGATGCACCGCGTGCGCGATGCAGCCCGGCTCCGCCCGCGAGCGTCGCACGTGTTCCAGGCTGAGCCGCATCGCCTCGTCGATCGATCCCTCGCGGACCACCAAGCTTCCGAGCACGAGAATCATCGGGCACCTCCAATGCGCTGGGGACTGGCGCTGCGTGCGGACGTCGATCAGTTCGCCGCCGCGACACGCGCCATCGTGAAACAGCCGGCACGTGCAGCGCCGAGCAGCTCCTCATGGATTGGTCGCGTTGCGCGCGCCACGAATGGGGCCGCGCAGGAGATTGATCTCCATGCGGAAGCAAGTGGTCGGGATGAAAGGATTTGAACCTTCGACTCCTACGTCCCGAACGTAGTGCTCTACCAGGCTGAGCTACATCCCGTCGCCGTTTCTCCGGGTTCCGGGTCAGTACGAACGACCGACCGCGAAATCCGCCAGTGCGCGCAGCGAGCCCACGAATGCCGACTCGGGTAGCCGGCCAAGGGCGTCGATGGCGAGGTCAGCCTCGCGCCGCGCGAGCCGAGCAGTGTACTGAAGCCCCCCGGATGATTCAATTGCCCGGGTAACGGTCGCCAGTTCGTCCAGGCCGCCGTCCGCGACGATCTGGCGCAGCCGGGCCGTGTCCTCGGGCGCAGAGTTGGCCATTGCGTAGATCAGCGGCAGGGTTGGCTTTCCCTCGGCAAGGTCGTCGCCGATGTTCTTGCCGAGTTCCGCCTTGTCTGCGCTGTAGTCGAGCGAGTCGTCCACCAGCTGGAACGCGGTACCGAGGTGCCGGCCGTATGCCGCCATCGCGGCTTCGATCTCGGGCGGTGCGCCGGCCACGATCGCGGCGACCTGCGCGCCAGCCTCGAACAGCTTGGCCGTCTTGCGATAGATGACGTCGAGGTAGCGCTGCTCGGTGGTGTCGGGGTCGTGCGCGTTCATCAGTTGCAGCACCTCGCCCTCGGCGATGGTGTTGGTCGCGTTCGCCATGACCTCCTGGATGCGCAGGTTGCCGAGGTCGATCATCATCTGGAAGGCGCGCGAGTACAGGTAGTCGCCGACCAGCACGCTCGCCTCGTTGCCGAACACGTGGTTGGCGGTTTCCCGGCCCCGCCGCAGGTCCGAGCCGTCCACCACGTCGTCGTGGAGCAGGGTGGCGGTGTGGATGAACTCGATGATGGCTGCGGCGACCTGGTGCTGGTCGCCCTGGTAGCCGCAGGCCCTCGCGGCCAGCACGACGCTCAAGGGCCGCAGGCGCTTGCCGCCGGCCCCGATGATGTACTGGGACACCTGGTTTACCAGCACCACGTCGCTGGCCAGGCGCTCGACGATGACGCGGTCGATGCCGCGCAGGTCCTCGGCGACCGGTTCCCTGATCCGTTCCAGTTGCATTCCCGCCACTAACCCCCGGAAAATCGACGGCGCATGGTACCGGGCGGGCGCGGCCTAGGGAATGCCGGCATGCGCCTAAGCGCTTGATTCGGGCGGGCCAGCCCCGTAAACTTGCGCGTCTTTCTGCCGGGGCCTGTCCCTGGCCCCTGTGGAGTATTCAAGTTTATGTACGCGGTCATTGCGACGGGCGGCAAGCAGTATCGCGTCGCCGAAGGCGACGTGGTCCAGTTGGAGAAACTCGAAGGCGAGCCTGGTGCCGCGGTCGAGTTCGACAAGGTGCTGATGGTGGGCCAGGGTGCGGACGTCCGGATCGGCAAGCCCTATTTAGAGGGCAGCAAGGTCACCGGCACCGTGGAGTCGCACGGCAAGACCGACAAGGTCACGATCGTGAAGTTCCGCCGCCGCAAGCACTACCTGCGGCAGGGCACCCATCGTCAGCAGTACACCAAAGTAAAGATCACCGGAATCGCGGGCTGAGCCCGGGTCCTGAAGGAGTCTAGCCATGGCACATAAGAAGGCAGGCGGCAGTACCAAGAACGGCCGCGAGTCAGAGAGCAAGCGACTGGGCCTGAAGAAATTCGGCGGCCAGAAAGTGCTCGCCGGCAACATCCTGGTCCGCCAGCGCGGCACGCTGTATCGCGCCGGCGAAAACGTCGGCGTCGGCACGGATCACACGCTGTTCGCGCTCGCCACCGGCACGGTGCAGTTCAAGCGCAAGGGCGTTGACCAGCGCGTGCACGTGTTCGTAGAGCCCGCGGCCAGCTGATCCCGCGCGCTTGACCGGCGCATCGCAAGGCCCCGGCATTCCCGGGGCCTTTGCTTTTCCGGGGATACTGTTCTTCGCTATCCTCATCGCCTGCTGAACAGAAACCCGCAGAAATGAAGTTCGTCGACGAAGCCACGATCAAGGTCCAGGCCGGCAACGGCGGCCGAGGCATGGTGAGCTTCCGCCGCGAGAAGTTCATACCGTTCGGTGGCCCCGACGGCGGTGACGGCGGCTCGGGCGGCAGCATCCACATCGTGGCCGACCCGGAGCTGAACACGCTTGCGGACTTCCGCTACCAGCGCACGTTCAAGGCAAAGAACGGTGAGCCGGGTGGCAGTGCCGACTGCAGCGGCCGTGGCGGCGAGGATCTCGAGGTCGTCGTGCCGGTCGGCACGGTCATCTACGACGTGGACACCGACGAGACGCTCGGCGACCTGGCACACGGCGGCGACCGCATCCTGGTGGCCCGAGGCGGCCAGGGCGGGCTCGGCAACCAGCGCTTCAAGAGCAGCACCAACCGCACGCCGCGCAAGGCTACGCCCGGGTATCCCGGCGAGAAGCGCGAGCTCAGGCTGGAGCTCAAGGTCATTGCCGACGTCGGGCTGCTGGGACTGCCCAATGCCGGCAAGTCCACGCTGATCAGCGTGGTGTCGGCCGCGAGACCCAGGGTCGCTGACTACCCGTTCACCACGCTGCACCCGAACCTCGGCGTCGTATACGTGGGCGAGCACAAGAGCTTCGTGATGGCTGACATTCCCGGCCTGATCGAAGGCGCGGCGGAGGGCGCGGGGCTCGGCATCCGCTTCCTGAAGCACCTGCAGCGCACGCGACTGCTGCTGCACCTGGTCGACATCGCGCCGCCCGACCCGGAGGCCGATCCGGTCGTGGATGCCCGCGCGATCGCGGCGGAGGTAAAGAAATTCAGCCCTGAACTCGCATCACGCGAACGCTGGCTGGTCCTGAACAAGATAGACCTGATGCCGCCGGCGGAGGCGGACAAGCGCTGCAAGGAGATCGTGCGTCGGCTGCGCTGGAAGGGGCCGGTGTTCCGCATCTCCGGCGTGACGCGCGCCGGCACCCGCGAGCTCTGCCAGGCCGTGATGCGCCGGCTCGACGAGGTTGCGGCCGAGGCGCGGCCCAGCGAAGGTCCTTCGGACGGGGACTAAGCAGGCCGCACCTGCAAATCCGGCGACGGGCTGGTAGGCCGGCCGGCGAGGCCGCCAGCCGGTCAGCCACGAATTTCACCCATGAAAAAGCCGGCGCGAGGCCGGCTTTTTCGTCGTCCAGGCGGGGCGTGACTATTTCGCGGCCAGCGCCTTCACCCTGGCATTCAGCTCGCGCTTGTGCCGGGCGGCCTTGTTGGCGTGGATGATGCCCTTGGACACCATCGTATCGATGACCGGCTGGGCGGCCTTGAGGGCCGTGGCAGCGTCATCCTTGTTGCCGGCGCCGACGGCGTTCAGCACTTTCTTGATGGAGCTGCGCAGCCGCGAGCGTGCGGCCATGTTGTGGGCACGGCGCGTGATGGCCTGCTTTGCGCGCTTTTCTGCGGACTTGATGTTCGCCACGGAATCGGTCTCCTGCGGGCCGGCAAATGGCCGGCGAGGTCAGTCAAAGAGCCGCGTATTTTGGCGATGAAGCCCGGGAAGGTCAAGGGGGACAGGGTCCCGATAAATAGGTGCCTGGCACCTATTTTGCGAAAAAAGGGGATGTCCCCGGCTATAGTTCGCCCCGCATGAGCCCCCGCCCGAATTTGCCTGCCGCCAACGTTGCCGGGACCCCCGCGTGAGCGGCGGCTTTTTCCGCAGCACGAGCATCGTCGGCGGCCTGACCCTGCTGTCCAGGGTCACGGGCCTGCTGCGCGACATGGTCTATTCGCGGATGTTCGGCGCAGGCGTCCTGATGGACGCGTTCCTGGTCGCGTTCAAGATCCCGAACTTCATGCGGCGGCTGTTCGCCGAGGGCGCGTTCTCGCAGGCCTTCGTCCCGGTGGTCTCCGAGTACAAGGTCCAGCGCGGCCACGACGAAGTCCGCGAACTGGTCGACGGCGCCATGGGCACCATGGCCTGGTTCATGGCGGTGGTGACGATCGTCGGCATCGTCGCCGCGCCGCTGTTCGTGCTGATGTTCGCGCCCGGGTTCCACGCCGACACCGGCAAGTTCGACCTCACGGTCGAGATGCTGCGCTGGACGTTCCCGTACCTGCTCTTCATCTCGCTCGCGTCGCTCGCCTCGGGCGTGCTGAACAGCTACAAGCGCTTCAGCGTCCCGGCGCTGATGTCCACGCTGATGAACCTGGTGATGATCGTGTTCGCCGCGTGGATCGCGCCGCGATATCGAGCGACCCGGGGTCGTGCTGGCGGTCGGCGTGTTCGTCGCCGGTGCGGTGCAGCTCGCGTTCCAGTTGCCGTCGCTGATTCGCATGGGCCTGCTGCGCCGCCCACGCTGGCGCTGGGACCACGCGGGCGTGAAGAAGATCGCCCAGCTGATGCTGCCGGCGATCTTTGGCTCGTCGGTCTCCCAGGTGGCGCTGCTGCTCGACACGCTGATCGCGTCGTTCCTGGTGACGGGCAGCATCTCCTGGCTCTACTACGCCGATCGGCTGATGGAATTCCCGCTGGGCGTGTTCAGCGTCGCGCTCGCGACGGTGATGCTGCCGGGCCTCGCCGCGCACCACGCCGAGGAGTCGGTCGAGCACTTCTCGGCGACGCTGGACTGGGCGCTCAGGCTCACCATCATCGTCGTCGCGCCGGCCACGGTCGCGCTGATGGTGCTGGCCGGGCCGCTCACGGTGACGATCTTCCAGTACGGGGAGTTCAATGCCGAGGACGTGCGCATGTCCTCGCTCGCGCTGGTTGCCTTCGCAACGGGGCTGATGGGATTCAGCCTGGTCAAGGTGCTTGCGCCCGGCTTCTACGCCCGCCAGGACACACGCACGCCGATGAAGATCGGGGTGCGCGCGCTGGCGATCAACATGCTGCTGAACCTGCTGATCGTGCTGCCGCTCGCCTTCTACGGCAACAAGCCCGGGCTGCACGCGTTGCTGGCTCTGAACATCGGCATTTCCGCCTGGTACAACGCCACGATGCTCTACCGCGGACTGCGCCGCGCGCAGGTCCTGCACCATGCGCCGGGCTGGCGCCGGATGCTGGTCCAGGTGATCGCCGGCAACGTGCTGATGGGAGTCTTCCTGTGGATCGTCGCCGGGGACACCGACCGTTGGATGGCGATGCGCACGCTCGAGCGCATGGAGTGGACGCTGCTGCTGGTGACGGGCGGCGCGGCCATCTATTTCGCGACGCTCTACGTACTCGGCCTGCGGGTCGCGCATCTGAGGGTCCGTCCGCCCGGCGGCCGGTAACCGCGATGGAACTGGTCCGGGGACTGCACAACCTGCGCGAACGGCACCGCGGCTCCGTGGTGACGATCGGCAACTATGATGGCGTGCACCGCGGGCACCAGCACATGCTGGCGACCCTGCTCGCGCATTCCGGCAGGCTCGGACTGCCCGCGACCGTCGTTACGTTCGAGCCGACGCCGAGGGAGTTCTTCGAGCGAGGCTCTGCGCCAGCACGCTTGATGAGGCTCCGGGAGAAAGTCGAAGCGCTGCCGCTCTACGGGGTCGATCGAGCCGTGGTGCTCGGCTTTCGACCGGCGCATGCAGGCCATGGGCGCGGCAGAGTTCGTCGACCGGCTGCTGGTGCGCGGCCTTGGCGCGCGGCACCTGGTCGTCGGCCACGATTTCCACTTCGCGCGGCGCCGGGAGGGAACGATCGAGACGTTGCGCACGGCCGGCGAAGAGCACGGATTCGAGGTGGAGGAGGTCGGCCAGTTCCTGGTCGAGGGCGAGCGCGTGTCGAGTTCGCTGGTCCGCGAGTCGCTGGGGCGGGGCGACCTCGAGCGGGCGCGCATGCTGCTCGGGCGCCCTTACCGGATGGCGGGCCGGGTCCGCCGCGGCCAGCAGCTCGGCCGCAAGCTCGGGTATCCGACGGCCAACCTGGCCCTGCACCGCAAGGTCGTGCCGCTGTGGGGTGTCTTTGCGGTGCGCGTGTCCGGGGCGGGCCTCGTCGATCACCCCGCGGTCGTGAGCCTCGGTACCCGACCCACCATCAACGGCACCGAGCCACTGCTCGAGGTGCACGTCTTCGACTTCGACGGCGACCTGTACGGCCGCTACCTCGACGTGGATTTCGTGCAGCGGCTGCGCGACGAACGGCGATTCGAGTCCCTCGATGCGCTGGTCGAACAGATGCACGTCGATGCCGCCGCTGCCCGCGCGGTGCTGGGGCTCTAGCAGGACCACTGCCGGCTTTTTCCGGAGCAAAGCGGGCTGTTGCCGCAATTTCTGGAGTAAGTCGGGTCATTGCTGCAAAATTCGCTGTTCTGCATCCGCCAGATACACCCACCACACGCGTGCCCCTGCTTCTCGATGGCCGACTACAAACAGACCCTCAACCTTCCCGCGACCGCCTTCCCGATGAAGGCCGATCTCGCCCGGCGCGAACCCGAAATGCTCGCGTGGTGGGAGGAACGCGCGACCTACGAGAAGCTGCGGGCGATCGCGGCCGAGCGGCCCAAGTACATCCTGCACGACGGCCCGCCGTACGCGAACGGGGCGATCCACATCGGCCATGCCGTCAACAAGGTGCTGAAGGACATCATCGTCAAGGCGCGGGGCCTCGACGGCTACGACGCTCCATATGTCCCGGGCTGGGACTGCCACGGCCTGCCGATCGAGCACCAGGTGGAAAAGACCCGCGGCCGCGACGCGAAGGCGCTCGACGCCAAGGCCTTCCGCCAGGCCTGTCGTGACTACGCGATGGGGCAGGTGGACGTGCAGCGCAGCGACTTCATCCGCCTTGGCGTCATGGGCGACTGGGCGAACCCATACCTCACGCTCGCGCCACGCTATGAGGCGGACCAGCTGCGGGCCTTCGCGCAGATCATCCGCAACGGCCACCTGTACAAGGGCTTCAAGCCGGTGCACTGGTGCATGGATTGCCGTTCGGCGCTGGCGGAGGCCGAGGTCGAATACGAGGAGCGCACCTCGCCCTCGATCGACGTGCGCTTCGAAGCCGTGGATCGTGCCGATCTCGCACGGCGACTGGGCGTTGGCGGCCTCCCGCCCGGGCGCGCCAGTGTCGTGATCTGGACCACGACGCCGTGGACGCTGCCGGCCAACCAGGCGGTCGCACTGCATCCGGAGTTCGATTACGCGCTCCACGCGGTGAATGCGGGCGACAGCGAGGAGCTGCTGCTGCTCGCGGCCGAACTCGCGCCAGCGGTGCTCGAGCGAGCAGGTGTGACGTCGTCACGCGAGCTCGGGCGTGCGAAAGGCGCTGCCTTCGAAGGCCTTTCGCTCCGGCACCCGTTCTACGACCGCGTCGTGCCCGTCGTGCTCGGCGAGCACGTCACGCTGGACAGCGGCACCGGTGCGGTGCACACGGCACCTGGCCATGGCCAGGAGGATTTCGTCGTCGGCCGCAAGTACGGGCTTGTCGTCGACAACCCGGTCGGGGGCGACGGGCGCTTCCTGCCGTCGACGCCGATCTTCGCCGGCGAGAAAGTCTTCGACGCGAACATGCACGTCGTCGAGGTGCTGGGCGAGAAGGGCGCGCTGCTGCACCACGAAGCCTATCGCCACAGCTACCCGCATTGCTGGCGTCACAAGTCGCCGGTGATCTTCCGCGCAACGCCGCAGTGGTTCATCAGCATGGAGCAGGCGGGGCTGCGCGCGAAGGCACTCGAGGAAATCGGCAAGGTCGAATGGACGCCAGGTTGGGGCGAGCAGCGCATCTACAGCATGATCGAGGGCCGGCCGGACTGGTGCATCTCGCGGCAGCGTACCTGGGGCGTGCCGCTCGCGATCTTTGCGCACAAGGAGACGGGCGAGCCGCACCCCGACACGCCGGCGTTCATCGATCGAGTTGCCGAGCTGGTCGAGAAGGACGGCATCGATGCGTGGTTCGACCTCGACGCGGCGAGCCTGCTCGGCTCCGATGCCGAGCACTATGAAAAAGTGACCGACATCATGGACGTCTGGGTGGACTCGGGCCTCTCGCACCACTGCGTGTCGCAGAGCCGCCCCGAGATCCGCACGCCGGCGGACCTCTACCTCGAGGGCTCCGACCAGCATCGCGGCTGGTTCCACAGCTCGCTGCTCACCTCGGTGGCACAGAAAGGCCACGCGCCCTACAAGGGCGTGCTCACCCACGGTTTCACCGTGGACGAGAAGGGCCGCAAGATGTCGAAGTCGCTCGGCAACGTCGTGCTGCCGCAGAAGGTGGTCAGCACGCTCGGCGCCGACGTGCTCCGCCTGTGGGTCGCATCGACGGACTACGCCAACGAGATCAGCGTCTCCGACGAAATCCTCAAGCGGATGTCGGATTCCTATCGTCGCATCCGCAACACCGTGCGTTTCCTGCTCGGCAACATGGCGGGCTTCGACCCTGCGGTGGATTCCGTGCCGACCGGCGAGATGCTTGCGCTCGACCGCTGGGCGCTGGCGCGGACGCAGGCGCTGCAGCAGGAACTCGTCGCCGCGTATCGCGACTACAACTTCCACCTGATCTACCAGAAGGTGCACAACTTCTGCGTGGTCGATCTCGGCGGCTTCTACCTCGACGTCATCAAGGATCGCCTGTACACGACGCCGGCGACGGGCTTGCCGCGCCGTTCGGCGCAGACGGCGATGTGGCTGATTGCCGAGGCGATGGTGCGCTGGCTGGCGCCGATCCTTTCGTTCACTGCCGAGGAAATCTGGCGGCTGATGCCCGGCGACCGCGCCGAGTCGGTGTTCCACTCCACCTGGATCGAACTGCCGGCACTACCGGCCGACGCAGAGCCCATCGACTGGGCAAGGCTGCTCGAGGTTCGCGGCGCGGTGCTGCGCGAGTTGGAGCGATTGCGGGTGGCCGGCGCGATCGGCGCGCCGCTGGACGCGGTCGTCGAAATCTACGCGGAGCCGGCGACACGCCTGGCGCTCGAGCGGGTCGGCGAGGAACTGCGCTTCGTGCTGATCACCTCCGAGGCACGCGTTCATGCGGCCGCCGCACGGCCGGAAGCAGCGGTCGCAGCGGAAATCGAAGGCGCCGAGGCCCTGTGGCTGCACGTGCATCCCTCAACGGCTCCGAAGTGCGTGCGCTGCTGGCACAAGCGACCCGACGTCGGCAGCGTGGCTGCGCACCCGGAACTTTGCGCGCGCTGCGCGTCAAACGTGGATGGTCCCGGCGAAACGCGGAGGTATGCCTAGGTGGCGATGACAGGCGAACCCGGCACACCCTCGCGCGACGGCGATCCAGGCGCCCCGTCTGCGGCGGCCGACGCCGATACTCCACCCGGGGCGGTGGCCTTGCAGCGCACGCACCCGGCGGCCTGGCTCTGGCTGTCGCTCGCAGTGGTCGGCCTCGACCAGGCCACGAAGTTCCTGGTCGCTCGATTCTTCGATCTCTATGAGCGCGTTGAAGTCCTCCCGGTGCTCGATTTCACCTTGCTGCACAACACGGGCGCGGCTTTCAGCATGCTGGCCGGCGCGTCGGGCTGGCAGCGCCCGTTCTTCATCGGCCTCGGCCTGGGCGTGAGCGCGCTGCTGGTCGTGTGGATCTGGCGCGCCCCGCGCGGCGACAAGCTGCTGCCGCTGTCGCTGTCGCTGATCCTCGGCGGCGCGATCGGCAACGTCATCGACCGCGTGATCCACGGCTACGTGATCGATTTCATCCACGCTCACTGGGGCGCGTCGTATTTCCCGGCGTTCAACATCGCCGACAGCGCCATCACGATCGGCGCCGCGCTGATGATCCTCGACGCGTTCCGCGAGAAGCGGAAATAGCCGGACCGGGACCAGGATGAAGATCATTCTCGCCAATCCACGCGGCTTCTGCGCCGGGGTGGACCGCGCCATCGACATCGTCGAGCGCGCGATCGAATTGTTCGGCGCGCCCATCTACGTCCGGCACGAGGTCGTGCACAACCGCTTCGTCGTGGACCGGCTGCGAAGCCTCGGTGCGGTGTTCGTGCAGGAACTCGACGAGGTTCCGGACGGCACGACGGTGATATTCAGCGCGCACGGCGTGTCGCGGGCCGTGCAGGACGAGGCACGACGGCGTGACCTTCGCGTGTTCGACGCGACCTGTCCGCTGGTGACCAAGGTGCACATGGAGGTCGTGCGGTTTGCGCGGGATGGTCGCGAGGTGATCCTGATCGGTCACGCGGGTCACCCCGAGGTCGAGGGAACCATGGGGCAGTTCGACGACGCGAACGGCGGGCGCATCAGCCTCGTCGAGGACGTTTCGGACGTGGAGGGCCTCGCGGTGCTTGATCCGTCGCGCGTGGGAGTGGTCACGCAGACCACGCTGTCGGTCGACGACACGGCCGACGTGCTCGACGCGTTGAAGCGACGCTTCCCGACGCTCACGACTCCGCGCAAGGAAGACATCTGCTACGCGACGCAGAACCGCCAGGACGCGGTGAAGACTCTCGTGGCCCGCTGTGATGTCGTGGTCGTCGTGGGTTCGCAGGCAAGTTCCAACTCGAATCGCCTGCGCGAGATCGCGGAAAAGGCGGGCATCCCCGGTTTTCTGGTGGACGGGCCCGATGATCTCGAGCGCGACTGGTTCGAGGGCAGGGAATGCGTGGGCGTGACCGCAGGCGCCTCGGCGCCGGAACTGCTGGTCCAGCGCGTCGTGGCGCGGCTTCGCGAATGGGGTGGCATGGATGCCGACTGAAATCGTCGGCCGCGAGGAAAGCGTCGTCTTTGCGCTGCCGCGCGAGTTGCGGGCCGGACGCTAGCGGCTCCAGCACTCTGCGTGGTTGGCCGCGCCATCGGCGGCGCTGGCGGTCCTGTTCCCCGTGCTCGTGAGTCCCAGCGTCCGGCAGCGTGTGTCCGCCTGCTGGGGGCCGCCAGCGATCGCGGTCGCAATGGCCGACCAGGTCGCGGTGTCCGCGGACGTGACCTCGAGCAAGTAGGCGCCCTGCCCGGCAATGCCGGGAAACCTCAGGCTCGACGCCCCGCACGATGATTCAGTCGAGTCGTCGAGGCTGGCGGCGTAGGCATTGCAGGTGGTGTGAAAGCTTTCCTCGGCCGCCGCGAGTGCGAGCAGTGCAGCGCGGGCCTCGGAACGGTGCGCACGCAGCAGGTAGCCGCGATAGCTCGGTACCGCGAGGCAGGCAAGCAACGCGACGATTGCCAGTGCTGCGACCAGGTCGAGCAGGGTAAATCCCGCTCTCGCGCGCGCCGGCGGGGTTGCCACCGCCGACCGCTGATCAGGACGTGGTTTCCGCAGGCTATTCGGCATTTCGCTGCAGCCAGAACGTGCGTACCGGTGCGTAGATCGCCGGGTCGCTGCAATCCGGCGCGCAGGCGGGCGGCGTCAGTACCGCGGGCGGAATCTCCGGGCCAAGCACGTAGAAGCCCTGCACGTGGGTGTCGGCCGCGCCGCGTGACGACGTGCCGGTTGCCTCGACCACGAAGTGGTAGGCGCGAAGTCCTTCGACCGCCTCGCCCCCGGCGGCAGGATCCGTAACGGTGTCGAAGTACACCTGGTAGGTGTACGCGTCCGGCAACGATCCAGGAACCGTGGGTGCGGGGCCGGAGGCTGGCACCACCATCGGACTCGCGTAGCTGATTGTCGTTGCGAGCCCTGGCGTGTGCATTGCCTGTTCGATTGCAAACTCAGCGGCCGCAAACGCACGTGCCTGGTACTGGGCGTTGGCTGCCATCCTGAGTTCGAGCACAGACGTCACGAGGCCACTGGTGCCGAGCAGGGTCAGCACCATGACGAGGAGCAGGTGATGACGAGCACGACTCCGCGCTGGCGGCGCAGCGACCCTCTACCCGGCGACGACGCAGTGATTTCCAGGTTCACGACGAAACATTCCTGATTCGGATTGTCCTGGACACCGGCAGCCGCCGGTGAGAGTCAGTGGCAATGCTCGATGTTCGGTCCGCGCAGGCCTCGATCGCCTGGGTACCCAGGGTCGGATCGCGCTGCCTCGGCCCGTACGCGAAGACAGATGTGCACCGACACGGGCCTGGCGCCGGGTGGAAACACGCCGGGGTTCTCGAAGAGGTCTGCATTCAGGTCGCCGTCCGTGTCCAGGCCCACCTGGAACTGCAGGTCCTCGACGCCCGCGATCACTTCCTGGTCGGAGATGTTCGGCCCGGCGACCAGTGTCTTTCGCCGCAGCGCAGGGTAGTCGGGCGACAGGCTCGAACCGGTACTGACGTAGTAGGCGTTCACCAGCAGCGCGCGCGTGTCGGCCTGCGGCGGCTGGCCCGCGACATCACTCGTGGCGTACCCCGCGGGGATCTGGTTCGCGATGTCCGCCGGCACGAAGATCTGCCCGTCCGAATGGCTGGTGATGATGAGCACGCGGTCCCGGTCGGCCGCATTGACCACCGGTTGCTGCGGTGAGATGCGCTCGGCGCTCGCGCGGCGCAGGACGAGGACATCGGTGCCGGGCTCGGCACCGCCACTGCCGGCGGCGCAGTTCGGTACCACGAGGTAGGCGTTGTTCGAGCCGTCGACATGGCGCAGGGACTGCGTGACCCATGCGGTGCCGCCGCACTTCGCGGGGAAGGTGAGCGAATGCGTTGGCGGTGATCGCCTCGCTGCGATTCGTCAGGCCCCAGAATCCGGCCATGCGGACGTCCGCCTCGATCGTCGCCAGGGCATAGCGCGCAATCTCCTGCAGCCGTGCGCTCGTGTCGAGCGCGGCGCGAACGTCGCGTGCCTTCAGGTAGACGGATATCGCGCCCGCGACCAGGAATGTCCCGATGACCATCGCAATCATCAGCTCCACGATCCCGACACCGGCGTGGCGCGGCCAGCCGTAATGTCGCGCCATGTCGCGGTTCGTGCGTCATGCCTGGACGGTCAGCGCGAATCGCGCGGTGGCGGCCTGGCCTGCCTGCGCCCACTCGACCACGATGACATAGACATTCGCCGGGACTTCGTCGACCGGGGTTACCGCCACGCTCGTCATCGCGCCCGGCAGGGTCGACATCGTGGCCTGCTGCCACTCGTACAGGTCGAGCGCCGCCACATCCTGCGGAGCGCACTCACCGGTCGACTGGCAGTGCTTCGCCGGCGAAGCGAGCAGGGTCCCCGCACCCAGCGCGTAGGCCGGGCCCGCCGACCTGTTGGCGCGGATCCGGTCCCCGAGGTCGGCCGCCAGCGTCGCGGCCCCGGTCTGCTGCATGGCGACGCGACTGGCCCGCAGTCCGGTCAACAGCAAGGCCAGGCCGCCGAGCAGCCCCACGGCCATCACCACGGCGACGATGAGCACTTCGACCAGCGTGAATCCCGAGGCCCGCTCGCCGCCGCGACAGGGGTACCTGCGCATGTCAGGCGCAGCTCAGCGGAGTTCCGGACGAGCTGCGGTCGGAGACCCGCGGCCGGCCCGACTGGCTGATGATCACGGCCCGCGCGTGCCGACTGCCACGGTCGTCGCAGAACGTGAACGTGGCGGTGACCCCGCTCTGCCCGAAGGCGCGAAAAGAAAGCGTGTCGCGATTCGCGACCACGCTGCCGCCATCCCAGGTCGGGTAGGCATGCAGCAGGTCCTCGCCGGCATCCCGCTCGGCAGGCGAGTCGCGGTCGACGTTCACGAACACGATCCAGCCGCGGTCCCAGTCCGTGTTGCCCGCCGCGCAGTGGGCTCCGTCCAGGCTGGGACAGAGGCTCACCACGCCGTTGCGCTTGATCGCCTCGCTGCGGGCGAGGTAGACGGCCTGGAGGAAGCAGATTGACCTCGCTGGTGCGGGCGGCGTTGCGCTCGCAGGTCGCGGAATGCCGGCACGCCCCAGCCGACCAGCCCGGCCACGATCGCCATCGAGAACATGAGTTCCGGCAGGGAGAATCCAGGCGGCCGTTCCATGGCTCACTCCAGTTCGCGTTTCCCAGGCATGGATACTGGGGCGGGGCGGCTGCGGTATCAGCTCGATTTTGTGGCCAATTCGCGCTGAAATGAGCGCGGGCCGCGATTGCAGACGTATAATTCCGCGCCATGTCCATTGAATCCATTCCGGCCAGCGAAACACCGGCGACGGCACAGGCCATCCTCGAGCGGCATGGCGTCCGGCCGACCTCGCAGCGGCTGCGGATCGCCGAGATCCTGCTCACGCAACCGCGGCACCTGACGGCGGAGCAGATCCTCCATTCCCTGCGGAAATCGCAGGGGAGAGTGTCAAAAGCGACCGTGTACAACACGCTGAAACTGTTCGTGGACCAGGGGCTGCTGCGGCAGATTCACGCCGATCCGGAGCGCTGCGTCTACGACTCGATGATGGCGCCGCACCATCATTTCCAGGACCTCGACACCGGTGAGATGTTCGATATCCAGCCCGAGGAACTGAGTTTTGCGAAGTTGCCACCGTTGCCCCCCGGCACCGAGATGGCAGATGTCTCGGTCGTCATCGGCATCCGCCGGACCGCGTAGATCTTCACGGCCACGGGTCGAATCCGTATACTGCGCGCCCCTCCATGCCGGAGTAGCTCAGGGGTAGAGCAGCGCATTCGTAATGCGCGGGTCGGGGGTTCAATTCCCTCCTCCGGCACCATCATTTCCGGGATTCCGCCACTGTCGGCTCCGTCGTGCCGAGTGACCGGCGGGCAGGCAGTTCCTTTCCGGGCATTCCCCGGCCTCGGCGCCCGCCATTCAGAAACGTTCAGAACGCTTCAGCGTTTCCCAAAGAACGAGATGCCTGGCGCAGGCAACTTGACCACCGAAGGGGCGGCAATTCCGTCGCCCCAAGGAGGTCGAGATGATGAACATCAAGAGCACGATCCTGGGTTCGGTGGTTGCGGCGATGGCACTCATCGCATCGGCGGGCCCGGCGGCGGCCGACGGCTACGGCCGCGGGTGGGTGCGCCCGTCAAGACTCGAGGGCACCTGGGCGGTCGTCATTCACCCATACGTTTGCACCACGGGCGTATCGCTCCCGACGACCATCAAGGCCATCCATACGTTTACGGCTGGTGGAACCATGGTCGAATCGACGGCAGGCAATACCTTCCAGCCGGGCCAGCGTGCTCCGGGTCTCGGGTTCTGGGAGCGGACCGGCCAGCGGATCCTACCGGGCAGTCTTCGAGGCGTTCGTGCTGTTCGACAGCCCGGCTGCGGGCTGCACGCCGCCGTACAAGAAAGGCACGCAACGCTTCGACCAGGGGATCGAAATGCAGGACGCCGATCACTGGACCAGTGACGCCGTCGTAACGTTCACTGACACGGCTGGAACAGTCGTTCCGCCGTCGAATTGCGCGACCGTTGAAGCCGAGCGAATGCAATAAGTCATCTACTTTCGGTGCTTCGACCTTCGGGGCCGGCGCAGATACGCCGGCCCTTTTTAGTGGCTCGAAATTGCGCGGCGGCTGATGCATCCGTCAGCATGGTCAGGCGGAGGTGACCTCAAATGAAGAAACCGGTTCTGAATCTTGCGGACGCGCAGGTGCACTCGGGTGCCAGCGGCGCTTACTTCGAGTACTCGATGGCGGAACTGGCCGAGGGACTCGGAGCCCGCTCGATCGGCGCGAACGTGACGCGGGTGCCTCCTGGCAAGGCGGCGTTTCCGCTGCATCACCATTACGCCAATGAAGAGCATTTCTTCATCCTGAGCGGCACCGGCGTGCTGCGGGTCGGTGCCGAGACGTTCGAGGTGAAGCCGCAGGACTACATCGTCAACCTGCCGGGAGGCGCGGAGACGGCGCACCAGTTGGTGAACACCGGGACCGAGGACCTCGTGTATCTCGCGATCTCGACGGCCGTGCTGCCGGAGGTCGTGGGCTATCCCGACTCGGGCAAGACCGGTGTGCGATTCGCCTTCGACCAATTGCCCGCGTCGAAATTCCTGTTGCAGGATTCGGCGAAAAATACGGTCGGCTACTGGGACGGCGAGGACGGCGGCCAGGTTGGCAGTATCGTGGCTGGGAGACGGGCGAAGGAATGAATGCACCGCGGCGAAATCGCCGCGGCGCGCCCCTGACTTCCTGGTCGTCAGGATCGTCAGATCGGAATGGCCAGGTACCAGTCGATTACTGTGTCTTCCCCAACACGGATGCTCAGGTAGCCTTGGACTGCGCGTCCAGGAATGAACACGCCCGCACTCCGGAATCGAGTTGCATGCGAACCCGGGTGAAGGCGAGGTGGTGCGCGATGATCGAGTTCAAGGAGTGAAAGACGGCCGGCAACTGCGCAGGATCCTGCACCAGCGCGCTCGCACCGCCCGTTCGTGCAGCGATCCAGAAGGCGGGAGACTCCTCGGTGCCGATTGCAACTACGCTGATGCCGGTTGTGCGCGCGGCTTCCACGGCCGCCGATTCTGCCTCGGCGCAGTTGGGCGCGCCGCAGTCCGCGCTTCCGTATGCACTCGATGCGAAGGTCACGACGGAACGCTGGAGATCGCTGGAGCCGGCAGCGGTATGCGACGCGGTATAAGTGATCATGTCCGCGACGGCACCAGGCAGCGGATTTGTCCCCCGTTCCTGGCCTTTAAGTCCGGCGAGCCAGGGCTGCAGGCTCCCGCCATCGGACGTGAACTCGCCGTAGGTGGTCAAAGTAGGTGCGCCCGCAATGCCCTGGTAGCTGCCCAGTGCCACGGTGTCTGGCGCGGCAATTGACTGGAAGTACGCGCTTGCCACCTCGAGCCGCAGCCCGCTGGGGTCGACCAACCTCATTCCTGCGCTCTGGTCGAGCAGTACGGCCGCCGCGATGGCCGGGCGCGGCAAAATGGGCGACGGACTAAATGTGGCGTCGGTAACGGTCGCGTTGTACCCAAACTCTTGCAGGACAGTTCCATCTACGTTGAACACGCACCAATACCAGTCGCACACGCCGTTGAGCCCGAAGTCCGATGCCGTCAGGGTCTCAATGGGCGCGCCATTCGCGTCCAGCACGGCGATGTCCAGGTCCAGGGTGAGCGTGCGTCCATCGCTGGAGGGAATCGGGTGTGCGCCCAGAAAGACCGGCGTCGCCTCGCTCTTGTTTACAAGAGTCAAAGTTACGTCGGTGGTCGAGTCAGGGGCTATCACGAAGCGCTCGCCGGCCCCATGGTAGCCGGGCACAAATGCGACCGCGTATGACTCGCCGGCAAAAAGGTCATTGAACTGCGCCGTGCCGTTGGCGTCCGTGATCGCGCTGCGGCCGCCGTTGTGAGTGGCGGTGCCGTTGAAGTTTACGGACGCGCCGCTGACCGGCGCACCGGACGTTGTGGTGAGATGAACATTGGCCGTGCTCTTGCCCTGGGGCTGTGGTGCCGGATTTGGAGCAGGCGTCGGCGGCAGCTGTTCCGGATTGGCTGGCGATGACGAACCGCCGCCGCCGCCGCAGGCGACCAGGGCGAGAGCAAAAACAACCGGGAACGCCGCCTTGGCGATCCGCCCGGCCAACCGGGCAACGCGGCCCGAGGAAATGCCAGATCCTGGGATTTGCGTGAACATGAGATTCTCCCCGTGTGTCGATGCCGGGTCCGTTCAAGGTGGCCGGCGCTTGTGTCTGGTGCGGGGGTAAGTTTTCACGCCGCCGGTTCGGCAGTCTTTTGAAAAGACTGAATCGTTCTGAAAGTTTGTGAAAATCCGACGGCGTCGGCACGCCGGGAGGCCGCCGGCGCGCGGAGGGCCAGTGTTTCGATTGCGGCAACGTGCCCGAAAACCCGATTCCAGTTACCGGGCGTCGGTAAAGAAATCCGCCGGCGGTGCCACCGAAATGTCGGTGTTGGCGTTTGCAAACCCTCCCGCGGTTCCGTCAAATGCGAGCCGGTTACCGGTCCCACGATCGGCTTCAATTGACGGTCCAAAGACGTTCCGCGTATTGGTTGTCGCGCTTCGTCGGACTACCGGTCACGCCGCGCATGCGAACGTGCAGCACGTTGCGGTCGCCAGCCGGGAACTCGCGACCGACCTCGGGCGCATCCTCTGACAGCGCGCCCTGCAGCACGAAGTCCGCCGCCGCCTCACCCTCCGTCCGGACCTGGGTCCCATCGAGCTCGAGTTCCACGTGATTGTCGGATACGGGCCTGAGGAGTCGAGCGAGCGGCGGCCGGCGGCGGCCAGGATCCCGATCCTGAAGCCCTCGATGCGATCGTCGACGGAATGGACGCTCGCAGTATTGGAGCTTGCACCGGCGGAGCCCAGGCCCGGAAAGTGGTGCGCGCTGCTGCCGCCAATTACCTGCCAGGCAAACCGATCCGAGCCTCCGGCAGGCAGGACATACAGGTTGTGCGTGGAATTGACGGTCGTGATCGCGTTTGACACGAGTTCCGGCCGGCTGACCCCGCCGGTGGCGATAAGCGGCCCCTCGAGCCTGTTGTCGTACAGGCCGACCGACACATTGCCGTGGGCGGCAAAATTGATGGCGAACACGGCGCCACCCGCGCCAACGGCCGCAGGATCGAGCGAACCACGCGCACCGCGACCGTCGCACCTTCGTGCGGGGGTGGGGCTCATGTTGCGCCAGGATTGCGGGTCAGAACGACGAGCGCGTGACCTGTCGGACCGTACCAGACCCGCGTCGGACGGATGGGGATTGACGATCTCGCAGTCGCGGATCTCCGCCGTCAGGCGGTCGCCCGGTCGACGCGACCCTGCCACGATCACGTTGCCCGAGCGCTGCGGGGCGGCACCGGAAGCGGTCGCCAGGTCGACGAACTTGAGGTTGCGAACGACGGCGCCGTCGCCCAGCGTCAGGAGGTCGCCTTCGAATCCAGACGTGACACGCAGTGTGGTTTCGGTGCCCGGCTCGAATCCGACCGGCAATCCGTCAACGACCTGCATCACGCCGTCGCCCTCGAGGAGCGTGCCGTCCGGCACCACCAGGGGTCGAGTGATCGCGTACTCTCCATGCAGGACGTGGATGTGGCGGTTGGCATTTCGCGGATCGAGCGCCGCCACGAGTTCGTCCGTATTGCTCACGCGGATCACTGCCGTCGAAGCGCCGTGCGCCGTCGCTATCGGACCGGCCAATGCGATGACGAGTGCCGTCAATTGCGGCAGAAGGAGCGCTGCGAAAGCGGTGTTCCTCGTCATGCTCAGAATCGGTAGCCGAGGTCCACGTAATAACGCCGGCCGAGCACTTCGTAGGTCGACGGGTCGGTGTTGGCTTGGGAGTAGCTCGGGAAGATGGGCGGATCCGCGTCCGTGGCATTGTCCACTCCGATGCTGGCGGTCAGGCCCCGCAGCATTCCGGACTGGACGGCGATACTCCCGCCAAGGTCCAGGTAGTTGCGGGCAGGCACCCGGAAGTCCGGGTACCTGGCATCCCTCATCCCGTCGATGTAGCGCCAGCGGGCGAACGTGCCGAACTCGCTCCATTGATAGCCCACGGTCAGGAGCGATTTCCAGTCGGGCAACGCCTTTGCGAGTCCGCCGCCACCGATCGTGCCCGCGTACTCGGTGGTGCCGCCGGAAGGATCGCTGTATTCCCAGTCCTGGACGTGGGTGAGGTACAGGTTTGCGGCCAGCTGTCCCGGACCGGTCTCGATGGCCCAGTCGACCTGCAGGTCCACGCCCGAGGTGTCGATGCCGCCGATGTTGCTGTCCAGGATCCGCGCGAGAATCTCGCCGGTCGTCGTGCTGCGCGTGAAGAACCTGCAGTAGATATTGCTCGCGTTATAGCCGGGGTTATAGGCAGGGTCGTAGCAGCGCTCGACCGCGGAATAGGCGTCCCAGCGCCCGATCGCGTCCTGGAGGTCGATGTTGTACCAGTCGATCGAGACCTGCAGGTGCCTGTAGCAGCGGCTGCTCGGAAATCGACGTGAGGACCGCGCCGACCGTGTAGGTGTCCGCCTGCTCGGACTGCAGGTCAGGATTGCCGCCCGTCACACCATTCGCGACCCGCAGGTCGTAATCGTACGTGGGCAGCAGGGTCGCCGGCAGTCCCTGCGCGAGGCAGAGCGCCTCCACCCCGGCCTGGTCGGGGCCCTTGCGCGCCGCACTCGAGTACGTGCACGGGTCCGGTACCGGCACCTGGAATTGATCGGACAGCTGCGGATAGAAGAGTTCGTCGATGCTCGGCGCGCGGACGGCGTGTTCGTACGAACCGCGCAATAGCACCGGCTGGACCGGGCGGTACAGGATTTCACCTTTGTACGAATCCGCGGTCCCGCCGTGTAGATAGTCCGAACGACGGTAGCCGACATCGATGTCCAGCGAATGAATCCCGCGTGCATCGCGTGCGATCGGCGCAAGCGCCTCCACGTAGACGTCCGTGTTGCTCTGGCTGCCCTGGCGGGCCGGGGCGGACGGGAATCCCCCGACATCGGGCCGAGGCCCGATGACGCCGGGGACCGCCGGCAGAACCTTGCTCAACGCATCGTCCGGCTTGAAGTCAAAATCCGTCCCCTGGTAGAAGACTCCGAACGCAGCGCGCAGGTCCCCGGCCGGAAGCACGAGGAGCGGTCCGTTGACCGACGCTTCGGCCAGCGTCTGGCGCACGCTGATCCGGTGCGATCCGTTGACCGAGATGTAACGGGCGCAGTCGCTCGAAATCGCACCGACTCTGAAGGGATTGAATTCGCCGCAGATCGACTGCCCGCCGTCGGGCGCGAACGAGAGCTCCTGGAATCGCGAGATGCTCACGTTGCCGGTCTGGTGCTCGGTCCGGTCATTGCTGCCCCATTGCGCGTAGACATCGTAGTTCCAGTCCGTGAATACACGCCCCGTGACGCCCGACGTCAGCTGCAGTAGTTCACGTTCGTTGCGCGACACACTCGGGCCAATCGCGACGAAGCGCTTGCGAAAACGGAACGGATCGCCAGGCGTGGCGCGGCCGTCCAGCAAGGTCTTGAGATCGGCCGGGACGTAGGGATTCGTGGGTGGGATCAACAGGATTCCGGCGTCGGCCGGCGCGAGGTGACGACTCACGGTGTAGTCGGAATAGAGGGCCTGCAGGTAGCCCTGCGCCGACGGCGTGAAATCGTAGGTTCCCGGACAGGAAGACCGAGGTGCGGTCGAGCGGCATCTGCAGGGCGGTGGTCGGTGCGTAGTCGTAGGTGTGCCAGCGACCGTTCGACAGCCGCGGGTCCACGGCGCCACGATAATTGGCCACGCTTCCAGGATGACCGTTTCCGATCGCAAAGATGGTGCCGTCGGGTTGGCGCCAAAGCGCCGGCTGCTTGGGCACGGTGCCCGGCGGATAGCCGTAGGACGCGAATACACTGTCGAATATTGCACTGTTGCGGGAACACGATCGAAAACGCCTTCCTCAGTGACGACACTGCCGGTTCCAAGAAACGCGCCACCCGGGCCGACGCCCTGGGTTTCGCCCGCGTAGTACTGCAGCGGAACACGTGAAAACGCGCGTTCGTCCTGGTTGACCTGCCCGCGCTCCGTGTATCCGACGTAACCCATCAACGAGCCGCGGCCGTCGGCGAACGAAGCCGCCCGCCGTCGCGCCGAATGTGTATTCGTCGCCGTCGCCGACCCCGGTCTGGGACCATTTGCCGTTCAGTTCGATACCGTCGTAGTGATCGAGGAGCTTGAAGTTGACCACACCGGCGATCGCGTCTGAGCCGTAGGCGGCCGAAGCACCGCCCGTGACGACTTCGACGCTGGAGACCAGGGCGGGCGGAATGACGTTGAGGTCGGGAGAGCCCCTGCCGTCCGCCGGCATGAGCCGCCGGCCGTCGATGAGCACCAGCGTCTGCGAGACACCGATTCCGCGCAGCGACACGTTCGCCTGGCCGTCGTTGCCGGGATCAACTCGTCGTGCCGGTCGCCGAGGCGACGAACTGCGGCAGCATGTTGAGGGTGCGCTCGACGGTGATCGCTGCCGTCTGCTCGAACGCCGCTCCGGGCACCGTGACGATCGGGCTCGCCGACTCGAAGTCGGGGCGGGCGATCCGTGATCCCGTGACGACCACGTCCTCGAGCGCATCGTCCTGGGCGGCAAAGCCGGGCCAAAGGAGATCAACACCGCAATCCCGGCGGCGGTGGCCCACCAGGTGCAGCTCGCTCCCCCCGTGACATCGTCGTCCTTCGGCCTCTTGCCGCAGCTTCCTGCTGGCGACATGTCCTGTCGATACGTTAGCACAAGGCGATTCCGGTCGCACTATTGAGTGATCGGGTGAGGCCGTACGCTGCGACTCGACATGACGCGAGCCTATCGTTTCGACCGGTACCGGCTGGATCTCGTAAAGCACCACGTCACCGGGCCGGACGATGCCGTACTCGCGATCGCGAGTCGCGCCTACGAGGCGCTGCTGTACCTGATCGAGAACCGCTCCCGGCTCGTGACCAAGGACGACCTGCTGAAGGCCGTCTGGCCGCGAGCGGTCGTCGAGGAGAACAACCTCAACCAGGCCATCTCGGCGCTGCGTCGGGCACTGGGCGACACGCGCGGGCACCAAGAATCATCGTCACGGTGCCGGGCCGCGGTTATCGCTTCGTCGCGGAAGTGCGGGTGGAGAGCGGTGAGGAGACCGCCGCCGGCGCTGCCGGTGCCGGGTCCGCCAGAACTCGAACACGTCGACGCAGGCGACGACGAATGCAGCGCAGGAAGTCGTTGACAGCGGCTGCGAATGTCGCCGCGGCCGGACGCGTCCTGCCGCGGCGATGCCGGCGCTCGAGCCGACAGTCGCCGGCCCTGGCCGTCGCCGTCCCGGCGACGGCTGCTGGCAGTGTTCGGCGGCACAGCCGCACTGGCGGCGACAGCGTCCGTATGGTGGTTGCGTCGGCCGCAAGTACAGTCCCGGATGCCCCAGTCGATCGCGGTGCTGCCGTTCAAGCCATTGGTGGAACAGGCCGGAGACGAGGCGCTCGAGTTCGGGATCGCGGAGACTCTGATCAATCGCCTGAGCGGCCTGCCAGGCGTTACGGTGACCCCATTGAGCTCCGTGCGCCGGTTCGCCGGCGCGACCAGGACCCGCTCGCTGCGGGCCGGGCGCTCGCGGTGGTCGCAGTGATCGAGGGTCACGTGCAGTTCCAGGCGGATCGCATTCGCCTCACCGCGCGCCTGCTCGACGTACGCGACGGTTCCGCACTGTGGACCGGCAGCTTCGACGAGCAGTCCCACGACTTCTTTGCGGTGCAGGATTCGCTGGCCAGGCAGCTGGTCGAGGCATTGTCGGTGGACTTGTCCGACGAGGCACGGAAGCGTCTGGTCGAGCACTACACGGAGGACGTCGAGGCCTGGCAGCTGTACCTGAACGGGCGCTACCACTGGGACCGCAAGACCGAGGACGGCCTCAGCAAGGCCATCCAGTACTACACGGCCGCGGAAAAACGCGATCCGCGCTTCGCGCTGCCGGCGGCCGGGCTTGCGGATGTCTGGGCCGTGTTTGGTGTGTTCGGCATTCTGCCCCCGGGCGTGGCATTTCCACGGGCGCGCGAGGCGGCCCTGCGCGCGGTCGCGCTCGACCGCACAGCTCGCCGAGGCCCAGGCAGCCCTGGGGCACGTGCATCGTCCAGCAGTCGCGAGACTGGTCGGGCGGGGAGCGCTATATCGGCTGGCGCTGGACCTCAATCCCAGGTACGCGCAGGCGGTCATGTGGCTCGCCAATAACCATGTCTTCCAGAATCGGATTCCGGAGGCGTTGGTCGAGGCGCAACAGGCCCAGGCGATCGAGCCGATGTCGCTTACCTTCGCCGCGAACGTCGGCATGGTCCAGACGTTCGCCGGAAACTACGATGCGGCGATTTCGCAGCTCGTCGGCCTGATCGACGCCGCGCCGCAGGCGGTGGTCGCCCGCAATCACCTTGCGCGCGCGTATTGCCTGCGCGGCGAGCCGAAGGAGGCATTGCGCGCCCTCGACGGATATCCGCAGCCCGCTCCCGGCAGCTTTTCGAATCTCGGGCGCGCCTACGCACTGGACGGCCAGGTCGAAGCGGCGAGGCGCGAAGTCGAGCGCGTCGAGGCCCTGGGCGCGCGTGGATTCGGTGTCGGCTACGACCTCTCGCTGGTTCATGCGGCGCTGGGTGACCGGGCCGCTGCGCTCGATGCGCTCGAGCGCGGCGTGACCGACGGTTCGCAGACGATCGGCTTTCTCAACTGCGACCCTGGTCTCGACTCGATCCGGGACGATGCGCGTTTCCGCGCCGTGTCGCGGCAGCTGGGACTCGGCTGAAATCGTGCTGAAGATCCTCTCGATCCTGCCGCTGCCGGCGCTGTACCTGGTCTTCGGCGCGGCAGCGTTCCTCGCCCGGATCGTCGGCTGGCGCCGCGGCTTCGTGCGCTCGGGCCTCGAGCGCTGCCTGCCGGAGGCCACCGAGGCCGAGCGCGGCCGGGTCGCGAGCGAGTTCTACGCATACCTCGGCGAACTGGTCGCCGAGTCCGTGCACGGCATGCGGATCTCCCAGGACGATCTCGTCAGTCGCCTGCGCTTCGAGAACGCGGAGGTCGTCGAGGAGAGCGCTGCGCGGCGGCAAGCGCGTGCTGCTGCTGGCCGCGCACCACTGCAACTGGGAGTGGCTGGTGCTGCGCTGCTCGACGGCCTTCGGCGTGCCGCTGGTGGCGGCCTTCAAGCCCGCGGGCAGCGAGCGCGCCAACCGCGAACTCACGGAGTTGCGCAGCCGCTTCGGAGCGGTGATGGTTGCCGCGAAGCAGGTCGTCAATCACCTGATCGCGCAGCGCGGGGCCGTCAAGCTGCTGGCGCTGGTCGCTGACCAGTCGCCCGCTGCAAAGAGCGAGCAACAGCAGTGGGTCAACTTCTTCGGCACCGAGACGGGGTTTTTCGCCGGTCCCGGCTGGATCAGCGCAAGGATGGGATACCAGCCGATCTTCATCGAGATGCGCCGCGAGAGCAGGGGGCATTACGTTGCCCGCTTCGTGCCGCTGCTCGCCGCGGGCGAGCGCGCTGATCCGCAGCGGTCGCTGGAGGCCTACGTCCGCGCAGTCGAATCAGCGGTGCGCAAGCAACCGGCCCGGTATTTCTGGGCGTACAACCGCTGGAAGCGCACGCGGGGCGTGTATGACTGACGGCTGGCGCCTCAGGTCTTGCTACGCGATCGGTGCATTCGCGGCGTGGTTCGCGTACCGGGTGATTGGCCTGCGTCGTTCGGTCATCCGCGGCAACCTCGCGCGCTCGTTTCCTGAGTGGTCGAGCGACCGCGTCAGGGCCATGGCCCGCGATTTCTCGAAGCGGCAGGGCGAGCTGGTGGCCGAGGCGCTTTATGGATCTTCGATCAGCGAGGCCGAGCTGCGCGAGCGCGTCACGATCACGAATCCCGAGGTGATCGTGCCGGGCGATCCGCCGCGAACGCTGGTGCTGGTCGGTGCGCACCACGGCAATTTCGAATGGCTGCTCTACCGGCTGTCGCTGGAGTTTCCGGGACGATTCGTCGGCTTGTACAAGCCCGGGAGCAATGCACGCGTGGACGCGTGGCTGCGCGGAAGGCGCGCGCGATTCGGCGCGCGGTTGATCGCGGCCAAGTCGGTGCTCAGGGAGCTCGCGGGATTTCGCGAGGCGGCCGCCATCGGACTCATCGCCGACCAGGTCCCGAGGACGAGTCCCGAAAAGCACTGGTGCACGTTCCTCGGGCAGGACACGGCTTTCTACATGGGGCCGGAGCTGCTCGGGCGTGCGCTGCGCTCGCGCGTGATCCTGGTGCGCATGAACCGCCTGCGTCGCGGCTGCTACGAGCTGGTGTGCATCCCGCTCAACGAACAAGGCGAGAAGCTGGCGAGCGGCGAGATCACCGGACGCTATGCCCACGCACTCGAAGCATGGATCCGCGACGACCCCGCTGGCTGGTGGTGGTCGCACCGGCGCTGGAAGCTGCGGCGCGGCGTGTACGGGCAGGAGCGCAAGAGTGACGACCGATGAACGGAGCAGGGCGGCTTGCGAAGCCCTGGCGGCGGGCTCCGCAACCTCCGACTCGGCAACTATGTGCTACTGCGTTGCGCCGAGCTTCTGCTCGAGGTGCTTCGCCAGCAGCGACACCGACGGGAAGTCGAACAGTTCCGTGAGGTCCACGACGCCGGGGTAGAGCTCGTCGAGCTTCTCGTGGATCTGGATCAGCGTGAGCGAACTCGCGCCGACCTCGAACAGGTTGTCGTCGACGTCGACGTGCTTGCCGGCCAGCGCGTCGTCCACGATGGCCTTGATCTGGCGCTCGATTCCGCCGGCCGCCGCCCGTCCCTGCGAGTGTGCCGCCGCCCATGCGGCGTCGAACTCCGCGAGCTCCGCCGCGAACACGCCATTGGCGTAGCTTTCGGCGAGCGCGCCGCGCTGGATCTTGCCGCTGGTGGTCTTCGGCATGCGGGTGATCGGCACGACCCGCGCCACCTCGACGCCGGCGTGCTCGTTGACGAGGTGCACGGCCTTTGCCGCGACGGCGACGAAGTCCTTGATGTCGCCGCGTTGCACGGCGAACAGCACCAGCTCGTCGGTGGCGGCACCGGGAGCCCGCACGCCGGCGGCGGCGACCTTGCCGTGCTCGAGACCCGGCTCCTGCTGCAGGATCATCTCCAGGTCGTGCGGGTAGTAGTTCTGGCCGTTGACGAAGATGATCTCCTTCGACCGGCCCGTGACGTACAGCTCGCCCTCGTGCCAGAGCGCAAGGTCGCCGGTGCGAACCCAGCCGTCGGCGGAAACTGCGGCGGCATTGGCCTGCGGGTTCTCGTAGTAACCGCGCGTCACGTTGTCGCCGCGGATCAGCACGTGGCCGACCCGCCCCGGGCCGACCTCTTCGCCCGCGTCGTCCAGCAGTTGCACGCTGGTGTACGGGATCGGCCGGCCCTCGCAGGCGAGCTTCAGCGCTGCCGGGTGATCGGCGTCCACCTGCTGTGCCGTCGCGCCCACGCCCAGCGAGCGGCGGTCCACGGTGATGTACTTGATGGCCGCGCCCGGCTCCGGGAACGTCACCGCGAGCGAGGCTTCCGCCATGCCGTAGACCATGTACATCGAGTTGCGGCGCAGGCCGTAGGGGGCCAGGCGGTCGAGGAATTCGTTCGCGAGATCGACCGAGATCGGCTCGGCACCGTTGAAGATCAGTCGCACGCTCGAGAGGTCGACGCCATCGAGGGTCTTGTCGCCCAGGGCCTTCAGGAAGTGCCGGTAGCCGAAATTCGGGGAAGAGGTGAGCGTTGCGCGTTTGGCCGAGGCGAACTTCATCCACAGCAGCGCCCGCCGCACGAAGAGTTCAGTCGGCATCAGGTACTGGCGGCAGCCGGCGTAGACCATCATCAGGTGGAAACCGATGAGTCCCATGTCGTGCGTGAGCGGCATCCAGCTCAGCGACACGTCGTGCTCGTCGAATTTCGCCGCAAGCTGGGCGCCGTCCGCGTTGGCAAGCACGTTGCCGTGCGTCAGCACGACGCCCTTGGGCTCGCTGGTCGAACCGGAGGAGAACTGGATGAAGGCCACGTCATCCGAGGTGGTCTTCGCCGGCGCCCCCTCGCGCGAGATGTCGTCGAGCTGGTCCACCAGGAACGTGCGCGCCTCGAGCGAGGCCCAGGGGCCGGTGTCCCCGGTGTCGGAGGCAAACGCGGCCAGGCGGTCCTTGAGCTTGCGGTCCGTGTACAACAGCGGCGCGCCGAGCTGGCGCGCGATACGAAGCAGCTTGTGCTTGTGCTCGTCGCTGATTCCGACCGCGACCGGCACCGGCACGATGCCGCCGTACAGGCAGGCCCAGAATGCGTCGATGAACTGCTCGTTGCTCGCGACGTGCAGGATCAACTTGTCGCCCGGGCGCGCGCCGACGCCCTGCAGGTGGCGCAGGATGCCGAGTGCCCGCCGGCGCAGGTCGGAGAGCTTGAGCGTCTTCTCGGCGTTCTCGCCTTCGAGGTAGGTAATGGTCGCGGCGCCCCGGCTGCGCTCGTCGAGTGCCTGTGTCAGCGTCTGGTACTTGAGCATCGTTCCTCAACTCGGCATGCGGGTCGGTGTAGCGCGAATTCTCCCAGAATTGCGGGTACGCGTGCACGAGTCGACAATCCGGCCATGAATCACGTGCTCGTGCTGCATGCGACGCTTGCTGCAGGTCCATGTCCTGCGGGGCTGGCGCCGCTGCTTGCGCGCCTGCCGTACGCGAAGCGGCTCGAATTGGAGGGGCGCGAGTCCGAGGCCAGATACGCAAGCCTGGCCGGCATCGCGCTGGCGCTGCGTGGCATGGCGACGATGCTGTCCGCGCCCGTGGACCCATGCCGGCTCAGCTTTCCCGCTGGAGGCAAGCCCTGCCTCCCGGGTGGCCCGAGCTTCAGCGTTTCGCACAGCGGGTCGCGAATCGGCGTCGCGCTGTGCTTCGATTGCGAACTTGGGTTCGACATCGAGGAGTTTGACGCACCGGCCGGCGAGCTGGCCGCGAGCAGGTCACGGCTCGCCCGCTGGACTGCGACCGAGGCAGTGCTCAAGGCCGCGGGTCGCGGCCTGCGTGACGCACGCGACGTCGATCTCGCCGATGGACTGCTGGCAGGACGGGTCGGCGGCGAGTCGTTCCACCTGGTGCCCGTCGAGATCGCGCACGAAATCGTCGCGCACCTGGCAACGGGAAGGCCGGCAGGCCGCGTACAGGTAGAGGAGGTCGAGGAGTCGGCGCTCGTGTACTGAGGCGTCAATGCTCATGCCCTGGGCACAGGGCCGCGCGTGCCTCGGCATTCAGGGCCTGGAGCCTTTCGGCCATTTCCACCTGTAATCGTGCCAGACCCTCGACATTCAGCACTCGCGGCACGAGTACCGGTTCCCCATAGGCCAGTACCACCCGGCTGAACGGCAACGGCAGTTCGAAGCGGTCCCAGGTCTTGAAACGCCAGGTGCGAGACGCAGCGACACTGACCGGAATGATCGGCTTGCCGGTGAGCTGGGAAAGCAGCACCGCACCCGGCTTGAACTCGTGCACCGGGCCGTTGGGTCCATCGGGCGTGATTGCGGGCGATATCTGCTTCTTGACGATCGTCTCGTAGAAGTCGCGTAAAGCGCGCGCCCCGGTGTGCGTGGATGAACCGCGGATCACGTGGCCGCCGATCCGCTGCACCAGCATCGACGGCGCGGTGCCGTCCACGGACGGGCTGATCAGGAAGCCGAGCTTCAAGCCGTCCGGCCTCAGGTCCAGGAGCGCCCGCACGCCGTAGAACAGGTGCTGGTGCCAGCAGGCCGGGATCACGGCCTTGTGTTCGCGGACCGCCTCTCGCGCGCGATCCAGCCCGATGGGCTGCTGCATGCGGGTCGACCACCACAAAAATCGGCCGATTCGATACGCCAGCAGGACTGCAACGCGATACGCGAACAGGCGGCCACGGGTCAGTCGGCGCTTGCCCCGTGTCACCTTGCGATACAGCGTATTGCGCAGCTCCTCGTGCTCTGGTCCCGGTTCCTGTTCGCTCATCCACCGTCCTCCGGCGCAGCCCGCGCGCGCGCGCGCCGATGCCAAGCGACTATACTAGCGTCCCGAAGACCGGAGTCCGCACATTGGTTGCACCCCAGGCTACGAGTTCGACACGCGGAATGGACGTCTCGGTCGTCATTCCGGTCTGCAACGAGCAGGACAACGTCGAACCGCTCGCCCGTGAGATCCACGCCGCGCTCGAGGGGCGTTATGTCTACGAGACGATCTTCGTGGATGACGGCAGCACCGACGGTACGGCCGCGGCCGTGCGAGCCGCGCGCGACGCGGGAATGCCGGAAGTCCGCCTCATTCGCCACGCGGTCCGCTCCGGCCAGAGCGCTGCCGTGGCGACCGGCGTGCGCGATGCCAAAGCCGCGTGGATCGCCACGCTGGACGGCGACGGCCAGAACGATCCCGCTGACATCCCGAAACTGCTGGACGCGGCGCGCTCGTCGGCCTCGCCGCGACTGCGCCTGGTGATGGGCAATCGTACGACGCGACGCGACACCTGGCTCAGGCGGCTTTCGTCGCGGGTTGCGAACGGAGTGCGCGGTGGCCTGCTCAAGGACGGCACGCCCGACACGGGCTGCGGAATAAAGGTCTTCGATCGCGCGGTATTCATGGACATGCCGCGCTTCAATCACATGCATCGCTTCATGCCGGCGCTGTTCCAGCGCGAGGGCTTCGAGGTCACGTCGGTGCCGGTGAACCACCGCGAGCGCACCAGGGGCACGTCGAAATACGGCATCAATAACCGCCTGTGGGTCGGCATCGTGGACCTGTTCGGCGTCATGTGGCTCCTGCGCCGCGTGTCACGGCGCGTCCCGGTGCGCGAGGACGACTGAGTGGCCACCGCCGCTGGGGACGGCGCGCCGACGCTGCTCGACCTGCTGCTGCGGCCCGGCCGCGAATCAAGCCGGGACATAACGCTCGACGTGCTGGGGCTGCTCGTGCTGGGGCTGCTGCTGATCGGCACGGGACTCGGCCTGCGTGATCCCTGGGCGCCCGACGAGCCGCGCTTCGCGCTCGTTGCGCAGGACATGCTGCGCTCCGGCGAATGGCTGTTTCCCAGGATCGGCGGCGATCTCTACGCCGACAAGCCGCCGCTGTTCTTCTGGCTGATCGCGGGTGCCACTGCCGCGACCGGGTCGCTGCGCATCGGGTTCCTGCTGCCGTCGCTGCTCGCGGGCCTCGGCACGGTGATGCTCACCTACGACCTGATGCGTCGTGCGCGCGGACGGGAAGCCGGGCTCGCCACGGGATTCGTCCTGCTGCTCACGTTCCAGTTCGTCTGGCAGGCGAGGCAGGCGCAGATCGACGCGGTGCTGTGTTTCTTCACGACGCTCGGCCTCTACGGACTGCTTCGCCACCTCTGCCTCGGACCGGCCCGGGGCTGGTTCCTGGCCGGCTGGGCGGCGGCCGGTCTCGGTGTCATCACAAAGGGCGTGGGTTTCCTGCCGCTGCTCGCGTTGCTGCCGTTCGCGATACTCGTTCGCCGGCGCTGGCGTGCCGCCGTGCCGCGCATCGGCGCCCTCGGCATCGCAGGTGCGGTCACGATGCTGATCGTCATCGGTGCGTGGCTGGTGCCCATGATGGTCGCATCTGCGGCAGGCGGCGACCTGCTTGCCTACCGCAACGAGATCCTGTTCCGGCAGACGGTGACCCGCTACGCGGAGGCGTGGCATCACCACGCCCCGGTGTACTACTACTTCGTCGAGATCATCCCGCTCTTCTGGCTGCCATTGATCGCTCTGGTGCCATGGCTCTGGCCGAGATGGCGCGAGGCGCTGCGCGGTCGGTTCACGCTGGTCGCCGTGCTGCTCGCATGGGTCGTGATCGTGGTGCTGTTCTTCACGGCGAGCGCCGGCAAGCGCACGCTCTACATCCTGCCGGCCGTGCCGGCCCTCGCGATGGCCGCGGGACCGTGGTTGCCCGAACTGCTGCGCGCGCGCGGGCCGCGGCGGCTGGCCTTCGTGCTCGGTTGTGCGATTGCAGCGGTGGCCGGGCTTGCGGCCGTGTTCATGGCTGTCCAGCCGGACAGGGCGCGACACGTGGCCGAGCTGTACGGAATCAATCCCGTGCTTCCGCTTGCAGGACTCGCGCTGTGCACGGCCGCCGTGCTCGCAGCGCTTCGCGAGCGTGACGGCTGGCTTGCTTACGCGGGGGTACTGGGTGCCGTGCTCGCCTTTACCGGGCTCGTCGTGTACCCCGGCATCGACGACATGCGTTCCGGGCGCGCCTTCATGTCGCGCGTCGAGCAGGCGAGTGCAGGGATCCCTGAACTCGCGCTGGTAGGCGCCAAGGAGCAGTACCTGCTGCAGTTGCGGCGTCCCAGCGTCAACTTCGGGCACGCTCGCTCGCTGGAGCGCGACAGCGAGGCGAACGACGCAGCCGCGTGGCTCGCCAGGGATCCGGCGCGCGGCGTCGTGATGGGCAAGCGCGCGCGTGACCTGTGCTTCAAGGGCGCCAATGCGGTGCAGCTCGGCGCGGCCAACAACCAGAACTGGTTCCTGGTCACCGGCGTACCGGATGCGGCTTGCGCATCTGCGGGAGACCCCGCTGCGGCCCGATACTACGTGCCGCCAGATGTCGCTTTAAATACAGGGGGTTAGCTTGCATTCGTTACAAGCTATGTCAGAATGCGTCGCAACTTGCGGCGCCATAAGCAAACTGAACTGTGGATCAGTTCCAATGTGCGGCCGAACACGCTGACACACTGAGCGCATACGACTGGGGGGCCGAGAAAACACGATGGTGAGTTCCGCACCCGAGCGCGGCGACGAAAAGGAAAGCCCGGATTTCCTGGCCACTCAGGTCGTCTTTGGCAGCGGTGGCCGCACCACGGTCGGTCTCGACGTCCTTGCCACCAAGGTCTCGGTCGATTTCCTTGGCCTCACCAGCGAGTCTGGCGACAACTGCATCAAGCGTGACCTCGATGCGCTGCGCGAGGCGGTCGATGTCGATGCCATCTGCATCGCACTGTTCAACGCTGACAAGACCACGGTCGAGCGAGTTGCGAGCGCGACGGGACTGCTGACGCCGTTCGACCCGCAGGTCATGAAAGGCGACCTGCTCGAGCGGATTCCGTATCTCGCGAACAAGCTCGGACACCTTCGCATCCTCGAGCTGCGCGACACGCTTGCTCCGCGGCGTGAGCACGCTGCAGACGCGGCGCGGTTTGCCGAGCTCGGCGTGCGATCGATGCTGGTGTGCGGGCTGTCGTTGAACGATCGCGTGTGCGGGTTCATGGCACTGTGTTCCTCGCAGCCCAGGGACGGGTGGGATGCGAACCTGCACCTGCTGCTCAAGCTCGTCGGCGCCAGTTTCGCGACCGGCCTCGAGCGCCTGCGGGTACAGCGCCACCTCGGGCGCCTCGAGGAGCGCAACGCGCTCTCGCTGCCCACTGCCAATGACGGCATGTGGGACTTCGACGTCGAGAACAACACCGTGTATTTCTCGCCGCGCTGGCGAAAGATGCTCGGATTCGACGAGCACGACCCGCACGTCCAGCCGGACTGGCGGCGCCTCGTGCACCCCGACGACATGGCCCGCGTGCAGGCGATGATCCGCGACCACATCGCGGGCAAGACTCCAATGTTCGAGAGCACGCATCGAATGCGCCATTGCAAGGGCGACTGGCGCTGGGTGGTGAGCCGGGCCAAGGCGCGCGTGGACGGCGAGGGCAGGCTGCGCCGCCTGGTCGGGGTGGAATTCGACATCACCGAGCGCAAGCTCTACGAGGATGCGCTTTTCAAGGAAAAGGAGAGCGCGCAGATCACGCTGCAGTCGATCGGTGACGGCGTGATCACCACCGATCATCACCTGATCATGGAATACCTGAATCCAGTCGCCGAGGAACTCACCGGCTGGCGATTCGAGGAGGCGCAGGGCCGGCACATCGACGACATCTTCCGCGGCTTCCACGAGGAGACCTGCGAGCCGCTCGAGAATCCGCTGTCGGTCGCCATGCGTCGCAGCCGGGCCATCAAGTCGGTTCGGCCGACGCTGCTGATCAAGCGCGACGGCAACGAGATGTACATCGAAAGTACCGCTTCGCCGATCCGGGACGGTTCGGGTGCGGTCTCCGGCGGCGTGCTGGTGTTCCACGACGTCAGCGAAAGCCGCGAGCTGAACCGCAAGCTCTCGTACCACGCGAGCCACGACATCCTGACGGGCCTGGTGAACCGGCGCGAGTTCGAGTCACGGCTCGAACGGGCGCTCAGGAGCGCGCGGGCGCGGGAAACGTCCTACGCGCTCTGCCACATCGACGTGGACCAGTTCAAGATCATCAACGACACCTGCGGCCACAGTGCCGGCGACGCGCTGCTGGGCCAGATGGGCTCGCTGCTCAAGACCAAGATCCGCTGGCGCGACACGCTCGCGCGCCTGGGCGGCGACGAATTCGGCGTGCTGCTCGAGAGCTGCTCGCTGGACGAGGCGCTGGTGATGGCCGAGCAATTGCGCGAAACGATCGCCGAGTACAAGTTCATCTGGGAGGAGCGCACGTTCCGCCTCGGATGCAGCGTGGGCGTGGTGCCGATCACCGGCGACAGCGAGGATGTCGCCGCATTGCTTTCGGCGGCCGACAGCGCATGCGCGGCGGCAAAGGAGGCGGGCCGCAATCGCGTCTACAGTTTCCAGGAAAACGACCTGGACCTGATGCGCCGCCGCCGCGAGATGCAATGGGCCGCGCGCATCAACAATGCGCTCGAGGAGTCGCGCTTCGAGCTGTACCGGATGACGATCCAGCCGCTGCAGAAGGCCGATCCCGGGGAACACTACGAACTGTTGCTGCGCATGAAGGACGAGAACGGCAAGATCGTCTCTCCGGACCACTTCATCGCCGCGGCCGAGCGCTACGGAATTACCCCTGCAATCGACCGCTGGGTCATCGAGAACGCGCTGCGCTGGCTGGTCTCGGATTCGGACGAACGTGAGCGGCTGGCGATGTGCTCGATCAACCTGTCAGGCCAGAGCCTGGGCGACGACAAGTTCCTGCCGTTCGTGATCGACCAGTTCCACAGGAGCGGCATCGATGCCTCGAAGATCTGCTTCGAGATCACCGAGACCGCGGCGATCGCCAGCTTCTCGCAGGCGAACCGGTTCATCCAGGCGTTGAAGGAACTGGGTTGCAAGTTCGCGCTGGACGATTTCGGCACGGGCCTGTCGTCGTTCGGCTACCTGAAGCACTTCCCGGTGGATTTCCTGAAGATCGACGGCAGCTTCGTCAAGGAAATCCTCCACGACCCGATCGACCGCGAGATGGTGCGCTCGATCAACGAGATCGGTCACTTGACCGGCAAGCTCACGATCGCGGAGTTCGCCGAGAACGCCGAGATCATCAACATGCTGCGCAGCCTCGGCGTGGATTACGCGCAGGGCTACGGCATCGCGATGCCGCAGCGGATCACCAAGGTTGCCGTAAACGGTTGACGCTGGCGGCTGCCCGCGCACACTGCCATGGAATTTTGCGCCCGCCAGGGGCCTGTCGAATCCTCCGGTCCGGGCGTTCCGGGTCTACCCCGGCTCGCCGACCGGGGCGCCCGGGAATCTCCGCAGTTTCGCGCGCCGTCGCTACCGGGACCGTCGGAGGGCGCCGCGTGATCAGGCGCCGAACTCGAACCGCATCGACAGGTCGATCGCGCGCACGTGCTTGGTAAGCGAGCCGACCGAGATGAAATCCACGCCCGTTTCCGCGATCGCGCGCAACGTATCGAGGCTCACGTTGCCGGATGCCTCGAGCTTGATCGGGCCACGCGGATGCGCGCGGTTCATCGTGACCGCCGCGCGCAGGTCGTCGAGGCTGAATTCATCGAGCAATGCCATGTCGGCGCCGGCCTCCAGCACCTGTCGCAGCTCGTCGAGCGTCTCGACCTCGACTTCTACCGGCACGCTGGCGCCTTGTGCCCGGGCAGCCGCGACCGCCGCTGCAATCGAGCCCGCGGCCATGATGTGATTTTCCTTGACCAGGATGCCGTCGTAGAGACCCATCCGGTGATTGCTGCCGCCGCCGCAGCGTACGGCGTATTTCTGCGCCTGCCTGAGGCCGGGGACCGTCTTGCGCGTGTCGAGAACGCGGCAGGGCAGCCCGTCGAGGGCTTCGGCATAGCGATGCGCCAGCGGTCGCGGTTCCCGACAGCGTCTGCAGGAAATTCATCGCAGTGCGTTCGCCGGTGAGCAGCGATCTTGCGGTGCCCTCGAGCCTGCACAGCAACTGCCCGGCGGGAACCGATGCGCCTTCGGGGACGTTCCAGGTGATTCGCACCGACGGATCGAGCTGCCGGAATACTTCCTCGAACCAGGGCTGCCCGCATACCACGGCCGGTTCGCGCGTGATCAGCGTGGCGCAGCCAATGCGTCCCGCAGGCACCAGTGCCGCCGTCAGGTCACCCGCGCCGACGTCTTCCGCAAGTGCGCGGGCTACCTGGTTCCCGAGGTCCGGCGGAGTGGCGGACATCCGGCTGTCAGACGGGCAGGCCGTGTGCTGCCGACCCCATGCAGAGCAGCAGCGGGATCGACAGCACGAAGTTGCTGCGCGAGGCATACAGGGCGACCTTGCGCGCCCTGGCCTTCTCGTCGTCGGACGCCGGCACCAGGCCGAGGATCTTCTTCTGGTTCGGCCAGATGAGGACCCACACATTGAAGAGCATGACGGTGCCAAGCCAGGCGCCGATGCCGATGATGAGTTGGTAGTAATTCGTCGGATTGCTGCCCAGGCCAAGCATGAAGGCACCGCCGAAGTTTCCGGCACGCAGCAGGTACCACGCGCCGGTGAACCAGGTCGCCAGCGAGGCCCAGCGAAACCAGAAAAGCGCGCGCGGCGCGACGTACTTCGAGATGCCGGCGCCACCCGGGCCGCCCTTGTCGACCGCCGCGTCGGCCAGCGCCGGGACCTGCACGACGTTGAAGTACCAGAGCAGCCCGATCCACATCACGCCCGAAAGGATGTGAAACCAGCGCGCGAGGCCGAGTTCCATGAATCCGGTGGGCGCAATCAGCAGCGAGATCAGGAGTGCGACGACGAATCCGGCCGTAATCGAACCGCGAACCGTGGTCAGGGGATTCATCGTGACTCCTTCAGGAATAAAATATCGTTTAGCGACAGTGAGTTAGCGTAATTAGGTCGCCGCCGACGCGCGTTTGAAGAATAGGCGACGCATCCGCATAATTCAACGCTTCCTGCGCCCTGCCCGGACATTGCGTGATCGATACAGCCGGTCCAGCGTCGCCCTGCATCAATGTCTGCGTACTCGACGCAGAACGTCGCTGCACTGGTTGCGGCCGGACCATCGACGAAATAGCGGGCTGGGGCAGAATGAGTCCTTCCGAAAGGTGGGCCGTGCTGGCACGGCTCGAGGTTGCAGGCGCTGCCGAGGCGCGATTGATGACGGCCGCAACCGCGGCCGCGAGGTAAGCAAAGCGTGGACATCAACCAGAAGATCCAGGACCAGCTCAAGTCGAATCCGGTCGTGCTCTACATGAAAGGCACGCCCGACTTCCCGCAGTGCGGTTTTTCGGCATCCGCCGTGCGTACGTTGGAAGCCTGCGGCGCGACGTTCCTGCACGTCAACATTTTCGAGGATCCGGAACTTCGCGAAGGGCTCAAGCGCTACTCGAACTGGCCCACCTATCCGCAACTCTACATCGGTGGCGAACTGGTCGGCGGTTCGGACATCCTGAACGAGATGTACCGCAACGGCGAACTGCAGACGATGCTGGACGAGGTGGGCGCTACCGCGAAGTCCTGAGCGAAAATAGGTGCCAGGCACCTATTTTCTGGCGCCTATTTCCCTAGTCGATTGGCGGGCCTTCGCCTGCTTCCGGCGTCGCCAGTTCCGGCGCGCGCTCCAGCGCTTCCTCGTACATGAACCGGAAGCGGTTGCAGATCTTGCAGAACAGCGAGGCGGTGCGTTCCGCATCGTAGATCGCCGAGTGCGCGGAATCCGCGTGCCAGTCGAGTCCGGCCGCGGTCACGGCGCGCGACAGCACCGTCTGGCCCAGCGCCACGCCGCCCAGCGTCGCCGTGTCGAAGCTGGAGAACGGGTGGAAGGGATTCCGCTTGATGTCGTTGCGCGCCACGGCCGCATTCAGGAACCCGAGGTCGAACGAAGCGTTGTGACCTACCAGCACTGCGCGCGTGCAGCCGGTGTCGCGCACGGCCTTGCGGATTTCGCGGAACAGTTGCGTGAGCACCTCCTTCTCGGGCATCGCGGGCCGGAGTGGGTGGTGCGGGTCGATGCCGTTCACTGCCAGCGACGCGGGATCTATGCGCGAACCATGGAACGGCTGCACGTGGTAGCGGAAATTCGCGCCTGGTTTCAGCTCTCCGAAGGGCGTCATCTCGATGACGACCGCCGCGAGTTCAAGCAGCGCGTCCGTATTGGCGTTGAAGCCGCCGGTTTCGACGTCGACGGCAACGGGAAGGAAACCACGGAACCTTCCGGAAATGCCGATTTCCTGGAGTTCGTCGTTCACCCGGACACCAGTCGCCAGGCGAGGTCGGTCCCGCTGCGCAGCGGGACGAGTTCGTCGTCGCCGAACGGATAGTGATCCGGTACGGTCCAGGGTTCGCGGCGGAGCGAGATGTGCTGCTCGTTGCGCGGCAATCCGTAGATAGTCTGCTCCCCGCTCGGAAGCGAATGCCTCGAGGCGATCGAGTCGGCCCGCCTGCTCGAATGCCTCGGCATAGAGTTCGATGGCTGCGTGGGCGGAAAAGATTCCGGCGCATCCACAGGGCGCCTCCTTGGTGTGCCGGGCATGCGGTGCGCTGTCTGTGCCGAGGAAGAACCGCGGGCTCTCGCCGGTCGCAGCCGCCAGCAGCGCCTCGCGGTCCCGCTCACGCTTCAGCAGCGGCAGGCAGTAGTGGTGTGGCCGCACGCCGCCTTCGAAAATCGCGTTGCGGTTCAGCAGCAGGTGCTGCGGCGTGATGGTGGCCGCGAGGCCATCGCGCGCGCCGCGAACGAACTCCGCGGCAGCCGCGGTGGTGATGTGCTCGAAAACGACCTTGAGCCCGGGAACGCGCTCCAGGATCCGCGACAGGACCCGGTCGATGAACACGTTCTCGCGGTCGAAGACGTCCACCCCGGGTTCGGTAACCTCGCCATGCACCTGCAGCACCAGGCCGAGTTCTGCCATCGCCTCGAGCGCGGGCCAGGTGTTCTCGATCGAGGTCACGCCGGCGTCGGAGTGAGTCGTCGCGCCCGCGGGGTAGAGCTTGGCGCCGAGCACGAAGCCGCAATCCTTCGCGCGACGGATTTCGTCCGGCGGTGTGCGGTCCGTCAGGTACAAGGTCATGAGCGGCTCGAATCTGCATCCCTTTCGGCACCGCCGCGAGGATTCGAGCGCGGTACTCGCCGAGCGCCGCGGTCGTGGTCATCGGCGGCTTCAGGTTCGGCATCACCAGCGACGCGCGCAAACCGCGCCGCGCTGAACGGCAGCACGGCCGCCATGTGTGCGCCGTCGCGCAGGTGAAGGTGCCAGTCGTCCGGCCGGCGCAGCGAGAGTGTCGTCACTTCGAGTCCGCGAGCCGTTCCAGGAAGGTCTTGTCGCCGAGCAAAAGGGTGGCAAAGCGAACGCCAAAACCCGTGAACTCCGTGGGCACGTGAGCGAGCCCGCCCTTGCGTTCCGCGGCTGAGAGGTCCACGTGCACCCACGGCACGTCTTTTTCCACGAAGCGCTGGAGAAAGCGGGCGGCGAGTATGTGGTCGCCCTTCGACTCGAGCGGGCACTGCATCACGTCCGCAATCGGGCTTTCTATCTCGAGGTCGAAGTCCTCATCCATCGGGAAGCACCAGACGCGTTCGCCGCTGGCCCGGCCAGCGGCCTGCAACGGCTCGTTAAGGCCAGGCCGGTTGGTGAAGGCGCCGCTGTAGCGGTCGGTGAGCGCATTCACGCAGGCTCCGGTGAGCGTCGCGAAGTCCAGCACCAGCCGCGGCCGCTCGCGCGAGGCCAGCGTCAGCGTGTCGGCAAGTGCCATGCGGCCCTCGGCGTCGCTGTGCACGACCTGGATGGTGACGCCGTTAGCGGCGCGAACGACCTCCTGCGGGCGATAGGCACCGGGGCCGATCTCGTTCTCCGTGAGGGCGACCCAGCAGTCCAGGTCGAGGCGAGCGCCGCTGCGGGAACAGGCGAGCAGCGTGCCGACCGCGACTGCGCTGCCCTGCATGTCGCCGTGCATCAGGTACATGCCCTTGTGGGATTTCAGGTTGATGCCGCCGGTGTCGAAGCAGATGCCCTTGCCTACCAGCGCAACCGCCGGCCGCGGCGCGCGTCCCGGACCCCGGTAACGCAGTCGCACGATGCCGGCACCACGGTGGGCATTCGCGCGCGACACGGCGAGGAACGCGCCGGCACCGAGACGCTTGAGCGTTCGTTCGTCGTAAAAGCGGAACGACCAGCCTTCGCGCTGCGCGAGCTGGCGGAGCGCCTTGCGGTACGCGACACACTCGAGTTCGTTGGGTGGAAGGGTGGTCAGCCAGCGCGCGAGGTGGTTGCCGCTGGCGATGGCGCGACAGGCCGCGAAATCACCTGTCTTTGCGCCGCGCACGTCGATCGCACGCAGGTCGCATGGCGGCGTGGCTTTGGACTTGCGCTGGGGCATCGGTGCAGCCGCTGCCAGCAGCGCGGTCACCAGCGCTTCGTTCCATGCAGCGGCGGCGTCGCCGTCGAACCCCGAGGCCTGGCATTCGACCCGCGCGACGCCGCGCTCCAGCACCTTGCCGGCGAGCTTGCCCGCGAGCACCAGTCGCTCGAACGCGCTGGCGGCAGGCTTGGCGAAACCGACGACGGCGAGCGTGTGGCGCGAATTCGGCAGTCGTGTGCACAGCACCGCCGTTGGCGAGTCCTTCCTCGCGGCGCGATGGAGTCGCAGCCACAGTTCTGCGTGCGGCAGGCGCGCCAGCGCCTCCTCGGGCCTGGTCGCCGGTACCAGCAATATCGCGCCATCGGCCTTCGCCAATGCGGATGCCATTGCCGTGCCGGCGTGACCGCGGACGTCGATTTTCAACTCGGGAGGTAGCAATTGTGCCAAGTGCCTGCCTTGACCCTGCCGGGACCAGCGCTGATCATTGCGCGTCGGCATGCTAGCAGGGCGTGCCGCGCAAATCATTACCGCAGGCGCGCAACATGTTCGAAGCCTCGAAGGTCGAAGACTCCGATCCGGCGGAAACGCGCGAATGGCTCGAGTCGATGGAATCCGTGCTTCGCGTCCACGGGGCCGAGCGAGCGCACTACCTGCTCGAACGGATCATCGATTTTGCGCGGCGTTCCGGTGCGCACCTGCCGTTCAAGCCGAATACCGCCTACGTGAACACGATCGCGGCCGGCCAGGAACAGGATTACCCGGGCGACAGGGCGCTCGAGCGGCGCATCGAGGCCTACATCCGCTGGAACGCGATGGCGATGGTCGTGCAGGCCAATCGCGAGAGTTCGGAATACGGTGGCCACATTGCGACCTACGCGTCCGCGGCCACGCTCTACGAGGTCGGTTTCAACCATTTCTGGCGCGCGCCGGACGATGACCACCGGGGGGACATGGTGTTCATCCAGGGGCACTCCGCGCCGGGCATCTACGCGCGGGCCTACCTGGAAGGGCGGCTCACCGAGGAACAACTCCGGCACTTCCGCGAGGAGGTCGGCGGCAAGGGCCTGTCGTCCTATCCACACCCGTGGCTGATGCCGGACTTCTGGCAGTTCCCGACAGTATCGATGGGCCTGGGGCCGATGATGGCCATCTACCAGGCGCGCTTCCAGCGCTACCTCGAGCACCGCGGGATCGTGCAGCCGGAGAACCGACGCGTGTGGTGCTTCCTCGGCGACGGCGAGATGGACGAGCCCGAGTCGCTGGGCGCGATCACGATGGCGGTGCGCGAGAAACTCGACAACCTGGTGTTCGTGGTCAACTGCAACCTGCAGCGGCTCGACGGCCCGGTTCGCGGCAACGGCAAGATCATCCAGGAACTGGAGGCGGCGTTCCTCGGTGCCGGGTGGAACGTGATCAAGGTCGTGTGGGGATCGCGCTGGGACCCGCTGCTCGCGAAGGATACGCGCGGGCTGCTGCGCCGGCTGATGATGGAATGCGTGGACGGCGAGTACCAGAACTTCAAGGCGAAGGGCGGCGCCTACACGCGCGAGCATTTCTTCGGCAAGTATCCGGAGCTTCGAGAAATGGTCGCCAACATGTCGGATGACGACATCTGGCGGCTGAATCGCGGCGGCCACGACGCGCAGAAGGTCTACAACGCCTACGCGGCAGCGGTCGCGCAGAAGGGACAGCCGACGGTGATCCTCGCCAAGACGGTCAAGGGCTATGGCATGGGCCGCGCCGGCGAAGGGCAGAACATCACGCACCAGCAGAAGAAGCTGGACGACGAGGCGCTGAAGGCGTTTCGTGACCGATTCAACATCCCGGTGTCCGACGAGGACATCGCGCAGCTTCCCTATTACCGGCCTGCGGAGGGCAGCGAGGAACTCGAGTACCTGCACGAACGCCGGCATGCGCTGGGCGGCTACCTGCCGCAGCGCCGCACCAGCCGTACCGAAGCTCGCCGTGCCGGAACTCTCGGCGTTTGCGCCGCTGATCGAGTCTTCCGGCGAGCGCGAAATCTCGACCACCATGGCGCTGGTGCGCCTGCTGTCGATCCTGCTCAAGGACAAGGACCTGGGGCCGCACGTGGTGCCCATCGTACCGGACGAGGCGCGAACCTTCGGCATGGAGGGCATGTTCCGGCAGGTCGGCATCTACTCCTCGATGGGCCAGCTCTACAAGCCGCAGGACTCCGACCAGCTGCTGTATTACCGGGAGGACATGAAGGGGCAGATCCTCGAGGAGGGCATCAACGAGGGCGGTGCGATGTGCAGCTGGATCGCTGCGGGGACCGCGTACGCCAACCACGGCGTGGCGATGGTTCCTTTCTACATCTACTACTCGATGTTCGGTTTCCAGCGCGTCGGCGATTTTGCCTGGGCAGCCGGCGACATGCAGGCGCGCGGCTTCCTGATCGGCGGCACGGCGGGGCGCACGACGCTCGCCGGCGAAGGGCTGCAGCACCAGGACGGCCACAGTCACCTGCGTCGCGACCACGATACCGAACTGCGTCTCCTACGACCCGGCCTACGCCTACGAGGTGGCGGTGATCATTCACGATGGCCTGCGCCGCATGTACGTGGAGCAGGAGAACGTTTTCTACTACGTTACCTGCATGAACGAGAACTACGTGCAGCCCGCGATGCCGGCGGGCGCGGAGCAGGGCATCGTCCGCGGCGCGTACCTGCTGCGCAGCGGCGGGCGCGGCAAGGTGCGGGTGAACCTGCTCGGTTCAGGCGCGATCCTGCGCGAGGTGCTGGCCGCGGCCACGATACTGGACGAGGAGTTCGGCGTTCCGGCCGACGTGTACAGCGTCACGAGCTTCTCGGAGTTGCGTCGCGAGGCGCTGGACGCGGAGCGCTGGAACCTGTTGCACCCGGGCAGCCCGCCGCGCGTGCCCTACGTGCGAACCTGCCTCGAGGGACGCGACGGCCCGTTCATCGCCGCGACCGACTACGTGCGCACGGTCCCGGACCAGATCCGCCAGTGGGTGCCGGGCGCCTACCACGTGCTCGGGACCGATGGTTTCGGGCGCAGCGACTCGCGTGCGGCACTTCGCGATTTCTTCGAGGTCGATCGTCGCTATGTCGTGGTCGCCGCGCTGAAGGCACTGGCCGACGAGGGTACGCTGGACGTGGCGACCGTGAGTGGCGCCATCGAGCGATTCGGCATCGACGCCGACAAGCCAAATCCGGTCACGGTGTAGGCGAGGGCGGCACGTGACGCAGCTCATCGAAGTCAGGGTGCCCGACATCGGCGACTACAAGGACGTCGAGGTCATCGAAGTCGCGGTTCGCGAAGGCGACGTGGTGGAGGTCGATGCGAGCCTGATCACGCTCGAGACCGAGAAGGCGACGATGGATGTGCCCTCGACCGCGGCTGGCATCGTCCGGCAGGTCAAGGTGCAGCGTGGCGGGCGAGTCTCCCAGGGCGACCTGATTGCCGTCGTCGAGGCCGAAGCGACCGCAGGCTCGCCGCCAGGTCCGCCGGCAAAGCCGGATCCGGCCGGCGCAGGCGCTGCCGGGGCTGCGCGGCCACCAGGCCCGGAGGCGGCTGCTCGGGCGCCGTTGACGCAAACCGGCAGCGCGGCGCAGCCCCCGTCGGCGCATCCGCAGGCGCCGGTCGGCACGTCGACCTTGCCTGCGGCGGATCCGATCGCGCAGGCCGGTGGTTCCCGTTCGCACGCCAGCCCGTCGATCCGCCGCTTCGCACGCGAACTTGGCGTGGACCTCGGCACTGTCGCTGGCAGCGGGGCCAAGGGGCGCATCACCGAGCAGGACGTCAAGACGCACGTGAAGCGACTGCTCGCCGCGCCTCAGCAGGCGGCAGCGCCGGCCGCCGCGTTGCCGCGCGTGCCGGAAGTCGATTTCGCGGCGTTCGGGCCCGTGGAACGCAAGCCGCTGTCGCGGATCCAGAAGATCGCGGGCCCGCGGCTGCACGCGAGCTGGGTCAACGTACCGCACGTGACGCAGTTCGACTCCGCCGACATCACCGAGATGGAGGCAGCACGCGCGCGGATGAAGGGCGAAGCTGCGACGCGCGGCATCAAGCTCACGCCGCTCGCCTTCGTCATGCGCGCCTGCGTGAAGGCACTGCAGGCATTCCCGCGCTTCTGCGCGTCGCTGGACGCGGAGGCGGGCGAGCTCGTGTTCCGCAAGTACGTCCACATCGGGTTCGCGGCCGACACGCCGGGCGGTCTCGTCGTGCCGGTGGTGCGCGACGCCGATCGCAAGGACGTGTTCGAGCTCGCGCGAGAACTGGCGACGCTGAGCGAGAAGGCCCGGGCCGGAAAGCTCTCGGCTGCGGAAATGCAGGGCGGGTGCTTCACGATTTCCAGCCTCGGCGGAATCGGCGGCACGGCGTTCACGCCGATCATCAATGCGCCGGAGGTGGCGATCCTGGGCGTGTCCAGGGCCAGCCAGCAGCCCGTATACCAGGACGGTGTATTCGTCCCGCGGCTGATGCTGCCACTGTCGCTGTCCTACGATCACCGCGTGATCGACGGGGCAGACGCCGCGCGATTCACCAGCTTCCTCGGCCATGCGATGGCCGACGTGGCGGGCCTGCTCGGGGCGGCCTCCTGAGCGAGCATCAAGGAGTGAGCGCTTGAGCCAGACTGCCGGACCGACCAACGACGCGCGGGTCATCACGGTTCCCGACCTCGGGGATTTCAAGGACGTTGCAGTCATCGAAGTGCTGGTCAAGCCGGGAGATCGTATCGAGCCCGAGACGCCGCTCGTGACGCTCGAGAGCGACAAGGCCGCGATGGACGTGCCATCCCCGGTCGCGGGGATCGTCGAGAGCGTGCTGGTCAAGGCAGGCGACCGCGTCAGCAAGGGCACGGCAATCGTCTCGCTGCAAGGCGCCCGCGACGACTCCGCTGCCGCCACTGCGCCCCGGGCGGCACTGCGTGTCGCGGAACCCTATGGCGGCGAGCCTTACCTGGACACCATCCCGCTGCAGCCGATGCCGGCGGCCGCGCCGACCTCGCCAGGCGCGCCGGCACCGCAGGCCGCGCCAAGACCCGCGACGGCGACAACGCCCAGCCCGCATTCCTACGATTTCGACCTCGCCGTGCTGGGTGCGGGCCCCGGGGGTTACACGGCTGCGTTCCGCGCCGCAGACCTCGGACTCAAGGTCGCGCTGGTCGAGCGCTGGCCGACGCTGGGCGGCGTCTGCCTGAATGTCGGCTGCATTCCGTCGAAGGCGCTGCTGCATGCCGCCAGGGTCGTCGAGGAGGCGCGCGAGATGGCCGAGCACGGTATCCGCTTCGGCGAGCCCGAAGTCGATGCGGCCAGGCTTCGCCAGTGGAAGGACTCGGTCGTCGCGCGGCTCACCGGCGGACTCGACAGCCTCGCCCGCCAGCGCAAGGTCACCGTAGTCCGTGGCAATGCGCGGTTCTCCTCGCCGCACGAGCTTACCGTCGACGGCGGGGATGGCACGCGTCGCGTGAGCTTCGATCGCTGCATCATCGCGGCTGGCTCGGAGTCGGTCCGGCTGCCCGGCCTGCCCGACGACCCCCGGGTGATCGATTCGACCGCTGCGCTGGAGCTCGACCTGCCAGCTCGCATGCTGGTGATCGGCGGCGGCATCATAGGGCTCGAAATGGCGACGGTCTACGCCGCGCTCGGGGTGAAGGTGAGCGTGGTCGAGATGACCGAGGGCCTGATCCCGGGTTGCGACCGGGACCTGGTTCGGCCACTGGAGAGGCGGATCGCCGAGCGTTTCGAGCGCATCATGCTCGGTACGCGCGCGGCGTCCGTCGAGCCCGCTGCGGAAGGGCTGCGCGTCACGTTTGAAGGAAAGGGCGCTCCGGGACCCGAGGTCTACGGCAAGGTCCTGGTAGCGGTCGGCCGTTCGCCGAACGGCAGGACCATCGCCGCGGACGCGGCAGGCGTGGTCGTGGATGAGCGTGGATTCATTCCGGTGGACCGGCAGATGCGCACCAACGTGTCGCACATACACGCGATCGGCGACATCGTCGGCCAGCCCATGCTGGCGCACAAGGCAACCCACGAGGGCAAGGTCGCGGCCGAGGCTGCAGCGGGACTCAAGAGCTATTTCGATGCGGGCGTGATCCCGTCGGTTGCGTACACGGACCCCGAGGTCGCGTGGGTCGGCCTCACCGAGACCGACGCGAAGGCAAGGGGCATCGCCTGCGAGAAGTCGGTTTTTCCCTGGGCCGCCAGCGGGCGATCGCTGTCGATCGGGCGCGAAGAAGGCTTCACCAAGCTGCTGTTCGACCCCGTGAGCCACCGGGTGGTCGGCGGCGGCATCGTCGGCACCAATGCCGGCGACCTGATCGCGGAGGTCGCGCTCGCGATCGAGATGGGCGCAGACGCGGCCGACATCGCGCTCACCATCCACCCGCACCCGACGCTGTCGGAAACGATCGGCATGGCGGCCGAGGCTTTCGAGGGCACGCTGACGGACCTGTACCTGCCGAAGCGTAAGTCGCCCCGCAAGACGCCCGCCTGAGACCCGCCTCGGCAGTGCACCGCATGCATCCTGCCCTGACTCGCACACTGCGCCTCTTCGGCCTGCTCGAGCCTGGCCGCCGGGTCGAACTCGAGTTTCGCATGCGACAGCCGCGTGCCCTGCCGGGCGCGGTGATCATCGGAGCGCAGAAGTGCGGGACGAGTTCGCTGCACAACTACCTGACCCAGCACCCGGGCGTGATCGCGCCGCTGCGCAAGGAAGTCCATTACTTCGATGTGAACTACGGACGCGGTGAAGGCTGGTATCGAGGCCACTTCGGGCGCCAGGGTGAGCCGGGCCTCAACCTGGACAGCAGTCCCTACTACCTGTTTCACCCTGCGGTGCCGGCGCGCATGCACGAACTGCTGCCGGACGCGCGGCTGATCGTGCTGCTGCGCAACCCGGCACGCCGCGCTTATTCCCACTACTGGCACGAGCGCGACAAGGGGCGCGAGAAACTCCCGTTCGAGGCGGCAATCGACGCCGAGCCGGCGCGGCTGGGGCATGTAGAGGAGCGGCTCGCCAGCGGTGAGATCGAGCTGAGCCGCGAGCACCAGCGGTATTCATACCTGGCGCGCGGCCGATACGCTGAACAACTTGAGCGCTGGTTCGAGCTCTACCCGCGCGAACGTGTCCACGTCCTGCGCTTCGAGGATTTCGTGCGCGACCCGCTTGCGGGACTGAACGGTACGCTGGCATTCCTCGGCCTCCCGGGCGCCACCAGCGTGAACCTGGAGGCGCGCAACACCCGCCGCTATCCCGCGATGCACGCGGCCACGATGACTCGACTCGGGAATTACTTCGAGCCGCACAACCGGCGGCTGGAGGAGTTGCTCGGCCGCTCGATGGGCTGGTGAGCGCTACCTGCCGGGAAGCGTGAGCCTGCGCAGCGACTCGAGGTAGGCGGCTTCGTCCGGCGGCAGCCCCGTACGCTGGCTCCGCCACAGCGCATCGCCGAGGCACTCGATCATGCGATGTTCCGCGGCATGCGCATCGCCCAGCGCAGCGCAGAGTCCGGCGTGGATCGTCGCGATGCCGGCAGGCCGATTGGTCGCCACCTGCTCGCGAATCGCCAGGTGCAGGCCCATGTGCAGGAAAGGGTTCGACTGCCCGTCCTCCGGCGAGTAATCGCGTTCGAGTACCTCGACCGTGCCCTCGATGACCGCCTGGTACTCGGGGTGCTGCTCGACGACCGTCGCGAGTTGGTGTTCCAGTGGCTCCATTGGCGTGCCATCGAGCCGCTTGCGCCACGCCAGCAGGTAACTGCGGCGTAAAGACGCGCGATCCTGGTCATGGAAGACGGGCATCGCTCAGCTCGGCCGCTTCGCTCGTGGCGCAGGGCTGCCAGCGGCGCGGGCCCGGGCAGGGCGGCGCGGCTTTCCTTCCAGGGACTCGCGCGGCGCCTGTTGCTGCTGCCCGGTCTTGTGCTCGTACTCGCAGAGGTCCGCGATCGGGCAGGACGGGCACTCCGGCTGCCTTGCCTTGCACACGTAGCGACCGTGCAGGATCAGCCAGTGGTGTGCGTCCTGCATGAACTCCCGGGGCACACGCTTCAGCAACTGCTCCTCGACTCCGCGCACATCGTCGGCCTTCGCGAGGCCGGTGCGATTGGCGACGCGGAACACGTGGGTATCCACCGCAAGCGTCGGATGACCGAAGGCGGTGTTCAGGATCACGTTGGCGGTCTTTCGCCCGACGCCGGGAAGGGCCTCGAGCGACTCGCGGTCTTCCGGCACGCGGCCGCCGTGCTGGTCGATCAGCATGCGGCAGGTCGCCACGATGTTCCTGGCCTTGCCCTGGTAGAGGCCGATGGACTTCACGTACTCGGCGAGTCCCTCCGCGCCAAGCGCGAGGATCGCCTGCGGCGTGTTCGCGTCGCGGAACAGACGTCGCGTAGCGAGGTTGACGCTGCGGTCGGTCGCCTGCGCCGAGAGGATCACCGCGACCAGCAACTCGAACGGCGTCGAGTACTCGAGCTCCGTTTTCGGGTGGGGGTTGCCGGCGCGCAGGCGCTCGAATATCTCGCGCGCGCGTCGCGGCTTCATGCAGCCGATCGCCCGGTGATCGCGGACTCGGCAGCCGACGAACTCGCGGCCCGCGCCTGGATCCTCCAGTTGCGCAGCGCCAGCATCAGTCCAAGCAGGATGAACGCGCCCGGCGGCAACAGCGCGAGCAACAGGCCGTGGCCGAGGAGTTCGCGCAGCGCACCCAGCGTCACCAGCACCAGACCGAAGCCGAGTCCCATCGCTGCGCCATCGAGCAGCGCCAGGCCCAGCGGATGGCGTGAGGCGAAGGATTCCGCCCGCGCGAGCACCAGGCAGTTGGTGACGATGAGCGGCAGGAAGATGCCGAGTGCGTCGTGGAGCCCCGGCCACCAGGCCGCGATCGCGAGCTGCACCGAGGTCACCGCGCCGGCGATCGCAAGCACGAACACCGCGATGCGCACCTCGGGCAGCAGCCACCTGCCGACCAGCGAGGCGATGGCGTTGCTGGTCAACAGCACCGCGCATGTCGCGAGCGCGAGGCCGAGCGCGTTGTCGACGGAGGTGCTGACCGCGAGCAGCGGGCATAGTCCGAGCAGCTGGACCAGGCCGGGATTCGACCTGTCCAGGCCATTGCGCAGGATGTCCGCAGCCGTCATCGGGGAATTGTAGGACATCGGGCGATTCACGGTTGCAGACCCTTCGTGCCGTCCGCCCCGGCAGCGGCCGGCAGCGCGAATATCCGCTGCCGGTGGGCGTCGAAGTACAGCAGCGCATCCTCGATCGCGCCGACCACCGCCCGGGGCGTGACCGTGGCACCGGTGAACTGGTCGAATTCGCCGCCGTCCTTGCGAACCTTCCAGCCTCCGGGCGCGGGTCGGTGAGCGATCGTCCGGCAAAGCCGAGTATCCAGTCGGACTTGCGCTCGTCGATGGCGTCTCCGAGACCGGGCGTCTCCTTGTGCGCCAGCACCCGGACACCGAGCAGGTCGGCCGTCCGCTGCCGACGGCTACCAGCAGCCGGATCGCACCCGAATAGCCATCCGGGCGCGACCGTCTCGATCAGCGCGGCGACGGGCTGGCCCGCGAGCCTTGCACGGTGAATCGGAACAGGGTCGTCGGTGCCGAGCCGTTCGGCGTCACGCACGAATATCACGTCGCCGAGCAGGTCATTGTCGTATTCCGCCGCGCCGAGGGCCGCTGCGAGGCGTGCGACACGCTGCGCGCGTTCGTTGGCCTCGATTCGCGGCTGCGCAATGTGGTGCACCAGCGCTGCGGTGCCCACCGCGACCGTGGCCGCGATGGCGAGCGTGAGCGCTGCGCGCAGCGGCCTGCGGCGGTGTGGTTCAGCGCCGCGGGTGTCCATGGATCCTCGGCACGGTGTAGCGGTCGATGAGCGGGGCTGCGAGGTTCATCAGCAGCACCGCGAACGCAAGGCCGTCCGGATAGCCGCCGTACGTTCGAATCGTCCAGGTAATCGCGCCAATGCCCGCACCGTACACGAGCCGCCCACGGTCGCTGGTCGCCGCCGATACCGGGTCCGTGGCGATGAAGAAAGCGCCGAGCATGGTCGCACCGGAGAAGAGCTGGAACATCGCAGGCGCATGCGCGCCCGGGTCCGCCACGTGCATTATCCAGGCCGGGACTGCGACCCCGGCCAGCACTGCGACCGGTATCTGCCAGCGCACGATCCCACGCGCCATCAGGTAGAGCCCGCCTGCCAGCGCCGCGACGTTTACCCACTGCCAGCCCGAACCGCCCAGCGACCCGAAGGCCGGCCCTGCGAAGATCTCGTTCATCGTAAAGCGTTGCGTGAGGCCAAGCCGCAGTGAGTCCAGCGCGGTGGCCCCGGTGTAAGCGTCCCAGGCTGCGGCGGTTGGCCCGTGCACGACGCCTTGCCATGCGAGCCCGGCCAGCTCAGCCCATTCGACGCCGTTGGTGCCGACCGGCACGGGCCAGCGTGTCATCTCGAGCGGGAACGACACCAGCAGCACGGCGTAGCCGACCATCGCCGGGTTGAACGGGTTCTGGCCGATACCGCCGTATACGTGCTTGCCGAGCAGCACCGCGACAGCGGTGCCGAGCGCGGTCAGCCACCACGGCAACAGCGGCGGAACCGCCAGCGCCAGCAGCGCCGCCGTCACCAGCACGCTGGCGTCCCGCAGGAATGGCGCCACGTCGCGGCCGCGCGCCTTGAGCACGACCGCCTCGCAGAGCAGGGCCGTCGGGCCGGCGACGGCCACCTGCAACAGGGTTCCGGGGCCGAACACCGCGACCTGCACCAGCACCACGGGAACCAGGCCGAGCAGCACCTGGACCATCACGCGCGGTACCGTGTAGCCGGCGACGATGTGGGGAGCGGGTGAGGTGTCGAATCGCACGCGCGTCAGTCTACGTGTTCGCCGCGGGCGCGCCGGCGTGCCGCCTCGAACGCGCGGCGCTCGTCTTCGGTCGCCGCCTCGATGCGCGCCTGGTGGCGGGCGTGACGCGCACGCGCCTCGTCGGCCCGCCGTCGGTCGTCGTGTCGGACGCGCGCCTCGGCGCGAGCAGCACGGAAGACTGCGGTAAGCACGATGCCGCTCGGGCAGACGTAATCGCAGCAGCCGCACTCGATGCAGTCCTCCAGGCCGTGGCGCTCGACCAGCGCCGTGTTCGAGGACACGATGCCCCGGTGCAGTTGCTGCGGAAGCAGTCCGGCCGGGCACACGGCCGCGCAGTCGCCGCAGCGTATGCAGGGAGACTCGGCCACGCGACCGGCAAGGTCCGCGGTCGTTGCGGCGACGATGCAGTTGACTGCCTGCGTCAACGGCACCGCATCGGTAGCAATCGCCCTGCCGGTCATGATTCCGCCGGCGAGCAGCCGATGCGGGTCCGACGCATAGCCGCCGCAGGCCTCGACCAGTCCGGCGACCGGCGTGCCGATGCGCGCCTCGAGATTGGCAGGATGCCGGATTCCGCTGCCGGTGACGGTGACGATGCGCGTGGTGAGCGGCGCGCCGCCGCGGACGAATCGCGAAACCGCAGCCGCGGTGCCCACATTCTGGCAGACAAGGCCTGCCGCCGTAGGCAATGCGTCGAAGGGCACCTCGATACCCGTGACGGTGGCGAGCAGCTGGCGTTCCGCCCCTGCCGGATAAACTGCGTCCAGCGACAGCAGGTCGATGCGCTCGTCGCCGGCAGCGGCGATCGCGGCCTGCACCGCGGCGACGGCCTCGGGTTTGTCGTCCTCGATGGCTATGGTGCAGCGCGATGCGCCGCTCGCGTGCAGCATGACCTGCGCTCCGTGCAGCACGTCGTCCGCGCGCTCGCGCATCAACGCGTCGTCGCAGCAGATCCAGGGTTCGCACTCGGCGCCGTTCAGTACCAGGTGAGGTACTGCGCGCGATCTCGCGCGTTCGAGCTTCGCTGCCGTCGGGAAAGCGGCGCCGCCGAGGCCCGCGATGCCCGCATCGAGAATCGCCTCGAGCAGTTCGTCCGGGTGCATGGACGGCCAGTCGACCGGCTTGAACTCGCGCTCCGGCTCGTCGGAGTCGTCGTTCTCGATTTCGACACAGAGTCCGCTGCCCGCCGCGCCCGCGGTGTCACGAATCTCCACCGCGCGAACGACGCCGGCGACCGGGGCGCGCACCGGCGGTGCGGAATGGTCGGGCGCGCGCCCGATCAAGGTCCCGAGCCGTACTCTCGAGCCGGCGCCGACCGTGGGTACGGCGGTGGTTCCGCTGCCCTGGTCGAGAGCGACGACCGAGAGTGCGGGCGAGGGCGCCAGCCGCAGCGGCTGCCGCATCGGCCCGGCCTTGTGCGTGGGCAGTCGCAGCCCTGCTGGAAACCGGCGTCGGGAGAACATCGATTCCTCAGGCCGCCCGCCGGCCGCGCGGCACGATGGCATTCGCCGGCGGCTTCAATTCGATGCAGTCCACCGGGCAGGGCGGAATGCACAGGCCACAACCCGTGCACTGCGCTTCGATCACCGTGTGCATGAAGCGTGGCGCACCGATGATCGCGTCCACCGGACAGGCGGGCAGGCACAGCGCGCAGCCGATGCACCGGGCCTCGTCCACCACCGCGACACCGGCGGTCGCGACGTCGCCGAATTCCGGATTGACCGGCCTGGGCTCGCGGCCGAGAAGGTCGGCGAGTGCGCGCGCCGTGTGCTCGCCGCCGGGTGGGCACTGGTCCGTTTCCGCCTCGCCGCGCGCAATTGCCTCGGCGTACGGGCGGCATCCGGGGTAGCGGCATTGTCCGCACTGCGTCTGTGGCAACAACGCGTCGATGCGGGCGGCGAGCGAATCGGTGTCCGGTTGCAGGCGCGTCGCTGCCCAACCGAGCGCGGCACCCAGCACCAGGGCCAGCAGTGCGGCCACGGCGAGTGCCGGCACGATGGCGCTCGCGCTCATCGCGCGCCGAGCCCGCCGAACCCCATGAATGCCAGCGCCATCAGGCCGGCGGTGACCAGCGCGAGCGGCGCGCCGCGAAATGCTGCGGGTGCGTCGCCGCCGTCGATTCGCTCGCGGAGCGCTGCGAACAGCACCAGCGCCAGCCCGAAGCCCGCGGCGGCGGAGGCGCCATACACCAGCGACTCCAGCAGGCTATGGTGCCGGTCGAGATTGAGCAGCGCCACGCCAAGCACAGCGCAGTTGGTGGTGATCAGCGGCAGGAACACGCCGAGCAGCTGGTGCAGCAGCGGACTCGTTGCGCGCACGACGAGCTCGGTGAACTGCACCACCGCGGCGATCAGCAGGATGAACACCAGCGTGCGCAGGTACCCGAGCCCGAGCGGGTCCAGCAACCAGTGGAATGCGGCGTAGCCGAGCGCCGAAGCAAGTGTCATCACGAACAGCGTGGCCAGCGCCATGCCCGCGGCGGCCTCGAAGCGACCGCTCACGCCCACGAACGGGCACAGGCCCAGGAAGCTCGTCAGGACGAAGTTGTTGACGAGACTCGCACCGATCGCCAGCAGCAGCAGGTCCGTCATGGGTGGGCGGGTGCCGGTCAGAAGACAGCAGGGAGGCTCATTTCACTTTCATGCCGGGTTCGGCGCCGGTGTCGGGGGACAGCAGGAAAATGTCCTTTCCGCCCGGCCCGGCCGCAAGCACCATGCCCTCGGAGACGCCGAATCGCATCTTGCGCGGCTCGAGGTTCGCGACCACCACGGTCAGTCGCCCGACCAGCGCCTCGGGCGCGTAGGCCTGCCGGATACCCGCGAACACCGTGCGTCGTTCGCCGCCGAGATCGACCGTGAGCCGGAGGAGCTTGTCGGCGCCGTCCACGAATTCCGCGGCCTCGATGCGGGCGATCCTCAGGTCGATGCGGCCGAAGTCGTCGATCGAAGCGTTCGGCAGCCGCGGGCCGTCGGATGCCGCAGTCGGTGCGGAGACCAATGCCGGCCCGGTCGCGGCAGTCGTGGTCCCGCCAGAGGCGGTCGCTGCTGCGGCCCCGGAGGCAGCCTCAGCCGGAACACCGGTCGCCTTGAGGTCTTCCGCCGACGCCGTGAGCAGCGCCGAGACGGCCGCTGTATCGACGCGGGTTGCCAGCGGTTCGTAGGCCGCGATCGTCGTTCCGAGCAGCGGCCTTGCGACGTCATCCCATGATTGCGACGCGAGCCCGAGGAAGCGCTCGGCGCCCGCCGCAAGCCGGGGCATGATCGGCTTCAGGTACGCCACCAGCACGCGGAACAGGTTGATTCCCTGCGTACAGACGCCCTGTACCTCGGCGGCGCGGGCCGGATCCCTGGCCATCAGCCAGGGTTTCTGCTGGTCGATGTAGAGATTGGCACGGTCGGCGAGTTGCATGACCTCGCGCACCACCGCGGCGTAGTCGCGTCCCTCGTAGGCTTCGCCGACGCGCTCGCCCGCCGCGACGAATGCCGCGTATAGCCCGGGTTCGGGCAGCCTGGCGGCGAGCCGGCCCTCCGATCCGCGCGCGATGAAGCCCGAGCAGCGGCTCGCGATGTTGACGAGCTTGCCGACCACGTCCGAGTTCAGCTTGGCGACGAAATCGTCGAGGCTGAGGTCGAGATCCTCGACTCCCGATCCGAGCCGTGCGGCGAAGTAGTAGCGCAGGTACTCGGCAGGCAGGTGATCGAGCCAGCTGCGGGCCGCGATGAACGTGCCGCGCGACTTCGACATCTTCTGGCCGTCGACCGTCAGGAACCCGTGCACGAACACCGAGGTCGGTGGGCGGAAACCCGCGCCCTGCAGCACGGCCGGCCAGAACAAGGTGTGGAAGTAGACGATGTCCTTGCCGATGAAGTGGTAGACCTCGGCGTCGCTGTCCGGATTCCAGTAGCGATCGAAGTCGAGGCCGGTGCGCCTGCAGTACTGCAGGAAGCTGCCGAGGTAGCCGATCGGCGCGTCGAGCCAGACGTAGAAATATTTTCCGGTCTCGCCGGGGATCTCGAAGCCGAAGTACGGCTCGTCGCGGGAAATATCCCAGTCGCGGAGTCCCGCCGAGAACCACTCGCCGAGCTTGGCGGTGACCGCCGGCTGCAGGCGGCCCGACCCCGTCCAGTCGCGCAGCATCTCCTCGAAATCGCCGAGCTTGAAGAACAGGTGCTCGGAGTCGCGCTGCACCGGGGCAGTGCCGCTCACGACGGACACCGCATCCTTCAGGTCCGCGGGCGTGTAGGTCGCGCCGCAGGATTCGCAGCTGTCGCCGTACTGGTCGAGCGTGCCGCAGCGCGGGCAGGTACCGCGTACGTAGCGGTCCGGGAGGAACATCTTCGCCTGTTCGTCGTAGGCCTGCCGGATCGTCTCGCGGCGGATGTGCCCGGCTGACGAAAGGCGCCGGTAGACCTCGGAGGTGAGTTCCCGGTTCTCGGCCGAGTGGGTCGTATGGAAATTATCGAAGGAGATGTCGAAATCGGCAAAGTCCTGCTTCTGGAGCTCCGAGATGCGCGCGATCAGTTCCTCCGGCGCCACACCGTCCTGCCGCGCCTTCAGCATGATCGGCGTGCCGTGGGCGTCAGTTGCGCAGACGTACAGGCAGTCATGGCCGCGCATCCGCTGGTAGCGCACCCAGATGTCCGTCTGGATGTACTCGACCATGTGGCCGAGGTGCGGCGCGCCATTGGCATATGGCAGCGCGCTGGTGACCAGGATGGTTCGGGGTGTCGGTGTGCTCATGGCGTCGGCAGTCCTGCGGGACGCAGGATTATGCCATGCGAGGGGTGTCCCCGCGCCGAGGCCGAATCAACCGACGACCTTGAATTGCTCGAAACGCTGCTTGTTGATCGACTTCTCGTACGCCGCCTGGCCGGTGATCAGGCTCTTGTCGAGCAGTTCCTGGATGGCCGAATCCATGGTCCGCATTCCGAACTGGGCGCCGCTCTGCATCGAGTTCTCGAGCTGGTCGAGCTTGCCCTGGCGAATGAGGTTCGATACGGCGGGATTGTTGATCATCACTTCGAGCGCAGCCACGCGGCCGCGCTTGTCCGCACGCTGGATCAGCTGCTGCGACACCACTCCGCGCAGCGACGTCGACAGCATCGTCCGCACGTGCGCCTGCTTGTCCGACGGGAAGGCGTTGACCATGCGGTCCACCGTGGCGGCGGCGCCGTTGGTGTGCAGGGTACCCATCACCAGGATGCCCATTTCCGCGGCGGTCACCGCGATGCTCATGGTCTCGAGGTCGCGCAATTCGCCGACCAGGATCACGTCCGGGTCCTCGCGCAGCGCGGAGTGCAGCGCATCCGCGAAGCCTGGGCTGTGCACGCCGACCTCGCGCTGGCTCACCAGGCAACTGCGTCGCGGGTGCACGAACTCGATCGGGTCCTCGATGGTGAGGATGTGGCCCTTTATCCGCCCGTTGATGTCGTCGATCATTGCCGCGAGCGTGGTGGATTTTCCGGAGCCGGTCTTGCCGGTCACCAGGATCAGGCCGTTGTTGGCGCGACACAGGCTGCGGACAGCGTCCGGCATGTTGAGCTGCTCGAGCGACAGCGCCTTCGACGGAATGGCGCGGAACACCGCGCCGAGGCCGCCGATGTGCCGAAAAACGTTTACGCGGAAGCGCGACACCTCGGGAATCGTATAGGCGAAGTCCGCGCCATCCATTTGCTCGAGGCGCTGCTTGGCGCGGTGGGTCATGATCTCGGACAGCAGGTCGCGGACGAAGTCCCGCGCCAGCGTTTCGCTGCGCAGCGACTGGAGTTCGCCGTAGAGCCGGATGCGCGGCGGGTCGCCGGCGACGAAGTGCAGATCGGAGCCGTTCCTCTTCAGGACTTCCTTCAGGAACTCGTCGATGCGCCGCGGGACCGCCTGCGCCTGGGTCGCGCCTGTCTCGGTGCTCATGCGATGCCCTGCGTGACATCGGCCTTCAGGATCGCCGTGCCGTCGGTGACATAGCGGGTAAACAGCCGCTTGTCCTGCGCATAGCTGAAGGCGTCGTCCGGGTCGACCTCGCGCGCCTGGACCGCGGCAAGCAAGGCCTGGTCCATCGTGTGCATGCCCGCGTCCTTCCCGGTCTGCAGTTGTGACGGGATCATGTGTGACTGGTCGGTCATGATGAGCTTGCCGATGGCGCGGTTCATCAGCATCACCTCGCAGATCGCGCGCCGGCCGCGAAGGTCCGGCGTGCGTACCAGTATCTGGGTGACCACGCCGAGCAGCCCCTGCGACAGGAAGCTCTTGGTCTGCTCGCGTTCCTCCGCAGGCAGCGCGTCGACCATGCGGTCGATGGTCTTGACCGCGCTGGTCGTGTGCAGCGTGCCCAGCACCAGGTGCCCTGTCTCGGCGGCCGTCATTGCCCAGCGCACGGTGTCGGCGTCGCGCAGCTCGCCGACCAGGATCACGTCCGGGTCCTCGCGCATCGCGGCTCGCACGCCTTCGGCAAACGACGGCAGGTGGGTGTGCAGTTCGCGCTGGATCACCTGCGACAGCTTGCTGCGGTGGACGAACTCGATCGGGTCCTCGAGGCTCACGATGTTGAGGCGCCGTGTGCGGTTCAACAGGTCGATCATCGCGGCCAGCGTCGTCGACTTGCCGGTGCCGGTGGAGCCCGTCACGAGCACCATGCCCTGGTGGTAGTCGCAGAACCTGCTCACCACCGCCGGCAGGTTCAGCGATTCGATGGCCGGGACATCGGACGGGATCGTGCGGAATACCGCGCCGACGCCCGAGTCCTTGCGGAACACGTTCACCCGGAAGCGCGCACCGTCGGCCGATACGTACGAGAAGTCGACGTCGTTGCCCTTTTCGAACAGTTCGTTCTGCGAGGCGCTCAGGATCTCGGCCACGTAGCTTTCGAGTTCCGCGTCGGCGAGGTCGCGGAACTTGATCGGCATCAGCTCGCCGTTCATCCGCAGCATCGGCGGCACGCCGACCGAAAGGTGTACGTCGGAGCAACCCTGCGCCGCGCCGAGTTTCAGGAATGCGTCAATGCGAGCCATGTTCTCGCCTCGCTCACAGGTATCGTTCGAGTGCGTCGCGCATCTCGTCCATGCTGCGGAATCGCCGCGTCTTGTCCACCGCCATCGCCTTCATGACGATTTCGGAAAGCCCGGGCGGGATGCCGGGATTGACCTCGGTCGGCGGCTTCGCCTTGCCCTGGACGTGCTGGTACATGACCGCCATGTGGTCGCCGCGCTGGTAGGGTGGTTCGCCGGTCAGCATCTCGTACAGCATGACGCCGAGGCTGTAGACGTCCGCTCTCTCGTCGACCTTCTTGCCCAGGATCTGTTCCGGAGCCATGTACTTGGGCGAGCCAATGACGTAACCGGTCTTGGTGAGCTGCGTGTCGCCCTGGTGCTGTGCCGCGGCGACGCCGAAGTCCACGATCTTGACCAGGCCCTCGTCGTTGATCAGCACGTTGGCCGGCTTCAGGTCGCGGTGGATGATGCCCGACTGGTGCGCGACGGCCATGCCGGTGGCGATGTCCACCGCGAACCGCGCGGCCTTGGCCAGCTGCAGGGGCTTCTCGTTCACCTCGTTGCCGAGCGTGTGCGACGGGAAGTACTCCATCGAGATCGCGTAGTTACCGCGGATGTGCAGGAAGTCGTAGATGCGGATGACGTTGCGGTGCGTGATCTTTCGCGAGTAGCGCAGTTCATGGACGAACCGCTTCATCATCTCCTCGTCCTGGGAGACGTTCGGGTTCAGGAACTTGAGCACCAGCTGCTCCTCGACGACCGTGTCTTCCATCAGGAGCACGGTGCCGAACGCGCCCTTGCCGATCTTGCGCACGTACTTGTAGCGGCCCTCCAGCACGTCGCCCGGCTTCAGCGTGGAGATGTCCAGGCGCTGCTGTTCCCGGGCCTTGCTTACGATCGTGTCGACGTCGACGCGATCGCCGAGCAGCGTCCGCCCCGCCTCCAGTGCATGGCGGTCGGCCACGCCGCTGCCGCCCATCGTCTCGCGCGGCCCGGTTGCGCCGGGCGGAAAGCGGCTGGCGATGCCTTCGACCGCGCGCAGCGCGGCGTGGCTCACCGTCGGGTCGGCGGCCGAGGCGCTCACGTCCTCGAGCTTCGCCCGCACCACGTCCACGGTCTGATGGTCGGTGAGTCGGCTGAGCGCGGAGATAACCTCGAGACGCACCTCCTTCGACGCGGTGTCGAGCAGCGGCATCAGGCGCTCCGTGTGCGTCGCGTTCCCGAGCTTGCCGACCGCCCGAACCAGGGTCGGCAGCGAGCGATCGTCCACGCTGTCCAGCATGTCGAGCAGCGCCGGCAGTGCCTTGCGGCTGCCGATCTCGGCCAGTGCGTCGACCGCGCGCTCGCGCACCCACCAGTCGGTGTCCCGCGTGGCCTCGATCAGGTGGTCCACGGCCCGCTCGTCCTTGGTCTGGTTCAGGATCTCGATGGCCGCGCGCCGGACTTCCTCGTCCTGGTCACGGATCAATTCGAGCGCGGCCTCGATCACGCGCGGTCCGCCGATCTTGGCCAGCGCATCCGCGGCCCTGCTGCGAACCCACCAGTCGTCGTCCTTGATCGACTGCAGCAGGAAACGGACATGCTGTGGCGTGCCGATCACATTCAGCACCTCCACCGCGGCACGGCGCGCTTCCTCGTTCTCGTCCTTCAGCACGCTCAACAGGTGCAGCATCGTGTCAGGGTGGTTCGCCCGGACCACGGCATCGATCGCCTTCTGCTGGGTCTCGATGTCGGGGTCCCGCAGCAGGTCGCAGAGGATTGCCGGATCCGCGTTGCCGTCCAGGCTTGACAACGCGTTCAGTACGGCCTGCCGGATGAACTTGTTGGTGTCCCTGAGCTGCGCCTGCAGCGCCGCCGCCACGTCCGGGCGGTTGAAGCGCGAGACGATGCTGATGATGTGGGTACGAGCAATGGGGTCCTTGCCTTCGAGCCTGCTGATCAGCTCCGGCACCAGGCTCTCATCGGCAATCTCGCCGATGATCCGGAAAAGTGCCGCTTTCTCCGTCGCTTCCTGGTTGTAGGCGCGACTCAGCAGGTCGCGCGCGGACAATCGCGATTTCTTCGCGGCGAGGACGGAGACGATCGGGCCCCGCGGTGCGCTCGGGTCGTCGAGCAGCGGCAGCAGCAGTTGCGGGCTGAAGTTGCGGCCAGCCGACAGCGCAGCGACGATCGCGGCCGAGGTGCGCGGGTTGGCGTCTGCCAGTGCGTCGATCACCTGGGTAAGCGTCTTGTTGTCGATCAGCGCCGACAGCACACGGACGAATGCCTCGGTCTCCTGCCGGTCCGCATTCGACAAGGCGTCGATGATGCGTGGAATCGCCCCCGGTCCGAGCTTGCCCAGCCTGTCCAGTGCCTTGTGCGCTTCCGTGCCCGTGCCGTCGCCGGCCGCCTTGATGTCGGCGATCAAGCGGTCGGCTTTCATGTTCGTGAAAAAGCTCATTGGCGCTGGGCGGCTGGTTCGGGCCTGGGTCTCTTCTAGCGGATGGGCTATGTCAAGTCTGGGGTCGTCCGGCGCACAACACCGGAGCCCGGCGCAGTATGCCACGCGGCCGCGACGCGATCGCAATCGACGCGGATGTCAATCCACGGCCCTGATTCCGCTACAATCAAGCACTCGCGGCGCATGCCGTTCTCCCGTTGGACTGGCCATACAAATGACAGACGATCGCGTCCGCGAAGCCCGCCTTGTGGTTGGGAATTATGTCGAACCCCACCTCGGGATGCCGCTGGACGACGCCAAAGCTGTGAAGTCCGTCCAATTCGAGGCCGGGCGGGTCCTGGTCGAGGTCGAACTGGGCTTCCCGTTCGCGCGCGGCCGGGCGGACCTGGAGCAGCGGATCGGGCGGCTGCTGGCCGAGCGGACGACAATTGGACCGGCCGAGGTCAGGGTCAGCTGGAAGGTCGCAGCGCGGGCTGGCGATGGCAGCCGGCCGCCGCTGCCGGGCATCTCGAACGTGATCGCCGTGGCCTCGGGCAAGGGCGGCGTCGGAAAATCCACCACGGCTGTCAACATGGCCATTGCGCTGGCCCTGGACGGTGCGCGCGTGGGACTCATCGACGCGGACATCTACGGCCCGAGCCAGCCGCGCATGATGGGGCTCCAGGGGTCGCGCCCGACGTCGGCCGACGGCCGTAGCATGCAGCCGCTCGAGGCATACGGCGTCAAGGTCATGTCGATCGGCTTCCTGATCGACGAGGAGCAGCCGATGGTCTGGCGCGGGCCGATGGTCACCCAGGCGCTAACGCAGCTGCTCAGCGAGACGAGGTGGGGGGATCTCGACTACCTCATCGTCGACATGCCGCCGGGGACCGGCGACATTCAACTCACGCTCTCCCAGCGTGTTCCGGTGAGCGGCGCGGTCGTCGTCACTACGCCTCAGGACATCGCGCTGCTCGACGCCCGCAAGGGTCTCAGGATGTTCCAGAAAGTCGAGATTCCGGTGCTCGGTGTCGTCGAGAACATGTCCACGCACGTCTGTTCGAACTGCGGCCACGAGGAGCCGGTATTCGGCAGCGGCGGCGGCCGCAGCATGGCCGAGCAGTATGGCGTGGCCCTGCTGGCGAGCCTGCCACTCGACATCCGCATTCGCGAGCAGACCGACGGCGGCTGCCCGACCGTGGCCGCAGACCCGGACGGGCCGCTGGGTCGTGCCTACATCGAGATGGCACGCCGCACGGCGGCAGCCCTGTCCGTCGCACAGGCGGCCGCGCCGGCGGCGCCGAAATTTACCGTCGAGGAGACCTGATCGTGAGCATCAAGTCGGACCGCTGGATCCGCCGCATGGCCGAATCGCAGGGCATGATCGAGCCGTACGAGCCCGGCCAGGTCCGGGTCGCGAACGGCCAGAGTATCGTTTCGTTCGGCACGTCAAGCTACGGCTACGACGTGCGCTGCGCGGCCGAGTTCAAGATCTTCACGAACATCAACTCGACCATCGTCGACCCGAAGAATTTCGATCGCGGCTCGTTCGTGGATTTCGGCGGCGACATCTGCATCATTCCGCCGAACTCATTCGCGCTGGCTCGTACGGTCGAGTACTTCCGCATCCCGCGCAACGTGTTGACCATCTGCCTCGGCAAGTCCACCTACGCACGCTGCGGCATCATCGTGAACGTCACGCCGCTCGAGCCGGAGTGGGAAGGGCACGTCACGCTGGAGTTTTCGAACACCACGACACTACCGGCGAAGATCTATGCCAACGAGGGCGTCGCGCAGATGCTGTTCTTCGAGTCCGACGAGGTGTGCGAGGTTTCGTACAAGGACCGCGGCGGCAAGTACCAGGGCCAGAAGGGCGTGACGCTGCCACGTGCCTGACGGTGCTGGCGGTCGTGACCATCCAGCCGGGTGGCCGGGCACGTGGTCGAGTCGCTCCTCGGTAATCGCTTGGTCGACCACATGCCCGGCCACCCGGCCACATGGTGGCTACCCAAAGCTGGTCTATTGCTCCAGGGCCACCAGCTTCAGCTGAACGTCCGGTCGCCCCTTGTTGTACTGGATGGCCTGTACCGGCACGAAACCGAGGCTGGGGGCGTGCCAGACGCGGTTGACGCGCTTCGAGCCGTCGCGCTGGCTCGCCCACACGACCGTGTCGAACTGCCCGTAGGGCGTGACGACGGTCGCGCGGCCTTCCGGCCAGTACCGGTATTGCTGGAGCTTCGCACCGTTCAGGATCCAGTACGACTCGGGCTCGCGGCCCGCCAGCAGGTCGAAGATCATCGCTGCCTGTACCGAGACGCTGTCCTGCGTGCCCGGCGGTATCTCGAGGTCGAACGCCTTTTCCTTGGCGTTGCCGCGAACCCTGTCGCTCGCCCAGTCGAACGTAATGCGCACGTCCTTGGCGCTGTCGTCACTGCCATCGTCGAACACCAGGCTGAGCGGCCGCACGCCGGACGCGGACACTTCCATCGTGCTGCGCTGCCGGGCGTCCGGGCTGACCGCGATACGGCCGAGCATGTTCGGGTATGCCCGCGATTCGTAGACCCACTGGTTCGGCGCCGTCCCGCGGTGCAGCCCGCTTTCCAGTTGCCCACCGGTGATGCCGCGGTAGCTCACCTGGTAGCGGGCCTTGTACGTCGTGAGCCGCGATGCTGCCGCTGCCGTCGGCACGCTGGAGGCGGCCGGTGCCTTCGATGCGGGTCCCACGCCCTGCGATCGGGCCGGCAGTGCGAAGACGCTGGCGGTGAGCGCGACCCCGAGCGCCAGGGCCAGCAGGCTAGTCCGCGTCATCGGCGGTCGTAGTCGATGACCACTGGGCCGTCGAGACGCTGCCCGTCGAGCCAGGCCGCCCCGTCCGCGAACCGCAACCGTCCCGACGCAAACCATCCCACTGCCTGCGGGTAGATCCTGTGCTCCTGTTCGAGTACACGGGCGGCAAGACTGGCCTCGTCGTCGTCGTCCCGAACCGGGACCTTCGCCTGTATGACCACCGGGCCGCCGTCCAGTTCACGGGTCACGAAATGAACGCTGGCCCCGTGCTCTCGTTCCCCCGCCTCGAGCACGCGCCGGTGGGTGTGCAGCCCGCGATGCAGCGGCAGCAGCGAGGGATGGATGTTGAGCGTCTGGCCGGCGAACCTGTCCACGAAGTTCGGCCCCAGGATTCGCATGAAACCGGCCAGGATCACCAGCTGGGGTTCAAAGCTCGCCACCAGCGCCGCGAGTGCCTCATCGTAGCGATCGCGGTCCGGAAAGCTCTTCGGCGACAAGGTCGCGCATTCGAGGCTGACTGACCGGGCCCACTCGATGGCCCCCGCGTCCTCGCGATCGCTCACCACCGCCCGGATCGACACCGGCGGGTCACCGCCGCGCGCGCGCTCGGCGATGACCCGCAGGTTGCTGCCCCGGCCGGAGACCAGCGCGACTGCCGGCATGCGGGTGTCGGGGACGCTCATCGTTCGATCACGACGCCGCGATTCCCGCGGCGCACTTCACCTACCAGTGTTGCCGTCTCGCCGCGACCCCGGAGGATCCCAAGCGTGCGGTCTGCATCGGCCGCCGCCACGCACACGACCATGCCGATTCCGCAGTTGAAGGTCCGGTGCATCTCGTCGCGCTCGACGTTGCCCGCGCGCTGCAACCAGTCGAATACCGCGGGCCTGTGCCAGCTGCGTTCCTCGATGACGGCCTCGAGCCCTTCGGGCAGTACGCGGGGAATGTTGCCGGCAGGACCGCCGCCGGTGATGTGGGCGATGGCGTGCACCGGAACTTCCGCGATCAGCGCGAGCACGGACTTGACGTAGATGCGCGTCGGCGCGATCAGCAGGTCATACAGCGAGTCGCCGCCCAGCATCGTGTCGGGGCCGGCGCCGCCTGCCTGTACCAGGCGGCGGATCAGTGAATAGCCATTGGAGTGAGGGCCGGAGGAGGCGAGGCCGATGATCGCGTCGCCGGCGCGGGTCTGCGTGCCGTCGATGATCCCGTCTTTCTCGACCAGTCCGACGCAGAAGCCGGCGAGGTCGTAGTCGTCGCCCTCGTACATGCCCGGCATCTCGGCGGTTTCCCCGCCGACCAGTGCACAGCCGGCCTGCAGGCAGCCCTCGACGATGCCCTTGATCACGCGTTCCGCAATCGGCACCTGCAGGCGGCCGGTGGCATAGTAGTCCAGGAAGAAGATCGGTTCCGCGCCCTGTACGACCACGTCGTTCGCGCACATCGCGACAAGGTCGATGCCGATCGTGTCGTGGCGTCCGGTCTCGATGGCGAGCCTGAGCTTGGTGCCGACGCCGTCCGTGCCCGAGACCATCACCGGGCGCCGGTAGCGGTCGAGCGGCACTTCGACCAGGGCCCCGAAGCCGCCGAGGCCGCCGAGGACCTCGGGACGCATCGAACGCTTCACGGCGGGCTTGATTCGTTCGACGAGTTCGTCACCCGCGTCGATATCCACGCCAGCGTCGCGATAAGTGATCGGTGTCGTGTCGGCCATCGAGTCGTCTCCCGCGGGGCGGTCCTGCCCCGCGGATGTCGTCGAGGCTGTGGTATTTTACACGTGCGCCGGCAAGGCCGAACTCCCGCCGACCAATGCACAGACAATCACGCACCGTCATCAAGGGCGGGCCGGCTCTCCGGGCCCTGGCCTGCTGCATCCTGCTGGCCCAGTCGTGGGCAGCCGCTGCCGAGGTATCCATCTACGAGGCAGTGGTGCCGCTCGCCGGTTCGACGGCGGCGGACCGCAATGCAGGATTCGGCGACGCGCTGCGCTCAGCCGCGGTGCGCGCGTCGGGCCGGAGCGACGCGGGTTCGAATCCGGTGGTCGCAGCGGCGGCGGCCGACCCGTCCCGTTACGTCCAGCAGTACTCCACTACGGCCGACCGCATGCTGAAAGTGGGATTCAATGCCCGGGCGATGGATGCCCTGATGCAGCGGGCCCAATTGCCCTTCTGGCCGGTGGAGCGGCCCGTTACGGTCGTGCTGCTGGTCGTTCCCTCGGTTGCCGGCGGGCAGCGGGCAGTGCTGGCCTCGGATCGCGTCCCGGAACGCGCCGAGGTCGAGCGCGCGGCTGTTGCGCGCGGCCTGCCGATCACCTGGCCGCAATCGACGGTGGACGCACAACAGGTGCGTGCACAGCTCGACTCGGGGCCAGGGCGCGGCCGTGCCGGACGAGTGGGGCGGCAAGGCCCTGCTCGGCCGGTGTCGGTACCGGCGGATCCGTCGACTGGGTTTTCACCGAGGGCGGTCGCTCCGCGCGCGGGGACGGCGGCCTGCAGGACGGGATCAACCTTGCGGCCGATTCCCTCGCCGCGCGTTACGCACCGGCGTCGAGCCGCGGCGTCTCGACGATCGCTATCCGCGTCGGCGGAATCGAGGACGTGCGGGCTTACGCCCGGCTCGTCGACTACCTGGAGGCTTTGAGCCTGGTGCGTGCCGTCGGCGTTTCGGAGCTCGACGACCGGGTGGTCAGCCTGGACCTCACGCTGCGCGGGGACATCGAATTACTGCGCCGGATCGCCTCGCTCGACACGCACCTGGTGCCCGCGGCCGCGGCTGGGTCGGAGGGTGCGCCGGCACGGGACTTCGACTACGTGCCATGAGCCTGCGGTTCCTGCCGAACCTGCTGTGCGTGTTGCGCATGCTGCTCGTGTACCCGGTGGCGCACGGAATCATCGCTGGGCCACTACCCCATGGTGCTGGCGATTTTCGCGGTCGCGGCGTTCACGGACGGTCTCGACGGATTCCTGGCCAAGCGCTTCGGGTGGAGCACGGAACTCGGCAAGCACCTCGACCCGCTCGCGGACAAGCTGTTGCTGGTGACGGTCTTCATCTGCCTGAGCTTCGCGAAGCTCGCACCGTGGTGGCTCACGGCGACAGTGCTGTTGCGCGACCTGGTGATCGTGTTCGGCGCGATCGCCTACCGTGTGTTGCTCGGCCCGATTCGCGGCCAGCCGACACGCCCGAGCAAATTGAATACCTTCTGCCAGATCCTGTTCTGCCTCGCCGTGGTGGCGGAGGCCGCGTACGCATGGCCTTCGCAGCAGGTGATCGCGGTTATCGGTGCACTGGTGTTCATGACCACCGCTGTCAGTGGAATCGACTACGTGCTGGTGTATTCGAGGCGCGCGCTGTCCGCCGCGCGCACGGCGCCGGCCGCCCGAGCGTGATGAGACAGCTGCCGCTCGGCGTCGGGCTGCGGGACGGCGCGAGGTTCGAAAGCTTCGTTGCCGGCCGCAATGGCGAGATAGTCGAGTTGCTGTCCGGGGCAGTTCGCCCCGCGTTTCGCGTGTCGTGGGTCTGGGGCCGGCGCGGAACGGGCAAGACACACCTGCTGCAGGCCGCCTGCGCGTCGGTTGCCGAGCGCGGCGGGTCGGCAAGCTACCTCGATCCGGCAGCAGGCGCCGAGCCCGGCTGGCTTGAGGGCTGCGAAAACCTTGGCCTCGTCTGCCTCGATGGACTGGAGGAGGTCTCCCGGGACGCCGCGTGGAACCATGCGCTGTTCAGGCTCCACACGTTGATGCAGGACGGTCCGGCCATGCTGTGCGTCGCGACCGAGCGACCACCGGCCACGGTGGATTTCCAGCTGCCCGACCTGCGATCGAGGCTGCTGGCCGGGTCGGTGCACCAGTTGCACGAACTCGACGATGCCGGGCAGGCCGAAGCGCTGCGATTGCGCGCTGAGAGGCGGGGTCTCGAGCTTTCGGCCGAGGGTGCCCTGTACCTCGTCCACCGGCTGCCGCGCGACATGCACACGCTATGCGCCGTCCTGGACCGGCTCGACGAGGCGTCTCTGGCCGCAAAGCGCCGCCTGACCGTGCCGTTCCTGCGCCAGGCCCTCGAGGATCAGGGTATCGGAGGAACCTGAGCGCCGCGGCCGGGTTACGCGCAGGTACGCGACCAGCGAGAAGAACAGCAGCAGGCTCGTTGCCGAGGACGAATGCCGCGAGCGGCCGTGCGACCGGATTGGCGACCACTTCCGTAAGTCCGTAGACGAATGCCGGCACGAGGCAGAGTGTCGCCCAGGCATGGGTCCGGCGATCGCCGCGAGCGATGCCCCGCAGCGGAAGCAGCAGCGGCGGCAGCAACACGGCGGCAAGGATCGCCGATGGCGTTCCGCTCCACCCGACCAGGACACACGCGGTGATTGAAGCCGCCAGCAGCAGCACGCTGGCCAGTACCAGGCGACGCGCGATGACGCGGTGTCGTTCGTTGCGGGCGTCCATGGTTCAGCCGCGCAATGAGCCGAGTGCGACCGCTGCTTCGGCGACGCGGCGTCCAAGCAGTTGCGCGAGTTCGCGCTCGTCGTCGCTCGGCCTGGTGTCGGTCTTGCCCGCGGCGAAATGGCTCGCGCCGTAAGGCGTGCCGCCAGTGCGTGTGCGATTCATTGCCTCGGCGGTGAACGGCAGCCCGACCAGGTACATGCCATGGTGCAGCAGCGGAACCATCATCGTCAGCAGCGTCGATTCCTGCCCGCCGTGAAGGGAACTGGTCGACGTGAACACGGCAGCCGGCTTGCGGTCCAGTGCGCCGTTCAGCCACAGGGCGCTGGTCCCGTCGAGGAAATACTTGAGCGGGGCGGCCATGTTTCCGAACCGGGTCGGGCTGCCGAATACGATTCCGTCGCATTCGCGAAGGTCGTCGTGAGTGGCAAATGGAGGGCCCGACTCCGGCACTGCCGCTGCGGTCGCTTCGGTCACCGGCGACACCGCAGGCACGGTCCGGATCCTGGCGCGGACGCCAGCGACGGATTCGACGCCGCGCGCGACTTGTCGCGCGAGTTCGGCCGTGCTGCCGTTCCGCGAGTAGTAGAGAACGAGCACTTCCGTCATCTGATGTTCTTCCCGGTTGGCGCGCGCCGGGCGCGCGCGGATTCTAGGTCCCGCAGCCTTGACGGTACAGGGTGCAGTTGCTAGCGTGCATTTGCCAGCCCGCAGCGAACCATGAATCTCCGACGCATCCTCTACCTGCCAATCTTCGCGAGTGCACTCATCGGTGCCTCGCTGGCGTCCGGTTGTGCCGGCTGGCCGGTGCAGGAAATGAGCAATGCACGCCAGGCCATCGTCGCGGCCCAGAAGGCCGGTGCGGAGCAGTACGCCCCCGAGATGCTGGCCGAGGCGCAGAACCTCCTTGCGAGCGCCAAGTCGAATTCGAGCAAGGGCGACTACCGGGCGGCGCGCGACGAAGCCGACCAGGCCCGCGACAAGGCCATCCAGGCGCGCAAGCTGGCCGAGCAGGCCCAGGCGCCTGAAAAGGCGCCGTCGACGACGCCGGATCCGGTCCCGGAACCAAGCGCCTAGGCCTCGCATGGGCGAATGGATCGCGCGCCGTTGTCTGGTGGCCGGGCGGGTGCAGGGCGTTTTCTACCGGGCCAGCACTCGCCAGCGCGCAGTCGAACTCGGCGTCACTGGACATGCCCGTAACCTGGCGGACGGTCGGGTCGAAGTGCTAGCCTGCGGAGACTCGACGGCGGTCGCCGCGCTCTGCGACTGGTTGTGGCAGGGGTCGCCGGCGTCGCAGGTCACTTCCGTCGAGATCGAGGAAGCTGGCGTGCCGGAGCCGGGTGGGCGGCCCGGGGAATTCCGTACCGCCTGACCCCGAGTTCAGTGGGCGTAGCGCCAGCGCGAGACCAGCCGGTCGATCACCAGGTCAGAATAGTCCGGTCGCCCCAGGCTGCCGTTGTATCTCTGCAGGGCGCGCTGGTAGTTGCCGCGCTCCTTGCGCAGGTAGTAGCCGAGGATCGTGGTACCCATCCGAACGTTGTCGCCGATGCGTACCAGCTGATCGTTGGTCATCCCGAGTTCCCGCGGCCAGAACGGCATGACCTGCATGAGCCCCACGGCACCGGCCGAGGAAACCGCGTAGCGGTCGAATCGACTCTCCACGTCCATCACGGCGAGCACGAGTTCGGGCGGAATATCCACGCGCCGCGCCTCGCAGTGCACGTGGTGCAGGATCTGGTCGCGCTCGCGCTGGTCCTTAACGTAGCGGCCGAGGCGCGGTTCCATGTAGGCGACCCAGACTGCCTGCTCGTAGCGGTCCTCGAAGCAGTCCGAGGGCGTGAGTGCCTCGGAGATGACGCCGCGCAGCTCCGGGTCCATCTGCCGATCCGCGCGCGCCGCGCTGGCGGGAAGCGCCGCGAGCAGCGCCAGCAGTGCAAGCAGTGGCACCGTTCTGCGCATTTCAATGCCGCCCGCGCGTGCGCTCTCCGAGGAATTCCACGATTCCTGAGAGCGGCACGTCGCAGGCGCCATCGCCCGAGCGCGGCTTGTACTCGAGCACGCCGCGCTCGAGTCCCTTGTCGCCGATGACCACGCGATGCGGGATGCCGACCAGTTCGTCGTCGGCGAACTTCACGCCAGGGCGCGCGTCGCGATCGTCGAACAGCACTTCGAGTCCGGCCGCCTGCAGCTCTACGTAGAGCCGTTCGGACGTCTCACGGACGCGCTCGGACTTCTGCAGGTTGATCGGGATCAGTGACACGTGGAAAGGTGCAATCGGTTCCGGCCAGACGATGCCGCGTTCATCGTGGTTCTGTTCGATGGCGGCTGCCACGACGCGCGTCACACCGATGCCATAGCAGCCCATGAACATGGTCACGGACTTGCCCGATTCGTCGAGCACCTCGGCCTTCATCGCCTCGCTGTACTTGCGTCCGAGCTGGAAGATGTGGCCGACCTCGATCCCGCGGGCGATGCCGAGCCGGCCCCTCCCCGAGGGGCTCGGGTCGCCGGCCACGACATTGCGGATGTCCACCACCAGCGGCTCCGGAAGGTCGCGGCCCCAGTTCACGCCAGCCAGGTGCACGTCGCGTTCGTTCGCACCGCAGACGAAGTCGGCCGCCTGCGCCGCAGCGTGATCCGCGTACACCGTGGCCGGGATTCCGGTGCCGTTCATCAGCCCCTGCGGGCCGATGTACCCGGCCTCGCAGCCCGTGGCGGCGCGCACCTGCTCGGGTGTGGCCATCCGCAGCGGCGAGGCGACGCCGGGCAGTTTCTGCGCCTTGACAGCGTTCAACTCGTGGTCACCGCGCACGACCAGCGCAACGATTCCGCCGTCGCTGCCTTCGACCAGCAGCGTCTTCAGGCAGGCCGAGGCTTCGACACCGAGGAATGCCGTCAGCTCGGCGATCGTCCGCGTGCCGGGCGTCGCCACTTGCGCCAGGACCGAGGCGGGAGCAGGGCGCGGCTCGGACGGCGGCAGGGCCTCGGCCATCTCCAGGTTTGCCGCGTAGTCGTCGGCATCCGAGAAGACGATGGCATCCTCGCCCGAGTCGGCGAGCACGTGGAATTCCTGTGACGCGTTGCCGCCGATGCTTCCGGTGTCGGCACGCACGGCGCGGAACCGCAGGTTCATGCGCGAGAATATGCGCGTGTACGCCTCGTGCATCGCCTGGTAACCCTTTTCGAGCGAGTCGGCGTCCAGGTGAAACGAGTACGCGTCCTTCATCGTGAATTCGCGCGCGCGCATCACGCCGAAGCGCGGCCGGATCTCGTCGCGGAACTTGGTCTGGATCTGGTAGAAATTGACCGGCAGCTGCCGATAGCTCTTCAATTCGCGCCGCGCCAGGTCGGTGATCACTTCCTCGTGCGTCGGGCCGAAGCAGAACGAACGGTCGTGTCGGTCCTGGATGCGCAGCAGCTCGGGGCCGAACTGTTCCCAGCGGCCGGATTCCTGCCACAGCTCCGCAGGCTGGACCGTCGGCATCAATAGTTCGATTGCCCCGGCGCGGTTCATTTCTTCGCGCACGATGGCTTCCACCTTGCGCAGCACGCGCAGGCCTAGCGGCAGCCAGGTGTACATGCCCGCGGCCAGGCGGCGGATGAGCCCCGCCCGGAGCATCAGTTGGTGGCTGATGACCTCCGCGTCGGCGGGGACGTCCCGCAAGGTATTGATCGGGTAGGTCGAAAGTCGCATCTTGTTACCGGTGCAGCGAATGGTCGCGCAGCCGCGGATTCTAGCAGAGCAGGCGCCCGACCCATTCCGGGCAGCTTTTCGTTGTGCGGGCGCCGCACTCTACCTATGATGATCCGAGCCACACCGCCTGGGTGAACATGACCATCGACTCCACCGAAACTTCCGGCGCGCCCGCCAAACGGCTGCGCAGCCGGGGCATCTACCTGCTGCCCAACCTGTTCACGACCGCGGTCCTGTTCTCGGGTTTCTATGCAATCGTGGCCGCGACGGACGGTAATTTCGATCGTGCCGGCATCGCGATCTTCGTTGCGCTGGTGTGCGACGGGCTGGATGGCCGGATCGCGCGCTGGACCAATACCCAGAGCGAGTTCGGCAAGGAGTACGACAGCCTTTCCGACATGGTCGCGTTTGGTGTCGCGCCCGGTGTCGTGGCTTACCAGTGGGGCGTGGTTCGCATTGCCGAGTACGGCGCCGTGTGGGGGCGGATCGGCTGGCTGGCGACGTTCTTTTACACGGCCTGCGCGGCGTTCAGGCTGGCGCGATTCAATGCGCGCTCGGCGACGGCCGACAAGCGCTATTTCGAAGGACTGCCGAGCCCGTCCGGCGCAGCGCTGCTCGCAGGCTTCGTCTGGATGCTGAACGACCTGCAACGCGAAGGGCTGCGTGCGCTGGTGCTGGCGTTCGTTGTCGCCTCGGTGGCGGGCAGCCTGATGATCAGCCGCTTCCCGTACCTGAGCGGCAAGGATTTCAACCTGAACAAGCGGGTTCCGTTCGCACTGCTGGTGCTGATCCCGCTCGCCTTCATCGTCGTGGGTTCGAGTCCGCCCGAGATGCTGTTCGGCCTGTTCGGGCTCTATGCACTCTCCGGGCCGCTGGTCTGGGCGTGGCGTCGACTCGCGCGCGGTCGCCGAGGCGCAGCGCAGACGGGCGCCGGCAAGAAGTAGCGGGCCACGAAGTGGTGGACGCTCGCCAGGCGGCTTACCTCGAGGCACTGGGCGTCGACGTGTACGTCCGGCGCGGGCTGGCCGACGGTGGCGTCGCGTCGCTTGACTGGGACGCGCTGCGCGCGACCGTGTCTGGCTGCGAACGCTGCGGACTGCATTCCACCCGCACCCAGACCGTGTTCGGCGTTGGCAGTCGCGCCGCGCGCTGGATGTTCATAGGCGAGGCGCCGGGCGCCGACGAGGACCGGCAGGGCGAGCCATTCGTTGGTCGCGCGGGGCAGTTGCTGACCTCGATGCTGAAGGCCCTCGGGCTGGCGCGAGAGGACGTCTTCATCGCGAACGTGCTCAAGTGCCGACCACCGGGGAATCGCGACCCGCGGCCCGAGGAAGCGCGCAGCTGCCGCGGTTACCTGGAGCGCCAGATCGAGCTCGTCGACCCGGCGCTGATCGTTGCCGTGGGCAGGGTCGCCGCACAGACGCTGCTCGAGACGGACGCCGCGCTCGCGAAGCTTCGCGGTCGGGTGCACGGCCTCGGTGCCGGGCAACGCCCGCTGGTGGTCATTTACCACCCGGCTTACCTGCTCAGGAGTCCCGGCGAAAAGCGCAAGGCCTGGCTCGACCTGGTCCACGCGAGGCAGGTGTTCCAGCGGCTCGAACGAGGCGAGCAGGTGTTGCCGTGAGCTCCGCGAGCGCGGACGCGCCGGGGCGACTCCCGCGACTGGTGAAGTTCCGGGCGATGACCCCGGGCGATGTCGCAGCAGTGGGCGCCCTCGAGCGCGCCGCCTACCCGTTTCCATGGAGCGACGGGATATTTCGCGACTGCATCAGGGTCGGTTACCTGTGCCGTGTCGCGGAACTGGATTCCCAGGTGGTCGCCTACGGGATCGTGGCCATGGGTGCAGGTGAGGCCCACATCCTCAACCTGTGCGTGCGGGGCGACCTGCGGGGCCGGGGTGTCGGTCGACAGATGCTGATGCTGCTGCTCGAGCGGGCTCGGCAGGCCGGCGTCGGGGACGTATTCCTCGAGGTCCGGCCCGGGAACGCGCTCGCGATTTCGCTGTACCAGTCGGTCGGTTTCGTGCAGGTCGGCCTCCGGAAGGGCTATTACCAGGCGGCAGAGGGGCGTGAGGACGCGCTGGTGCTGAAGCTTGCGCTGGCGGATGCCGCCGGGACGGGTGGCCGTCCCTGATAGAATCGCCGCCCCGAACCCGACCGACCGGCCTCGACCGATGAATCCGATACGCGACGAAGTGGCGCGCCGCCGCACCTTCGCCATCATTTCACACCCCGATGCGGGCAAGACCACGCTCACCGAGAAGCTGTTGCTGTTCGGGGGCGCAATCCAGATGGCTGGCACCGTAAAGGGGCGCAAATCCGCAAGGCATGCCACCTCTGACTGGATGGCGCTCGAGCAGCAGCGTGGTATCTCGGTCACGTCGAGCGTCATGCAGTTTCCCTACGGGGGCCGCATGGTCAACCTGCTCGACACGCCCGGCCACGAGGACTTCTCGGAGGACACCTACCGAACGCTGACTGCGGTGGACTCCGCGCTGATGGTCATCGACTGCGCGAAGGGCGTCGAGGAGCGCACGATCAAGCTGATGGAAGTGTGCCGGCTGCGCGACACGCCGATCATGACTTTCATCAACAAGCTCGATCGCGAGGGTCGAGAACCCCTCGAGCTGCTCGACGAGATCGAGAAGGTGCTGCGGATATCCTGCACGCCCGTGACCTGGCCGATCGGCATGGGCCGGGACCTGCGTGGCGTCTACCACATGCTCGAGGACCGCATCTACGTGTACCAGGCGGGCGAGAAGGGCCGGGCCGGCACGCACGAGACGATCGACGGCCTGGCGAGCGAAGCCGCGGAACGGTTCCTCGGCGACCGCGCGCAGGCGTTCCGCGACGAAGTCGAACTGGTGCACGGCGCTTCGCCGGCATTCTCACGCGAGGAATACATCGCGGCCCGCCAGTCGCCGGTGTTTTTCGGGTCCGCGATCAATAACTTCGGCGTGACCGAGCTGCTGTCGGCCTTCGTCGAACAGGCCCCGGCGCCGAGGCCGCGCGCGACCACCTCGCGCAGCGTGGATGCGTTCGAGGAACAGTTCACCGGGTTCGTGTTCAAGATCCAGGCCAACATGGATCCTGGTCACCGCGACCGCATTGCGTTCATGCGCATCTGCTCGGGGCGATATTCCCGCGGCATGCGCCTGTTCCATGCCCGGCTCGGCAAGGAAGTGCGGATCGCCGACGCACTCACGTTCCTCGCCTCCGACCGCCAGCACGCCGAGGAGGCCTACGCGGGCGACATCATCGGGCTCCACAACCACGGCACGATCAACATCGGCGACACGTTCACCGAGGGCGAGGCGCTGACATTCACCGGTATCCCGAATTTCGCGCCCGAGATGTTCAGGCGCGTGGTGCTGCGCGATCCGCTGCGGATGAAGGCGCTGCAGAAGGGCCTCGACCAGCTCTGCGAGGAGGGGGCGACGCAGCTGTTCCGCCCGCTCAGGAACAATGACCTGGTGCTGGGCGCCGTCGGCCAGCTGCAGTTCGATGTGGTCGCGTTCCGGCTGCTGGACGAGTACTCGGTGCACGCCACGTGGGATGCCGTGAACGTGTATACGGCGCGCTGGGTCTACTGCGCCGACCCTGCGAGGCTCGCGGAGTTCCGGGCCAAGGCCCACGATAACCTCGCGCTCGACCATTCCGGCGCACTGGTGTATCTGGCGCCGACGCGCGTGAATCTGCAGCTCACGATGGAGCGCTGGCCCGACGTGACTTTCCGGGAGACACGTGAGCACCTCGCCACCGCAGCATAAGGTCCTCACGCGCCGGCCCGTCGTCGCCTGGGCTCTGTACGACTGGGCGAACTCGGCGTTCGCGACCACGGTGATGGCCGGGTTCTTCCCGGTGTTCTTCAAGCAGTACTGGAATGCGGGCGTCGCGGCAACGGAGAGCACCTATCGCCTCGGCGTGACCAGCGGAATTGCGAGCCTGTGCGTTGCGCTGATGGCGCCGGCGCTGGGCGCCATCGCGGACCGTGGCGGCGCGCGGGTGCGCCTGCTGGTGATATCCACCGTGCTGGGCGCGGCGGCGACCCTGGCGCTGTCGATGGTGGGGCAGGCGCACTGGCAGGTCGCGGCGGCGCTGTTCCTGGTGGCGTCGCTCGGATTCTGGGGCGGCATCGTGTTCAACGACTCGCTGCTGCTTCATGTGGCGGAGCCCGACGAGTACGACCTGGTATCGGGCTTCGGCTATTCACTCGGCTACCTCGGCGGCGGGCTGCTGTTCGCGGTCAACGTGATGATGACGCTGCATCCGCAGTGGTTCGGACTCGCGAATGCGACCGAGGCGGTGCGCTGGTCGTTCGCCAGCGTCGGCGTGTGGTGGTTGCTGTTCACGGTGCCGTGCGCGGTGTTCGTACACGAGCTGCGCGACCAGCGGGCGCAGGTGTCGATGGCGACGGCTGTCCGCCAGGGGTTTGGCGAACTTCGCGGCACGCTGCGCGAGATCCGGCGCTACCGGCCGCTGCTGTGGTTCCTCGGCGCCTACATCCTGTACATCGACGGCGTGAACACCATCATCAAGATGGCGGTCGACTACGGCCTGTCGCTGGGATTCGACCAGTCGGACCTGATCAAGGCGCTGCTGCTCACGCAGTTCGTCGGATTTCCCGCGGCGCTGGCGTTCGGCTGGCTCGGCAGGAAGATTGGTGCGCGCAGGGGCATATTCATCGCGCTTGCGGTGTACCTGGCGGCGACCTGTTACGCCTATTTCCTGCAGGATGCGCGAGATTTCTACGTGCTGGCCTGCGTGGTCGGCCTGGTGCAGGGCGGCATCCAGTCGTTGAGCCGCAGCTACTACGGACGCCTGGTGCCGGAGGGCAAGTCGTCGGAATTCTTCGGCTTCTACAACATGATGGGCAAGGCATCCGCGATCGTCGGGCCCGCGCTGGTCGGGATCACCGCCGCGGTGACCGGCGACTCGCGGCTGTCGATCCTGTCGATCGTGATCCTGTTCATCGCCGGCGGGGCGCTGCTGGTGGTCGCCTCGAGAGTGGAGGGGCGCGACGCGAAATGATGCGGACGCGCGCTGCGGCGGCGCCGCCGCGGGTCACCAGGCTGCCGGATCGAGCCCGTAGAACTGCCGCATCAGCACATACAGGCGTGGTTGCCGGTCCCTGAATTCCTGCGAACGCTGGAAGAAGTCCTCCGTGGCGACGGCGAAGAACTCGGCCTGGTCTTCTGCCGCATACGGGTCGAGGAACGTGTCCTCCCCACTGTCAACTGCCTGCTGCAGCAGTTCGAATTCGCGCTGCAGATTCGCCGACCACGATTCCAGCGTCCGGGACCCGCCGGTGGTCGCGTCGCGCGAGGCAGTTGGGCCGGGGGTTCGCTTCGACCTTACCGCGAGCCCCAGGCCTTCGGCCTCGAGGAAGTGCGCAAATTCGTGTAGCGCGACGTTGTATCCTTCGCCCGGAAACCGCGCGGCTTCGAGCACGTCCTCCCAGGACAGGATGATCCGGCTCGAGTCCCAGGCCTCGCCTGACAGGTCGCGCCGGCGCTTTTCGACGACGCCCGCCTCGTCTTCGACCTCGTCCTCGACCCAGAACCCCGACGGGTAGACGAGCACCGCGCGCAGCGCTTCGTAGTGGCCGCGCCTGCCCAGCAGCAACAGGCAGGCGAGCGCGGCTATCGTGGCGCGAATCTCGTCGCTGACGACGAGCCCACCGCAACCGACGAATTCCTTCTCGGCAAGAAAAGCGCTTACGAGTGCGTCGTGTCGTGCCGCGAGTTCGGGCGGCAGCCGACGCCTAGGCGGCACGTTTCGCGCGATGTGGGCGGTGATCGCAGGTGGCAGGGGTCGCGCCATGGCAGTCCGGCGCCGGCGCGCGGCCACCAGCGGGCCGCCGATCAGCCAGGCGAGGACCGCGGCGGCGACCAGCGCAATCGCCGCTGCCGCGCCCGGCATTTCAGCCCAGTTTCTTCAGCCGGGCGACCAGGTCCACGTACGACTTCATCGCCTTGTCCGTGGGCGTGCCCTTGGCGCGCGCCCAGGCGTCGTATTTCGCGCGGTTGACGAAATCGAAAGCACCGGGCCGGTCGCCGGACACGTCGCCGGCCGTGGACTGCTTGTAGAGCGCATAGAGACGCAGCATGTCCTCGTCGGACGGCCGCGCCGGGAGTTTCTGCGCGTCCTTGGATGCCGCTTCGAACTGCTTTTTAAGGTCTGCCATGCTCGTGACTCCGACGCTTGACTGGTGCGCCAGCATACCCGAGCGCGGCTCAGGCGCGCAGGCGGTTCACCAGGTACTTGAGGCGGCTCAGGTCGCCGGCGCCCGGGCGTGGACCGTAGCGCAGGCCGGCATACAGGTCGCGAATCCGCGCGATGTCGCCGGCGAGGTCGGGACAGGCCGTTGCCGCGCGGTCGAGGAACGCGATCGGTCCCTCCGTTCGGCCGCGCATGAGGCCGCGGCGCCGCAGGCGACGCGCTGTCTCCGCATGCAACCTCGCCGGCCAGTCGCGCGGTGGCTCACGGTGCTTCCAGCCGACATACACCGAGAGTGCGACGAAGAACGCCGCGAGACTGGCAGCAAGCCCCAGTCCCAGCGTGCGCCAGTCTGCATCCTCGAAGCCGACGCGTTCGAGCAGGTCGAACTGCCGGGCCGCGTTGAAGCGCACGACTCGCTCGTTCCAGAAATCGTTCACAACGTCCCAGGTGAGCGTGACCTGGAGCCACAATGCACTGTCCTGTCGCAGGCGCCCCGGCGCGGGTTCGTCTGCGCCTACGGCATTGACCAGCCCGCGTTCGATGCGCTCCGGCGCGACGGCAGCCGTCGGGTCCATCCGCACCCAGCCGCTGTCGTCGAGCCAGATTTCCGACCAGGCGTGCGCGTCGGACTGGCGCACCAGCAGGTAGTTGCCGATCGTGTTGAACTCGCCACCCTGGTAACCCGTGACGACGCGGGCCGGCACGCCCGCTGCCCGCATCACGAGCGTGAATGCGGAAGCGTAATGCTCGCAGAAACCCTTGCGGGTACCGAACAGGAACTCATCCATCGCGTCGCTCGCGAGCTGCGGCGGCTTCATCGTGTACTCGAACGGCTGGTTGCGGAACCGGCGCAGCATCGCCTGCGCGATCTCGCGCGGATCGCCGTAGCGCGCGCGGAGTTCGCGACCGAGCGCCAGCGTGCGCGCGTTGCCGGACGGCGGCAGCTGCGTATCGCGGTTGCGCAGCGATGCCGGCAGGGTCGTGCCGGCGCGTACCGCCGGATACGAGCGCAGCCGATAAGACGCGACGTCGGTCAGCGGGCGGGGGGACAGCAGCGTGAAGTCATATGCGCGGTAGGCCTCGTGCGCCGGCCATTCGCCCGGCAGGTCCAGCGCGAGGATCCAGTTGCGGTCGTGCGGCTCCAGCGTGATCTGGTAGTCGACCGGCGCACCCAGCGCGGTCACCGCCTGGTCCGGGAAGGCCTGGTCGCGCGGACGCCTCCAGCTCCTGCCGTCGAATTCGTGCAGCACCGGCCCGCGCCAGTAGCGCTGCGCCGGTGGGGGCAGCGCTCCGGCGAAACGGACACGGAACGCGGGGTCTCCCGACGCGCTCAGGTCCGAGACGTCTCCCGGCGTCATTTCGTCCGACAATCCCGTGCGCGCCGAACTCGGCGCCGAAAGGCCCCAGAACGGACCGGGCAGCCTGGGAAACAGCAGGAAGAGCGCCGCCGCGAGCGGCAACGCCTGCAGCATCAACCCCGCGGCGCGGCGCAGTGCGTCGCGTCGCGACCCACCCGCTGAACCGGAGTGCACCCGCAGCAGCGCGCCGGTGGCGAGCAGCGTCCCGGCAAGCAGCCAGGGCAGCAGTTGCAATCGCTGGTCGCGCAACAGTGCCGCGTACAGCAGGAACCAGGCGATGAAGACAAGCACCGTGAGGTCGCGCGCCGCGCGGGTCTCCAGCAGCTTCACGGCCGCCATCAGTACCAGGAATGCCGTGCCGGCCTCGATGCCGTTGACGGTGCGATAGCTCGTGAGTGTCAGCACGAGCGCTGCGATCGCAGCGCTGACGCGCATCCAGCGGGGCGCAAGCGGCAGCCCGCGCCGGTCCGCGGTCCAGCGCCAGGCGATCGCGGCGAGCACGAGGAGCAGTGCCCAGCCCGGCAGGCTGGCGAAATGCGCCGCCACTGAAACGGCCAGTGCGATGAGAACGCCGTCGAGTCCGCGGAGTCCCGCCTTCGCCGTTTCACGCATCGGCGGGTCCCTGCTCGAAGGTCGCCAGCGCGTCCAGGCAATGCTGCAGATGGCCGGTACCGATGTTCGCCTCGATCACCTGGCCGGGGAGTCTCAGGCCGAACGCTTCCCCGCTCTGGTGCGCGTCGAGTACCCAGCGACAGAGTTGCGAGAGCCGCGCCTCGACTTCGAGCCCGGACAGGCTTTCCCAGTCGAATACGTGCGAGACGACGTCAGTGCCCCCGTATTGTTTCGTGTGCAGCCCACGGCCGCGCGCATAAGCCCTCCACGCGATGCGTCGCAACGGATCGCCGGGCTGATAGGGCTTGAGACCCGTGAAGTCTTCCTGGCCCTTCGCGCGATCCTGCGCGCCGCCGGTGTCGGTCTCGACGCCAGGCGGAGGCCGGCCGCGTTCGGCGGGCTGCGGCCACGCGATCGCGCAATAGCCGGGATGAACCACGGCCCAGGCACGGAACAGCCCCAGCGGGTGGCGCGTCGCCAGGACGAAGCGTTCGAGCCGCACGTACCCGCGACGCTCGGCGTGCAGCGAGATTTCGGCCAACGCGGATGCCGCCGGCGGGACATTGACAGCTTGCGCAGCGACCGACTTGTCCGGGGCAAGCTCGATGCCCGGCCTGGGCGTATTCGCGCGGTTCTCGAGCAGCAGCCGGATGCGCACTGACTGGCCGGCGAACGCCGACTCTGTCGAGTGCAGTCGCAGTTCGAGTCCCACGAGGTTGCCGTGGCAGTGGTGCATGGCGACAAAGCCAAGGCCGACCAGCAGGAAAGCGAGGCCCAGCGCCAGGTTGTTGCTGTAATTCAGGCCGCCCGCGATCATCATCACGACCATGGCCGCGTAGGCCGCGCCGAGCCGTGTCGGAAGTATGTAGATGCGCCCTCGGCGCAGCGCCACCGGGTCGTGGTCCGTGCCCTGCCGACGCTTGATCCATGCGCCGACGCGCCCGTCCAGGCCGGCGCGCAGGCGTCGAATCGCTTGGCGCATTCCGGTCAGGGTACGGGGACGGACTCGAGGACGTGCTGGCCGACCTGGCCGGCGTCGCGGAAACGCGAGGCCTCGCGCGGGGCAAGACGATGCCCGACGACCGCGGGGAGCACGGCCTGGAGGTCCTCGGGCAGAACGCCAGGCCGGGCGTGCATCAGCGCCCAGGCCTGGGCAGCTCGCAGCAGCGCAATGACCGCGCGCGGCGAGAGCCCCGCCTCGAACTCGCTTGCCTGGCGCGTGTAGCGGGCGACCGCCTGCACGTAATCGAGCAGGGCGGGCGACGCGTGCACACGCGGCACCTCGGTCTGCACTCGCAGCAACTGCTGCGGAGTGAGCGCGGGGGTCAGCGACGTGAGCAGGTCGCGACGGTCGGCGCCGAGCAGCAGTTCGCGCTCCAGCTCGGCCTCCGGATATCCGAGCTCGATTCGCATCAGGAAACGATCAAGCTGGGACTCGGGAAGCGGGAAAGTCCCGACCTGGTAGACCGGGTTCTGCGTCGCGATGACGAAGAACGGTTCGCTCATCGGGTAAGTGGTCCCGTCTGAGGTGACCTGGTGCTCCTCCATCGCCTCGAGCAGCGCGCTCTGCGCCTTCGGCGTGGCCCGGTTCACTTCGTCCGCGAGCACGAGCTGTGCGAACACCGGGCCGCGATGGAAACGGAACTGTCCGGTTTCAGCGTCGAACACCGACCCGCCGGTGATGTCCGCTGGCAGCAGGTCGCTGGTGAACTGCACGCGCTGGTAGGTCAGGCCGAGGATTGCCGCGAGCGCGTGAGCGAGCGTGGTCTTGCCGACCCCGGGGATGTCCTCGATCAGCAGGTGCCCGCGCGCGAACAGGCAGGCGAGGCAGAGGCGGATCTGCCGCTCCTTGCCGAGGATGATGCGGTTGAGCGAGGTGACTGCCGTCTCGACGCGCTCACGGGACGCGGCATCGAGCTGGATCGGAGCGCGATGATCCTGGGCGTTCATGCTGCGCTGGTCCCTTGCCGCAGCGCCTCGAGGCGCCGCAGCTGCTCGTCGAGCTGCGCGAGCTGCCGCTCGAACTCCGCAACGCGTCCACGCTCCTGTGTCACGACTTCCGGTGGCGCGTTGGCCACGAAGCTTGCGTTGCCGAGCTTGGCGAGCGCGCGGTCGCGGTCCTGGGCAGCGCGCGCACTCCGCCTCTCGAGGCGTGCGACCCCGGCCGATACGTCATCCACCAGCCGGTCGAATGGCGCGAGGATGGTGCGGCCGGCGCTCACCGCGACAGCGCAGGGCGGCAGGTCCGCCTCCGAGGCGACCAGCACCAGCGACTCCAGGTTGGCGACCCTGGCGATGGTGAGTCCGAGCGCGGTGATCGCTTCCAGGTCGCCAGCATGGTCGCTGCGCACGTACACGGGAGTGGCGCGCGAGTGCGGAACGTCGAGCTCACCGCGGATCTGTCGCACGCCGAGCACCACGGCCTGCAGCAAGGCCACCTGTCGCTCCGCCTCGGCATCCGCGGAGTATTCGGCAGCCACCGGGTAGGGCGCGAGCATGATCGTGTCTCCACCCCGACCCGCGAGCGGACCCACGCGTTGCCAGATCTCCTCGGTGATGAACGGCATCAGCGGGTGCAGCATTCGCAGTGTCGCCTCGAGGACCTGCACCAGCGTGCGCCGCGTGCCGCGCTTCTGTGCCTCCGACGCATCGGAGGCCTGGAGCACCGGCTTCGAAAGCTCCAGGTACCAGTCGCAGAATTCGTACCAGACGAACTCGTAGGCCGCCTGGGCTGCGAGGTCGAACCGGTAGCTGGCGAAATTCTCGCGCACCGCGGCGACGGCGTGGCCGAGGCGGCCACGGATCCAGCGGTCCGAGACCGTGTACTCGTGCGCGCCGTCGAGCGCCGCCGGATCGTCACCCGCGCTCATCATCACGTAGCGCGAGGCGTTCCACAGCTTGTTGCAGAAGTTGCGGTAGCCCTCGATGCGCCCGAGGTCGAAGCGGATATCGCGGCCCATGGTCGCCAGCGAGGCGAACGTGAAGCGCAGGGCGTCGGTGCCGTAGGACGGGATGCCCTGCGGAAACTGCCTGCGGGTCGCCTTCTCGATGGCGCCCTTCATCTTCGGCTGCATCAGGCCGCTGGTGCGCTTGGCGATCAGCGCGTCGAGCTCGATGCCGTCGATCAGGTCCAGCGGGTCGATGATGTTGCCCTTGGACTTCGACATCTTGTTGCCGTGCTCGTCGCGGATCAGCCCGGTGATGTAGACCTCGCGGAACGGGACCTCGCCGGTGAACTCGAGGCCCATCATGATCATCCGGGCGACCCAGAAGAAGATGATGTCGAACCCGGTCACCAGCACCGAGGTCGGGTAGAACGCGGCGAGCTCCGGAGTTCGCTCGGGCCAGCCCAGTGTCGAGAACGGCCAGAGCGCAGAACTGAACCAGGTGTCGAGCACGTCGTCGTCCCGGTGCAGGTCGACGTCACGACCGTGGCGCTGTCGCGCCTGCTCGCGTGCGTCGGTTTCGTTGCGCGCCACGAATGCGTTTCCGTCGCTGTCGTACCATGCCGGTATGCGGTGTCCCCACCAGAGCTGGCGGCTGATGCACCAGTCCTGGATGTTGCGCATCCACTGGAAGTAGGTCTTGGACCAGTTGTCGGGAACGAAGCGTATGCGGCCGTCCTCGACGGCGCGGATGGCGGGTTCCGCGAGCGGGGCGATGCGCACGTACCACTGGTCGGTGAGCCAGGGTTCGAGCACCGCACCGCTGCGGTCGCCACGTGGAACAGGCAGCGTGTGCGGGTCGGTCTTCTCGAGCAGGCCTGCCGACTCGAGGTCGGCGATCACGCGCTTGCGGGCTTCGAACCGGTCGAGTCCGCGGTAGGCGGCAGGCGCCGAGTCGTTCAGAACTGCGTCGGCGGTGAACAGGTTGATCAGCAGCAGGTCGTGGCGTCGGCCGATCTCGTAGTCGTTGAAGTCGTGCGCCGGGGTGATCTTCACGCAGCCGCTGCCGAAGGCAGGATCGACGTAGTCATCGGCGATGACCGGGATCAGCCGGCCCGTGAGTGGCAGGCGAATCTCGCGGCCGACCAGGTGGCGATAGCGCTCGTCCTCGGGATGCACGGCGACCGCCGTGTCGCCCAGCATGGTCTCGGGACGCGTGGTTGCGACCACCACCTGCCCGGAGCCGTCGGCCAGTGGATAGCGCAGGTGCCACAGGTTGCCGGCCTCGGGTTCCGAGACGACCTCGAGGTCCGAAAGCGCCGTATGCAGCACCGGGTCCCAGTTCACGAGGCGTTTGCCACGGTAGATGAGGCCCTTGTCGTGCAGCCGAACGAAAACCTCGGTGACGGCCTCCGACAGGCCCTCGTCCATCGTGAATCGTTCGCGCGACCAGTCCACGGAGTCGCCGAGGCGCCGCATCTGGCGGCTGATGGTGTCGCCGGACTGGGCTTTCCACTGCCACACGCGTTCGAGGAACGCCGCCCGCCCCAGGTCCTGCCGCGAGGAGCCCTCGGCGTTCAGTTGCCGCTCGACCACCATCTGGGTGGCGATGCCCGCGTGGTCGGTGCCGGGCTGCCACAGCGTGCGGTCGCCGTCCATCCGGTGCAGACGCGTGAGCGCATCCATCAGCGTGTGCTGGAACGCATGTCCCATGTGCAGCGTGCCGGTCACGTTCGGCGGTGGGATCATGATGCAGTAGGGCGCGCCGGATCGACCTGCGGCGAACCAGCCAGCCGCTTCCCAGCGCTGGTACTGGCGCGACTCGATGTCGCCGGGTGAGTAGCTCTTGTCCATCCTCGGGATCAGGCGTCGCTGCCGGGTTCGCGGAAGTGCTGTTCGATGATTCCTGCTATCAGGCTCGGCAGCTGCGCGCGTAGTCGGTCCGAGACCTGTTCGAGCAGCAGCGCCTCCATCTCGCGGCAGGCGTTGTGCACGAGCTCGTCGGCGTGGTCGTGGATGGCGGTGGCGAGGTGAGCCTCGATCTCGCCGAGGAACGCGGCCGTGCGGTCCACTGCGGACACGACCGCCGGTGCGTCGTCCTCGATGATGTCGGTAAGCACGGGAATCGATTCAGTCGCCTGGTGCATGTGGTTCTCCGCGCCTAGACGTTGTGCGCGTCGGGTTCGAGGCCGGCTTCGCGATAGCCACGCCAGCGTACCCGGGCCCTGCGCTTCGCATCATCGTCGCCGGCGACGACTTCGCACACGCGGGCGTAGCTGCCTGCATCGGCCGGAACGTCGTCACCGAGGTTTATCAGCACGTCGCGGTGCGACTCCGGCAGTGCGCCGCTTGCGATCAGTACCGGCGTCGCGGCGGCGAACGCCGGTTCCGCGGGCCACACGCCGTGCGGCACGAAACTGCGGTCGCTGAACGTCCACATGAGTTCATCCAGCTCTGCAGTCTGCGACGGCCCGGCCGTGCGCACCGCAATCCTCAGCCCCTGTTCGAAAGCCTTTTCAGCCACGCGACAGGCCATGACGAGGTGCGCGCGCGGGTCCGGCGCGCCCAGCAGGTAGAAATCCACTTTCGCTGCGGCAGGGCCTGTCACGGTCAGCAGCGGTTGATCAGGAAGTCCACCAGCAGCGGCACCGGGCGGCCGGTGCTGCCCTTGTTCGCGCCGGTAAGGTAGGCGGTGCCGGCGATGTCCAGGTGCGCCCAGCGCAGGCCATCGGTGAACTTGGCCAGAAAACAGGCTGCGGTGATCGCGCCGGCCTCTCGACCGCATGAGTTCGTGAAGTCGGCGAAGTTGCTCTTCAACTGCTCGTGGTATTCCTCGGCCATCGGCATGCGCCAGGCACGGTCCTCGGAGCGACCTCCCGCTTGCTCGATTTCGGCGGCAAGTTCGGGGTCGTTGCTCATCACTGCGCTCAGGTGAGCGCCGAGCGCGATCACGCAGGCTCCGGTGAGGGTCGCGATGTCGAGCACCACGGCCGGCTTGAACCGGCGCGCGTAGGTAAGGGCGTCACACAGGATCAGCCGGCCCTCCGCGTCGGTGTTGATCACCTCGATCGTCTGGCCCGACATGCTGCGCACGATATCGCCGGGCTTCGTGGCGCGGCCATTCGGCATGTTCTCGCAGGCCGGAACGATGCCGACGATGTTGATCTTCAGGCCGATCGCTGCCGCCGCCTTGATGGCGCCGAACACGCTCGCCGCCCCGGTCATGTCGAACTTCATCTCGTCCATGCCGACCGGTTGCTTCAGCGAGATGCCACCACTGTCGAATGTCACGCCCTTGCCGACCAGCACGACCGGAGCCTGCCGTGCGGTGGCGCCCTGGTAACGGAGCACGATCATCCGGGCGGGTTCGTCGCTGCCCGCGGTGACCGACAGGAACGACCCCATCTTCAGTCGACGGAGTTCCGGCTCGCCCAGTACCTGTGCTCGAACGCTGCGGTACTCGCTCGCCATCTCCCGCGCCTGCTTGCCAAGGTAGCCCGGCGTGCAGACGTTGGCCGGCAGGTTGGCGAGGTCCCGGGTCAGGGCCGTGCCGAGGGCAATGCCGTGTCCGTGGGCGAGTCCTCGCTCGGCCTCTTTCTTCTGGTCGCGCTCCGCGACCGCGATGCCGAAACTGCGCAGTGCGGATTCCTTCGGCTTGCGCGAGCTGCGTATCGCCGGGACACGGTACAGCGCGTGCCCGACGGCCTCGGCCGCGAGGCGGCCCTGGTAATAGGCGTCCGTGCCTTCGACGGATTCCAGCGAGATGTAGCTGACCGCATCGCGTGCGCCTGACCTTGCCAGCGCCGCGGCCGCCGCGAGCAGGGCTTTCTTGTAGCGACGGCGATCAAAGCCGGCCTTGGGCCCCAGGCCCACGACCAGGACCCGCCCGCACGGGCCGCTTTCCACGTCGAGCAGCGAGGTTTCGCCGGCCTTGCCGCGCAGGTCGCCGCGCTTCACCAGGCGTGAAATCCGGCCACCGAGTGCGACGTCGAGCTGGGCTGTGGCGGTGGCCAGGGCGCCCGACTCGTAAAGGCCAACGACCGCGCAGTCCGTGCGCTGGCGCGTTGCTGATCCACTGACGGCATGGAAACGCATGCTTTGTTCCTTTCCTCGCTTTCCCTGTTGTGCGTCGATCGCGGCGTCCGCGGCGATCCCGGCTGGTGGCCGGGAGCACGCGACCGCTACACTTGGCTGCGCACCGCCTTGCGCGGGGTTCCCGGTCAATACCGGGCCCGTCGCCAACGGACGTCGGAGTCTACCGTTTCCCGCTCGGAGCCGCGACCTGTGCTGACCCGCCTTGACCGCTACCTGCTGCGTGAGGTGACCGTGACGTTCATCGCCGTCACGGGGGTCCTGCTGGTCATCCTGTTGTCGAACCAACTCGCGCGCGTGCTGGGACAGGCCGTGCAGGGCGGGTTTCCGGGTTCGGTGGTGCTGGCCCTGATCGGCCTCACGACGCTGCAGCAACTCACCGTGCTGGTGCCTATCGGTTTGTACCTCGGCATCGTACTGGCCCTGGGGCGCCTCTATCACGAGAGCGAAATGACGGCGATGGCCGCATGCGGGGTCGGCACGGCCAGCATCTACCGGCCGGTCGCGCTGCTCACGGTGCTGGTCGTGGCGGCGCTCGCCGTGTTGTCCTTCCGCGTGGTGCCCGCGGCTGGCTTGCGCGCGCAACAGATCAAGGTTGAGGCACTGCGCTCGGCGCAGTTCGGTTCGCTCGAGGCCGGCCGATTCCGCAGTTTCGCTGGCGGCGACATCGTCTTCTACGCCGAGCGGGTGAATCCGAACGGACAGCTCGAAGGCGTGTTCGTGCAGCGGCGGGTCGGGGATCGCGTTGAGATCGCCGTCGCCGAACGCGCAGAGCAGCGCGGCGCCGGACAGGCCGAGCAGCTCTTCGTGCTGCACGATGGGCGGCGCTACGAGGGTGTCCCGGGCGCGCTCGAATGGCGGGTGGTCACGTTCAAGGAACACGGCATCCCGGTGCGCCTTCCCGAGGTGAAGGCCAAGACCGAGAAGCTCTGGCTCAAGCCGACCAGCGCGCTGATCGGCTCGCGCGACGCCGCCGATCGCTCGGAACTGGCCTGGCGCACGGCGGTGCCGGTGATGGCATTCGCGTTGATGCTGCTTGCCGTGCCCCTCTCGAAGCTGCGCCCGCGGCAGGGCAGGTTCGCACGGGTCGGTATCGCCGTGCTCGCGTACTTCATCTACTCGAACCTGGTCGCGGCGGTACGGGTCTGGATCGAGAAGGACAGTCCGGGCGGCGCGCTCGGGATGTGGTGGGTTCACCTCGTGCCGGTCGCGGTCGCCGCACTTCTGATCTGGAGGGATGAGCGATTCGGGCCTATCCTGCGCCGCGCGCGGAAGACGGGAGCCTGAGGTGCCGATCCTCGCGCGCTACATCCTGAGGACAGTGTTCGCGTACACGGCGCTGGTGCTCGCGGTGCTGCTGGTGCTCGGCGCGCTGTTCCTGTTCATCAACGAACAGGATGACATCGGCACCGGGAGTTACACGGCGACACAGGCGATGACCTTCGTGCTCTTCAACCTGCCGAATTTCGCGACCCAGCTGCTGCCGGTGGCTGCGCTGATCGGTTCACTGCTCGGGCTCGGCAACCTTGCGCGCGGCAGCGAGCTGGTGGTGATGCGAGCCTCGGGCGTCACCACGCTGCAGATGTGTTCGTGGCTTGCCGTGGCGGGCCTGATCCTGGCGGTGCTGATGGCGGGCGTGAGCGAGTTCGTCGCGCCGCCGCTGGAAAAGTACGGGCGGCAGGTCAAGGTGTTCAGCAAGTACAACGAGTTCAGCTTCGCCGGCAACCGCGGCGCCTGGGTGCGTGACGGCGATTCGATCATCAGCGTCGAGCAGCAGTCGACCGAGTCTCGCTTCGGCGGCGTGCAGATCTTTCGCTTCGGACCGGGTCGCGTGCTGCTCGAGGCAGGTCGCGCGAGTGCAGCGAGCGTCGACGGTGGGTCGGGGTGGCTGCTCGAGAATTATGCGGAGACGGGGTTTTCCGATTCCGGGACCACCGCCAGGACGTCCGCCGCCGAGGATTTTCGTTCGACGCTGTCGCCGGATTTCCTGGGGCTCGCGGTGGTCGAGCCGGACGCGATGGGCCTGCGCGACCTGAATGGCTACGTAGAGCACCTGAAGCGAAATGCCCTGGACTCTTCCCGTTTCGAGGTCGCGCTGTGGTCGAGAATGGCTCGCTACGTCGCTCTGATGCTGGTGCTGATGCTGGCATTGCCGTTTTCGCTCGGCCCTATGCGCGCGACGGGGCAGGGCGCGAAGATGATCGTCGGCATCCTGATCGGCGCGGGTTTCGTGATGGTCAGCCAGACGCTGGAAAACAGCGGGCAGATCCTCGGTCTCTCGCCGCTTGCGACCGGGTGGCTGCCGACGGCGCTGCTCGGGGCATTCACGCTCACGATGCTGGTCCGCACGCGCTGACCGCGTCAGTCGCCGCTCACTTGCTTCGGCACGACGATGATGCGTGTACGTGACAGCCGGTCGTGCCACGCCCGCTTGCCGGGGTCAACCACGATCCAGAGCCATCCGAGTCCCGCCGGCAGCATCGACACGATTGCGGCCGCCAGCCGGCGCAGCGTGTCACCCCATGTCAGTGGCGCGCCATCTTCGCGTTCCAGTCGCAGGCGCCAGGACTTGAGCCCCAGCGTCTGTCCGCTGCGCGTCCAGAAAGAGCCGTAGAAGAGTACGACCAGGCCTGCCAGCACCGCGCGATAGGCCCATTGGAGCGGCCAGCCGCCGGCGCTGCTGATCGCCTCGCCGCCGGTAAATGGCAGGAAGAGCGCCGTGGCAATCATCAGTACCGCGACCAGCAGCAGCGTGTCGTAGAGGAGCGCGCCGAGGCGTCGCAGGAGGCCGGCAGGCATCAGCTTTCGCGCGGCCCGACCATGCCGGGTTCCGCGACGCGTGAATCGAGGACCCATGAAGCCAGGTGGCGGGAAACCGAATGTTGCTGCGGCATCGCGGTACTCGTACCAACCGGGTCTTGCGGGCGCAACGACAATAATGCAGGCGGGGGGTCGAGTCACCTGGCATTGCTAGAATTGGCAGGTCCGCAGTCGGGCGGGACGGAGGTCGGATGACGATCCACGAACCAGTGACTGGCGAAGCACCGGCCGCGGCGCGAATGGTCTGGGATCTGCCGGTGCGCGCCACGCATTGGCTGCTGGTGCTCACCGTGGCCGGCGCCTGGGCCACGCACTACGCAGGCACGCGCTGGTTCACCTGGCACCGCTGGTTCGGCTACGCGACGCTGGTGCTGGTTGCTTTCCGGATCACGTGGGGATTCATCGGCACCCGGCACGCGCGGTTCTCGTCCTTCGTGCGCGGCACGGGCAAGTTGCTCGAGTACGTTGGCGCTCGGCCACTGCGCGCGACACCGGGCCACAATCCACTCGGGGCGCTGAGCGTGCTCGCGATGCTGGCAGCATTGCTGGTCCAGGCGGCGACAGGACTCTTCGCCAACGATGAGATCGCGAGCGCCGGCCCCTTCTATGGCTGGATTGCGCCGGGTACCAGCAATCGCATCACCAGCCTGCACGAGGCGAATTCGAACCTGGTGCTCGGCCTGGTCGTGCTGCACCTGTGCGCGATCGCGTGGTACGTCCGGGTGGCGGGCCGGCCGCTGGTGCGAGCGATGGTCACAGGCGAGAAACCCGCGTCCGAGGTGCCGCCGGCCGAGGCCATCGAAGGCTCGCGAACGCTGCTCGCGATCGCCGTCGTCGCGACACTCACGATCGCGCTGGCGCTCGCGGTGCGGGCGGCGCCGGATTCGGTCATCGCGCTCTACTGAATCAGTCTGCCTTGTACTTGTCGTGGCAGGCCTTGCACGCGTCCGCCATGCTGAAGAACGCGGCCTTGGTCTTCGCCGGATCGCCGGTCTTCGCGACCTCGGCCAGTGTCGCGCTGCGGTCCACCAGGTCCTTGAGCTTCGCGTCGAAATCGGCGCGATTGGCCCACATCTCGGGCTTCAGCTTCGAGTTCGCGACGTCTTTGGATTCTGGCGAATATGCCTCGGCGAGCATCGGCGTGAGTTCCGCGACCCGCCCGGCGCGCAGCGCGAACTCCGGCGCACTGAACGGCACCTTGTCCTGTGCCATTGCGCCCATGGGTCCCACATTCCAGACGATCACCTGGTAGAGCGCCTTGCGATAGGCCAGGACCTTCTCTGCCTTGGATGGCGGGTTGTCCGCGAAGGCCACGCCCGTCAGCGCGATCGAGGCGGCGACAAATGCCATGAAGGGGCGAATCGCAGTTCGTATGGACATTCGAAACTCCGTTGACGGTGGCTCGCGGCGCGAGCGGGCGACCATACATCAGTCGCGACGACCCCGCCAAGACCGGCGTGCGCTGGGCGTCGGCGACCGGATCGGCCCGGGACCGAGACCGGATCAGTCCGGGATGCTCCGCGCCTTTGCCTGTATGGCCGCGCGATGCGTGCGCAGTATGGCCCAGACTTCCTGTTCGGGCGGCCGACCGGCGAGACGTGCGATCAGGCTCGCGATCTGGGGCCACTCGCGTCCCCAGGAGAGCATTCGCGCGGCGTCGGCGATCACGGTCGTCTCGGTCTTGTCGAGCTTGGGCGTTCTCGCTGCCTTCGCGGCTGCGGCAGGCGGCTTCGCCTGCTCGCCCGACGGCCTTGCCCGTGCTGCAGGGGTCGTTGCCGCCGCGGCAGGCGCCCTTGGCCGAGGCGCAGGTGTCGTTGCCGCCGCGGCAGGCGCCCTTGCGCGTGCGGCACTCGCTTTCGCGGTGCGTGGTCGTATCACCGTCGGTTCGACGGTGGGCCGCGGCGTCTCGACCGTCGGTGCAACTGCCTCCCCAGCCGGCTCGCACGATGTCGCCGCGGCCAGTGGAATGAATCGCTCGACGTGCTCGGATCCAAGCAGCGTGGTCAGGAAGCTCATCAGTTCCAGCGACTCGGCGAACGTCGCGTCGCCCTTCGACTGGTGATCCGCGACCTGCCGGCGCAATTCATCGAGTCGTGAGCGTGCAAGCTCCACGATCCAGCGGGTCGGTCGCTGGTGGTCCGGCCAATGCTGGATCTTCGCGTACGCCGCGTCGTCGAGATCCAGGTAACTCGCGTGCAGCTCGACACTCGCCAGCCAGTGATCCAGGAGTTCGTCGATCCGCTTGTCGGCAGCGCCCATTTTCCGCCCAGTCCCGCCCGCTCCGGTGCCAGCCCGCAGTGTAAAGCCTGCCCGGCAATCTGGAGCGACCTCCGGCGTCGCGCGTTCGAGCCTGCGACGCAGGTCCCGCTCCCAGGGATCCGGTGGGCCCGTTTTCCGCAAGGCGGCGTGGTGCCAGCGTCATGCGCGGTCGTCGCCGCGCAGGGGAGGGTGCAATGGCCGTGGCGTTACAGTATGGTCCGGTCGCCATGAATCCGACCCTCACGCCGGCTGTCGCGAAGGCCTTCGATCCCTGGTCGGGATCGAGGGGTGTCGGTGCGAGGGCGGGATTTTCGGTGCCGCTGGTCGTGGCGGTAACCGGTCACCGCGACCTCGTCGCGGATGAACTCCCCGGCATCCGCGCGCGCGTTCGTGCGCTCATCCAGGGCCTGTGCGATGAGTATCCTGGCCGGGCGATCGTGCTGATGTCGGCGCTGGCAAAGGGTGCGGACCGGCTGGTTGCGGAGGAGGCGCTCGACATAGGCATTCCGCTGGTCGCGGTGCTGCCGATGCCCAGGGAGCATTACCTCCAGGATTTCGACACGCCCGCGTCCCGCGACGAATTCGATCGCTTCTGCGATGCCGCCGCCGACATGTTCGAGCTTCCGCTGGTCGCGGCTGCAGGCCAGCAGCGCGACCGACGCGCTGCAGGTAGATCGCGTGGCTCAGTACGCGCAGTGCGGCGTGTTTCTCTGCGCCCACTGCCACATCCTGCTGGCGCTCTGGGACGGCAAGGCTTCACCCAGGGTCGGCGGCACGAGCCAGGTCGTGCATTTCCACCACCATGACTTCATGCCGGGCTATGGCGCCCCTGCGTCCGCGAGCCGCCTCGCGCTCACCGATGACGAGAGCGACCTCGTCTACCACATCGTGTGCTCGCGTGATCGGACGGACGGTGCGCCGGCCGAGGGCATGCGGCCGCTCGAGGTTTCGTGGTTCACCACCGATGAGCGAGAGCCGCGCACCAGCAGGATGCCGGAGCGCTACCGGCGCGTGTTCCGGCGATCGAGCGAGTTCGGCGAGGACGCAGCACTGCACGCGCGCGAGATCGAGCGCGGGTGCTACCCGCTGTTCACCGAGGCACAGGTCCAGGACCTGCCGCTGGGGTTGAGCGACATCAATCGCGTGTTCTGCGCCGCAGACTGGCTCGCGGGTCATTACCAGAAACGCTTCATTTTCACGCTGCGGGTGAGCCACCTCTGCGTGTTCCTGACGGGCCTCGCCTACATTTCGTACACGGACTTCTATTCGACCAGGCTGTTCCTGTTCCTGGTGGTGGTGCTGATGCTGGTGGCGAGCGGCATCAATCGCGTTTCGCGTCGCGGCGCCTGGCACCGCCGGTACCTCGACTACCGAACGCTGGCGGAGGGCCTGAGGGTGCAGTTCTACTGGGCCGCGGCCGGCGTGACCAGCGGCAGCCCCACCAAGTTCGCGCACGACAATTTCCTGCAGATGCAGGACCCGGAACTCGGCTGGATCAGGAACGTCATGCGGGTGGCGGGCACCGAGTACGACGCGCGGCGCGGCGTGGCCCCGGCTGGCCTGCGCTTCACGATCGACGAGTGGATCGGCGACGAGCGCTCGGGGCAACTCGGTTACTTCCGGCGCAGGGCTGCCGAACGCATGCGACGGCGCGAGACGACCAACTCGATTGCACGCGGGGGAATCTGGGCAAGCACTGCGGCACTGGCGGTGCTGATGTTCGTCGGCGCTGGAGTGCCCGACGATGTGCAGAACCCGCTGGTGTACGGGATGGGCTGCGTGCTGCTCGCGGTCGGTGTCCGGCAGTCCTACGCGAAGGGCACGGCCGAAGCGGAACTGATCAAGCAGTACGAGTTCATGGGTCGCATTTTCCATAATGCGCGGCGTCGCATCGACGACGCGGTCGACGACGTCGCACGCCGCGGAATCCTGAAGGCGCTGGGCGATGCGGCGCTGGAGGAACACGCGCAGTGGATCCTCATGCATCGCGAACGATCGGTCGGGCAGGAAGACATCGTTCGCCTGGGTTGAACTCGACGCCGCGATACTCAACGGGACGCCGTGGTCGCCAGCAGCTTCGAGTAGAACTCCGTCATTCGACGCAGGTTGTCCAGCGTCAGGTGCTCGTCGGTGCCGTGGATCATCTCGAAGTCGCGGAGCGACGCGACGATCGGCTGGAAGCGGTACACGTCACGGGCGATGCCGGCGAGGTAACGGCTGTCGGTCGTTGCGGTGACGAGCCCGGGAGTCACAGGCACACGCCCGCCGTCGGAGGCGAGTGCCGCGATGACTCGGTAGGCGTCCGAGTCCGCCGACGAAACGGGCGAGGGATCGTAGGCGGGGCCGTCCCAGGCAAGGTCGACCTTGAGCCGCCGCGTGGCGGTCTGCGCGCGGGCCATGACCTCGGCCGCGGTGTTCTGCGGCGCGATCCTGTAGTTGATCCACGCCGTTGCGTCCTGTGGCAGCACGTTTTCCTTCGGGCTGCCGCGCAGCATGGTCGGCGCGATGGTGGTGTGCAGCGAAGCGGCGCCGGCGGGTGTGGCCGCGATCTTCGCGATCAGCAGCGGCTCGAACAGCCAGGTATTGGCTACCGCCAACCGTGTGCCCAGGCCAGCCTCGGGCGCGAGCGTGCGGATCATGTCGGCCGCCGGACCGGTGAACTGCATCGGGAACGGCCGCGACGCGACCGCGAGCACTGCTTTCGACAGTACCTCGACGCCGGTCTCGGGCGGCGGGGCGGAGGAGTGCCCGCCCGTTGCGGGCGCGGTGATTCGAAGCGTCGCGTAGCCCTTCTCGGCGACGCCGACCAGCGCGACGGGTCGTCCCGCCAGCGGCAGGTCGGCCACGATCGCGAGGCCCTCGTCCAGTGCGAACTGCGGCGCGAGTCCGCGTGCGCGCCAGGCCTCGGCGACCGCATGTGCGCCGGTGCCCCCGGCTTCCTCGTCATGGCCGCTGAGCACGATGACCGTGCGACGCGGCGTGAAACCTGATGCCGCCAGCGACTCGATGGCCTCGAAAATGCTGATCAACGAGCCCTTGTCGTCCACCGAGCCCCTTCCCCAGATCGCGTCGTCGGCGATGACGCCCGCGAAAGGAGGGTGCGCCCAGTCGTCCTCGGTGCCGGGCGTGACCGGCACCACGTCGTGGTGAGCCAGCAGCACGACCGGGGCGAGCGTGGTGTCGGTGCCCGGCCACGTATAGACGAGCGTGTGACCGGCGAAGATCTCGCGGCTCATCGCCGCGTGCGCAGCGGGGTACGTGGACTCGAGCCATGCGTCGAACCGGTCCCATTCCATCCAGTCGTTGCGCGCACTGTCCTGGTGGCTGATGGTGCGAAAACGGATGGCTGCCGCGAGGTGTTGCGCGGCCCGTGCCACGTCCACGCTCGGCGCCTCGGCCAGTTGGACCGATGCGAAATCCAGCGCGGCCCGTGGCTCGAAGGCCACGGTGCGTACCGTCACCACGATCGCGGCGAGTGCGACCGTGGCGGCGGCCATGTAGCCGATTGCACGGAGTCGGTTCAATTCGTGTCCCCGGTGTTCGCCAACTGCGTCGGCGTTTGTGAACCCATCGCGGTTCGACGTCAAGGTCGGGCGGCGTCCGGGCCGTGTCCGGGCCGGTATCCTGCCGCGACGCCGTTGCGGTCGCGGCGCAGCGACGGGGAACAGCTGTGGATGAGCCTGCTGGTGGCGGCCGGATTCGCATTGGCGTTCGTGCTGCGGCACACGGCGACGCCTGCTGAGGTAATCTAGGCGCAAATGGCCACGCCGGCAGAAGTCTTCATCAGCTACTCGCGAGAGGACAAGGATCGTGTCCTCGAGCTGGCGGCGCGGTTGCGCGCGGCCGGGGTGTCCGTGTGGATCGACCAGGGCGGCATCGACGGCGCGACCCTGTGGGGTGAGGAGATCGTCAATGCGCTCGACCATGCCAAGGTGCTGCTGCTCGCGGTGAGTGCCGCGGCCGCGCGCTCGCACAATGTGGCGAAGGAAGTGGTGCTCGTCAGCGAGCGCAAGGGACACATCCTGCCGGTCGATTTCGAGCCGACGACCGTACCGGCCGGCCTCAAGTACGCGCTGGCCGGCATCCAGCACGTCGAGTATTTCCAGGGCGACCCGGACGAGAACCTGAAGTACGATCCTGCGCTCGCTCGAGCGCGCGGGAGTCGACATCAAGCCGCCGGCCGGGCCTGCCGCGATCGTTTCGGCGGGTGACACAGCGGCCCCGCCCTCGGGCGGGCAGGTCGCTTCGGGCGCCGAGGCCCAGGCGGTGGCCGGGGCTCTCGCCGTGCTGCCCTTCGACAACATCAGCTCCGACAAGGAGACCGATTACTTCAGCGACGGACTGACCGAGGAGCTGATTGCGCGGCTCTCGCTGGTGAGCGAGATCGAGCTCGTTTCGCGCTGGGCGTCGATGCAGTACAAGGGCCGCATCCAGGACATCCGCGGTATCGGTGCGGAACTCGGTGCTCGATACATCGTCGGCGGAAGCGTCCGACGGTTCCAGGAGTCCGTGCGCATCACGGTGCAGCTGGTGGACGTCGTGACGAATCGCCAGGTCTGGGGCAACACCTACAAGGGCAAGCTCGACGACATCTTCGACATCCAGGAGCAGGTGGCCGGCCAGATCGTCGAGGCGCTGAAACTGAGGCTCAGCTTCTGCGGAGAAGGTGTCGCTCACGAAGCGGCAGACGGTCAACGCCCAGGCATACGACCTGTACCTGCGGGGCCAGGACTATCTCTACCGCCTCACGAAGAAGGGCACCGAGTACGCGATCCAGCTGTTCGAGAAGGCCATCGAACTCGATCCGCGCTACGGAGCCGCCTATGCCGGCTGCTCCTGCGCCTACGGCCAGATGTACCAGTGGTTCTCGCGCGAGGAGCCGTATCGCGACAAGGCGCAGGAATTCAGCTTCAAGGCGCTGATGTACGACAGCAACCTGCCCGAGGCCTATACGGCGATGGGCCTGTCGTATTTCATCTGGGGCAAGTTCGACGAGGCGGCGGCCTCGGTGCGACAAGGCAATCGAGCTCGATCGCGGACGACTTCGTGGCGCACTGGACGCTCGGGCGAATTCACTTCTCGACCGGCGAACTCGAAAATGCGATTTCTCACTTCGAGCGCGTGATCGAGATCCAGCCGGCCTTCTACGTCGCGTACAGCGACCTGAGCCAGACCCTGCTCGGCCTCGGCCGCAAGGACGAAGCGATGGCCGGCTCGCGCAAGGTCCTGGAACTGATGCCGAATTACCTGCTGCAGAATCCGGATGATTCGCGGGCGCGCATGTTCTATGCAGTGACGCTCTGCAACCTTGGTGAGAAGGCCGCGGCCATCCGCGAGGGCAATGCCGCGATCGAGGCCAGCCCCGGAGACTCGGTCATGCTGTACAACGCGGCCTGCCTCTATGCCCGGCTCGGAGAGACGCGTCGAGCGGTGGACACGCTGCGCCAGGCCATCGCGGCCGGCGTGCTCAATTACGCGTGGATGAAGAATGACCCGGACCTGGATTCGCTGCGCGAGGATCCGGAGTTCGTTGCGTTGACCGAAGAGCGTTAAGCAGGGATGGCGGGGCCTCGTCCGCAGGGCGGTCCTGGGACGGCCACAAGGTCAAGTCCCTGAAACTGGCGCTCCCAGAGGGATTCGAACCCTCGTACCAGCCTTGAGAGGGCTGTGTCCTGGGCCTCTAGACGATGGGAGCGTGCCCGGAAAATGGCAGGCTGTCGGAGCCTGCGCGAGGGCGCGTATTATACGCAGCCGTTTTTGCCGGTCCAGCGGAAGCCGAATAATTGTTCCCCAAAGAAATTCCAGTCACCCCCGGCCACCCGTCGCCCGTCATCGTCCCGCGCGCCGATCACCCGATTTCGCGGGCCAATATCTCCCCGGGCACCCTGAAGGTGCTGTATCGGCTCCGCGAAGGCGGGTACCAGGCTTTCCTGGTCGGCGGTGCCGTGCGCGACCTGCTGCTCGGCCTGAGCCCCAAGGATTTCGACATCGCGACCGACGCTCACCCCGAGCAGGTTCGCAAGCTGTTCCGCAACTGCCGGCTGATCGGCAGGCGTTTCCACCTCGCACACGTGCGCTTCGGCCCCGAGATCCTCGAGGTCGCGACTTTCCGGGCCGCGCACACCGAGATCGACGAAGACCATGGCGTGGACGAAGCGGGGCACCGAGTGCTTGATGCGCAGGGCCGCATCCTGCGCGACAACCTCTACGGCAACATCGAAGAAGACGTCTGGCGCCGTGATTTCACCGCGAATGCGCTCTACTACAACATCGAGGACTACTCGATCTGGGACTACGTCGGCGGCGTGCCGGATGCGCGCTCACGCGTATTGCGCATGATCGGCGACCCGGAGACACGCTACCGCGAGGATCCGGTGCGCATGCTTCGTGCGGCGCGTTTCGCCGCGAAGCTCGGCTTCACGCTGCATCCCGAGACCGAGGCGCCGCTGCACAAGCTCGCCTACCTGCTCGACGGCGTGCCGCCCGCGCGGCTGTTCGACGAAGCCATGAAGCTGCTGCTGGCCGGTTCGGCGGGCGCGTCCTGCAACCTGCTTGCGCGGATGGGACTGCTGTCGCACCTGATGCCTGACGTGGTGCGAGCGGTAAACGAGGCCCCGGATTCGCCGGGCGCGCGCCTCGTGCAACTCGGGCTCGCCAACACCGACGATCGGGTGCGCGAGGACAAGTCGGTCACGCCGACTTTCCTGTTCGCGGTGCTGCTGTGGCCCGCGATCCTGCGCGAGGCCGGTGCGCCACACGGTCCGCTGCCGGATGATCCGGCGGTCCTCGGCCCGGCCTGCGATGAAATAATCTCGCGCCAGGTGCGCCGCATCGCGGTGCCGAAGCGGTTCACGATGCCGATGCAGGACATCATCATGATGCAGCCGCGCTTCGAGCGCCGCGCGGGCCGGCGCGCCGCACGCTTCCTGGAGCACCCACGATTCCGCGCGGCCTACGATTTCCTGCTGCTGCGCGCCGCGTCCGGCGAGGTCGACCCGGAACTGGCCGCCTGGTGGACGCGCCTGCAGGAAATGGAGCCGACCGAGCGGATCGCCGAGGTCGAGAGCCAGCCGCGTACCGGCGATGCCGAACCGCGTTCGCGTTCGCGTCGGCGTCCGCGGCGGCCCCGTCGTCCCGCCATCTGAGCGGCAGGGCGCGCGCGTGACCGAGACGCACTGGATTCCTGCCTACGTTGCGCTCGGCAGCAACCTGGACGAGCCTGGCGCACAGATCGAGCGCGCATTCGAGGCACTCGCGGCCGTGCCGGATTCGCGGCTCGTCCTGCGTTCGTCGCTCTATCGATCGTCGCCATTCGGCCCGGTCGCGCAGCCGGACTTCATCAACGCCGTGGCGGGCATGCTGACGACGATCGCTCCCCGGGAGTTCCTCGCCGAGCTCAAGTCGATCGAGCAGCGGCTCGGTCGGGCGCGTCCGGTCGTGCGCTGGGGGCCGCGCAGCATCGACCTCGACCTGCTGGTGCACGGCGCGACGCGCATGCAGGAGCCTGGCATTACAGTGCCGCATGCAGGAATTGCCGAGCGCGCCTTCGTGCTGGCGCCGCTCGCCGAGATCGCGCCAGACCTCGACGTTCCGGGCCTGGGCCGGGTGAGGACGCTGCTGGCGAGCCTGCCCTCGGCGTGCATCGAGCGGATTGCCGCATGAACCAGCGGCCACGCAAGGCACAGGATCCGGCGCAGGTGGTCAGCGTGCCACATCGTTTCGTGGTGGTGGAGGGGCCGATCGGCGTCGGCAAGACCAGCCTCGCGCGCCGCCTCGCGGCCAGCTTCGGCAGCGACCTGGTGCTGGAGCAGGGTGAGGAGAACCCGTTCCTCGAGCGCTTCTATCGCAACCCGAGGGCCGCGGCGTTCCAGACGCAGCTCTACTTCCTGTTCCAGCGCGCCCGGCAGATGCAGGAGCTGCGGCAGCAGGACATGTTCCAGCGCGTCCGGGTCTCGGACTACCTGCTCGAGAAGGATCGCCTGTTCGCGCGACTCACGCTGGACGACGGGGAGTTCGATCTCTACCAGCAGGTCTACGCGCGCCTCGCGATCGACGCGCCGGTGCCGGACCTGGTCGTCTACCTGCAGGCGCCGGTCGACGTGCTGCTCGAGCGCATCGGACGCCGCGGCATCGCCTACGAGCAGGCGATCGAACGCCGATACCTGGAGCGTCTGGCAGAGTCGTACGCCCGGTTCTTCCTCGAGTACCAGGCCTGCCCGGTATTGACGGTGAATGCAGCTGAAATCGACCCAGTCGGCAGCGAGAGCGATTACACGAGCCTGCTGGCCGAGATCGTACGCGTCCGCAAGGGCCGTCACTTCTTCAACCCCATGAAGAGCCTGCTGTAGTCTCCGGCGTTGATGTTTGAGGGCGGCTCGGTCATCCTTGCCGTCTTCTCGAGGCCGCCCCATGTACACACAACTTCAACTGCGCGGTTCGGCCCGCCCACCAGTCACCGTTGCGACTCTCCAGCAGATGAAGGCTGACGGCGAGAAGATCGCCAGCATCACCTGCTACGACGCGAGCTTTGCCGCGCTGGTGGACGAGGCTGACGCGGACCTGGTGCTGGTGGGCGATTCGCTCGGCATGGTGATTCAGGGCCACGACACGACGGTCCCGGTAACGCTCGATAACATCATCTACCACTGCCGCGCGGTGGCCATGGGCCTGTCACGGCCGTTCCTGATGGCCGACATGCCGTTCATGACCTACACCTCGCGCGAGAAGGCGCTGGACAATGCCATGCGCCTGATGCAGGAGGGCGGGGCCAAGATGGTCAAGCTCGAGGGCGGAGCGGGGCAGGTGGGCATCGTCGAGTTCCTGGCTAGCCACGATATCGCGGTTTGCGCGCATCTCGGCCTCCGGCCGCAGTCCGTGCACAAGACCGGCGGCTTCAGGGTCCAGGGACGCGACGAGGCAGTCGCCGACCAGATGCGCCGCGACGCGAAGGCACTGCAGGATGCCGGCGCCGACATCGTGCTGCTCGAGTGCATCCCGAACCAGCTCGGCAAGGAGATCACCGCGGAGCTGCACGTGCCCGTGATCGGCATCGGCGCGGGCCCCGACACCGACGGCCAGATCCTGGTGCTCTACGACGTGCTCGACATCACGCCGGGCCGCAAACCACGGTTCGTGCAGAATTTCATGGTCGGCCAGCAGAGTCCGCTCGCCGGCATCAAGGCCTACGTCCAGGCAGTCAAGTCGCGCGCCTACCCGGCCGCCGAGCACTGCTTCTAGCAGCCGGATCGATGCGGATCATCACGCGCATTGCAGACCTGCGCGACCTGGTGCTCGAATGGCGCCTGGCTCGCGAGAGCATCGCGTTCGTGCCGACCATGGGCAACCTGCACGCCGGCCATGCGAGCCTGGTTGGATCTGCGCACACGCACGCGCGCCGTGTCGTTGCCAGCGTGTTCGTGAATCCGCTGCAGTTCGGGCCGAACGAGGACTTCAACGCCTACCCGCGCACGCCCGACGCGGATGTTGCCCTGCTGACCGAACTCGGCGCCGACGTACTTTTCCTGCCGACGGTCGAGGAGATGTACCCGAAGGGTTCAGCGGGCAGCACGTTCGTGGACGTGCCCGACCTGTCGAACATCCTCTGCGGAGCCTTCCGGCCCGGGCATTTCCAGGGCGTGGCCACGGTGGTGGTCAAGCTGCTGAACCTGGTGCAGCCCGACGTGGCTATTTTTGGCGAGAAGGACTACCAGCAGCTCACGGTCATTCGTACCTCGGTCGAGGATCTCTGCCTGCCGGTCAGGATCGTCGGCGCCGCCACGGTGCGTGCGGAGGACGGTCTCGCGCTCAGTTCGCGCAACCGCTACCTGACGCCGGAGGAGCGCCAGCGTGCGCCGCAGCTCTACCGCGCGCTCGACCGCGCGCGGCGGCGACTCGAGTCCGGCGACAGCGACATTCCGGGTATCGAGCGCGAGGGCATGGACGCGCTGCGCGCGGCAGGATTCCGCCCGGACTACTTCGAGGTGCGCATGGCCCGCAGGCTCGGGCGGCCGCAGGGGCGCAACGTTGACGTGGTCGTGCTCGCGGCGGCTCGGCTGAGCCGCGCTCGATTGATCGATAACCTGCAGTGCCGGGCCGCCGGCGACCTTGGCAACGATGCCGCTAACTAGCCGGTAATCGGCGCGGTTCGCCTTGACTGGCCGGTGGCGTTTCGCAGCGCCCAGCCGACTGCCTCCCGGACCGTCTCGCTTTCGTGCCCGCGCCGTCGTTCCAGCGCGGCGATCACCTCAGGCGTGCGCGGCGCGTTGCCGAGTGCGATGGCGATGTTGCGCAGCCAGCGCTCGTGGCCGATGCGACGGATCGCGCTGCCCGCCAGTCGTTCGTCGAACTGCGCTTCCGACCAGTCGAACAGTCCAGTGAGCCGCGCTGCGTCCAGCCCGTTGCGAGGCTGGAAGCCGGGTTCCGCGCTGGTCTTCGCGTAGCGATTCCATGGACACACCAGCTGGCAGTCGTCGCAGCCGTAGATCCGGTTTCCGATAGCCTTGCGAAATTCCTCGGGGATCGGACCGTCGTGCTCGATCGTCAGGTACGAGATGCAGCGCCGTGCGTCGAGTCGGTAGGGCGCCACGATCGCCTGCGTCGGGCAGATGTCGATGCAGGCCGTGCAGCTGCCGCAATGGCTGGTCACCGGCTCGTCAATTGGCAAGGGCAGGTCCGTGAATACCTCGCCGAGGAAGAACCAGGAACCATCCTGCCGGTCGAGCAGGTTGGTGTGCTTGCCGATCCAGCCGAGGCCCGCGTTGCGGGCGAGCGCCTTCTCGAGCACCGGCGCGCTGTCGGTGAAGGCGCGATAACCCGACGCGCCCACGGCCGCGGCGAGCCGCTCGGCGAGGCGCGCGAGACGGTTGCGAACCAGCTTGTGGTAGTCGCGGCCCAGCGCATAGCGCGACACATAGCCCATGGACGGGGCTGCCGAGCACGGCCGTGGCGTCGGCGCACACAGGCCAGTAGTCGATTCGAGCCGATATCACTCTCATCGTGCCCGGCACGATTTCTGCGGGTCGCGCACGACGCACGCCGTGGCGCGCCATGTAGTCCATTCCACCGTTGTGCCCGGCTTCCAGCCAGGCCAGCAGGCGCCGCTCGTCCTCGGGCAGATCGACCGCTGCAATGCCGATTTTCTGGAATCCAAGCTCGAGGCCCCAGGCCTTGACCTGGGCAGCCAGAGCTGCGGCGTCGATGGTCAAGTCCGTGCCTCACGGAGTCGGTGCATCTGCATACAGCATCAATTGTCGCCGAGTACGATGTATTACGCTCGCCAGATCATGGCCGGCGTTGATGCACAGGCACCGCCCAGGCCTTGGTGCCGCCGAACAACCAGCCGTTCGTACGGCCGGCATCCAGTGCCACGCTCTGGCGTCTGCACGGGTGCACGAGCCGGTTCGCAGCGACGCAGGGGCGAGCCGCATGCGGCAGACGACAAATCGGGGAGGCCTGGGCTGGTACACAAGCAAAGCAGGGTGAGGCGGGCCGGTCGCCGGAGGCGGCGCGGCGAAGTGGCAAAGCGTCGAGACCTGGCGACCGCCCGGGCATGAAGGGATGCTGCACTGCGGCTTGCGCGCGTTGAGCAGCCGGGCGTACAAGACAGAAAACTCGGGGACGTCGGGATCATGGATCGATATCCGCATCCACGGCGGGTGATACTCGTCCTGACCACCGCCATGGCAGCGGTAGTGTCGGTGAATGCGTCGGCCGACGGTCCTGCAATTGCCATCCAGACCTACGACGATGCCGGTCGGCTTACGGGTGCAGGCTACAGCGACGGCCGCAGCGTGCAGTATGGCTACGATGCCGCGGGCAACCGGCTGACCGTGGGGCTGGCCGTGCCGACGCAGACGCTGCAGTTCGCGGCCGGCAGTTACTCGGTCAACGAGAACGGCGGCTCGGTCACCGTGGCGGTCACGCGCTCTGGCGGCACGGCGGGCGCGGTCGCTGTCGCGTTTGCAACGAGCAATGGTTCTGCCACGGCGGGCACCGACTACACGACCGTATCCGGTGTCCTCAACTGGGCGAGCGGCAACGGGTCGAACAAGTCGTTTGCGATCACGATCCTCGATGACACCGTCTACGAGGGTGACGAGACACTGAACGTGACGCTGTCGAACGCGACCGGCGGGGCCGGCATCGCCGGCACCAACCCGGTGGTTGTGACCATCATCGAGAACGAACCCTCGGGGCCCGGGGTGCCCACCAACCTGCGCACGCAGCCAGTCGGGACCTCGTTCGGCGGCAACTACACGGTGCTGTGGAACGCGTCGACTGGCAGCGTCAATCACTACACGCTGCGCGAGGAGATCACGCTCGGGCCCGGCACGGGCACGGTGCAGAGCTTCACGACCACGCCGCCGACGGTTTCGAAATTCTTCTCCAAGGGGCCGGTGGAACGGACCTTCAGCTATCAGGTGAAGGCGTGCGGGACGGCGGACGAGACCCAGTGCAGCGCGTACGTGGCACCGGTCGAGATTGCGACCTGCCCGACCTTCGGCTGCAACTGAGGAGCCGGCATGCCGCACGATCGCCGCCCGCCGAACTGCGCTCACCGTCGGATGCGGTGCGCGCCGGCGTCGTCGGCCGGCCTGGCGATCGGGCTCGCGTTGCTGCTGGCGTCCTCGGTCGTGTGGGCCGCGGCCGACGTGTCGCAGATTCGCATCGGCAGCCTGTCGGGTAACGTCTCGACCACCACCGCCGATAATTACTATAGCAACGCACCGCCGGGTCCACCGGCGTCGCTCATCAGCACGCGCGAGATCTGGGGCCCCGACCCGAGCGCGAACCGGCCTGCGGAACTCAAGGCGCTGGCGCGCGCGTTGCGCTATGACCCGGACCTGATCTACGAATACGTGCACGACAACGTGCGCACGACCTTCATCTACGGCCTGCAGAAGGGAGCGCTCGGCGCGTTGATCGACCAGTCCGGTACGCCGTTCGACCAGGCGGAGCTGATGGTCGAGCTGCTGCGGGAGTCGGGCTTCAGTGCCCGCTACAAAGCGGGGACGCTGCGCGTGAGCGCGGCCCAGGCGAGCGCCTGGCTGGGCTCGAGCACCTCCAACGCCGTGCAGCAGATCCTGCGCGATGGTGGCTTTCCACTCAACTACAGCTCGAGCGGGCCCAAGTATACGATTGGCCACGTGTGGGTTGAGGTGACGATTCCGGGTTCCACCTGCAACACGAGCTGCTGGTTCGATCCGTCCTATAAGGCCCATACCTTCCGGCCGACCCTCGATCTCGAGACACTGATGGGCTGGTCGGCGAACGAATTCTCGACCAGCGCGGCCACCAATCCCAACAGTTTTCTCGTCAAGTCGTGGAGCGGGCTCACCGAGCAGGGCACGGCGGATCCGGTGTGGGTGAGCGGCATCAACGACACCAACCTGCAGTCCAAGCTGCAGGCCTACGCCACGACGCTCCTGACGAACCTCAAGTCCCCGAGCTACAGCGCCATGGAGATCGAGGACGTGGTGGGTGGCCAGGACATCGTCAAGACGGGTGCGACGCCGGTGCGCAACAACGCCACCCTGCCGGGATTCACCACGGTCGTGCAGCGCACCTGGGATTGCACGGGCGCGACCACCTGCGGCATCCCGGACCCCTATCGCACCAGGCTGACATTGACACTGCTCGACAACCCGGAGACGAGTCCGGCGCTGATCACCAAGACGCTGTATGCCGATGAGGTGTACGGGCGACGACTCGAGTTCGACGTGCCGCAGACCATCTCGCCGCCGGACCAGCCGGGCCCCGACTCGTTCGATTTCTGGTGCATCAAGCTCACCGTCGACGCGCAGCCGCTCGCCAATGCCCAGGTCGGCTGCGACGGCAGCGTCGGACCGGTGGCGGGGCAGCGCGTGCGCCAGATCCGGGTCGAGGTCGATCACCCCTACGCGGCAACCCAGCCCGGCATTCCGGGCGCCGCGGCTGGCAGCTACATGGACATGTCGGTGGCGCTCGGTACGCAGGTGCAGAAGTACGCGAACATGGCGCTGCCGGTGGTGGTGGTCGCCGGGTTTGGCGAGTCGAGCCCCGCACTGGTCTCCAAGATCGCCGCCGAGCAGACACTGGACCGGCTGCTCCCGGTCGTCGACCCGCCGCTCGCCACCGAGCCCGGCGACGTGCGCGGCGATTCGAGCTCCGACCAGACGATGTTCAAGATTGCGGCGAGCTACCTGGCGCAATACAGCCGCATGGCGGAGTTGCAGAAGCGCCTTGGCAATGCCGAGCACGTCAATCACCACTTGCTCGGCCTCCTCTATGCGCAGGCGACGCTGCAGAACGACTGGCCCCAGGGCCAGACCGACCCGAGCCTGCAGGACTGGTACGTGGCGGATCGAGCGCTGAGAATCAATGTCGACGGCGCCATCAGCATCACCAGCAAGAGCGACACGTCCGCGGACCGCCGCAAGGTCATCCAGGGCACGCTGGCCGCGGCGGCGGCCCTGGAAGGCAGTGTGTTCGAGCAGATGCTCGACGTCATCGCGGCCGATTCCACCTCGGCGCGGTTCCAGTGGGGCAACGCAAATCTTGGCGCGAGCCTCAAGTATTTCCTCTACACACCCGCCACGCCGGCGGGTCAGCTCGGCAGCGGCTTCACCACGCTGGGTTGCGACCCGAACTGGGGCAGCGTCATCGCGCCGATTGGTGATTACGTCAATGCAACCAAGGGATTCTGGGCGATATGGCCCAGCGAAACCTGTCTCGGGCCCGGCAATGTGTCGGGCCCGAAGACTGCCACCACGGTGTACCGGCCCTCCATGCAACGTGGCGGGGCGATGATCGCCTACCAGGCCGACTCGAGTTCGGTGGCGCACGTGGTCACGTCGCAGAGCGGGGTCGACTCGAAGGGTGGTGGTGCCGGAGTGCCGGTGAGCTACGCGCGCGAATTCGATGCCGCCGGGGCGGCGGGCCTGCTCAAGGACAAGTTCGAGGACCGCAGCCACCTGCATGGCGTCGACCTGCGCAGCGGCGAATTCAAGTACACCGCGCCAGCCGACCTCAGCATCGGCGAAGGTGGGTTCCCCTACGAACTGGCCCTGACCCGCAGCTTCAAGCCGGGAACGTCGCGCAGCCCCGGCCTGCCCAACGGCTGGGCCCATAACCTGGACGTGCGCGCCGCGATCAGTGGCGACGGGCTCGCCAAGCTCGGCCAGGATTCCGCGCAGGCGGCCGTTGAATCCATTGCGGCGTTCTACACTGCCCAGAAGATCTACAGCCTGTCGGACCCGCCGAGCAGCAATCCGACGCCGGCGAACCTGGTACTGCATCTCAAGCATTGGGTCCTGGTGCCGTTCGCGATCCAGTGGTGGACGAGCAAGCTCAACCTGGACGTCGTCACGATCAATGCCGGGCACGATGCGCGCCAGTTCACGCGCCTCGTCGACGGCACATTCGCGCCGCCCCGCAATGGCGTCGGCACGCTGACCCAGAGCGGCGTCCGGGTTGGACACCAGGGTCTGAACCTGCGCCCGGGCGATTACGATCGCTGGGACTACTCACCGGTGGCGTTCACCTACACTTCACCCGAAAAGGACGTGCAGTCCTTCGGCTACTATGAAGTGAACAACGGCTACAACCGTTTGATCCAAGTCTCCGAGAAAGCCGTCGGGCGACGCCACGGCTGGCACCTCAGTTCCTGGACCTTCCCGTCGGGCGTTGAGCTGACCTACAGCTATCAGAACACCAATCCCCTCAACATCCCGGCTGGCGAGGATCGCCTCGTTTCGGTTGCCAATAATCTCGGACGGGCGCTGACACTCAGCTACGTGGGCACCAGCGAAGGGGTCGACCTCGCGAGCGTCACCGACGGGCAGGCACGCACGGTGCAATACAGCCGTGCGACGCCGGCGGGCCCGATCACCTCGGTTACCTCGCCGGAGAACGAGGCCGCGAAATACGACTACGTCGGCGACGGGCAGAACATGGGGCTGGTGCCCACGGGCGCACGGCCGCAACCCTACCCGAGCCTGCTGCGCGTGTACGCGCCGTCGGACGCTACCAACGCCAAGCTGCAGGTCACCTACGACGGGGTCTGGCGAGCCGCGGAGCTGCAGGACGCGGTGGCTATCCAGACGCCGGCGCAGCGGCAACCCTGGCGCTTCTACATCACCGGCACCAATCGCGGCACCCGCGCGGACCCGCTCGACACCCCATCGGATCGCCATGAATACACTGCGTACTACGATGAGCGCGGCCGCGCGGTGAAACTGGTGGACGAGGAGGCACGCACCTACCTGCAGACCTTTGACAATCACGACCGGGTGGTCGACCGCAGCTACCCGGAAGGAAACCATCAGCTCTTCGAATACGACGCCCCGACACAGCAGATCAAGAAGATCAGCCGGGTCAAGAAATCCTCGACCTACTGGAGCGGGACGCTCGCCGACATCGTGGTCCAGGCGACGTACGATGCGAGCTGCGGCAAGGTCAAGACCGTCACGGACGCGAAGGCCAAGGTCACGACCTGGAACTACAACCCGAGCAGCTGCGTGCTGAACAGCATCCAGCAGCCGCAGGTGAGCAATCCCCAGAACGGCGGGGCGCTCGCGATGCCGCAGACGAGTTTCCTGTACAACGGGTTCGGGCAGATGACACAGATCACCGACCCGACCGGGCGCGTGGTGTCGTTCGAGTACGACCCGTCAACCCATTATCGGCTGCGGCGCCGCGTCGACCCCGCCGGCCTCAACCTCACCACGACCTACGGCCACAACGCCTACGGCGACATTTCCTCGCTGCAGGATCCGCGCCTCAATACGACGAGCTACAACTTCGACAAGCAGCGGCGCCTCACGCAGCTGACCGCACCGCTCGGCGCCGTGACCGTCAATCGCTACGATGCGGACGGCGACGTGTATCGCGTCGAACGCGCCATGGGCGGCGGCCAGTGGCAGCTCTGGAACACCTCGTTCACGCCGACCAAGAAGGTCTACCAGCAGACCTCGCCGACCGGCGCGGTGACGACCTATGCCTACGACGGCGTCGATCGGGTCGACGTCGTCACCGACCCCGACGGGCGCAAGGTTCGCACCGAGTACTTCAAGGACGGCCAGGTGAAGCGCATCACGCGCGCCTACCAGAGCGCATCGATGACGCCGATCGTGTACGCCACCTATACGCTCACACCGAACGGCCAGGTGGATTCGGTCACGGACGCGAACGGCAACGTGACGAACCTCGACTACGACGGCCAGGATCGGGTGTACCGCACGTTCTTCCCGGCGCCAACGACCGGGGTACCCTGCGCCCCCGCATTGCCCCACTCGACGAGTGCGCCGAGCTGCGCCTCGGGTCAGACCTACGAGCAACTCACCTACGACCCGGCCGGCAACGTGACCGCGAAACGCAACCGCTCCGGGATCTCGCTGGCCTTTGTGTTCGACGACCTGAACCGCGAGACCACTCGCACGGTACCCGACAACCCGGCGGTGGCGGGCAACCTCGCACGCACGCTCGTGACCAGCTACGACCTGGCGGGTCGCAGCTGGGACGCTACCGCGGACAGCCAGACGCTCTCGCAGCGCTACGACGCGGCGGGTCGGCTCGATTACGTGGACGATTCCTACCTGGGAGCGAGCAACCGGATCAACCCGGGCTACGACGCGGCGGGCAACCGCACCAGTCTGGTGTACCCGGGCGGGACCTCGGTGGCCTTCACGTTCGACGCCCTGAACCGCCTCGACACGGTGACCGAAGGCGGGGTGACGATTGCGGACTACGACTGGGACACGCTCTCGCGGCGTGACCTGGTGCGGCTCGACAACAACGGCCTGAGTGCGGATTTTGGCTACGAGGCGGACGACGACCTGAGCTCGATCGCGCACACGGGGGCGTCACCGCTCACGTTCACGCTCGCTCGCAACGCCTCGAGCCAGATCACGGGCCTCACGGCCAGCGACGGGGCATTCCTGGCGCGACCCGCCGCGACGCTCAGCCAGGCCTACAGCCCGAACCGCCTGAACCAGTATTCGAGTGTGGCGGGCACGGCGCAGGTCTACGACACCAACGGCAACCTGACCAGCGACGGCACCTACACGTTCACCTATGACGAGGAGAACCGGTTGCGCACGGCGAGCGGCGCGGGCACCACCGCGTCTTACGAGTACGACCCGCTCGGCCGGCGGCGGGCGAAGATTGTGAACGGGGTGACGACCCGATATGCCTCCGACGGGGCAGAGGAGATCGAGGAGCGCGACTCGAGCCAGGGGGTGCTGCGCAAGTATGTCTACGGCGCGGGCATCGACGATCGCATCGCGATGCTGGATGCGAGCTGCGCGGGCGGGGGACGGTGTTTCTATCTCACGAACTGGCAGGGCTCGGCGACCACGCTGGTGAACCAGGACGGTACACCCAACGCCGTCTATCACTACGGGCCGTACGGGGAGGGGACGAATTGGACGCCGGCCGATGCGCTCACCGGCAACCCGTTCCGCTACACCGGCCGGCGGGTCGATCCCGAGACCGGGCTCTACTACTACCGGGCGCGGTATTACTCGCCGAAGACGGGGCGGTTCCTGCAGACCGATCCGGTGGGGACGAAGGATGATTTGAATCTGTACACATATGTGTACAACGATCCGTTGAACAGGACGGATCCGAGCGGAAACTGTGTTGAAGATGCCTGTGTTGTAGAAGGCACCCTCGCAGTTGAGGGTATGATCTACGTGGGCGCGGCAATCGCGGCTACTCCAGTGGTTACGAAGATTGCGGACGCGATCGGTGATGCGATCAGCAACGTGATGGAGAGCCGGTCTAAAGCGCCGGGGCCTCTTCCGGAAGCTGAAGGTCGTCCTCACTCCATTCCGGATGCAAATGGGGGCTATACGACTCACGGGCCACGAGACCCCGTTACGGGTAAGCCGGAGTCGGAAAAGCAATTCCGACCCACGGGTAAACCCCATGGGGACGTGCCGCGGCCCAACGTCAAAGATCGTCCGGCGAACACTCGCCCTGACGGAGCTAAGGTTCCAGGTAAGCCAGAAGTTCGGCCACCAACTCCGGATGAAGTTAGGAATCCGTCACCACCGCCGCCGCCGCCACCACCACCGAAGGACCCTCCTACGGGGTAGCCATGACTGATCTACACACTTTTGCGCTTCTTCTTGCCGACGTGGCCCCGCGGACGGAGTTAATCGACGGACGAATCTTCTTGGATCGATTTGGACGCGGCAAGGCAGCGCTCTTGCAGGAGATTGCAAAGTTTGAGGATGCCAAGACGGCACAGCAATGGATCAACATGGTTCCGATAGATGATTTCCTCGATTGTGCTGTTAGCGATTGGTCGATGGATGATCCATTGATTTTGGAAGTTGTGGATGTCTACAGAAGGTCTTGGCTGTCGATAGCAAAAGCGCAATATGGAAGTTGCGATGACCTGTCTGTCGAGGTGCTGAAGGACGAAAGTACCGGTGATGTTATTGTTCGATTGAATCAATCGTGATGGCGGTAGCCGGCAGTTCACTTCTTGCGCAAGAACTCTTCCGGCTCGATGCCGGCCTGCTTGAGGATGGCGCGCAGCGTGCCCTCGGGCATGTCGCCGGGGTGATTGGGGATGGTGGTGTAGCGGTTGGTGGTCGGGTGGTGCCAGATCGCGTGGCTTTCGGCCGCCCGGAAGAGGAGGTTCCCGGCCAGCCCATCCGGCGTGGCCCTGGATCCGCCTGGACAGCCGGAGCAACGACCGTGATGATCAAGAGCCGCAGTCGGCGGTGATACTCACGCCAGGGTCAACGTACTTCCTGCAAGACCAGCCGCCGACAGGCGGCCTCGGAGGACGCGCCGGAACGGCCGGCGCGTCGAGGTCGCTCCCGGAGCGACCGTCGAACAGGTCGGAGTGCATCCACGTCGTCCTGGAGCGCTATTGCGCAGTGCAACGCGCAGCGAGCGGATTCTGCTGACCACCTCCGCGAACACCGGGCGGTTCCAGTACACCGGCCAGGCCGCGATTCCGCAGATCGGCCTCTACTACTACAAGGCGCGGTTCTACAACCCCGCTCTTGGGAGGTTCATGCAGACGGACCCGATTGGGTACGAGGATGATTTCAATCTGTACACATATGTCGGGAGTGATCCGATCAATGGGTCCGATCCTGGAGGGACCGCCACCTATACGTTGTCAGGCGCGCTTGACGTCTTCATCAGTCCGGGAGCCGGGCTTGATCTCGGTGTGTACTTCAATCCCGGGTTAACGCCCGGTGAGAAGTTTGACTTAGGAATCTTCGGTGGAATCCGCGTTGGGTTTGGCGCAGACGTATCGATCGGAGTCAATGTCGGTCGAATTCGCGGCCCGGCCGAGAGCATTAACGGGGGCTCACTCAATGCGCAGGTTGGCACTTGGCTTGTCTCCTACCAGAGAACTTGGATTCCGACGCCCGACGCTAACGGCCAATATGGGAAAACGGCAATTCGAGCAGACAGCGCAGGCGCGTCATTGTCGTTGCTGCCCGTAAGCGCGAACGGCACAGGCGGCTGGTCTCAGAAAATTGGAGTTCAGGACATCATCAGCGTGATGGGTGAGGCCTTTGGAAGATCGCTCGATAACGCTGCCGCGGCGAGAGTGAGCGTTGACGCAAAGACCGGATTAGCGACGGCCAAATTCGATCCGAAGATAGGTACCCGGATCGCACCTGCCAAAATGTCCACTTGCGTGGACAAAAGTAAGTGCGGAGAGTGACTCGTGGCAGGATGCGAAGAAAATACTGCGCGGCGGACGATTTGTCGATGAACAAGGCGGCCCGAGCGAACGCCATGGCACTGACGCCGTGGCCGGCACGCCTGTGGAGCGGGACAGCGCAAAAGCGCTGGGAATCATGATCGTGGAGCAGGGAGAGGCTGGTGGGGTCTCGCGACTTTGAAGGTCGCAGCGGACCGATGATGTAATTCGGCTACGGGTAACAGGTACATGGCCTCAACATGACGAGAGAACGCGCGGCACTTTCGGCACCGCGATCGCCAAGCCTGTTGCGTCTAGCCAACCCGTGTAACGGGTGTCAAAAGAATTTCCGTCAGCCTACAAGATATTAGGTGGTTCGGACATGGACATGCCATTTCCCTTCACTTGGACCTGGACGATTCACTGGCCGCAGCGCTCGTCGACTTCGGCGGACGTGCAACCGGAAATCAATTCGCTGGCCGAAGCGTTGCGTCGCAAAGGCGCCAAGATTGTTGTGTCCCGCCCAGAGCAGGTTCAGTTTGCCTCTCCAGGAGTGGCCCACATGGCCGGCTGGGCTCTCCTAGGGCCGATCTCCGGTGGGTTGATTGCTGCGATCGCTGAAGCTGGCGGTGCAAAGCTCACCTACACCTTGTCGTTCGTTCGCGTGTTCTGGCCGTCGCTCGCTGCCGGGATCATTTTCGCCTTGCTGAGCTTTGGAGACTCCCCACTGGTATCCGGCATTGTCTCGTTCTTCTTGCTTTTCTTCGGCAACATCGCGATATCGCTCTTGCGATTTCGCGCCTTCATACGGCGCGTGCTGAGCGAGAACTCCCCGACTAGTACGTAAATGGTGAACCGCGCCGGCTGTTCCTGCGACAAATTTGTGTAACTCCGGCCGCCATGGCGTAGGCCGCAGGAAAAAGTCCTGACGCAGCAATCCGGCTCGACGCGGGTCGGGGCACTGTCGGGTCCGACGGGTGGGACGGTGCAGAAGAACGTCTACGACTCCTACGGAGTCACGACCTCCGCGAACACGGGGCGGTTCCAGTACACCGGCCAGGCGGCCATCCCGCAGCTCGGGCTCTACTACTACAAAGCGCGGTTCTACAATCCGGCGCTGGGCCGGTTCATGCAGACCGATCCGATTGGGTACGAGGATGACAATAACCTGTATGCGTACGTTGAGAATGATCCGCTGGACAATGTCGACCCAACTGGCACATCGATAGAGACACCATGGGATGCCTTCAATACTGCGATGGGTGTTACGAGTTTCGGCGCTAACATTGCGACGTCAAATGTTGCTGGCGCGGTAGTTGATGCCCTTGGTATTGTCTATGACGCAACGGCTACTGCAACGCCGGGACTGCCTGGCGGGGCGGGCGCAACCATTGCATTTAGCAGGCTAGCCAGGGCGAGCACCGCGGTCTTGGGCGCCACAAAAAAATTCTCGGCGATGACGACAGGTAGTGCCAAGGCAGCAGCAATAGCTAGACGCATCACGAATAACATTGATGACCATCTGAAGTTGACTGACATTGCCGGCGCGGTGAAAGACACAATTGGGATGGGAGTGCCAGGAAAGAATCATCTTGGAGAAGTAAATCAGGCTATAACAGGATTGAAGGGCGCGGCCGGGGACTTGGCGGATCTCATCAAAAGTGGAACTCTCAACGAAGGGGCCGCGGCAGCTGCGAAAAGGACATTGGGTCAGCTGTCTCAGCACATAGATCGCGTCGAAGCCATCCTGGATCGAACACGATCCATATGCACTGGCACTCACATATGCCCATAAATCGAGCGCCGGAATTAGATCCTGTTGCGATCGTGGCTCGACTAAAAGAAGGGGGCCAACTTCGTCGCGGCGAACTGGAGGGAGTGAAACGCAGAATCGCGGATGCGTCGCCCCGCGATGAGGACGTTTACTACCTGGCACGCGTGCTCGGGCTCGGCGCGGAACCATCGAAAGAGAACGTTAAGCTACTTGAGGCTTTGTTTTCGCTGTCGACCGACGAATGGGGGCTCCATGGTGTGGTCAATGCACTGTGCAGCGACTGGGGTTTGTCGAGGAACTACATTGGCAAGCTCATCGAAATGTCCGGGCTAAGTGTATGGGAGTCCCATCAGTCGGCGACAATTGCGGCACTATCTTCACTCGGAACATATTTGCAGTGCGAAGACGATCGGTGCGCCGTAGCGGCGCTTCTTGAGTATATTGATGCGGCGTCGCAGACACTCACAGTTAGGGAGTCCGCGTCGCTACGTGAATACAGAAATGCGGTATGGCACGCGTTGGATCAGTGGATGCGTGGGCGGGAGGCACAAGTGGACCCGACTAGATTCGATCCGGGGTCCCAGATATTTCGAGACGCGAAAGAGCGGTTTAGCGCGCTGCGTTCGTAGCAATTGGAATGGCGAGCGACTCCGGAGGATGATCAGACGCGTCATTTGACGTACCCTGCGTGCGATTCGCCGGCCTCTTGGTCAAGCCATTCTCGTACCAGAATCGCCAACTTCGTCAGGTTCGCGGCTCAGCGCGGTGCCGTCGGGGCGGGATACACCTCGTCCTACGAGTACGATCCGCTCGGCCGGCGGCGGGCGAAGATTGTGAACGGGGTGACCACCCGGTACGCCTCTGACGGCGCGGAGGAGATCGAGGAGCGCGACGCGAGCCAGGGGGTGCTGCGCAAGTACGTCTACGGTGCAGGCATCGACGATCGCATCGCGATGCTGGATACAACTTGTACCGGTGGTGGGCGCTGTTTCTATCTCACCAACTGGCAGGGCTCGGCGACCACGCTGGTGAACCAGAACGGCACGCTGAACGCGGTCTATCACTACGGGCCGTACGGGGAGGGGACCAACTGGACGCCGAGTGATGCGCTCACGGGCAACCCGTTCCGGTTCACCGGCCGGCGGGTCGATCCCGAGACCGGGCTCTACTACTACCGGGCGAGGTATTACTCGCCGAGGACCGGGAGGTTCCTGCAGACGGACCCGATTGGGTATCAGGATGACAACAATTTATATGCGTATGTGGGGAATGATCCGCTGAATCTCGTTGATCCAAATGGACGAGAGGCGGTCGGAGCCGCGTGGCTGCGAGAGACGAACGCTTTCGGCGAAGCGATGCCGTCCCCACTAGGAACAAGAATCAGCGCCGCGTGGAGGATATATAGGGAAGAACAAGCCAAACGGCCGGTTGGGACTAACGACATCGTCGATGCGATGCGACACGCTGAGGCGAGCATGCGAGTGGCCTCCGAGGTCTCCCCTGCAGTAGCCTTTCTCTGGGCGGCTGGGAGCATGAAATCGTTGGATCGTTCAGGGAAGGCAAATTCTCAGAGGCTTTTATGGACTTGAATAACAACAGAGAAGGTCGACAAGCCGCGGCGGAGGGAAGAGACGTTGACCCAAATAAACTCGTTACTAGCGCCTCTGGCACGCTATCGAGCACGGCGGCAAACGCAAGTACTTACGCGCAGGGGCTCGCGACCAATCTGGCCAATGGAAAATCGGTGACAGTGGGGGCCACAACGGCCACATATAATGCAAATACGGGTATGGTCGAGACCACGACTACAAGGACCGGCTCTCGTATCGGGGTGCGGAGAGACGTGTGTGTCGACAGCACGAAGTGCAAATGAATGAAAGCTTCATTTGATCGCAATCGATCACGGTCGCGCGCCGTCGGCACGGCAATTGTGATGCTGATCATTGTTACGGCCTGTGGACGCGGCAGTCTTGCGACGTTCTCGGTCGAGGCTGCCGGTCTTGCGGCGGACGCAAGAGTCGAATTGGAATATTGTGGCCGAACGATTCAAATGACGCGGCAGGGTACTGGCTTCACCGCCTCAGTTCGGGTGACGTGTGAAGGCGAAGCTACCGTGCGACTTAGCCGACCAGACGGAGGCGGACTGACATGCGATGCAGGCTACATTACGCTGGCCGGACCCAATGCAATGTACGAAGTCACGGTTGTAGATCAACAGTGTTCGGTACGAGTGCATTTTGAGGGATGAGAAGGTCGTTCGAGTTGCCGAGACGCCAAGTTCGTAGGCGAGGCTAATCCGACGGCCACCCGGCACCTGCCTAACGTACCGATCAATAGTCGGGCAGAGATCAATATCCGCTCCGCCTCGGCCAGGCGGCCATTCCGCAGCTCGGGCTCTACTACAACAAGGCGCGGTTCTACAACCCGGCCCTGGGGCGGTTCCTGCAGACCGATCCGGTCGGGACGAAGGATGATCTTGATTTGTATGCTTACGTCGGGAATGATCCGCTGGATAAGACCGATCCATCCGGCCTCGATGGTGGCTGCATTTACACCGGCAGCGGCTGCGCATTCGGAGCCGAGGCGGCGCAGTACTTCCCGCTTGCAGGTGCAGCGGAACAACTCGATAAAGGCAATTACCTTGGGGCTGTAGCTCTTGGCGTCCTGGATGTTGGGCTGCCCGTCGAGGGGCGACTAATTGGTTCGCTCAGTTCTCCTTTAGGTCGGGCGCTGGCGGCCGCGGGACGGCCGGTCCTCAAGGGCGTTGAAGAGGCTCACCATATCGTTGCAAAAGGCCTGACTGATGTGTTTTCTGTCCGCGCTCGCATGCTGCTCGACAAGCTTGGCATTGGCATAGATGAAGCTGTAAATGGCGCTCGGCTCCCCAAGGACTATCATCAAGGCGCTGGTTTGCACAGCCCGCCATCCGCGGCCGCCGTACTGGCCAGAATTCAGGCCGCTGCGAAGGGCGGGGCAGACGCGGCTCGGGCAGAAATGACAAGAATGGGGCAAGAACTGGAAAATGCGGGGAGAAAGGTCATGTGTACTGGATCGCGCATAGCCAGAAATGCAGGCGAAGGATGCTAGTTAGCGATCCCATCGACGCTGCTGCGTGACGACCAGCGTGCTTATGAGACTCGGCAGTCCGGTTGAGAGAAGTCCAAGCATGCCAACACGCACCAATGACCCACCTTTCTGGCTCCTCAGTTACACAGGGAGCGGATTCCGCGGGCTTGAGGAGCCTGAACTCCATTCGCGCGACGTTGTCGCAGAACTTGATGGACACATAGTTAGTGTCGAGTGGGTTCCGCCCAAATTCAAAATTACCGGCAGCGGTAAATGGCCCGATTGGATGCACTACCCCATACCTTTTATTTCGAACCGTGCCTTGGAGTTGCTCGATGACCTGATCAAACCGCATTGTCAAATCTTGCCGGTCTTTCTGGCCGCAGGTCATCAATACAACCTTCTGAATGTTCTGGCACAGGTTCCTTCTGGCAGTTGGTCGTGCGAAGAGTCGTCCCGGTACGGAAACGTTATTGCCAACGCTGAGGGCATTAGCATCAGGGAATTGCCGCCGCCCGGCATCTTTCGACTCGAGGGACTCGCGGGGCGATTGTTTGTGTCTGACATTCTTGCCAAGCGGTCGCATGGGGCGCAAATGTCAGGGGCCCTATTCATAGATCCCTCAGTTCGATCGATGCATTTGCCGTTTATCGAAGGACCGTTAGATTCATGCACGACTGGCTTTATCAGGCGGCGAGATGATATTTCCGGTTAGTCGAGTACGCGTTGTTGGCGCTTGCGTCGACCCTGAGCCAGGCCTACAGCCCGAACCGCCTGAACCAGTACTCGAGCGTGGCGGGCACCGCGCAGGTCTACGACGCGAACGGCAACCTGACCGGCGACGGGACCTACACGTTCACCTATGACGAGGAGAACCGGCTGCGCACGGCGAGCGGCGCGGGCACCACCGCCTCCTACGAGTACGACCCGCTCGGCAGAAGGCGGGCGAAGATTGTGAACGGGGTGACCACGAGATACGCCTCCGACGGAGTTGAGGGTGAGCGTCGGTGTCATCGAGCGCTGACCTGATGTCAGCGCGCGCGGCGCGAACGCCGGCCCACGGATGGGCCGGCCGGGCCGGCGACGGAGCAGGGACAGCGCAGTCGAAGGTCGAGGAGCGCGACGCGAGCCAGGGGGTGCTGCGCAAGTACGTCTACGGCGCGGGCATCGACGACCGCATCGCGATGCTGGATGCGGGCTGCGCGGGCGGGGGACGGTGTTTCTATTTGACCAACTGGCAGGGCTCGGCCACCACGCTGGTGAACCAGGACGGCACGCTGAACGCGGTCTATCACTACGGGCCGTACGGGGAGGGGACCAATTGGACGCCGAGTGATGCGCTCACGGGCAACCCGTTCCGGTTCACCGGCCGGCGGGTCGATCCCGAGACCGGGCTCTACTACTACCGGGCGAGGTATTACTCGCCGAGGACCGGGAGGTTCCTGCAGACGGATCCGGTCGGGACGAAGGATGATCTTAGTCTGTATGCATACGTTCGGAACGATCCGCTGAACAGGGCGGATCCGAGTGGACTTGCGGAATATCAATTTGGACTGGATCTCGAAATGTACGTTGGTGGAGGAGGCCACCTCGGAGGAAGCGTTACTTTCGATACTCAGAGTCTAGAACTGGGTGTTGTGGGAAATGCAGGAATCGGGGGCGGCCTCGGTGGCGGGCTCGGTCTAGTCCTTGAACGAAGCGCTGGCTCCGGCGTACCTGCACGGGACTCAACAGCGACATCGTCAAGCATTCGATTCAGTGCCAATGTTGGACCGTTCGGAATATCGAAGAACACCCCAGTTACGGAGAACGGTGAGAGTGTGATTGGGCGGTCTGACGAGAATTCGGAGTCCTTAACCAAGGAACTCCCGACACCGCGGGTCACGGGAGAATTGAAGCCTCAACTCAAAGTTGGCGGAAGCGCAACCTTCGAGTACTCCGTCAAGAAGACGACGTCGGCTTTGCCGAAAGGTATGCAAGCCATTTCGAAAGGGGTTGAAAAGATGGGGGTGAAGATAAAGTGTATTGTTACCGGTTCACGGATCCCGCAGTCATGTTAGACACACCAGCCAACGACCGACGTTCGCTGGTGCGGGTAAAGGTTTGGCTACTTTGGATTCTGTTCATCGCATGCTGGACCTTGGTGCGTTTCGGCAGGCTCTCGGACGGCGCGGATCTTGTGGTTCTTGTGTTGGCTGGTGTGGTGGCAGTACTGTTCTTTTTTGTCCGGTGCGAACAATGTCACACATCGGAAATGCGCGCTCGATCAGGCACGCTGCCGCTGCCATCGCGAAATGGGTTCTTCCCGCCTAAACACTGCTCGGTCTGTGGCAAAGAACGACTTTGAATGACGACGGACTCGATCGACTCAAGAAGCTACAGTTGCCAGGGACGACCTCTGGCACGCACGCTCACCACCAGCTACGACCTGGCGGGTCGCAGCTGGGACGCGACCGCGGACAGCCAGACGCTCTCGCAGCGCTACGATGCGGCGGGGCGGCTCGATTACGTGGACGATTCCTATCTCGGCGCCAACAACCGGATCAACCCCGGCTACGATGCGGCGGGCAACCGCACCAGTCTGGTATACCCGGGCGGCACCTCGGTCGCCTACAGCTTTGATGCCCTGAACCGCCTCGACACGGTGACCGAAGGCGGGGTGACGCTGGCCGACTACGACTGGGATACGCTCTCGCGGCGTGACCTGGTGCGGCTCGACAACAACGGCCTGAGTGCGGATTTTGGCTACGAGGCGGACGACGACCTGAGCTCGATCGCGCACACGGGGGCGTCACCGCTCACGTTCACGCTCGCTCGCAACGCCTCGAGCCAGATCACGGGCCTCACGGCCAGCGACGGGGCGTTCCTGGCGCGGCCCGCCGCGACCCTGAGCCAGGCCTACAGCCCGAATCGCCTGAACCAGTATTCGAGCGTGGCGGGCACCGCGCAGGTCTACGACGCCAATGGCAACCTCACCAGCGACGGGACCTACACGTTCACCTATGACGAGGAGAACCGGCTGCGCACCGCAGTCGGGGCGGGATACACCTCGTCCTACGAGTACGATCCGCTCGGCAGAAGGCGGGCGAAGGTCGTCAACGGGGTGACGACCCGATACGCCTCCGACGGAGCGGAGGAGATCGAGGAGCGCGACGCGAGCCAGGGGGTGCTGCGCAAGTACGTCTACGGCGCGGGCATCGACGACCGCATCGCGATGCTGGATGCGAGCTGCGCGGGCGGGGGACGGTGTTTCTACTTGACCAACTGGCAGGGCTCGGCGACCACGCTGGTGAACCAGAACGGCACGCTGAACGCGGTCTATCACTACGGGCCGTACGGGGAGGGGACCAATTGGACGCCGAGTGATGCGCTATCTGGCAACCCGTTCCGCTACACCGGCCGGCGGGTCGATCCCGAGACCGGGCTCTACTACTACCGGGCGCGGTATTACTCGCCCAAGACGGGGAGGTTCCTGCAGACCGATCCGGTCGGGACCAAGGATGATCTTAATCTGTATGCATACGTTGGGAATGATCCCCTAGACAAGATGGATCCGCGCGGGGAGTGCGGTCTCCCATGCGCTGGACTCGGGATCTTGGTCTACGCAGTTGTTCAGGAAATGACTGATCAACCAATAACTGGTCAAGGCGTGATAGTAGCCGGTGTGCTTGGTGCGATCGGCGGCCCACTTGCCACAAGTTTCGGACGCACCGCCCAATTCAGCGCGGAGTTGGCCATGGCGAAGACGGGATTGAATCTAGCGGCAGGGCAGGTAGCAAAGACTGGCACGACGATGGCTACGGCTGGTTCACTCGCTGCGGCTGGAAAGGTCGCAAACAACATTGCTGATTCCCTCGTCGAAACCGGCGATGGCCCGACGCACCCGCTAGCGGGCGCGGGGACAGCGTTTGTCACCGGTGCGGCCACGGGGCCTGTCGACGAACTTGCTGGGGTAAACGCGCCCGCTGCATCAGCTGCCACAAAAGTGATTGCTCAAATTCGCAGCGCGACTGCCTCGGTGGCGGCCGAAGTGGCAGGGGCCAGGAAGGCGTCGCGGCCGCCAGTTGCGTGTTCGAAGATGACCGATACCAAGGGTGGCTGCAATTGAGTCGCTTTAGGGAAAATGGTCGAATGACGCCGCTTGGGCATGTCTCGACGGCCCTGATATTTGCCGTCAGCGCAATTCTGATTAGCCACGATGCGCATCGGCAACAGGTCCCGCCGCTCGACTCGCTGCGAACAATAGAACGCACTCAGGTTGCCACGGTGCATGTTGGCGAAAACGTCGGATTGCCGATATTGCGTGACGAGTATGTAGAGGTGGAGTTTGTCGAAGGAGGCGCGGCGCGGTACCGCGAGTGGTATCCGCGATACCGTACAGTAAAGCAGGCCCTACTATCACCACATGCGTTTCGCATTTGGATTGGAACCGACGATCATTTTCGCTCCATTTATCAAGTGGAATCGAAGGGGCAGCTCGTGGCGACGTACGAGCAAGTCACGCGCCGGATGCAGTTAAATATTGTGGCCCTTGATGCGTTGGCACTGCTCATGGGGCTTGGCGTCGCGCCATACTACGTGTGGAGTGCGCGACGGGAATACCGCAGGTTACGCGCGCCTACCAGAGCGCATCGATGACGCCGATCGTGTACGCCACCTATACGCTGACACCGAACGGCCAGGTGGATTCGGTCACGGACGCGAACGGCAACGTGACCAACCTGGACTACGACGGCCACGACCGGATGGTCCGCACGTTCTTCCCGGCGCCGACGACCGGGGTACCCTGTACCCCCGCATTGCCCCACTCGACGAGTGCGCCGAGCTGCGCCTCGGGTCAGACCTACGAGCAACTCACCTACGACCCGGCCGGCAACGTGACCGCGAAACGCAACCGCTCCGGGATCTCGCTGGCCTTTGTGTTCGACGACCTGAACCGCGAGACCACTCGCACGGTACCCGACAACCCGGCGGTGGCGGGCAACCTGGCACGGACGCTCACCACCAGCTACGACCTGGCGGGTCGCAGCTGGGACGCGACCGCGGACAGCCAGACGCTCTCGCAGCGCTACGATGCGGCGGGGCGGCTCGATTACGTGGACGATTCCTATCTCGGCGCCAACAACCGGATCAACCCCGGCTACGATGCGGCGGGCAACCGCACCAGTCTGGTATACCCGGGCGGCACCTCGGTCGCCTACAGCTTTGATGCCCTGAACCGCCTCGACACGGTGACCGAAGGCGGGGTGACGCTGGCCGACTACGACTGGGATACGCTCTCGCGGCGTGACCTGGTGCGGCTCGACAACAACGGCCTGAGTGCGGATTTTGGCTACGAGGCGGACGACGACCTGAGCTCGATCGCGCACACGGGGGCGTCACCGCTCACGTTCACGCTCGCTCGCAACGCCTCGAGCCAGATCACGGGCCTCACGGCCAGCGACGGGGCGTTCCTGGCGCGGCCCGCCGCGACCCTGAGCCAGGCCTACAGCCCGAATCGCCTGAACCAGTATTCGAGCGTCGCGGGCTCCGCGCAGGTCTACGACGCCAATGGCAACCTCGCGAGCGACGGGACCTACACGTTCACCTATGACGAGGAGAACCGGCTGCGCACCGCCAGCGGGGCGGGCGAACGCCAGGAGACTGATGTACCGGCCGGTCCGAAGCGAAGCAGGGACAACGGAGCTCAGCGGTGCCGTCGTCAGGACTAACCGTGCCGCCGCGTCGTTCGTCGGGTGCTCCGATCTGTCGCGGTATGACCTGAGCACGATGCGCCCGGTACGGTTCGAATTTGCGCCCAAATCGGCGCGGCTCAACATGCGCCTGCCGGAGAGCCTGCTGGCTGCGGTCATGGCCTGAGCGCGGCTGACTGGCTGCAGCGACCGCGACAACTTGAGATTCTCCCTGCCCGGCACTTTAGTGAACGAATACGTCGGTAGCCTGGTGTCCTGGAAAACGCATGTACGATGCTGCGCGGCCGAGTGGATGGCGGCCAGGCCGCGGGCCCGCGCGACCCGGGACTATAATTCCAACATGCACTCACCCTCAGGCGGCATCTATTCAACCTCGCAGGTGCGCGATCTCGATCGTCGCGCCATCGGCGAGTTCGGCATCGAGGGCTACGAGCTGATGTGCCGGGCGGGCGGGGCGACGCTCGATGCACTCTGCGCGCTGTGGCCGGCTGCGAGGACCATCGCTGTCCTGTGCGGGCCGGGGAACAATGGCGGCGACGGCTATGTCGTCGCGCGCCTCGCGCGCGCACGCGGGCTCGGCGTCACGGTGGTTGTGCTCGGCGATCCACGGGGACTCGCTGGCGACGCGGGCCGCGCGTACCAGGACTACGCGGCGGAAGGCGGGCATTGCGAACGCTGGGCACCCTCGTTGCTCGAGGCCGATGTCATCGTCGATGCGTTGTTCGGCACGGGCTTTGCGCGGCCGGCCACCGATGAGGCCGCGGCAATGATCGCGGGCATGAACACGTGTGGACGGCCCGTCGTCGCGGTGGACATGCCCTCGGGCCTGCACTCCGACACCGGTGCGGTGCTGGGTGTTGCGGTTCACGCGGAAATCACCGTGACCTTCATTGGCCGCAAGCAAGGCCTGTATGTCGGAGACGGCCTCGATCACGCGGGCCGCGTGATAGTGGATGACCTGGGCGTACCCGCCGCCTGCTTCGATGGGACGATTCCCGTCGCGCGACTGATCGGCGAGGACGCGGTGCTGGGAGCTTTGCCGCGTCGGGCACGTACCACGCACAAGGGCAGTCATGGTCACGTGCTGGTCATCGGTGGTGGGCTCGGCATGCCGGGCGCGGCGCGACTTGCGGGCGAGGCCGCACTGCGGGCGGGAGCCGGCCTGGTCACGCTGGCCGTTCACCCGGGCAATTCGGCGATCGCGGCTGCGCGGCCCGAGCTGATGTGCGTCGGCGCGTCATCGGCGGCCGACCTCGCGCCCTTTCTCGGGAGGGCGACGGTCATAGCGGCAGGGCCCGGGCTGGGGCAGGGCGCCTGGGCCGAGGCACTGGTGGATGTGGCGATCGACAGCGGTGTTCCGCTGGTCATGGACGCCGACGCGCTCAACCGGCTCGCTGCCCATCCGCGTACATGCGACCACTGGATCCTCACACCGCACCCTGGCGAGGCTGCGCGCCTGCTTGGCACCACGCCTGCTGCGGTACAGGCCGATCGCCTCGGTTCTGTGCGTGAACTGCAGGCAAGGTACGGCGGCGTGGCGGTTCTGAAGGGCGCAGGCACCATCGTGTACCCGCCCGGCGGACCAGCATTCGTGTGCGATCGCGGAAACCCGGGCATGGCAACGGGCGGAATGGGCGACGTGCTCACCGGTGTCATCGCCGGCATCGCCGCGCAGTGCGGCGACCTCGCGCTCGCGGCACGGGCGGGCGTCTTCGTGCACGCACAGGCAGGGGATCTTGCCTCGCGTGCGGGCGAGCGGGGCATGCTTGCGAGCGACGTGCTGCGGCAGGTTCGCGCTTGCGTGAATCCGGCGTGCGATTGACGGTCGCAGATGCGGCGGAGACGCGCGAACTGGGAGCGCGGTTCGCGGCGGCGCTGCTGGGTGCCGACGAACCCGGCGCGCTGGTCATTGGACTGAGCGGCGAGCTTGGCGCTGGCAAGACGACGCTGGTCGGCGGCCTGCTCGCGGCACTCGGACACGATGGCGCGGCGCGCAGCCCGACCTACACGTTGATCGAGCCCTACCAGCTGGGAGGTCGCGATGTGAATCACTGCGACCTGTACCGGCTGCGCCACCCCTCCGAGCTGGACGATCTCGGCCTCCGCGACCTCGACACGCCGCGCAGCCTGCTGCTGGTCGAGTGGCCGGAGCGTGCGGCGGGCCGCCTGGGTGTCCCGGATGTCTCGATCCAGCTGAGCTATCTTGACGACGGCCGGACGGTGCAGATCACGGCCGCCAGCGAGGCGGGACGGCGTGTACTTGCTCGACTTGTCTAGACGTAACCTGATAAACGTTACGTATCTTCATAATTTAATTGAATTAATACCTTATCCGAGGTAGATTCCGCGGCATGATTTCGCGCCCGGCCCAGTTCGCAATGAATCTGCTGGCCTCGGTCGCACTGCTGGCGGCCTTAGCGGCCGCCGCGGCGGCGCCCACCCAAGTCAACGACGTTCGTCTCTGGTCTGGCCCCGAAGGCACGCGGCTGGTGCTCGACCTTTCGGCGCCGGCGAAATATGAAGTGTTCGCGGTCGAGAATCCGGACCGCATCGTGATCGACCTGGAGAATGCCGAACTGGCATCGCCCGGGATGCTGCCGGCCGGGCAGGGCCCGGTGAAGAGCGTGCGCTCCGGACCGCAGGCAGCACATGGATTGCGTGTGGTGCTGGACCTGGACCGAGCGCGCGACATGCGCAGTTTTGCGGTCGGTCCGGAGGGCAGCGCCGGTCACCGACTGGTCGTGGAACTGCCGCCGTCCGGGGCGCCGTCCGCAGCGCCGGCTCCAGGCGCCGTGCTTGCCCCTGCTGCCGCCGGTCCGGCCGCTGCCGCGCCCGAGACGGCGAGTCCCGTCAAGCGCCTGGCCACCGCCGATGTGCACGGCCGGGACCTCGTCATCGCGGTGGACGCGGGCCACGGCGGGCAGGACCCCGGTGCGCTCGGCCGTGGCGGCACGCGGGAAAAAGATGTCACGCTCGCGATCGCGCGGCGGCTTGCCGCGGCGATAGACGCGGAACCCGGCATGCGTGCCGTACTGATACGCGACGGCGACTATTTCATCACCCTCGGCGGCCGCACGCGCAAGGCGCGCCAGCTCGGCGCGGACATGTTCGTTTCGGTGCACGCGGATTCCGTTCGCAGGCGCGAAGTCAGCGGGTCGTCGGTGTACGTGCTTTCGCTGCGCGGCGCGTCCGACGAGGCCGCGCGCTGGTTGGCCGAGAGCGAGAACGCTGCCGACCTCAAGGGCGGCGTGTCGCTGGATGACAAGGACGACCTGCTTGCATCGGTGCTGCTCGACGTAACGCAGAAGGAATCGGTGAGCAGCAGCGTCGAGGCGGCCGACAGCGTGCTCGCCTCGCTGCGCCGCATCGGCACGGTGCACCGCCCGCGCGTGCAGCACGCCGGGTTCGTGGTGCTCAAGTCGCCGGACATTCCGTCCATGCTGGTGGAGACGGCTTTCATCTCCAATGCCGCCGACGAGCGCAGGTTGCGCGATGCCGACCAGCAGCAGCGCCTGGCCGAGGCCATTCGCGATGGCGTGAAGAATTATTTTTACGACCGACCGCCGCCTGGCACCAAGGTCGCGGCGCTCTCGGCCGCACGGCGCGGCGGCGGCGCGGCGCAGACACTGGCCGAGCGCTGAACCGGCAAGCGGTACCCCGTACTCCCCGATCCCGGTACATGGCGGTCGCCAGTGCGCGTCTTTTGCTATCCTCGCCGCCCCTGCGCGAGGCCTCCAGCGACCATGACCATCCGGGTCCTCCCCGAGCAACTGATTCACCAGATCGCGGCGGGCGAGGTCGTCGAGCGACCGGCGTCCGTAATCAAGGAACTGGTTGAAAACAGCCTCGATGCGGGAGCCCGCTCGATCGAGATCGAGGTCGAGGGCGGCGGCACGGACCTGTGCAGGGTGCGCGACGACGGGGTCGGCATCGCTACCGACGAACTTGCGCTGGCTCTTGCCCGTCACGCGACCAGCAAGATCGGCCGCATCGAGGACCTCGAGTCGGTTCGCACGCTTGGCTTCCGTGGCGAGGCGCTGCCGAGCATCGCATCCGTGTCGCGAACCACGGTCGTATCGCGGACTGCCGACGCACCTGTCGCGATGGCGGTGACCGTCGCAGATGGGGAGATCCGCGGTCCGTCGCCGCAGGCCCATCCGCCGGGCACCACCGTCGAGGTGAGGGACCTGTTCTTCAACGTGCCTGCTCGTCGCAAGTTCCTGCGCACCGAGCGCACCGAGCTCGGCCAGGTCGAACGACTGGTGGAGCGTCTCGCGCTCAGCCGGTTCGACGTCGGCTTCCGGCTCGCTTCAGCCCGTCGCACGCTCGCGGATCATCCGCCGGCACGCACGGAGCGTGCCGAGGACGCCCGGGTGGCCGCCGTGCTGGGTGAAGAATTCATCACGCACGCGCTGAAGCTCGACCACGAGGGTGCGGGCATGCGCCTCAAGGGCTGGTTCTGCATGCCGACCTATGCCCGCAGCCAGGCGGACCAGCAGTATTTTTTCCTGAATGGCCGGCCCTTGCGGGACAAGCTGGTGGCCAGCGCAGTGCGGCTTGCGTACCGCGACGTGCTCTACCACGGCCGCCAGCCGGCGTACGCGCTGTATCTCGAGATGGATCCGGCGCGGGTGGACGTGAATGCGCATCCGCAGAAGCTCGAGGTCAGGTTCCGCGAGCCCAGGCTGATTCATGACTTCCTGTTTCGCACCATCGAGCGGGCGCTGTCCGAGAACCGGCCTGCTCATGACGCCGCCGGTGCGATCCCGGCGGCGCGTTTTTCAATTCCTTCGCACGCCGGTCAGGACGGCCCACAGACCTCTGCCCTCGACCTGTATGCGGCCCTGGGGTATGGCGTGCGCGAGCAGCACGCGGCACTGGAGGCTGGTGGCGCCGAGGCGCGTATCCTGGCGGCGCCGGAGGGCCGCGACACGGCGTCGTGGGCGGAAGGCGCGGGTTCGGCTGCGGGCATCGATCCAGCAGCCGGCCACCCGCTCGGCTACGCGATTGCACAACTGCACGGTGTCTACATCCTGGCCCAGGCACAGGGCGGACTGGTGCTGGTGGACATGCATGCGGCGCACGAGCGTACGACCTACGAACGGCTCAAGGCCTCGCTTGAATCGCGGCGTGTCGCCTCGCAGCCGCTGCTTGTGCCGGTGGCAGTCAACGTGTCGGTGGCCGAGGCCGAGGAGGCGGAAACTCACCGAGCCTTGTTCGATGAACTGGGAATCGAGCTTTCAAGGTCGGGCCCCGCGCAGATCATCGTCCGCTCGATGCCGGCGCTTCTCGCGTCTGCCGACCCGGCAACACTCGCGCGCGACATGCTCGCCGACCTGCGCGAGCAGGGCGGCGGCGGCGCGCGACAGGGGCTGGAGCGCGCGCTCGGCACCATTGCCTGCCACCAGGCGGTTCGGGCGAATCGCCGGCTGTCGGTGCACGAAATGAATGCGCTGCTGCGCGAGATGGAAACCACGCTGCGCGCCGACCAGTGCGTGCATGGCCGTCCGACGTGGTCGTTCGTCTCGATGGACGAGCTCGACCGGCTGTTCCTGCGCGGGCGATGACTTCGGGGCGCGGGCAGATCGCGGATGCGGTCCTGCTGATGGGGCCGACCTGCAGCGGCAAGTCGGCGCTGGCGCTCATGCTTGCCGAACGGTTCCCGGTCGAAATCGTCAGTGTCGACTCGGCGCAGGTGTACCGGGGCATGAACGTGGGCACGGCCAAGCCGTCGAGCGAGGTACTCGAGGCCGTACCGCATCACCTGGTGGACGTCTGCGACCCGACCGAGAGCTACTCGGCTGGCCGCTTCCGCCGGGATGCGCTGAGACTGGTCGCGGAGATCCGCGCGCGCGGGCGCGTTCCGCTGCTGGTCGGCGGCACGATGCTCTACTTCCGCGCATTGACCCGCGGCATCGCGCCGCTGCCCGAGGCAAACGCGGGGATACGTGCCCGCATCGACGCGCAGGCGCGCGAACAGGGATGGCCGACGCTGCACGCGCGGCTCGCGGCGCTCGACGCCGAGTCCGCGGCGCGAATCCGTCCTTCCGACGGCCAGCGCATCCAGCGTGCGCTCGAAGTGCTCGAACTCACGGGCCGGCGTCTCTCGGACCTGCAGAAGCTCGCGGAGCCGGCGTCGCTGTCAATGCCGGCCTTCGCACTGCTGCCGGTCGGCCGGGAGGAGCTCTACAGGCGCATCGACCTGCGTTTCCTGGAGATGATGCGTGCCGGTTTCCTGGACGAAGTCCGGTCGCTACGGGCGCGCGGCGACCTGCACGCGGACCTGCCGAGCATGCGCTCGGTCGGTTACCGGCAGCTCTGGGCACATCTCGCGGGCGAGCATGACCTCGACCATGCGGTTGCCGCCGGCCAGCGGGCCACCCGCAATCTCGCAAAGCGGCAACTGACCTGGATAAATGCGGACCCCGCGCTGCACTGGCTGAGGAGCCTTGAAGATCAGGAACTTGCACCCATAATCAGGGCGGTGGCATCGGCCGGGAACGGCTGAATCGCCATTGGCGTGTGGTAGCATTCAACTCGATTTCTGCGCGCAGGGGCGTCGTGCCTGACGGTCGACCCAAGGAAGACTCCGCGGCAGGATCGAGAAGACCAAACAAAACGGAGACCTGATCATGGCCAAGGGCCAGTCCCTGCAGGACCCCTTCCTGAACGCTCTGAGAAAAGAGCGCATCCCAGTGTCGATCTACCTGGTCAACGGCATCAAGCTGCAGGGCCAGGTCGAGTCGTTCGACCAGTTCGTCATCCTGCTCCGCAACAGCGTGAGCCAGATGGTCTACAAGCATGCGATTTCGACGATCGTTCCGGCACGCAATGTCCGCCTGCCGATCGGCGACGATGATCTGCCGCCGGAGGACGCGCCGGCTGAATGAGCCGACGCCCCGAAGCGCGGAGACAGGACCCATTGTTCGACAGGCCCGGTAGCGGCGAACGCGCGATTCTTGTCTGCGTCGGCATCGGCCATGCGCCGGAACCGGACCGCGTGGAAGAGTTCGGCGCGCTCGCGCGCTCGGCCGGTGCGCAGGTGCTCGAGGTGCTAACGGTCAAGCGCAGGTCGCCGGAGCCGCGGTTCCTGCTGGGCACCGGTAAGGTCGAGGAACTGCGCCAGCGGCTGGTCGCGCTCGGAGCCGACCTGGTGGTCGTGGACCACGCGCTCACGCCGGGCCAGGAGCGCAATCTCGAGAAAGAACTCAATTGCCGTGTGCTGGATCGCAGCGGCCTGATCCTGGACATCTTCGCGCAGCGCGCGCGCACCTTTGAAGGCAAGCTGCAGGTCGAGCTTGCGCAACTCGAACACGTATCGACCCGCCTGGTGCGAGGCTGGACCCACCTCGAGCGGCAGAAGGGCGGCATCGGGCTGCGCGGACCTGGCGAGACGCAGCTGGAGACCGACCGGCGGCTGATCGGCCGTCGCATCAAGGCGCTGAACGACCGGCTCGACAAGGTGCTGGTGCAGCGCGAGACGACCCGGCAAGAGCGCAAGCGCAGCTCGGTTCCGACCGTGGCGCTGGTGGGTTACACGAACGCCGGCAAGTCCACGCTCTTCAACCGCCTCACCTCGGCGACCGCCTACACCGCGGACCAGCTGTTCGCGACACTGGACCCGACGGTGAGACGGCTGCGCCTGGCGCCCGGGCTCGAGGTGGCGCTGGCCGACACCGTGGGGTTTGTGCGCGACCTGCCGCATGAGCTGGTCGCGGCGTTTCGCTCGACGCTGCAGGAAGCGCGTGAGGCCGACCTGTTGCTGCACTTGATCGACGCCGCCGACCCCGAGCGGGCGGACCGTATCCTGCAGGTGAACGAGGTGCTCGAGTCGATCGGCGCGCAGTCGCTGCCGCAGATCGCCGTGTACAACAAGATCGACCGCTCGGGCGAAATCCCGCACGTCGAGTTTGACGCGGAAGGGCGGGTAGACCGAGTCTGGCTGTCGGCACATACTGGCTCCGGCCTCGACCTGCTCAGGGATGCGTTGCATCGGCAGCTCGGAGCCGACCTGCACCACTGCATCGCTGGTCCTGCCCGCGCGGGCTGGCCGTGCCCGGGCGCAGTTCTTCGAGGCCGGCGCCGTGCTGGCCGAGCGATTGCTCGGAGACGGCAGTGTCGAACTGGAAGTAAATCTCCGCCACCGTGACGTGGCACGAATCTGCCGGGAGGCAGGTATGGCATTACCGGCCGCGATCGAGCCTTGTGTGCCCGATGAGCGGTTCCTACAATCCCCGGGTCGCGCCGCCCTGGACACCGCCGCAGCGGCGGTGACGAGTGGTCCGGACGTCCCCCTCATAGACCGACCGCAAGCAATCGGGAGTAACTGAGTCCCATGGCCTGGAACGACCCGGGCAGGAACCGCAATCCCTGGGGCAATCGCCCCGAAAAGGGAGCCGCCGACCTCGACGAGGCGCTGCGCAACCTGCAGAAAAAGATCGCCGGAATGTTCGGCGGTGGTGCTGGTAACGGTGGTGACCGCCCCGGAGGCTCCGGTGGATCCGGTTCGGCCGCCATGCGCGGCTTTGGATTCGGCACCGTGCTGCTGGTGCTGCTGCTCGTCTGGCTCGCAACCGGCCTGTACAAGGTCGACGCCGCCGAGCGGGCGGTCGTGACCCGCTTCGGCAAGTTCGTCGAGAGCACCGAGCCCGGGCTGCGCTGGCACATGCCGTGGCCGATCGAGACGCGACAGATCGTCAACGTCCAGTCGGTCGAGGGCTTTACCGACCAGACGCGGATGCTCACCTCCGACGAGAACCTCGTCGACATCAACATCGCCGTGCAGTACCGGCGCGCCGAGCCGGTTGCCTATGCCTTCAACGTGCGCGACCCCGAGGCGACGCTGGGCGAGGTGAGCGAGAGCGCGATCCGCGAGGTCGTCGGGCACAGCAATCTCGATTTCGTGCTGGAGGAAGGGCGCCAGGAGATCACGGCCAAGACCAAGGAGTTGATCCAGCGCACGCTCGACAGCTACAAGACCGGTATCGAGGTCACCACGGTCAACCTGCAGGGCGTCAGCGTGCCCGAGCAGGTGCAGCCCTCGCAGCGGGACGCGATCAAGGCGCGCGAGGACAAGGAGCGACTCGCGCTCGAGGCCCAGGCCTACGCGAACGACATCCTGCCGAAGGCAAAGGGCTCGGCCGCGCGCCAGACCGAGGACGCGCAGGCCTACAAGGCACGTATCGTCGCGGACGCCGAGGGTGAGGCCTCGCGTTTCGAGCAGCTGACGCGGGCCTACGAGCGCTCGCCCGCCGTGACGCGGCAGCGCCTGTACTACGAGACCATGGAAGAGGTGCTCGGCAACACCAACAAGGTGCTGGTCGACACCAAGGGCACGGGCAACATGATCTACCTTCCGCTCGACAAGCTGCTGGAGCGCCGGATCCCGATGCAGACGCTGGACCAGCAGCGCCAGACGCCGGCGACGGCGCCTGCAGCGGCGCCGGTGGACGTGCCTGCGGCCACGCCGGAAGCGCGTCGCGACCGGGGGACACGCTGATGGGCAATCGCAGCTACATCGCGGTCATCCTGCTCGGCTTCACTGTGCTGGTGCTTTCGATGGCCGCCTTCACGGTGAACGAGACCGACCTTGCCATCAAGTTCCGATTCGGCGAGATCGTGCGCGCCGACTACGAGCCCGGCCTGAACTTCATGACGCCGCTGGTGAACAACGTGCGCAAGTTCGACAAGCGCGTGCTCACCGAGGATTACCCGGCCGAGAGCTTCCTCACCAGCGAAGGCAAGATCCTGCGCATCGATTTCTTCGTGAAGTGGCGCATCAGCGACGTGTCGCGCTACTACACCTCGACGGCGGGCGGCAGCGAGGAGGTCGCGGCGCGGCGCCTCGGTGAAATCGTCAAGGACGGCCTGAAGGGCGTCATCGCCCGGCGCACCATCCAGCAGGTGGTGGCCGCAGAGCGAAGCGAGTTCCTCGGCGAGGTGCTGAAGATCGCGGGCGCCAATGTCGGTGGACTCGGCATGACCATGATCGACGTGCGCGTCAAGAGCATCGGGCTTCCGGAGGAAGTGAGTGAGTCGGTGTTCAATCGAATGAGCCAGGATTTCGCGCGCCAGGCGGCGCAGCTGCGCGCCGAGGGTTCGGCGGTCTCCGAGCAGACGCGCGCCGAGGCCGACCGCCAGCGAACGGAGACCCTCGCGAATGCGTATCGGGACGCGGAAAAAGTGAAGGGCGAGGGCGACGCGATCGCTGCCGACATCTACTCGCAGGCCTACGGCCGAAACCCGGAGTTCTACGCCTTCTATCGCGGGCTGCAGGCATACCGAAAGTCGCTGAATGGCAACCAGGGCGACGTGATGGTGCTGAGCCCCGACGGCGAGTTCTTCAAGTACTTCAAGGAGGCCGGCCGCTGACGGCGGCTGCCTGACGCGCCGTGCAGTGGAGCGATCTCTGGGCGGCCTGCGCCCTGTACCTCGTGCTGGAGGGGCTGATGCCCTTCCTGAATCCTGGCGGCATGAAGGGCCTGCTCGGCCGGCTCGCGGAACTCCCGGAGGGCGTGCTGCGCGGCGCCGGGCTCGCCAGCATGATCGCAGGCGCGGTGCTTCTCTATCTGGTGCGCAGCGGCAGCGCCTGAACCAACCTCGGATGCGCAAGACATGGCAAGGAACCTGGTAGTCATCGGCGCCCAGTGGGGCGACGAGGGCAAGGGCAAGATCGTCGACCTGCTCACCGAGCGCGCTGCCGCGGTGGTGCGTTTCCAGGGTGGCCACAATGCCGGGCACACGCTGGTGATCGGCGGCCAGAAGACGGTACTTTCGCTGATTCCCTCGGGCATCCTGCACCCGGGCGTGCACTGCCTGATCGGCAACGGCGTGGTGCTGTCACTCGAGGCGCTGCTCCGGGAGGCCGACGCGCTGGTGCAGAAGGGTGTGCCGGTCTACGACCGCCTGCGCGTGAGCCCCAACTGTCCGCTGATCCTGCCGACGCACGTCGCGATCGACCGGGCCCGCGAGCGTGCGAGCGGCGCCAACGCGATCGGCACGACCGGCCGCGGCATCGGACCGGCCTACGAAGACAAGGTCGGCCGTCGCGCGGTCCGGGTCGCAGACCTCTTCCAGCGCGACCGTCTTGCGGCACGGCTGGGCGAGACGATGGACTTCCACAATTTCGTGCTGAGTCGTTATTTCAGCGCCGAGCCCGTCGAGTTCGAGCACGTGCTCGAGGATCTCGTCGCGCAGGCCGAGCGTGTGCGGCCACTGGTCGAGGACATCAGCGAGCGACTGCACCAGGAAATGCAGCGCGGCGGCAACCTGCTGTTCGAGGGCGCGCAGGGCGCGCTGCTCGACATCGACGTCGGCACGTATCCGTTCGTCACGTCGTCGAACACCATCGCCGGTGCCGCGGCGGTCGGTACCGGCCTCGGTCCGCGCGACATCCACGCGGTGCTCGGCATCGTGAAGGCGTACGCCACCCGCGTCGGTGCGGGTCCGTTCCCAACCGAGCTGTTCGACGGGACCGGCGAGCACCTCTCGCGGGTCGGCCACGAGTTCGGCGCGGTGACCGGCCGCCCGCGTCGCTGCGGCTGGTTCGACGCGGTCGCGCTGCGACGCGCGGTGCTGCACAACAGCCTGTCCAGCCTCGGTGTCACCAAGCTCGACGTGCTCGACGGCCTCGACTCGCTGAGCATCGCGACCGGCTACCGGATCGACGGCGAGTTGCGCGAGCGCCCGCCGCTGCTCACGCATCGCTATTCGGAATGCGAGCCCGTGTACGAGACGCTGCCGGGCTGGACCGAGCCCACCGTCGGTATCACCGAGTTCGAAAAGCTGCCGGAGAACGCGAAGAAATACCTGGCGCGCATCGAGCAACTGGCCGGCGTGCCGATCGACATCGTCTCGACGGGCCCGGACCGCGAGGAGACGATCGTGCTTCGACATCCCTTCGAATAAGCGCTACCGCGGACAGGTCGTGATGAATCCCTACGTATCCCCCTGGATCGACGACGAACTGCAGATGCTGCGCGAAGCGATTTCGCGCTACGTCGAGAGCGAGATGCTGCCGAAGGAGCCGAAGTGGCGCGCGCAGCACCACGTCGATCGCGAGGCGTGGCGCGCGGCCGGAGACGCAGGGTTCCTGCTGCTGGACGTGCCAACGGAATACGGCGGCGGCGGCGGGGACTTCCGTCACGAGGCACTGCTGTACGAGGAGCTCAACCGTCGCGGAATCTCCGGCTTCGGCCAGGGCGTGCACAGCATCGCTGCCCACTACGTGCTCAACTACGGCAGCGAGGAGCAGAAGCAGCACTGGCTGCCGCGCATGGCCCGAGGTGAGCTGATCGGCGCCATCGCCATGACGGAGCCGGGCGCGGGATCGGACCTCAAGGGCATTCGCACCAGGGCCGTCCGTGACGGCGATCACTACCTCGTCAATGGCTCGAAGATCTTCATCACCAACGGTTCGATCGCGACGATCCTGATGCTGGTGGTTCGCACCGACGCGTCCGACAAGAGCCGCGGCCTGTCGATCCTGATGGTTGAGACCGAGAACCTGGCTGGATACCGGGTCGGGCGCGTGCTCGACAAGATGGGCTTGACCGCGCAGGACACCTCGGAGCTCTTCTTCGAGGACGTGCGTGTACCGGCGGACTGCCTGCTCGGCGGCGAGGAAGGCAAGGGCATGCACCAGTTGATGGGCGACCTGCCCTACGAGCGACTCACGATCGCCATCGGCGGCGTGGCGGCCATGGAAGGCGCGGTTGCGGAAACCGTGCGCTACGTGAACGAGCGCAAGGCCTTTGGCCAGTCGATCGCGTCATTCCAGAACACGCGCTTCAAGCTCGCCGAGATCGTGACCAGGACGCGTGTCGCCCGCACGTTCGTGGACAGCTGCATTTCACAACTCGTGGCCGGCAGTCTCGACACCGAAACGGCCGCGATGGCCAAGTGGTGGATCACCGACACCCAGCAGGAAGTCATCGACGAGTGCGTGCAGCTGCACGGCGGCTACGGTTACATGAACGAGTACCTGGTGTGCCGGATGTTTGCCGACTCGCGCGTGCAGCGGATCTACGGCGGCACCAACGAGATCATGAAGGAACTGATCTCGAGGTCGATCTGACGCAGCGTGAGCCGCGGCCAGCCGGTGGCAACCGCGTCGTCCGGCGGGTCAAAAAGCAAAAGGAAACAGACAGTTGCGCGGCGCGGTGCTACAGTCGTCGCTGCGCCGCGAGTGGTGCCCAGGAGAGGACTCGAACCTCCACGGTGTTACCCGCTAGTACCTGAAACTAGTGCGTCTACCAATTCCGCCACCTGGGCTTCGGTTGCGGCTCGGCCCCGGGGCCGGCTGGAAGGTGGCGCAATTTACTGGCGACCCCGGGCACTGTCAACGAATAACGGCGGCGCAAGACCGCTTTTCCGGATACTGATGCAAAGAAAACGAAACCGACGCTCCAGCCAGCCGCCACAAGGCGGTGCCCGTACGCGGCCGCCAGCGCGCAAGACGATGCCGCGAGAGGCCGGTGTCCTCGAGTGCTTGCGCCGTGCAGGCCGCCCGCTGCGCCTCGAGGAAGTCGTCGAGGCGCTGGGCCCCGTGGCGGGCGCTGACGCCGAGGCGCAACTGATTGCGCTGGTGAAGCGCGGCGACGCCGTGCAGAACCGTCGCGGCCAGTACTGCCTGCGCGAGCAGATGCCGGGCCTCGTCGTCGGTACCATCCAGGCGCAGCGCAACGGCGACGGCTGGTTGCTGCCCGACGATGCCTCGGCCGCCATCTACCTGCCGTCGCAGCAGATGCGGGAGGTGTTCCACGGTGATCGCGCGGCTGCGCGGATCGAGGGCCCGCATTTCAAGGGCAAGCAGCAGGGCACGATCGTCGAGGTGCTGGAACGGCGCACGCGCGAAGTGGTGGGTCGGCTGCACGTCGAGTCGGGCGTCGCCTACCTGACCCCCGACAACCCGCGCGTCACGCATCGCGTACTGGTGCCGCAGGCCCAGCTTGGCGGGGCCGAATCGGGCCAGATCGTCATCGTCGAGATCACGCAACAGCCTGGCCGGAATGCGCAGCCGGTCGGCCGCGTGACCCGGCTGCTCGGCGTGCACGGCGCACCGGGCATGGAGACCGAGATTGCGATTCACTCGCACGGCCTGCCCGACGCGTTCCCGGAAGAGGTTCTGGCCGAGGCCCGCGCGTACGGCGCGCAGATTCCCGAAGCGGCGATCGCCGGGCGCGAGGACCTGCGCGGAATCGAACTCGTCACCATCGACGGAGAGGATGCGCGCGACTACGACGACGCCGTGTTCTGCGAGCGGACGCGCGGCGGATGGCGGGTGATCGTGGCGATCGCCGACGTCGGCCACTACGTGAGGCCTGGCAGCGCTCTCGACGTGGAGGCGCGCGAGCGCGGCACGTCGGTGTACTTCCCGAACCGCGTATTGCCGATGCTTCCGGAGGAGCTTTCCAACGGCCTGTGCTCGCTGGTCCCGGACCAGGACCGGCTGTGCCTGTGCTGCGAGCTGCGCGTGGGTGACGACGGCCGCATCACGCGTTCGCGGTTCTTCGAGGGCGTGATGCGATCCGCCGCCCGGCTTACCTATCGTGACGTTGGCGAGTTCCTGGAGCGACCCGCTGCCAAGCATGCGCCGAGGCTCGAGCAGCTGCGCGAGCGCCTGCTCGCGCTGCACGGTGTTTATCGCAGCTTCCTGCGCGAGCGGACCGGGCGCGGTGCGCTCGAGCTCGACACGCCCGAGCTCAAGCTCAAGTTCGACGCCGAGGGGCGGATCGCGGCGCTGGTCGAGCAGCCGCGCAACGACGCACATCGGCTGATCGAGGAATGCATGATTGCGGCGAATATCGCCGCGGCGCGCTATCTGGACCGTCACCGCGTGCCGACGCTGTATCGCGTTCACGGCCTGCCGGAAGTTGACCGCCTGGAGTCGCTCAGGCAGTTCCTGCGCGAGTTCGGCCTTTGGCTGCCGCCTGCGGAGGAGATCACGCCCCAGCACCTGCGCGACCTGCTCACCAGGCTTGGCGACCAGACCAATGCGCTGCTGATCTCGACGGCTGTCGTCCGCTCGATGCCCCAGGCCGTGTACCAGCCGGGAAACATCGGCCATTTCGGGCTCGCGCTGGAGCACTACGCGCACTTCACGTCGCCGATCAGGCGCTACCCGGACCTGGTCGTCCACCGCGGCATCCGCCAGGTGCTGCGGGGTGGTGATCCGGAGGAGCTGGCTGAGTGGCATGGTTCGTTCCCGGTGCTCGGCCAGGACTGCTCGTTCCGCGAGCGACGTGCCGACGAGGCGACGCGCGGCGCGGTCGCATGGCTCAAGTGCTTCTACATGCAGGATCGCGTCGGCGAGGAGTTCGACGGCATCGTCTCGAGCGTGGTGGACTTCGGCCTGTTCGTGCAGCTCGAAGGCCTGCAGGTGGACGGCCTGCTGCACGTCTCGGCGCTGGGGCAGGACTACTTCGCTCGCGACGGGTCGGGTTTTCGCATGGTGGGACGCAGCTCAGGGCGGTCCTTCAAGCTTGGCGACCGGCTGCGGGTGAAGGTGACGAACGTGTCACTGGATGACCGGCGGGTCGATTTCGAGCTGGCTGGCGCGGAGAACGAGCCGCGGCGCGACCGCCGGCCGCGGCAGGCGGGCAGGCGACGCCGATGAGCAACATCGCCTACGGCATGCACACGGTGCGGGTGCTGCTGAGCCGCAGCCCCGCACGCGTGCGCCGCGTACTGATCGCCTCGGGGCGGGACGCCGGTCGCCACGCGGAAATCAGGGAGCTCGCGATGCGCGCCGGAGTGCAGCTGTCCGGCGCGGACGAGCCCACGCTGGATCGCATGGCCGCGGGCGGTCGCCACCAGGGCGTGGTCGCGGAAGTCGCGCCGCGCGCAGGCGATCCGGAGACGCAACTCGAGGAGGCGCTCGAGGCGGCCGGGGAAGCGCCGCTGCTGCTGGTACTCGACGGCGTGCAGGATCCGCACAATCTCGGCGCCTGCCTGCGATCGGCAGACGCGGCCGGTGTCGCGGCGGTCATCGTGCCGCGTGACCGGGCGGCCGGCATGACGCCGGTCGTGCGCAAGGTCGCGGCGGGCGCCGCGGAGACCGTGCCACTTGTCGCGGTGGTCAATCTCGCGCGCACGCTTCGTGAATTGAAGGATCGCGGGTTCTGGCTGGTCGGTACCGACGACGAAGCCGGGAAGACGCTGTACGACGCCGACCTCATGGGCCCGACGGCAATCGTGATGGGCTCGGAGGGCGAGGGCATGCGACGGCTGACGCGCGAGTGCTGCGACCTGCTGGTCACGATCCCGATGGCCGGTGCGGTGGAAAGCCTGAACGTGTCGGTCGCCGCCGGCATCGTGCTGTTCGAGGCCGTGCGCCAGCGCCGGGCACATCGTCCGTGAGCCGCCGTCCTTGACCCATTTGGCGCGCGTAGACGGTGGCACTGCGCGATTTGCGTCCGCCGACCCGCTTTTCGCCGCCGGCCGGGACTCGGTCACGGGCAGCCGCTAGCCACCCGACCCGCAATTCCTATAGACTACGCGGCTCCCGACGGTCCCCGTGGCTGCCGGGCGATCGCAACTCCTTGCCGCACCGTGGCTTTTTGCTTCCGGGCGGCTTTAACCGAAGGGAGCACAAACAAGTGCGTCATTACGAAATCGTGTTCCTGGTCCACCCTGACCAGAGCGAGCAGGTCCCGGCCATGGTCGAGCGCTACCGCGGGATCATCACCGCGGGCGGCGGCGCGGTCCATCGTTTCGAAGACTGGGGCCGTCGGCAGCTCGCATACCCGATCGCCAAGATCCACAAGGCCCATTACGTGCTGATGAACATCGAGTGCGACCAGAAGGTGCTCGAGGAACTCACCGGTGCGTTCCGCTTCAGCGACGCGGTGATCCGCAACCTCGTGGTGTCGACGCCGACTGCCGTGACCGAGCCGTCGCCGATGGCGAAGGCCGTGGAAGAGGGTGGCAGGCCGGAGGAATCGACACTGCCGGAAGCGTCCGACGACGACCGCCGTGACCGTCGTGACCGTGGTGATCGCGGCGACCGCGGCGACCGCGGCGACCGCGACTCCGACTGATCGTCGACCTCGTATAAACGAATCATTATTGGGTGACCCATGGCACGTTTTTTCCGTCGCCGTAAGTTCTGCAAGTTCACGGCCGAAGGCGTCGAGCAGATCGATTACAAGGACCTTGCCACGCTGAAGGGCTACATCAGCGAAACCGGCAAGATCGTCCCGAGCCGCATCACGGGCACGCGCTCGAACTACCAGCGCCAGCTTTCGCTTGCGGTGAAGCGGGCGCGGTTCCTGGCGCTGCTGCCGTACACCGACCAGCACTGAGCGGGCCCTGGCGCCGCGCGGCCTGCCGGCGGATGCCAACATGAACCGATCGTTCGCCAGCTGGCTCGCCGACAACCCCGGCGGAGCGGTGTTCGTCACCGGCCTGCTGGGACTGCTGCCGCTGTTCGGCCTGGGATTTGCGTTCTTCCTGCCGGGCGCGGTACCGGCGCTGCTGGTGCTGCTGCGCGGCCCGCGATTCGGGCTTGCGATCGCGCTGGGAGCGGCCGGGTTGCTGACGTTCGCGATGTGGCTGGCCGGGCGACCGGTGCCGGTGGGGCTGATTTACTCGGCCTGGGTGCTCGGGCCGCCGCTTGCACTTGCGGTGCTGCTCGCGCGCACCGGCTCGTTGAGCCTGTGCCTGCAGCTCGCGGTGCTGGCCGGGGTGGCGATGCTGGTGCTGCTGCACCTGACGCTCGGCGACCCCGAGAAGTTCTGGGTGCCGTTCGTGCGGGACCTCGCTCAGGAGATGCAGCGCCGCGGCTTGCCGATGGACCTCGACAAGGAGGGCCTGGTCGAGACGCTGGCGCGAACACTGTGGGGCTGGGTGACGGCTCTCACGATGCTGCTGGCGATGTGCGCGCTGTTTCTCGCCCGGTGGGGGCAGTTTCACCGGGAGCGGCCCGGCAGCTTCGGCGCCGAGTTCCAGCAGGTTCGCCTCGGCCTGGTGCTCGGGGTGGCGGGTGCGGTGCTGATTGCCGCGTCGATCTGGGTGGATCTGCCGCTGGTGGACGACCTGGAGCGGATATTCCTCGGGGCCCTGATGCTGGTCGGCCTCGCGGCGGCGCACCGCTACAAGGCGTCGGGACGCCTGGGTGCGGGCTGGCTCTGGGCGATCTACCTGCTGCTGGTGCTTGCCGCGCCGGTGATGGTCGCGGCGCTCGCCGGCTGGGGATTCGTGGATAACTGGCTGCGCTCGCGAATGCGGGTGCAGAATGCGTAAAAATCTGGCAAACGATTGATCGAGGACCGAACGATGGAAGTCATCCTGCTGCAGAAAGTCGCCAACCTCGGAAAGATCGGCGACAAGGTCAAGGTAAAGCCTGGCTACGGCCGCAATTTCCTGCTCCCGCAGGGCAAGGCCGCGCTCGCGACCGCTGCCAACCTCAAGCGGTTCGAGGAACGTCGCTCCGAGCTCGAGAAGCTCGCCGCGGACGACCTGTCCAGCGCCACGCTGCGCGGCGGCCCAGCTCGAGGGATTCCGCCTCAAGCTCAATGCCAAGGCGGGCGGCGAAGGCAAGATCTTCGGTTCGATCGGCACGTCGGACATCGCCGAGGCGCTGTCGGCCGCGGGCATCCGCGTCGAGCGCTCCGAAGTTCGCCTGCATTCCGGCGCGATCCGCGTGCTCGGCGAGCATCACGTCAAGCTGCACCTGCACAGCGACGTGGTCATCGACCTGCCGGTGGACGTGGTCGGCGAGGAATAGTCCTCGCGCCGGCGGTCCGCCACCATGGATCACGATGCGGGTGAAGCGCGCGGCCGCTGGCGACAACGGCCCATGTCCGATTCCGACGCACTCAGGATTCCGCCGCACTCGGTCGAGGCCGAGCAGGCCGTCCTGGGAGGACTGTTGCTCGACAACAGTACCTGGGACTCCATCGCCGATCGGCTGACCGCCGAGGATTTCTACCGGCGCGACCACCAGCAGATCTTCTCTGCGGTCGCCGAGCTTTCCGCGCGCAGCGAGCCCGCGGACGCCGTCACGCTGGCCGAGTACCTCGCCTCGAAGGGCCAGGCCGAGGAAACCGGCGGGCTCGCCTATCTGGCCGGGCTCGCGCGTGACACGCCAACCGCCGCAAACATCCGTGCCTATGCGGATATCGTCCGCGAGCGCGCGCTGCTTCGGCACCTGATTCGCGTCAGCGGCGAGATCGCCGCCAGCGCCTACGAGAGCGACGGCCGCCCGGCCAAGGAACTCGTGGACGACGCCGAGCGTCGAGTGTTCCAGATTGCCGAGGCCGGCCGCCGCACCGGCTCGGGGTTCGTGCCGCTGCGCGACGTCCTCGGCGATACCATCGATCGCCTCGACATGCTGCACGAGAACCAGGGGCAGCTCACCGGGGTTGCCACCGGCTACACCGACCTCGATCGCATGACCGCCGGCCTGCAGCCGGGCGACCTCGTGATCATCGCGGGCCGTCCATCGATGGGCAAGACAACCATCGCGCTGAACATCGCGGAGAACGCGGCGATTTCGGGTAACGTGCCGGTCGCCATTTTCTCGATGGAGATGTCGCGCGAACAGCTCTCGATGCGCATGATTTCCTCGCTCGGGCGCGTCGACCAGAGCCACCTGCGCACCGGAAATTTCGGGGACGAGGACTGGGCGCGCATCAACGGCGCGATTGCGCAGATGAAAATCGCGCCCGTGTACATCGACGACAGCGGCGCGTTGACGCCGACCGAAGTGCGCGCGCGGGCTCGACGTCTTTCGCGCGAGCGCGGCCTCGGGCTCATCGTCATCGACTACCTGCAGTTGATGCAGGTGCCCGGCACCAAGGAGAACCGCGCCACCGAGATCTCCGAGATCTCGCGCTCATTGAAGGCGCTCGCGAAGGAACTCAAGGTGCCTGTGATCGCGCTGTCGCAGTTGAACCGAAGCGTCGAGCAGCGCACGGACAAGAAGCCGGTGATGTCGGACCTGCGCGAGAGCGGCGCGATCGAGCAGGACGCCGACGTGATCATGATGATCTATCGCGAGGAGGTCTACGAGCCCGATACCGCGCGCAAGGGCATCGCCGACATCATCATCGCGAAGCAGCGCAACGGCCCGACCGGTGAAGTGCACCTGACATTCCTGGGCAAGTACACGCGCTTCGAGAATCTCGCGACCGTCGACTACTCCTACGGCGGCTGAGGCCGTCGTCTGCCGCTGCTGCTGTCGTGCTGACCCCGATTCGAGCCACCATCGATACCGCTGCGTTGAGGCACAACCTCAGCCGCGTGCGCGAACTCGCCCCGGGCGCGCGCGTGATGGCGGTCGTCAAGGCAAATGCCTACGGCCACGGGCTCGAGGCCGTGGTACGCGCGCTGGCGGACGCCGACGGCGTTGCCGTGGCGCGTCTCGACGAGGGCCTCGCATTGCGTGCCGCGGGCTGCAGCAACCGGATACTGCTGCTCGAGGGCGCCTTCGATGCCGCGCAGCTCGCCGCGGCTGCAGGCGCGAACCTGGACCTCATGGTGAGCAGCCACGACCAATTGCGCATGCTCGAGGAACGCCCGGACGGCAGGCAGGTTCGCGCCTGGCTGAAGGTTGATACCGGCATGAACCGCCTGGGCTTCCGGCCGGAGGAGTTCGCCGATGCGCACTTGCGGCTTGGCCGTCTTCCTGGCGTCGACGCTGATCTGGTTCTCGCCACCCATCTCGCAAGCGCGGACGACCGCGCCGACCCGAAGACCGCGGACCAGATCTCGACATTCGACGCGGTGACCGAGGGGGCCACGGGGGACCGCAGCATTGCAAATTCCGCCGGGGTACTCGCGTGGCCGGCTGCTCGGCGTGAATGGGTGCGGCCCGGCCTCATGCTGTACGGATTGTCACCGTTCGAGGGCGAAACGGGCGCGGATCTCGGCCTGCGCGCCGTGATGGGATTCGAGACCCGCGTGATTGCGGTCAGGACAGTGATGGCCGGCGAGACCGTTGGTTACAACGGCGCATGGCGCGCGGCGCGTAACTCGAAGGTGGCCGTGGTGGCGGCCGGTTACGGTGACGGTTACCCGCGCAGCGCCCGCACCGGAACGCCGGTCATCGTCGGCGGCCACCGGGCGCCGCTGGTGGGGCGGGTTTCCATGGACATGCTCACGGTAGACGTGACCGGCCTGGGGCCGGTGTCGGCTGGTGAGCAGGTCGAGCTGTGGGGCGGGACGCTGGCCGTGGAGGAGGTGGCCCGCTGGGCGGGGACGATCCCCTACGACCTCATCTGCGCGGTGAGTCCGCGCGTGCCCCGCGAATTCCGCTGAATGCGCACGCCGGCCTAGCCCTCGAAGAATCCCATCTTGACCCCGGCCAGGGTCACCACGTCGTTGTCGTGCAATCGGCGGGCCTGCGGTCCGGCCGGTGCGCCGTTCAGCAGCGGGTAGTCGTCCGGACGGGCGCTCTCCACGTGCACGATGTAGAAGCCGTCGGACCGCCGCGTAATGGCGGCGACCTGCACGCCGGGCCTGCCGAGCGTGGTGAGTGTCTTGACGAGCTCGAGTTCCCGTCCGGCGAACTGGCCTGAAAGCACCTGCAGCCTTGCCCTTGGCATCGTCGCGTTCGGATATTGAGTCGCGGATGCGACGGGCTGCGGCGCGACCGCCGCGGCGGGCATCCGCAGCCGCGACGCTTCGCGCGGGCTGATGACCATGGTCTTCTCGAATTCGTCCTCGGGCTCGTCTGATTCGCTTTCGACGAAGCGCAGCGTGTGGTGGCCGATCGTGATCGAGTCGCCGTGCTGGAGCGCGTGCTTCTTGACGATCTTGCCGTTGACGTAGGTGCCGTTGGTGCTGTTCAAGTCCTCGAGAAACGAGTCATTGAGGATGTTGATGATCAGCGCGTGGTGGCCGCTGACGGCCGCATTGTCGATGCGGATGTCATTGTCAGGGAGACGCCCAACCGTGTAGCGCTCCTTGCTCATGTTGTATTCGGCGAGCGATTGCCCGTCCAGGCTGAGAACAAGCCGTGCCATGAGTATTTACGAGCCTCCGGACTAGTTGAACCGCGCGAGAATCCGGTCGATGAGACCACGCTGCGCGGGGAAGCTCTCGAGCACCCGCACCACCACGATCGACACGTTGTCCCGCCCGCCGTTGTCGTTGCTGAGCTGCACGAGCTGCCTCGCGAGCGTCTCAAGACTACCACCAAAGGTACTGATCGTTAAGTGGATATCCTCGTCTTCGACCATGTCTGAAAGGCCGTCCGAGCACAGCAGGAACAGGTCATCCTTCAGAACCGGGAACTCCATCACATCTGCCTCGACCGTGGGCTCGACGCCGAGTGCGCGGGTCACGTAGTTCTTGGACGCGGCGCGTTGCGCCTCTGCGGGTGTGTAGAAGCCGCGCGAGACGAGTTCCTGCAGCAGCGAGTGATCCTGGGTGACCTGCCGCAGCTCTCCTGCGCGATGGCAGTAGAGGCGCGAGTCGCCCACGTGGGCCACGGTCAGCTTGTTGTCGAAGAACAGGCCCGCCACTACCGTAGTGCCCATGCCGTCGCAGTTGGCCTGCGTCTTCGCAGTCTGGTAGATGACCTTGTTGGCGCGGTGGATCGCGTCGCGCAGCAGGATGCCGGACCGGCTCAGGCCGGACTCCGGGTCGCGCTGCGACAGGTCCTCGCGCTCGACCGCGTCCTTCAGCAGGGTCATCACGGTACGAACCGCGATGCCGCTCGCGACCTCACCCGCCTTGTACCCGCCCATGCCGTCCGCCAGCACCACCAGGCCGATGTCGGAGTCGGTGCCGATCGTGTCCTCATTGTGTTCGCGGATACGGCCGGTGTCGCTCATGCCGACGCAGCGGAATTTCCCCTTTACGTGCACGTGTCAGGTCCCGTCCACCGGCTTCAGGTCGCGAAGTGCGGCTGCGAACGCCGCGCCGCTCTCGATGCGGTCCGCCGGGTTCTTGGCAAGTGCGCGGTCGAAGACGGCATCGAGACCCTCAGGCAGGTCCGGTCGCATCGCCCGGATCGGCGGGTGAGGCTCGTGCGCAATCTTGATCATCAGGGCTGGCATGGAATCTGCGCGGAACGGCAGCTGCCCGGTCAGCAGCTGGCACGCGGTCACGCCCAGTGAGAAGAGGTCGGAGCTGCCGGTGACCGCCCGGCCCTGCAACTGCTCGGGTGACATGAACGACGGCGTGCCGAGCACGATTCCGGTTCGCGTCCTGTTGCTGTCCGTGAGGCGCGCGATGCCGAAGTCTGTGATCTTCAGCTCGCCGCTCGTCCGGTCGAACATCACGTTGGCCGGCTTGATGTCACGGTGAACCACGTGCTGCCCGTGCGCGTAGTGCAGGGCATCCGCCAGGCACGCCACGAGCTCGAGCGCCACGCCGACTGGCAGCAGCCCCGCAGGGTCCGCGTATTCGACCAGGTGTCGTCCACGCAGCAGTTCCATCGCAATGTACGCCGTCCCGTGGTCCTCACCGGCATCATGGATCGTCACGATGTGCGGGTGGCTCAGGCGTCCGGCCATTTCCGCCTCGCGGAAGAACTTCGTGCGCGCGTCCTCGAGTTCACGGCCCTCGAATTCCGCGGCGAGCGGGATCGCCTTAAGCGCGACCTCGCGATTGATCCGCGGGTCGCGGGCGCGGTAGACCACGCCCATCGCGCCCTTGCCGAGCTCGCCGACGATGCGGTAGCGGCCAAGCTGTTCAGGGAACACGGCCGCGCCAGCCGCGGGCAGGGCCCGCCCGCCCGCACTGGACATTTCCTGGGTTTCGTCTAACGGGTTTCGCATGATCTGTCGCCAAGTATACGTAGACAAATCGCCCCGATTTGCCTGTGCCGTCACAATCCAGGGCGGCCCGCCGGGCGTGCTAGCATCGCTGGCCGCGGATCGCTGTCCCCGGAAAAGGTTGAATGATGGCACGGCCGAAGACGAGCTACGTATGTGGTACATGCGGCGCCGCGACCCCGCAGTGGCAGGGCCAGTGCCCCGCGTGCCAGTCCTGGAATACGCTGCAACTCGCCGCGTCGTCCGCTGGCGGACTGGCCACCAGGCGGGCCGCGCTGACGGCGGGACCGGGTACCAGCCAGGCCATTTCGCAGGTCGGCGAGGACACCGAACTGCGCGCGGCCACAGGGATCGGCGAACTCGACCGCGTCCTCGGTGGAGGGCTGGTCGCGGGCTCGGTGGTGCTGCTCGGCGGCGAGCCCGGCATCGGCAAGTCCACGTTGCTGCTGCAGGCCGCAGACTCGCTGTCGCGCGAACGGCCCGTGCTCTATGCCTCGGGAGAGGAATCGGTGCGGCAGGTGGCGCTGCGCGCCCGCAGGCTGGGGCTCGATTCAGCAACGCTCAGGCTGGTGGCCGAGACCGGCGTCGAACGGATCGTGGCCGAGGCCGCGTCGGCGTCCGCGCTGGTGCTCGTGATCGACTCGATCCAGACCATGCACACGGAGTTGTCCGAGTCGTCACCCGGTTCCGCCGTGCAGGTGCGCGAATCGGCGGCCCGCCTGGTGCGCTACGCGAAGGAATCGGGAAACGCCGTGCTCATCATCGGCCACGTGACGAAGGAGGGCCTGATCGCGGGGCCGCGCATCCTGGAGCACATGGTGGACACGGTGCTCTACTTCGAGAGTGACCCGGGAAGCCGCTTCCGGGTGGTGCGAGCGGTCAAGAACCGCTTCGGCGCGGCCAACGAGATCGGCGTGTTCGCGATGGTGGACCAGGGCTTGAAGGAGGTCCGCAATCCCTCGGCGATTTTCCTTTCGCGCCACGAGTCCCCGGTACCAGGCAGCGTCGTCACGGTCGCCCGCGAGGGCAGCCGGCCGCTGCTCGTGGAGGTCCAGGCGTTGATCGACGAGGCACAGGGCATGTCGCCGCGCCGCGTTGCCGTAGGGTTTGAATCCAGCCGCCTCGCGCTGCTGCTCGCCGTGTTGCACCGCCACGGCGGGATCTCGACCTCGGGCCAGGACGTCTTCATCAACGTCGTCGGGGGCGTGCGCATCGGGGAGACTGCGGCCGACCTGCCGGCCGTGCTCGCGGTGCAGTCGAGCCTGCGCAACCGCCCGGTAGCGACCGACATGGTCTGTTTCGGCGAACTGGGGCTGACCGGTGAGATCCGGCCGGTGCCCTTCGGCGAGGAACGGCTCCGGGAAGCGGTCAAGCAGGGCTTCAAGCGTGCGCTGGTGCCTGCGGCCAACGTTCCCAGGCAGACCCCGGAGGGCATGTCCGTGCAGGGCGTCGCGAGGCTAGACCAGGCCCTGGCCGCCGCCTTCTGATTTTGCCGCGGATTTGTCCGCCGTCGGCGAGAGGGTCTTCAGCCGCACTGTCTTGACCGCATTGTCCCCGGTCTGCAGCACGTCGATCACGTAGGCGTCGATGCGCAGGCTGGTGCCTGCTTCGGGGATGGTCTCGAGTTGCTCGATGATCAAGCCGTTCAGCGTGCGCGGCCCCGTCGTCGGCAGCGACCAGTTCATCTTGCGGTTCAGCGCACGCAGGCTCGCCGAGGCGTTGACGATGAAGCTGCCGCTCTTTTCCTTGTGTACGTCCTTGTGCAGCGATCTGGTGTCCGAGGTGAACTCGCCCACGATCTCCTCGAGCAGGTCCTCGAGCGTCACCAGGCCCTGCACGTCGCCGTACTCGTTGACGACGAAGGCCACGCGGCGCCGCTGGCGCTGGAAATTCAGCAGCTGCCTGTTCAGCGACGTGCCCTCGGGGACATACCATGGCTCGCGTGCGCGGGCCAGCGCCAGCAGTTGCTCGCGTGCGAATTCGCCGCGTGCGAGCAGCCGTGCGACCTTCTTCATGTGCAGGATCCCGACCAGGTTGTCGATGCTGCCCTCGTAGACCGGGATGCGCGTGTGCCGGCTGTCGCGCACCTGGTCCAGGATGTCGTCCCAGTCATCGCTGACGTCGATGCCCGAGATCTCGTTGCGCGGGACCATGATGTCCTCGACGCTGGTCTTCTCGAGGTCCAGGATGCTCATCAGCATCCGCTGGTGGCGATGCGGGATCACGGTCGCCGCCTCGGCGAGAACGGTGCGTAACTCGTCACGGCTCAGTTCCGTCGTGGCCACCTTCTCGCGCGAGACACCCATCAGTCGCAGCACGCCGTTGGTCACCAGGTTGAGCACCCAGACCAGCGGGTACAGGAGCTTGAGCAGCACCTCGTAGACCAGCGCGGCCGGCAGCGCTATGCGCTCCGGATAGAGCGCGCCGAAGGTCTTCGGCGCCACCTCGCCGAAGATGATCAGCACCACGGTGAAGGCGCTGACGGCGATCAAGGCAAATCCCTCGCCGCCGATCTGCAGCGACATCACGGTGACGAGCGCCGCCGCCGCGGAATTCACGAAGTTGTTGCAGAGCAGGATGACCCCGATCAGCCGGTCGGGCCGCTCGAGCAGTCGTTCGGCGGCGCGCGCCCCGGCGCTGCCCGCGCGGGCGCGATGCCGCAGCCGGTAGCGGTTGATCGCCATCAGCGCGGTTTCGGAGCTCGAGAAGAACGCCGACAGCGCTACGAGCACCGCCAGCAGGCCGCCCATCCAGGGTATCGGGATGTCCTGCAAGGGGCGATCAGCCCCAGTGGCGGCCGAGCAGGTTTTCGAGAACCAGCTTGCTGCCGAAGTAGGACAGGGCCAGCAGCGTGTAACCGGCAAGTGTCCAGCGCAGTGCCTTGCGGCCGCGCCATCCGAAGCGCCAGCGGCCGAGCAGCAGGACTCCGAAGACGACCCAGGCGATGATCGCCAGTACCACCTTGTGCACCAGGTGCTGGGCGAAAAGGTTCTCGATGAAGAACGCGCCGCTCACCAGCGCTAGCGTGAGCAGCGCGAATCCGGCGAAGATGCTGTGGAAGCAGCCGGACTCGAGCGACTCGATCGGCGTCAGGATGCGCAGGATCCCGAGCGGCTGGCGGCTGCGCAGCCGGTGGTCCACCAGCACCTGCGCAGCGGCGAGGACGGCACCGATGGTGAGGAAGGCGAAAGCCGTCGTTGCCATCGCCACGTGGAATGCGAGTTCCCAGCCCGGGCGACCGGTGGTGAAATTTCTCGCGCCTTCGGAGAAGCTCATTTCGAGCAATGCGGCGATCACCAGCAGCAGCGCAGCCATGCCGCGCAGCCGGGGACGGAGCGCCACCACGAGCGCGGTGACGGCGATCATCGCGCTGACCATGGCGGCCGTATCGCCCAGCGACAGCACGGCCTGTGGGTCGAGCTTCAGTTCAACCGCAAGCGCGGCCAGGTGCACGATTACGCCGACGCACGCGATCAGCAGCCCCGCGATACGCCCGCCGCGACCATGGTGGGTCACGCCGTAGTACGCGCCGAAGCCCAGTCCCACGGCACCGAACAGGTAGCAGGCGACAGCAATCAGTGGCAGCAGCAAGCGCGAGCCTCTCGAAGCGGTTACGGCGAAATGATGTCACATCGGCGTTACCGTGAGGAGGCGCGGTGCCTATAATTCGCGCTCCGACGCGCCAGCGCGTCTCATCTGCCCGATTCGAGGTCCCGTGTTCGACAAGCTCTCGTCCCGTCTCGCCACAGTCGTCGAGGGTCTGCGTGGCCGCGGCCGCCTGACCGAGGAGAACATCGGCGACACGCTGCGGCAGGTACGTATGGCGCTGCTCGAGGCAGACGTCGCCCTGCCGGTGGTCAAGGAATTCATCGACGCGGTGAAGGCGAGGGCCGTCGGGCTCGAGATCCATCGCAGCCTCACCCCGGGCCAGGCGCTGGTGAGGGTGATCCACGAGGAACTGGTCCGGGTGATGGGCGAGGGCGTGCGGCCGCTGAACCTTCGCACCCAGCCGCCGGCAGTGATCCTGCTCGCCGGACTCCAGGGCGCGGGCAAGACCACCACTGCAGCGAAGATCGCCTTGTGGCTGCGCGAGCGCGAGCGCAAGCGCGTGCTGCTCACCTCGACCGACGTCTACAGGCCTGCGGCAATGCTGCAACTCGAGCGCCTCGGGCAGCAGCTGGGCATCGACGTGACGCCCGCAGAGCCGTCACTGGCGCCGATTGCTATTGCAGCGCGCGCCCTGGACGAGGCGCGCCGCGGGCTATACGACGTGCTGCTGGTGGACACCGCGGGCCGTCTGCACGTCGACGAAGCGATGATGCAGGAGGTCCGCGAACTGGGGGCAACGCTTACGCCGGTCGAGACACTGTTCGTGGTGGACAGCATGGCTGGCCAGGACGCGGTGAACGCGGCCCGGGCATTCGGCTCAGCGCTCGACCTGACCGGCGTCATCCTCACAAAGGCGGACGGCGATGCCCGGGGCGGCGCGGCGCTCTCCGTCAGGCAGGTGACCGGACGTCCGATACTGTTCCTTGGCGTGGGCGAAAAGCCCGAAGCCCTGGAAGTCTTCCAGCCGGAGCGCATGGCATCGCGAATCCTGGGCATGGGCGATGTGCTGAGCCTGGTTGAAGAGGTCACCCGCAAGGTCGACCGGGAGGAAGCCGAGAAGCTGGCCCGCAAGATGGCCAAGGGCAAGGATTTCGACCTGAACGACCTGCAGGCCCAGTTGCGCCAGCTGGACGGAATGGGTGGCATGGCCGCCTTGATGGAGAAGCTGCCAGCCCACCTTGCGGCCAAGGCGGGTGGCCTGCCGCAGGGTAATGACCGCGAAATCCGCCGCCAGATCGCCATCATCTGCTCCATGACGCCGGGGGAGCGCCGTTACCCCAAGACCATTGACGGGTCCCGCCGCCGCCGGATCGCCACCGGGTCGGGGACCCACGTGGCCGACGTGAACCGGCTGCTGAAGAATTTCCTGCAGATGCAGAAAATGATGAAGGGCATGGGCAAGGGGGGGATCGGGCGCATGATGCGTACGATGGCCGGCCGGCTTCCGCCCGGCCTCCAGTGAGTCACCCACAAGCATTTCTTTCCGCTGGAATTTTCGGTATAGTTCGCGGCTCTTTTTTGACCGGGTACCGGGCCGGTACCTGGCAGTCCTGAACGAGGCAATGGCAGACGATGGTGAAGATCCGTTTGATGCGCCGCGGCGGCAAGAAAGAACCTTTCTACCACGTGGTTGTGACCGACAGTCGCCGCAGCGTCGGTGGCGCCCTGGAGCAGGTCGGGTTCTTCAATCCGGTCGCCCGCGGCGGCAGCGAGGGGCTGCGGCTCGAACTCGACCGCATCGACCACTGGGTGGGTTGCGGTGCGCAGCCTTCCGAGCGCGTCGAGCAGCTGATCAAGGGCTACCGCAAGGCCAGGGCCGCGGCCTGAGCCTGTGAGCCAGGCGCGCCCCGGCAGTGACCGGCGCGTGGTGGTGCTCGGTCGAATCGGTGCCCCATTCGGGGTGACGGGCTGGGTGAAGGTCAATTCCTTCACCGACCCGCTCGAGGGCATCGTGGATTTCAGGAGTTGGGAGATCGTCCGAGCTGGCCAGGCGGAGCGCCGGACGGTTCTCGAGTGGAAACGGGCTGGCAAGGCCGTGGCTGTGCGCCTCGAAGGCGTGGATTCGCGGGACGCCGCCCAGGGCCTGACAGGCTGCGAGGTCCAGGTGGACCGGTCGGAACTGGCGCCGACTGCGGAGCGCGAGTACTACTGGCACGACCTGGTCGGGCTCGAGGCCTGCAACCGCGACGGGGCGATGCTCGGTCGCGTGGAGGGCGTGCTGGACATGCCGGCTCACCCGGTGCTGGTCCTGGCGGGCGACCGGGAGCGGCTGGTCCCGCTGGTGCCGCAGAGGCTGCTGGACGTCGATTTTGATTCGGGCCGGGTGACACTCGACTGGCACCTGGACGACTGACCGGCGGGATTCGCGTGAAGATCGTGGTCATCACGTTGTTTCCCGAGTTCGTCGAGCAGGCGGTTGGTTTCGGAGTGCTCGGGCGGGCGATAGACCGGGGGCTGCTCGAAGTCAGGACGGTAAATCCGCGGCAGTACGCCACGGACGTGCACAAGACGGTGGACGACCGGCCCTACGGCGGCGGCCCCGGGATGGTGTTGAAGGCGGAGCCCTTGAGGCTCGCAATGGTGGATGCGGCGGCGATGCTGCCCGCGGCGCGACGGGTGTACCTGGCAGCGGATGGCGCGCCGGTCACGCAGTCGAAGGTCGCGGAAATCGCCGGACTCGGGGAGGTCGTGCTGGTGGCCGGCCGCTACGAGGGGGTGGACGAGCGCTTCGTCGAGGCCTGTATCGACGAGTCGTTGTCGGTTGGCGACATCGTGCTGTCCGGCGGAGAGCTGCCGGCGTTGATGCTGATCGATGCGGTGTCGCGGCTGCTGCCCGGCTCGCTCGGATGCGCGGAGTCGGCCGAGCAGGAGTCGTTTGCGAGCGGGCTGCTGGACTGGCCACACTACACGAGGCCGGAGAACTGGCTGGGTCGTGACGTGCCGGCGGTTCTGAAGGGCGGCAACCACGCCGCGATCGACCGCTGGCGCAGGAAGCAGTCGCTGGGGCGCACCTGGGCGCGGCGACCGGACCTGCTGCGACAGCGGGAATTGAGCGGCGAGGAACTCGCGCTGCTGGAAGAATATCGCGCGGAGCAGGATGCGCCGCGGACCGGGCACGGAAGCAACCACTGCGAGAAAGGTGAGACATGAGCAACATCATTGCCACGCTCGAGAAGGAGCGCATGCAGCGCGAAATTCCGGACTTTGGCCCGGGCGACACGGTCGTCGTCGAGGTGAAGGTCAAGGAAGGCGATCGCGAGCGCGTCCAGTCCTACGAGGGCGTGGTCATCGCGAAGAGCAACCGCGGACTGAACTCGTCGTTCACCGTGCGCAAGATGTCGCACGGCGAGGGCGTGGAACGCGTGTTCCAGACCCACAGCCCCGCACTCGGCGGGATCAAGGTGAAGCGCCGCGGCCACGTTCGTCGCGCCAAGCTGTACTTCCTGCGCGACCGCACTGGCAAGGCTGCGCGCATCGAAGAGAAGGTCTGACGACGGGTTCCTGGGGTACGGCGCGCCTGGCGTGCCGGCGCCCCGGGTAACGCATGTTCCGCGTCATCGGCCGTGTTCTGCACTGGATCTGGAGCGGCCTCGACGGGCTCCGGAAGGTACTGCACCTGGTCCTGCTGCTGGTGCTGTTCGGCGCCTTCGTGGGCCTGTTTTCGCGCCCCATCCCGATCGTTCCCGGCAAGGCTGCGCTGGTGATCGACCCGCAGGGTCCGCTGGTCGAGCAGTTGACCGGGGATCCGCTGGAACGTGCGCTGGCGAGGGCATTGCGCAGCCAGCCTGCCGAGACCCTGCTGCGCGACGTCGTCGATGCGATCGAGGCCGGCGCGGTCGACGATCGTATCAGCGCGCTCTATCTCGACCTCGGCGGGCTGGACGGCGGTGGCCAGGCCAAGCTCCACGAAGTCGCCGCGGCGGTTGACGACTTCCGCGCCAGCGGCAAGCCCGTGATTGCCTACGGAAATTTCTACGAGCAGAGCCAGTACTACGTGGCGGCCCACGCCGACGAGATCTACCTCGACCCGATGGGCGCCGCGTACGTGGACGGCTATGCCAACTACGGGATTTTTCTCAAGGATGCGCTGGACAAGCTGTCCATCGACGTGAACATCTTCCGCGTCGGGCAATACAAGTCAGCCGTCGAGACGTTCAGTCGCAACGACATGTCCCCGGCCGAGCGCGAGGAGAGCCTTTCCTGGCTCGAATCGCTGTGGACCACCTACAAGACCAACGTCGCAGCCGCGCGCGGGCTCGAGCCGTCGAACCTGCAGGCGTACGCGGATGACGCTGCGGTCAACCTGCGCAAGGCTGGCGGCGACCTGGCGAAGATGGCGCTGGATGCCGGGCTCGTCACTTCGCTCAAGGGCCGCTTCGAGGTCGAGGATCGGCTCAAGCAGATCACCGGCGAGGACGACGGCACCGCTTCCTACGTGGGCGTGGGCTTCGAATCCTACCTGGCGAACCTGGATTCCGAGCGGGCCCTGTCGTCGCGGTCCGCGCAGAAAGTCGCGGTCATCGTGGCCTCGGGCGACATCATGCCGGGCGACGAGGCGCCGGGAATGATCGGCTCCGACACGCTCGCGACCGAGCTGCGCGATGCGGCCCAGGATGATGCGGTCAAGGCCGTGGTGCTTCGCATCGACAGTCCGGGCGGCAGCGTGTTCGCGAGCGAAGTGATACGCCGCGAGGTCGAGGCACTGCGCAAGGCCGGCAAGCCCGTCGTGGCCTCGATGAGCAGCCTTGCGGCGTCCGGTGGCTACTACATCGCGATGGATGCGGACAAGATCGTCGCGAGCCCTGCCACGCTTACCGGCTCGATCGGGATCTTCTTCATGATGCCGACGTTCCAGAGATCACTGGAACGCGTCGGCGTGCACACCGATGGCGTCGGCACGACGGCGCTTGCCGGCGAATTCCGGCTTGACCGGTCGCTCGGCGACATTTCCAGGGACATACTCCAGCAGACCATCGATCGCGGCTACCAGGACTTCATCGGTCGCGTGGCGACGGCGCGCAAGATGTCGGTCGAGGCCGTCGATGCGGTCGCCCAGGGCCGCGTCTGGTCGGGAACCGACGCGCTGCGTGTGGGTCTCGTGGACCAGCTCGGCGGCTACCAGGATGCCATCGATCTCGCTGCGGACATGGCAAAGCTTGGCGACGACTACGACGTCGAGTACTTCGACGAAGCCGTCGGCATCGGCGAGGCGATTGGACTGCGCATCCGCGTGGCGCTCGCGCGCGTCATCGCGCCGCTGCTGCCGAAAGCCACGATCCCCGTCGTCCCGAAGGCGCTTGCGCCACTGCTCGCGGAAGCCGAGCGGCTCGCGAGGCTGTCGGATCCCTCCAGCGTATTCGCCTACTGCATTGCCTGTTCGGTCGACTGAGGACTACTGCCGCGGCATGGGTCGGTCGGCCGGCCAGCCTCTGATCACTGGTTGGGATTGACCAGGTACTTGGCGCCTGTCGAGCGTCGCCCGTATGCGGCGATCTCCTTGAGGTTGAGCGCCTCGGCCAGCGAAACCACCTTGGTGTAATGGCTCGCGAAAATCGTCCCGAGCCCCGCGACGACACGCGCGCGCAGCCTCTCCGCCACTTCCGGCCCGACTCTCTGCAGGAAGATCGGAAGCAGCCATCCGCCGAGTCCCCAGGCCGCCCCGAAGTTCCGCCTCAGTTCGGTGGGGCCGTTGTCGAGCGATCCGTAGATGTAGACCTGCTTTTGCGTGGTCGATCCGTAGCGCTGGTATTCACCGCCCGAGCGCATGAGCGCGGCTTCCATGCCGGCCAGCAGCTGGCCCGCGAGTCGTCCGCCTCCCACGGCGTCGAAACCGAGCGTTGCGCCGGTGGCCGCGATCGCGTCGGCCAGGTCCTTCATGAAAGTCTCTGCCGTCGAGACGCAGACATGCTTCGCGCCGTGCGAGCGCAGCATCTGCGCCTGCTCGTCATTGCGTACGACGCTGACCAGGCCGATTCCGTCCGCGAGGCACAGCCGGTTCAGCATCTGCCCGAGGTTCGAGGCAGCCGCCGTGTGTACCAGCGCGGCATGACCCTCGTTGCGCATCGTCTCGATCATGCCGAGCGCGGTGAGCGGGTTTACGAAACACGACGCGCCCTCGGCCGGGGTCGTGCCAGCCGGCAGTTCGAGGCACTGGGCAGCCTTTACACAGCGATGCTGCGAGTACATCGCACCGCCGAACGCGGCCACGGTCTTGCCGAGCAGCGCCTGGGCCTCGTCGGACGCGCCCGCGGCGATCACCACGCCGGCTCCCTCGTTGCCGACGGGCATCGACACGTCGACGCGGGCGGCCATGGATTTCATCAGGCCGTCCGGGATCCTGGCGGTGACGACGGGGCGTGCGTCGCTCCCGGAGCCAAGCGCGGTAGCCATGTCCGCCGCGCCGAACAGCAGCCCGAGGTCCGACGGGTTAAGGGGCGCAGCCTCGACGCGGATCAGCACCTCGTCCGGGCCGGGCTGCGGGAGGGCGACTGCCACCAGTGACAGCTCGAGCTCGCCGTTCGCCTTGACCAGCGACCGAAGCTGGAGGGATTCACCGTTCGAGTCCGTTTGCATTTGCGTGTCTCCAATGTTCGTGCGTGGCGTTCCGGCTGCTGACGCCAGCCGCTGCGAACGCGATGCCTATGTCTCGACCGCGGCCTGCGTCGAGACGAATCCCTTCCAGTTTCCCATGTAGTCCACGAATTTCCGGCCCAGGCCCTCGCGGCCGAGATAGTCAGGCGTCACCGGCAGTTCCATGGCCCGGAATCCCGGATCGGCCCGAACGCGCTCCGGGAAGTCGTGGTGCAGGATGGCAGCGCGGCCGATGATGACGAAGTCGAGTCCCGCGTCGAGGCATCGGGCGGCATCCTGTCCACCTGCGATCCTGCCGGCGGCACCCATCCGTACCGCGCCGCGATCGAGCGACGTGAAATAGGAGAGCAGGCTTCGGCCCTGGAACTCGGCTTCCTGGGGCTCCTTGAAGACATCCCAGAGCGAGAGGTCCAGGAAATCGACCTTGCCGCTGCCGATCAGCATTTCCGCGACGCTCACGATCTCGGGGAGCCTGAGTCCGAAGCGTTCCGGCGACAGCCGGACACCGACGTTGAAGTCGGCACGGCAGCGCGAGCGAACGGCGGCAAGGATTTCGAACAGGATCCTGGACCGGTTCTCGAGCGTCTCCGCCGTAGCGGTCCTCGCGTCGGTTGATCTCGGCACTCAGGAACTGCGCCAGCACGTATCCGTGCGCGGCGTGCAGTTCGACGCCGTCGAAGCCGGCGCGCTCTGCTCGCTGCGCCGCGTCGGCAAAGTCCTCGCACCAGCCGTTCAACCTCTGCCAGGTCGAGCGCCCGCGCACCGGTCTCGGCGTCGTCCGAGGGGCAGACCGGCTGCTCGCCGATCAGTGCCGCGGGCGCCCGCATGCCGGCGTGATGCAGTTGCACCATCGCGAGGCTGCCGGTGCGCTTGATCGCAGCCGCAAGGCGCGCAAGACCGTCGAGGTGCGCGTCGGAAAAGATGCCGAGCTGTCCCGGCGAAACCGCGTCCTCGTGCCTGCACGTGCGAGGCGCAGGTCATCGTCAGGCCGAATCCGCCCTCGGCGCGCATCGTGAGCCAGCGGTATTCCTCGTCCGACAGCGTGCCGTCGTCGTGACTCTGGCAATTGGTCAGCGGTGCCAGCATGAAACGGTTCTTCATCGGCGGGCCGCGCATGAAAACCAGCGGATCGAACAAGCTTCGTTCATGTGCCTCCAAGTCGCTCGCGCATCCTCGCCTCGTCCACCTGGCCGCACCACTTGCCGACCACGACCGTGGCGACACCGTTGCCGATCAGGTTGGTGAGCGCGCGTGCCTCGGACATGAACCGGTCGATGCCGAGGATCAGCGCGACCCCGGCCACCGGCACGTTGCCCACCGCCGACAGGGTCGCGGCGAGCACGATGAAGCCGCTGCCGGTGACGCCGGCAGCGCCCTTGGACGTCAGCAGCAGCACGGCGAGCAGCGTGAGCTGGTGCCCGAGGTCGAGCGGCGTGTTGGTGGCCTGGGCGATGAAGACGGCCGCCATCGTCAGGTAGATCGCCGTTCCGTCCAGGTTGAACGAATAGCCGGTCGGGATCACCAGCCCGACCACCGACTTGTCGACGCCGAGGTCCTCCATGCGCATCATCATCCGCGGCAGCACCGACTCCGACGACGAGGTGCCGAGCACGATGAAGAGTTCTTCCCTGATGTAGCGGATGAACGACAGGATGCTGAAGCCGTTCCACCTGCGCGATGCCGCCGAGCACCACGAATATGAACAGCAGGCAGGTGGCGTAGAAGCAGGCCATCAGCGTGCCGAGCGACACCAGTGCCCCGATGCCGTACTTGCCGATGGTGAATGCCATCGCGCCCAGCGCGCCGAGCGGCGCGAGTCGCATGATGTAGCCCACGATCCGGAACAGCACTTCCGACAGCTGCTCGATCATGCGGTATACGGCGAGCTTGCGGCCGCCGACCGCGTGCAGTGCGAATCCGAACAGCACCGAGATCAGCAGCACCTGCAGCACCTCGCCGTCGGCGAAGGCGCCGGTGATCGTGGACGGAATGAGGTTCAGCACGTGCTCGACGAAGCCCTGCGGGCCCGCGGCGGACGCGTACTGCCGCACCGCGTCGGCATCGAGCGTGGCGGGGTCCGCGTTGACGCCCGCGCCCGGGCGCACCAGGTTGACGATGACCAGCCCGATCACCAGCGCAATCGTGCTCACGACCTCGAAGTACAACAGCGCGAGCCCGCCGGTCCTGCCGACCTTCTTCATGTCTTCCATGCCCGAGATGCCGAGCACCACGGTGCAGAAGATGATCGGCCCGATCATCATCTTGATCAGCTTGATGAAGCCGTCGCCGAGCGGCTTCAGTGCTGCGCCGGTTTCCGGGAACGCGAAACCGATGACGGCGCCGATCACCACGGCCACGAGCACCTGTGCGTACAGTGACTTGAGGAAGCTGATGCGCGCCACTTGAGTCTCGCTGGTGCCGTCCGGTCAGTCGGGGAGCCCGGCCAGGAACGATTCGACCGCGGCGACCGTGCGCGCAGGGTCCTCCTCCTGCGGCACGTGCCCCAGGTCGTCGAAGATCGCGAGCCGGCTTCCGGCGATGTCCTGCAGGAACAGCCCACCGTACTCGGCCGGGATCAGCCTGTCACGCCCGCCCCAGATGATCAGCGTCGGGACCCGGAGTTCGCGGATACGCGCCTCGTCGATGCCGAGCGGTGCCTGCACGAATCGCTGCACCAGTGCCGCGCGGTTTCCCTCGCGCAAGGTGATCTCGTAGTAGCGGTCCACCAGTTCGGGCGTGACCTTGTCCGGGATCTCCGTAGACGTTCCTGACGCTCGACTCCACCAGCCGCCGCGGCAGCGTGACCTCCATCAAGCGGTTCAGGACGGGAATCTTCGCCAAGCGGAAGCCGAGCGGGACTGGACTGGGAGCGGATCGCGTAGCCCGCGGAGTCGACGAGGATCAGCGCCTCGACGCGCGCAGGGTCGGCGAGCGCAGTCTCCCACGCAACCCAGCCGCCGAACGAGTTGCCGGCCAGCACGCAGCGCTGCGACGCCGAAGTGATCCAGCACCGCGGTGGTGAACCGCACGTAGCTGTCGATGGTGTAGTCGCCGTCGGGCGACGGGCCCGGTCAGGCCGAAGCCCGGCATGTCGACGCGAATGACGCGACGCCGGCCTTCGAGCGACCGTACCCAGCCGTCCCAGGTGTGCAGTGATGCGGAGGTGCCGTGCAGCAGCAGGATCGGCACCGGGTCGTCGCGCCGACCTTCGTCGCGCACGTGCACCTGCAGTGCCGCCGATGCCGACGAACGTCGACGGCGGCGGTGCCCAGCGCGCCTCGAGTTCGCGAGACCGGGCGATCGGGCGCCCAGTTGAGGGCGACGAAACCCGCGACGACGAGCGCCAGTGCCCCGGCTGTCGCGGCGGCGATCCTCGCCGCGCGGCTCATGCGGCCCAGTCGAGTATGACCTTGCCGGACTGGCCGCTGCGCATTACCTCGAAGCCCTCGCGGAAATCGGCAATCGGGAACCGGTGCGTGATGATCGCGCTGATGTCCAGGCCGCTCTGCAGCATCGCCGCCATCTTGTACCAGGTCTCGAACATCTCGCGCCCGTACACGCCCTTGAGCATCAGGCCCTTGAAGATCACGTCGTTCCAGTCGATGGCGGTTTCGTCGGGCGGGATGCCCAGCAGCGCGACGTTTCCGCCGTGGTGCATGGTGCGCAGCAGGTCGCGGAATGCCCTCGGGTTGCCCGACATCTCCAGCCCGACGTCGAAGCCCTCGGCCATGCCGAGCGACTTCATCGTGTCTTCGATCGATTCCCGCGTGACATTGACGGCGCGCGTCGCGCCCAGCTTTCGCGCGAGGTCGAGGCGGTAGTCGTTGACGTCGGTCACGACGATGTGGCGAGCGCCCGACGTGGCGGGCGATCGCCGTCGCCATGATCCCGATCGGACCCGCGCCGGTGATCAGCACGTCCTCGCCGACGAGGTTGAACGAGAGCGCGGTGTGCGTGGCGTTGCCGAGCGGATCGAGGATCGAGGCGATCTCGTCGGTGATGGACTCCGGGAGCTTGAAGGCATTGAAGGCGGGAATGGACAGGTATTCCGCGAAGCAGCCCGGCCGGTTCACGCCCACTCCCACGGTGTTGCGGCACAGGTGCCGGCGGCCTGCGCGGCAGTTGCGGCAGTATCCGCAGGTGATGTGACCCTCACCGGAGACACGGTCACCGATCGCGAAGCCCTGTACCTCGCTGCCAATTTCCACGATCTCGCCGCAGTACTCGTGACCGACGTGCATGGGCACGGGGATCGTCTTCTGCGCCCAGTGGTCCCAGAGGTAGATGTGCATGTCGGTGCCGCAGATCGCGGTCTTGCGGATCCGGATCAGCACGTCGTTCGGACCGACCCTGGGCTCGGGGACGTCCTCGAGCCAGATCCCGGGCGCGCGTTCAGCCTTGACCAGTGCCTTCATGTTCTTTCAGGCTCCTTTGGAAATCATGCCTTGAGAACGCCGAGTTCCTGCCCGACGGACGTGAACGCGTCGACCGCGCGATCGAGCTGCTCGATCGTGTGCCCGGCGCACATCTGCGTGCGGATGCGCGCCTTGCCCATCGGCACGACCGGGTACGAGAAACCGATGACGTACACGCCGAGGTCGAGAAGTCTCTCGGCGAACCGGGCGGCGAGGGCGGCATCGCCCAGCATCACCGGTGCGATCGGGTGCTCGCCCGGCACGATGTCGAAGCCCGCCGTGGTCATCCGCTCGCGGAAGTGAGTGGTGTTCCGGCGCAGCCGTGCGCGAAGCTCGTCGCCCGCCTCGACGAGGTCGAGGACGCGCAGTGTTCCCGCTGCAATCACCGGCGGGATGCTGTTCGAGAAGAGATACGGCCGCGAACGCTGCCTGAGCCAGGCGACGATCTCCCTGCGTGCCGCCGTGTAGCCGCCCGCCGCGCCGCCGAGTGCCTTGCCGAGCGTTCCGGTGAGGATGTCGACGCGTCCCATGACCTCACGGTATTCCGGCGTGCCGCGGCCGCCCGTGCCGACGAATCCGGTTGCGTGCGAGTCATCGACCATCACCAGCGCCCCGTAACGGTCCGCGAGGTCGCAGATGTCCCGGAGGCGAGCGATCACGCCGTCCATCGAGAATACGCCGTCGGTGGCGATCAGCCTGGTGCGCGCGCCGGACGCCTCCTTCAGCCGGGTCTCGAGTTCGTCGAGGTCGTTGTTCGCGTAACGCAGGCGCTGTGCCTTGCAGAGGCGCACGCCGTCGATGATGCTGGCGTGGTTCAGCGAGTCGCTGATGACCGCGTCCTGTTCGTCGAGCAGCGTCTCGAACAGGCCGCCGTTCGCATCGAAGCAGGACGAATACAGGATCGCGTCGTCCATGCCGAGGAACGCCGCAAGCCGTCCCTCGAGTTCCTTGTGCACGGTCTGGGTGCCGCAGATGAAGCGGACCGAAGCCATGCCATAGCCGTAACGGTCGAGCGCCTTGTGACCGGCCTCGAGGATGGAGGGGTGGTTGGCAAGCGCGAGGTAGTTGTTCGCGCAGAGGTTCAGCAGCTCGCGTCCGTCAGCGAGCCGCACGACAGGCTGCTGCGGCGAGTCGAGCACGCGCTCGGGCTTGAAGAGCCCTGCGCCCTTCAGTTCGTCGCACTGGCGGGCGAGTCGGTCGAGGAATGTCTGGTCCACGCGGGTTCTCCGGGCAAGCATGGATTATAGGGGGCTTATAATGCGGCCGTGAGCCGGGCTGATGAACATGACGAGGACAGCGTCGAGCGGGGCTGCGAAAGCGGCTGCGACGGGCCTGCGCGTGGACAAGTGGCTGTGGTGCGTGCGTTTCTTCAAGACCCGCGGCCTCGCCCAGCAGGCGGTCGAGGGCGGCCACGTGCAGGTGAATGGCGAGCGGGCGAAGGCTTCGCGGCAGGTGAAGGTCGGTGACCGGCTGCTTATTACCCGCGAGCGCGAGCGCTTCGACGTGGCGGTGACCGGCATTCCGACACGGCGGGGTCCGGCGACCGAGGCACGAGGCTTCTACCTCGAGACGCCCGAGAGCGAGGCGGCCCGGGCGACCGTGCGGGAGTTCGACAGGCTGGCGGCGCCGGTGCACTCCGGACGGCCGGACAAGCGCGAGCGCCGCGACCTGATGCGCCAGGTGAAGGGCCGCGGCTAGCGCCTGCACGATCGCCGCCCGTGTATGCTCGGCCGCACAGTAATCGGACGGAGAAAAACTCATGACTGCCTCGCTCTCGTCGCGCTCGACGCGGCTGTTCATGGCGCTCACCGCGTTCTTCGTCGGCAACGCGGTGGTGGCGGAGTTCGTCGGCGTGAAGATATTCGCGCTCGAGCCCACGATCGGGCTGCCGCCATTCGGCTGGAACCTGTTCGGCCAGGTGGGCTCGCTCAGCTTCACCGCCGGCGTGCTGATCTGGCCGATCGTCTTCATCATGACGGACGTCATCAACGAGTACTTCGGGCGCCGTGGCGTCCGTTTCATCTCGTTCGCGGCCGCAGGCATGATCACCTACGCCTTCGTGTTCGCGTACGCGCGCTATCCACCTGGCGCCGGCGGACTGGTGGGTCACCGTCAACGCTGGCCGCGGTGTTCCCGACATGCAGGCTGCCTACGGCAACGTGTTCGGGCAGGGCCTGTGGACGATCGGGGGCTCGCTGGCGGCGTTCCTGGTGGGCCAGATGATCGACGTGGCGATCTTCCACCGCATTCGCACCGCGACCGGCGAGCGGTGGATCTGGCTGCGTGCCACCGCGTCCACGGCCGTCTCGCAACTGGTGGACAGTTTCGTCGTGCTCTACATCGCCTTCGTGCTGGGGCCGCAGCAGTGGCCGGTGTCACTGTTCCTGGCGGTCGGCACGGTGAATTACTGCTACAAGATGGTGATGGCGGTGCTGCTGAGCCCGCTGATCTACGTGGCGCGACACCGGATCGAGGCGTACCTCGGCCCGGCTGAGGCCGGCGCGTCTCAAGGCCGAGGCCGCGGCGGATTGAGGCTGCCCGTGGCAGTGACATTCCACGACGCCGGGCCGTTGCTGACGATTGGTGAGCACAAGGCGTTGCTCGCCGCGTGCGCGCGCGGCGATTCGACCGTCGAGTGTTCGCTGGACCTCGGTCGCTCGATCGCGACCGTAGAGACGGTAGAGGATGCGTGGGCCTGGCGGGGACGGCGCTACCCGTACCTGGAGGCCTGTCGCGAGCGGACCATCTACTTCTGGGACGGCGATGCGTTCCAGCCGGCCTCGAGGTTCGACAGTTCGCTGATCAAGCTGGTGCCGACGGAGTGGGGCGCGCCGACGTTCGAGATCGACGGCATCAAGATGCTGCCGACCGCGCAGGGGTCGCCGTACGAGGATGCCGCCCGCAAGGTCGCGCTGGTCGAGCCCCGCGGGAAGGTCGTACTCGATACCTGCGGCGGCCTGGGGTATTTCGCAGCGTGGTGCCTGGCAGGGCAGGCGGCGCGGGTGCTGTCGTTCGAAAAGAACCCGGACGTGATCTGGCTGCGCAGCCTGAACCCCTGGTCACCGATGCCGGGGGGCGGGCTCGAGCTGGAGCAAGGCGACATATCGCGCGAAATCACGCGGATACCGGATGCATCCGTGGATGCCGTGCTGCACGACCCTCCAAGATTCGGCATTGCCGGGGAGCTCTATTCGCAGGCGTTCTACGACCAGCTGGCCCGTGTGCTGCGACGGCGGGGCCGGATGTTCCACTATACGGGTACGCCGAACGCGCTTTCAAGTGGACGCGACGTACCGCGCGAGGTCGCCGCACGGTTGCGACGCGCGGGATTCGACGTCCGCGCCGCCCTCGACGGGCTGCTCGCGATCAAGGGCTGACGGGTGGCGTGTTCCGCGCGGCGTCGAGCGCCTTGCGCAGTCGATCGGCCCAGCGCCTCAGGATGATGTCCGCAGCTGCCTGGTTGCTTACCGACGTTGCCTGCTCGGCCATGCCTCCAGTGCTCTCGTCCGCTGCGGTGTCTATCACGCGCGCGAGCAGCGTGCTGGTCCCACCATCCCACAACTCGAGGTAGAGGGTCATCTGTCCTGCGGACGCAACGATGTCCGCGCTCGGCGTCGGTGAATTGACGTCCGGCGCCGTCACCATCACGTTCAGCAGCGAGGGCCTCAGGATCAGCACTCCGGGGCCCTGCTTGGTGACGATCTGGAAATCGCCATTCTTTTCAAGTTCCGCCACGAAGACCTTGTTGAACTGGACGGAGAGGTCGTTCTTTATCCGCGTCTCGTCGTCCGGCGTCACCTGTTCCGTAAGGTCCGGTTCGTTCTCGTTGTAGTCCCGAGCCCAGTCCTTCGCGAACTGCACGTAGCACTCGAGCAGCCCGACGCTCTTGTACTGCGAGAAATCAGCTCCCTGCTTCACGTATACCGCACCGTATTCGAGCGACTTGCGGAGTTGCAGGCCGTCCGGGCTGACCGGAGGGTACTGCTGGTCGGAGGCGGGTGCGGCCACGGCGGCGAGCATCAGCAACGCGGACGCAAGTCCGGCATGGATGAGAGACACGGGTCGGTTTGATGTCGGCATCGACTGCTCCCGGCAATTTGGCGCCAAAAAATGGATGTCCGGAACCTGTGTGCCAGGCGGCACGCCATGCCGGTACCGTCGACATGCGTGCCTGCACCTGTTTAGCGGGCGGCTGGCTACTTGACCAGCTGGTTCAGTTCGAAGATCGGCAACAGCATCGCGAGCACGATCACCAGCACGAGGCCGCCCATCAGCAGGATCATCAACGGCCCGAGCAGGCCCACGACGCCCTGCAGGATCGTATCCAGCTCGCGCTCCTGGTGGATCGCTGCACGGTCGAGCATCGTGTCCAGTTCGCCGCTCGACTCCCCGCTCGATATCAGGTGGATCATCATCGGCGGGAAGACGCGGCTGGCAGCCAGCGACTTGCCGATCGGCGCGCCTTCGCGCACCCGCACCGCCGCGGCCTCGACCGCGGCCTTCATCGGCAGGTTCGAAACCACCTCGGCCGAGATCCGCATGGCCTCGAGTACCGGTACGGTACTCGACGTGAGCGTACTGAAGGTCCGCGCGAAGCGCGCCGTGTTGGCGCCACGCACGGCCTTGCCGATCACCGGAAGCGAGAGCAGGAACTGGTGCCAGACCCGACGGTTGGACTCGACCTTGAGCCAGCGTGTGAAAAGAAAGATCGCTGCCGCGACCGCGATCACCAGGTAGATGCCGTAGTGCCGCATGAAGTCGCTGCCGGCGATCAGTGCCTGGGTCAGCAGCGGCAGGGCGGCCTCGCTGGAGCGGAACACCTCGACGACCTTGGGAACGACGGATACCAGGAGGAAGAACACGATCACCACGCACACCACGAACAGCAGCACCGGGTAGAGCATCGCGCTCAGTGTCCGGCTGCGGAGCTGCTGGCGATTGTCCGTGTAATCCGCGAGCCGCTCGAGCACCGCATCGAGGTGGCCGGAGTGCTCGCTTGCGGCAATCGTGGCGCAGTAGATTTCCGGGAACGAGCCGGGGAAATCGGCGAGCCCGGCGGCCAGCGTGTGGCCTTCCATCACTTTCGAGCGCACGCCCAGCATGATGCTGCGCACGCGCGGCTTGTCGGTCTGCTGCGAAACGGCGAGCAGCGCTTCCTCGAGCGGCAGCGCGGACTTGACCAGGGTCGCGAGTTGCCGTGTCACCAGTGCTAGGTCGGCGGCACTCAGTCCGCGCTGGAACTTGAATGTGAAAGGCTGCCGGGAACTCGCGGTCTCGTGCTCGACCACCTCGTCCACCAGCACCGGCAGCAGGCCCTGCTCGCGCAGCAACTGGCGGACATGGCGCGGCGTGTCGCCCTCGAGGACGCCCTTTCGCTCCCGGCCCGCGGCATCCACCGCGACGAACTCGAAGGCTCCCATGCGTCAGTCCTCGCGCGTTACCTTGAGGACTTCCTCGATCGTGGTGACGCCCGCGAGCACCTTGGCCCGTCCGTCGTCGCGGATGCCGGGCGTGCGTGTGCGTGCGTAGCGCTCGAGTTCGAGTTCGGAGGCACCATCGTGGATCATCGTGCGCATGTGCTCGTCGATGAGCACCAGCTCGTAGATGCCCGTGCGGCCGCGGTAGCCGTTGGAGGTGTCACGCGCGCCAGGGCGATAGAGCGTGGGAGACGGTGCGCCGTCGGGTATGTTGAGCAGCCGCCGCTCGTACTCGCCCGCGGTGTAGGCTTCGCGCGTCGCGGGGTTCAGCACGCGCACCAGCCGCTGCGCGATGACGCCGACCAGGCTCGACGACAGCAGGAACGGCTCGATACCCATGTCGCGCAGGCGGGTGACCGCACCCACGGCGGTGTTCGTGTGCAGCGTCGAGAGCACCAGGTGACCCGTGAGGCTCGACTGCACTGCGATCTGCGCGGTCTCGAGGTCGCGAATTTCGCCGACCATCACCACGTCCGGGTCCTGGCGCAGGATGGCGCGCAGGCCGCGGGCGAATGTCATCTCGACGCGCGTGTTGACCTGGGTCTGTCCGATGCCGTCGATGTAGTACTCGATCGGATCCTCGACCGTCATGATGTTGCGGGTGCGGTCGTTGATGCGATCGAGCGCGGCGTACAGCGAGGTGGTCTTGCCCGAGCCGGTGGGCCCGGTCACCAGCAGGATGCCGTTCGGCTTGTGGATGATCTCGTCGGTGAGCGCCTGGGTCTTCGGATCCATGCCGAGCGAGTTCAGGTCCAGGCGGCCTGCCTGCTTGTCGAGCAGGCGCAGCACGACGCGCTCGCCGTGTCCGGCCGGTATCGTCGAGACGCGCACGTCCACGGCCCGCCCGGCGACGCGAAGCGAGATGCGACCGTCCTGCGGGAGGCGCTTCTCGGCGATGTCGAGGCGCGACATGACCTTGATGCGCGAGACGATCAGCGGGGCGACCGCGCGCTTGGTCTGCAGCACCTCGCGCAACACGCCGTCCACGCGGAAGCGGATCACCAGCCGGTTCTCGAACGGTTCGATGTGGATGTCGGAAGCGTTTTCCTTCACCGACTGCGTGAGCAGGGCATTGATGAGCCGGATGACGGGTGCCTCGTCCTCGCTCTCGAGCAGGTCGGACTGCTCGGGAATGTCCTGCGCGAGGTCGGCGAGGTCGGTGTCTTCCTCGAGCCCGCCCATTGCGTCCATCGTGGCGCTGGAGCCACCCTCGTAGGCCTGGCGCAGCAGCGTCTCGAACCGTTCCGCGTCGACGCGCTCGATCGTGAGCGGACGCCGGAGGTGCCGGCGCACCTCCGCGACGGCGAGCGGCGATGCTCCCTCGCGGACCACGGCATCCACACGGTCGGCGGCAAGGCCCCGCACCAGCACTCCGTGCCGCTTCGCGAATGCGAAGGGCAGCGGCCGCAGCGGGTCGGCGACGCGATCGGCCGCGGCCAGGATCGCTTCGTCGGTTGCGGCAGTGCTCACGGAATCGTTTCCGGGGGTGGCTGCGTGCCCGGTGGCGGTCCTGGCGTGTCGAATGGCGTGGTCGGGGCGGCTGCCGGTCCCACGGTTCCGGGTTCCGTTGTCGCGGGCTGGTCCTGGATGATGGTCGGCGACGTCGGACTCGATCTCCGCGCGCTCGGCCGGCGTCATGCCCGACGGCGCCAGTTCCTCCGCCTGCCTGAGCGCATCGGACGGCACGAGCTTGTCGAGCGTGGGCAGCGCCGGCTGGCGCTCCGTCGGCATCAGCGGCACCTTGCCGCCGAACAGCATGTCCTGCTGGCCGCGCAGGTAGTTGTACTTGGCGTTGGTCTCGATCGCCGCGTCCACGCCGTCGCGCAGGATGCGCGGCCGAATGAAGAACATCAGGTTGGACTTCTTCTTGTTCACGCTGCGGGTCTTGAAGAGTTCGCCCAGGATCGGGATCGAGCCCAGGAACGGCACCTGGGACTTCTCCTCGGTGGCTTCGTCGGAGAGCAGGCCGCCCAGCACGATGATGCCTCCGTCCTCGGCCATGACGTTGGTCGTGATCGTGCGCTTGTTGGTGATCAGGCCCTGGCTTGCCGCCAGTACCTGCTCGGAACTCGCCGCGAGGCTGGAGACTTCCTGCGAGATCTTCAGCACCACCGTGCCGCCGTCGTTGATCTGCGGCGTGATCTTGAGGATGATGCCGACTTCCTCGCGGTTGATGGTCTGGAACGGATTGACCTGGCCGGTGGCGCCGGAGATGCCCTGGTTGGTGTACGACCCGGTGACGATCGGGACTTCCTGCGCGACCTTGATCTCCGCCTCTTCGTTGTCGAGCGTCATCACCGACGGAGTCGAGATGATGTTGGTGTTGCCGGTCGCCTGCAGCGCGCGGATCAGGGCCGCCCAGCTGATGCCGCTGGTCGACGATCCTGCCGACGCCGAGCGTGAGGCCAGTGGGCACCGCGGCGATGCTGTCCGGGTCGCGGATGCCCTGCAGGATCTCGCCGATGCCGGTGCCGTTGACAGGCTGTACGAAGCCGCCCGCCGGCAGGATGTTCCCGTCGGTGTCCCGGTCGCGCGATCAGCCAGTTGACGCCGAGGTCGGCGGACTTGTCCACCGTCATCTCGACCAGGATGCCCTCGAGCAGCACCTGCGCGCGGCGGATGTCGAGGCGATCGACGATGGACATCACCGTGCGCATCATCTTCGGCGGCGCGGAGACGATCAGCGCGTTGGTCTGCGGCTCGGCCCAGATGGTCACGCTCTTGTCGCCGCCGCCCGACTGCACCGCGGCGGGAGCCGGCGTGGGGGCGCCGCCGGCCGACGCGGCAACCGTCGCGGTGATGCCCTGGATCTGCTCGCGCAGCTTGGCCGCGATCTTCTCCGCATCGGCGTAGCGCAGGTAGCGGACCTGCGTGTCGCCGCCCGACTGAAGCGGGGTGTCCATGTGAGCGATCAGCGACTTGAGCCGCAGGCGCTGGGCGCTCTCGCCGCTCACCAGCACGCTGTTGGTGCGGTCGTCGGCCACCATCTTCACCGTCGGCTTGCCGCCGCCTTCCGCGGCAGCCGTGCTGTACAGGCTGTTCACCACGCGCACCACTTCGGCGGCGCTCGCGTGCTCGAGCGGAATGACGTCGATGTCCTCGTCGCCGGTCTGGTCGATGCGCTCGATGATGCGCGCCATGCGGTTCACGTTCGAGGCGCGGTCCGAGATGATCAGCATGTTCGACGCCGGGTAGGCGGCGAGGTGGCCGTACTGCGGAATCAGCGGCCGCAGGATCGGCACCAGCTGCGCGGCGCTCACGTTCTTGACGGCGATGACCTGGGTGACGATTTCGTCGGAGGTCGAACTGACGCTCGAGGGCAGGTCGTTGGCGGGCAGCTGGCGCGCGTTCGCGTCGGGCAGGATCTTGATCACCTTGCCCGCCGGGACGGCCACGAATCCGTGCACCTGCAGGATCGACAGGAACGCCTGGTAGAAGGCGTCGGGCGACATCGGCGTCGACGACAGCATCGTGACCTGCGCCCGGACCCGGGGATCGACGATGAAGTTCTTGCCGGTGACCGCGCTCACCGCCTCGATGATCTGGGAGAGGTCGGCGTCCTTGTAGTTCGGCGTGATGGATCCCTGCGTCTGGCCGAGGGAAACGCCGGGGCTCGCGAGCGCCAGCAGCCCTGCGAGCGCAATGCCCGACAGTGCGAGGGCCAACCAATCGAGCAGCTTGCGTTTCATCGTCACTCCGCTTGGTCCTGGCGTCCCGCGGACGCCGGCATTTCGGTCACCGGCACGGCCTCGGGCAGGGCCGCCGCAGCGGCCGCTTCGGCGGCAACCTGGGCGTTGTTGATCGTCACCTGCGTGGGCTGTCCGTTGCGCTCCACGGTCACCGTGACTTCGGACGCGGAGTTCATCGACTGCAGTATCTCCACGCCGCGCGCTGGATCGTCCAGCGGTGTCCCGTTGATTTCCGTCACGAGGTCGCCTGGCATCAGGCCCAGCCGGGTGAACTGCTGCCGGTCCCGCCCGGGGTATACCCGGTAACCGCGCTGCTGGCCATTGGCGAAGACCGGTTGCGGGCGGAGGATTTCCGTTATCGCGCCCGGATTCGCGCTGGCGATCTCGCTCAGGCGACTCCCCAGCATGGCGCCCCGGTTCGGTGGCGGTGCCGCCCCGGAGGGCCCGCCCCCCTGGAACTTGCGCGGCAACATCAGCGCTTCGAGGCGCCCGCCGCGGTCCAGGATCACGCGGTCGGGGTAGACCGCCTGCAGCTTGGTGCCGCCCGTGATCGTCTTGCCGACCGAGTAGACCTTCGCGCTGGCGGCACTCTCGCCGATGATGGCGTAGCCTTTTTCGGGGTCGGACTCGGCGATCGTGCCCGCCAGCACCAGGTTCATCTGCGTGGCCGCGACGGCCTGCGGGTCGGCCGAGTCGGCGCTGGCGCCCGCGACGCCGAACAGGTGCGCATTTACGATCGCCTGCAGGTCAACCGCCGGCCCCGCCGACGCCCCAGCCGCGACCGGCGCGGTGGCGGCCGGCTTGGCGCCCTGCGCGTGCCCATGATCGTCCAGGCCAGCTGCACCAGCTGCCAGGCCAGCAGCAGCACCAGCGCGACCGAGACCATCCAGGGGAGCGACTGCATCCAGCGGCCGGACCGGACGTCGGCCGCGACGGAGGCGAGGCGGGAGAATGTTGGTGGCAGCTGCATTTCGGGCGTACGGTCATCCGCCCGGCGGGTTGGCAGCCGGGATCGGTGAATGATACGGACTTGCGGGACTGAGCCTCAAGACAATCGCACAAATATCGGATCTGCGGCCAATTGCACGGTCGCGCCCGGAGGCGCTTGTCAGGGGGGCGGCGGGGCCCTATATAGGATTGGCCTGGAGCACGGTTGGAACATGAGCGAAGAGCATACACGGCAGGAACACGGCCTGGTGGTGGAGGAGGCGCGGCCGCAGGTCAAGCGCCCGCCGCTGTACCAGGTGGTCCTGCTCAACGACGACTACACGCCGATGGAGTTCGTGGTGGACGTTCTCGAGCACATTTTCGGCATGGACCGCACCAGCGCGACGCGTGTCATGCTGGAGGTGCACACGCGAGGCAAGGGCGTGTGCGGGGTGTATACGTACGAGATCGCCGAGACCAAGGTGGCGCAGGTGACCGGCTATGCGCGCCAGCACCAGCATCCCCTGCTGTGCACGATGGAAGAGGCCTGAAACAGTGTTGAGCAGTGAACTCGAAGTCTGCCTGAACGAGGCCTTCCAGTCGGCCCGGGAGGCGCGGCACGAATTCATGACGGTCGAGCACCTGTTGCTCGCGATCGTCGCCACGCCGAAAGTCGAGGAGATCCTGCGCGGTTGCGGCGCCGATTCCACGCGGCTGGGCAAGGAACTCGACGAGTTCATCGACCAGACGACTCCGCGACTGAAGCCCGACGACGAGCGCGAAGTGCAGCCGACGCTGGGGTTCCAGCGCGTGCTGCAGCGCGCGGTGTTCCACGTCCAGTCGAGCGGACGCAAGGAAGTGTCGGTCGCCAACGTGCTGGTGGCGATCTTCAGCGAGAAGCATTCCCACGCCGCCTACCTGCTCGCGCTGCAGGACGTGTCGAGGCTCGACGTGGTCAATTTCATCTCGCACGGCCTGTCCAAGCCGGGCGAGGAGCCCGGACCGCAGGGTGACGAGCCCGCGCAGCCGGAGGCCGAGCGCGAGGCGGATGGCGGCTCGGCGCTGGAGAAGTACGCGACGAACCTGAACCGGCTCGCCGAGGAGGGGCGGCTCGACCCGCTGATCGGCCGCAAGCTCGAAATCGAGCGAACCATCGAGATCCTGTGCAGGCGCCGCAAGAACAACCCGCTCTACGTGGGTGAGGCGGGCGTCGGCAAGACTGCGCTGGTCGAGGGCCTGGCGAGGATGATCGTCGCGGACGAGGTGCCGGAGGTGCTGGTCGGCAGCACGGTGTACTCGCTGGACCTGGGCACGCTGATCGCCGGCACAAAGTATCGCGGCGATTTCGAGAAGCGGCTGAAGGCCGTGCTCACGGAATTGCGCAAGCAGCCGGGAGCCATCCTGTTCATCGACGAGATCCACACGGTGATCGGTGCCGGTGCCGCCTCCGGCGGCGTGATGGACGCCTCGAACCTGATCAAGCCTGCGCTCGCCAACGGCGAACTCCGCTGCATCGGCTCGACGACGTACCAGGAGTTCCGGGGCATCTTCGAGAAGGATCACGCGCTCACGAGGCGTTTCCAGAAGATCGACGTCGTCGAACCCAGTGTCGAAGAGACCGTGCAGATCCTGCGCGGCCTCAAGGCGCGCTTCGAGGAACACCACGGCATCAGCTACGACGACGACGCGCTGCAGGCTGCCGCGGACCTCGCGGCCCGCCACATCAACGATCGCTATCTTCCCGACAAGGCCATCGACGTGATCGACGAGGCAGGCGCGAGGCAGCGCCTGAAGCCGGTGGCCGAGCGTGCTGGCTCAGTCGACGTCGCGCAGATCGAGGAAGTGGTGGCGCGCATCGCGCGCATTCCCCCGAAGACGGTCTCGTCGAACGACCGCGACGTGCTGCGCAACCTCGAGCGCAACCTGAAGCTGGTGATCTACGGGCAGGATCCGGCCATTGCGACGCTGGCGGCAGCGATCAAGATGTCGCGCTCGGGCCTCGGCGACCAGAAGAAGCCGGTCGGGTCGTTCCTGTTCGCGGGCCCGACGGGCGTCGGCAAGACCGAGGTCACGCGCCAGCTGGCGCTGGCGCTCGGCGTCGAGTTGATCCGCTTCGACATGTCCGAGTACATGGAGCGCCACACGGTGTCGCGCCTGATCGGGGCACCGCCGGGCTACGTGGGCTTCGACCAGGGCGGCCTGCTGACGGAGGCGATTGCCAAGCACCCGCACTGCGTGCTGCTGCTCGACGAGATCGAAAAGGCGCACCCGGATGTGTTCAACCTGCTGCTGCAGGTCATGGACCACGGGACACTGACGGACAACAACGGTCGCAAGGCAGATTTCCGCCACGTCGTGATCGTGATGACGACCAATGCCGGTGCGGCGGAAATGAGCCGTGCCCCGGTCGGCTTTGTCGCACAGGACAATGCGCCCGATGGCATGGAAGCTGTGCGCAGGCTGTTCGCACCGGAGTTCCGCAACAGGCTCGACGCGATCGTCCAGTTCGGCTCGCTGGACGAACGCACCATACAGCGTGTCGTGGACAAGCTGCTCGTCGAGGTCGAGGCGCAGCTCGAGCAGAAGGGCGTGGCGCTGCACGTCGAAGACGCCGCGCGGCGCTGGATTGCCGAGCGAGGCTACGACCCGAAGATGGGCGCTCGACCGATGGCGCGGGTCATCCAGGAGCACATCAAGCGGCCACTGGCCGAGGAGCTGCTGTTCGGCAGGCTGGAGAAGGGCGGCCACGCATTCGTGGACGTCGGCGCCAACGGCGAACTGGAGATCGAGACTCGCTCGGTGGAGGAGCCGGCGCTGCTGGAGTGAAACTCATGCCGTCCGCGAAAAGCGCGGCGCTGCTCGAAGGCGGAAATCGAGCCGCTAGCGTGCGCGGAAGACGATTCGTCCCTTCGTCAGATCGTACGGGGTGATCTCGACCGTGACGGAGTCCCCGGTCAGGATGCGGATGTAGTGCTTGCGCATCTTGCCGGAGATGTGTGCAGTCACGAGGTGGCCGTTCTGCAGCTCCACGCGAAAGGTCGTGTTCGGCAGGGTCTCGACGACCCGACCTTCCATCTGGATTGCGTCTTCCTTCGCCATGCAGCCCCTCAAGCCGCCGTTCGAGCGGCGCGAATTCTGCATAAAACACCGGCGCTTGGCAACGCAGTTCAGGCCCAGGTCGCGCCAGTCCCGTCGCGCGGAATGGCCGCGGAAAGCAGCTCACGGAAACGGGCGCGGGGTATGCAGCGGGCGCCGAGGCTCTCGAGGTGCGGACTCGTCACCTGGCAGTCGATCAGTTCGACGCCGCGCGCCGCGGACTCATCCACCAGTCGCGCCAACGCGACTTTCGACGCGTCACGTTCGAGGCTGAACATGGACTCGCCGAAAAAGACGCGCCCGAGCGCGACGCCGTAGAGCCCACCGACCAGTTGCCCTGCCCGCCAGGCCTCGACGGAGTGGGCGCGGCCCAGGCGGTGCAGTTCCAGATAGGCGGACTGCATGTCCGGCGAGATCCAGGTGCCCTCGGGACGCAGGTCCGCGTCGGCGCAGCGCGCGACCACGTCGCGCGAATGCGTTGTCCACGCGGGTCTCGTAACCACGGTTGCGCCGGATCTTGGCGAGGCTGCGGGAAATCCGGAACTCGCCCGGAAACAGCACGGCGCGAGGGTCCGGCGACCACCACAGGATGGGCTGCCCCTCGGAGTACCAGGGGAAGATTCCGCGCCGGTAGGCCTCGAGCAGTCGCGCCGGCGACAGGTCGCCGCCCGCGCACAGCAGGCCGTCCGGTTCGTCCAGCGCCTGCTCGAGCGGCGGGAACGCATCCGGCGGATCGCCGGGCCGGAGGAACGGGATCACGCGTCAGCCTCGCGTTGAAAGGGCAGGTGTTCCCGTGCAGCACCGATGTACTGCATGACCGCGTCACGTTCACGCTCCAGGTAACGCCCGATCGCAGAGGCAAGGCCGGGGTGCGCAAACCAGTGTGCCGAGCGGGTCAGCGTGGGCTCGAAGCCCCGCGCGAGCTTGTGCTCGCCCTGGGTGCCGGGGTCGAAGCCATCGAGTCCGCGCTCGATGCACCACTCGATGCCCTGGTAGTAGCAGGCCTCGAAGTGCAGGCAGTCGACCTGCTGCGAGGCTCCCCAGTAGCGTCCGTACAGCCAGCGGTCATCATGGAAGAAGATTGCCGCCGCGACCGGTTCGCCGGCCAGCGATGCCAATTTGACCATGATCGAGCCCGGCAGGCGCCCGGCGACCACGGCGAGGAAATCCGCCGTCAGGTAGTGGGCATTGCCGTGCCTCAGGAAGGTCTGCTCGGAGAAACCGAAAATGGCCCGCCACAGGTCCGGCTCCACGTCCGCCGCCCTCGCAGTGTCGCGAACGTCACGCCGGCCTCGGCCACGCGCCGCCGCTCGCGCCGGAGCTTCTTTCGTTTCTCGGAACGAAGTCCGTCGAGGAAGTCCTCGAAGTCCCGATAGCCTCGATTGCGCCACTGGAACCGACAGTCGTGGCGTGTGAGGAAGCCAGCCGCCTCCAGCGCAGCCTGGTCATCGGGCGTCGTGAAATTCACCTGCGTGCCCGGCACGCCTTCGCGGCGCGCCGATTCGAGCAGCACCCGCGCAAGGATGGGTCGCTGGGCCCGCCGTCTCGCGCGACCAGCAGGCGCGGGCCGGTCACCGGCGTGAAGGGCACTGCAGAGACGAGCTTCGGGTAGTACTCGATGCCTGCCCGGAGACTGGCCTGGGCCCAGTTCCAGTCGAAGACGAACTCTCCCCAGGAGTGCGTCTTCAGGTAGCGGGGGACGGCGCCCGTGAGTTGGCCGTCGTCGTCGCGCAGCAGCAGGTGGCGCGGAACCCAGCCCGCATCCGACCCGACGCAACCGGACGACTCGAGTGTCTCGAGGAATGCGTGGCACAGGAACGGGTTGCCGGCCGTGTCCAGCCCGTCCCACTCGGCCGCATCAACGTCCGCGATCCGCTCGACCGTCTCCGCCTGCACGCTCATCGGGCGGCGGACCGCGGCTCAGCCGGGGCCGGCGTCGAACTGCTCGAGGTACTTGTCCGCGTCGAGCGCCGCCATGCAGCCGGTGCCCGCCGAGGTGATGGCCTGGCGATACACGTGGTCGGCAACGTCGCCCGCCGCGAAAACGCCCGGCACGCTGGTCGCCGTAGCGCCACCATCCGAGCCTGATCGAACGATGATGTAACCGCCCTTCATCTCGAGCCGGCCCTCGAATATCTGCGTGTTCGGTGTGTGGCCGACCGCGATGAAGACGCCGGAAACCGCGAGGTCGCGGCTGCCCGAGCCGTCGGTCGCCGCGATGCGCACGCCGGTGACGCCGGTTTCGTCGCCGAGCACGTCTTCGACTGCGTGATTCCACGCGATGTCCACCACCCCGGCACGCTGCCGCTCGAACAGGCGGTCCTGGAGGATTTTTTCCGAGCGCAGCTTGTCGCGCCGGTGCACCAGCGTGACGTGGGAGGCGATGTTCGACAGGTACAGGGCTTCCTCGACGGCAGTGTTGCCGCCACCGATCACGGCGACACGCTGCCCGCGGAAGAAGAAGCCGTCGCATGTCGCGCAGGCCGATACGCCGCGGCCGCGAAACGCCTGTTCGGACTCGAGGCCCAGGTAGCGCGCGCTCGCACCGGTCGCGATGATGAGCGCATCGCACGTGTATTCGCCACGGTCGCCCTTCAGCAGCAGTGGCCGGCGCGAGAAGTCCACCTCGCTTATGTGGTCCATGACGATCTCGGTATCGAAGCGTTCCGCGTGCTCGCGCATGCGCTCCATCAGGCCGGGGCCGGTGAGACCGTGCGGGTCGCCGGGCCAGTTGTCCACCTCGGTGGTGGTCATCAGCTGCCCACCCTGTTCCATGCCGGTCAGCAGCAGCGGCTTGCGATTGGCGCGCGCGGCGTACACGGCCGCGGCGTAGCCAGCAGGCCCGGAACCCAGGATGATCAGCGGCGAGTGACGGGGATCGCTCATGTATACTTCCTCAGGCTTTGGCGCCGTGACCGGACGGGGGCGCGGCATGGTAAGCAACAACCCGTCCCGCGGCAAAACAGCCGCTCGCGGGCGGTTCGGCGTCGCCGGGCACAGTCCGCTGGAGCTGACCGAAGCATCCCGGTAATCTTCGTAACTTCATACGCTTACGCGAAAGTATTGAGCTTTCAGGTGACCATCGGTGGCCAGGACTGAATCAAAGACCGACGCGGCGTCCGGCGTCGCCCGAGGCCTGCGCGAGAGCGCGCTCTGGGTTTTCGGTGCGCTGGCGCTGCTCCTTCTGGTGGCGCTCGCATCCTATGACAGCGCCGACCCGGCGTTTTCGTCAACCGGTCAATCGGGACCGGTCACGAACCTGATCGGGCCGTTCGGCGCCTGGCTTGCGGACCTGTTCTTCGTGCTGTTCGGCGGCCCCGCCTTCCTGTTCCCGGTGATGCTGGCATTCGCGGGCTGGACGCTGTTCAAGGGGAGGCGCAGCCCCGAGCCACTCGACCGGCGCACGACCGCGCTGCGCGCCGCCGGGTTCGTGCTGGCTCTCGCGAGCAGCTGCGGACTCGCCACGCTGCATTTCGATGGTGGGTCGTTGCCGTATTCGGCGGGTGGGCAAGTCGGGTCGCTGGTGGGTGACGGACTGGCCTCCGCCTTGAGCCCGCTCGGTGCGACGCTGCTGCTGCTGGCCGTCTGGCTGGGTTCGGTGTCGCTGTGCACCGGCATATCCTGGATCAACGTCATGGACCGCATCGGCGGCGGCGTGCTCGGCGCAATTGCCTGGGCAAAGGAGCGCAGCTCCACGGCGCGCGACGTCAAGGCCGGGCGCGAGGTAAAGCAGGCGCGGCAGGAGATCGTGCGCGAGGAGCAGAAGAAGGCCGCGGAGCGCAAGCCGCCAAGGATCGAGGCCATCGCTCCAAAGGTCGAGAAAAGCGAACGCGTCGAGAAGGAAAAGCAAGTCTCGATGTTCGAGCGGCTGGGCTCGACGGAACTGCCGGAGCTCTCCCTGCTGGATGACGCCCCGCCGCTCAAGGGCGGCTATTCGCCGGAGGCGCTCGAGGCGATGTCGCGGCTGGTCGAGCTGAAGCTGCGCGATTTCGGCGTCGAGGCCGAAGTGGTGGAAGTCCACCCTGGTCCGGTCATCACGCGATTCGAACTGCGTCCCGCACCGGGCGTGAAGGTCGCGCAGATCTCGCACCTCGCCAAGGATCTCGCCCGCGCGCTGTCTGCGGTGAGCGTGCGGGTCGTGGAGATCATCCCTGGCAAGTCCACCATGGGCCTCGAGATCCCGAACGAGGCGCGCGAGATCGTCACGCTGGGCGAGATCATCAAGTCGAAGGCATACGACGACATGGGCTCCGCGCTCGCACTGGCGCTCGGCAAGGACATCGGCGGCAACCCTGTGGTCGCGGATCTCGCGCGAATGCCGCACCTGCTGGTCGGCGGCACGACCGGCTCGGGCAAGTCCACCGCGATCAACGCGATGGTGCTGTCGCTGCTCTACAAGTCCTCCGCCGAGCACGTACGGATGATCATGATCGACCCGAAGATGCTGGAGCTCTCGGTCTACGAGGGCATCCCGCACCTGATGGTGCCGGTCGTGACCGACATGAAGCAGGCGGCCAACGCCTTGCGCTGGTGCGTGGCCGAGATGGAGCGGCGCTACCAGTTGATGGCGGCCGCGGGCGTGCGCAACCTCGCGGGCTTCAACCGCAAGGTGAAGGACCTGGCCGACGCGGGCAAGCCGATGCGCGACCCGCTCGAATTGAAGAGACTGCCGCCCGGCGGCGACCCGGACACGGTATCCATCGTGGAGCCGCTGCCGTTCATCGTCGTGGTCGTGGACGAACTCGCCGACCTGATGATGATCGTCGGCAAGAAGGTCGAGGAACTGATCGCGCGGCTGGCCCAGAAGGCGCGCGCGTCGGGCATACACCTGATCCTGGCGACGCAGCGGCCGTCCGTGGACGTGATCACCGGCCTCATCAAGGCCAACATTCCGACGCGAATCGCGTTCCAGGTGTCGGCCAAGGTGGACTCGCGCACGATCCTGGACCAGAGCGGCGCGGAGGCGCTGCTCGGCCACGGCGACATGCTGTACCTGCAGCCGGGCACGTCACTGCCGGTGCGCGTGCACGGTGCCTTCGTGTCGGACGCGGAGGTGCACCGCGTCGTCGGTCGCCTCAAGGCCGCCGGCCCTCCGTCCTACATGGACGAGATCCTCGACGGCCCGTCAGCACCGATTCCAGGCCTGCCGGGCGAACCGGTCGGCAACGGCGAGGACAGCGGCGATCCGGAGCAGGATCCGCTTTACGACGAGGCCGTGCGCATCGTGGTCGAGAGTCGCAGGGCATCGATCTCGGGCGTGCAGCGCCGGCTCAAGATCGGCTACAACCGCGCCGCCCGCATGATCGAGGCGATGGAGGCGGCCGGGCTGGTCGGCCCGCTGCAATCAAATGGCAGCCGTGAAGTGATCGCGCCACCGCCGCCGGAATCCGACTGAGCAATCGCATGATCCGCCGATACATCCTGGGCAGGCTGTTCGCCGCCGCACTCGTGCTTGCAGCGATGCCTGCGGCAGCCGCTGACGATTCACTGGCGCGCATCGAAACCTGGCTCAAGTCGGTGCACACGCTGTCGGCGGATTTCGTGCAGGTGGTGCGCAACCGCGATGGGCAGATCAGCAGCCGGGTGACCGGCACTTTGTCGCTGTTGCGGCCGGATCGCTTCCGCTGGGACTACCGCGACCCCTACGTGCAGTTGATCGTCGCCGACGGCCGCAAGCTCTGGCTGTACGACGCGGATCTCGAGCAGGTCACGGTGCGGCCGCTGGAGTCCGGCCTGGGGTCGACACCGGCGATGCTGCTGTCCGGGGCCGGTTCGGTCGGGGACAGCTTCACTGCCGGGGCGGTCGAGCGCGACGGCGAGTGGACCTGGTGCCACCTCGTGCCGAAACAGCACGGTTCGGACTTCGAAAGCGTGAGCCTGGGTTTCAACGATCGTGGCGGGCTGGTTGCGATGCAGCTGGTGGACAAGCTCGGGCAGAGCACCGAACTCAATTTCAGCGACGTGGCGCTCAACCAGAGGCTGGATCCTGCGTTGTTCCAGTTCACGCCTCCGAAGGGCGCCGACGTCATCGGCGACGCCAAGCCGTAGCGGCGATGATCCCGTTGCGTCACCGGCGCCTGTGGCTCGCGATAAGCGTGGCTCTCGTGAGCGCGATCGTCTACTCCAGCCTGTCGCCAGGCCTCGCGCTGCCGACGCCGGATGGCTTCGACAAGGTCGAGCACTTCACCGCGTACTGTGGGCTCGCCGTGTGGTTCACGGGTCTTTATCCGCGTACACGTTACTGGCTGGTGGTTTCGGGCCTGCTGGCGCTCGGACTCGCGCGTCGAGATCGCACAGGGCGTCATGCAGCTCGGCCGCAGCGCGGAGCTCCTCGACATGGTGGCGAACGCCGCGGGCGTCGGTGTCGGCCTGCTGCTCGCGCTGGCGCTCGACAGGGGACTGGGCGCGCAGGGTCGAGTCATGGCTGAGTCCGCGCTGAAGGCCGCGCAGGACGGCGGCTGGCGACCGCTCGCCGACCGCATGCGGCCTGCGGCGCTGGAGGAATTCGTCGGGCAGGCGCACCTGCTCGCGCCCGGCAAGCCACTGCGGCGCATGCTGGAAGGCCGCAGCCTGCATTCGATGCTGCTCTGGGGCCCGCCCGGCACGGGAAAGACGACGCTCGCGCGGCTCGTGGCGCGCACCTGCGATGCGGAGTTCGTCGCGCTCTCGGCCGTGATGGCCGGTGTGAAGGACGTGCGTGCCGTGGTGGAACAGGCGCGGGCCCTGAAGCAGGACTCGGGGCGACAGACCGTGCTGTTCCTCGACGAAGTGCACCGCTTCAACAAGTCGCAGCAGGATGCGTTCCTGCCGTTCGTCGAGGACGGCACCGTCTGCTTCATCGGCGCGACGACCGAGAACCCCTCGTTCGAGATCAACAGCGCGTTGCTGTCGCGCGCCCGCGTGTACGTGCTTCGCTCGCTGTCCCACGACGACGTGAAGCAGGTGCTCGGGCGCGCGCTCGAGCGCGAGGCCGGCGACGGCGGCGGGCACGTCACGATCGACGCCGACGCGATGGACACGCTGGCCAGGGCGGCCGACGGCGACGCGCGGCGGGCGCTCAACCTGCTCGAGGTGGCGGTCGACCTGGCCCGGGCCGGACACGGCGTCGATCACCGAGGAGATCGCCTCGGAGGTCTCGGCCGGCGGTTACCGGCGCTTCGACAAGAAAGGCGAGCAGTTCTACGACCAGATCTCGGCGCTGCACAAGGCGGTGCGGGGATCAGATCCTGACGCCGCGCTCTACTGGCTGTGCCGGATGCTGGACGGCGGCTGCGACCCTCGCTACGTCGCGCGGCGCGTGCTGCGCATGGCGTCTGAGGACATCGGCAACGCCGATCCGCGCGCGCTGGCGCTCGCGCTGCAGGCCTGCGAGACCTACGAGCGCCTGGGCAGCCCCGAAGGCGAACTCGCCCTGGCGCAGGCAGTGGTGTTCATGGCCTGTGCCGCGAAGAGCAACGCGGTCTACGTGGCGTTCGGCGCAGCAATGGACGATGCGAAGAAGCACGGGACGCTCGATGTGCCGCTGCAGCTGCGCAATGCCCCCACCGGGCTCATGAAGTCGCTCGGCTATGGCAAGGGCTATCGCTACGCGCACGACGAGCCCGACGCCTACGCGGCGGGCGAGAACTACTTTCCGGAAGGCATGGAGCCGACGCGCTACTACCAACCGGTGGACCGCGGCCTCGAGATCAAGATCCGCGAGGCACTGGAGCGGCGACGGAAATAGGGAAAATAGGTGCCTGGCACCGAATTGATTTTCGTGGTCGGCACGGGGCGTGCGGACCTGGACGGCGGCGAAAAAGGAGAATGTCCCCTGTTTCTCGTACAATTCGCCTCCTTTGCGATAACCACCGTGCCCAGGACGACCTGACCATGCTCGATGCCAAGCTGCTTCGTACCGATCCGGAGTCGGTCGCCCGGAACCTCGCGCGACGCGGCTTCACGCTGGATGTCGAAAGCCTCCGCGCGCTCGAGGAGCGCCGCAAGGTCGCCCAGGTATCGGCCGACGAGACGCGTGCGGCGCGCAACGCCCACGCAAAGAAGGTCGGCATGACGAAGGGCAGGGGCGAGGACATTTCCGGGCTGGTCGCGGAGGGCGAGACGCTCGCTCGCCGGCTCGAGGGTCTCGAGAAGGAACAGATCGCCGTGCAGGCCGAGTTCGACGAACTGGTGCTGGGCCTGCCGAACATGCTGCACGACAGCGTGCCCGACGGCAGCGACGAGACGGCCAACGTCGAACTGCGCCGCTGGGGAACTCCGCGCGAATTCGATTTCGAGCCGAAGGACCACGTCGCGATCGGCGAGCAGCTTGGACTGGTGGACTTCGAGGCGGCCGGCACGGATCTCGGGCGCGCGGTTCGTGGTGCTGAAGGGCGGCGTTGCGCGGCTGCATCGTGCGCTGATCCAGTACATGCTGGACCTGCACACCGGCGAGCACGGCTACACCGAGGTCTACGCCCCGTACCTCGTCGCACGGCAGGCGCTGGTCGGCACCGGCCAGTTGCCGAAGTTCGAGGCGGACTTGTTCCGCGTCGTCTCCGGCGAGCAGGAGCTGTTCCTGATTCCCACCGCCGAGGTGCCGGTCACCAACCTGGCGCGCGAGTCGATCCTGGAGGCCGCGACGCTGCCACGGCGATACGTTGCGCACACGCCGTGTTTCCGCTCCGAGGCGGGCTCCTACGGCAAGGACACGCGCGGCATGATCCGACAGCACCAGTTCGAGAAGGTCGAGCTGGTGCAGGTCGTGCGGCCCGAGGATTCGTACGCGGCGCTCGAGGAACTGACGGCCAGTGCCGAGAAGGTGCTGCAGGGGCTGAACCTGCCATACCGCGTGATCGCGCTCTGCAGCGGCGACGTCGGCTTCGGCAGCGCGAAGACCTACGACCTCGAGGTGTGGCTGCCCGGGCAGCAGAAGTACCGCGAGATCTCGTCGTGCAGCAACTGCGAGGCGTTCCAGGCGCGACGCATGCAGGCGCGCTGGCGCAACCCGGCCACCGGCAAGCCGGAACCGGTCCACACGCTGAATGGATCGGGCGTCGCGGTCGGGCGCGCGCTGGTCGCGGTGCTGGAGAATTATCAGCAGGCCGACGGCAGCGTCGTCGTACCGGATGTGCTCAGGAAGTACATGGGTGGTGCCGAACTGATCAAGGGGTAGCGTCCGAAACAGTGCTGAAGGTTAGAGAAGGAGAGGTGGCAGAGCGGTTGAATGCACCGGTCTTGAAAACCGGCGGGGCCTCACGGCCCTCGTGGGTTCGAATCCCACCCTCTCCGCCAACTAAAGCAAATACTGACAGTCGAATAGAACGAGTGGCGATGGACCCTGAAGGCGGTTCTATTGCCACTGGGACTAAATTGGGGCCGCATTTGGAGTTTCTAAGTTCGGCTCAAACCAGCGCCGACGGCAGCGTGCCCATGGATGGCTACTTTGAATCGGATGGCAGCACCGGCACGCAGCGGCTTGTGACGATCGGCGCATCAACAGGAAACTCTTTAGTGTGCGCCTCGTAGCGCTTCAGCACGGTAGATGCCGTCCTGATGCAGATGACCAGGTCCAGCCATATCGACCAGCTGTCTATGTACTCGAGGTCCATGAGGACGCGGCGGCGATGATCTTCAATGTTGTCGACCAGGCTGCGCATGTCGCTAACCTGCACAAGCCCGGTAATGCCAGGCTTCGCTGACAGACGCAGCGTGTACTCGGGTATCACCGGTGCGAAATAGTCGATGTGGCAGAGTGGTTGCGGGCGCGGCCCAACCATCGCCATCTCACCTCGCAGGACATTGAAGATCTGCGGCAACTCGTCGATGCTCGTGTTGCGCAGCAATCGCCCTAAGCGCGTGATGCGCGGGTCACCCGTTCTCACGAAATCGAGCGCGTGTGCAGGTGTTTCGTGCTGCACCATGGTGCGGAACTTGATGATGGAAAATGGTTCGCCGCCCTTGCCCGTGCGCCACTGACGGAAGAACACCGGCCCCCGGCTGTCGAATTTGATGAGCAGTGCCACCAGCGCCATGATCGGCGCGAGGCAAAGCAGCAGGCCGCTGGCCACCACGATGTCGAAAATGCGTTTCGCAGCACACCCCAATAGTGCGGGGGAGCGGTACCAGTCCTGAGCGCACGCGACTGCTTCAGCGCCGGACCTGCGTTGATGATGTGGCGGCATCGCAGAAACCTGAAAGCTGGTGTTGTGAGATCGGACGAGGGAAATCGCTACTGCGATCCGTTGGATGAAGTGAGCCTAACTGCTCGCTTATCGGGCGCGTGCCGAATGCGACGTAATCAGCCGATCGAAGGTTCGAACCACATCGTCGTCACTTGACGCTGCGACACACATCACATATCAGCATTCAGGGGACCCACGCTGCTCACACAAGCGGCATAGTCCGACGCACACAGCCCTTCAGGGGAATCAGCTCGAGCCCGCTTGACGCCACACGTACAGGTGCGGCCTGGTGCACGGGGACCCGGGAGAGCCACATGAAACATCGCCTTGGCCGTGTGGATTTGAAAGGTCGTAGGGTTTTAAAGAGGGCCACTAAATGTTTTCCACCAAATGGATTCCTGCAGTCGCGGCATTCGGACTGCTCGCGGCAACATCGGTCTCGGCCAATTCGCTAAAAATCGGCGACGTCGTGAACGTTCGCCAGGGTGAGGGCGGTGTCTTCGGACCGACCAACCTGTTCCAGGTCAATCGTGCGATGAGCGTGTACGGCACCCAAGGCACGCACAGTGCAGGCCTGTTCGACCTCGAGTACCGGAATGTCAGCTTATCGTCATGGTCGCGGTTCTTCGCGTTCTGCCTGCAGCCGGAAGCTCCGCTGTTGCCGTTCGACTCGAGCGGTTACACCGTCAGCGCTATGGGCGACACGGGGACCCGGGAGCTGTGGGGACGCTTCTATTCCTCGATCGACACGGCGGTCGAAGCCGCTGCGTTCCAGATTGCCCTCTGGGAACTCTCGGCGGACGACGTGATCGACCTTGCCGCGGGCAACTACCAGGCCCCGGGTTCGGCCAACCCCTATGATGCCGCGACGCTGGCCGGCGAGTGGCTCGCCATGCTCGATGGCAGCGGGCCGCTCGCGACCCTCCGCCTGCTCGCGAACAATGGCACCGCCTCTGACGTGCAGGACCTGATCACCGAAGTCCCGGAGCCGGCTTCGCTCGCGCTGCTCGGCCTCGGCCTCGCGGGTCTGGGATTTACGCGACGACGTACAGCGTAAGCGACAAGTTCAACTCAGCACGAAGCTCGTCCTGGTGATGGGCTTTTTGTCTGTGGGGTATCCCTTAGGAAGCCTCCTTGAGGCACGCGCCGTCGAGCGTAGGTCCAACAATAGGCCCAGACCCCTTACGACGCAGCCGCCTGCCCGCTGAGGCCCGAAAACGTCCAAACGCTGAGAGTCCCGAGCGATTGCACGGGTCGATCATCGGGCGCGGGTAGGATGAGACAGGTCTAGGAGGTGAACCGCCCTCCGCCAGATCCGGCATTCCCCGATGAACGCGGTAGACAGGCCTTATTGCCGCCTCTATTACGCGTGGACGGGCCGAAGTCCTGTCGAGTGCCTATTGGCCTACGCTGGCCTCGTGATGGCGCCATTTCCGCAGAACAGCGGATGCTGGTAGCCCAATTAGTTCGTAGAGGCCCATATTGGCGTAGAGAAGGCCTTCGGCGCTCGGCAGCCAATGGCCTGGCTGGGAGTTCGCAAAGGAACCCGGCGATACAACGACCGGCGCTGGAACGACGCCAAATCCGACGGCCTCGAACTCGGCGACCGCACGGGCCATGTGGCTGGAATGCGTTACGAGCACGACTCGCTTGGCGTGTACGCCGCGCAGGATGAGTGCTGCCCGCTCCGCGTTGTCCCACGTATCCCGGGCACCGTCATCAACCCAGCGGGCCTCGACGCCGAACGCCTGACGCAGCGCATTCGGCATGCTCTCCCGGTCTGATCTGCCACCCGTGATGAGCAGCGGCAGCCCTGTGCGACGGGTGAGCGCCGCCGCGTAGGCGAGACGGTCCCACCCAGTATCCATCATGACCGGACCACCCCACTCGGTGAAGTTGCCGGTGGTAGTTCCGCCGCCGAGCAGGACAATTGCGTCTGCCTTGACGGCGACCTTCGGGTCGAGTGGCGGGTATCTTTCGCTCAAGCGGTAGATAGCGAAGCCGATGCTGGGGATAGACAGAAGCCAGAGACTCAGCAGTGACACGGCGACCAGCCAGCGACCAGTTCGCGGCCGCCGGCGAACCACTATCACACCGATCAGCCCGATCAGCAGCAGGCTGGCAGGGGGCGGGACGACATGGTGCAGCAGGTTCTTCAGTTCAACGAGCATCGGCAGTTTCGCTTGGCGTTGCCACGACTCTAACTGATCGCATTCCGCGGCGTGGCGTTGGAGTTAGGGACGGAGCGCCCGGGTTTCTGTATCTGCACATTCCCGTCATCATTGCGCCGTGACACCTGTCACGGTGCGCGGCAGGCTGGGGCATGAGGGTGTGGGTCACCACCCCTTACATCGGCGACGGCCTGGCCCTCCGTAGGATCGTCAGATACGCAATCGAGCGCGTCCAGGCGATGGACATCCCCGAGGCAGACAAGCGGGTGTGGATCGCCGACATCGAGGTGCAGTGCCGGGCGGCGAGGCGGCCGACAAGTTGCACTCGAGTGGCAACGTGGGTCCACTCGCCGCAATTCACAGGCAACGCGTCGCGCCTGGCATTCGAAGATAAATTGGCGTTTGCGTGCGCCTGCGCTGCGGGTATGAGAGTGCCCTGAGACTTGAAAACCGGCGGGTCCCCACGGCCCTCGTGGGTTCGAATCCCACCCTCTCCGCCAGCTGTTTTCGAAATCGTTTGATACGAAAGGAGTTCGTTAAGACGCCTGTCCCGATTCGGCCATGACGCGCTTGGCTCCCATGGTTGCTATTGCGCAGAATTCAGCGGTGATCACGTTCCGCGTCGGTCGCATCGGGCATCGTCAGGGGCCCGTCGTGCGGACTCCGTTGCTCCGCGGATTAGGTGACGGCAGAACTGCATCACAGTTTTCGTGGCGCAGCAGCGGCCAAAGTTGCGTTGATAACCTCCGAGAGCATACTGCCAGCCGTCTGGTTCTTGATCACGGCAAACCTGTCGAAAGGCAGGGACGCAAAGCCTCCGGTCTGAGGGACGGATGTCCTAGATAGCGGGGTTGCCCAGTACCGGCGGCCGTCGTGCGTCGAACGCGAGCGTTGGCGGTCTGATCTGAGCTTCCCGGCATACCATCCGCCTCCTCTGCACCAGCAGGCCTGCGCTGACGAGGTGTGCGATGACGAAAATGGCCATGTGGAAGCGGGTTGCCGTCGCGATTCTCTGCGGTTTCGCCGCCGCCTGTGGCGGCGAGTCATCCGGCTCGGACCCGAACGCCCCGGTGACGGTCAACAATCCGCCCCAGATTGTCGGTGAGCCGGCTGCAGTCGCAATGGTCGACCAGCCGTACATGTTCGCGCCGGTGGCCACCGACGCCGACGGCGACACCCTGACTTTCACAATCGAGAATCGGCCGGGTTGGGCGAGGTTTAGCCCGATCACCGGCACGCTGGAAGGCACGCCGCCCGCGACGGCCAACCCGGTGTACCGGCGCGTCCTGATCAGCGTCTCCGACGGCAAGGCGATCAGCGAGCTGCCCGCGTTCGACCTTCAGATCGCCGGTCTTCCGCCTGCCAACACGCCGCCCTCGATCGGCGGTACGCCTGCCAGCGCCGTGGTCGCCGGCAATTCCTACGAATTCATCCCGCAGGTATCTGACCCAGACGGTCAGACGCTGGTCCTGTCGATTGCCGGCAAGCCTGCCTGGGCAGAGTTTGACGCGATTACAGGTCGGCTTTCGGGTACGCCCGTGGCGACCGACGTAGGCACCTACCGAGGTGTCACGATCTCGGTGTCGGACGGCATGGAGCAGGCGGACCTGCCGGCGTTCGACATCGTGGTGAGCGCTGGGACAAACCCTGGCCCGACCAACCACCCTCCGGTGATCTCTGGTGTTCCAGCCGACGCAGTGGCTGCAGGGCAGGCATACTCGTTCCAACCGGTGGCCTCTGACCCTGACGGGCAGGCGCTCACGTTCTCGATTGCCGGCAGGCCCAGCTGGGCAAACTTCAACACCTCGACCGGTCAGTTGAGCGGCACGCCTGCCACGACCGACATCGGTCCGTACCCGAACGTCACGATCACCGTTTCGGACGGAGCCGCCAGCGCGAGCCTGCCGGCCTTCTCGATCACGGTGATCGCGAGTAACAGTCCGCCCGACATCAGCGGCGTGCCGCCAACCGACGCCCTGGCGGGTCGGGCCTACAGCTTCCGCCCCAGAGCGGATGACCCCGATGGCCAGACACTGACCTTTGCGGCGGTAAACAAGCCACGCTGGGCGAACTTCAACGCCTCGACCGGGCGCCTGTCGGGGACGCCAACAGAGTCCGACGCCGGGACATATCCGAACGTCGCGATCTCGGTCACGGACGGCGCCGCCCAGGATGCGCTGCCACCGTTTACTATCGTGGTGTCTACGCCGAACCAGCCCCCGGTGATCAGCGGCAACCCGGCGACCTCGGTCACCGTCGGACAGGCCTACAGCTTCACGCCGACCGCCTCCGATCCGGACGGCCAGACGCTTGGCTTCACGATCGCCAACAAACCGTCCTGGGCCACGTTCAACAGCAGCACCGGGCGGCTCAGTGGCACGCCGACCGCGGCCGACGCGGGCACGTACCCCGGTATCGTCATCACGGTGTCCGACGGAACCGACAGCGTCAGCCTGGCCGGTTTCACGCTTGCCGTGGTGGCCGCTGCAAATCGGCCCCCGGTGATCAGCGGCAACCCGGCGACTTCGGTCACCGTCGGACAGGCCTACAGTTTCACGCCGACCGCCTCCGATCCGGACGGCCAGACGCTTGGCTTCACGATCGCCAACAAACCGTCCTGGGCCACGTTCAACAGCAGCACCGGGCGGCTCAGTGGCACGCCGACCGCGGCCGACGCGGGCAGCTATCCTGGTATCGTCATCACGGTGTCCGACGGAACCGACAGCGCTTCCCTGCCGGGCATTACGCTGACAGTCCAGCAGATACAGCTGGGCTCGGTGACGCTTGCCTGGACGCCACCGACCCAGAACACGGACCAGTCCGCATTGACAGATCTCAAGGGCTATCGCGTCAAGTACGGCACCAGCGCGGCCAATCTGGATCTTGCAATCGACTTGCCGAACCCTGGGATCACCAGCGTCGTCATCGAGGACCTGGCACCGGGCAGGTGGTATTTCGCGATGACTGCCTACAACACCAGCAACATCGAGAGCGACCTGTCGAACGTCACGTCAAAGGTAATCCAATAGGTGCCGCGCGAGCTGGCTGGCGAAGTCGCGGGACAGTAGAGGCGCGGAACTCGGGCGCGTGCGATGACTGACCTGGGTACAGGTCTCCGGTCTCGGAAATACTAGTTTGCCTCTCGGCAATCGCGCATCGACTCATGCCGCGGTCTCTGCAGCCGATTCGCGAACGCCGCTGCAAGAACCTTGAAGAAACCGACCAGGCCCGGCAGCGGGTCGTCCCAGCAACCCACGGGTTGCAGGGCAGAGCTGACCTCCGAGACCCAGCGGGCCCAGTTCATTTGGCCAGCTTTGACGAGGGGCTGAGCAGCAAAGAAATCGTAGTACGGATAGATGCAGCTGACGCCCACCTTGTAACCCTCGACTGGCGACACCTCGCGTCCGAGCGCGTCGTCGTAGGCCATGCGGCAGACGTCCACGCCGCAACGTACGGCGAAATCCACGAACCACCACGGGCGGGCGTTCACCTCGATCAACTTGAACAGGCCATCGCGCGCGTCGCGCTTGAATTCCGCGGAAAAGATACCGCGGTACTTCACCTCCGCAAGCACTCGTCGCACGGTTTCGACCGCGCCCGGCACGTCTGCGAGCGGAACGCTCACCATCGACGTGCTGTTCCCGAAATCCCGTGGATAGATACGCAGACGGCGCCGTGAGAACAGCGCCTTGATGACGCCGGCGTGATCCACGTATCCGTCGATGAAATAGTGCTCGGCGAACGACCCGGGAATGTATTCCTGGAGTACGACGCTCATGCCGGCGGCGATCACCTCGTCGAGCCTTCGTCTCGCCTCCTCGACCGAGCGCACGCGCAGGCCCTTGGTGCCGAAGTGCGCCAGGAAGCTCTGCGAATCGGTAGGCTTCAGGAAGTAGAACGTGGAACTGGACGGTGGCAGTTCACCGATGTCATCACGGCTGCCGATCATCCGTGTGCTGGGCATCGGCACGCCGAGTCGCTGCAGCAGCAGGGCGAGGCGCGCCTTGTTCTGAAGCGTGTCGAGCGCCACGCTGGAAGGTACGACGCTGACGAACCTGCCGGATCCCCGTTCGACGAATTCCGCGACGACCTTGTTCCAGTCGTCGCTGCACGCGCACAGGTACGCCTGCTCGAGTTTCGATTCGCGCAGCACCTGCTCGAGGAGTTCCGTCGTGGGACGTGGTGCGCTGGACACGCATTCGAAGCCCGGCAGCGTCTGGAACCACCGCGAGCGGCACACGAGATCGCCGCGAACGGCCGGATAGACGAAGGCCTCGATGCCTTGGCGCGCGAAAGTCCTGAGCACACCCAACCCCGTCACGCCACCCGACAGGATGACTACGGGCCAATCGCCGATCGAATTGTTCTTCACGAAACTGAATTCCGCTCCAGGAACGCTCTCTGCACCACCCTTCCCATGCGGAAGGGGCCATCCATCGCGGATTCTTACATATGACGGGGCCACCCAATGAAGGCTAAGGAAGCTGCGGCGAAAAGATTGAGCTTCACATCACCTTTTGCGCGACACGCTCTCCCGTCCTGTGCGAGAAGCAGGTTGGCGGTGACTGCAACCGATCGGCGGTGGATCCGGCGATTTCCGAGCTGCAGGTCGGGTCCGCCTCAAATCTTGCGGGGCTCCAACAGCGCCTCGCTCGCGCCAGTTTCGGAAGGGTCGATCGATGCAGTGGCATGCGGCTTCATTTGCTGCGATTCTGGCAATCAGCACCTGACTGGCCACTCGATCCACCAAGGCGACGCCTGTGTGGAGTTCACGCAGGTGACAAGGTCTCCGAGTACGGACTCGCGGCGTGTGTGTGCGAGTGCGGTGCGCGTATGAGCGTGCCTTGGCACTAGAAAACTGGAGTTCTCAGGGTTTGGTGGACAGTGGGTTACCTCTTGCGGGCCTGCGAACCGCGGGCTGTATAAAATCCATTTCACGAGCATCATTCCAATCGGTTCGAGGATGCCCCAGACCCATTGCTTCACCCGGGACCGGCTGGAAGAGCGTCAGCGGCATGGCGAGATCGCGCGGCGCGAGGTGGCACGGAAGAGCGGCATCGCAGGCACTGGCGGCGGGGGTTGGGCCTTGCAGGCTGCCGCGACCGGCTCGCCCGCACCGTTCCCAATGGCGCGGCAGGCGCCGTGTACCTGGCGGTTCGATTGCGGTGTGAAGCGGTCGCGCCGCTCATCGGTAGTTGGCTCGGTCGTGCCCCAATTGCTGACGCTGCCGCGCAATTGGCTTTGACACAAGCGGGCCCGGCAGTAGCAGCAAGCGGACTCTTTCCAACGCCACCGGGAGACACAGCATGAGCGGAGCCACGAATGCGCTGGACCGGGGCCCGATCCCCGAGTTCAAGCAGGTCATGGGCCACCCCAGCCCGCTCTGGATGTTGTTCATGTCGGAATTCTGGGAACGCTTCGCGTTCTACGGCATCCGCTGGGCCCTGGTGCTCTACATCGTGGTGCAGTTCTACGGCGGCAATCAGTCCGGACAGGCCGACGCCAACCTCACCTACGGCTCCTATCTCGCGCTGGTTTATGCCGGTGCGATCTTCGGTGGCTACATCGCCGACAAAATCATCGGCTACCAGCGCTCGATCCTGATCGGGGCCGTGTTCATGTCCGCCGGCCTGTTCATGATCATGTTGCCGGACCCGATGCTGTTCAAGTTCGGTCTTGCGACGATCATCGTCGGCAACGGCCTGTTCAAGCCGAACATCTCGACCATGGTCGGCAAGCTCTACTCGATCACCGATGAGCGCCGCGACTCCGGCTTTACGATTTTCTACATGGGCATCAACATGGGCGCGTTCATCGCGCCGATCATCACCGGCTGGCTGGCGAGTTCGCTGTTTGGCACCGACGGTGCACCCGCCTACCAGTACGTATTCGGCGCGTCCGGCGTCGGCATGTTGATCAGCATGGTTTGGTTCTACTTCGGTCGGCGCCAACTGCAGGACATCGGCAGGCCGCCGGCCGAAGCACTGGGCCGCGAACGGATGGCCTACGTGGCGATCGGCGCGCTGTGCGTGATCCCGCTGGTCTACTCGCTGCTTGCGCTCGGCGCCGAGACGCTCCAGTACGTGCTGACCGCGTTGTTCGTCGGTCTCGCCACGATGCTGATGATCGAGGGTATTCGCGCCGGCGCAGTCGCCCGCGACAGGACCATCGCGATGCTGATCATCTTCGCCTTCAACATCCTGTTCTGGATGTTCTACGAACAGGCCGGCAACTCGTTCACGTTCCTCGCAGACCAGATTGTCAACCGGGCTCTCGGTGGCTTCGTATTCCCAACCGCGTGGTTCCAGTCAGTATCAGCACTTGCAGTCATCGTGCTCGCGCCCGTCGCCGCGTGGGTATGGGTGTGGCTGGCGAAGCGCAACTGGAACCCCTCGATTCCGCGCAAGTTCGGCCTCGGATTGGTGTTCAATGGCCTGGCTTTCCTGTTGTTGATGTTCGCGCTGTCGAACCTGGTGAGCGACGGGGGCAAGATCCCGTTCTGGACCTTGGTTGCCGTCTACATCATTCAAGTGGTCGGCGAGCTCTGTTTGTCGCCGATCGGCCTCTCGATGGTGACCAAGCTGGCCCCGGTACGCCTGGTCGGACTTGGCATGGGCGGCTGGTTCCTCTCCACCGGCATCGGCAACAATCTCTCCGGTATCTTCGCCAGCGTGGTCAGCGGCGAGACCGGCATGACCACCACCTCGGCGCTGTCGGGCTACACCTTCGGCTTCTGGGCGCTGGTCGGCGCTGGCGTCGCGCTGTTCCTGATCGCACCATTGATCCAGCGCTTGATGCACGGCGTGAAGTGACCAGTACGGAACCGCAACCGCGGGTCCGGAATGGGCGACTCAAGTGACCTGTCCAGGAGTGGTGAGCCCGTGTTGGCAAGCAACGTGAACCTGCCAGTGGGATTGCAGTCCCACGGCAGGCTCAATTGCTGGGCCCAGCCGAGCGCAAGACCAGCGACCGTGACGCTTCCGGCTGTAGCCGTGCGACGGCGCAACGTCATGGCACTCGAGGCAGTCCATCTTGCCTTGCTCGGACGGGACCATGGTCGCCTGGGTGTGGCACGTGTAGCAGCCAGCGTAGCCACGATGTCCGCAACCAGCCGGACGACCTTTCCGTCTTCAACGAACTGGAGACTGGCACACCAGCCACAGCGGCCCAGTGGGACGACGAGTTGTGGCACAGCGGTGAGTTGGAGATGGTGGCGGGAATCGGCGCCAACGGTGTTGTCAGGTTCGCGACGTTCGGCGTCCAGCCGACCAGCGCGCTGGTGGGCAACTCGGTCGTGCTGAAATAGTCCATCAGTGGTTCGCCAAGCCTGCCGTGCACGCCAAGCAGATCCATCACCGCAATGGCCCCATTCAGTGCTCCGCAGATCGTTCCCCACCCGACGACACCCCCGTTGGCGTACTTGTAGAGTCCGGACGGCAACAGCGGCCACGGATTGACTGCAGCGCCTTCCTCGACAAGCCCGTCGCCGATCGCCTTGATCAGCGTCTGCGACGTTCAGAACGCGCAGCCCGGAAGGGTCGTGTAGTAGTTCTTGTAAGCGGTCCTGCACAACTCCAGGACATTCAGGCCGCTTGACGGACATGGCCATGGCAACGGCGGCAGAGCCTCGGCTGCCTGTGCGATATTGCCCGGCAGGCGCGCGATTTCCAGACCGACTGCGCGCGGAACCTTTAGCGTTCCTCAAGATAGGTACTTCCAACCAGCGCTGATTCGAGCTGTTCGATGCACGGCACGGCTTACTCGTCGAGAGCCTCGGTGCCGATGCAGGAGGCGGCGGCACGGCGCTGAAGCAGGTCATCAGAAGACAGGACACCCCGCAAGGGGCGTCTTTGTTTTCGTACCTGATAGCGTGAAGCAGCGCACTAATCTTCAGGGCTCCCCACGAAGAGAGCGATCAGCGTAATCATGCCTCCGTAACGAAATGCGGTCTGGAGAGAGATCTCGCAATGCATCGGAGCGCCACATTTCAAACCAGGTTTCACCGATGACGATAAAGCCGCCGAACAGCATGATCATCGGCGCTCCCATCCATATGACGGCCGGGTTGGACGTAGCCCTCCAGCTTTCAGCCCCGCCATCAAAGGTGGACATGGACGCCGCTGCGCCTACGGCTCCCATGGTTCCATCCGAATCCGTGACGTTCCCGAATGCGCCGAGCAGGCTCCACGAGGCAACAGAAACAACAGTATTTGCGTCGTTCGTAACATGAATTTGCATCCCCTGATGTCGAAATGAAATCGGGCCAGTCGCGGGTGCAGGACGGGAATGAGATCGGTTCGTAACCCTCGGACTGAAGCGCTACCAGCGCAATGCTGATCTGCCCCGGCTTGACGCCTGCGCCCGCCTGCATGTCCAGGAACCGGGCGAGGCTCTCGATACGCGGGTTCAACTGTTTGGCCGCCTCCGGGGACGGAGCGACATCGAATACAGCCCGGTCAGTGGTGCTGGTCGGCGTGACAAACTCGGGTGAGTCCACGTCGTAGACGGGCCCGAACTGTTCTATTACGGGCCCCGTGAAGTGATCAGGGCCACCGGCCGGCGGGTACTTTCTTCTAGCCGGGATAGAAAAGCACGGCCAGGATCCCGAGCCCGGCGTACATGCCTATCTCGAGCGTCTCCGAAATCGGCTGGATGCGCTGCAGTGCCCCCCAGACGTGGACGACCGTCATCAGTGCGGCGACTGCGATCAGTACCTGGAAGGTGAATACCAGGCCGGTCCCGGTCAGTGCGGCCCGCAGCATCAGCAGTTCGATCACGAGGATGAATGCGCCGAGGCAGCGTCCGAAATAGATGGCGAGGTCGGTGTCTTCGGGAATCCGCCAGCCGAGCCGGCGAGCCCAGGCGAGCGGCGCAAGGAAAATCGGCAGCGCGAATGCGGCCGATGTGACCAGCATCAATGCCAGCAGGAAGGCCTGTGCATGAGATCCCCAGGTCCCGACCATCTCGCGAGCTCCAACAGGTGATACCCGTGACGTAGCGTATCAGTCAGAACCCGTGCTGTACGGCGAAATAGAACGTGGCGTCGGGGGACGCATTCACCTGGATGTCTTCGTTCATGCCCAGGTCGAATCGCCAGCCGCCAGGGGTGCGCCAGGTGCCCCCGTAGCTCAACACCACTGCGTCACCCGACAGGCCGTTGATCGACGTGTCGAAGATGCGCGAATTTGCATAGAACTGCACGGTCAGGTCGAGCCTGCGCCAGGCGTTCCATGAAATGCCGGCGAGCCCGGCCCACGCAAAACTTTCCTGGTACCGGGGAAGAATGTCGCCCTGGCCGAGCCAGACCGCATCAATTTGTCCGAAGGCTTGCCAGTGTTCCGCCAGCTGCGTCTGGCCGGCCACGCTCAACGCGACATCCGCTGCGCCACTGCCCAGCAGGTCGTTGGAATCTCCCACCGGGATGTCGATGCTGAGCCAGCTCGAGAGGGCGCTGCGATCGGTTGCCTTGAGCTGGTATCCGAGGGCGACCGGCACGTCGGCGATGCCCGATGCACTGTCGTTCACCTGCAACTGGAGTTCATCGCCCTGCTGGTATTCGATCAACAGCCGGTCCTTGGGCATCTGGTCGCGCACGCCGTTCGACAGCCCGAACAGGTCGTGCCAGTTTTCGATAAACCCGTCGAGCGTGCCGCCGCTCAGGTGGCGCCACGGAATTTCGACCAGTCCGGCCCAGTTCGCGCCGAACGCGTACTCCAGCCGCAGGCGCACGTCCTGGGTCTCGGCATCGACGGTGAAGTTGTGCGAGCCCGAGATGTCGTCGTCCGCCGAGTTGGACCAGTTGATGTCCAGCGTCGCGCGCCCGGTATCCGCGGCTGGCAGTCGGGCCGGCAGGGGATTCGGCAGGCCATAGGGCAGCAGCAGTGGGTTCTGGTTGCGCGTCAGCAGCGGTTCGGCTCCCACTGCTGCCGGGACCAGCAAGGCAAGCGTGCACAGCGCGGTGGCGACAGCACCGCTGCTGGAAAGCATCCTGGGGCTGGGGCTGGGGCTGTAGCTGGCAGGCACGTGTATGCGCTCCGGACGACGGGCACCGATGGTGGCGGAGTCTAGGCGACTGACCGGAACGGGGCATCGCGGCTTCCCCGGATGTGCTGTGGGTTCGCGCGGTGCGCGCGGTCCATTGAGCGAGGGCCGTCAACGGGGCATGCGAGCTTTCTCGTCCAGGACTACGATTGTGGCCTGTCCAATTCACCCCGACGGTTCGCTGCCATGATTATCGATGCCTGGGCACAGCACCCGACCGCACGCCACCTGAACCAGCCGATGTTCGAATCGCTGCGGCGCTGGGCGCGCGCGGATCAGGGTGCTGCCTCGCGAGTGGCCGGTGGCACTCACCGTCGCGAGCATGGACGAGGCCGGGGTCGCGAGAAGCCTGATCAGCGCATGGGAGGGTCCGCAGGGCTCGCTGATCTCGAACGACGAAGTCGCCGGATTCGTGGGCCAGGCGCCCGACCGCCTGGTCGGTGTCGGCTCGGTGAACATCCGCCGGCCGTTGGATGCCGTGCGCGAGATTCGTCGTTGCGTGCGTGAACTTGGCTTCAAGGGAATCCGGGTCCTGCCCTGGCTGTGGGAGCTGCCACCCACGCACGCGCGCTTCTATCCGGTCTACAGCGAGTGCTGTGAACTCGGCGTGCCGTTCTGCACGCAGGTCGGCCACACCGGCCCATTGATGCCGTCCGAGGTGGGCCGCCCGATTCCGTACATTGACCAGGTGGCCATCGATTTTCCGGAGCTGGTCATCGTCTGCGGGCACATCGGTTATCCGTGGACCGAGGAGATGGTCGCAGTCGCCACCAAGCATCGAAACGTGTACATCGACACCTCGGCGTATACGGTGCGGCGTTATCCGCCGGCGATGGTCGCATATCTCAAGGCCCATGGCCGGGACAAGGTAATGTTCGGTTCGAACTGGCCGATGATTGCGCCGGCCAAGGCGCTCGAGGGCCTAGACGAACTTGGCCTCGATGAAAAGACGCGGGCGGCGTTCCTGTCCGGAAACGCCGCCCGTGTGTTCAGGCTCTAGTCGGCCGGCAGCGACTCACTTCATCTCGATCTGGCCGCGAATCTCGCCTGTGCGATAGTTGCCGGGGCCAGGGTTCTGCGGATTCACGCCGTCGTTGGTGTGGATGTTGACGTAGGTCTTGCCGTCGCGCAGTTCGAGCACCAGGTCCGACAAGGGTGCACCGAGCATCGGTCCGATCAGGTCCGCCGCCGTGATGGTGCCTTCGACCAGCACGCCGGTGAACGAGCCGTTTTTCGCCGTCGCTCCGTGGGCGGGGAACAGCTTCACGACGCCAGGGCCGTTGGTCGCGGGGCCGCCGAGGTGGAGTTCGGAACTGTGACGCGTTCTGCAGGTCGGTCACGGTCAGCGTGTAGGAAATCTTCTTGCCACCGTCCTGCACTGTGAGCTTCAACTCGCCGGTGGCCTTTGAGTTGGTCGGTTCGGGCAGCTGCGCTGCGCCAGTCAACGTGGCCTCGAATCGCAATTCCTCGGCGACGGCAGGCAATGAGGCCAGGGCGAGCGCGGTGGCCGCCATGGCTACCCAGGTACGTCTTGTTGTCGGCATGGTCATGACCTCGAGAAGGCTGCATCAAGCGGCCGGACGGATCGCGATCCTTCGGCGCGTGCACCCGAGATAGGCTCTGGCAGCGCAAACGAAAATACGTACTTTCGGAAGGAAACTGCGTCAGGACGCGGCGCGTTCCTCAGTTGCCGCCCGCCGGTCCTGCGTACAGGTCGATCACCCTGTCCAGCGCTTCCTGGCATACGCTGCAGAACGGCACCTCGTCGCGCGTGAACATCACGCAGTCGATCTGCGGACGATAGTAGGCGCGGGCGTCGTAATTGGCGCCCTGGAACGCGCCGACCTGGTCCGCGTAGCGGGCTTCCCCGAGCAGGCGCGTCGTGTATGCCTGCTCCTCGCGGAACAGGGCTGACATCTCGCTTTCCGGACGCCCCTCGGCGCGGATCTGTTTGCGGCGTGCCTGGAACTCTCGCTGCCGATCCTCGAACTGCTGCTTGGGCCAGGGTGTCGGCAGCGGCGTGTCCTTCGCCACGACTGCACGCCACTTCAGCCGGCCGGCGTCGAGCATCGCAGTGACGTTAGGCTGCCAGGGCTCGACGATGCTGCTGGCCGGCTCGTAGGCCACCGGCGAGGTGTAGTACTCGTCAGCCAGTGCGGCGAAGTGATGCCCGAATTCGTGCACGAAGACGTAGTCGGCCCAGTCGCTGTCTACCGCGACCGTCGACATGTCGCCGAAGATTCCGCCTCCGCCGTAGGTCTCCCCATTCGCAAGGATGGTCAGGAATTCATAGGGCGCCCATGCGGCCACGTCACGAAGTCCACGATCGTCGAACGTAAGCACGTAGCGCTCCGAGCCGAACGCATCGTAGGTCGCACCGACCGGTGTACGGCGGTAGATGCCGGTGGATGGCCGCGAAATACCCGATTCGGCCGCCGGCGGACACAGGCCCCACACGTTGAAGTCCTTGCGTCGCGACTTGAACGGCTCGTGGCGGAACAGCGCTGCAACCAGCCGCTCGGCATCGGGGCGGAATTTCCTCGCGCACTCGGCCGCGGTATAGCCGTCGCCGACCAGCAGCACGTCCACCTTGTCGGGCGGAGCGCCATTGTGTTCGATATCGAGCAACTGCTGCTTCGCTGGAGGCGCGCGGTCGATGAAGGGGTCGACCGGGTCGATCGCCAGTTGCCAGACGGTCGCGAAGACCTGCTCGGCGTTTCGTTCCTGCAGCGTGATCGTCACCGGGCCGGCAGGTGCGGGGAATCGCAGCGAGTCCTCGAAGGTGCGGTGCGTCGTGCTGGCCTCTGCGGTCGTCGCCCACTCGGCGTAGATCGAGTCGAAGGCCCGCGAATAAAGCAGCTTGCCGGCCGCGTCGCGGACCTCGAAACGGTAGGTGCCGAGATTGGTGTCGTCCACGGCGCGCTCGACGCTGCCGGGCCACGGCAGCGGTTCGATGACGACGCGGTCCACGGAATAGATCTCGGCGCCCTGGCCGCCGGTGTGGAAATAGTCGACGCGCATGGTCGCCGGCTGTGCCGCGCCCGCTGCGGGCGTTACGGCCGCCACCAGCGCGGCCGCCGCGAGGACCAGCGCCACGCGCCGGTTCACTTGCGGCTCCGCGGCGGTGTGCGCCGTCGCCTTGCTGCAGCCGAGGTACCGGTCGCACGGGTTTTCGCCGTCTTGCGCGCGGGTCGCCGCTTCAGGTCCATTCGTGCCAGGGCCTTGTGTTCACGCGTCTGGATGTCGGTTTCGACCTGGCGCAACTGCGTGACGAACAGCTGCGCTGCGCGCGACAGCGTGCGCTTGCGCGGATAGAAGAGGCCGTAGCTCAGGTGCAGCCACGGTGCGTCGAACGGTACGAGCGCGACCTTCCCGGCCCGCAGCTCCGTTTCGATCGCGGTGAGCGGCGCGAGTCCGATCGCGTCCCCGGCCAGCACTGCGGCCTTCACCGTAGAGAAGCAGTCGAGCATCAGGTTGGGCGTCAGGTCGCCCGTCTCGCGCTCAACCTTCGCCGTCGGCTTGGAACGACCGATGTGCATGGCGATCCGGTGCGGAACACGTGAGGCAGCGAGCGGGAAAACCAGCAACGTCTCGAGCGAGTGCTCCCGGGCGGCCGTCAGCGGGTGTCCAGGGCGGGTGAAGAAGAACACGCGGTGTTCCGCCACTGGCTCGATGGCGAGTCGGGTCGGGTGACGCTCGGCGGCAGTCGTGTCGGCAATTGCGAATTCGATCTTGCCGGCCATCACGGACCTGGCGAGATCGTCGAAGTCGGCGGTCACAGCATGCACCCGCAGACGGGAATTGGCCGTCGCCATGCGTCCCAGGGCAATTCCGAGCGGCAGTTCCGCTGCAAACATGTCCGTGCCGAAAACGATCTCGGGCGCTTGCAGGCCGGCCAGTTCCTCGAGGTCCCGGGTGAAGTCGCGGGCCTGGGTGAATATCCGGCTCGCGTGGTCGATCATCAGGCGGCCGGCCTCGCCGGGCTTGAGCGCCTTCGCGGCGGTATCCATCAGCTTGGTGCCGACCACGGACTCCAGCGACCCGACGCGCTTCAGGAGGGTGTCCGGCGACAAGCCGAGGGCCCTCGCGGCACGCGTGATGTCGCGGGCCGGCAGGAGCTTGACGATGTCGAGCAGGCTGGGAGTCTTCATCATATCCTCCAGACGCTGGCAGAAGCGTCGATCCAAGGTACACGCATCCCGTGCCGTCAGGCTGGGTTCCGGCACACGCACTTTACGGCCTCTCGGAGGGCAGGTGCAGCCGGTATCATGCCTACCCATGCCTTCAAAACTCATCGCCAGGCGCGACCTGGAGTTCCTGCTGCACGAATGGCTGGACGTGGCGTCGCTCAGCACCCGGCAGCGCTACGCCGACCACTCGCGCGAGACCTTCGATGCGGCGCTGGAAACGGCCGAGCGTATCGCGACCGAGGAATTCCTGCCGCACCGGCGCCGCGGCGATATCGAGGAGCCCGAATTCGACGGGGACCGGGTTCGCCTGATTCCCGAGGTGCGTGAGTCGTTCGAGGCCTTCGCGGCGGCCGGGCTGCTGGCGGCTTCGCAGGATTATGAGTATGGCGGCATGCAGCTGCCAGCCGTGGTGGACAAGGCATGCTTTGCCTATTTCCTGGCCGCCAACTCGGGGAGCGCGGGCTATGCGCTGCTGACGGCGGCCAACGCCAACCTGCTGCTGGCGCACGGCTCTGCCGCCCAGGTCGATGCATTTGCCAGGCCCCAGCTCGCCGGCCGATTCACCGGCACGATGTGCCTGTCCGAGCCGCAGGCGGGCTCCTCGCTTGCGGACGTCGCGACCCGAGCCGAGCCGGACGGCGACTCGCCATTCGGGCCGCGCTACCGGCTCACCGGCAACAAGATGTGGATCTCGGCGGGTGAGCACGAGATCGCCGAGAACATCGTGCACCTGGTGCTGGCGAGGATCGCCGGGGCGCCGGCAGGCGTGAAGGGCATCTCGCTCTTCATCGTGCCGCGCAGCCTGGTGGCCGACGACGGGGTGCTGGGCGATCGCAACGACGTGGCCCTGGCCGGCCTGAACCACAAGATGGGGAGCCGCGGCACCGTCAATACGCTGCTCAACTTCGGCGAGGGTCGGTTTCGACCGGAAGGCAGGGCCGGTGCGATCGGCTACCTGGTCGGCGAGCCGAATCGCGGACTCGCATGCATGTTCCACATGATGAACGAGGCGCGCATCGGGGTCGGGCTGGGCGCCGTGGCGCTCGGTTACGCGGGGTACCTCGAGTCGCTCGAGTACGCGCGCAACCGGCCGCAGGGCCGTCCGCTGGGCGCGAAGGATCCGGCGATCCCGCAGGTGCCGATCGTCGAGCACGCGGATGTGCGCCGGATGCTGCTGGCACAGAAGGCCTACGTCGAAGGCGGTCTCGCGTTCAACCTGTACTGTGCGCGGCTGGTAGATGAGCAGCAGACGGCCGAGTCGCCTGGGGCACGCGAGCGCGCGGGACTGCTGCTCGAGATCCTGACGCCGGTGGCGAAGTCGTGGCCTTCGCAATGGTGCCTCGCGGCCAACGACCTCGCGATCCAGGTGCTCGGCGGCTATGGCTATACGCGAGACTACCCGGTCGAACAGCTCTACCGGGACAACCGGTTGAACCCGATTCACGAGGGCACGCATGGCATCCAGGCGCTCGACCTGCTCGGGCGCAAGGTGACGATGGACGGTGGCCGCGCGCTCCTGCTGCTCGGCGAGGAGGTTGCGCGTTGCGTGGAACGCGCGCGCGCGACCGGGGAGGAAGCGCTCGGCGGATACGCCGGGTCGCTCGAGCGCGCCGCACGGCGTGCCGTCGAGACCACGCGGGTGCTGCACGGCAGCGGCGACCCGGGGCGGGCGCTCGCAAATGCGACCGTGTACCTCGAGGCTTTCGGCCACGTGGTGCTGGCCTGGATCTGGCTCGAACAGGCGCTGGCGGCGCATGGCAAGGCCGGCGACTTCTACGATGGCAAACGGCAGGCCTGCCGTTATTTCTACCGCTGGGAACTGCCGCGCACCGGCCCGCAGTTCGACCTGCTCGAGAGCCTCGACGACACGACTCTCGGCATGCGTGACCAGTGGTTCTAGCCGGTACAGCGTGCAGGGAGCCGGAAATGACTACGCAAAGGCCCGCCGCTGCGAGGAGCGCGCAATGAGTGAATCGATTCCAGGCACGCGGACCGTGGCGCCGCAGCACGAGTTCGATACCGCGCGGCTTGCGGACTGGCTTGCGGCGAACGTCGCGCCGCCGGCAGGCCCGCTCGAGGTCGCGCAGTTCAAGGGCGGCCAGTCGAATCCGACCTACCTGCTCGGCGCCGGTGAACAGCGCTATGTGCTGCGCCGCAAGCCGCCGGGCAGGCTGCTGCCGTCCGCGCATGCGGTGGATCGCGAATTCCGCGTGATCGAGGCCTTGGCGGGAACCGGCGTGCCGGTGGCCCGGGCGCTGGCCCTGTGCGAGGACGATGCGGTCATCGGCACCGCCTTCTATGTCATGGAATACGTGACCGGGCGCGTGCTGTGGGACCCCGCGCTGCCGGGGCTCGATCCGGCCGAGCGCGCCTCGATCCATGACGAAATGAACCGCGTCATCGCCGCGCTTCATTCAGTCGATCCGGTCGCGGTCGGGCTCGGCAGTTTCGGCAAGACCGGCGAGTACATCGCCCGCCAGGTGGCGCGCTGGAGCAGGCAGTACCAGGCATCGGAAACAGAAAAGATCGAGGCGATGGACAAGCTGATCGCCTGGCTGCCCGAGAACATTCCCGCAGGCGACGAGACGCGGATCGTGCATGGCGATTACCGCATCGACAACGTGATCTTTGACTCTGCCGCACCTGGGATACTGGCCGTGATCGACTGGGAGCTGTCGACGCTCGGCCATCCGCTCGCGGACTTCGCCTATCATTGCATGGCCTGGCGCATTCCGCCGGGTGTGTTTCGCGGGCTTGCGGGCCTCGACTTCGACGCGCTCGGCATACCGGGCGAGCGCGACTACGTGGCTGCGTACTGCCGCCGTACCGGGCGCGAGGGCATTGCCGAGCGCGACTGGGAATACTACATGGCGTACAACATGTTCCGGATTGCCGCGATCGCGCAGGGTGTGATGGCGCGCGCGCTGCAGGGCAATGCCTCGAGCGCCGAGGCGCTGGAGACCGGGCGCAAGGCGCGTCCGCTGGCGGAACTGGCGTGGAGCCAGGTTGAGCGGCTCAAACTTTCCTGAGGAGACGACGATGGATTTCCAACATTCCCCCAAGGTGCAGGATCTCCAGCGACGCGTGACTGCGTTCATGGACGAGCACGTGTACCCCAACGAAGGTCGTTTCCACGCCGAGATCGAGCAGAACCGGCGCAAGGGCAACGCCTGGGTGCCAACCGTCGTCGTCGAGGAACTCAAGAAGAAGGCCCGTGCCGCCGGGCTCTGGAACCTCTGGCTGCCGGAGTCGGGTCATGGCGCCGGCCTGACCAACCTCGAGTACGCACCGCTCTGCGAGATCATGGGCCGCTCCCACATTGGCCCGGAGTCATTCAACTGCTCGGCACCCGACACCGGCAACATGGAGGTGCTGGTTCGCTACGGAAACGAGGAGCAGAAGCGGCAATGGCTCACGCCGCTGCTCGAAGGCGAGATCCGCTCCGGTTTCGCGATGACCGAGCCGGCGGTCGCCTCGTCGGATGCGACCAACATCGCCGCCCGCATCGAGCGCGATGGCGACCACTACGTGATCAATGGCCGCAAGTGGTGGACCTCGGGCGCCGGCGACCCGCGTTGCAGGGTGCTGATCTTCATGGGCAAGACCGATCCTCGGAACGAGAATCGCCATCGCCAGCAGTCCATGATCCTGGTGCCGATGGATGCTCCGGGCGTGCGCGTCGTGCGACAGGTGCCGGTGTTCGGCTATGACGACGCGCCGCATGGGCACTCGGAGGTCGACTTCAAGGATGTGCGCGTGCCGGTCCTGAACCTGCTGCTCGGCGAGGGCCGCGGATTCGAGATCGCGCAGGGGCGGCTGGGTCCCGGCCGCATCCATCACTGCATGCGTCTGATTGGCACCGCGGAGCGTGCGCTGGAGGCCATGTGCAAACGCTCGCTCGAGCGCGTGGCATTCCACAAGCGGCTGGCCGAGCAGGGCGTCTGGCGTGAACGCATCGCCGATGCACGCATGAAGATCGACCAGGCGCGCTTCCTGGTGCTGCATGCGGCCTGGAAGATGGATAAGGCCGGCAACAAGGCTGCGCAGAAGGAGATCGCGATGATCAAGGTCGTCGCACCGAATGTCGCCTGCGAAGTCATCGACCAGGCCATACAGTTGTTCGGCGGCGCGGGCGTGTCGGACGACTTCGGACTCGGCTGGTTATATGCGAATTCGCGCACGCTGCGCATCGCGGATGGCCCCGACGAGGTGCACCGCAACCACATCGCCAAGATGGAACTTGGCCAGTACTTCACGCCCTCTGCATGAAGATCCATGGAAAAGTCGCGCTGGTCACAGGCGCAGGACGTGGCATTGGGCGAGCGCTGTGTCGCGAGTTCCTGGATCGCGGCGCGGCCGGCGTCGCGATCGGAGACCTCGACGGAGGGCTCGTGGAGGCCACTGCGCGAGAACTGGGCGGATTCGGCGTGCAGTGCGACGTGACGGATGCAGGCGCGGTACGCACGCTGGTCGGTGCCACCGTCGAACGCTTCGGCCGGGTTGACATCCTGGTGTCGAACGCGGGCCTGGGCGTACAAGCGCTGGACCTGGACGATGCGCTGTCGGAGTCGGATGCCGAGTGGCAGCGCATGTGGTCGGTGCACGTGATGGCACACGTGTACGCGTGCAGGGCCGTGCTGCCCGACATGCTCGCCCGTGGTTCCGGGCACCTGGTGAGCGTGGCGTCCGCGGCCGGGCTGCTGAGCCAGGCCGGCGACACCGCCTACAGCGTGACCAAGCACGGGGCCGTGGCGCTCGCGGAGTCGCTTGCGATCACCTACGGCGACCGTGGCATCGGCGTCTCGGTCGTCTGCCCGCAGTATGTCGCCACGGCGATGACCGGTCTCGACGAGGCCACGGACGCGGGCGCGATTCCCGGCGTGCTGACGGTAGAGCAGGCGGCGTCCGCCATTGCCGACGGTATCGAGCGGGACGATTTCCTGGTGCTCACGCACCCGGAGGTACTCGGGTACTTCCAGAAGAAGGCGGCCGACTACGGCCGGTGGCTCGCCGGCATGCGACGCGTGCGTGATGGCTTGCGAGCCGGGGGCTTCCTCAAGGTCAAGTCCTGAGGCAACCTGGCCTTGCGAAGCTGCCGCCACGCAGCCAGGCAGTGACGGGCGATTTCCGCGGCGTCGGGTACGGCCGCGCGGTTCGCGACGATGCCGACGTCCATGCGCCCGTCGTGGGAGAAAGACGTGAAGTTGAGCCCGGCCGGGTCCGCGACCATCGAGACCGGGTAGGCGCCGACCAATCGTGATCGTCCCAGGTAGTGCGCGCCGTCGACGCCGCCGACGTTCGAGACGACGAAGTTCACCACCGGCCGCGTGTATGCCCCCAGTCCGAAGGCGTCCGAGGTCAGCCACAGCCCGAAGGCGAGCAGCGCGAAATCGAGCGATGCCTCGCTGGACATCGCGTGGAACTCGGCCTTGGCGGCCGTGGTGCTCGCGACGATTTCCTTCAACCGGTTCGTGACTCCTGCACGCGGGCCCCCCAGCCGCACGAACAGCGTCGACGCCTTGGTCCCGTACTCGATGTCCCCCGGTTCGCGCACTGACACCGGGCACATCACGACCAGCGGCTCGGCAGGTCGCTCGCCGAAACCGCGCAGGTAGCGATGCACGCCGTCATCGGTCACCGCGAGCAGTACATCGTTGATCGAGCCGCCGAACGCGTGCCCGACTCGCCGCATGTCCTCCAGCGGCAGCGAAAACTGCGCGAACGAGCGCTCCGCGACCACCCGCTGGTTCAGCCGGGTGTGAGGCCCGGCGAATGGCGCATTGCCCCGTGAACGGGTGGACGCGGCCCGCAGTGCCGCAAGCCGGCCCGTGACCTGCGAATAGAGTTCCCGGAACGCAAGCGCGTGCGTCATTACGGAGCGCAGGCCACCGACGAAATCCATCGTCCCGGGAGCCGCCGCAGTTGGAATTGCGTGGAAGCCCGCGGGCAGCGGGCCGGGCTCGCCCGACAGGCTGCCGAAGATTCGTGCGGCGGCCGAGCGTCCATCCCAGGTGACGTGGTGCGACTTGATGTACAGCGCGAACCGTCCGGACGCGAGCCCGTCGATCAGGTGAATTTCGAACAGCGGCCGGCTGCGATCCAGCCTGTCCCGGTGCAGCTCCGCGAGGCGCTCGTCCAGTTGCGCGGGCGAGCCTGGCGCGGGCAGGGTCTCGCGGCGCACGTGCTGTTTCATGTCCACGCGCGCGGGCTTGACCCAATGCGGCAATCCGAGGGGCGGCACTTCGGGCACGACGTCGAACGGCGCGGTCGGCGGCGAGGCACGGTACATGCGCAGTATTTCCCGCAGGGCCTTGTCGCTGCCCGTGCCAGCCGGCGGTTCGAAAATCAGAGCGATCCCGACATTGGCCGGCGCTTCGGCGCGGTCAATCAACAGGAATGCTAGATCGACCACGGGGATCGGACGGGACATGGCGTGCCAAGTATGCGACATCCGCAGGGGTGCGGACACCCGGCGCAATGCTAGACTCCGGCCGACTGCGACGAGCAGCCGACCGAGAGCAAATCATGCGCCAGCTGCGTGGAGAAGATGCCCGCTTCGTGTATGCGGAGAGTGGCAACGCAAATTCCAACATCACGCTGATCCACATCTATGACCCCTCGACGGCCCCCGGGGGCCGGGTGCGGTTCAAGGGCCTGCTGAAGCACATCGAGAGCAGGCTGCACCTGTCGCCGATCTTCCGGCAGAAGCTGCTGCACGTTCCGCTCGAGATCGACTATCCCTACTGGATCGAGGACGATCGCTTCGATCTCGAGTACCACGTTCGCCATGTCTCGCTGCCGAACCCGGGCGACTGGCGGCAGTTCTGCATCCAGGCCTCGCGGATCCACGCCCGGCCACTGGACCTCTCCAGGCCGCTTTGGGAGTTGTACCTTGTCGAGGGACTGGACACCTTCCTCGACCTGCCGCCCGACAGCTTCGCGGTATTGACCAAGATCCACCACGCGGCGATCGACGTGAATGGCGGCTCCGAGATCACGACGCTGCTGCACGACACGACGGCACTGCCGCCGCACCCTGAACCGCCGGAGCCGTGGTTCCCGGAATCCCCGCCCGGGATGGGCACGCTGCTGGTTCGCGCGGCGTTCCACAACATGGTGCAGCCTTTCATGGTGGCGGCTCCGCTCACCCGCATGGTGCGCAAGGTCGCGCCGGTCGTGCTGGGAACGCTGCGCGAGGCCTGGTTCCACCCGGAGCGGCTGCCGATCACCCGGTTCAACTCGGAGGTCTCGCCGCACCGCGTGTACGAGTCGCGTCGCTTCTTCATCGACGAGTTCAAGAAGATCCGTTCGCTGGTGCCGGGCTCGACCATCAACGATTCGGTGCTGGCGGTGTGCGGCGGAGCGTTGCGCCGCTACCTGGTCACGCATGACGAGCTGCCGGGGCCGAGCCTGGTATCGATCGCGCCGGTGTCGATCCGCAATGCAGACAGCAGCGCGTGGGTCGGGCGGCATCAGCATGCTGCGGGTGCCGCTGGGCACGGAGATCGAGGATCCGGTGAAGCGTCTGCGCTCGATACACAAGCACACGTCGAACGCCGAAGAGATCGGCCAGGCGATCGGGGCGAAGGAGCTTACGGATGTCACCAAGCATGCGCCTGCCGCGACGCTCGCCGTGTCGGCCAGGCTGCTGGCCGGCTCGGCGCTGGGCATGGGGCAGCGCGCGCCGCTCGCGAGCTGCACGGTGACCAACGTGCCGGGACCCGCGATACCGCTCTACCTGAATGGTGCGCGGATGACTTACTTCTCGGCGATCATGCCGATCTCGGACGGCATGGGGCTCGTGTTCGCGGTCACCAGCTACGACGGCAAGATCATCATCTCGCCGACGTCGTGCCGCGAGCAGATCCCGGACCCCGAATTCTTCGCGCTCTGCATACGAGAGTCGTTCCAGGAGTACCTGGAACTCGCGAGCCGGGCGGCGCCTGCGGCTCGCAAGCCACGTGCCAAGCGCGGCAAGGCAAAGAACGCGGCCAAGGGCAAGAAGGGTGTCCGCCCGCGGCGCAGGGCCGCCTGACGGTCCTGGAGGACCGCCTGAACGCAATCGCGGGGCGGGGCAGGGGATCGGCCCGCATCTGGCCCGGCACAGCAGGCCTGGCCGCGCAATCAGGTGGCGGGAGCGGTCTCGGTCCGCATGTGACCCGCGACGCGATCGTAGAGCGAGCCCAACACTCCGTCGGGACTGAATCGTTGCCATTCGTCTTCAGGCTGCGACAGGCGATCGGCCAGCACCCACATCACGGCTGGATTGAACCCGAGCCCGAGATGGCTGCCCGGGACCCATATGTTCTCGTGCTGGCCCACGCTGTCGTCGAGTTGGGCGGAATCGGCTGGCACCACGCCGTCGGTCGACGAGTAGATGCAGGTCGAGGGCATCGGCGGCGGTGACCTGAGGACCTTGGCCCGGACGTTGGAAAGATGCGCAATCGCGCCCATCGGGTGGGCGAAATAGCGGTACAACGCGCTGACCACCATTGGGACCTGCAGTCGCTGCACCGAGAAGCGCATCGGGCTGCCCAGCGAGATCACGGTGCGCACGCACTCCGGCGCACTGTGCGCTGCGAAGTAGCCGTATACGCCGCCCAGGCTCCAGCCGACGATGCTGACCTTGCGGTCCGTCCGGTGGTGCAGGTAGCGGACCTTCTGTTCCAGCGCCTGTGAGAACTTGAGCTTGAAACCGGTGTTCTGGCCAAGCCCCCAGGTCTCGACCGCGTAGCCCCGCGATTTCAGGAAGGTGCTCAGCCCGATCAGCGTCGAATCTCCAGCCGTGAAGCCGGGCACCAGCAGTACTGTATGCCCGTCGCCGCGGGGCGTCGCCTGCAGGAACGGCAGCCAGGCAGGGAGCATGGCCATCTCAATCAGGCCGCGCGCTTCGAGCAGCGTATACAGCGTGCGAGGCGGCTTTCCGGACCGGGCAGTCGTCGCCATTTGACCTCGATGATCCAAGTCCGCTGCTTGTGTGCAGCGCAGCAAGCTTAACCTCCTCCTGCGCACAAGGGTAGACGGCCCGTGCAGGGGGGCTGCATGGTGGCTTTCCATAACCAGCACCGATTGCAGGGATTGTTGCCCGCAGGCAAGCTGCGAGTTTTCCCCGGGGCGGATTGGACTGCCATGGAGTTCCAGATGCGACATAAACGAATTTGCGCCGCAATTGCCGTCCTGACGGTCCTGGCGGCGCCGGCGACCCGCGCGGTGGAGCGGTCGGAAATACCCGACGCGTACAAGTGGAACCTGGCGGAGCTGTACCAGGACGAGGCGGCCTGGGTCGCCGCCAAGAAAGAGCTGACGGTGGTCATTCCGAAGCTCGGCCAGTGGCAGGGCAAGCTCGGTAGCTCCTCTGCGAACCTGCTCGCCGCGATGGGGGACTGGGAGATTGCCAACCTGGCGGCCCAGCGACTGTACGTCTACGCGAACGCGCTGAGCGACCAGGACACGCGGGTCAGCCGCACGCTGCAGATGAAGCAGGAAGCGGTCCAGGTCTACACCGACCTGCAGACTGCGACCGCGTACATGCAGCCGGAGATCCTGGCCATCGGCAAGGCAAAAGTCGATCGATTCGTCGCCGAGCAGCCGAAGCTCGGCCAGTACCAGATGTTCTTCGACAATATCCTGCGCGCGGCGCCGCACACGCTGTCGCCCGCCGAGGAGAAAATCGTCGCACAGACTGGCCTGATGTCCGGCAGCGGGGACACGGTCTACTCCGTATTCACCGGAGCCGAACTGCCGTACCCGGAGGTCACGCTTTCCACCGGAGAGAAGGTGCGCCTCGACGCTGCCGCCTACACAAGGTACCGCGCATCGACCGTGAAGGCCGACCGCGACCTGGTCTTCAAGGAGTTCTTCAGTCGCTACAACGATTTCACCAGCACGCTAGCCACCACGCTGAATGCTCAGGTGCAGGGCCATGTCTTCACCAAGGATGTGCGCAAGTTCCAGAGCGCACTCGAAGCGGCGCTGTTCGACTACAACATCCCGACCTCGGTCTACACGCAGTTGATAGCAGACGTGCATGCGAACCTGCCGACGCTGCATCGCTACCTCAAGCTCCGCCAGAAGATCATGGGCCTTCCCGAACTGGGCTACGAGGACCTGTACGCGCCGATCGTCGCCAGCGTGGACCTGAAATTCTCGCCGGAAGAGGCCAGGAAGCTCACGCTCGAGTCATTCGCGCCGTTCGGATCGGACTACGTGGACACGCTCGCCAAGGGCTACGACTCTGGCTGGGTGGATTTCATGCCCAGCACCGGAAAGCGCTCGGGCGCGTACAGCACGATGGTTTACGGCGTGCATCCGTACCAGTTGTTGAACTTCACCGGTACCTGGGAAGAAGTTTCCACGCTGGCGCACGAGTCAGGCCACTCGATGCACTCGTACCTGGCAGCCGAAAGCCAGCCGTTCGCCACCGCGGACTACTCGATCTTCGTGGCCGAGGTTGCCTCGACCCTGAACGAGAACCTGCTGTTCCACCACGTGCTCGACCAGACGAAGGACGACGCGACGCGGCTGTTCCTGCTTTCGAGCTATCTCGACACGCTGCGCACCACGCTGTTCCGCCAGACGTTGTTCGCGGAGTTCGAGCTACGCATCCACGAGGCGGTCGAGCGCGGCGAGCCACTCACCAAGGATTCGCTGAACGCGCTGTACCTGAAGCTGCTGCGCGAGTACTACGGTGCGGACCAGGGCGTGGTGAAGATCGCCGAGACCTACCAGTCGGAGTGGGCCTACATCCCGCACTTCTACTACGATTTCTACGTCTATCAGTATGCGACCAGCATGATCGGTGGCATGTCGCTGGCCGAGGGAATCATCGGCAAGCAGGCGGTGGACTCGGGCGAGGCGCAGAAGAACCGCGACGCGTACATCCACATGCTGTCGGCCGGCTCGTCCAAGTACCCGATCGAGCTGCTGCGCGATGCGGGCGTGGACATGACGACCTCGCGTCCGTTCGACGCAGCGATAAAGGAGATGAACCGGATCATGGACGAGATGGAACGCATCTACGCGCGACAAGGCGGCTGACGAATGGCGGCGCGACGCAGCAAGGGTTCCGCCCGCGCGGTTCCCTCGCTGAGGCAGCTCGGGGCGCCGACTCGCATTCCAGCCTCGCCGGCCGAGGCGGTGCTCGAGCGCGTGCCCAATCCACACCCGCGCAAGCTGTACCTGGCCCGGTTCGCGGCGCCTGAATTCACATCGCTGTGCCCGATCACCGGGCAGCCGGATTTCGCCCACCTGGTGATCGACTACGTGCCAGGCCGCTGGCTGGTCGAGAGCAAGTCGTTGAAGCTTTACCTTGCGAGCTTTCGCAACCATGGCGCGTTCCACGAGGACTGCACGCTCTCCGTCGCCGGTCGGTTGGTGGATTTCCTCGCTCCGCGCTGGCTGAGGATCGGCGGCTACTGGTATCCACGGGGTGGCATGCCGATCGACGTATTCTGGCAAAGCGGCAGGGCCCCGGCCGGCGTCTGGATCCCGGAGCAGGGCGTGCCACCGTATCGCGGCCGCGGCTGACTGGCCCCGGTCGGGCTGCTATAGTCCCCGCCCTTCATGGTGGCTCGCGTCGGATCCCTCGCGACGGTCAGCTGCAAATCCCGCCAGGCCCGGAAGGGAGCAACGGTAGCGGCCACGCCGGGTGCCGGGGGTATTCTGGCGCGGGCCGCCTCCATTGAATCGTTGCCCCGGGGAGCAATACCCTCCGCATGAGTTACCTGGTCCTGGCCCGAAAGTGGCGGCCGCGCAGCTTCGAGGAACTCGTCGGGCAGGACCACGTCCGGCGCGCGCTCACCAATGCGCTCGATTCGGGCCGCATCCACCACGCCTTCCTTTTCACCGGCACGCGCGGCGTTGGCAAGACCACGATCGCCCGGATTTTCGCCAAGGCTTTGAACTGCGAGAAGGGCGTGACGTCGCAGCCGTGCGGCGAGTGCAGCGCGTGCCGGGACATTGACGCGGGCCGCTTCGTCGACCTGCTGGAGGTGGACGCGGCGTCGCGCACCAAGGTCGACGATACGCGCGAGTTGCTCGACAACGTGCAGTACGCGCCCGCACGTGGCCGTTACAAGGTGTACCTCATCGACGAGGTGCACATGCTCTCGACGCACTCGTTCAACGCGCTGCTGAAGACGCTCGAGGAGCCGCCGCCGCACGTCAAGTTCCTGCTCGCAACCACCGACCCGCAGAAGCTTCCGGTGACCGTGCTTTCGCGTTGCCTGCAGTTCCACCTGCGCAGGCTGCCGCTGCAGCAGATCCAGGAACGCCTGACGATGATCTCCGAGGCAGAGAAGGTCGAGTTCGAGCCGGCCGCACTGCGCGCGGTCGCGCGTGGCGCGGAGGGCAGCATGCGCGACGCGCTGTCGCTGCTCGACCAGGTGCTCGCCTTCGGCGGCGGTCGCGTGCTCGAGGCGGAAGTTCGCTCCCTGCTCGGCACGCTGGACCGACGCCACGTGGAGGCGATCCTCGGCGCGCTGGCCTCGAACGACGGCAACGAGCTGATGAGCTGCGTGCAGCAGCTCGACGAACGCGCACCTGACTACGACCAGGCGCTGGGAGAGCTTGCTGCCGCCATCCAGCGCATGGCGCTGTTGCAGGCACTGCCGGACCTGCGCGGCGAAGACGAGGAACAGGACATCGCGCTCGCTGCGCTGGCGGTGCGGTTCTCCCCGGAGGACCTGCAGCTGCTGTACCAGATTGCGATCATGGCCCGGCGCGATCTCGATTTCGCCCCGGACGCGCGCGGCGGATTCGAGATGGCACTGCTGCGTATGCTGGCGTTCAGACCTGCGGGGTCCTCGGTTGCGCCGGCGGTATCGCCGGCGACTGTGCCGCAGACTGGCGCGAAGCCGTCGCGGGGAACCGCGCGAACCGGTGTTTCGTCAGCGGCTCCGGTATCGGTGACGCGGGATCGCGCGACACCGGTTCGTGAGGCGCCTGCAGCGTCTGCAACTTCGCAGGTGCCGGCACCGCCGGGCGACTGGGCGACCATCGTGCCCGCGCTGGGGCTGCAGGGGCCTGCGAGCCAGCTTGCAGCGCACTGCCTGCTGGCCGGCAGGATCCGCGATGTCGTTCGCCTGCGGCTCGACCCGGCAGGCGAGTCCTTCAATCGTCCGAAGATCGTCGAGCGCCTGGCGCAGGCGCTGTCACAGTACTTCGGGCAGGCGATCCGGCTCGAGATCAGCGTGGGGAGATCTCGGACGACGAGATCACGCCCGCGCGCCGGCAGGCGCAGGACAGCGACGAGCGTCTCAAGGCGGCCGAACAGGCGATCGACGACGATCCTGCGGTGCGCGCCATGCGCGACGTCTTCGGCGCGACGGTGCAGCCGGGCTCGGTCCGGCCGTTGAACTGATTCATTTCCGGGAGTCACAGACACATGAAGGGCGGTATCGGCAACTTGATGAAGCAGGCGCAGCAGCTCCAGGCGAACATGCAGAAGGCCCAGGCCGAGATCGCGGCCATGGAAGTCACCGGCGAGTCCGGCGGCGGCATGGTCAAGGTCACGATCAATGGCCGACACGAGGCGAAGCGGGTGCAGATCGACCCCTCGGTTCCGCTCGACGATCGCGAGATGGTCGAGGACCTGGTCGCCGCGGCGATCAACGATGCCGTGCACCGGCTCGAGTCCGTGTCGCAGCAGAGGATGTCGGGGCTCATGGGAGGCATGAACCTGCCGCCGGGCCTCAAGTTGCCGTTAGGCTGAGGGCCGTGGGCCGATGCTCTATCCGCCGACATTGAACCGGCTGATCGAGGCACTGCGCTGCCTGCCGGGTGTCGGGCCGAAATCCGCGCAGCGCATGGCATTCCACCTGCTCGAGCGTGACCGGGACGGCGCGCGCGAGATATCCGCCTCGCTCGCCGCCGCGAGCGAGGCGCTTGGCCATTGCCGCCGCTGCCGCATGTTCGCGGAAGGCGACTCCTGCCCGACCTGCGCTGCGACCACCCGGGACCGCACGCTGCTCTGCGTCGTCGAGTCGCCAGCCGACGTGGTCGCGATCGAGCAGTCGGCCAGTTACCGTGGTTGCTACTTCGTGCTGATGGGCCACCTGTCGCCGCTCGACGGCGTGGGTCCTTCCGAGATCGGCATCGATGCGTTTGAGCGGCTGCTCGGCGAGGGAGAGGTCAAGGAGGTAATTCTCGCGACCAATCCGACGGTCGAGGGCGAAGCCACAGCGCACTTCCTGGGCGAGGTCGCCACGCGATTGGGACTGCGTGCCACGCGGATCGCACACGGTGTGCCGGTCGGTGGGGAACTCGAATACGTGGATGGCGGCACGCTCGCCCACGCGCTCGCCGGGCGGCTGGCGATCAGGTAGCCGTGGCGCCCGCGCTTGGCCGCGGTCCGGATGCGCTGTAGCGCGACCGCGGCGGGTCTTCTCCTGCTCGCGAAGACACATGCTCGCTGGAGAAGACCCGCCACGATCGCCTGACGTCGTGGCAGATTCGGCCAACTCGCGCCGACAGGTGCTCACTGTACAGATCCCGTCAAGGTCGCCGGATGTCGCGCAGGTCGTGACGCGTGCCGCGGCGCAGGCCGTGAGGGCGTTCGGGGTGTCCTCCGCAAGCATGTTTCTTCGCGAGCAGGAGGACACCCCGAAGGTCCGAGCGGCCGAAAGTCGCACGGCCGTTGACAAGGGTGAACATGCCGGCGCCTAGCCACTCGGCGCAGGCGATTACCTCAGTGCTTGTCCTTCGCCGCGCCGCTCGCGAGGAACAGCCAGGTCTCGACCACCGTGTCCGGATTGAGCGACATGCTCTCGATGCCCTCGTCGAGCAGCCAGCGTGCCAGGTCCGGGTGATCCGACGGCCCCTGGCCGCAGATGCCGATGTACTTGCCCGCCTTGCGGCAGGCCTGGATCGCCATGTGCAGCAGCATCTTCACCGCCTCGTCGCGTTCGTCGAACAGCCGAGCGATGATGGCGGAGTCGCGATCCAGTCCCAGCGTGAGCTGCGTCATGTCGTTCGAGCCGATCGACATGCCGTCGAAATGCTCGAGATAGCGATCGGCCAGCAGTGCGTTGGTCGGCACCTCGCACATCATGATCACCTTGAGCCCGTCCTCCCCGCGCTTGAGCCCATTGGCCGCGAGCAGGTCGATTACCTGCGCGGCCTCGCGCACCGTGCGCACGAACGGTACCATCACCCAGACGTTCTTGAGACCCATCTCGCCGCGCACCCGCTTCAGCGCACGGCACTCGAGTTCGAAGCAGGGACGGAAGCTTTCGTCCACGTAGCGGGACGCGCCGCGGAACCCGAGCATGGGATTTTCCTCGACCGGCTCGTACTGCCGGCCGCCGATCAGGTTCGCGTACTCGTTCGACTTGAAGTCGGAAAGCCGCACGATTACGGGTTCAGGTGCGAACGCGGCGGCGATCGTTGAAATGCCTTCGCACAGTTTGGTCACGTAGAACTCGACCGGATCCGGGTAGCCCGCCATCTGCCTCCGGATCGTGTCCTGCAGCTGCGGGTCGAGCCCGTCGAACCCCAGCAGCGCTTTCGGGTGAACACCGATCATCCGGTTGATGATGAACTCGAGTCGGGCCAGGCCGACTCCACGATGCGGAATTGCCGCGAAATCGAAAGCGCGGTCTGGATTTCCCACGTTCATCATGATCTTGACGGGCAATGCAGGCATTGCGTCGACTTCGACCTGCGTGTGCTCGAACTCGAGCATCCCGTCGTAAACGTAACCGATGTCACCCTCGGAGCAGGACACGGTGACCTCCTGCCCCTCGCGAATCCCGGTCGTTGCATTTCCGCAGCCCACGACCGCCGGAATGCCGAGTTCGCGTGCGATGATCGCGGCGTGGCAGGTGCGCCCGCCACGGTTTGTAACGATTGCGGAGGCGCGCTTCATCACCGGCTCCCAGTCCGGGTCGGTCATGTCGGCGACGAGTACGTCGCCGGATTCGACGCGCGCCATCTCCCGCGCGTCGCGGATCACGCGTGCCGGTCCGGCCCCGATGCGGTGCCCAATGCTCCGGCCGCTCACCAGCACCTTGCTCCGCGACTGGAGCGTGTAGCGTTGCAGCGTGCGACCCGCGCGGCTCTGCACCGTCTCCGGGCGCGCCTGCAGGATGTAGATGCGTCCAGTGCTGCCGTCCTTGCCCCACTCGATGTCCATCGGGCAGCCGTAATGGTCCTCGATCACCAGGGCCTGCCGCGCGAGTTCCAGCAGGTCCGCGTCGTCGAGGCAGAACCGCTGTCGGTCGGCCTCGGGTACGTCCACCGTCACGACGCGCTGCTCGCTCCCGCCGCCCTGAGCGTAGGTCATCTTGATGGCTTTTGCGCCCAGCGTGCGGCGCAGGATCGGGTCGTGGCCCGCGCGCAGGGCAGGTTTGTAGACGTAGAATTCATCGGGATTCACTGCCCCCTGGACCACGGTCTCACCGAGGCCCCAGGCGGCGGTGATGAACACGACGTCGCGGAATCCGGAATCGGTGTCCAGCGTGAACATGACACCGCTGGCGCCGAGGTCGCTGCGCGCCATGTACTGGATGCCGGCGGACAGTGCGACCAGCGAGTGGTCGAAGCCCTGGTGCACGCGATAGGCGATGGCGCGGTCGTTGTACAGCGAGGCGAAGACCTCGTGCACGGCACGCACGACGTTGGCTGCACCGCGAACATTCAGCAGGGTCTCCTGCTGGCCGGCAAACGAGGCTTCCGGCAGGTCCTCGGCCGTCGCCGAGGAGCGCACGGCAACGGACGCGTCCTCCGGGCCCTCGCACATCGCGGCGTAGCGCTCGGTGATTTCCCTTTCCAGCGCAGCAGGGAAGGGTGCCGCGAGTATCCAGCCGCGAATTCGTGCGCCTGTCTCGGCGAGGCGGCCGACGTCGTCCACGTCGAGTGCGTCCAGTTCGGCCTTGATGCGCCCTGCGAGGCCGTCGTGCGCGAGGAATTCACGGTAGGCGTCCGCGGTCGTTGCGTAGCCGCCGGGTACCGAGACGCCGAGCGCGCCGAGATTGGCGATCATCTCGCCCAGTGAGGAATTCTTGCCGCCGACGGTCGAAACGTCGTGCCGGCCCAGCTCGTTGAACGGGATTGTATAGCGGCTCAAGGATCGCCTCTTGCTACCTGCCGAGGATGAATGAAAGACTGCGCGTGCCAGCAGCGCAGTGGAGTGAGTCGCGCGGATGAACCGCAGAACCGTATTTTTCGTCTCGGACCAGACGGGCGTAACCGCCGAAACGATGGGGCACAGCCTGCTTACGCAATTCGAAGGCCTCGAATTCCGACAGGTGACTCTGCCATTTATATCCAGTGTTGACAAGGCAGTGGAAGCCGTAAGGAGGATCGACGCGACAGCCGCTGCCGACGGCATCCGGCCGGTGGTATTCAGCACGCTGGTCAAGGCCGAGTTGCGTGCTGTCGTCAAGACCAGCAACGGGCTGTTCCTCGATTTCTTCAATGCATTCATGTTGCCGCTGGAGACGGAACTCGGCGTCAGGTCGTCCGAGCGCGAGGGTCGCGCGCACGGCGTCGCGGATCGCGTCGTCTACAGCGCACGCATCGATGCGACCAACTTCGCGCTGTCGGCCGATGATGGCGGCGTCGTCGCTGACTACTCGCGTGCGGACGTGATCCTGGTCGGGGTATCGCGTTCGGGCAAGACGCCAACCTGCATATACATGGCCATGCAGTATGGGGTGTACGCTGCGAACTACCCGCTCACCGAGGACGACTTCGAGAGCCGGAAATTGCCGGCGATGGTGAGCCCGCACGCGGCCAAGCTCTTCGGCCTGACGATTGATCCGCAGAGGCTTCGACAGATCCGTACCGAGCGCCGGCCCGGCAGCCGTTATTCTTCGGCTGCGCAGTGCGACTACGAAGTGCGCAGTGCCGAAGCGCTGTTCCAGCGCTACGGCGTGCCGCATATCGACACCACGGAATGCTCGATCGAGGAGATTGCGAGCCGGATAATCGATCGCATGGGCATCGAGCGCAGGTTGCGTCCGTGAGCGCCGTCGCGGTTGTGGCGCGCGTCACGGAAGCGAAAAAACCCTGTGATATAGTCGGCCAATGATCGCAGACAGCTTGTGCGTCACATCCTGGCGAGCGCGGCCTGCGAGCTTCGTCGGCCTGATGACGCTGTACGAGAGCAACTACGTGCGCCTGCGCGGCCTCGCCGGAGACCTGCGCGGACTTGCCGGGCGCCGCGTATCGAGCGTTCCGTCCGACTGCGACCTGCACCTCGACGCGATCGAGCAAAGTCCGTACACGACGGTGTTCCGGCTGACCTACTTCTTCGAGGATGAGCCGGGCCAGGTGGCCGACCCGGATCTCGAGGTTCGCGTGTACCACGACGCACGCCTTGCCGAGGCCGGCCGCTGCGGGAGCTGGATGCGGCACCCGGGGCTGGCTGCCGTTCGTTCGCGCGTATCCGCCTCGCTTGGCGATCGCTGGCTGCGGAACATGCTGCTGAACAAGTGGCTCGACTACTGCGTGGGCAGGGGTCATTGCTTCGCAGCGGTGCCTGCAGCAGCCGGCGGCAAGATACATGAACCTGCGTGACGACCTGGGCCGGCTGATACGCCGGCTGGCCGGTCGCAGTCCGTCGGCCGAGGACGAGCGCCTGGTCGCCCTGTTCCGCAACAGGGCGGAACTCAAGAAGGAACTGGGTACGCTCGACGATGATCGGCACCGCCTTCTTGACCGGCTGAAGCTCCAGGAAGGAGCGACGATGAGGGTCGAGGAGCAGATCGCGACCCTGGAGGCCTATCTTGGGCGCCCGGAGGAGGGCCCGAAAAGCCTGCTGTACTTCCAGTTGAAGGCTCTCTGGCGAATCGCATCCCAGCGCGTCGAAAGATTCGCCGGCGAGCTCGCCGAGCAGCAGAAGGACCGCGAGCGAAAGCTGCAGCTCGCCGAGTTCGACAGGGGCAAGCGCAGCCGCCTGACCGACGTCGATCGCGAACTGGTCGAGGCGCGGGTCCTGGCGGACCAGCTCCAGGCGGAGCAGAAGCTCGCGCAGCAACGGCTGGCAACGATGGGAGGATTCTGGAACTACTTCGGCCGCCGCCGGCTGGAGGAGGCGATCGCCCTGCGGGCCACGCGCATCGATTCCGCGCTTACCGTCGTCACAGACCTGGCCGACCGCAGGCACGCTGTCGAGGCAGAGCCGCCACCGGTGTTCGAGTCATTGAGCCTGGACGGACAGCGCGCCGTGAACCTGGCAGTCATCGCATGCGCCGAGTGGTTGTACGAGCGGCTGGCCGCAGAAGGACTGACCGACCTGTCGCGGCAGACCACGCTGCGCCGCGTCTACGACTCGAACTACGGCACGCCCGAACAGTGCGAGGCGCTGTTGCGGACGGTCGCGAACGCCATCAGCAGGCTCGAGAAACAGGCGGTGGATCTCGTGGCCGTCAAGGCAAGGACCGACAGCCTGCGGCGCAGCGCGGTGTACCGTTCGGAATCCGAAACGATCCCGACCCAGGAAAGCCTTCACGCGCACGGTACGGCGCCCGCGGGCGCGCCGGTCGTCAATCTCCTGCAGGACGAATATTTCGATCTCTACCGGGTGCTGCTGCGTTGAGCAGCGGCCGCACCGTCCAGCGGCGCTGCCGGATCGGGAACTCGCGCGCTGCTGAACACTCGCCTGCGCCACAGATTCAGGTCGTCGAACCAGACGTAGAACATCGGTACGACCAGCAGTGAGACGACTGCCGAGAAGCCGAGTCCGCCCATGATCGCGCGAGCCATCGGGAAGTAGGCCGGGCCCTCGCCGCCGCCACCGAGTTGGGCGTCGCCGAGCGCCAACGGCAGCATTCCGAGCAGCGTCGTCAGCACCGTCATCATGATCGGGCGCAGCCGATCGCGTCCGGCTTGCACGATAGCCTGCTCGCGCTGCATACCCGCCGCCCGCAGGTCGATGACATGGGCGATCAGCACGATGCCGATGTTGACGACGACGCCGATCAGCACCAGGAACCCGATCATTGCCATCATGGTTATCGTCGTGCCGGTGAGCGCGAGGAACCAGATCGCACCGACGGTCGCGAACAGGATCGAAGTGATGATCGAAAGCGGGTACAGCCCCGACTCGAAAAGCGAAGCCATGACCAGGAAGATCATCACCACCGCGAGCACGACATTCTGTGCCATGATCTGCACGGCCTTGTCGTTGTCGTCGAAGCCGCGCCCGAACTTCCAGGAATAGCCCGGCGGAAGCGGGTAGGCCTCCATGATCGGCTCGACGCGCTTGCGGGCCTCATCCATCGTGGTGGCCTTGGCGAGATTGGCGCTTACGACGACCGTCGTCTGGCGATTCAGGCGCTGGATCTCGCGGTCGCTCGGCATGATGGTGAAGTCCGCCACGGCGCCCAGGTCGGTTCGCGAGCCGTCCGGCAGCATGACGGGAATGCGTGCCAGGTCGTCCACGCTCTGCCGGTCGGATTCGCGGAACGCGAGGCGCATCGTGAGCTCACGTTCCGTGGTGCGCAGCTCCGGCAAGCGGTCGCCGCGCATTGCCCCGGCCACGGTCATCGCTACCTGCTCGGTCGTGAGCCCGAGTTGCGCGGCCCGGTCGCGGTTGACGATCACCTGGACTTCCTCCTCGCCGGTGCCCGCCTCCGAGCGCACGGCCTCGAGCCCAGGCACCGACGAGAGGCGATGTGCGACCTCCTGCGAGATATCTGCCAGCCGCTCGGTGGATTCCCCCGAGAGCTGCAGGCTGAATGACGCGCCGCCGCTCGAGCTGTCGTCGAACTGGAAGCTCGGCTGGCCGATGATGATTTCCGGGATGTTTTCCGAGACCCTGCGCATGACCTCCTCGGCCGGGACCTTCGCCTTTTCCTTGGGCGTGAGGTACAGGCGCGTGCTCGCCTGGTCGCTCAGCCAGAAAGAATAGTAGGTCTCGACGTCGAAGTACTCCTTGTTCGCCTCGATGTATGCCTCGACGCGGCGCACCGCCTGCTCGACGCGTTCCATCGGGTGCGTTCCCTGCAGATGGTAGACCAGCATCAGCGTCCGGCTGGCCTCCTGCGGGAACGGATCCACTTTGGCGATCTTCAGCACGAAGAGCGGTACCGGCGAGGCCAGTACAAGCACCGTGATCAACGCCATGATCTTGCGGTGGCCAAGCGCCCACTCGAGCGTGCGCTGGTAGCGGTCCTGCAGGCGGCCGAACCACGAGCCGGCCGCGACCTGTGGCGGCGGGGGCATACGTGATGCAAGCATCGGGATGAGTGTCTGCGCCACGATCAGCGAAGCGCTCATTGCGACGACGATCGGTACCGCCACGTGCACCAGGAAGATCGACATCTGGTTCTTCTCGCCGAACACCAGCGGCAGGAAGACGATGATCGTGGAGAACGTACCCGCGAGCGTGGCGATGCCGACCTCGCGAACCCCGGCCACGGTCGCCTCGGCCGGATCCCCGGGCTCGAGCTGGCGGTGGCGGAAGATGCTCTCGGTGATGACGACGGAGTTGTCCACCAGCATGCCGATCGCGAGCAGCATGCCCATCATCGTCAGGATGTTGAGCGAAAGCCCCATGAAGTACATCGCACCGAGCGTCACCAGCAGCGACGCCGGGACCGCGAGGCTCACGATCAGCGTGGTCGGCAGGTGGCGCAGGAAGAACAGCAGCATGAAGAAGCTCAGGCCGGCGCCGATCAGGCCGGCGTTGCGGAGTTCGGTGAGTGACTGGCGGATGCTGTCCGCCTCGTTTCCCACGACAAGGATCTGGATTCCCTGGAGTTGCGGCTGCTCGCGCGCCGCGTTGACTGCCGCGATGACCCGGTCAGCGACCTCGACGACGTTGGCCTGCGTCGTCTTGTACACGTCGATGCCGACGGCCGGCCTGCCGTCCATGTGGCGTCCGACATTGAGCTCCGGCGCGACCAGCTCGACCTGGGCGAGGTCGCCGACGCGAACCCCGGGTCGCACCAGCAGCGAGCGCACATCGTCGATGCTGCGGAACTCGCCGATCGGCCGCACGATGAATCGCGAGCCGTTTTCGGTGATTTCGCCGGCGCTGACGGAGAAATTGCTCGATACCAGCAGGGCTCGCAGGTCGCGCACGTCGACGGAGTACGCCGCCAGCCGGTTCGGATCCACCAGCACGCGGACTTCGCGCGGCTGGACGCCCGCAAGTTCCACTCGCGCGACGCCGTCAATTCGCTCTATCGGTCGCTTGAGGTATTTCTCCAGCGTGTCGTAGTCGTCGGTGAGGTCGCGGTCCGCGGATATGCGGATGACCACCATCGCCTGGTCGGACGCACTGTAGGCAAATATCAGCATGCGGTCCGCGCCCGCCGGCAGCTGCGGCCGGATCGAATCGAGCTTGGTGCGGATGTCGAAGGCGGCCGCGTCCACGTCGCGGTCCCAGCTGAACAGGATGTCGAACTGGGCCTGGTCGGAGCCGGCGCTCGCACGGATTTCCTTGATGCCCGACAACGTCGAGAGCGCTTCCTCGACCGGCCGCACGACGAGTTCCTCCATCTCCTGGGGCGTCGACCCGGCGTAGGGAATGACGACGCGCATGCCCGGGAACGTGATGTCCGGCATCGCCTCGAGGCGCAGCATGCGGCCGGCGATCAATCCCACCACCAGCACCGCGAGCGTGATCATCACCGTGGTGACGGGCCTGGACAGCGCTAGGCGGGTGTGGCGCATGGTGCGACCTCAACTCGTCGCGGCCTGGACGACGGTGTCGTGCGCGGCCGCGGCGACCGGGTAGCGCTTGCGGTCCAGCACCGAATAGACGACCGGGATTACCAGCAAGGTCAGGAAGGTCGTTAGCAGCACTCCGCCAATCACCGTGATCGCCATCGGCGCGCGGACCTCGGCGCCTTCGCCGACGCCGAGCGCCATTGGCATCAGGCCGAGGATGGTCGTGAGCTTGGTGATCAGGATCGGGCGCAGGCGCAGCCGTCCGGCCTCGACGATCGCCTCGTGCTTGGGCAGGCCGCGTTCCCGGGCCTGGTTCACTGCGTCGATCAGCACGATGGACTGGTTGACGACGATGCCGGCCAGCATGATGAGGCCTATGTAGGCGACAACGTTGATCGTGGTGCCGGTGATCCACATTGCCCAGACCGCACCGATCGCCGCCAGCGGGATCGTGAGCAGGATCACGAACGGGTGGACGAGCGACTCGAACTGCGATGCCATCACCAGGTAGACGAGGAAGATCGCCATCACCAGCACGAACCGCAGCGAGCGGAATGAGTCCTGCATCTCGCCGCTCTGGCCCGAAAGGAATGCGGTGATGCCGACCGGGAGCTGCACCTCGTCGACGATCGCCTGCAATCCTTCGATGGCGGTCCCGAGGTCGCCGTGAGCCAGGTTGGCCGAGATCACCGCCACGCGCTCCTGCCCGACGCGTCGTACCTCTGCCGGACCAAGCGCCAGTTGCACGTCGGCTACCGAACTCAGCGGCACGGGACGTTCGCTGCCCGGGTTGACGATCAGGCCACGAACTTCATCGATCGATGCGGCTCGCGTGTCCACGCTGCGCACCAGCACGTCGATCTGCTTGTCACGCAGCCTGTAGCGCGTTGCGACTTCACCACGCACGCTGTTGACGACACGGTCGGCGATGTCACGCACGACCAGCCCGAGCTGGGCGGCGCGCTCCTGGTCGAACACGATCTGGATTTCAGGGTTGCCCGATTCGATCGTCGACTTTACGTCCGCGAAGCGCGGGTCCGCCGCCATGCGGTCCCGCACCTTGTCGGCGGCGGACTGCAGGCGGTCGAGATCGAAGCCGGAAACAACGACCTCGAGCGGAGTGGACATGCTGAAGAGCGCCGGGCGGCTGAACCGATACTGCACGCCGGGAAGGTCGTCGAGGCTGGTGCGCATCCCATTCATCGCCACCTCTTCGTCAGCACGCTTCGCTCCCTTCTGCAGCGTCATGCTGAGTCGGCCGGTGTTCTCGCCCGCGTCCACGGGGTTGGCGTCCAGTCGGTTGCCGGTACCGGCGACGGAGTAGGCCAGTGCGACGTTGCCCAGGCCGGCACTTGCGCGCTGCGCGGCCTGCAGCGTGCGATCCGTCTGCTCGAGCGGTGCGCCCGGCGCCAGCCGGACATCCACGTTGAACTCGCCCTGCGACATCTGGGGGATGAGCTCCGTGCCCAGTCTCGGCAGGATGAAAACCATCGTGATGATGAACAGCGCGACGGCCGATCCGATGGTCTTCACGGGATTGGCCAGCGCCCAGCGTATCGCGCCGGGGTAGTGATCGTCCGCCCAGCGGTTCACGCGCTGGGTGACCTTGACCAGCGGGCTCAGCGCCAGCGCGCAGGCCGTCGAGATCCCTGCGAACACCCGGCGCAGGCCGCCCGTGCAACTGGCGAGCAGTTTCTCGATCCGGCGCGGTTCACGCGCCGCGGCCGGGTCAGTCGGCTGGGCGATCGCGGGCGGCCGGCCGGCCGCAAGCATGGGTACCAGGGTCAGCGCGACAACCAGCGAGAAGGCCAGCGCGAAGGTCACGGTCAGCGACTGGTCGCGGAACAGCTGGCCGGCGATGCCGGTGATGAACACCATGGGAAAAAACACCGCCACCGACGTCAGCGTAGCGGCCGTCACGGCCATGGCGACCTCGGCCGTGCCCTGGCGCGCCGCCTCGCGGCGCTCGAGCCCGTGCTCCTGCTTGCGCACGATGCTCTCGAGCACCACGACCGCGTTGTCCACCAGCATGCCGACCGCGAGCGCGATGCCGCCGAGCGACATGATGTTGAGCGTGACGTCGAACGCATACATCATCACGAACGTGCCGAGCACCGATACCGGGATCGCGATGCCGCTGATCAGCGTCGCGCGTGCGTCGCGCAGGAACGCGTAGAGCACCAGGATCGCGAGCAGGCCGCCGATCAGCGCCGCGCTCTTCACCTCGCCGATCGCCGCCGCGATGAACGTGGACTGGTCGTAGACGGTGAGCACCTCGGTGCCTTCGGGGAGGCTCTTCTCGAGCGCCTTGACTCGATCCTGAACGTTCCTGGCGAGCTGCACGGTGTTCGCGTCGCCTTCCTTGTAGACGGCGAGCTCGATGGCCTCCTTGCCGTCCACGCGCGTGATCGCCTCGCGGTCCTTGTAGCCGCTGGTGACCGATGCAACGTCCTTGAGGTACACCGGCTGTCCGTCGCGGCTCGCGATGATCGAGTTGGCCATCTGCTCGATGGACCCGAACTCGTTCAAGGTCCGCACCAGGTAGCGCTGCATGCCCTGCTCGAGCCGTCCGCCCGACAGGTTGACGTTCTCGGCGCGGATGCGCCGGGTTACCGTGTCGATCGACAGGCCCAGCTGCGCCAGCTTCTGCTGGTCGACCAGCACCTGCACCTCGTCCTCGTAGCCGCCACTTACCTTGACGGCGGCCGAGCCTTCAACTGCCTCGAGGTCCGTCTTCAGGCGATCGTCGGCGAAGCGCCGCAGTGACTTCAGTCGCTCGACACTCTCGTTGGTCGGCTGGTCGGCTTTCTCCAGGAACGCCAGTCGCAGCACCGGCTCGCTGGCAGGGTCGAATCGCAGCAGCAGGGGCCGCTTCGCTTCCAGCGGCAGTTGCAGCAGGTCGAGCTTCTCCCGCACGTCGATGCCGGAGAGGTCCATGTCCGTGCCCCAGAGGAATTCCAGCGTCACGTCGGACTGGCCCGCGCGCGACACCGAACGCACCTGGCGCACGTTGCGGATGATGCTCACCGCTTCCTCGACGGGCCGGGTCACCAGCGCCTCCAGCTCGAGTGGCGCAGCGCCGGGCAGTTCGGTGCGGATCGTGATCGTCGGGTAGGACAGGTCGGGCAGGAGGTTCAGCTTCAGCCGCGACAGCGACACGAGGCCGAACAGCGCGATGGCGACCGTGCACATTACGATCGTCACGCGCCGGCGGATCGCGAATTCGATCAGCTGCATGGTCTTACCCCGGAGCCGCGCGCGGGCGCGCTCTTACCTGGACTTCGCTTTTCCGGTCGCCGCGACGGCGGGCGTCTCTTCGTCCACCACCTTGACCGCGGTGCCGCTCTTGAGCCCGGCCTGGCCGATCACGACTACGCGCTCGTCACCCTCGAGGCCCTTCACGACCTCGATCCAGCCGCTGTTGGCGAGTCCGGTCTCGATGCGGCGCTGCTCGGCCTTGCCGCCGACGACGATGAACACCGACTGTTCGCCGTCCGCATCGATGATCGCGGTGCGCGCGAGTTGCAGCGCGTTTTCGCGGCGTTCATAGACGATGTTGATGCGCGCGAACATGCCCGGCTTCAGGCGGCGCGACGCGTCGGGCACCTCGACCTCGGCCCTGAAGGTGCCGGTCTCGGGATCCACCGTCGGGCTGATGCGGGAGATCTTCGCCTCGAAGTGCTCGCCGCCCAGCGCATCCACCACCAGGTCCACCGTCTGCCCGGCAGCGAGCCTGCGGAACTCCTTCTCGGGCACGTGCACGTAGGCCACCAGCGGATCGAGGTTGGTCACGCGAAAAGTGGGGTCATTCGGCTTGATCGTGTTCCCGACCTTGATGTGCCGGGCCGACACCACGCCGGCGATCGGCGCGCGTATTTCCGTGTAGCTCAGTTCGAGCTTTGCACTGTCGTAGGCCGCACGCAGTGCATCGAGGTCGAACTTGGCGTTCTCCGCGGTGCCCTTGGCGACCAGTCCCTTCTCGCTCAGTTCGAGTTGCCGCTTGTAGTCGCGCTCGAGCTTGCGCAGGTTCGCGTCGGTCTGGGCGAGTTGGAGCCGCAGGCGGTCGCCGTCGAGGCGCGCCAGCACCTGGCCGGCGGTGACGTTGTCGCCTTCTTCCACGAAGATCTGGCGGACCTCGCCGCCCACCTTCGCGACGACTTCAGCCTCGTCGTGCGCCTCGACAGGCGCGGTGCCGGAGTAGACCGCGACCATGGGCGCGCGCTTCAGCGGCTGCACCTCGACCGGCACGGAAACGTCAGCCTCGGCCCCGTCCTTGCCGCCGTCCTTCGCCTTGCCGTTGCTGCAGCCTGCGGCCAGCATCACGCCGAGTGCTGCAACCGTGGCCACCCTGAGGACGGAACGGGTCGCCGGCGGTCGCGTTGGGTATCGATTGGACACAGGGTAGCCCCAGGGGTCGATCGGAATGCCCGCGATCCTAGGGCTCTATAGTGTTGTAGTCAAGTACAACACCATTGTCACGCTTCGCCGGGCGAGGCCAGCAGTCCTAATTTCAGCCCCCGGACTTGGTGCCGGCGAGGTAGGTCGGCTCGAGTTCGACGTAGTCCGCGGTGATCTGGGCCGCTTCGGCCAGCATCGCGTCGGGCAGGTCCTTGATCTCGTCGACCGTCTTGAGCGGCGCTTCGCCCAGGGCTTTCCGGCGATCGTTCTCGCGCGAAAGTCGTTCCTGGGTGAGACGTTCCCGCTCTGCCTGCCGCTCCTTCAGGTTAAGGGAAATGCTCGTTTCCTTGCGCATTGCGTCGATTGCGGCAATTTCACCCTCGGCGAAGCGGAAGTCCGGGTCGTTCGCGACACGCGCCTCGTGATCGCGCTGCAGCTCGCCGAGCACTGGGGTCACCGAGCCTTCGGGCTTGAATGCCGCAGAGCGAATCCGGTTCCAGGGCAACGCCCCCTCGCGCGAGCTTTCACCGACTTCCTCGACGCTGATCGCGGAGGGCAGGACGATGTCCGGCTGCACGCCCCGGTTCTGGGTGCTTTCGCCCGTCACCCGGTAGTACATGCCAATCGTCACGGTGAGCTGGCCATAGCCGGGGTCCTGCCCGAGCGCGAAGCGGTCCAGCGGATACAGGTTCTGCACCGAACCCTTACCGTATGTCTCCTGGCCGATGATGATGCCGCGGCCATAGTCCTGCATGGCCGCCGCGAAGATCTCCGACGCCGAGGCGCTGAACCGGTCCACCAGGATCGTGAGTGGCCCGGAGTAGGCGACGCTCTGGTCGTCCGATTCGAGGACCTCGACCTTGCCGCCGGATTCACGCAGCTGCACCACCGGCCCCTTGGGGACAAAGAGATTCACCAGGCCGATCGCCTCGGAGAGATGGCCGCCGCCGTTCTGCCGCAGGTCCAGCACCAGGCCGTCGATGCCGCCTTCGGCCTGGAACTCTTCGATCAGCTTGCGGACGTCACGAGTCGTGCTGCGATAGTTGTCGTCGCCGGCAGTACGCGCGTCGAAGTCCTGGTAGAACGACGGCACGTCGATGACGCCGATACTGAGTTCCTGGTCGCCCCGCTTGACCTTGCGCAGTTCCTTTTTCGCCGCCTGAGCCTCGAGCGTGATTTTCCTGCGGGGCAGGGTGACGACGCGTTCGGCGGTTCCCGGCGCCGCGTTGCCCGATTGGATCTGCAGCCGCACGAACGAGCCACCAGGGCCGCGGATCAGGTCCACGACGTCGTCCAGCCGCCAGCCCACGACGTCCACGAGTTCCCCGGACTTGCCCTGGCCGACTGCCAGGATGCGGTCCGTCGCCTTGAGCTCGTTGCTCTGCTGCGCGGATCCTCCCGGCAGGACGTCCATGATCGTGACGTAGTCGTCCACGACCTGCAGCGATGCGCCGATGCCCTCGTAGGACAGGCTCATCTGGATGCGGTATTCCTCGGAATTTCGCGGCGAGAAATAGTTCGAGTGCGGGTCGAAGACGCTCGCGAACGAGTTCATGAAGTTCTCGAACACGTCGTCCGACGTGACCTGCTCGCTGCGTTTGGCCGCGCGTTCGTAGCGCTTCTGCAGGATGTCGCGCGCCTCCGGCCAGGTCTTGTCGGTCAGCATCAGCGACAATGCGTCGTTCTTGACGCGTTTGCGCCACAGCTCGTCAAGTTCGGCGGTGGTCGCCGCCCAGGGCACGTGCTCGCGGTCGAACTCGAACGACTCCTGGATCGTGAAGTCGGGTTCGGTCGCCACGACCTTGAGCGCGTAGTTCATGCGCTCCCGGTTGCGTTCCTGGAAGCGGTTGAATATCGCGAACGCGGGATCCAGCCGGCCCTGCGTGATCGCGTCGTCGAGCCGGTAGCGATAGCGCTCGAATTCCGCGACGTCACTCGCAAGGAAGTAACTGCGATTGCCGTCCAGCGACTCGACGTAACGGTCGAGTATCAGCGACGAGACAGGGTCGTTGATCGGGGCCTGCCGGTAGTGGGAGCGCTCGAAGACGCTTCCGACGAGCCGCGAGACCCTGGCCTCGCGATCGGTCGGCGCGAGGCTGGCACCGGTCGCGGCCGACGGCGTGTAAGCCGTGCCGAGCAGCAGCGTGCAGGCCGCAACCATTGCAGCCGCGAATGCCGCGGCGCTTCGGCGGCGCCGGCGTGGGGGGCTCGACGACGTCTCTTCCTGATCACCTGCCTGATACACTTCCTGACCTCGACTCGATTTCTTGATGAAATAGGCTAGAGACACGGCGGCCGCGACTCAAGGGCTGCCGCGTCATGCGGCTTCGATATACGTGCGACCACTCACAGTACTCACCGGCATCGTCCTCGGGTCGTCTGCCGCCACCACGTTCGGGCTCGGCGCGACCCTGATCGTATTCCTGGTGCTGTCCGGGGAGTTTCCCCGATTTCGCGCCGAATTGCCCTTGCTGGCCCTTTATCTAGTGCTGTTCTCCGGTTTGACAACCCTGGCCGCCGTCAGTTTCATCGGGCAGGCGCGGGAGCGTCCCTGGCGGCGATGGGCACAATTCGCGATGTGGGGCGCGCTCTCAGCGCTGGCCGCACTCTACTGGTCCACCAGCCGCTGAGCGCATGATGCCTGCCCTTGAGGGCCCTCTCCCAGGGCAAGCGTCCCGCCGTGGCGGTAATCAGTCGTGGTCGACGCGGTCCCAGGAATGAGGTTTCGCATAACCGGCGTCGCTCGAGTACGGGTCGACACCGGCGGCGCCAGCGCGCCGCGGCTCCGTCCGCTCCGGCTCATCGACCATTTCGAGGCCATCGGACCGAGGAGCGCTTCGTGGCGCTGGACTGCGCGCCAGACCGGGCGCCGGAACACCAGCCACGTCACCCTTGCCCATCAGCTTCTGCCACCATGCCCGCAGGTTACCCATGGCCTGCCCCCGCCCTGTCGGTGGTCATTGCCCATCGTCGACCCAAGCATACGCCACCAGCAGTCTCCACCCTGCGACCAGCGCCGCAGGGCCCAGCAGCAACGCGAGGGCCGCGAGCCGCAGGTGCGCGAGATCCGCGGCAAACGCGCCGTAGAAAGCGCCTGGACCGCCACCGCTGTAGGGCCCCAGCGTCCTGACGCCCGTCGCGTAGACCAGGAACGGAAGGATCGCCGCGCCGAAGACCAGGGCCGCAAGCACCCACCTGATATGGTGTCTCGACTTCATCTGCGGCATCCTGCGTCCGGATCGCCAGAATCGCAATAGCAGGCTGAGGAAGGTCGCGAGCATGCAGACCGTACGCACCGCCGTGATCGGCGTCGGTTACCTGGGCCGCTTTCACGCCCAGAAATACGCCACGTTGCCCCGGTCCCGGCTGGTCGCAGTGGTCGATGCCGCCTCCGAGGTCCGCGAGCGTGTCGCTGCCGAGCTCGGTTGCCGGGCGGTCGCGGAATTCCGCGAGATCCTGGGCGAGGTGGACGCCGTCAGCATCGCGACGCCCACGCCGGCGCACTTTGAAATCGCCCGCGAGTGCCTCGAGCGTGGCGTCCATGTGCTGGTCGAGAAGCCGATCACCGAGACGCTGGAGGAGGCGAGGGGCCTTGTCGAGGTTGCCGCGAGCCGGGGTCGCATCCTGCAGGTCGGGCACCTCGAGCGTTTCAATCCGGCGATCCGCGCGCTGGAGGGCACGCTCGGCACTCCGCGCTTCGTCGAGTCGCACCGCCTGGCGCCTTTCAAGGAGCGCGGGACCGACGTCAATGTCGTGCTGGACCTGATGATCCACGACATCGACCTGATCCAGAGCCTGGTGCGCGCCCCGATCGTCTCGATCGACGCCGTTGGAACGTCGGTCTTTTCCTCGGGCCTGGACATAGCGAATGCGCGTATCCGCTACGCAAACGGTTGCGTCGCAAACACCACGGCCAGCCGCATCAGCATGAAGATGGAGCGCAAGCTTCGGCTCTTCCAGGACGACGCCTACGTTTCGATCGACCTGCAGCAGAAGGTGCTCACCATCGTGCGCAAGCCGCCGGAGGGGTCGGGTGCGACGCTTGGGCAGGTGTCGATCGAGGAGCGAAGCTATGAGCAGGGCGACGCGCTCAGGCTCGAGATCGAGGCGTTTCTCGAGACGGTCTGCGGTGAACGCCCGCCGGTCGTGACTGGCGAGGACGGGCTTCGCGCACTCGAGACCGCGCTCAGGATCACCGAACTCGTACAGGGCGGGGCAGGCCAGCCGTGAAGCGTGGGCACTACACGGGGCGCGATTTCCGTCGCGCAATCACGATAGAAGACCTGCGGCGCATCGCCCGTCGCAGGCTGCCCAACTTCAGCTACGAATACATCGAGGGTGGCGCCGAGGACGAATCGACGCTGCGGCGCAATCGCGACGTGTTCGAACGGATCGCCTGGTTGCCCCGGGCGCTGGTCGGCGCGGGGCCGCCAGACCTGGGTACGGAGATCTTCGGTCGACCGGCCAACATGCCTTTGGTCGTCGCACCGACCGGATTCAACGGCCTGCTGTGGCCGCAGGGCGACATCGCGCTCGCGTGTGCCGCGACCGCGGCCGGGATTCCCTTCACGCTGAGCACCGCATCGAATTGCGCGGTAGGTCGGCTTGCGGCGGCGGTGCAGGGCAACCTGTGGTACCAGCTCTACGCCTACAAGGACCAGAGCGTCGTCGATCGCCTGATCGATCGCGTTGCCGAGGCGGGTTGCGAGGTGCTGGTGATTACCGCGGACGCACCGGTGCTCGGTGCGCGTGAGTGGGACCAGCGCAATTACTGCTCGCCGATGAAGCTCAGCCTGGCCAGCAAGCTCGACGTGCTGTGCCACCCCCGCTGGCTTTCCCAGGTCATGCTGCCGTCCGGTGCACCGACCTTCGAGAACCTGGCCGAGTTCCTGCCGCCCGGACGATACTCGGCCCTGATCGGTGCCAAGTACAGTTTCTCGCAGATCAACTCGCGACTGTCCTGGCGCGACGTCGAGCGCATTCGCAAGCGCTGGCCCGGAAAGCTGGTGCTCAAAGGGCTGCTGTGCGTCGCGGACGCGCAGCGTGCGATCGAAGCCGGCGCGGACGGCATTGTGCTTTCCAACCACGGGGGACGGCAGCTGGACGGGGCCGTCTCCGGCGTTGAGTTGCTGCCGGCGGTTGCCGCGGAAGTCGGAGACCGGCTCACCGTGATGGTGGATGGGGGATTCCGGCGTGGCGGCGACGTGCTCAAGGCGCTCGCACTGGGCGCGCACGCGGTCATGATCGGGCGCGCAACGCTTTACGGGCTCGCGGCAGGCGGCGAAGCAGGCGCCAGTCATGCGCTCGGGCTGCTGCGTGCCGAAATGGACCGCGCGATGCTGCTGCTCGGTTGCGCGTCGATTGCTGAACTCGGCCGCCACCTGATCCATTCCTGACATGCCGCCGCGCCCGTAAACTCGGCGGGTTCCATACCGGAGAAGCGATGCGCGCACTAGTCTGCAGGGAACTTACCGGGATCGATGGCCTCACGCTGGAGCAGGACTGGCCGGAACCAACGCCGGCCGCTGGCGAGGTGCTGCTGGACGTAAGGGCAGCGGCCTTGAATTTCCCGGACCTGTTGACGATCCGTGGCCTCTACCAGGACAGGCCGCCACTGCCATTCGTCGTCGGATCCGAACTCTCCGGCGTCGTGAGTGCCGTGGGACAGGGCGTTTCGCACCTGCGGGTCGGAGACCGCGTGGTTGCGGCCTGCGGTAAAGCGATTGCGGAGAAAGCAACGGCGCGCGCTGCGCTCGTGCTGCCCGCGCCGGCCGGTCTTTCGTTCGAATCGGCGGCGGGAATCTGTGTCACCTATTTCACGACCATGCATGCGCTCAAGCAGCGCGCCAGGCTGGCGCCGGGCGAGACGCTGCTGGTGCTCGGCGCGGCAGGCGGCGTCGGAACCACCGCGGTGGAACTCGGCCGGCAGATGGGTGCGACAGTCATCGCCGCCGCCAGCAGCGACGAGAAGCTCGAACTCGCCCGCTCGCTGGGTGCGGCTCACGTCGTGAACTACGCGACGGAAGACCTGCGACAACGCATCAAGGAAATCACCGGCGGCCGCGGCGTCGACGTGGTCTACGACCCGGTAGGCGGCGATCTTGCGGAACCGGCGCTTCGCAGCGTGGCCTGGGGCGGGCGGTACCTGGTAATCGGTTTCGCCGGCGGCAGCATTCCTTCGCTGCCGCTCAACCTTCCGCTGCTGAAGGGCTGCTCGATCGTCGGAGTCTTCTGGGGGAGTTTTGCGCAACGCGAGCCTGAACTGCAGCGCCAGAACGTCGAGGAGCTCTGGGCGTTGTTCGAGGCCGGCAAGCTCTCGCCGGTGGTCGGCGAAGTTCATTCAATGGACGACTACGCGAAGGCTTTCGAGTCACTCCAGGCTCGACGCGCGCGCGGCAAGGTCGTCATCCGGATCTGATCAGGCCTCGCCGATCGCCTCGAGTTCAGCCTGCAGTTCCAGCCAGCGTGACTCCGCCTGGTCCAGGCGCTGTGCGATTTCGGCGCAGCGCCGCGTCGTTGCCTGGACTTCGGCCAGGTTTCCGGCCGAGTAGAACGAGGTGTCGGCGAGCCGGACCTCGAGATTGCGTTTTTCGACTTCGAGCGCCTCGACCTCGCGTTCGAGCGCGGTCGCTTCCCGTGCCAGCGGACGGCGCCGGGCCAACCGGGCCTGCCGGTCGGCACCCGCGCTTTCCCGTTGCGCGCGCCGCGCCTCACGGTCCAGCAGCGCCGGCGTGCCGGGTGTCGCCGAGTCTGCGTGCGCCCGGCGTTCGGTGAGCCATTCGAGGTAATCGTCCACGTCGCCGGGGAATTCCGTCGCGCGGCCGTCTGCGACCAGCAGGAATCCGTCGCACACCGTTCGAAGCAGCGCCCGGTCGTGCGACACGAGCACCAGGCTGCCCTCGTATTCGGCCAGCGCCCGCATCAGTGCGTGGCGCATCTCCAGGTCGAGGTGGTTGGTCGGCTCGTCGAGCAGCAGCAGGTTGGGCCGCTGCCGGACAATGAGCGCGAGCGCGAGACGCGACTTCTCGCCCCCGGAGAATGCGCCGGTCGGCGCGTCGGCCATCGGACCCCGGAAGTCGAAGCTGCCGAGATAGCTGCGCAGGTCGAGCTCCCGGGTCAGGCGCTCGGTTCGCACGAGATGCTGAAGCGGTGACTCATCGGGCCGCAGCTGCTCGAGCTGGTGCTGCGCAAAATAGCCGACCTCGAGGCCGTGGCCTCCGGTCCTGCGGCCGGACAAGGGCTCGAGCACGCCGGCAATGGTCTTGACCAGCGTGGACTTGCCGGCGCCGTTGGGTCCAAGCAGACCCAACCGCGCCCCGGGCCTGAGCGACATTTCAACGTGCTCGAGGACCGGGCGGCCAGCGTAGCCGAGTGTCGCGTCCTCGAGCGCAAGCAGTGGATCGGGCGAGCGCTCGGGTGACGGAAATGCGAAGTCGAATGGTGCGTCCACGTGCGCCGGCGCGATGCGCTCCAGGCGGTCGAGTGCCTTCAGGCGGCTCTGCGCCTGCCTGGCCTTGCTGGCCTTCGCGCGAAATCGCGCCACGAAGCCGGTCATGTGCGCGATCTCGCGCTGTTGCTTCTCGTACATGGCCTGATGAACGGCGAGGCGCGCCGCTCGCTGCTCCTCGAAAGCCGAATAGTTTCCAGTGTAGAGAGTGATGCGCCTGGACTCGATCTGGGCGATATGCGACACGCAGCCGTCCAGGAAGTCGCGGTCGTGGGAAACGAGCAACAGCGTGCCGCGCCAGTTGGCAAGCCAGCGCTCGAGCCACACCACTGCGTCGAGGTCGAGGTGGTTGGTTGGTTCATCGAGCAGCATCAGGTCCGCGCGGCTCGAGAGCGCGCGCGCCAGGTTGAGTCGCATGCGCCAGCCGCCCGAGAAATCCGCCACCGGCCGCTCGAGATCGGTGGACGTGAAGCCGAGCCCTGCGAGCAGCGAGGCGGCCCGGGCCCGTGCTGAATATCCGCCGATCGAGTCCAGCCTCGCGTGCCACTCGGCAAGTGCGTGACCGTCGTGGTCACGGTCGGCCTGGACCAGCGCCCGCTCTACATTGCGCAGTTCCATGTCCCCGTCCAGCACGTACTCGATCGCGGGCTGGTCCAGGGCCGGCGTTTCCTGGCTGACGCTGGTGATGGTCCAGCCGGACGGGACCTCGCAGTCTCCACCCTCCGCATGCAGTTCCCCACGCAGCAGCGCGAAAAGGCTCGACTTTCCGCTGCCGTTCGCGCCGACCAGGCCGACCCGCCACCCGGCGTAGATCTGCAGGCTGGTGTCTTCGATGAGGGGCCGCGAGCCCCGGGATAGCGTCAGTTGGCGGAGAAGGATCAAGGCGTGGCGCCTGTCGATGCGGGGACCGGGGCGCATTCTAGCCACCGGCCGGCGCCCCTGCGGGTTCCATGCGCTTGTCGCAGGAATCCGGCACAATTCACGGCCTTGCCACCGCCCGGCACGCCTGCCGGGGGACCTGGAGACCAGAAACCGATGTTGTCGATGCGCCGAGTGCAGTCGTTCCAGTTCTTCCGCCTGTCCCACGCCGCGCTTGCAGCCTGGTTGCTCACGGCGTCGGCCGTCGCATTCGCGCAGGCCACTCCCGCGGTGTCGACGGTCTTCGCGTTCAACGGTTCCGTGCCGAACGGTGGAATCGTGCTGGGCCCTGATGGCGCACTGTACGGCACGAGTTCCGCGAACACCCTGGTTTCAGGCGGGCTCGTCTATCGTTCCACGCTGAACGGTTCGTCGGTGACGTCGATTCACCAGATGACCATCGACGATGGCTACGGGCCGAAGACCGGGCTGCTGCAAGCCAGCAATGACCTGCTGTATGGCACCACGCAGTTCGGTATGCCGACGGTGGTCAATTCGAGCGGGACGATCTACAGCGTCGCGTCCGACGGCGTGGGATATTTGACCCTGCACAGCTTCGGCGTCTATTCGGAGTTCAACGTCAACGGAAACCCGGTCAATGCGGACGGCGTGTATCCGCAGGCCACGCTCATCGAGGGCAGCGACGGCTACCTGTACGGCACGACGCGAGCAGGTGGCGAACACGGGACCGGCGTAATTTTCCGCATTTTGAAGGACGGCACCGATTTCTCGGTGTTGCACGAGTTCGGGCCGGTTACCTCCGCCGCGACCGACGACGTCGTCAAGAACCTCAGCGGCTCAAGCCCCGTCGGCAGCCTGCTGCAGGCGTCTGACGGTTACCTCTACGGTACGGCGCCCGCGGGCGGAGTGAATGGACGCGGCACGATCTACCGCATCCACATGGACGGCACGGGTTTCGAGGTCGTGCACGAATTCACGGCCATCTCGGACACCAGTCCATACGGCAACGCCGATGGCGCCACGCCGCTCGCGGGCCTGACCGACGGCATGGACGGGCGCCTGTACGGCGTCGCGAGCGCGGGAGGCCTGAATGGGGTCGGCACGCTGTTCTCGCTCGATCCCAACAGCGGGTTGTTCACGGTCCTGCACGATTTCGAAACGCCGGAGGGCGCCTATCCGGCCGGCGAACTGATCGTCGGCACCGATTTATTGCTGTACGGCACGACGGGTGGTGGCGGCAAGGACTCGAGCGGCTCGACGACCAGCCTGGGGACGATCTACTCGATTGCACGCGACGGTTCGGCGTTCACCAGTCTCTATAGTTTCAACGGCGACGAGGGGTCCGGGCCAAGCGGCCCGCTGCTGCAACTCGACGCCACGACTTTCGTCGGCATTGCGCTTGGCGGCGGGAAGTGCGGACAGGGGACACTGTTCCACTTCAGCTCGATCGGCGAGAAGGTATCCGGCAACAAGACCTGCGGCCAGAAGAAGAAGGACCAGAATGGTGGCGGTGCGCTCGCACCTGGGATGCTGCTGCTGCTCGGCGGCCTCGGCTTCGCGCGCCGACGCCGCCGGGGCTGACGCCAGGCGTACCCGGCGCGGCGATGGCGGAAAGTCTCCTGCATTACCGCACCTGCCCGATCTGCGAGGCGATGTGCGGCATCGTCATCACGCACCGCGACGGTGAGGTGCTCTCGATCAAGCCGGACCACGATGACGTCCTGAGCCGGGGACACATCTGCCCGAAGGCGGTGGCGCTCAAGGACATCCACGAGGACCCGGACCGCCTGCGCCGGCCAATGCGGCGTATCGGGAGCAGTTGGACCGAGGTTTCCTGGCCGGACGCCTTCGCCGAGGTCGAGCGTCGCATCGGCGAGGTGCGGACGCGCCACGGCAACGACTCGGTCGCCATCTACGCGGGAAATCCCGTGGTGCACAACCTGGGCGCGATGCTCGGCATCGGCGACTTCATCCGCGCGGTGCGCACCCGAAATCTGTACTCGGCCACCAGCGTCGACCAGCTGCCACACATGATGGCGTCGCAGCAGATGTTCGGTCACCAGTTCCTGATTCCGGTACCCGACGTGGATCGCACGCAGCTCTTCGTCTGCATCGGCGGCAATCCAGTGGCTTCCGGTGGTTCCATCATGGGCGCGCCGGGGTTCGCGCGACGTGTCGAGGCGCTCAGGGCGCGTGGTGGACGATTCGTGGTGGTCGATCCGCGGCGGACCGAGTCGGCGCAGATTGCGGATGAATACCTTCCGATCCGACCCGGCACTGACGTGTTCCTGCTGCTTGCGCTTATCAAGCACGTCTTTGCCGCCGGCGTCGAGAATGCGGGTCATCTCGCGGGGCACATCGAGGGTGTGGAGCAGCTTCGCGAGGCGGTGGGCGCGTTCGACTCGAACGAGCTGTCCGCGCGCACCGGCATTCCCGCCGGGCGCGTCGCCGCACTTGCCGGGGAAATCGTGGCCGAGCCGCGCGCGCTGGTCTACGGTCGGGTGGGCGCCTGCACGCAGGAGTTCGGCGGCCTGACGCTTTGGCTGATCTATTGCCTCAACCTGCTCACGCGGCACATGGATGCCGAGGGCGGCATGATGTTCGCCGAGCCCGCCGTGGACCTGACGCGCGCCTACGGTTCCACCGGCCACTACGACCGGTTTCGCTCGAGGGTGCGGGGGCTGCCGGAATTCGGCAACGAGTTGCCGGTGGCGGCGCTGGCGGAGGAGATCCTCACCGACGGCCCGGGACAGGTCCGGGCGCTGATCACGGTTGCCGGCAACCCGGTGCTGTCTACCCCGAACGGGCGCCAGATGGATCGCGCCTTCGCTGAACTCGAGTTCATGGTGTCGCTCGATCCGTACATCAACGAGACCACCCGCCACGCGCACCTGGTGCTGCCGCCGACGAGCCCGCTCGAGCACGGCCACTACGACGTGGCGCTGGCCGGCTTCGCGGTGCGCAATGTCGCCAAGTACGCGCCTGCGCTATTTCCTCCGCCGGATGGCTCCAGGCACGATCACGAGATCCTTGCCGAACTCGCGCTTCGGCTGCGGACGCGACCGGGGCTCGAGAGGAATCTCGCGGCCGCGCGCGGGATGGTCACGCGCCGACTCGGGCCGGACGGCGCCATCGACTGGATGCTGCGCACCGGCCGCTACGGGCAGGAAGACCGCGGGGCGCTGGGGTTGCTGGCCCGTTTGCCGGGCTTCGCAGCCATGCGCCGGCAACTGGAGGCCTCGGACCGCCGCCCGCAGGGCCTCGGAGTCGCGCGGCTGCGCGCATCGCCGCACGGTGTTGACCTGGGGCCGCTCGAGCCCTGCCTGTCACGGCGGCTCGCGACGCCCGACAGGCGCATCCAGCTCGCGCCGTCGCCGTACGTTGCCGACCTCGTCCGCGCCGCGCAAAGGCTGGCGGAGTCGGTCCCGGAACTCGTGCTGATCGGTCGCCGGCACGTGCGCAGCAACAATTCCTGGCTCCATAACAGCCAGCGGCTGGTGAAGGGCAAGCCGCGCTGCACGTTGATGATCCATCCAGACGACGCGTCGAAGCGCGGGATTGCGGATGGCCAGACCGTCCTGTTGGGTTCGCGCGTCGGCGTGGTGCAGGTGGTGGCGGAGGTCACCGCCGACGTGATGCCGGGCGTGGTCAGCCTGCCGCACGGCTGGGGGCATGACCGGTCGGGGTCGAGGCTCAGGGTCGCATCGCGCAGCCCCGGTGTGAGCATCAACGACGTGATCGACGACCAGCAGGTCGACGCGTTGACAGGCACGGCGGTGCTGAACGGCACGCCGGTGACTGTCGCCCTGATGGGGGCCGCGGCGCCCGCCTGACCACGGTACGCGCGCCGCCGACCGCCTCGCGCGACTAACCTCCCGGCACGACGTCCTTCAGCACGTCGAGCGGATTCCACGACTTCTTCTTTTTCTTCTTTTCATCCGTCGGCGCCGTGCCTTCTTCGCCCGGCGGCGGCGCGTCGGTCATGCCTTCGCCGTCGACTTCACTTGCGCCCGGCATGCCGGCCCCGTCGGGCATCCCGATCATGGTCGTGGTCATCGACTTGACCCGCAGCTTGACGTTCCACTCTGGTTCCCAGGCGATTGTCGGGTCGGTTGGACGAGGCGGATAGGCCATGTTCAGGTCGGTGCCGTAGGCAATGGCCCTCAACATGCCCTGCGCCGCAGCATCCTTCGGTATCGCGCACTTCGTGGTCGTCGGCGGCAACAGCACCTTGTCCTTGAGCCACTTGTCGACCGCGGAGTTGGTCTGGTAGTCGAACAGCCCGAAGCCACTGTCGGGCAGCTCGCTCGAGGTCCAGATGACCATGCCGGCCTCACCGCCGGGCAAGGCCCCCATGCTGCCGAGGAAATACGCGCGGGCGGTCGGAATCGCGTTCCATTCGAGTTGAATGTAGCCCGGTTGCTCAGCCTGCCTGATCTTGATCTCCGGCATGATGTCCTGTGCCGCCGGTATGGAGAACTTGAAGCTCTCCGGCACACCGTCCCCGGTGTACGCGTGCTGGCCCACGATCGATGCGCCGGCGCGGAAGGTCCTGTGGTCCTCCTTGTTCGGCCAGACAGGTCGGCCGGCAGTCGCGTGGGCGCCGCGCTGTGTCGCATGCCTGGATTCGAAGAACTTGCCCAGCTCCGCGATCGTGGCGGTCTCGAGATTGACCACTTTGGGCTGTCCGGGACGAACGGTCTCGGAGCAGCCCCAGTACATGACGAGCTTGCCCTTCGGCGGTTCCGACGTGTAATCGGTTGGCGACTCGTCGTCGATGCGCGGTGCTGGCTTCGGCTTGTCCGGGGTCTCCAGCTTGAGTGTCGGGGCGAGTCCGGTTGCCTCCGGCACATTCTGCAGCGCGCGCTGCAGGTTCGGGTTGCGGCTCGTGTACAGCGTCACGTCCATCCAGCGCCCGGCCGTCCCGGTTTGCGTGTAGCCGAACTCCGCCCGTGCATTCTGGCCGCCGCCCATCATCGCGCCGAGCGTGGCATTCATCATGCCTTGCCCCATGCCCCCGCCCATGGCGAACCCCGAAAACGTCGCGACGTCGATCCACGCCTGCGAGATGGGGGGCTTGACGACCTGCTTCGGTGGAGCCTGCGCCGAGGCGACGAAAGGCGTGGCGACGACGCATGCGGCGAATGCCGTCAGCATCCGTTGATCATGGCTTGACATGTGATGACCCCCTGGCCGGTTCTCCCCGATCCCCCAGGCGCCAATATCTTCCTGCGCCGCATTGTCTGCAAGCGAATTCCGGGGTCGGGCGGAGTGCTCCGGTGCGGCTGCCTTTGGGGCGGGGCGGCGTTGTAGCATTATGGATCGATCCAGCCAGCGACGATCGCGCAGAACGGTCGCCGTCCATTTGCGAGGTGACAGGTGAGCGCGGAGCGACAATCGGTCCTGCACAGCTGGTGCGTCCAGTCGCAGTGGAATGCCCCGACCGTGGTGGGCGGGAAAGGCGCGCGCCTGCTGCTGGAGGACGGGCGCGAAGTGCTCGACATGAGCAGCCTCGCGGAGTGCAGCAACCTCGGGCACCAGCACCCCAGGCTGGTGGCGGCCATACGTGAGCAGGCCGGGAAGCTGTGCTTCGTGACGAATGCGTGGGGCGCCGCGCCACGCGCCGAACTCGCGACGCGCCTGCTCGAACTCGCCGGCTTCGGCGGCGGTCGGGTGTTCTTTACGCTCGGTGGCGCGGACGCAAATGAGCACGCGGTCAAGATCGCGCGTCAGGCGACTCGCAGGCCGCGGGGCGTCGTGATTGCGCGCGACCGGTCGTATCACGGCTCGACCCATCTCGCGATGGCGCTGTCGGGAGACTCGCGCACCCGGGTGCAGGTCGATCCGGATGCATTCGGCGTGAGTCACGTCGACCCGCCGTATGGTTATCGCTGCCCGTTCGGCAGCGCGGATGAAACTGAGTGCGGGTCGCGCGCGGCCGCGGCCGTCGCGGAACGGATTGCGCACTTCGGTGCGGGCAATGTCGCTGCCGTCATCATGGAGCCGAATGCGGGCTCGAACGGCATCGTCGCACCCGACAATTTCTGGCCCGGGCTGCGCGTCGCGACTCGCGAGGCCGCTGTGCCGCTGATCGCCGACGAGGTCATGAGTGCGTTCGGCCGCTGCGGCGAGTGGTTCGCCTGGCAGCGCCATGGCGAGGCGGGTCGTCCGGACATGATGACGCTGGCGAAGGGGCTGACGGGCGCGGCTTTGCCACTCGGCGCCGTCGTAGTGTCGGGCCCGATCGCCGCGGCCGTGGAACATGAGATGCTCTACACAGGGCTGACGTATTGCGGCCATCCGCTCTGCTGCGCAGCGGGCGTCGCGGCGCTCGAGACTTATGCAGCGGAGGGGTTGATCGAGCGCTCGCGGCGACTGGGCGCGGTGATGAAGCGCGAACTCGACGCAATGGCCGCGCGGCACGCGGCAATCGGCGACGTGCGCGGCGGGCATGGACTGTTCGCGGTCGTTGAACTCGTGCGCGACCGGGCCACCCGTGAGCCGCTGGCTCCGTGGCCGCAGGGCGCTTCGGAGCTGACCTTACTCGTGAACGCTGCGATGGAGCAGGGCGTGTCGTTTGCGACTCGCGGCAACCTGCTGCTGCTTGCTCCGCCGCTCGTGATCGAGGAGCGGGAACTCGCCGACGCGCTCACGCTGCTCGACCGGCTCCTTGCGCAGTTCTTCCCATCCAGCTGACGGTGACGTTCCATGAGTTTCCACCTCACGTACGCGACCATGTTCAATCCGCCGGAGGAGATGCACCAGCGATTCGAGGCGGCACTCGCTTCGCTCCGCTCGAAGCTGGGTGCCACGCACGATCTCTTCGTCGACGGGGCCGATGTGCCCGCCGCGGTGACGGCGCCGCGACCGAGCCCGATCGACCTCAATATGAACCTGGGACATTTCGCGGTCGCGGACCGCACGCACGTAGAGCGGGCGATGCAGGCGGCGCGGGCGGCGTTTCCCGCCTGGCGCGCAGCGTCGATGGCCGAGCGCGTGCGCCTGGTGAGGCGGGCAGGCGAGGTGATGCAGGAACGCGTCTACGAGATCGCGGCCGCGCTGTCGCTCGAGGTCGGCAAGAACCGCATGGAGGCACTTGGCGAAGCGCAGGAGACCGTGGATTTCTTCAGCCATTACGCCGGCGACTTCGAGGCGCACGCGGGCTACGAGCAGGCGCTGCCCAACGACCCGCTGGAGGGGTTTGTCTCGCGCAATCGCAGCGTGATGCGGCCGTATGGCGTGTGGGTGGTGATCGCGCCGTTCAACTTTCCGCTGGCGCTGGCGGGCGGGCCGGTGGCCGCCGCGCTGGTGACCGGCAACACGGTCGTCGTGAAGGGCGCAAGTGACACGCCATGGGCGGGCCGCATGCTGGCGGACTGCGTGCGCGACGCCGGGCTGCCGCAGGGCGTATTCAACTACCTGTCCGGCAGCGGGCGCGAGGCCGGCGAGGCGCTGGTCTCGCATCCGCATACTGCCGGGGTCACGTTCACCGGCTCTGCGGCCGTGGGCATGCACATCCTCGGCCGCATGGCCGGTGGCGCGTACCCGAGGCCCTGCATCGCCGAGATGGGCGGCAAGAATCCCTGCATCGTCACCGGTCGGGCAAACCTCGATCACGCCGCGCAGGGCATCGTTCGCTCGGCCTTCGGCATGGGCGGACAGAAGTGTTCTGCCGCCTCGCGGCTCTATGTCGAGGAAACCGTCGCGGACGAGCTTCTCGAGCGGGTTACGACCGCGATCGCTGCCATACGCATCGGCGACCCGCTGCTGCGCGAGAGCTGGCTCGGCCCGGTCGTCAATGCGTCCGCGTATGCGAACTACGCGCGTTATGTCGATGAGCTGCGCACCGGCGGTGCGCGTCTTCTCGCAGGCGGGCGTCAGCTGCGGGAAGGGAGTCTCGGACGCGGCTACTTCGTCGAGCCGGTGTTCGCCGAGGCTCCGCTCAGCCATCGCCTCTGGAGCCACGAGATGTTCCTGCCGATCCTGATGGTGCACCGTTTCCGCAGCCGGGACCAAGCCATGGCGCTGGCCAATGACTCGGATCTCGGTCTCACCGCTGGTTTCTACGGCGCGGCGGACGAGGTGCCGTGGTTCCAGGAACACATAGAGTCGGGTGTCACCTATGCCAACCGACCGCAGGGTGCGACGACCGGGGCGTGGCCCGGTTACCAGCCGTTCGGCGGCTGGAAGGGATCGGGTTCCACCGGCAAGGCGATAGCGTCCTTCTACTACCTGGCGCAGTACCAACGCGAGCAGTCGCGCACGGTCGTGGAGCGCGGATGACCCAGTTCCTTTCGCTGGCCGCGGCGATCGAGCAGTACGTGCAGGACGGTTCGTGCATTGCGCTCGAGGGCTTCACTCACCTGATCCCGTTCGCGGCAGGGCATGAGATCATCCGGCAGTCGAGGCGGCGCCTGCATCTCGTTCGCATGACTCCCGACATCGTCTACGACCAGATCATCGGCATGGGCTGCGCGAGCCGGCTCACGTTCTCGTGGGGCGGCAACCCGGGCGTGGGCTCGCTGCATCGCCTGCGAGACGCGGTCGAGAAGGGCTGGCCGACGCCACTGGAACTCGACGAGCACACACACGCGGGTATGGCGGCCGCTTACTGCGCCGGTGCGGCGCGATTGCCGTTCGGCATGCTGCGCGGCTACATCGGCACCGACCTGGTGGGTGCGAACCCGAGGATAAGCAGCGTCGAGTGCCCGTTTACCGGCGAGCGGCTGGCGGCGGTGCCGGCCATCAACCCGGACGTCACGATCCTGCATGCGCAGCGCGCCGACCGTGAGGGCAACGTGGCCCTGCACGGCATCGTGGGTGCCCAGCGCGAGGCGGCTCTCGCGGCCACGTCGCTGGTCGTGACGGTGGAGGAAATCGTCGAGTCGTTTCCGCCGGCGATGAACTCGATCGTGATGCCGCACTGGGTGGTGAGCGCAGTGGCGCACTGCCCGGGCGGCGCCTACCCCGCGTATGCGCAGGGTTTCTACGCCCGCGACAATGCGTTCTACCAGCGCTGGGACGGCATCGCCCGCGAGCGCGGCGAATTCAAGGCGTGGATGCAGCGGCACGTGCTCGAGAGCCACGACCACGCCGGGTTCCTGGCGAGCCTCGGGAGCGAGGCATGAACGGCTGGTCGCGGGACGAGATGATGACGGTGGCCGCTGCACGGCTGCTCTGGGACCGCTGCGTGTGCTTCGTGGGCATCGGCCTGCCTAGCGCGGCCTGCAACCTTGCCAGGCTCACGCATGCGCCCGGCATCGTGCTCATTTACGAATCGGGCACCATCGGCACCCGTCCCGAGATCCTGCCGCTCTCGATCGGCGATGGGGAACTCGCCGAGACGGCGAGCTGCGTGGTGCCACTGCCGGAGATTTTCAGTTACTACCTGCAGGCGGGCCGGGTCGATGTCGGGTTCCTCGGGGCGGCCCAGGTCGATTGCCACGGAAACTTGAACAGTACCGTGATCGGACCCTATGGCTCGCCTTCGACACGGCTGCCCGGCGCCGGCGGGGCACCGGAAATCGCGGCGCACGCTCGCCAGACGTTCGTGATGCTGAAGGCAACGAAGCGCAGCTTCGTCGAGCGGCTCGACTTCCACACCAGCGCCGGGTTCCTCGAAGGCGGAGATGCGCGGGAGCGCTCCGGTGCCAGGGGCGCCGGGCCGCTCTCGGTGATCACCGACTTCGGTGTCCTTGCGCCGGAACCGCAGACGCGCGAACTGGTTCTAGATGCGCTTTTTCCCGGCGCGACGATCGAAGAAGCGCGAGCTGCGGTCGGATGGCCCCTGCGGACGTCGGGCGTGGTGGGCCAGCTGGAACCGCCGGGTGCCATTGAACTCGAGACCCTGCGTGAATTGCATGCCCGAACCCATAAAGCACACGCGCGCCGTGTGCGACTGCCTGCGTGACGGGCAGGATCCAAGACAAGGAGAACATCATGCGCGACCAGCACATCAAGACGGAGCTTCCGGGTCCCCGGGCCCGCGCACTGCTCGAGCGCGACCGACTGGTCGCCTCGCCTGCGTACCCCCGCGATTACCCGTTCGTGATGTCGCATGGGCGCGGCACCGAGGTGTGGGACGTAGACGGCAATCGGTTCCTGGATTTCGCTGCGGGTATCGCCGTGTGCGCCACGGGGCACGCACACCCGGAGGTCGTGGACGCGGTAAAAAGCGCGGCGGACAAGTTCCTGCACATCTCGAGCGACTACTGGCACGAGAATTTCACGGCACTGAACGAGCGCATCGCGGAAATCGCCCCAATGGGCGAGCCGGTGATGAGCTTCCTCTGCCAGTCGGGCACCGAGTCGGTCGAGGGGGCAATCAAGCTCGCGCGCTACGTGACGGGCCGGCCGCGATTCATCGGATTCCTCGGGGGATTTCACGGCCGGACCATGGGGTCGCTGTCGTTCACCTCGAGCAAGTACACGCAGCAGAAGGGCTTCGCGCCGACGATGCCCGGGGTCACGCACGTTCCGTACCCGAACACCTATCGGCCGCTGCTCGCGGGTGCGGACCAGGGCAAGGCGGTGCTCGACTACATCCGGATGCTGTTCGAGCGCAACGTGCCGCCGTCCGAGGTCGCGGCCATCCTGGTCGAGCCACTGCAGGGCGAAGGCGGCTACCTGGTCCCGCCCGCCGGGTTCCTGGCGGGCCTGCGCGCGCTCTGCGACGAGCACGGCATCCTGCTGATCTGCGACGAGGTTCAGTCGGGCATCGGCCGAACGGGGCGGATGTTCGCGATCGATCACTGGGGCGTGCACCCGGACATCGTGACCAGCGCCAAGGGCCTCGGTTCGGGGCTGCCGATAGGCGCGGTGATTGCAAAGCGGTCGATCATGGAAAAATGGGGTAGGGGCGCGCACGGCAACACCTACGGCGGCAACCCGATCAGTTGTGCGGCCGCGATTGCGACCATCGACCTGGTCAGGCGCGAATACATGTCGAACGCGGCACGCATGGGTGAGCACTTCATGGGCAGGCTGCGCGAACTGGCGCGCGACTACCCCTGCATCGGTGAGGTGCGGGGCCAGGGTCTGATGATCGGCATGGAGATGATCGAGCCGGGTCCGGAGCGCGCGCCAGCGAGGGCGCTCTGCGACGCGCTCGTGACTCGCGGCTACCACAACGGACTGATCCTGCTCTCCTGCGGCGTGAGCACGCTGCGCTTCATGCCGCCGCTGTGCGTCACGGCAGCCGAAATCGACGAGGCCGTGCAGCTGTTGCGCGTGAGCCTCGGCGAGGCGCTCGCGGGGCGCAAGGCTTGACGCGGCCGGGACAGGCGCGGGCACTGGCGATTGCATCGCTCGCGGCTCTGTGGGGCCTTGCGGGCGCCGACGATGCCCGTGCCGATCGCGAGCCCGTCATGAAGCAGGTGGACCTGCCGCACAGCTACTACTGGCGCGAGCTCTACCTGCCGCAGCTCACCACCGGACCATCGTCGGCGAGCTTCACCCCGGATGGCGCGGGGCTCGTCTACAGCATGGGCGGATCGCTGTGGAAACAGGCGATTGATTCGACCTCGGCGGTCGAGATCACGCACGCGCGTGCTGCCTACGACTACCAGCCGGACGTATCGCGTGACGGGCGCCACGTCGTGTTCGTGCGATACGACGGCGGCTCGGTGGAACTGTGGCGCCTCGACCTGGCAAGCGGACGGGAGGAGCAGCTGACGTCCGGTGGCGACGTCAACGTGGAACCACGCCTGTCGCCGGACGGACGCCGGCTGGCCTGGGTTTCGACCCGGGGTACCGGGCACTTCAACCTGTTCGTCGCCGGGATCGACTCGGCCGGATTGCACGGCGCGGCGCCACTGCTCGGCGACAATCGCAGTGTGATCGACCGTTACTATTACTCGGCCTTCGACCACGCGGTGAATCCGTCGTGGTCGCCCGACGGCATCGACGATCTACGTCGTAAGCAACCCCGAGGTTCCGTGGGGATCGGGGGACCTGTGGGCCGTTCCGGTCGCCGACCCGGGCGGGCGTCGCATGGTGTTACGCGAGGAGACCACCTGGAGCGCGCACCCGGAGCAGGCGCCTTCCGGCAAGCGGCTGCTCTACAGCAGCTATCGCGGGCGACAGTGGCACCAGCTGTGGCTCACGACGACGGACGGTGCAGCCCCGCTGCCGCTCACTTTCGGCGAATACGACAACCGCAATGCGCGATGGTCGCCCGACGGTTCGCGCATGCTGTACGTCAGCAACGAACACGGCAATACCGCGTTGGTGGTCCAGGACCTGGTCGGCGGTACGCGACGCGACATCGTCGCGTCGCAGCGCCACTACCTGGCGCCGCACGCGAAGCTCGCAATCGACATCGTCGATTCGGCGGGCCGGCGCACGGCTGCGCGAGTGTCCGTGGTGGCGGGCGACGGGCGCGCCTACGCGCCGCGCGATGCCTGGATGCATGGCGACGACGGCTTCGACCGCAGCCGTCAATCGCAGGAGACCCACTACTTCCACTGCTCGCCGCCCTGCGAGGTCGAGCTGCCGGCCGGAACCGCGTCGGTCACCGTCCAGCGCGGGTTCGCGGTGGTGCCTTGGACGAAATCCGTCGATATCACGCCAGGCCGTGACTCGAGCCTGCGTGCGGAGCTGGTGCGCCGGGACCTGCCGCCGGAATTCGGGCGCTGGGTCAGTGCAGACCTGCACGTGCACATGAACTACGGTGGCCAGTACCGCAACACTCCAAAGCACCTCGCGGCGCAGGCCGAGGCGGAGGACCTGGACCTCGTCTACAACGTCATCGTCAACAAGGAAGAGCGCATCCCGGACATCGCCGTGTTTCGCCCCGGCACCGACCCTGCGAGCACGGACAAGGTCGTGATCATGCAGTCGCAGGAATTTCACACCAGCTACTGGGGGCACCTCGGGCTGCTGTACCTCTCCGATCACCTGATCACGCCGGACTTCGCCGCATATCGTCACACGGCGATGGCGAGCCCGTATCCGTACAACGGCGTGATCGCCGATCTCGCGCACCGGCAGGGTGGGCTGGTTGGCTATGTGCACCCGTTCGACTTTCCGGTGGTGCCGGAGAAGGAGAAATCGCTGAGCAACGCGCTGCCGGCCGACGTGATCGCGGGCAAGGTCGACTACCTGGAGGTAGTGGCGTTTTCCGATCACAAGGCGACGGCCGACGTCTGGTACCGGTTGCTGAACCTCGGGTTCCGGCTGCCCGCCGGCGCCGGCACCGACGCGATGGCGAACTACGCGTCGCTGCGCGGCCCTGTCGGCCTGAACCGCGTGTTCCTGGACACCGACGGAAAGCTCGATCCCGAAGCCGCTCGCATCGCGATCAAGCAGGGCCGAAGCTTCGCGACCAATGGCCCGCTGCTCGGCCTCGAGATCGATGGCGCCAGGCCCGGCGACACCCTCCGAAAAATAGGTGCCAGGCACCGATTTTCGGTGGCGATGCGATCGCCGGTCGCAGTGGACCACCTCGAACTGGTGCAGAACGGCAAGGTGCTGCGCAGCTTCACGCTGTCAGGCGACCGGCGCAGTTTCGACGGCGATGGAGTGCTGGACGTCGAAGGCGACGGCTGGATCGTGCTACGCGCGTGGAACGAGCACGCAGATCCATTGGTGCTGGACATCTACCCCTACGCGACCACGAGCCCGGTGTACCTGGAGGGCTTCGGGCCGCGCCCGGAAGCAAGGCAGGACGCCGCCTATTTCGTCACCTGGCTCGATCGGGTGATCGACGCGACCCGCGCGCGGAGCGCCGACTTCAACGACGACCGCGAGAGACAGTCCACGCTGGACTACCTCCAGCAGGCGCGCGCCGGCTACGCCGCGCTTGCGTCGGGCGCGGGCTCCACAGCCGCGCCGGGTGCCGGCGTTACGGTTGCGACGGCTCACGGCGGCGGCGCGGATCGCCCGTAACGCTTCAGCAACTCGACCAGGCCGGTCATGAGGCAGGGCCGGTGCGAAGTGTCCGTCCTGGCAACTCATGCCGGTGCCGCCACCGACGTTGCCTTCCGCGACCGGACCGCCGGTGGCCTCATCGAGCGCTCGCCAGGCGTGTTCGGGGCGGACGTGAAAGCCATTGATGTCGTTCAGGTCGCCGTCCCAGGTCTCCGCGACCACGGGCAGTGACCACCAGTATCCGGACGCATCGGGTCCGCCTGCGCGAATGCGCCACGCAATGACGGCGTCGCGTACCACGCCGACGCTGTGGGTGTTGGTCAGCATCACTGGTCCCTCGAGCTGACCGGATTCGTCGAGCCACGCGGATCCGGTCATCTCGCCGTTCCCGTTCAGCGGGAACCAGGCGCCGTAGACCGGGGTGTCCAGCGACTGCCTGCCTCGGGGCAGCACGCGGTTACGCCCGTGCGCACCTTGGCCGTCCGGAGGTCCTCGATCAGCGTGACCTGTCCGACGGCACGCCGGAGACGTCGGTGATCGCGTCCAGCGGCCCAGCGATGCCGTCGAACGGTACGCCAAGCCCGCGGGCACGCGGACCATCCGCGATTGCTGCGCTGCAGGCAACGAGCAGGGCAACGGCGGCGGTGGATCGAATCATTGGTGGCTCCGGCAGTGGGTTATCGCGGACAATGCCCGACCGCGAGCTTAGCGAAGGAACCCGCCGCAATGAATGCCAACTTAATTGCGTCCCCGGGCGGAGCGATCAAAAGGGCACGCGCCCTCGAAGCCCGACGCTATGTCGGCGCGGCGGCGCACGAAACCGACCGGCGCGCCGTCTTTTCGAGGTCATGGCAACTCGTCGCTCACCGCGAGCAGCTGGCGGAGGCGGGCGACCACGTGGTCGAGAACCTGGCGGGGACACCGGTGATCGTGCTGCGCGGCCGCGACGGCGTGCTGAGGGCGTTCCCCAACGTCTGCCGGCACCGGGCGGGTCCGCTCGCGCACTGCAGCGGCAAGGGCCTGCACAACCTGCGCTGCAAATACCACGGCTGGCTCTATGACCACGAGGGCAGGCTGATCGGCGCGCCCGAGATGCAGGACGCGGAAGATTTCGTCATGGGAGACATTCGGCTGCCGCCGTTGCGCGTCCGCGAGTGGCACGGCCTGGTGTTCGTCGCGCTGCACGACGAGGTGCCCGACTTCGACGCCGTCTACGCCGGCATTGCAGAGCGAATCGAGCCCGTGGACCTCGCGACGATGCGGTTCACGCGCCGTGACATCTTCGACGTGGCCTGCAACTGGAAGACCTACGTGGACAACTTCCTCGAGGGTTATCACCTGCCGCTGGTGCACCCGGGGCTTGCGCGGCTGCTCGACTACCGCGCCTACGAGACGGAGATCTTCCACTGGTATTCGCTGCAGCACTCGCCGTTGCGAAATGCCGACGCCGTCTACGGCGATGGCGAGGCGCTTTATTTCTTCGTCTATCCCAATGTGATGCTGAACGTGATGCCCGGGCGCATGCAGACCAATCGCGTGCTGCCGCTGGGCCCCGATCGTTGCCGGGTGGAGTTCGACTACTACTATCTGCCGGATCCGGGCGCCATGGCCCGGATCGACGAGGACCGCGCGTTCAGTGACGCGGTCCAGCACGAGGATGTCGCGATCTGCGAGGCGGTGCAGCGCGGTCTCGAGTCGGGCTTCTACGAGGCCGGACGGTTGAGTCCCAGGCGGGAAAGCGGCGTCTGGAATTTCCACCAGAGGCTGCGTGATGCCTATGCGCTTGACGACAGCGCGCAGCATGACGGTGCGCGGGCCGGAAGCGCACAGGGAGTCGGCGGATGAACGCGCAGGACGCCGCGGCGAGCGACGGACCGGGCCGGGAACTCGGATTCTGGATGTGCACTGCTCTGGTCGTCGGTAACACGATCGGCATGGGGATCTTCCTGCTGCCTGCATCGCTCGCGCCTTACGGATTCAATGCACTGATAGGCTGGGGCATCACGGTCACCGGCATGACGGTGCTGGCGCGGGTGTTCGCGCGCCTGGCGCGGGTGTTTCCCCAGGCCGACGGCCCGTACGCCTACATGCGTTCGACGCTGGGCGAGTGGCCGGCGTTCCTGGCGTTGTGGTGCTACTGGATCTCGTGCTGGATCACGAACTGCGGCGCTGGCGGTCGGAATCGTCGGCTACCTGCGCCACTGCGGTGCCGCAGCTGGCCGGCGTCCCCCCGCTCGCGCTCGCGCTTTCGCTGCTCTGGCTGTTCGTCGCGCTGAACCTGCTTGGCGTCAGGACCGGCGGCCAGGTGCAGGTCGTGACGACGGTACTGAAGCTGGTGCCGATGGCGGTGGTCATCCTGCTGGGTGCCTGGCTGCTGTTGAGCGAGCCGGCCGCCTATGCGCAGAATCCGCCGACGACGCCCTTGAGCCTTCGGCGGGATGCTGGCGGCCTCGACGATCGCACTCTACGCCATGCTCGGGGTGGAGTCGGCGACCGTGCCGGCCGGACGCGTGCGCGACGCCGGGCGAACGATTCCCCGCGCGACGATGGCCGGCACGCTGCTCACGGCTGTGATTTACGTTGCGGTGTCGGCCGTTGCGATCATGTTGATTCCGCAACAGGAACTCGCGTCGTCGGAGGCGCCGTTTGCCGACCTTCTCAACCGCTTCCTCGGCGTGGGCAGCGGCCGCTGGCTCGCCGTCTTCGTCGTCGTGAGCGGTCTTGGTGCCCTGAACGGCTGGACACTGCTGGCCAGCGAACTCACGCGGACCATGGCCAGCCACGGCCTGCTGCCACGCAGGCTCGACGCGCAGAACGGTCGCGGTGCGCCGATGGCCGGACTGGTTGTCACGGGTATCCTCGCGACCGCGATGGTGCTGATGAACTACAGCAAGTCACTGGTCGAGGGATTCACGTTCCTGACGCTGGTGGTGACGGCCGCGAACCTGCCGCTCTACCTGTGCTGTGCGCTCGCGCTCGTCGTGCTGTGGAAGCAGGGGGCAGCCCCGGCCGTCGCGTGACCTGGTGGTGCTTGGCGTTCTCGGCAGCGCCTACGTCGTTTTTGCGCTGTTCGGCATGGGACGCGAACCGTTCCTGTGGGGCCTGGCGCTTGCAGCGGCGGGCGTGCCGGTCTACGGGCTGATGCTGCGGGCCAGGCGCCAGCCAGACGCCCGCTAGCGCGAGTTGAGCACGGCGCGTGCGGCATTCCGGCCGCCAGCGCCGCTCAGGCCGCCACCACCGTGCACGCCGCTGCCGCAGAGATACAGGCCGTCCACCGGTGTGCGGTGATCCGACCAGCCCGGCATCGGGCGCATGAACAGCAGCTGGTCCAGGATCAACTGGCCGTGGTTCAGGTCGCCCTCGGTGAGACCCCAGGTCCGCTCGAGGTCGAGCGGTGTGATCGACTGGATCTCGCCGGACGCGTTCGCGAAAGCCGGGGAATCGGGCGGCGACGGTGTCGATGGCCAGGCTTTCCAGCGTCGCGCGGCGCTCATTCCAGTCGCCCTGTCGCAGCAGGTACGGCGCAAACTGGAAATGGATGGACACGACCTCGCCCGAGGTCGTGATTTCCAGGTACGGCTCGTGCGACATCTCGCCGTACTTCGCCGCATCGTAGGCGCGCTCCAGGTACTTGAGCGTCGGCGCAATGACCAGCGTTCCTTCGGGAAGTCCGTGGCCGCCCTCGGTGCGCACGTGCAGCTTCGCCACCGAGCCGCGCATCTTGATCGATTGCGCCTGCCACACGAATTCCGGCGGCAGCTCCGGCGCCCCTACCAGGCCGAGCAGCGTGCGGCGCGGATCCGCGCCCGAGACGACGCAGTCCGCTGCGATTTCCTCGCCACCCTCGAGGCGTACGCCGCGGACCTGCTGCTTGTCGACCAGGATCTGCGCCACCGGCGAGCCGGTGCGCAACTCGCCTCCGCGAGACTTGAGGGCAGCGACGAGCGCGTCGGCTATCTGCCCCGTGCCGCCCTCAACCGGGCGATGTGCCAGTCCGCCGCGATTGAGCCAGTTGTGGATCAGCGTGTATCCGCCGCCGGCCGACATCGATCCCATGGTCATGCCGTGCACCGCAAGTGCGCCGAGCGCGGCCTTGAGCGGCTCCGACTCGAACCACTCCTCGCCGAATTCCTGTGCGGACATCGACAGGCAGCGCATCACACGGAACATGTCCTTGCGCCCGAGCCGGCGCAGCTTCCAGGCGAGTGTCGCAAGCGGCCGCCCTTCCGCACGAATGTCGGCATTGGTCATGCGCGGCATCGGAGTGCGTTGCGCCAGGTCGAGGAAACCCGTGGCCTTGTCCATGAATTGCAGGAACTCGGGCCAGCGGTCCGCGTCCCGCGCTGACAGTCGGCGAATCGACTCGAGAGTCGCAGCGTCGCCGGCAGTGGCCGACAGCCGCAGCACGCCGCCGTCCGGCAGCGTGGAGACGCAGGCCGGGCTCGAAGCCGGGTCGGCGGCGTAGCCATGCCGCGCGAGGTCGAGGTCTGCCACGATGTCGGCACGCAGGCGGCCGCATGGGCGCAGCGACTGCGCGGCGAAGGCAGCGGACTGTGAGCTGCCTGCCAGCTGCCCACCGGGCACGTCGCGGCGCTCGAGCACCAGCACCTTGCGGCCGGCCTTCGCAAGGTACGTGGCGGAAACGAGGCCATTGTGGCCAGCGCCGATGACGATGACGTCGGGTTTCGTCATGTTGGGGCCTACCGCCAGTCCTTGAGTACTTCCATCGCGGCGAGCCTGCCGTTCGCACCCATGATGCCGCCGCCCGGATGCGCGCCCGAGGCGCCGTAGTAGTAGCCGGCCAGCGGCGTGCGGTAGTCGGCCCATTGCGGCGCGGGTCGCAGGAAGAACAGCTGATGCAGCAGCAGTTCGCCGTGGAAGATGTTGCCGCCGGTGATGCCGGCCATGCTCTCGATGTCCTTGGGCGTGATCACCTGCTTGCCGACGATGGCTCGCCGGATGTTCGGCGCGTAGCGCTCGATGGTGGAGATCACCGTCTCGCCGAAGGCATCGCGCTTCGCGTCGTCCCAGCCGCCCTCGATGTCGTAGGGCGCGTACTGCACGAAGCAGGACATCACGTGGTGCCCGGGCGGCGCCATGTCGCGGTCGATCATCGACGGGATGATCGCGTCGATGTAGGGGCGCCGCGAGAACTGGCCGTACTTGGCGTCGTCGTAGGCCCGCTCGATGTAGTCCACGCTCGGGCTGAACGAGATGGCGCCGCGGTGCAGCGGTCCCACGCCCGGCAGGCAGGTGAACTGCGGCAGCTCCGACAGCGCGATGTTTACCTTGCCCGACGAGCCGCGGATACGGAAGCCGCGGATCGCCTCGGTGAACTCGTCGGGGAAGTGCTCCGGGTCCACGAGCTGCAGGAAGCTGCGCTTCGGGTCCACCGCGGACATGACGACCTGGGCCTCGAGCTCGTCGCCGTTCTCGAGCGCCACGCCGCTGGCACGGCCGCCCTTGACCAGCACCTTTGCGACCGGCGCGTCCGGTGCGGACCTCGACGCCGAGTGCGCGGGCGGAGCGCGCTATCGCCTGCGGCGATGCCGCCGGTGCCGTCCTTGGCGAAGCCCCAGGCGCGGAACGCACCGTCGATCTCGCCCATGTAGTGGTGCAGCAGCACGTAGGCGGTTCCGGGCGAGCGCGGCCCGAGGAAGGTGCCGATGATGCCGCTCGCGGACTTGGTGCCCTTGAGCGGGTCGAATTCGAACCACTCATCCAGCAGGTCGCCAGCCGACTGCGTCGTCAGCTTCGCAATCCGGTAGCGCTCCTGCTCGCTCAGGCTCGCGCCGTAGCGGCCGAGTTTCAGCATCCTGGCGAGCTCGCGCCAGCTGAGCGAGGAGGGATCGGGCGGAACGAGGCCGAGAATCGGCTTGATCGCCTTCGCGGCGCGCGCCATCACCCGCGAGTACTCGTCGGTCGCCTCGGCGTCGCGTGGCGAGTGACGGTAGATCTCGCGTCGAGTCAGGTCGTGGTCGTCCCAGCCGGCCAGGTAGTCGCCGTTGTCCATCGGCGTGACCGTGCTCGGCAGCGGCAGGATCTTCAGGCCGTGTCGCGGCAGTTCGAGGTCGCGGATGATCTCCGGGCGCAGCAGGCTCACGACGTAGGAATACTCCGTGAAGCGGTACCCGGGGAAGATCTCGCGCGTGCAGGTGGCGCCGCCGACCCAGTCGTTGCGTTCGAGAACGACGACCTTCTTGCCGGCGCGGGCCAGGTAGGCCGCGGCGATCAGGCCGTTGTGGCCTGCGCCGATGACGATCGCGTCGAACCTGGCGGCGCTCACTTTCTTTTCCACTCGGGCTCGTAGAACGGCAGCGCGACCACCGTGCCCGGCGCATGTCGTCGCTTGTGCTCGACGGTGATCTCGATGTCGAGGCGGGTGCCGGGCTCGAAGTGGGGGCGCTCGAGGTGCACCAGCGCGATGTATTTCTTCAGCACCGGCGACCAGGTGCTGGTCGAGGCATAGCCGACCTGCCGCCCGTCGCGCGTGATCGGCAGGCTGCCGCGCACGGCCATGCCGGGAATCTGCGGCGGCAGGCCGGCCTCGGCGTACACGCGCTCGAGCCCTTCCCAGTCCACCTCGAGGCCCACCAGCCTCCAGGCCGAGCCCTCGCGGTGCTCGCGCTCGAGCGCACGGCGCCCGACGAAGTAGCCGGGCTTGTCGAGGTTCACGGTCCAGCCGAGGCCCATCTCGTACGGCGAGGATTTCTGGCGCGGCGATCCATGCGTGATTGGCGGCGGTATAGTCAACGTCCAGCATGAAGAGCCCGGCCTCGACGCGCGCCATGTCCATCGCGAGGATGCCGCAGGGCACGATGCCGTAGTCGTTGCCGGCCGCCATGATGCGCGTCCCAGACGGGCAGAGCGTCCGCCGCATCCATCCAGATCTCGTAACCGAGGTCGCCGGTGTAGCCGGTGCGGGAAATGGTCGACGGGCCGGCCCTGCAGTCGGTTCTGCAGCCATGCGGAAGAACTTGAGGCCGTCGAGCGGATTCTCGCAGCAGCGGTTCAGGACGGCGCGCGACTTCGGCCCCTGCAGGCTCAGCGCCGCCATCTGCTCGGTGATCTCGGTGATCGTAGCCTGCATGCCGACCGCGTTCATCGACAGCCAGCGCAGCGACGGCTCGGCCGCCGTGAGGCGGAAGCATCTGCTCGCCGAGGCGCGTGACCGTGCCGTCGTCGAGCAGCTTGCCCTCGTCGTCGCACCAGCCGGTGTAGTAGACCTGCCCGATCGGCGAGCCTGGCGATGTCGCGCGTGATGATCCGGTCGAGCAGGCGCGCGGCGTCGGGTCCCTCGATCAGGTACTTCATCAGTGGCGAGACGTCGATCAGCGCCGCCGCGTCGCGGATCGCCCAGTACTCGCGGTCGATGCCGAGGTCGTAGGACCCGACCGTGATGCAGCCACCCCAGCGCCGCCAGTTCTGCGGCAGGCACAGCGGCGCGATGCGCTCGTGGAACGGCGTCCGCTTGAGCTTGTAGAGGCTGTAGGGCTCGGCGCTCACGGGCGTTCCTTGGTGAGTGTGGGCCGGAAATTCGTGGCAGGCTGTCTCAACGGCTCGCGGCCGGGCATGCGGGAATCCACGTATTCCCGCACACGACCTGAGTCCCGCTCGAGCCGCGGTGGCTGGAGAAGCGGGGCGGTCCGGCATCCCGGACCACCCCCCTCCCTGGTCAGTGCGAGCCTCCGAACTCCTGCCGGAAGATCACCCCGATCGTGCGCGGCTGGGCAACGCCGTCGTAGATGGTGTATGGGTGACCGGCGACCTGTCCGCACGTGCCCACATAGCACTCCGATGTCTTGTAGTATTGAGCGCGATCGTTGAACAGGTTGTTGACGAACAGCGTGACGCTGTAAGGCCCGTTCTTGATGCCCCCCGACAGGTCGATGAGCTGGTACGCGCCTGCATTGCCCGCGAATTGACGATCGTATTTGATCATCTCCTGGATCACGTCGCTCTGGTACATGTACGAGGCCTGTACGTTGGCGTCGTTACCACCGACATTGAACGTGTAACGAGCGAGCAGGTTGCCCTTGAACGACGGGGTGGAGGGCAGCCCGGCATCTTTCGGCGTCAGCGCATCTTCTGAGCACGAGCCATCGTCTTCCTGTGCCGCGCAGAAGCTCTCGGTAAGTTTCGCGTTGACCCACATCACGCCGGCCGACAGCAGCAGTCCATCGCTCGCTGCCCAGTCCACGGACGCTTCCGCACCATTGGCCGAAGCCTTCCCCGCGTTGTCGATGACGGTAAGCCCGCTTCCGTTCGGCGGCAGGTACGCGAACTGCACCTTGTCCCAGTTCTGGAAGAAGATGGCGCCGTTGAACCGCACGGATCCATCGAGCCACGTCGTCTTCCAGCCCGCCTCGTAGTTGGTCAGGTAATCCGCATCGTACGGCGGATACGTGCCATTGCGATTGACGCCGCCCGGCCGGTAGCCCTTGGAGTAGGTGAGATACGCCATCCGGTCGGCGTCGAAGTGGTAGGTCAGATTGGCCTTGGGAGTGTTGCCCGAGTCGTCAGCGTCCTTGTTCAGGTTGACGCAAGGCGCGCCGTGGTACGGCTTCCACGGTTCGTTGCAAAGAGCGGTGCCGTACTTGGTGGACCACGTCTCGTTGTAGCCAAAAAATCCCTTGAGCGAGTCGCTGGCCGAGAATACGCGGATACCGAGCGTGCCGGTGAGCTTGTCGGTGATGTCGTAGTACATTTCGCCGAAACCGGCGTAGCTCGAGCTCTTGCGGGTTTGCTCGGTCAGCCAGATCGTGTCCTCCCAGAGCGGCACCGATATGTATTCCGCCAGGTCGTTGATCATGTAGCGCTGCTCGATGCGGTGCTCGCCCTGTTGCGCGAAGGCGCCGACCACGAAGCGGAAGCGCTGGTCGCGCGGTGAACTCAGCCGCACCTCGTTGCTCCACATCGTGTAGTCGTCCTTGCCGCGGATGAACTGCGAGGGGTTGATCGTCTGGTCGGCGTCGTTGTAGACCGTCGATCCGTACAGCACGTCGTACCAGTAGGAGTAGTCGGAGTAGTCGGAGTTCACCGAATCGGCGCGGTCCAGATACGCCCCGGCGTACACGAGGTCGAAATTGCCGATGCGCCCCTCGACCGTGAGCGAGGCCTGGTACCAGTGGTCCTTGGAGTCCTCCGGATTGAAATGCGTGACCTCGAGGTTGCCGATGTTCGGGTCGTAGGCGAAGACACCGTTCGTCTTGGTCTGCTGTCCCATGATGCCGGGCGTGATGCTCCAGGAGTCATTGAGGTCGATCTTCAGCAGCGCACGCGCGCCGTAGGTGTCGACGTCGTTATAGTTCGATTCGACATACTTCGCGTTGTTCGCAGTGACATCAGCATTCGGGTAGTGCATTTCCCCGTAGACATTGTCGATGTAGCCGGGCACGTGCTCATACCAGCCGACGAGCCGCACCGCCATCGAGTCTGCCAGCGGGATATTGAGGTATCCCTCGGCCGTGTAGCCCATGTCCCCGCTCTGCACGAGGTTGCCCTGCAGATCGTAGCCGGCGCTGAACGCCTTGGTGTCGGGCTTGTTGGTGATGGTGCGGATGGTGCCGGCCTGCGAGCTCGCGCCGTAGAGCGTGCCCTGCGGGCCCTCCAGGACCTCGACGCGCTCGATGTCGTAGATGTGGATCGGGATCGAGCCCTGGATCGTGGTGATCGGCTGCTCGTCGAGGTACTGGCCGACGCTCGGCATCGGCCCCGAATGGTTGCCGTTCGACCCATTGGCAATGCCACGCATGAACACCTGCGAGAAGCCGGGGCCCGCGCTCTGCACCGTGACCGCAGGCAGGAACTTGACTGCGTCCTCGAGGTTGTTGATGCGCAGTTCCTCGAGCTTCTCGGTACCGAAAGCCGAGATGCTCATGGGTACGGACTGCAGGTTCTCCGACTGCTTCTGGGCCGTAACCACGACCTCTTCGAGAAATGCGCCCTGCTCTGGGTCCTGTTGTGCGTGCGCGACCGGCGCGCCGGCAAGCAGCAGCGGCGCGAACGGCAGGCCCAGCGCGGCGCCTCGTGTTGCCCTGGTGGCCGACAGGCGGAGCATCTTTCTCTTGCGGCTACGAGTCATCGGGTCATCCCCCTGTTTGTTGTTGCCGGCATTCTGTGCGTGGCACAGGCATGATTTCAACTTCGTTGTGCACGCGCAACGCAATCGGCGTAACCCTCGGTGGCCGTGCCGAGGGCCTGCTCCAGCGGGCCGAGCCAGGGACGGTAGTGGGTCCACTGCTCCAGGGCGTCCCGGTAGATGGGGCGGCGTACCTGCTCGGAGCTCGCCGTGCGCACGGCGCGGTCGTTTTCGTAAAAGCGCAGGCAGTCCTCCTCGAACGGCAGCCCGCAGTATTCGAGCAGGCGCCGGACCTCGGCCTCCGTGTCGTCGACCATGCGCTCGTAGATGACGCGATGCACCCGGCCTGGCCGGACGCGGTCGAAATGCGCCATGAGGTCCATGTAGTCCCGGTAGTAGAGACCGAGGTCCTCGAGGTCGTAGGAGAAGCGCTGGCCCCGGGCGAAGTGCTGCTTGAAAGCGGAAAAGCAGCAGCTCATGGGATGGCGCCGGGCGTCGATGATGCAGGCATTGGGCAGGATCAGCCGGATCATCCCGACGTGCAGCCAGTTGTTCGGCATTTTGTCGATGAAGTAGCGCGCGCCGCTCTTGCGCTGGATCCGCGTCTGTTCCAGGTAGCGCTCCCCGAGGCGCTGGAGATCGTCGGGGCCGAGGCTGGCGAGGACCTCCGGGTAGGCGGACTCCTCGTTGCGCTTCACCCGGCCCCCCAGTTCGCGGGCCAGCTTCTCGATGTCCGGCAACTCCATCGTGCCCTCGACCTGCGAGTGGCACGAGAGTATCTGCTCGACCAGCGTGGAGCCCGCACGCGGCAGGCCCACGATGAAGATCGGGTCGGGCGCGCGGCAGCCCTGGCCCTCGCGCGCGGCAAAGAATTCCTCGGTAAAGAGCGCCTTGGCGCGGCGCACCTTGCCGGAGGTCTCCTCCGGGCGGTAGCCGATCATCTTGCGGCGCAGTCGGTTGCCTTCGGCGTAGTGCTCGAACGATCGGGCGTAGTCGCCGGCGTCCTCGAACGCCTTGCCGAGCGCGAAGTGGAAGTGGAAGCGGTCCTCGATGGCGAGGTTCTCGCGGCCGAGCTCGGCCTCCATGCGCGCGACTTCGCCGGCTGCAAAGCGGAAGGTCTTGAGATTCGCGAGGCTCCAGTAGGCCTCACCGAAGCCGGGCCGCAGGGCCGTGCACTTGCGATAGGCGGCAATCGCCTCGGCCTGGCGACCGGCGGTCTTGAGCGAATGGCCGTAGCTGTGCCAGAGGGTCGGGTGATCGGGGAACTCGGCAAGGATCTCCGCGTAGATCTCGTTGGAGACCTGCAGGTCGCCGATGCGGGCGACGATCGCTGCCTTGAGGCTGCGTCCGCCGGGGTGCGCCGGGTCGGACGCCAGCAGCTTGTCGATCTCGCGCAGCGCGTCGGCGTCCCGGTGCTGGCGATGCAGAACGATCGCGAGGTTGTGCTGTGCCGGCTTGAAGCTCGGCGCGAGCTCGAGGCAACGCCGCAGCAGGGTCTCCGCGTCGCCATAGCGCCCGAGGCGCCCGGCCACTTCCGAAAGCATCCGGATCGCCGGGACGTCCGTGGGGAAGCGCTTCAGGTGTTCCCGGAGCAGCGACTCGGCCACGGCGATGCGACCCTCGCAAAGCGCGTTCGCCGGCTCGAGCAGCCGGGGGTCACGGGTCGCGGCGCGGATGTGCTGTGCATAGGCCGAGTCGGCCCCGGCGGCGTCACCGAGGGCGGTCAGGGCGTCGCCGAGCGCACGCCAGGCGTCGCCCATGTCGGGCTTGAGCTGCGTGGCCCGGCGCAGCGACTCGGCTGCTTCGGCGTGCCGCTCGAGCATGCCGAGGACGAGCCCGGTCTCGTAGTGTGGAGCCACCCAGCCCGGGTTGGCCTGGGCCAGCGGCCCGAGCAGCGCGAGGGCGTTGTCGGGACGACCCTGGATCCGGTGTGCGGCGGCGAGGATCAGCGTGGCTGCGGGGTGGCCGGGGGCGACCTTCAGGATCTCGCTGGCCTGTTCGGCGGCGAGCGCGGGCTTCGACACCAGCAGTTTCGTGGCGTGGGCCAGCGCGACCTCGAGCGTACCAACCGGCTCCAGTGCGCGGCTCATTCGTCGTGCTCGTCTTTGACAGTGCTGGTCGCGAATGAAAGACTGCGACCATCCCATTGTCAAATGTGAATCGCGCAGGCGCTGGGCTCAACGGCGCGACGCGTGACGGGGATCAGGGGAAGCGTCCACGATGAGAACCGTTGTGATTGCCGCAGCCCTCGCGGTTGCCGTTCTCGCGCTGCCCGTGGCCGCGGCACCAGCCCCCGACTCTGGCTCCATCGCGCTGCGCTGCGGCGCGCTGATCGACGGCGTGTCGGCCCAGGCGCGCGGTCCGACCACAGTCGTAGTGATCGGGGGCCGAATCGCCACCGTGTCGGCTGGAGCTGCGGTGCCGGAGGGAATGCGCGTCCTCGATCTCGCCGGCTACACCTGCCTGCCGGGCCTCATCGACATGCACACGCACCTGACCGACCGGCCGGGAGATACGGCCGATCTCAGCGTTTACTACCGCCGCACCATGGACGAGCAGCTGGTGCTCGCGCGGGAGAACGCCCGCGTCACGCTGCAGGCCGGTTTCACGACAGTGCGCGACGTGGGCACCTACATTGGCTGGGCGGACCGGGCGCTGCGTGACGAGATCAACAGTGGCGTCACGCCGGGACCACGGATGCAGGTGGTCGGCTTCTACCTGACCATCCCCGGTGGCGGTGGCGACCTCGTCATTCCCGGCCATCCCGAGTCCGAAATTCCGGCGCAGGTCCGCATGGGTGTCTCACGGGGTCCGGCGGAATTCAAGCAGCACGCCGAGCTCGCCGTTGCTGGCGGTGCCGACCTGCTCAAGGTGATTGCCTCGGGCGCGGTGCTGGCCTACGGAGGCGTACCGGGCGCACCGGAGATGACCCCCGAGGAGATTGCCGCGGTCGTCGAGGTGGCCCACGCGCACGGACTGAAAGTCGCCGCGCACGCGCACGGCGCCGAGTCGATCCGCGATGCCATCCTGGCCGGGGCCGACACGATCGAGCACGCGTCGCTGATCGACGCCGCCGGCATCGAGCTTGCGAGGCAACGACAGGTCGCGCTTTCAATGGATGTCTACAACGGCAGCTACATCGACACGGAGGGGCGCGCCCAGCGCTGGCCCGAGGAATTCCTGCGCAAGAACATCGAGACGACGGAAGCGCAGCGCCAGGGCTTCACGGCCGCTCACGCGGCCGGCGTGCCGATCGTCTACGGAACGGACGCTGCCGTTTACCCGCACGGCATGAACGCACGGCAATTCCCGATCATGGTCGAGCGCGGCATGACGCCGATGGAAGCAATCCAGGCCGCAACTTCGGTTTCCGCACGGTACATGGGCTGGTCCGATCGCGTCGGTGGCATCCAGCCGGGCCGCTACGGCGACGTGATCGCTGTGAAGGGTGACCCGCTCACGGACGTTCGGCGTCTGCAGGACGTGGCGGTCGTGGTCAAGGGCGGGGTGGTGATCCGGGAGCCCGGCCACTAGCAATCCGCGCAGCGCCGGTAACGGCCAGGAATGATGTCTGATGCATCAAATAGCATATCCCAGAGTTTATAACAGGCTCAGGATAGTGCTAATGTCCTGCGGGCTTCGTTTGCGCGGTAAAGCCGCCGGCGGGCCCGGTGATGTGCACGCCACGCTCTTGCCTTGAGAAATGATCGTTCCTGAATTACAGCTGTCCGCCATCCTGGTGGTACTCGCATTGTGGCTTGCAATCGGGCTCTGCGGATTGCTGCGCCAGGACAGCCTCGCGCTGGTCGCACGGGTACTCTTCCCGCTCAGCGCGCTCGCCGGGGCGGCGCTTGCAGTGATTGCCGCCATGAGCATCGGTTCGCCGATCGAGCGTGTGACGCTGCTGATCGGTCTTCCCGACTTGCCCATGCACGCGCGACTCGATGCGTTGTCCTGCGTCTTCCTGTTCCTGCTCGGCGCCGCATCGGCCGGTATCTCGGTATTTTCGGCAGGCTATTTCCGCAAGGGGCAGGGCACGGCGCCGGGACTGCAGTGCCTGCAGTATCACTTGTTCCTCGCGGCCATGGGGTTTGTGCTGGTCGCGGACGACGCCTACGGATTCATGGTCGCCTGGGAGACGATGGCCCTGTCGTCCTATTTCCTGGTCACGGCCCAGCATGGCTTGCCCGAGATACGCCGCGCGGGATTCCTGTACGTCGTTATCGCGCACGTCGGCGCGCTGTCGATCCTGCTCAGTTTCGGCGTGATGCAGGGCGGAAGCTGGCAGTTCACGTTCGATGCCATGCGCGCGGCCCAGCTGTCGCCCGGCTGGGCGGCCGCAGCGTTCGGCCTTGCACTGGTCGGCTTCGGCGCCAAGGCGGGCCTGTTGCCGCTGCACGTCTGGCTGCCCGAAGCGCACCCGGCGGCTCCGTCGCCGGTTTCCGCGTTGATGAGCGGCATCATGCTGAAGACCGCCGTCTACGGGATCCTGCGCGTCGTGTTCGACCTGCTCGGCGATCCGCTGTGGTGGTGGGGCCTCATTCCCGTGCTGCTCGGGCTGGCAACCGCGCTCTACGGCGTGGTTTTTGCAGCGGTGCAGACCGACATGAAGCGGCTGCTCGCGTATTCGTCGATCGAGAACATCGGGATCATTTTCACCGGGCTCGGCCTGGCGATCGTCTTCCACGGCGTTGGCATGCGGGCGCTCTCGGCGCTGGCGCTCACGGCCGTGCTCTATCACGCGCTCAACCACGCGTTCATGAAGAGCCTGTTGTTCCTCGGCACGGGCGCAGTGCTGCATTCAACCGGCGAGCGCAACCTGGGCCGGCTCGGCGGGCTCATTCACCGCATGCCGTGGGTCGCCTGGCTGACGCTGGTCGGGGTGCTCGCGATCGCGGGACTGCCGCCCCTGAACGGGTTCGTCTCCGAGTGGCTGCTGCTGCAGTCGTTCCTGTTCGCGCAGCAGGTCCCGCACACGTTCGTGAACATGCTGCTGCCGCTCGGGGCGGCGGTCGTGGCGCTGGCTGCGGCGCTGGCGGCATACGTGATGGTCAAGTTTTATGGCGTGGTCTTCCTGGGCCGGCCGCGGGAGTCGTCGCTTGCGAAGGCCCAGGACGCCGGGTGGCTCGAGAAGACGGGCCTTGCATGGCTCGCCGCCGGCTGCGTGTTGCTGGGCCTGCTGCCCGCGCAGGTCGTTCGAGGCCTCGGCTATGCAACGCGCCAGTTGACTGGCGAGGCCTTGCCCCTGACCGAGGGCTGGTCGTGGGTACTCGCACCATTGCCTGACCGGGAGGTTTCCTACACGCCCGTCGTGTTACTGCTGGTAATCGTCGCCGTCGTACTGCTGGCGTTCTTCGTTGTTCGCCGCCTGTACCAGCGGCCGGTTCGCCGCGCTCCGGTGTGGGACTGCGGATTCGCCCGGCTCGATGCGCGCATGCAGGACACGGCAGAGGGATTCGGCCAGCCAATCAGGCACATCTTCGCGCCATTCTTCCACCTGGACCGGCAGCTGCCATCGCCGTTCGATGCGGCACCCAGGTACCGTGTCGCGGTGGGGGACAGGATCTGGCGCGCCTTGTACGAGCCACTGGGCGGAATCGTGCAGCGCGCAGCCGACTCCGTGGCCTGGCTGCAGCAGGGCAGGATCTCGACCTACCTGCTCTACAGCTTCATTACCCTGATCCTGCTGCTGGCGGTGGGCCTGTGAACGCCATCGCATGGTCGACCCAGGTGCTCGAAGTGCTCGCCGCGCTGGTTGTCGCGCCGCTGTTCCTCGGGTGGGTGAACATGTGCCGCGCATGGCTGCAGAACCGGCGCGCCCCGAGCCTGCTGCTCCCGTACCATGGATTGCGCAAGCTCTTCCACAAGGACGCAGTAATTCCCGAGACAGCGTCACCGCTGTTCCGGGCGGCGCCCTATGTAGTGTTCGGCGCAATGGTCGCGGTGGCCGCCATCATCCCATCGATGGGCACGCGGCTGCCGTTTACGTCGGCGGCCGATGCGATCGCACTGGTCGGCCTGCTCGCGGTGGCGAGGGTCTTCCTGTCGCTGGCCGCGATGGACATAGGCACGGCGTTCGGCACCATGGGCGCCCGGCGCGAAATGATGGTGGGCTTCCTCGCCGAGCCTGCGCTGCTGATGGTGATCTTCGTCGCGTCGTTGATTTCGGCTACCACGGCATTGCCGTTGATCTCCGAGCGGCTGGCCACGCAGTCCCTCGGGCTCTACCCGAGCCTCGCCTTTACGGCAGTCGCTTTCACGATGGTGCTGCTCGCCGAGAACGCCCGGATACCGGTGGACAACCCGGCCACGCACCTCGAACTCACGATGATCCACGAAGCCATGCTGCTCGAGTATTCGGCGCGACACCTCGCGCTGATGGAGTGGGCGGCCGCGCTCAGGCTGTTCAACTACGCGTGCATAGGCTTCGCGCTGTTCGTGCCGTGGGGAGCGGCGATGGGGGAGGCGGGTCCGGCGGACCTGCTGGTGTCGATCCCGGCCCTGATCGCCAAGCTGGCGGTGGCGGGCACGTGGCTCGCGGCGATCGAGACGCTCTCGGCCAAGCTGCGTGTCTTCCGTGCGCCGGAGTTCCTGGCCACGGCATTCCTGTTCGCGGTGCTCGGCATGCTCGTGCACCTGCTGCTCGGATCATGACCACGTGAGCGGCATGCCATTCGACCTGCAACTGCTGAACGCCTGCGCGGCATTGCTGCTGCTGGTGTCGTTCTCGATGCTGTCGCAGCGGCGCATCGTGAGCCTCGTCAACCTGCTCGCGCTCCAGGGGGCGCTGCTGTTCTTCGCGACGCTGCTGCTCGCCTGGCGCACCGGCCAGGGCCACCTGTACGTGTCGGCGATGCTGACGCTGGCGCTCAAGGTCGTCCTGCTGCCGTGGCTGCTGCATAGGATGATCCGGCGACTCGAGGTGTACTGGGACACCGAGCCGCTGATTAACACGGCCGGCACGATGCTTGCCGGGGTCATCACGGTCGTGTTCGCGTTCGGCCTCGCGCAGCCGATCGCGGCACTGGCCAATACCGCCATGCGAAACGCCATCGGCATCGCGGTGGCGGTGATCCTGCTCGCATTCATCACCATGATCACGCGCCGCAAGGCGATGTCGCAGGTGGTGGGCTTTCTTTCGATGGAGAACGGGCTCTTCTTCGGGGCGATGAGTGCGACCTACGGCATGCCGATGATCGTCGAGCTCGGCGTCGCGCTGGACGTGCTGGTGGCAATGCTGGTGCTGGGCGTGTTCTTCTTCCAGATCCGCGAGCAGTTCGACAGCCTCGACCTTCACCACCTCGAGTCGCTGCGGGAGGATCTCTAGGTGGAGTTCGCGATCATGCTGGTCGTGCCGCTGGCCGGCGCCGTGTTCCTCGGTGTGTTCGGCGCCCGACGCTGGGCTGCAGAGGCCAACGTCGGGTTCAGTGGCGCGACATTCGTCGCTGCATGCGTGCTGACGGCCCGCGTGCTGAGGGAAGGCAACCTGGTCGCGGCGCACGAGCAGTTCTTCATCGACCCGTTCAACGTCTTCCTGGTCGTGCTGACGGCCCTGGTCGGGTTCACGACGGCCATATTCTCGCGCCCCTACATGCGTATCGAGACTGAGCACGGCCGCATCAACACGCGGCGACTGCGCCTGTACCACAGCATGTACCAGCTTTTCATGGCGACGATGCTGGTCGCGCTCACCACCAACAACATGGGCTTGCTGTGGGTCGCGATGGAGGCCGCGACGCTGTCGACGGTGCTGCTGGTCACGCTGTACCGCACCCCGGCGAGCCTGGAAGCCGGGTGGAAGTACTTCATCCTGTGCGGCGTCGGCATCTCACAGGCGCTGTTCGGCACGATATTGCTGTATTTCGCCGCGGAGAAGGTGCTCGGCGCGCATGGCATGGAAGCGCTGCTCTGGACGCATCTCGCCGCGGTGAAGTCGCAGCTGGAGCCACGGGTCCTGGGACTCGCGTTCGTCTTTCTGCTGGTGGGCTACGGGACCAAGGTGGGACTCGCGCCATTGCACAACTGGCTGCCCGACGCGCACGCCGAAGGCCCGACGCCGATCTCCGCAGTGCTCTCCGGCCTCCTGTTGAACGTCGCGCTCTATGCCGTCGTTCGCTGCAAGGTATTGGTGGAAGGGTCGCTGCAGAGCACGCTTCCGTCGAACATGCTGATGGGATTCGGCCTGCTGTCGGTCGTTCTCGCGGCGCTGTTCCTCTGGAGGCAGCGCGACATCAAGCGGCTGTTCGCGTATTCCTCGATCGAGCACATGGGGATCGTGACATTTGCCTTCGGCATGGGTGGGCCGGTCGCCAATTTCGCGGCGTTGCTGCACATGACGGTCCATTCGCTGACCAAGTCCGCGATTTTCTTTGCCGTAGGGCACGCCGCGCAGAAGGTCGGCTCGCAGCGCATAGAGGACATACGGGGGCTCATCACGCTGAATCCAACGATCGGGTGGGGACTGATGATCGGTACGCTCGCCATCCTCGGGCTGCCGCCATTCGGCGTGTTCGCGAGCGAATTCCTGATCCTCACCACCGCGATGAGGCAGCAGCCGTGGGCGACTCCGATCCTGCTGATGGCGCTGGGCGTTGCGTTTGCCGCCATCTTCAGCCGCGTGCAGGCGATGGTCTTTGGCGAAACGAAGGCCCGCCGACTGCCGCACCAGCCTGCCTTGCTCCCGGTCTTCGCGCACCTGGCAGTCGTGCTGGCGCTGGGGCTCTACATCCCGCCGTACCTGGCGGACTGGTATCGAGCGGCCGCGCGCCTGATCGGGGGAGGCTGAGATGGCGCTGACACGCTGGTGGGACCAGGCAGAGGCGGCCGCCGGTGCACCCGGTATCAGGTCGCTTGCCGTGGACTCAGCCGCGTGGCGCGCGGTGGCGCAGGACGTCGCCGCCAGCGGCGGTCGCCTGCTCGCACTCTGGGCCGAAACGTCGGTGGTGGACTGTGCCTCGGTTCATGCGCTTTACCTCGCGGAACGCGGCGCGATTGCGGTGGTACTGCGCATCGTGGATTCGGACGGGCGCTATCCCGGCATTGACGACGTGTTCCCGTCGGCGAGCCGAATGCAGCGCGCGGTATTCGACCTGCATGGCCTGCGATCGACGGGTGCGGATCAGCGACCGTGGCTGCGACACGCGCCATGGCCAGCGTGGTTCCATCCGCTGGCGGCCGGTTCGAACTGGCCGGGCGCGGAATCACCGGTCCCGGTCGACGACTACGCGTTCGTCCGGGTGACAGGTGATGGCGTGCACGAAGTGCCGGTGGGTCCCGTGCACGCTGGCATCATCGAGCCTGGACATTTTCGATTTTCGATCGTCGGCGAAAAGGTGCTGCGGCTCGAGGAGCGCCTCGGCTACGTCCACAAGGGCATCGAGCGACGCTTCCAGTCCCTCGCTCTCCGTGACGGCCACCGCCTTGCAGCGCGGGTCTCGGGCGATTCAGCGGTCGCGTTTTCCTGGGCCTATTGCCAGGCACTCGAGGGGGCCGCGGGGGCGAGCGTACCGCCCCGATCCGCGTGGCTGCGTGCGCTGGCACTGGAACTCGAGCGTATCGCGAACCACCTCGGGGACCTCGGCGCTCTCGGCAATGACGCCGGGTTCGCCTTCGGGCTGGCACAGTTCTCGCGACTCAAGGAACAACTGCTGCGAACTGTTGAGCAGGTGCTCGGCCAGCGGTACCTGTTCGATTTAGTCGTGCCGGGCGGCACCAGCCGCGACATGACCGCGGACCAGGCGGCGGCGCTGGCAGCGCATGTGACGTCCCTGTCACACCACGTGGTGGCGCTGAGGCGTATATACGACGAGCACGCGGGAGTGCGCGACCGATTCGCCGGCGCGGGCGCTGTTGCGCCGGAGCTTGCCGCGCGCCTCGGCCTCATCGGGCTGGCGGGCCGGGCGAGCGGGCAGAACGTGGACCTGCGGATGGACCTGCCGTGCCAGCCCTACCCGGATCTCGAGCCCGTGAGCTGCGTCGGAAGCGACGGCGATGTGCTCGCGCGGGTGGCCACACGCTTTGACGAGGTCGCGGAATCCTGCAGGCTGGTCGCCCGAATCGTCGACGCGATGCCGGCCGGCCCTCACCTGGTTGGATTCGAGGACCCGCCCGCAGGCGAGCGGGGCATCGGGCTTATCGAAGGTTGGCGGGGTCCGGTCGTGGTATCGCTGGTTGCTGGCGAAGGCGGGTCCATCCGACGCTGTCATCCGCAGGATCCGTCCTGGCTCAACTGGCCGGTGCTCGAGCACGCGATCATCGGCAACATCGTTCCCGACTTCCCGCTGATCAACAAGTCGTTCAACCTTTCCTACAGCGGTCACGACCTCTAGCACCCATGCTGAAGACGCTCAGGCAGATCGTCGTGACCGGCATCGTCACCGAGGCTTCGCCTCCGGCCGACGAGGGCCTGCGCGTGCGCAGCGCTCTGGAGCGCCGCATCCTCGAGGTGCTCGGCCGGGCGCTGTGCATCCGGGCGGTCGACGCGGGCTCGTGCAACGGGTGCGAGCTCGAGATCCACGCCGTGAACAATCCCGTCTACAGCCTCGAGTCGCAAGGCATCCGGTTCGTCGCGAGTCCACGGCATGCGGACATGCTGCTGGTCACCGGGCCGGTGTCGCGCCACATGCAGGTTGCGCTGCTGCGTACCTACGAAGCCACGCCCGACCCGAAGCTCGTGGTGGCGATCGGCGACTGCGGGGCCTGCGGGGGAATTTTCGGCGAGAGCTACGCGAGCTGCGGCGCGGTGGCGAACGTCATCCCAGTGGATGTCGTGGTTCCGGGCTGTCCTCCGACCCCCGCCCGCATCATGGCGGGCATCCTCACTGCCCTGTCCGGGAAGAAGCAGGGATCCTAGGTCGCGCGCGGCGCCCGCTCGCGCATGCGCACGCCGCGACCGCCTGAGGCGCTCGCGACGCCGTCACCGATCAGCTCGATACCCATGTTGTCGAGGGCCTGCACGACCTTGGTCAGCGAATCGACGTTGCCGCGTATGACGCCGTCGCTGGCCTCCATGCGCTGGATCGTCGGCAGGGAGAGCCGGGCACGTTCGGCAAGCGTCTTCTGGCCAATGCCGAGCAGCGAGCGAGCCGCACGCAGTTGTGATGCAGTAATCATGCGCGGAGCATCAGGACAGAAGTACCAGGGACCATAACGTACGCGCAGAGTGTAACCGTTGCCCACGGTTCTCGACGATCGGTCGACCGTGCAACCGGGCTGATGGGATCATGGGCCACCGGCGGATCGGTGCCCAGTTCTCGTCGCTCCACGCATGGGTGGGTTGTCCGGCGTTATTAGGAACTATTCGCAGGCGGACATTTCAGCTGCCAACAAATTCCGTCGGTCTACTGACCGACGATGGTCCTGGCCAGATAGACGAGGCACCCGTGATGGATGGCACCCTGCGGTTCCGGTTCGTCGAATCCACGTCCCTGGTCGCGGCGTCGGGGTTGGCTTCTCAGTTTGTGCTCGCCGGTCCGCTCGACACGACCTTCGACATCGGCAACTTCCGGAACCCGACCAGTATCACCAACCAGTATTGGCCGCTGACCCCCGGGAAAGGCGCTGCGCACGGACATGCCGGTCAGCATCGGGGTCGGTTCCTTTGACGGATGCCTGAAAACCAAGGAGTGGTCGCCGCTGGAGCATGGAGCCGTGGAGCACAAGCAACATTGCGCCGCCGGTGCGGGCAACCCGGTGACTACGCGCAGACCGGCCAGTGTTTGCAGGGTTGGACAGCAGCGCTCCCGGATCAGCGCATTGCCGGCTACCGCGCGATGTAATCCAGCCCGGCACTTCATCGGCAGCACCCGCCGCTCTACACTGGACGAGCCGGTGCAGTGTCGACCGGTTGAATCTGCAACCGAAGTTCGGCTGAATCAACACAGCAAATGGGCAGAAGTCGGCTAGAAGCATTCAGCGATGGCGTAATTGCCATCATCATCACCATCATGGTGCTGGAATTGAAAGTGCCGCATGGATCGGGCATCGATGCGCTCGGTGCCTCTGGTTCCAAGCTTTCTCAGCTACGTGCTGAGCTTCATCTACGTCGGCATCTACTGGAACAACCATCACCATCTGCTGCACGCTGCCAGACGCGTATCCGGCGGCGTGCTCTGGGCCAACCTCAATCTGCTCTTCTGGTTGTCGTTATTCCCGTTTGCCACCGGCTGGATGGGTGAGAACCACTTCGAGTCGCTGCCGTCCGCGGCGTATGGATTCATTCTTCTCATGGCAGCCATTGCATACTTTGTCCTGCAGCAGAGCATCATCGCTGCCGATGGTCCCGGTTCAGTCCTGAGGCGCGCGGTCGGCAGGGATTGGAAGGGCAGGCTTTCGCCGTTCTTCTATCTTGTCGCTATCGGCCTTTCGTTCTGGATGCACTGGGTGGCCCAGGCAATCTACGTCCTGGTCGCGTTGATGTGGCTCGTGCCGGATCGAAGGATCGAGCGGGTTATCGATGCGGCGGAAACCTGACATTTCGATCGATCAGGCGCCCCATTGAGGCTGGATCGGTGATACTGGGTTGGAGGGGTCCCGGTCGGTTTACCGGGACCCCAGGGTTGGTGGAGGCGGCGGGAATCGAACCCGCGTCCGCAAGCCCTACGTTCCAGGACCTACATGCTTAGCCGTCTCTTTATTTCTCGTCGAACGCTACCCGAGCGGCAGGGAAGACGTTCAACC
>CAWFXR010000024.1:0-25644 GCA_963819835.1 uncultured Gammaproteobacteria bacterium
GGCTACGTGAACATCCAGGGCTGGCGCAAGGATCTCGAACGCACCGCGGCATTCTATTTTTCCGACCCGGGCGACTCCTATGCGTCGCGCACCGGCCGGCCGGATGACCTCGGTGTAATCGGCGTTGCCTTGTTCCGCGAACGCGAGCGACCTGCGCCCTACGCCTACGAGAATCGCACAACTGAGGCTGAATCAAGCGCGGGCGCCGCAGCCAGGCAGAGCGCCGCGGAGCGCAGCGACAAGTCGGCCGCGCCTGCAGCGGCGATGGAAGCACCGCTCGGAACGGGGCACGGCCGGCGGGAGCACTCCCCGGTCGAGCACGTGAATTTCGAGCGCGCGAGTGCGGCGCCGGACCAACGCATCGTGATCCGGTACGACCGGCGCGATAACCTGGTCGCGATGGGCGTCCTGCCACCGGCCGCACGCTGGCACGAGCCCGACCCATTCCCCGCGACACTCGGTTTCGTACCGGATCCCTGAGGCCACGTTGTCGCCACACCCGATCGCAGGCATCGAGCCGGCGCCGGTTGCCGCTGGATCCCGTCGCGTCGATACTCGGCGCACGATGGGCACAGCGCCGGCCACCGCTTCGGATGACTCCGACGAGTCACAGATGCTCGCTTATGCCGGCGGGTCGGGTGAGGCGTTCGAGAAGCTCTACGCACGGCATCGAGGCGGGACGTATCGTTACCTGCTGCGCCACACGCGAAATTCCGCGACGGCCGAGGAACTGCACCAGGAAGTGTGGCTCAAGGTCGTACGGGCACGTGGTGCCTGGTCTGCCCAGGCACGGTTTTCGACGTGGCTCTACACCATCGCGCGCAACGGGCTCATCGATCACTGGCGTGCGCGTCACGGGGCGCAGTTCGTCTCGCTCGACGATGAAGGCGTCGAGTCTGCCGTCGAAGCTGCGCTGATGGCGGATCGAAACGAGGCTGGCCCGCTCTCGCTGACGATGCACGTCGAGTCGGGACAACGACTCGTCGCTGCGCTCGAGGCCATACCGCCCGCGCAGCGCGACGCTTTCCTGCTGCACGTCGAGGGTGGCCTTGGCCTGCGGGAGATCGCTGCGCTCAGCGGCGCGTCGGCCGAGACGGTCAAGAGCAGGCTGCGCTATGCGTACGGCAGGCTGCGCACAGCGCTGGAGGACCTGCAATGAAGACCTGGCGCCCGGGCGAGGACGACGAATTCGACAGCACGATTGACGGCGAGTGGCGCAAGGCATCGCACGAGGAACCGGGGCCCCACGTGGACGCTGCGATTCTCGCAGCTGCTCGAACTCGCCGGCCCCGGTTCGTCACCTGGCAGCCGCTGGCTGCGGCAGCCGCGGTTGCCGGCCTCTCATTCCTGCTCGTGCAGCTGCTGCCCAGCGGGCGCGAACTCGAGCAGCCGATCCGCATTGAGTCGCAGCAGCCGGCTGCGGTGCCGGCCGAGCAGCCCGGTGCGACCGCCAAGGCAACGACACAGGGCTGCGACCGAGGCGGCACCCGTTGCGCCTCGAACTCGCGAGAACGAGACGCGGGAGCGGCAACAGCCGGCCCCGATGTCGGTAGTGGCTCCGCCGCACGAGACCGCCGCGGCTGCGGCAACCCGATCGGATGCAGTCCTGGAACCGCGGCAGTTGTCCAAGGAGTCGCGAGCCGACGGTGCTCGGCGGCCGGCGCGCCTGCGCCGGCCGCAGCCGCGAAGGAGCCGCTGCGCGCGCTGAATCTTCATCTCCCGCTTCTCCGGCTCGAGAGATGCCGCCAGCTCAGTGGGCGACGTTGATCGAGACGCTGTATGCCTCCGGTGATCGAGCGGCGGCGGCTGCGCAGCTGCGGGCATTTCGCATCGAGCAGCCGGACGCGGACCGTTACTTGCCCGAGGAACTTCGGGCATGGGCGTCCACCATCGAGTGAGGCCTGCCCCGCTATCGGCCGTGTGCGGTCGCTCGCCAGACGCGGCTCGCGACGCGCGCCATGTTGCCGCCCATCACGAGCGCGGCTTCCCCGACCGTCATGCCGGTGAGCTGCAGTTCGTCGGCGAGCTGCAGCCAGCTCTCGAGCGGCGCATAGCGCATCGTGGCGATCGCGTCCGCGTACCCGGCGGAGTGCGGCCACCAGTAGCCGGTGTCCACCGCCGACATCGAATCGTCCGACAGTCCCGGCTCGTCGAAACCGATGTCGAGCCCGATGCCCGCATGGTCGATGCCTGCGACGTCGGCAACGTAGGCCGCATGCCGCGCGACGTCGCGAGCCGTCGGGTTCGGTGACCCGACGAACGCCGAAACGCCGCTCACGCACACGACGCCACCGGTTTCTGCGCACGCGCGGATCTGCTCGTCGGTGACGTTGCGGCCGTGATCGACCAATGCCTGCGGATTGGAGTGGCTGAAGACCACGGGCGCGGTCGAGACGGTCATGATGTCGAGCGAGCAGCGACGGCCGGTGTGCGAACAGTCCATCAGTACGCCCGCGTCGTTGATCGCAGCGACGATCCTCCGGCCAAGCAGCGTGAGTCCGCGCTCCACGTCATGGCAGCCATCCGCGACGCTGTTGTTGCGGTTGTAGGCGAGATGGATCTGGCGGACACCGAGGTCGCGGAAGAACGTCACCTTTTCGGGTTGCTCCTGCAGCGGCAGTGCGCCTTCCAGGTCGAAGCCGACGGCGAGCTTGCCCGCAGCGGCCGCAGCCTCGATCTCCTCGACGGTTGCAGCGAGAACGAAGCGATCCGGATGCGCCGCGATCCGCGAGCGAAATCCAGCGATCACATCCATGATCCGGGACACCGGAGTCATGTCCATGCCGACATTCATGGAGACGTAAGCAACCCCCGCCGCACGGTAGCTTTCGAGCGGCGCGAGGTCCGCCCGTGGATCGAGCGGCAGGCAGGTGTGGGCTTCCCAGGTGATCAGGGGACATCCTCCAGGGAGGGGAGAATGTCCCCTCCCTCGGCAAGCCGCAAGTCACTACTGGCTTACCGTCGTTGACACCGATACGCCGCCGCCTAGCATCGCGGCAAGCCGGCCGGCCTGAACGGCCAGTGCTCGCATCCGGCACTTCGGGAGTCAGTCATGCAGCAGAAGCGTCAACAGCGTCCCCTTCCCCCGCCCCTGCCCGAGTGGTTCCCGCGCGGCGTCGCGTTGCTGCGCGACCCGGCACTGAACAAGGGCACGGCGTTCACCGGCCCGGAGCGCGACGCCCTCGGACTGCGCGGATTGCTGCCGCCGCACGTCTGCACGCAGGAAGACCAGGTCGCGCGCGTGCTGGGGAACTTCCACCGCCTGCAGACGCCCCTTGCGAAGTACATCCTCATCGAGGCACTGCAGGACCGCAACGAGGCGCTCTTCTACCGGCTGATCATGGAGAACCCGGACGAGATGATGCCGATCATCTACACGCCGACGGTCGGCCTCGCCTGCCAGAAGTTCGGCCACATCTACCGCCGGCCACGCGGTCTTTTCGTGTCGGCCGCGGACCGCGGCCGAATTTCGCAGGTCATGCGCAACTGGCCGCATCGCGAAGCATCGATGATCGTCGTGACCGACGGCGAGCGCATCCTCGGCCTCGGCGACCTGGGCGCCAACGGCATGGGCATCCCGATCGGCAAGCTGGCCCTTTACACGGCCTGCGCAGGACTGCACCCGCGCCGCTGCCTGCCGGTGATGCTCGACGTCGGCACCAACAACGAGTCGCTGCTCAACGACCCACTCTACCTCGGCCTGCGGCAGAAGCGGCTGGCAGGCGCGGCCCTCGACGAGATCGTCGAGGAATTCGTCGCGGCGACCCAGGAAGTGTTCCCGGGCATCGTCGTGCAGTTCGAGGACTTCGCGAACCACAACGCGTTCCGCCTGCTGAAGCGCTATCGCGACAAGGTCTGCTGCTTCAATGACGACATCCAGGGCACGGCTTCCGTGGCCGTGGCGGGAATCTTCTCGGCCCTGCGTGTCACGCGCAGGAAGATGACGGAGCAGACGTTCCTCTGCCTCGGCGCAGGCGAAGCCGCCACTGGCATATCCGACCTGCTGGTGAGCGCCATGGTCGACGAAGGCATGGCAGAGCCCGAAGCGCGCCGACGCTGCTGGATGGTGGACTCGAAGGGCCTGGTGGTCGCGAGTCGCAGCGGTCTCGCCGAGCACAAGAAGCCCTACGCGCACGACCACGCGCCGGTTGCCGACTTCCTCGGCGCCGTAAAGGCATTGAAGCCGACCGCGATCATCGGCGTCGGCGCCACGCCCGGAATGTTCACGCGCGAAGTCGTCGAGGAAATGTCGCGGTTGAACGAGCATCCGATCGTGTTCGCGCTGTCGAACCCGACCTCGAAGGCGGAGTGCACGGCCGAGCAGGCCTATGCATGGTCCGGAGGCAAGGCACTGTTCGCGTCGGGCAGCCCGTTCGACCCGGTCACGTACGACGGCCGGCGCTACGTACCTCGGCAGGGGAACAACTCCTACATCTTCCCGGGAGTCGGGCTCGGCGTCGTGGCCGTACGCTCGACCCGCGTGACGGACGAGATGTTCATGGCCGCGGCACGCACGCTGGCGGCCTCGGTCGGCGAGGACGACCTGGCACAGGGCAGCCTCTATCCGCCGCTGAACCGGGTACGCGAAGTGTCGGCCCACATCGCGACGTCGGTCGCCGAAGTAGCCTTCCGCAACGGCCTTGCCGAAATCGATCGGCCCGACGACCTGCTGGAGTACATACGTTCGCAGATGTACGAGCCGGACTACACGAGTTACGTGGCGTAGTCGGTGCGATCGCGACGGGCGAGGCCCGTCGCGGTGCCGGGCTGGTCAGAAGTAGCCGGCGAGCTGCGCCGGCAGCTTTTCCGGCGTTACCTCGAACAGCTCGATCAGCACCCCGTCCGGCGCTGGAACCATCACGTAGCGCCAGCCGCCGAGCTCCGTGACGGGCTTGCGCAACGGCACGCCGTTTCGCTGCAGCCTGTCGACCATGCCCGCAATGTCGTCGGTGCGGATGCCGACGTGATGAATGCTTCCCGCGCCTGAGTGCCGCGGCGGCTGGTCGTACAGGTGCAGGCGCCCGTCGCCGATGCGGATGAATACGTTGCGTGCGCCGGCCAGCACTTCGTCGAGGATCACCTCGCCGCCGAAGACCTCGGTGTAGAAGCGCACGCTGGCGTCGACATCGGACGCGAACGCGTGGACGTGGTGCAGGCTGTTGCGCATGGAATTCTCCGCGTATGGGACCTGGCGCGATGGATGATAATGCGCCAATGAAGACACAGAACATCGAGCTCGAAGATCAGCCGCTCGGACCTCGCGAATTCGCGGATCGTCGAACGCCCGCTCCCCGAACTGCAGCCCGGCCAGGTGCGGTTCCACATCGACCGCTATGCAGTCACGTCCAACACCGTAACGTACGCGGTCACGGGCGACCTGCTCGGATACTGGGACTTCTTCCCTGCGATCGGACGCAGGCTGGGGACACGTCCCTGCCATGGGTTGGGCCGACATCGTGGCCTCCTGCCACCCCGACATTCCTGTCGGCGGCCGCTACTACGGCTGGTTCCCGATGGCGCGCTACGTGGACATGCTCGTCACGCCCACCGCCGACGGCCTGCGCGACGATGGCCCGCACCGCGCGGCACATGCACCCGTGTATCGCGCCTGTGTCGCCACGGATCGGGACCCGTTCCATCAGCCGGGCGAGGATGCCGAGGACCGCCACGCACTGCTGCGCGGACTGTTCGTCACGGGATTCCTGGCCGAAGACTTCTTCGCCGACAATGCATGGTTCGGCGCCAGCCGCGTGCTGGTGCTGTCGGCCTCGAGCAAGACGGCGATCGGCTTCGCACACTGCGCCCGGTCACGCGGCGGCGTCGAAGTCATCGGAGTCACGTCGTCCGGCAACCTTGGGTTCGTACGCACGCTGGGCATCTACGACAAGGTTGTTTCCTACGACGACATCGCATCGCTGCCCACCGAGCCGGCCATCGTCTCGATCGACATGTCGGGCAATGGCGACGTGCTTGCACGCGTCCACGCGCACTTCGGCGACCGGTTGCGCCACTCGATGGCCATCGGTCGCAGCCACCACGAATCGCCCCCGGCCGCGAAGCAGATGCCCGGGCCACGCCCGGCGTTCTTCTTCGCGCCGACGCAGGTCAAGAAGCGCGTGCAGGACTGGGGACCGCGCGAGTACCAGCGGCGAATCACATCGGCGCTGCACGCGTTCGTGGACTCCAGCAGCGCATGGCTCACGGTGACCCGGGTGAACGGACCCGAAGCCGCCGAGGCTACCTGGCGGGTCGTGCACAGCGGTCAGGTGCCACCCGATGTCGGTTACATCGTGTCGGTCTGAGGCGTCGCCGCCGCGGCGGCACGCCTGGCCACGCGGAGCTCCCGCTACTCCCAGTCCTTCTCCAGGCGTCGCGCCGAGAGCAGGAACAACGCGGCGGCGACGAGATAGAACGAGGTGCCGGCGAGAATCGCGTAGCGCAGTGAATCCACGCCGTAACGCGCCGAGAGCACGTCCGACAGCACGCCCAGCACGACCGTGCCAAGCCCGATGCCGATCAGGTTGTTTATGAACAGGAATATCGCCGACGCGGTGGTGCGCATGTTGGGCGGCACGACGTGCTGGATCGACGACAGCACCGGGCCAAGCCAGACGAGCCCGAGCCCGGTCGGCACCAGCAGCAGGAAGAATGCCACGACGAGCGACGACGACGTCACGCCGAACAGATAGAAGGGAATCGTCGCGACAAATGCCGCCGCCGGGATGTAGGCATACACACGTCGACGCGCTGTCCCGAGCCGATCGGCCAGCGAGCCACCGAGCCACAGGCCCGCGATCCCGCCGAGCAACAGGATCGTGCCGAAGAACACCGACGCCTCGAGCAGCGAGAGCCCGTGGCTGCGCACCAGGAACGACGGCAGCCAGAAGAAGAGCCCGTACCCCATCATCGAGGACGCGGCAGCGCCGAAAGACAGCCCCCAGAAGGATGGCTTGCTGGCAAGCATGCGCATGACCTCGCCGATGCCCGCCGGCGCCGAACGGGTGGCCTGCGGCGCATCGAAGCGTCCGCGCCTCGGCTCGCGCACGACCATCTTGAAGATCGGCGCAACCAGCACGCCTGCCGCGCCCACGAGAATGAAAGCGGTGCGCCAGTCGACGTGCGTGGCGATGAAGCCCCCGAACAGGATGCCGAGCGCGCTGCCGATCGGCACGCCGAAGGAATAGACCGCAAGCGCGCGCGCCCGTTGCTGCGGCGGAAAGTAGTCCGCAACCAGCGAGTAGCACGGCGCGACACCGCCCGCCTCCCCGACGCCGACGCCGAGCCTCGCGAAGAAGAGCTGCCAGAAATTCTGCGCAAACCCGCAGACGGCGGTCATCGCGCTCCAGAACACGAGCGCCACGGTGACGATGACCGTGCGATTGCGCCGGTCCGCGAGCAATGCGATCGGGATGCCGAGAAAAGTGTAGAAGAGCGCGAACGCGAGCCCGCCCATCAGGCCGAGCTGCGTGTCGGTGAGCCCGAGGTCCGCCTTGATGGGCACCGCCAGGATGCCGACGATCTGCCGGTCGATGAAGTTGAACGTGTAGACCAGCACCAGCATCGCCAGCACCGTGTATCGGTAGCGAGGTGCCTCGAGCGCCGGGTCCGCAGAGTTCATGGCCAGCAAGCTAACACGGGGCGGCGCGTCAACCCAGCCGGAGACGCTGGGACACCGCGCGGAACCGCGGTTCGTCGCGGATCGAGTCGAGTCCCGGTTCGCTGTTGAGGAAGCCGATCATCTGCGACACGTCGTGCTCGCCCTGCTCGAGCGCAGCAAGTGCGAGTTCGCGCTCGCCCAATGCGGCGTGGACGATCGCGAGATCGAATCCCACGCCGAAGCCAAGCTTGCCCAGATCTTCCACGCGCGCGATCTCGCGCCTCGCAGCATCCACCTGGCCGTTGAGCGCGTATGCACGGCCGAGATTCGAGAAACTGCCAGCCATGGGACCCGGATGACCCTCCAGCACCTGCACGGCCTTGCCCGCCTCTCCCATGGCGCAGTAGACGCGTCCCAGGTGATTGCGCGCCAGCAGCGCCTGCGGGGCTGCCTCGACGAGGCCCTCGAGCTGGGCGAGCGCGGCGTCATAGTCACGCATGAAGTACCGGATCAAGCCGACATTGGCAGCGAAGGCAAGCGACATCGGTTCCAGCGACTGCGCCCGCTGCGTCTCGACCAGGGCCTCGGGCAGACGCCCCTTGTAGGCATGAAGGTTCCCGAGCCAGAAGAAAGCCTGCGCGTAATTCGGGTTCAGCTTCAATGCGTACCGGTACTGTCGTTCGCCGCCCGCCCAGTCGCGCGATTGCTGCACGAGGACGTGCCCCAATGACGCCTGCGCATCCGCCAGCTGGCCGTCGAGCGAGATCGCGCGTTCGGCGGCGAGCCGTGCCCGTGGGAATGCCTCGCCAGGCGGAACGACCCCGAACACGCCGAACGCGCCCACGCGTCGGCCAGCCCGACTGCCGGCAGCGCGAACCGGGGATCGACGCGCTCGGCAGCCTCGTAGTACTCGATCGCCTTGCGGATTCCCTCCTCGTTCCGGCGTTCCCATTGGTATCGACCGTTCAGGTACAGCTGCCAGGCCTCGACGTTCTCGGTGTAGTGCTGCGTCAACCGCTGCTGCGCCTCCTCAGAGAGGTCGACCGACAACGCGTCGACGAGCTGACGTGCGAGCGAATCCTGCAGCGCGAAATAATCGTCGGGCTTCTCGTCGAAGCTGCCAGTCCACAACGCGGCGCCGGTCCCGCACGTCGAGCAGGCGCGCCGTCAGGCGCACTCGATCGGGCTGGAACTGGACGTGCCCTTCGATCACGGCGGCCACGTCGAGGTCGCGCCCGGCCGCGAGCGGATCCTGCTCGCTGCCCGCATAGCGGCGCACCGAACTCAGCGGAGTGACGGTGACGTCGGGCAGGCTGCTCAGGCGATTGATCAGTGTCTCGGCGATGCCGAGCTCCATCGCCTGGTCCGGGGCCTGCTCGACCAGCGGCTTGAACGGCAGCACGGCAATGGAACGCGGCAGGCGCGTTGTCTGGACGGAGCGGCGGGACCAGAGGATTCCACCGACCGCTGCCGCCACCGCCAGCGCCACCGAGACCCGCCAGCAGCCAGCGGCGCGAGTAGGCCGGTTGCTCCGGAACGGAGCGCTGCCGCGGGCGCTTCGGGACAACATCGACCGTGGTCTCGGGCACTGCGGGCACGATTTTCGATCGCCGCCTCGTGCGCCGGGACGACTCGACGATTCGACGGGCTCCGGGGCGACAATCTGCGCGGAACTGCGAGAGTCGGCATCGCCGGAGGCGCGGCCGGCTCCTCCGCGTCGACCTTCACATCGCCGACGAACCGGTAACCGCGGCCCGGGACGGTGATGATGAACCGGGACGCGTCGCGCATGTCGCCGAGCGCCCGACGCAGGGCCGAGATAGCCTGCGTCAGATTGTTCTCCTCGACCACGACACGAGGCCACACGGCCTTCAGCAGGTCGTCCTTGCTCACGACCCTGCTGCGGTTGTCGATCAGGTAGACCAGCACGTCGTAGGCGCGGCTCGACATTGCGAGGGGGACCCCGTCCGGTCCGGTCACGCGGTTCTGTACGAGATCCACGCAGAACTGATCGAAGCGGTAGGCGCGCGGCATGGGGGACGCAGCCTACGGTGTCGGCGCCAGCCACTCAATAGCTGCGCCAGTCCGTGGACTGGCTGCCTTAGGGCAGGCTTAAGGCGGACCGCAGGCCGCAGATCGACATTCACCCAGTCCGGTGCGCGGCACCTGTGCTAACTTGCGCGCTCTTCGAGTCGCACGGCGAGCATCCAGATTCCAAGCGTGAGGATTTCGGTGGCAACACAGGGAGTGAGCCTCGTCGTTCAGGCTGCCGCCGCGAGTGGCGCGACGCTGCTGCTCTGGAGCGACGTTGCGCTGGCCCAGGACGGCGACCTCGAGGACATCCTGGTCACCGGTTCCCGTATCGCGCGGCCTGACTTCGAGGCGCCGAGCCCCATCGTCACGCTGCCGGCCGCGGCGTTCGAGCAGACCGCGGCCGTCTCGGTCGAGCGGACGCTCAACACGCTCCCCCAGTTCGCAGCATCCGCGACCGGCACCTCGAACGACCCGGCGAACGACGGCCAGGCGAACGTGTCGCTGCGCGGCATCGGCGTCGCGCAGACGCTGGTCCTGCTCGACGGCCGACGCCTGATGCCTGCCGACGGCCGCGGCTCACCCGACCTGAACGTGCTGCCTCCCGCGCTGATCTCGGGCGTCGAGGTCGTCACCGGCGGCGCATCAGCCGCCTACGGCTCGGACGCAATCGCCGGCGTGGTCAATTTCAAGCTCAAGGACGAGTTCGAAGGCGTCCAGGTCGACGGGCAATGGGCCCAGACCGGACAAGGGGATGGCCAGGAGTACACGGTGGGACTCACGGCCGGAACGTCGTTCTTCGACGGCCGCGGCTCGGTCATGGGCTACGCGGGCTACACCGAGCGCGACCAGGTCAACCAGGGCGACCGCAGTTTCTCGCGGTATCCGCTGCAGTACTTCCCGGACGAGAAGGACGGCATCGGCCCGCGGCATGCCTTCATTGCTGCCGGCAGCACGATCGTCGAAGCGGGCAACTCGATCCTTTTCTCAAACCCGGCGGTGTTCAGCAGCGTCTTCGCTTCGTACGGTTATGCGCCCGGGACCGTGCCTTACCAGGCATCGCGTCAGCGTCAATCCCGACGGCACGCTGGCCGCCGATCGGCGACGGGACACCGGGCAGCGTCACGAATGTCCGGCGCGAGCAGGACCCGGCGATGGTCAACGATCGCTACTACTCCTACAACCTCGCCCCCACGACGGCACTGCAGATGCCGCTCGAGCGCACCTCGGTGTTCATGCGCGGCACATTCGAGTTCTCGCCGCAGGCCGAAGGCTACCTGCAGGCCCTGTACTCCGATTACACCGTCAACCGCCAGCTCGCGCCGGTGGATGCCGGCATCATGCTGATTCCGCCGACCAACCCGTACATACCAGCCGACCTGCGCACGCTGCTCGCGAGCCGCGCCAACCCGGCCGCGCCGTTCCGCTTCTTCAAGCGCATCACAGAGCTCGGGCCACGCGTCGCGCAGAACGATCGCGAGCTGCTGCAGGTGACCGCGGGCGTGCACGGCAATGTGTTCGACGACTGGCAGTACGACGTGTACGCCCAGTTCGGCCACAATGACCGCACCGAGAAGCAGACCGGCAACGTGTTGATTTCGAGGTTCGAGGACCTGTCGTTCGCAGCCGACGGCGGACGCTCGATCTGCGGCGAGTTCAACCCGTTCCAGGTCGGTACGATTTCGCCGCAGTGCGCGGACTACATCTCGGTGACCGGGTCGCACCAGGCGACAGTGGACCAGACCCTCGCCGAAGCCACGATCAGCGGCCCACTGCTGGCGCTGCCGGCCGGGGAACTGCGCACGGCGTTCGGCGTGTTCTACAAGGACGATGAGTTCCGCTTCAAGCCGGCCGAAGGACTGAGCGCGTACCTGCCGGAGGTGCCGGGCGTCATCGGCGCGCGGCCCGACCTCACCGGCTTCCCCAGTGCCGCGCCTCGCAGCGGCAGCCAGAGCAACACGGACCTCTATGTCGAGGCGCTGGCGCCAATCCTGCGCGATGTGCCCGGCATTCATTCCCTCGAACTGGGGCTGGGCTACCGCTACTCCGATTACTCCATCGCAGGCAATGCCGATTCGTACAAGGCCGAGTTGATGTACCGCCCGGTCCAGCCGGTACTGCTGCGTGGCTCGTTCCAGCACGCCGTGCGTGCGCCGAGCATCGACGAACTGTACTACCCGCAGCTGTCGAACCAGTTCCTTGTCCCGCGACCGGATCCCGTGCAGCGTGAACAGCAATCAGCGGACTGGTCCGCACAAGGCAAGCGTCGAGGCACTGTGCCTCGCGCAGGGCCTGCCACCGGCGCTGCTGCCGACGTATGCGTTCGAGTTGCGCCGGGTCAACGGCGTGTCGGGTGGCAATCCGCAACTCGAGGCGGAGCAGGCGGACACAACGACGTTCGGCGTCGTGCTGACATCGCCATTCGATCACGCGGCACTGCGGCACCTGCAGGTGTCACTCGACTGGTACAGCATCGACCTGCAGGACGCGATCGGACGCTGGGATTCCGAGTCGGCGGTCAACCGTTGCTACGATTCCGCCTACAATCCGGACTTCCAGGCGAACAACATCTACTGCACTTTCTTCACGCGCGACACCACGACTGGCGAGATGTTCGCGCGCATCATCGACTCCAACATCGGCGGCGTGGACACGTCCGGCGTGGACCTGCAGGTCGACTGGTCGATGGAAGCCGGACCTGGCCAGGTAGGCGCCAATTTCTACCTGACCCATGTGCGGACGTGGAAATACAGCGACCCGAGTGGCGGAACCATCGAGTACGCCGGCACGATCGGCGGCGGCGGCGTGAGTCGCGCGCTGCCTGAGTGGAAGTCGCTGCTGAGCCTGAGCTACGGCTGGCGGGACGTGCAACTCTTCGCGCGCTGGCAGTACATCGACGGCATGACCGACGCTGTGTACCGCAATGATCCGGTGTACCCGGACTTCGAAGTCCCGAGCCGCAATTATCTCGACCTGGGCGCGAGCATCACCTTCGCCCAGGGCACGCTTGAAGGTCTCACTGCCCGCGTCGGCGTGGACAACGCCACGGACACCGATCCGCCGGTGTTCCCGAGCTACACGCAGGCGAACACCGACCCATCGGTGTACGACGTGCTCGGCCGCCGCTACTACCTGAGCCTGGGCTACCATTTCTGAGCATGGGCGCGCTGCGCGCATTACCGACTGGCACTGACTGCGGCGATGTTCTGCTGCGCAGCGGCGCTGGCTGCCGAACCAGCATCGCTGCCGGACTTCGAGGTTGCCAGACCAGCTGGTCCCGAGGGACCCGCTGCCGGAGCGCGAGATCCGTTGGGGCGACGGCTCGACGGTCATGACCGATGTGGTCTACTCGACCATCCCCGGTTACCGGCCCCTGCACCTCGACCTGTACCGCACCGTCAATCGGCGACGACTCGACGTCCACTGGTCGTGTTCGTCCACGGCGGCGGATGGTGGACCGCGAATCAGCGGGCGGCCAGCGCGTTTCTCGATTTCCCAGCGGTGCTGGCCAACCTGGCGCAGCGCGGGTACGTCGTCGCGTCGATCGAATACCGGCTGAGCGGCGAGGCGCCGTTTCCCGCGCAGCTTCTCGACCTGCAGGAAGCGGTTCGCTTCCTGCGCGCCAACGCGGCGCGCTTCGGAATCGACCCCGCGAAGGTAGCCCTCTGGGGCATGTCTGCTGGAGCCCAGCTGGCCGCGCTCGACGCAGTCACGTGTGGCGCGCCGTCAGGCGATTCGTCGGACAAGCAAGCCGGGCGGCGAGTCCGACTGCGTGCAGGGATTCGTCGGCTGGTTCGGGCCCTACGATCTCGACGCGTATGTGCGTGAGACGAAGAACGACACCAGTGTCCGGGCACTGCTCCATTGCGGCGCCGACGCCTGTGCGCCGGCGGCCCTCGCGGACGCGAGCCCGATTCGCTTCGTCGACGGCAAGGATCCACCGGTGTTGCTGATCCACGGATCGGAAGACATCCAGGTGTCGCCAGCGCAGTCGCAGGCATTTGCGGAACGCCTGCGCACGGCCGGCGTCCCCGTCGAGCTGCTGCTGATTGCCGGACGTCGGACACGGGTTCATCGGCACGACGCCGGCGACGACGCGCGACGCGTCGCGACAGGCTCTGTCGGCGACCTTCGATTTTTTCGACCGGCTGTTCGCGACGGCAAGCCCGCCACGGCGCATCGATCGCTGAATCCGTAACGACTCGAGCCGGGCTCAGGCAAGCCCGATCCGTTTCGCCACGGCGCGAAAGCGCGCGTCCCCGCGAATCGGATCGAGCGCGGGCTCGACGTTCAGGTAGCCGATCATCTGGGAGTGGTCGTCGACTGCGCGTTCGAGGGCAGTGAGTGCCCGGTCGCTTTCGCCCAGCGCAAGGTGCATCAACGCCAGGTCGAAACTTACGCCGAAGCCCTGTGCGCCAAGGCCTTCGACTCGCGCAATCTCCGCGCGCGCCGCGTCGACGCTGCCCACCTGTGCGTACGCCCGCGCCAGGTTCGAGTACGAACCCGGAGCCTGCCCGTTATGGCCTTCGAGCATACGCAGTACCGCGTCCCCCTGGCCGAGTGCCAGCAGCACACGCGCGAGAAACTGCCGCGGCAGGACCGCGTCGGGCGCTGACTCCAGGACGCCGCCCAGGCGCCGGCGCGCCGCATCGTACTGACGCGCGAAGTACTCGATGAAACCACCGATGGCCATGAAAGGCATCGCCGCCGGCTCCAGTGCCTGCGCCTGGGTGATGTAGTCACGTGCACTCGAGATCGACCCGCTCTGGACAGTGTTCAGCGCGAGATACGAATACGTCCCGGCGGCGTTAGGCGCCAGGGCGAGCGCCTGGCGGTACAGGTTTCGCCCGCCCTCGAAGTCGTGATCGAACTGCGTCTTCACGTGGCCCAGCGCTACGAGCGCCTGGGGCAGCTGCGGATCGATTCCAAGCGCACGCTGCGCGGCGCTGCGGGCCTGGGCGAACGCATCGGCGGGCGGCACCATGCCGAAGACCGCTGCCAGGGCCCATGCTTCCGACAGGCCGGTGGTTGCCAGCGCGAACCGCGGGTCCAGCCGTTCAGCCGCCTGGAAATACTCCCTTGCGCTCAGGAATCCCCGCGGATCGCGCAGCTGGAGTTGATATCGACCATTGGCATAGAGCTGCCATGCCTCCGCATCCGAGGTACTGCGCGCCATCAGGCGACGGCGGGCGTCCAGCGGAACGTCGCTGGCCAATGCGCTGACGAGCTGCGAGGCCAGCGAGTCCTGCACCGCGAAGAAATCACCGAGCCTCTCCGTGTAGCTCCCCGCCCACAGCGATTCGCCGGTTGCGACATCCAGCAGCCGTGCCGTGAGCCGTACGTTGCCCTCGCGGATCTGCACAGAGCCGTCCACGACAGCCGCAACGTCCAGTTCGCGACCCGCCTGCAGCGGATCCTGATCAGGAGCCGCGAAGCGACGCACCGAACTCAGCGGCATGACGACGACGCCAGGCAGGACGCTGAGCCGGTTGATCAGCAACTCCGCGACTCCGACCTCGATCGCTTCATCCCGCGAGCCGGACAGCAGCGGCTTGAATGGCAGGACGGCGATCGATGCCGGGAGCCGTGATGCGGGCTTCGGCCGCAACCACCAGGCACCGCCGGCCGCGAGCGCAACCGCAGCCGCACCCAGCAGCATCGCTCGCCTCGTAACCGGTCCGGCAGGTCGCGATTCGTCTGCCGGGACGCCAGGCGTCTGCGGAGTCGCCGATGGTCCGGGCGACGGCAACGCTGCAGGCGGCGCAACCACTTCCGGTGGCAGCACTGTGGGCGCAGGCGTGGGCTCACTCGGCTCGAGAGCCGCGCGCAGCGGCACGCCAGGGCCTGCGACGTCGGTGGCCGGCCCAGTCAGTGGCGTCGCGTCGGCGACGAACTTGTAACCACGACGGGCGACGGTCACGACGAACCGCGGCTCATCGCGGGAGTCCCCCAACGCGCGTCGCACGATCGAGATCGCCTGCGACAGGTTGTTTTCCTCGACGACGACCGCCGGCCAGACGGCATCCAGCAACTCGCGCTTGGAGACCATGCGATCGCGGTTCGCAAGCAGGTATGCGAGGACTTCGAAGGCGCGGGCGGACGGAACGATGACTTCCTGGCCGTTTCGACTCAGCCGGCGCCTTGCCAGGTCGAGGGTGAACTCCTCGAACCGATAGCCCCAGATCGGCTCCTGTTGCATGCAATCCCTTGATGATCTTCCTGAAATGGCCTGCGTCGCGCAGCACGGCGCGGGACGCTCCGCGATCCTATAGACCCGAACCGTGATGCTCAAGACGGGGCCTGGAACCGGAACGGGTCGCCGGATCAGTCTGAAACCCGGCACCTCTCAATCTGCCGCAGCAGCGCGTCAGGAGACAACGGCCGGCCAAGCAGGTCCTGCATCAGCGACCGCGTATCGCGCTCCGACCCGAACCTGAGCAGCCTGTCGCTCAGCCACCCGTACCACCTCGGATTGCCCGCATCGAACGCCCCGATCGCTTCGACCGTGCGCGCGCGTATCTCCGCGGTGAGCACGGCACCCAGGCCGTAGTTCACCATGTACCCGGGATTGCCCGCGAGCTGCACACGCATGGCCCACCACGGCACTTCCACGTGCGGGACGATGCGCAGGTATCGGCTTGTGATGTCGGTCCAGACCACATTGGGATCCGCACCGGGATTGCGCAGCATTCGAAGCTCGAACAGGGCCCACGACACGTCGAGCATCACGTCGCCGAACAGCGATCGCAGCGAGATTGCGGCCGGCACTTCCGCGCCCAGGTATCGCCGTTGCCACGCGGGTTCGTAGACGCTCCAGGAAGGCACGTCGGCGAAAGCCTCGGTGAAGAGCGTGTCGGGCCAGTCCATGTACGCGGGCCGCGTGTGAATCGCGCTCACGTGCACGGCGTGGCCACTCTCGTGAACGAGTTCGTTCAACGAGTAGAGTCCGCCCGTCGGGTACGTCCCCACTACGCGTGCGACCGGGCTCTGCCACTGACTGCCAACCGCCCTGCCCCGCTTCAGGAAATCCGTGTACGCGAGCGGCGACTTGTCCGGCCGCGGCTCGAGGTCGAAGACGACGGCGAGCTTGTCGAGATTCGCGCCGAGATCGCGATAGAAGCGTTCGTTCGCGGGCAGCAGCGACTGCGCCGGAATCCTGCCTTCGAGTTGCCGGTTGGCTGAGCTGTTGAGATAGCGGTAGTCCCAGGGCTCGACCATTGCGTCCGGACTCGCCTCGCGCCACGCCTCGAGGATCTGCACCAGCCAGCGCTCGATGTCGCCGGTCTCGACCCCGATCGCGCGCGCGGCCGCATCGATTTCCGATCCGCGCTTCGACGCATCGGCTGCCGCCATCACGATCATCCGGCGATACGGGCTGTCGGCCTCATTGGCACCATTGAGAGCCGTCCACAGCGGCACGAACGCATCGAACAGCGCCTTGCGCCGCGCGGGCTCGGGGATCACGTGCAGCAACTGCAGTGCGGAACCCCGATCGACCACGCCGCCTTCGAACTGCAGCCGGTTGCCGAACTCCACGTAGCAGCTCACGAGCGCGGCCCGCAATGCGCCGAAGTCCGCATCGTGGCGCGCCGCATCCTTGCAGGTCTGCTCGCGCGCGCCCGCAGTCGTTTCGTCTGCGGCCAATGCCTCGAGCGACTTGCGCATCGCCTCGACTGCGCGGGCATCGTCGGCCGCGAGCTTTGACGTCGAGGCCGCGGCGAGGCCCTTGCCGAGGGCATCGCGCCGCTCCTGCGCAAGCCGCCGCCAGGCCGCGAGATCCCGGTCCTCGAAGCGGTCCACCTTGCCGGACTCGATGAAGGCAACGCCTCCGACCGCATCCAGGTAATCGAGGAACGCCAGCTCGGTCGCGGCAACCGGGCTCGCGGGCGGCGGCGGGGCCGCGAGCGCCGTCGTGAATGTGGCCAGCAGGAGCCAGCCGATTGAGCGTGCAGGGATTTTCACGATGGAATGATAGCCAACCCCGGGCTTGAGTAAGATAGCCGGCCTGTCCGGGTGGGCGGTCCGAGGTCGAGCGATGAGCATGTCCCTACGCGAGCAGCTGCTCAAGGCCGGCCTGGTCACCGAAAAGCAGGTGAAACAGGCCGACCAGAGCCAGCGCCACCAGCAGAAGCAGCAGCCGAAGCGCGCCAAGAACGCGCCCGCCCCGGAACTGACGCCAGCCGCCAAGCAGGCACAGGCGGCCAAGGCCGCACGCGACGCCGAACTGAATCGCCGCCAGCAGGAGAAGGCCGAGGCCAAGGCGCGGACGGCGGCGCTGCGCCAGCTGATCGAGCAGCACCGCGTGCCGCGGGTCGAGAGCGACGACTACTACAACTTCGTGGACGGCGCGAAGATCCGTCGCATCGCCGTCGACGCGGACCAGCGCCGACGCATCCTGAACGGCGATCTCATCATCGTCCGCTGCGAAGGACGCTACAACCTCGTGCCGGCAGACGCAGCCGCCCGGATCCGCGAACGTGACGAGCGAGCCGTGCTGCCGCCACCCACGGCGACGACCACGACCGCGGCTGACGAGCCGGCTGCCGACGATCCTTACAAGGACTTCGTCGTCCCTGACGACCTGACCTGGTAACCCAACTCTTTCCCGGAGCAACCCAAGATGCAGATTTCCATGTACCAGGCCTCGGTCCCCGTCTTCATCCACATGCTGACCAACCTCGTGGCCATCCTCGAAAAGGCCGCCGCGCATGCGGAGGCACGCAAGATCGACCCTTCGGTGCTGGTGAACGCGCGGCTGTTCCCGGACATGTTCCCGCTCAGCCGGCAGGTGCAGATCGCTGCCGACATGGCGAAGGCCGGCCCGGCGCGCCTCGCCGGACTGCAGCCGCCCTCGTTCGAGGACACCGAGAAGACGTTCCCGGAACTGATCGAGCGCGTGCGCAAGACGGTAGCCTTCCTCGAAACGCTGAAGCCCGAACAGATCGACGGTGCCGAGGAACGCAGCGTGACCTGGCCGACCCGCGGTACGACGCGCACGCTGCCGGGGCTTCAGTACCTGCTGAATCACGTCACGCCCAACGTCTACTTCCACATCACGACGACTTACAACATCCTGCGTCACAACGGCGTCGAAATCGGCAAGCAGGACTTCCTGGGCCCCGTCCCCAAGTGACCTGCGCAGCCGCCAGGTCCAACCGCTGCACCGGGGCCTCGACGGGCATCGAGAAGGCGCTGGATTGGGGCTGACCGCCACTCCGCTCGAATCCGGCGCCCGGATCGCGGCGCTCGACGCTATCCGCGGCGTTGCGCTGCTCGGGATCCTGCTGGCCAACGTCCGCCAGATGTTCCTGCCCTGGGACATCGCGGCTTTCGCCGTACCGGGCCGCAACGGCAGCGATCTTCTTGCCTGGCTCGACTGGGGTTTCTTCGACTCGCTGGTGGACCTCAAGTTCATCACGCTCTTCTCGTTGCTGTTCGGCGCGGGATTCGCGCTGCAAGGCGAGCGCCTTGCCGGGCGCGAGGTCGAATTCGCGGGTATCTACGTGCGTCGCCTCGCGATACTCGCCCTGTTCGGACTCGCCCACGGGCTGCTGTTCTACCCGGCTGAAGTCCTGCTCCCGTTCGCGATTCGCGGGGATGCTGCTCTACGCGGCACGCGGGCTGTCCACGGAAAACCTGTACCGGATCGGCGTGGTGCTCATCGGGGCGACGATCGTGTGGGGATTCCAGCTCGGCGCACTGGGGCGAACATCCGTCCCGATCACGCTCGCGACCGTCGCTGCGCTGGCAGTCACCGCCGCCTGGCTCTGGGGCAGGAACTGGCGCTTGGCGCTGGCCGTGATGGCGCTGATCCTGTTCATCTCGATGATCGCGCTGCTGCTGCGCTGGGATCCGCAGGACTGGGGCGCGAGCGTCGCCGCCGAGTACGCACGCGCGAAACAGCAGCTGGCCGCGATCCGCGCCTCCGATCCCGCCTCGTGGCCGCGCGAGTTCGCCGTCCGCCAGCAGGCCGGACACGGCGCACTGTTGCGGCTGCACGCCGAGCAGTACTCGCTGATGCTGGCTTTCTTCGGCGTGATCCTGCTGTGGAGAACGCTCGGACTTTTCATGGTCGGGGCGGCGCTGGTGCGCAGCGGCGTCATCCGCAACGCGTCGCTTGCGACCTGGCGGCGTGTCTCGCTGATCGGCCTTGGTATCGGCCTGCCGCTCAGCCTCATCGCCACGGTGCTGCAATCGCAGGAAATCCAGGGGCACTCGGACTGGCGCTGGCCGGAGTGGCTCCATGTGGCCAGCGCATTGCCGCTGGCCATCGGTTTCGGGGCGCGCGTGATGCTGAACGCGAAGGCGGGACGGCGTCGCTGGTGGTACGTGCGCATGGAATCCGCTGGTCGCATGGCACTGTCGAATTACGTCGGCCAGTCGATCGTGATGGCGACTCTTGCGGAACCATGGGGATTCGGCCTGTACGGCCACCTGGGTGGGCCGACGCTCACCGCGCTCGCGTTCGTGGTCTTCTTCACGCTCGCGACGCTGAGCCATGCGTGGCTCGCGCAATACCGGATGGGCCCGCTCGAGTGGCTGTGGCGCTGCGGCACCTACGCGCGCTGGCTGCCGAACCGCCTTGCGGCATAGGTCACCGCGCCCGACCGGCATGCTCTCGGTCGTCCGCGCGACCTGGCCTCACGCCAGACTGCAGCAGCGTCGGCAAGGTGTGTGAATCGACCAGCCCGCGGGCGCCGTACAGCGCAGGCAGGATCACTCTCGGGCGGATACTCGCGACGCAGCCGCGCGACGAGCTCGGTACCCGCGCGGTATGCAGGCAGGTACATCCGGCCGAGCAGCGGATGGCGCCCCCACGCGCCCGACAGCTTGTCGGCCCGCTCGGGCGAAACCAGGAAATCCCGACGCAGGATCGCCGCCACCTCAGGCTGCGGCAGTCCCTCCTTCCACGTCAGGTACGACGCCTGGTTCTTGGCGTCATCCTGCAGCAGCGCGAGCAGCACGCCGAGTTCGAGCTCTCGGTCGGGCAGGTCCGCAAGCTCCGTCACGCCGTACGCGATCAGGATCGCGTTGTTGGCGATGCCCTCCGACAGCACCGCGTCGCGCGTGTTCATGGCCTGCACCGAGGCTTCGAACCCGGCGCGCCTGCGCACGAACAGGTTCTGCAGGTATGCGAATGTCGTCACGTGCCCGGGCACGACCTCGTGGCTCACCAGCTGCTGGAATTCCGGCACCGAAATCTCGAGCGCCGCGTTGAGCTCGTAGGTCGCCTCGTACTCGGGCGAGCCGTCGGCCTTACGCGCGTGACCGAGGTAGTTCATGGAGCCCGAGAACCACGCATTCTCGATCGGCAGGAACCGCACGTTGGCGCGCGGCACCCGCGCAAGCTCTGCGGGGAGGTACGGGACAAGGTGCTTTGCGCAGAGCGCGTCGTAGTGGGCGATGTACTCGGCGCCGAGTGCAGCGATCGATTCCTTCGGCACGCGGCGCTCGAAGCGCCAGGCGTCGACCGACTGGAGCAGCGACTCCGCGCTGGCCGCCGGATACCCGGCAGCAGAAAGCAACTCAGCGACTCGACTCCGCTTCGCTTCCGGACGGGACGGCTCGGGCGGTGCGCCTGTGATCGTCCGCACACAGCGCTCGTACGGTACCGGCGGACCCTTGCCCACGATTTCCATGGCCAGGGCCAGCATCACCTCGCAGCAGAGGCCGAGCCCCTCCAGGTGTGCACCGCGCAGACCACCAATCTCCTGCGCGCTGGCGAGCAGGAGCTGTATCGCGCCCTTGACGTCGACCACGGCCAGGTACGCCGAGAGGGAAGCCGCATCCGGCTTCTCCGCCCCGACCCCGCCATTGGCACGCAACGCCGCAGCCGCAGGGTGCGTGTACGCGCGAGGCAACGGTTCGTCGGAGAACCAGCAGTCGGCGATGAACCGGCCCGCGCCGGACGGGTTCATGACGTCACCGCCCCAGACCGTGTCGATGCCGATCAGTGCGTCGGCAATTGTCGCGTCGAGTCCTGAGAGCGCCATGTTCGAGTACCTTTCTGTTGCATCAATCGCCGGACGACTCGCCCTCGGCAGCGCCGCGGCGCGCACGCACGAAACCTCGCCGGCCTTCCCTGAAGAACTCGAGGAACCTCCGGGCTTCCCCGCTCGAGTATTCGCCGCTTGCAAGGGCGGCCGCGGCGAGTTCGCGCATGTTGCCGACCGACACGTTGACGGCGCGAAAAGCCCGCTTCAACTCCTCGACCGTCTGCCGGGGCAGGCCGCGGCGGCGCAGGCCCACGACATTGAGGCCCACCACCTCGTCACGCTCGGTGATCATCGTGAACGGCGGCACGTCGCGGGCAACCCGCGCATCGCCGCCGATCATCGCGCCCTCCCCGATCCGGCCGAACTGGTGCACCGCCGCACCTCCGCCGACAAAGGCACCCTCGCCGATCTGCACGTGGCCCGCGAGCAGCACCGCGTTCGCCATGATCACCTTGTCCGCGAGGCGACAGTCATGCGCCACGTGGCACGAGACCATCAGGAAGCAGCCGGCGCCGACCTCGGTCCACGAATCGGCCTTCGTCGCGCGATGAATGGTCACGTGCTCGCGGATCACGGTGCGCGCACCGATCCGCACGCCCGAGCGCGTGGCCGGATCGAAGCTCAGATCCTGCGGGTCCCCGCCGACGACGGCGAAAGAGTGCACGACGACGCCGTCGCCCAGTACGCAATGACGCGTGACGATCGCGTACGGATGGATCACGCAGCCCACGCCGATTTGCGCGCCGTCTTCGACGATGGCGGTCGGATGTATGGTCACGGTGACTGCAGCTCCTCGAGGCGGGACCACGGCCCCGGTACGCTACCCGACCGCCGCCGGACGCTCAAATCCGTCGGGGCCCGGCCACTCATTACCGCCAGTTCTTGGCAGATACCGTCTCATGCGGTCCGGTAGGAGCGGCGGCGGCATCATGGCACGATCCCCCCGGTTGCAGGGATCTGGAGAAACGTCAATGCGAGCCCGCATGAGGTGGCACCGGACGATGACGATCGCGGCCGCCATCGCGCTGATCGGCGCCGTGCTGGTGCACCAGCGCGAAGTCGCGTTGCTGTCCACGCTGACCGGGGACGGCGCCCGCGCCTGGGGCTGGGTCGCCGTGGTCGTCGCGTGCCTGGTCTCTTTTGCCTGCGGCGCCTCGTTCAGCGCATCGTCCCACACGACCGACCAGTTCAAGCACGAAGACGACTGAGCGGCATCGCGCGCGGACCAGGCTCGACCTCGAAGCCCTGCCCGGCCTCGATGCTGCCCGGCACGTCCACGGCCAGGTAGAACCCGCTGAATCCGCTCTGCATCATTTTCCGGGCCGCATGCGCGTGGCCCATGGTCGCGGCGAACTTGTAGCAAGGCATGCGCGGCTGCGTCACCCGCAGGGCGCAGTCCGGGAACAGCAACGTATCGCCGACGTAAAGCGACTCCTCGAGCAAGCCTTCGATCGTCAGGTTCTCGCCGAGACTGCCGTGCGGCAACTCGGGGACAGGCCCCAGCTGCGCCGTGCCTCGCGCCAGAACTCGTAGTGCTCGACCGGGTAAGCGTAGACCGCCTTCGATAGTCCGCCGTGCACCGTCAGGTCGGCCTGCTCGTCACCCTCGAGGCCCAGCGCACGCACGGCGACACGCCCGGAGACCGAGCGCTTGACGATGCCGCTCATGACCGACTGGTCGCCGACCTGCAGCGGCTGGACCCGTCCGAGCTGTACTGAGAGGACCCGCACCGGCTTCAGAATGACGGTATCGCCGGACCACCCTTTGCCTCGGCCCGCTGGTATGCCGGCCGCGCACGAACGCGATCGCGGAAATCGCGGATCCTGGGATAGCTGCCCGGGTCAGCCGCGCGTGTGAGCAGCGCCTCGATCGGGTAGCTCATCTGGAAATCGGCCATCGTGAGGTCGGCGCCGGAGAACCAGCGATGGCGTCCGAGGTGCTCCTCCATGAAGTCGGACGCCGTCTTCAGGTTCGGATCGACCAGCGTCTCCTGCACCTTGCCGCAAAGCCCGCGCGCAATCGGCCTGGCAAAGAACGGCATGGGCCGCTTCGGGATGGTCGTGAACACGAGCTTCATCAGCAGCCAGCCCATCAGCGAGCCTTCCGCGTAGTGCATCCAGAATCTGCACTGACGATGCTCGCGCGTGCCGGCGGCTGGCTGCAGGTTCGCCAGTTCGCCCTTGCCCTGTGACCCGTACTTCTCCACCAGGTACTCGATGATCGCGCCGGATTCGGCCACGACCTCGCCGTCGTCGGTGATCACGGGCGACTTGCCGAGCGGATGGACCTGCTTCAACTCCGGAGGCGCAAGCCGCGTTGCCGGATTGCGGCGGTAGATCTTGAGCTCGTAGGGAACGCCGAGTTCCTCGAGCAGCCAGAGGATGCGCTGCGAGCGCGACGTCTCGAGATGATGGACGGTCAACATGACTGCTTCTCCTGATGTTCGCTCGCCGACAACGTGGACATGGACAGGCTCATTCGTTCACCAGCATGAGACGCCGTGCTTCCTCGCGCGTCAGGCCCCTGATCTCATCGTGCGGCACCTGCGCCATGATCGCAAACAGTTCCGGGCTCACGCCCATCGCCAGCAGGTACTCGGTAGCCTGCTGCGACACCAGTTTCTCGAACGAGGACCCGTCGGGCAATGGCACGCGGTTTTCGGCGCGATGAACGCCGAGCACCGAATCGAACTCCAGGTATCGCCGCACACCTCCGGCATACGCAAATGGACAGGCGCTGTAGCACACGCCCCCGACCAGCTCGTGCACGTCCGTAGTCCGCTTGCCGACGTGCGTGTCGTACCCGCGCTGCCGCAGCAGCCTGCCGATCTCCATGCCCGCGATCAGGCTGCCACCCGGCGAGTTGAAGTAGACGTCGGCCTCGGTGATTCCCTCGTGCGCAACCAGGGCGCCCAGCCGGTTCGCCGCCAGCGCGTCGATGTAGCCGTCGAGCAGGATCGTCCAGCGGCCATCGTCCGGGCCGCCCGCGGCTCCGACAGGCGGCATTGCCTCGATCCTGAGCGTATCGTAAGGCCCTTCGCCCGAAGCCGATGACGGCGCCGCGCTCGCCCACGCGAGCAGCACCGTCAGCAACCTCCAACGACGCCGCACGGTCTCAGGCGAGCTTCAGCTCGAGCAGGCTCTCGGCCATTGCGACGGCGGAATCGCGCGCCGGTATGAATTCCATGCCGAGCGTTCGACGGGTCAGCGAATTGTCGATGACGAAGTTCTTGCCGAGATCAGGCGCCGCCTGGCGCGCGGAAAAGTCGAACAGCGCGACGATGCGCACCAGCCAGTCCGGCAGTTCCCGATTCGGGGCCTTGCGGCCGGCAGCGCCGAGACCGTCGCGAATGGCTCGCGCGATCTCGATCAACCAGAGGGAGTCCGCCACGCCGAGGTATCGCCCCAGGCTCGGTGCATCGACCTCCAGCGCCAGGCGATGCATGCGCGCGACATCCCGCACGTCCACACAGGGAATCTTGAGCCTTGGCGCACCCGGATACTTGCCCTTCAGGAACATCTGGATGATCTGCGCCGACGTGCCGATGTCGCGGTCGAGCGCCGGCCCGAGCACGAGCCCGGGGTTGACCGTCGAGTAGTGCATGCCTGACTGGTCCTTCTTCATGAACTCGCGACCGGCGCGCTCAGCGAGCGTCTTCGACTTGGCATAAGCCGTAAGGCCGGGCGCATCCACGTCCGTCCAGTCCGCCTCGGTGAACGGCGCGGTCCTTCCGTGAGCGTGGCCGTACATCACGGCCACCATTGACGATGTCTGCACGAGCCGCTGCACTCCGGCGGCGCTCGCCGCCCGCAGGACCCGCAACGTGCCCTGCACCGCCGGTCGAATGAGGTCCTGCTCGTCCTTCGGCTCCGTGGCCGGAAACGGCGAGGCGACGTGCAGTACGTGAGCGCAACCGGCGACTGCGGCGTCCCAGCCCGCGTCATTGTCGAGGTCCACCTGCGCGAACTCCAGCCGCGCGACGTCGGCATGCCGGGCAATGGAGGCCCTGACTTCGTCCGC
>CAWFXR010000025.1:0-23019 GCA_963819835.1 uncultured Gammaproteobacteria bacterium
CTCGGGCTGGCCGGGCCAGCGGGGGGCGCAACCGTGCGCTTCAGCCCGGCACGCGCACGCCCGCGAGGAGGGAGCAGGCCGAGCACCAGGAACGTCGCTCCCGCAATGCCGTGCACCAGTCGCATCGGCAGCTTCTGCGCGGCGACTTCTCCGAGCAGGCCCGCCGGCACGTTGGCGATCATCATGCCGAGCGTGGTGCCGGCGACCACCGCGTCCAGCGACGGGTACTTCGCGGCGAGCGCGACCGTGGCGATCTGGGTCTTGTCGCCCATCTCGAGCAGGAAGAACGCGACCAGGTCGCCCGAAAACGCCGAGCCGCCGCGGCGCGCTGCTCTGGCCCTCGTCGTCGAGTTTGTCGGGCATCAGCGTCCACGCCGCGATGGCGAGGAAGGAGACACCGAGGATCCAGCGCATCGACGTCGGCCCGAGGACCACCGGGATCCACGCGCCGACCGCGCCCGCCAGCGCATGATTGGCGAGGGTCGCCAGCGAGGATGCCGAGGATGATCGGCACGGGCTTGCGGAACCGCGCGGCCAGCAGCAGCGCGAGCAGCTGGGTCTTGTCGCCGATTTCGGCGAGCGCGACGACGCCGGTCGAGCCAGGAACGCTTCCATTGAGCTTGGATTGAAGTGATGCGGAGCCGTGTGCCGCCCCGGGCGGACGCGATCATAGCAGGGGACCGGCCGGTACCTCGCCCGGCGTGCGCCGGCGCTTTCACCGTTTCGTCGCGTCGCAGTCATCAGGACGTAACGCAATTCGGCTGAAATTCGCGTCGAACAGAAAAGGAGCTTCCAGTCCATGCTCGATGAGTCCAACGATCTGCAGCCGCGGCACGATGCGTTCGCGAGGTTCCTGGCGGCCTGCGCCACGGCGGGTACGTCGGAGCGCACCATCGAAGCGTGGCTGCGTGGCTGGAACGACCATGCGAGTGCGTGGGCCAACGTGCGCAACATCGAGCACTGGATCGAGCGCAGCAGGCCATAGCTTCTCGCGGCCGTCGTGGCGGCCCATAATCCCGGCCGATCGTTCCGTACCATCAGCCAGGGGAGCCAGCCATGGGAATCTCGCTCGCGCGCGGCACCGCGTTCGCCACCGCGCTTCTTGCCTCGACCATTTCATTCGCCGCGACGCCGGGCAAGGCGCTTGACCTCGCGACACCGGAGGGCGGGATCGAGGCTTTCCGTAGGGTGCAGTGCTCGACCGTCGACAAGCAGCCGGTGGTCTATTACTGGGTCGGCGAGACCTTCAGCCGCGTCGCCGGCGAGCCCGACAAGAGACTGTTCCGTTTCCAGGGCATGAACGTCCGGCAATGCGTCACCGTCACCGACCCGGTGCGCGGTACGGGCTTCCGGCAGGTGTCGCGCGAGGTCCTCTATTACGAGGACCCGACGACGGGCCAGATCCTCGACGAATGGAAGAACCCGTGGACCGGAGAGACCGTGAAGGTGCTGCACATCGCGAACGATCCGGTGAACTTCCGCGGCCCGATCTTCCCGAAAGGGGCCGACGGCAAGCCTTACCAGTCCGAAATCCAGAGCATCGGCGACCAGTGGTGGGGCACCACGACCGTGCCGCTCTTCTACAAGAATCCACTGGCCGGCGACTACCAGGACTACGTCGGCGGCACCTATCACGCCACGGAAATGTTCAACTTCTTCGGCAGCGTTTCCAACCTGACGAATCCGAAGACCACGTCCGCCACGGTCAGCGTGGCCTGGACCCGGCTGTCGGACTGGTTGCCGTGGATGAAGATGCGAGGCCGCGCCGGTGAACTCTATTTCAATGGCGCCGGCATCAAGCTTGCGAGCTATGCGGAGCTGCCGGCGGGCATGCGTGCCGCGATCGAGTCGCGCAACCCGATCTTCAAGGACCCGCCGCCGGTGGACGACGCCCGGCCGAACGAGACCAGTTGGTCTTACTTCAAGAAGATGCTGCCGGCGCCGGAAGCCAAGTAGACGAGCGGTAGCCAGGCGCCGGGCGCCGATCTTCCTGTCTGGCGGGAGACGGTGTCCGGCGTTTTTTTGCGCTGCATCAATGATTTAGGTTGCAGTTGACACCGATTCTCAAGTAGTCTCACTCCTGTCATCAGGATTCCAGACAGCGGACGCCAGGCACTCGCCCGATAGCTCTCCCCCGAGGCCGACCTCACTTCCCTCCGGCGCATCCGCAATTGTCAGTCATTGCCTACTCCCCGGCCCGCACCGCTGCGAAGCCAGGCTTTGCACAGCAAGGGCCGTTCCCGACGCGCGCACGCACGACTGAGTGGATCTGCCAATGACGACTATCCACGTAGGCAACCTGCCGTTCAGCGCCACCGAAGCCGAGGTCCGCAGCCTTTTCGAGCAGTACGGCAGGGTCGAAACCGTAAAAATCGTCAACGACCGCGATACCGGGCAACCGCGCGGCTTCGCGTACGTCGATATGCCAGGTGCCGACGCCCATGACGCGATCCAGCACACGAACGGTTTCGAGATGAATGGCCGTGTGCTGCGGGTGAGCGAGGCGCGCGAGCGCTCTGCCCAACCTCCGCGCCGCGACATTGGTGACCGCTGGTAGTCCCGGCGACCCACATGTTGGGCAATTTTCCTTTGATGGATCATGAGCTTGTGTTAGACTGTGCACAGATCGTTGCCCGTCCGTGCCTTGCAGGGAGCCTCCTGGCCCCTGGTTTGTTAAGCCGAAACGTCTTCGATCAGGTGACAGGAATCGCGCGCGCGCTTGCCCTTGAACGGGTAACGCCGGGCGATTAATCGGCTTTTTTGAGTCCTGTCGTTTTGTGTTTGATATCTTCTTAGGAATGTTCGAATGACCAAGATCTACGTGGGCAACCTGCCTTTTTCCGCCACTGAAAGCGAGCTGAAAGATCTGTTCGCCCAGCATGGCACCGTCGAGTCCATCGCCCTGCCGTCCGATCGTGAGACCGGCCGGCCGCGCGGCTTCGGCTTCGTCGAGATGCCGCAGGCCGATGCGCAGCGCGCCATGCAGGCGCTGAACGGCTTCAACATGGGCGGACGTCCGCTGCGCGTTAACGAAGCGCAGGACCGTCCGCGTACCGGCGGCGGCGGTCGTCCGGGCGGCGGTGGCCGTCCGGGTGGCGGCGGTGGCGGCTACGGTGGCGGCGGCGGCGGTGGCGGCTACGGTGGTGGTGGCGGCGGCGGCGGCCAGCGCCGCTGGTAAACGCTGCTCCGCGCGCAAGCGCCTGAGCTGATGAGACTGGAAGGCCCGGGGCAACCCGGGCCTTCTTTTTTTTGGCGACGACGCACGGGGATTCACATGGGGGAAAGCCCCATTGAGTCGGCTGTCCGAGAAGGCCTAAAAGAATATTGACGTGCCATGGATCTGGCTGCCACTCGTGAGGTCGGCAATGAGAACACACGGACAGGTCATGGTTCTCCTCGTGACGTTTCTCTGCGGGGCATTGCTCCCCGCGGGCACTGCACGGGCCCAGGACCCGGGCGCCCCGGCTCCTGCTGCTGCAGCGACGCCCGTTCCCGTTCCCGCCTCGTGGTTTGGCATCTATGCGGGCGGCGGAGGCAGCTACTCGAACGTGAGCGTGCAGGTCGGCAACAACTGTGTCGACGACTGCTACTGGTGGGCCAACGACCCCGAGGACAACGACTATGACAACGGCGACGGTGCTTTCGGATACACGGTGTACGCGGGGCTGCGTTTCAACCAGTATGTCGCGCTCGAAGTGGGCTACCTCGATTCCGGCACGATCGGCTGGAACAAGAACCTCGTCTACACGCCCGAGTTGAACGACTTCTACAACAACCGCGTGGACTTCCAGGCCACGGTGACCGAAGTGTCGGTCCTCGGCATCTTTCCGTTCGGCGAAGTCTGGGAGGTTTACGTGAGGCTGGGCGCCGGATTCTGGGATGGCCAGAGCACGCAACGACTGGACCAGTCGTTCGGCGACGATCGTGGTCACCCGCGACGTCGAGGACAACGGCACGGGCCTGCTGGCAGGCGTGGGCGTAGGCGTGACCGTCGTCAAGGGCCTGCAGGTCCGTCTCGACCTGCAAACCGTGAGCATCGACCGGGACATGCTGAACACCGACAGGACTCCACGAGCCTCGATTCGTTTCTACTCGAACTGCAGTACCGATTCGGCGCTCGCTGAGCCGGCGACACTTTCACCACATGCCGCGCAGCTGCGCCGCGACGTCGATCCTTGGCCCGCTGTCTGCTGGCGCCTCGCCGGGCCGGTCGGGCCCGGGCGGCCAAGCGGCGCGTTCGAACCGCGCGAGCACCGACTCGGTCATGAACCGGCTGCCGGCCCCGTGCACGTAGCGGTCTCCCGTGGGCGCCTGCTGCGTCACGTAGAAGCGTAGCGGCGCGAGCAGGTGCAGTTCCTGGCGGGCTCGGGTCATGGCCACGTAGAGCAGACGCCGCTCCTCGTCGACGTGTTCCGGCCGTCCGGTCGCGAACTCCGACGGAAAGCTGCCATCGGTGACGTTGAGCACGTGCACGGCCTCCCATTCCTGGCCCTTGGCGGAGTGCACGGTCGACAGCACGAGGTAGTCCTCGTCGAGCAGCGGGTCGCCCGCAAGGTCGCCGCTCGCCTGCGGGGGATCCAACGTCAGCTCCGTGACGAAGGACTCGCGCGTTGCGTACTGCACCGCGAGCCGCTCGAGTTGCTCGAGATCGCCACGGCGGACCTGCGCCGCTTCGTACAACCGCTCGAGCTGCGGCTCGTACCAGGCGCGGACGCGCGTGACCTGGCCCTCCCAGGGCGCGTCGCCTGCAAGCATTTCCATCAACTCCGCGAGAGCCGCCCAGTGCTCCCGGGCGGCGGCGGGCACCGTGTGTGCGGTGAGAGCGGGCCAGCGGAATCCCGCTGACTCGAAGGCCTCGCAGGCCCGCGCCGAGTTGGCCGGACCCATGCCCGGCAGCAGCTGCAGCACGCGGAAAGCGGCGATGCGGTTGCGCGGATTGTCGGCCCAGCGCAGCACGGCGAGCAGGTCCTTGACGTGCGCGGCCTCCAGGAACTTCAGCCCCCCGTATTTCACGAAAGGAATGTTGCGGCGCATGAGTTCGAGCTCGAGCACGTCGCTGTGATCGGAATTCCGGAAAAGCACCGCCTGGCGACGCAACTCGACGCCGCGCTCGCGCGCCTCGAGCACTCGCTCGACCACGTAACCGGCCTGCGCCTGGTCGTCGAGCACCGTGACGTAGCGGGGCTTCGCGCCCACGCCGCGCGAGCTGCGCAGGTACTTGCGATACTGCCGGCCGCCCTCGGCCATCAGCGCGTTGGCCGCATCGAGCACGGCCTGGCCGGAGCGGTAGTTTTCCTCGAGCGTCACCACGTGCGCCGGCGCCGGGAACTTCCCCGGGAAGTCGAGGATGTTGTCCACCGTCGCACCGCGAAACGAATAGATCGCCTGCGCGTCGTCGCCGACCACTGTGAGGCCGCGACCGTCCGGCTTCAGGCCGAGCAGGATCGCGGCCTGCATCGCGTTCGTGTCCTGGTACTCGTCGACGAGCACGTGGTCGAACTGCGCGCCGATCGTGCTTGAGAGCGCGGTGTCCCGCATCATCACCTGCCAGTAGAGCAGCAGGTCGTCGTAATCGAGCGCCTGCTGGCTGAGCTTCGCTTCGACGTAGGCGCGGCAGAGCGTGGTGAGTTCGTCCTCCCAGTCGAGGCACCACGGGTAGGCGGTCTCGAGCGTTTCGCGCAGGCTGCGCTGCGTGTTGACCCGATGGGAATAGATGCCGAGGCACGTGTCCTTGCGCGGGAAGCGCTTCTCGGTCTTCGACAGGCCGAGGCGCTGGCGCTCGACGTCCATCAGGTCCGCCGCGTCGCCGCGGTCGAGGATGCTGAACGACGGATCGAGGCCGAGACGGCTCGCGTGCTGGCGGATCAGCCGGTTGCCGATCGCATGAAACGTGCCCGACCAGGGCAGGCGCATGCTGGCCGGGGGCGTTGTGCCGCCGCGGGATCGCGCCATTGCGCCGGCGACGACACCTTGCGCGCGGCGGGTCATCTCGAGGGCCGCGCGCCTGGTGAACGTGAGCAGCAGCAGGCGCTCGGGTGCCACCCCCGAGAGCAGCAGGTGCGCGACGCGGTGCGCAAGCGTGCTGGTCTTGCCGGTGCCTGCGCCGGCGATCACCAGCAGCGGCGCGGCGCGCACCCCGCCACCGGGCGACGGCTCGCCGAAGGTTGCGGCCTCGCGCTGCGCAGGATTCAGGTCGGCGAAGGCTTCCGAATGCATCATCTTCCGCAGGACTATAGGGCCGGGCTGTATGGATATCCAGCTGCGCGCGGCGGGCCGGCCGGCCTGTAAGATGCGCCGGACATTTCCCGGCGGCATCGAGACTTCACATGGACAAGTTCAACATCATGGGCGTGGTGTGGCGGGTGTTCTTCTCGCTGGCGCTGGTCTTCCTGACCTTCAACCCGTCCGGCCACTCGTACTTCCACTGGCTGGCCGAGAACTTCCCCTCGATTCCGCCCGCCAAGGCCATTGCCGGCATCCTGCTGGTCGGCGCGTGGCTGTTTTTCGTGCGCTCGACGTTCAACGCAATGGGCGCGGTGGGAGTCGGCCTGCTGGTGGCCTTTTTCTCGTCGATCGTCTGGTGGATGGTGAGGCAGGGCTGGCTCAGCATCGACAACCGCGCCACGATGGCCTGGGTGGTGCTGGCCATCCTCGGCATCGTGCTCGGCATCGGCATGTCGTGGTCGCTGATCCGGCAGCGCGTCTCGGGCCAGACCTCCGTGGACCGCGTCGACGGCTGACGGCCCCGCCTATCGCGCCAGCTTCATCAGCTTCGCCTTCATGTCGGTGTACGGCGGGTAGCGGATCGGCGCGTCGAACCGGAAGCTGCGCTTCATGACGGGCCGCATGTGGCTGAAGGTCTCGAACCCGTACCACCCCGTGTAGCGACCCATGCCGCTGTTGCCGACGCCACCGAACGGCAGCTCCGGCGAGACCATGAAGATCACCGCGTCGTTGATGCAGACGCTGCCGGCACTCAGCCGCTCCAGCACGGCCTCCTCGAGCGCCTTGCTCCTGGTGAACACGTAGAGCGCCAGCGGCTTCGGCCGGTCCGCGACGAACTTGATCGCGTGGTGCATCTCGTCCACGGTGATGATGGGCAGCACCGGGCCGAAGATCTCTTCGGTCATCAACTCCGAGTCGACCGGCGGGTCGAGCACGATGGTCGGCTCGACGTAGCGCCTCGCCACGTCCACACGGCCACCGTGATGAATCTTCTGACCTTCGAGCAGCTTGGCGAACCGCGCCGCGTGGCGCTCACTGGCGATGCGGCAGTAGTCCGGGCTCTGCGAGGCGTCTTCGCCGTAGAAATCCTTGATCCTGCGGGTGAGCGCGTCCACGAACTGGGTCGCCACCGACCGGTGCACGAGCACGTGGTCCGGCGCAACGCAGGTCTGGCCCGCGTTGATGAACTTGCCCCAGGCGATGCGGGACGCCGCCACTTCGATATCGGCGCTCTTGTCGATGATGCACGGGCTCTTGCCGCCGAGTTCGAGCGTGACCGGCGTCAGGTTCTTCGCGGCGGCCGTCATCACGATGCGCGCCACCCTCTCGTTGCCGGTGTACAGGATGTGGTCGAACTTCTGCTCGAGCAGTTCCGTCGTCTCCGGGACGCCGCCCTCGACCACCGCGAACGCATCCTTGTCGAGGTAGCGCGGCAGGATGGCGGCCAGCGCGGTCGACGTGTGCGTGGTGATCTCGGACGGCTTCATGGCCGCGCAGTTGCCTGCGGCCACCGCGCCCACGAGCGGCGCGACGACCATGGACAGCGGGTAGTTCCACGGCGCGATGATCAGCACCACGCCCTTGGGCTCGGGCTCGATGTAGCTGCGCCCCGGCTGGGCCATCATCGGCGTCCGAACACTGGTGTGCCTCATCCAGTTCCGCAGGTGCTTGCGCGCGTACTTCGACTCCTCCTCCACGAAGCTCATCTCGGTCATGACTGCCTCGAAGCGACACTTGCCGAGATCCTTCTGCAGCGCCTCGGCGAAGTCGCTCTCGTGGTCGCGCATCGCGCGCTCGATCTCTGCCAGCTGCGCCAGCCGCCACTCGATCGGGCGGGTCTTGCCGCTGTCGAAAGTCTGGCGAAGACGGGCGACGGTCGCGGGAATCGTGGGATTGTTCATCATCGTGCTCCACGGCTCCCTTCTTCCGGAGCCTGACTGGTCAAGTTATCACAAGCGGCGAGCGGCTGGCCGTGGCCGGCAGCCGGTGCGTGCGGCGGCAGGCTGCGACCCATCACCCACCGGCGGCCCGACAAGGACCGCCGCCGTGGTCCTGCGTATGATCCACGTTTTCGGCACGCCGGCGCGCATCACATGACACAGCGGATCCGCAACGTCTTCAAGGGGCGCGTGCTGACGCTCAACCTCGAGCAGGTGGAACTTCCGAACGGCCGGGTGGCCGAGCTGGAGATCGCGCACCACCCGGGCGGAGCGGCGATCGTGGCACTCGACGCCGAGGGCCGCATCTGCCTGCTGCACCAGTTCCGGCACGCGGCCGGTGGATGGCTGGACGAGTTGCCTGCCGGAAAGCTCGACGGCGGCGAGCCGCCGATCGAGTGCGCAGTGCGCGAACTGGCCGAAGAGGCCGGCATGAAGGCCGGCCGCTGGGACAAGCTCGGCGAGTTCTTCAGTTCGCCTGGCGTACTGACCGAGGTGATCCACATCTTCCTGGCTCGCGACCTCGAGACGGTCGAAGCCGCGCCGGAGGAACACGAAGTGTTCGAGGTCGCGTGGGTACCGCTGCGGGTCGCCGCAGCCAGGGCCGCGACGGGCGAGTTGCGGGACGGCAAGAGCATCGTCGGCCTCTGCTGGGCACAGGCCGCCCTGCAAGGCGACGCTTGATGCCGGCGACCCGCTTTCCGTGATGCGGGTCGCATATCCCGGGTCCCCGCGGTCTGTAACATCCTGCCAGGAAACGGGAACCGCAACTCAGGCGGAGCATGTCATGGCTGAGAAACCAGGCCGCGATCCGGCCGATTCGCCCTCCGAACAGGAATCCCCCGGGAGTGACCCGGGTCACCTGGCCGAAGACGATCGCGGCAACGTCACCTGGGAGTGGAAGGCAGACGGTGACCTGCTCGTCGAAGATGCGCTGGGCACCGCCGAGCGTCTGCGCCTGCTGGTTGATCCCGGCATGGACGTCGCGGACGATTACGGCTCCGGGGGCGACAGTGATCCGGCCGGCCCGGCACCATCCAGGCTTGGCTACGATCCGTACAGCACCCAGCCTGTCACTGTCGGCAGGCCGTCGCGAGGTAGACCGAAGGACCTGCGCGAGCTGTCGAAATGGATCGCGATCCGGAAGAAACTCTCGAGCGACGATACGAAAGAATAGGCGGGCCGTGACCCGTCGTCGTGCCGCGAAGCGGTCTGCCGCCGGGACCTAGCCCACGCTGGCGAGCAGCGGCGGCAGTTCAGCCAGCGTCGAGATCGCGTGGGACGGCGCCGTGATCGAATCGGGCCAGCACGCACCCGACCTGTTGAGCCAGACGGCCTTCACGCCAGCCCGTCGCGCGCCTTCGACGTCCGCCTCCGGATCGTCGCCCACGTGTACCGCGCGATCCGCGGCGACGCCCGCTTCATCGAGCAACATCGTGAAGATCCTCGGATCCGGCTTCAGCGTGCCTGCGTCGCGGGCTGCAAGGCTGCGTTCGAAGAAGTGCGCGAGGCCGATCGCGGCGAGGTCGGCGTTGCCGTTGCTGATCGCGAACAGCCGATAACGACCGGCAAGCGCGTCGAAAGCAGGCAGCACGTCGTCGTACAGCACGACGTCGTTGCGGGCGCGGAAGAAGACCTCGAAGGTCTCGTGGGCCATCGATTCCGGGTACCCGGCCTCGCGCGCGTGCGCGAGCAGTGCCTGGGTCCTGAGCCACGTGAAGTCGTGCCGCATCGCCGGGTGCTCGATCGCCATGCGGGCACGCACGTCGCGCATCGATTCGAGCGAGTGGCGCTCGACCACGCGCGGGTAACGCTCCGCCAGGAAGCGCAGCATCTCGTGCTCGGCACGCAGGATCACGGGACCCACGTCCCAGAGCGTGTTGTCGAGGTCGAAGATGACGGCATGGACTTCGCGCATCGTATGAACGAGTCTAGCCGACCTCGGGCGTGACCACCCACGCGGAGCCTGGCAAATGAAGCCCGCTGCGACGAAATTCGGCGAACGCATCCTGCGGCCCACCGGCGCGCTGGAGCTGATGACGGACCTCGGCGAGGCGGTGCAGCTGGCGACCGGTCGCACGGTGCACATGCTCGGTGGCGGCAATCCGGCGCGGATCCCGGCCGTGGAGGCGGTCTATCGGCGGCGCCTGCGGGAGATCACGGACGACGATGAGCAGCTGGGCCGATTCGCGTCGAGCTACTCGGCGCCCGCTGGTGATCACGCGTTCCGCGTCGCGCTCGCCGGGGCTCTCGCAGTCAAGTACGGCTGGCCTCTCACCGAGCGTAACGTCGCGCTGACCAGCGGCAGCCAGACGGCGTTCACGGTGCTGTTCAACCTGTTCGCGGGAGAGTGCGCGGACGGATCGCGGAAGCGCATCCTGCTGCCTGTCGCGCCCGAGTACATTGGTTATGCGGACGTCGGCCTGTCCGACGGCATGCTGGTGGCTCAACGCGCGGCCATCGAGGAACTCCCCGACGGCTTCTTCAAGTACCGCGTGCAGTTCGAGGGACTCGAGGCCATCGAGGACGTCGGCGCCATTTGCGTGTCGCGACCGACGAACCCTTCCGGCAACGTGCTCACGCTGGACGAACTGCGACGCCTGGACACACTGGCGCGCGCCCGCGCAGTTCCGCTCATCATCGATGCCGCGTACGGCGAGCCTTTCCCCGGCATCCAGTTCGTGGAACCCGGCCTGCTCTGGAACGAGAACACGGTGCTGTGCCTCAGCCTTTCGAAGCTCGGGCTGCCCGCGACGCGGACCGGCATCGTCGTCGCGCGTGAAGACGTGATCGAGGCGCTGACCGCTTTCAACGCGACGGCCTCGCTGGCCCCGGGCGCGACAGGCGCGGTCATCGTCGAGCCACTGCTGCGCAGCGGCGAACTGGAGGCCCTCTGCGCCGAGTCGATCCGCCCTTACTACGCCGCGCGCTCGTCCGAGGCCGTCGAGCGGCTGCAGGATGCGTGCCGCGACCTGCCGCTGCGAATCCACCGTCCCGAAGGGGCATTCTTCCTGTGGCTCTGGTTCCCGGGGCTGCCGATCACCAGCCAGGAACTCTACCGGCGCCTCAAGGCACGCGGCGTGTACGTGCTGTCGGGACACCATTTCTTCCCGGGACTCGGGGACGACTGGCATCACCGGAACGAGTGCATCCGCATCAACGCGTCGCAGGCGCCGGAGAGCGTGGCCGCCGGAGTGCAGGCGATCGCGGAGGAAGTGCGCCGGGCGATGGAAGGCACCACACCGTAGCGCGTCCGGTCTCGATTGCCCCGGCACCGACGAATCATGCACGCCTTCCAGAATCTTCCCATTCACACCGACCGGTTCGTCCTGCGTCCTCTGCGTGAGACGGATGCGGACGCGCTGTTCGCCATATTCTCCGACGAAAGGGTGATGAGGTATTGGAGCACGCCCCCGTGGACGAGTCGCCAGCCTGCGCAGGACATGATTGCCGCGGACCTTGCACAGACCACCAGGGATCACCTTCGCCTCGGCATCGAACTGGCAGAAAGCGGACTCTTCCTCGGGACATGTTCGCTCTTCAGCATCAACTACACGTGCCGCCGCGCGGAAATCGGCTATGGACTCGGCTCGTTCGCATGGAGCCAGGGCTACATGCACGAAGCTCTCCGGGCCCTTCTCGACTTTGGTTTCGACGAGCTCGACCTGAATCGGATCGAGGCCGACATCGATCCCCGCAACAGCGCTTCGGCCAGGACGCTGGAGCGCCTTGGTTTCACCAGGGAAGGCTATCTTCGGGAACGCTGGATCGTCGGTGACGAAGTCTCGGACACGGCCCTTTACGGCCTGCTGCGACGGGAGTGGAGGAAGCAACCTTGAGCCCTGGTCATCAACTGGTGTCGGTCACTGCATCCATGCGGCGCTTCGTCCCTTAGTCGCGGAGAACACCATGCGCATTCCACCTGGCTTCAATACCGTCACTCCCTACTTCTTCGTCGATGGCGCGGCGGGCTTCCTCGACTTCCTTGTCCGGGGCCTCGGCGGCGTCGAGATCGGTCGTCACATGGACGGCGAGCGCATTGCCAATGCCCAGGTCCGTCTTGGAACGTCGACGGTCATGGTCAGCGAAGGATCTCCCGCGTTTCCGGCGATGCCGGCTTCGTACTACCTGTACGTCGAGAATGCGGACGAAGCCATGCGCAAGGCTCTTGCCGCAGGAGCCACGAAGATCATGGACGTTGCCGACATGCCGTACGACGACAGGCAGGGAGGCGTGAAGGATCCGTACGGGAACCTGTGGTGGCTCTCGGAGCGCCTGGTCGACGGTCCATACTGACGATCCGATCTGAATCCAATCAATCAGGCAATCCGCCATGCAGACGTATCTCGAACCGACGCAGGAGTCCGGCCGCGCCTTTTTCATGCGAGGCATCACTGGCCGCGTCGTCATGCTCAACCTGCTGCGCTATCGCGCGACCGCCGACTACTCGGCAACCCCGCTACTGGCGCCTGCAACGCCTGTCAGTGGCGAGGCGGCATATCGTCTCTACATGGAACACACCATGCCGTACCTGGAGCGCTCTGGCGGCAGGGTGATCTTCTTCGGGCGAGGCGGCGGATTTCTCGTCGGACCCGAAGGCGAACGCCGGGATGCGGCGATGCTGGTGGAGCAGGCGAGCACAGCGGCATTCCTCGCGTTCGCATCCAATGCCGAATACCTGACCGGCATCGGCCACCGCACCGCCGCTCTGGAGGACTCGCGGCGGCTACCACTGCAGGAGGGTGCGTGGTGAGCCGAACGAGTTTCGAGCAGCGCGCGCTTCAGAGTTCCGGCTTTCCGCGTTCAGCCAGGAACGGTCGGAGCACGCTGGCGGTGTGCGACTTCGCGAACGCCTTCGCCACATGCTCCGGCGACCCCTGGGCGACGATCGCGCCCGCCGCCCGATCCGCCCTCGGGCCCGAGGTCCACGATCCAGTCTGCCTCGGCCATCACGTCGAGGTTGTGCTCGATGACGACGACGGTGTTGCCCGCGTCCACGAGACGGTGCAGCACCCGCACGAGTTTCTCGACGTCGGCCATGTGCAGCCCGACGGTCGGCTCGTCGAGCACGTAGAGCGTCCCCTGCCCGGCCCGCAGTCGCGCCAGTTCCGTGACGAGCTTGATGCGTTGCGCCTCGCCGCCGGACAGCGTCGGACTCTGCTGCCCAAGCGTGAGGTATCCGAGCCCGACGTCCTGGAGCAGCGTGAGTGCGTTGTGGATTCGCGGGTGCGCGGAGAAGAACCCGACGGCATCGTCCACGCTCATCGCCAGCACGTCGCCGATGTTGCGGCCGCGGTACTCGATTGTCAGCGTCTCTCCGTTGAACCGCTTCCCGCGGCACACGTCGCAAAGCACTTTCACGTTCGGCAGGAAGCTCATCTCGATCGTCCGGATCCCCTGACCTTCGCAGGAATCGCAGCGACCACCTGCCGTGTTGAACGAGAAGCGCGACGGGCCGAAGCCGCGCACGCGCGACTCGGTGGCCGCGGCGAAGAGCTTGCGGATCTCGTCCCAGAACCCGACGTAAGTCGCAGGGCAAGAGCGCGGCGTGCGGCCGATCGGCGTCTGGTCCACCTCGAGGACGCGCGTCACGTGCTCGACTCCGGAGATGCTCGCGCATCCCACCCAGTCCGGCGCGCGGCCGCGCCGGCGTTTCTCCCCGGCCCTGAAGGCTCAGGTTGGCGAACAACACGTCGCGTGCGAGTGTCGACTTGCCCGATCCGGAGACTCCCGTCACGACCGTGAGGCGCTGCAAAGGGATGCGCGCGTTCACTTTGCGCAGGTTGTGCAGTACGGCTTTCTCGATGCCCAGCACCGGATCGCCACGCCGCACCGGCCGGCGTTTCGAGATCGGATGCAGCAGCGGCTGCGCAAGGAATCGCCCCGTGAGCGATTCGGGCGCCGCAATGAGATCCGCCATGCTGCCCTGGCCCACGACGCGGCCGCCGCGTGTACCCGCGCCCGGCCCCAGGTCGATCAGGTGATCCGCGCGCCGGATGGTGTCCTCGTCGTGCTCGACCACCAGCAGCGTGTTGCCCTTGGCGCCGAGCTTCTCGAGTGAATCGAGCAGCACACGGTTGTCACGCGGGTGCAGGCCGATGGTCGGCTCGTCGAGCACGTAGCAGACGCCCTGCAGGTTCGAGCCGAGCTGGGCGGCGAGGCGGATGCGCTGCGCCTCGCCTCCGGAGAGCGTCGGCGCTGCCCGGTCCAGCGAAATGTAGCCGAGCCCGACGTCCTGCAGGAAGGCAAGCCGTGAGTGGATCTCGGCCGTCAGGTCACGCGCGATCTCGCGCTCGCGCCCCGCGAGGTCGAGGCCGTCGAAGAACCCGCGCGCATCATCGACCGGCAGCGCGGCCAGCGCGGCGATCGATCGCCCGCGGAACCGCACGCCGAGCGCCTCGGGGTTCAGTCGCTGGCCGTCGCAGCTCGCACAGGCCGACGCCTCGCCTTCGAACCATTCGTTCCACCAGATTTCCTCGCCGGTCTGCTCCTCGTCGAAGTCCTTGATCGCCACGCCCGTGCCGAAGCAGTCGACACACCAGCCATGCTTCGAGTTGTACGAAAAGAGGCGCGGGTCGGGCTCGGTGAAGCTGCGGCCGCACGACGGGCAGGCGCGGCGCGTCGAGAACACGCGCACGCGGCCGCGATCGAGCACGTGCAGCACTCCCTTGCCGAAGTCGAGCGCGCGCTGGATGTGTTCGCGCAGTTCCCGCTCGGCCTTCGGCGCGACGACGAGTTCGCCGACCGGCAGCTCGATCGTGTGTTCGCGGAATCGGTCGAGGCGCGGCCACTTGGACGTCGCCAGGTATTCGCCGTCGACCCGCAACCTGTCGTAACCCTTCGCTGCCGCCCACTTCGCGAGATCGGTGTAGTAGCCCTTGCGGGCCACCACCAGCGGCGCGAGCAGTCCGATGCTCCGGCCCCGGGCTTCGCGCTGCAGCCGCGCCACGATTGCGTCGGCGCTCTGGGGCTCGATCGGCACGTCGCAGTCCGGGCAGTGCTGGGTGCCGAGCTTCACGTACAGCAGCCGCAGGAAGTGATGCACTTCGGTCAGCGTCCCGACCGTGCTCTTGCGGCCGCCGCGACTGGTGCGCTGCTCGATGGCGACGGTCGGCGGGATGCCGAAGATCGCGTCGACGTCCGGTCGCCCCGCCGGCTGAACGAACTGGCGTGCGTAGGCGTTCAGCGACTCGAGGTAACGACGCTGCCCTTCGGCGAAGACTATGTCGAACGCAAGCGTGGACTTTCCGGAGCCCGAGACGCCGGTGAGCACCGTCATGCCGTGACGCGGAATCGACACGTCGACGTCACGGAGATTGTGCTCCCGGGCCTTGTGTACGACGATCGCGTCTCGTGCGGCGTCCTGGACTTTGCTGGACTCTTTCCGGAGCGCCTTCGGCAGTTCAGCGCGACCCTTGCGCCGCACCCGCCGCCGTTCCTGCTCGAATTCGACCAGCGCCCGCCCGGTATGCGAATCGGCGTGCCGCATGATCTCGGCGGGCGTGCCCTCTGCGACGATCATGCCGCCCCGCTCGCCGCCCTCGGGACCGAGGTCGATGATCCAGTCGGCCGCGCGCATGACGTCGAGGTTGTGCTCGATGACGACCAGCGAATCGCCCGCGTCGAGCAGGCGTCGGAAAGCGCCGAGCAGCTTTGCGACGTCGTCGAAATGCAGGCCGGTCGTCGGCTCGTCGAACAGAAACAGGCGGCGACTGTCCCCCGCCGATGGGACTGTCCCCTTTTGCCCCGCTTTCCTTTCGCCCTGCTCCGCCAGGTGGCCGGCGAGCTTCAGGCGCTGCGCTTCGCCACCGGAAAGCGTCGGCACGGGCTGGCCGAGCCGCAGATAGTCGAGGCCGACCGCGACCAGAGGTTCCAGGCACGCGAGCACCTCGCGATCGTCGGCGAAGAAGGCCGCGGCCTCGGAGACCGTCATGTCGAGCACGTCTGCGATGCTGCGTGCCGGCCCGGGGCCGCGCGCCATCTTCACCTCCAGCGTCTCCGGGCGATACCTGCGCCCATCGCAGTCGGGACAGCGCAGGTACACGTCCGAGAGGAATTGCATCTCCACGTGCTCGAAGCCATTGCCCGAGCACGTGGGACAGCGGCCGGTGCCGGAATTGAAGCTGAACGTGCCGACCGTGTAGCCGCGCTCGATCGCGACGGCTTCGGCCGCGAAGCGCTTGCGGATCGCGTCGAAGGCGCCGACGTAGCTCGCGGGATTCGAGCGCGTCGTGCGCCCGATTGCGTTCTGGTCGACCATCACGACCTCGGCGACGTGCTCCGCACCGAGCAGGGCCCGGTGTGCGCCGGGCGCTTCGGTCGGCTTGCCCTTGGCGCGCAGCAGCGCCGGATACAGCACGTCCTGCACCAGCGTGGACTTGCCGGACCCGGACACACCCGTGACGCACACGAGACGACCGAGCGGGATCGCGACGTCGAGATCCTTGAGGTTGTGCTCGGTGGCACCCTGCACCACGAGTCGCGGTTCATCGTCCGCGGGGCGCCCGCGCTGTCCCGCGGCGGCGGCGGCATCCTTGCGGCCCGAGAGGTACTGCGCGGTCAGCGTGTCCGACCGACCGGCGAGTTCAGCCGGCGTGCCCTCGAACACGACGCGTCCGCCACGCTCGCCTGGTCCCGGCCCGAGGTCGATCACGCGATCGGCCGACAGCATGATCTGCGGATCGTGCTCGACGACCAGCAGCGAATTGCCGTTGTCGCGCAGCCGCAGCATCACGTCGATCACGCGACGCATGTCGCGCGGATGAAGCCCGATGGACGGCTCGTCCAGCACGAACAGCGTGTTCACCAGCGACGTGCCGAGCGCCGTCGTGAGGTTGATGCGCTGGACCTCGCCGCCCGACAGCGTGCGCGACTGGCGATCGAGTGTCAGGTAGCCGAGGCCCACGCGCACCAGGAAGTCGAGCCTCGAGCGGATCTCGCCCAGCAGCAGGTCGGTCGCCTCGTCGAGCGGCGCAGGGAGCACGAGGCCCGCGAAGAAATCGCGCGTGCGCTCGATCGGCAGCAGCATCGCATCGTGCACGTTGAGTCCCTCGGTGGACCCGGCACCGCCGAGCCGCCACAGCAGGGCCTCGGGCTTGAGCCGCGCTCCGCCGCACGCGTCGCATGGCGTGTAGCTGCGGTACTTCGAGAGCAGCACGCGGATGTGCATCTTGTAGCTCTTGGTCTCGAGCCACGCGAAGAACCGCCGCACCCCGTACCAGACCTTGCGTTCCCACGGCCCCTCGCCGTCGATCACCCAGCGGCGCTGCTCCTCGGCGAGCTCGCCCCAGGGCGTGTCGAGCGGCACTGCGCGCTTGCGCGCGAACCTGACGAGATCGTCCTGGCACTCGCGATAGGACTCCGTCTGCCAGGGCCGGATCGCACCGCCGCGAAGCGTGCGCTTCGGGTCGGGCACGACGAGGCCGTAGTCGACGCCGATTACCCGGCCGAACCCGCGGCAGGTGTCGCAGGCCCCCAGTGGTGAGTTGAACGAGAAGAAGCTCGGGGTCGGATCGCGATAATGGATGTCGCAGTTGGCACAGTGGAGGTCGGTCGAATAGCGCCGAACCGGGCGGACTGGGGACTGTCCCTCGGGACTCCCCTCGTCCGACCCCTCCACCCGCACGGACACCCGCCCACGCCCGACCCGCAGGGCGGCCTCGAAGGCCTCGAGCATCCGGCTGGCTCCCGCGCTCCCCAGCCTGAAGCGATCCTGCACGATCTCGAGCGTGCGCCCGTCGCGCGCGTGGACGCGCGTATAGCCCTGCTGCTCGAGTAACTGCAGCACTTCCCGCTCGTCGAAATTGTCCGGCACGACTACGGGGAATGTCACGACGAGGCGCGCATCTCCGCGGCAGAGCGCTCGCCTCCAGGTCCTGCAGGATGCTGGCGGGGGAATCGCGCCGCACCGGTCGTCCACACCCGCGGCAGTAAAGGCTCGCGGCGCGCGCATAGAGCAGTTTCAGGTGATCGTTGAGCTCCGTCATCGTGCCGACGGTGGAGCGGGAAGTGCGCACCGGGTTCGTCTGGTCGATGGCGATCGCGGGCGGAATGCCCTCGATCCGATCCACCTGCGGCTTGTCCATCCGGTCGAGGAACTGCCGCGCGTATGGCGAGAAGGTCTCGACGTAGCGCCGCTGCCCCTCGGCATAGACCGTGTCGAACACCAGCGAAGACTTGCCGGAGCCGGACACACCGGTCACGACGACCAGCTGCCGCAGCGGAATGTCGAGATCGAGCGCCTGCAGGTTGTTCTGCCGCGCGCCCTTCAGGCGAATGGAATCGTGAGCAAGTCCAGCCATGTGAGTGTGCCCGCCACCACGAAACCGGGAACCGGGGTGGCCGGACCCGGCCACGCTACCACGTTCCCGCGAGATCGCGGATACTGCGCCGTACAACGATTCGAAAGCCAGGGAAGACCAGATGCGTTTCCTCTCTGCCCTCATGCCGCGCGAGGCGCGCTTCTTCGCATTGTTCAATCGGCACGCGGAGTTCATCGCCCAGGGAGGCCGCGCGAACTCGGAGCTGGTCCGGACCTACTCGGACCAGGTGCAGCGCGCGGCGCTGATCGCTCGCATCGGCGAGCTCGAGCGCAGCGCGGACAAGGTCACGTACGAGACCGTCCAGCTTCTGCACTCCACGTTCATCACGCCCTTCGACCGCAACGACATCCATCGCCTGATCTCGGGCATGGACGACATACTCGACCTGATCCAGGACTCGGCCGAGTCGATGCACCTGTTCGACATCCAGACGCTGCCGCCGGCGGCGCCGGAGCTGGCCCGGCTGCTCGAGTCCTGCTGCGACAGGGTACAGGCAGCCGTGACGTTGCTTTCGTCCATGGACAACGCGCCGCGCGCGCTCGCGCTCGCACAGGAGATCGACGCGCTCGAGAGCGAGGCCGACGGCGTGATGCGCGACGGCATCTCGAAGCTGTTCCGCGAAGAGCAGGACGTGCGCCAGCTGATCAAGCACAAGAACGTCTACGAGTACCTCGAGAACGCCATCGACAAGTGCCAGGACGTGGCGAACGTCATCGAGGCGGTCGTGGTGGAGAACGCCTGAGCATGGATGCCGACATGACGTTTGCGACGCTTGCGCTGCTCGTGGCGCTCGCGTTCGCATTCGACTTCATGAACGGCTTTCACGACGCGGCGAACTCCATCGCCACGATCGTCTCGACCGGCGTGCTGCGGCCCTACCAGGCAGTGGCATGGGCCGCGTTCTTCAATTTCGTCGCGTACTTCATCTTCCACCTGAAGGTGGCGGCGATGGTCGGCAAGGGCATCGTCGATCCGGTCGCAGTGGACCATTACGTCATATTCGGCGCGCTGATCGGCGCAATCACGTGGAACATCATCACCTGGTACTACGGCATCCCGTCGAGCTCCTCGCATGCGCTCATCGGCGGCATGATCGGCGCCACCATCGCCAAGGCGGGCACAGGCCCGTTGCTCGCACCGGGAATCGTGAAGACGGCGATTTTCATCTTCGTCTCGCCGCTGCTCGGCATGACGCTCGGCGCGATCATCATGATCGGCGCGTCGTGGGCCTGCGTGAGATCCACGCCGCGCAAGGTGGACCGCTGGTTCCGGCGGCTGCAGCTCGCATCGTCCGCGCTCTACAGCATCGGACATGGCAGCAACGACGCCCAGAAGACCATGGGCATCATCTGGCTGCTGCTGATCGCCGCGAACGTCACGACCCGCGAACACCTGCCGGGCTGGGTGATCGTGGGCTGCTACGTCGCGATCTCGATGGGCACCATGTTCGGCGGCTGGCGCATCGTGAAGACCATGGGGCAGAAGATCACGAAGCTGCGTCCCATCGGCGGCTTTGCGGCGGAGACCGGCGGCGCCATCACCCTGTTCCTGGCCTCGAGCCTCGGCATCCCGGTCTCGACGACGCACACGATCACCGGAGCGATCGTCGGCGTCGGCTCCGCGCAGCGCGCCCGTGCCGTGCGCTGGGGACTCGCCGGCAACATCGTCGTCGCGTGGATCATCACGATGCCGGCGGCCGCGCTGATGGCGGCGGCCGCCTACTGGCTGGGTCGGGCACTGTCTGTAGGGACGGGCGAGCCGTTGACGACCCGTTACCCTCACCTGCTCGCGCCACTCGATCTCGGCTACACCCGGCTGCGCAACCGAGTGCTGATGGGGTCCATGCATACGGGCCTCGAGGACAGCGCGAAGCACTTCGACCGACTGACCGCCTACTTCGCGGAACGCGCCCGCGGCGGCGTCGGGCTCATCGTCACCGGTGGCTTCGCGCCGAACATCGAAGGCTGGACCTCGCCGTTCGCCGGCCGGCTGACGACGCGTGCGGCGGCGGCAAAGCACCGCCCCATCACCGACGCAGTGCACGCCGAGGGTGGAGCGATCGCGCTGCAGATCCTGCACACCGGTCGCTATGGCTACCACCCGCTCGCGGTCGCGCCGTCGCGGCTCAAGTCGCCGATCACGCCGTTCACGCCACGCGCGCTGTCGGCACGCGGAGTCGAGCGCCAGATCCGCGCTTTCGTCCGCTGCGCCGTGCTGGCCCGCGAGGCCGGCTACGACGGCGTCGAGGTGATGGGCTCCGAGGGCTACTTCATCAACCAGTTCCTGGTGAAACACACGAACCGACGCACCGACGAATGGGGCGGCGACTACTCGAACCGCATGCGGCTGCCGGTGGAGATCGTCGGGCGCACGCGGGAAGCCGTGGGGCATGACTTCATCATCGTCTACCGGCTGTCCATGCTGGACCTGGTGCCGGACGGCAGCAGCTGGGACGAAGTCGTGCAGCTCGCGCGGGCGATCGAGCAGTCCGGTGCCACGATCATCAACACCGGCATCGGCTGGCATGAGGCGCGCGTGCCAACGATCGCGACCTCCGTCCCGCGTGCGGCCTTCGCGTGGGTGACGAAGAAGCTCAAGGGCGAGGTCGCAATCCCGCTCTGCACCACGAACCGCATCAACACGCCGGAAGTCGCCGAGCAGGTCCTGGCCGACGGTTGCGCGGACATGATCTCGATGGCGCGCCCGCTGCTCGCCGATGCCGAGTTCGTGAACAAGGCCGCGGCCGGCCGTGGCGACGAGATCAATACCTGCATCGCGTGCAACCAGGCGTGTCTCGACCATGTTTTCCAGCGGCGTATCGCCTCGTGCCTGGTGAACCCTCGGGCGGGACACGAGACCGAACTCGTCTATGCGCAGACGCGCCAGCCGAAACGCATCGCCGTGGTCGGCGCGGGCCCCGCGGGCCTCGCCTGCGCGACCGTGCTCGCGGAGCGCGGCCACCGCGTCGACCTGTTCGAGGCCGCCGCCGCGATCGGCGGCCAGTTCAACCTGGCGAAACTGGTTCCCGGCAAGGAAGAATTCCGGGAGACGCTGCGCTACTTCGAACGGCGCATCGCCGTTACCGGCGTCGAACTGCGGCTCGGCACGCGCGTGGCCGCGGACGCGCTGATCTCAGGCAGCTACGACGAGATCGTCCTGGCAACGGGCGTGACGCCACGCGACCCGCGCATCGAAGGCGACGACGAGCAGCGCCGCGCAGGTCGGCTGCTGTCCTACGTGGACGTATTGCTCGCGCGACGACCGGTCGGGAGACGCGTCGCGATCGTGGGAGCGGGCGGCATCGGGTTTGACGTCGCCGAGTTCCTGGTGGCCGGCGACCACTCGACGGCCACGGACCTGCCGGCCTGGATGGCGGAATGGGGCGTGGGCGACCCTGCCGCCACACGCGGCGGATTGCGACCGCAGCAGGTCTCTCCGCCGGCACGCGAGGTGCACCTGCTGCAGCGCAAGGCTGCGCCGCTCGGCAAGGGGCTCGGCAAGACGACGGGCTGGATCCACCGCGCCGCGCTGAGGATGAAGCGCGTGCAGATGATCGGCGGCGTCAACTACGAACGCATGGATTCCCGCGGCCTGCACTTGAGTTTCGGCGAGGCGCACGAGAAGCCGATGCTGCTCGAGGTGGATACCGTGGTGCTGTGCGCAGGCCAGGAGCCGCTGCGCGAGCTGGTGGAGCCGCTGCGCGGCGCGGGTCGCAGCGTGCACCTGATCGGCGGCGCGGACGTCGCGGCCGAACTCGACGCGAAGCGGGCGATCGACCAGGGCTCGCGTCTCGCGGCGAGTCTCTAGCCCCGGCGGTCACTCGAGCGGAAACGGCACTCGTGCCTTGCCCGTCGCGTGCTCCTCGGCGCGCTTGGCCGCGTGAATCGCCTTCAGCAGCAGCGCGTGCACCTGCACCTCCTGGCCCGAGAGCAGGAACCGGTCTGCAAGTTCGAGCACCTTCTCCAGGCGGAAACGGCGCTGATCCAGGTAAAGGAGCGTCTTGCCGAGATAACGCGTATCACGCTCCTCGACGTGCAGCGCCTCGGCCGCGCGCATGGCGGTCCGATACTCGTCTGCCGTCGGCTTCTGGCGGTAGACGCGCATGTTCCTGCTCGTGTCCGAGGTCGGGGTCGGGGATTGCTCCGACCGCTGCCTCGCCGTCCTGCCCCTTGCGCGGCGGACCGTGCAGCAGCCCCTGGATGACGTCACTCGTGGTCAGGATACCGATGACGCGTTCCGCATCGTCGACCACCGCGACCGCGTGCACGCCGGCCTTGATCATGCGCTCCGCCGCCTCGCCGACGCCGACGTGTGGTCGCAGGCACAGGACCGGCGACCGCATCAACTGCTCGATCTTCATCCGCTCATCGAGGAATTGCGCCCGGTCGACAGTGGCCTTCGGCACGAAGTACTCGAGCTTCATGACGTCCGCGGAACTCAGCATCCCGGTCAGCTTGCCGTCACGCACCACGGGCAGGTGGTGGATCGGGTACTGCAGAAAGCAATCCAGCACTTCGCTCACCGGACGCTCGACG
>CAWFXR010000026.1:0-12443 GCA_963819835.1 uncultured Gammaproteobacteria bacterium
AGCCGCCGCCGATCTCCGAGCCGTTCAGCACCATGTCGTAGGCGCGCGCGAGCGCGCCGCCGGGGTCGGCCTTGAGCGCGACCGGATCGTCGTTGACCGGAGACGTGAACGGATGATGCATCGCCGCCCAGCGCTTGCCGTCCGCGTCCCATTCGAACATCGGGAAATCCATGACCCACAGCGGACGCCAGCCGGTCTCGACCATGCCGAGGTCCTGGCCCATCTTGAGCCTGAGTGCTCCGAGCGCGTCGTTCACGACCTTCGGCCTTGTCCGCGCCGAAGAACACGAGGTCGCCCGTCTGCGCGCCGGTGCGCTCCAGCAGGCCAGCGACGGCGGCGTCCGAGAGGAACTTGAGGATCGGCGACTGCAGGCCGTCGCGCCCCTTCGCGGCGTCGTTCACCTTCACGTACGCGAGCCCCTTCGCGCCGTAGCGCGCGACGAATGCCGTGCAATCGTCGATCTGCTTGCGCGACAGCTTCTCGCCGCCGCCCGGCACGCGCAGCGCCGCCACGCGACCGTCCTTGTCGGCGGCAGGCGCGGCGAACACCTTGAACTCGCTGTCGCGCACCAGGTCCGCGACGTCGACGAGTTCGAGCGGGATGCGCAGGTCCGGCTTGTCCGACCCGTAGCGGCGCATGGCCTCCGCGTAGCTCATGCGCGGGAACGGGTCCGGCAGCGCAATCCCGAGCACCTTGCCGAAGATCTCGCGCACCAGGCCTTCCATCAGGCCCGTGATCTCGTCGCGCGTGAGGAACGAAGTCTCGACGTCGAGCTGCGTGAACTCGGGCTGGCGATCCGCGCGCAGGTCCTCGTCGCGGAAGCAGCGCACGATCTGGTAGTAGCGGTCGAAGCCCGACATCATCAGCAGCTGCTTGAAGATCTGCGGCGACTGCGGCAGCGCGAAGAACTTGCCGGGCTGCGTGCGGCTCGGCACGAGGTAGTCGCGCGCGCCCTCGGGCGTCGCCTTGGTCAGCATCGGCGTCTCGACGTCGATGAAGCCGTGGCCGTCGAGGTACTCGCGCATCGTGCGCGTCACCGAGTGACGCAGGCGCAGGCGCTTCTGCATTTCCTCGCGGCGCAGGTCGATGTAACGAAACTTGAGCCGGGTCTCTTCCTTGACGTCCTCGTCCAGCTGGAACGGGATCGGCTCGGCGCGATTGAGCACCTCGATCTCGCGAGCCAGCAGTTCGACCTGGCCGGAGGCGAGGTTCGCGTTGGCCGTGCCCGCAGGACGCGGCCTCACGAGGCCCGTCACCTTGACGACCCATTCGCCGCGCAGGCGCTCGGCCTCGGCGAACACGGCCGCGGCATCCGGGATCGAATACGACCTGCAGCAGGCCTTCGCGATCGCGCAGGTCGGCGAATATCACGCCGCCGTGGTCACGGCGCCGGTGGACCCAGCCCGCGACGGAGACCGTGGAACCGACGAGGTGCTCGTTGACCTCGCCGCAGTAGTGAGTTCGCATGGGCATCGGGATGTCCGGAAGGCTATGGGTGCTGGGGTATAGGCCGTGGGCGGAAGGCTGCAGGCTGTGGCCAGACGCAGCCACCTCGTCCCACGGCCTGTAGCCCGAGCCCAGAGCCCGCATCGCGGAACGCGGAATGTTACGGTTCGGTCTGCTGCGGCGCAAGACGATCGCTCGAGGGCTTGTTCCGCCATTTCGGGACGACCACGCCGAGCGTCAGCAGCATCTTGAAGGCATCGTCCACCGTCATGTCCAGTCGGACTACCTCGTTCCGCGGCACGAGAATGAGGAAGCCGGTCGTGGGATTGGGGGTGGTCGGCACGAACACGCAGGTCACGTCCTGGGCGGTCTTGGCCTGCACTTCCTCGAGGTCCTCGGACGTGATGAAGCCGATGCTGAAGACGTCCTTGCGCGGAAACTCGACCATCACGACCTGCTTGAACGAACTGCCCTTGTCGGTGAGCACCGTCTCGCTGAAGGTCTTGGCACCGCTGTAGACGGGGCCGATTACCGGGATTCGCCGCACCAGCGACTCGAGCCCGCCGACGATCCGCCCACCGAACAGGTTCTTGACCACCACCCCGGTGAGCAGCAGCAGCAGCAACGACAGGATGACGCCCAGGCCCGGCACATACGTCCCGAACAGGGCCTCCGGCCGCCACGGCGAGGGCAACAGCAGCAGGGACTGGTCGAGGATCCTGGCGAGGAACCGGACGACCCAGACGGTCACCATGATCGGGATCCAGACCAGCAGCCCGCCGATCAGGTAATTGCGCACCGACCGCGTACGACTGTGCGGCCGGTCGTCATGCGGCTGGAGCAATCTCAGTGGAGTCGTCGTCTCACGAGATGACCTTCAGCGCTTCTTGCCGCGTTTCGGCGCGGTCTTTCGAGCCGGCCGATTTCGCCTTGGCGAGCGCACGCGGCCTTCGGGCCGGGCTTGCTCATCGTCGTTCGCGATCTCGCAGCGCCGGACGTTGCCGGCTTCGACTCCGCCTTGGCGTCGGGCTTGGATTCGGGCTTTGCGTCGGATTTCGCATCGACCTTCACGTCCGGCTTCGAGTCGCCCTTCGGCGCCTCGGCCTCGCCCTTCTCCGCAAGATTGCGCTTCTGTTCCTTGTCCGACTTGAAGTCTGTCTCGTACCAGCCACTGCCCGCGAGACGGAACAGCGGGCGCGGACATCAACCGCTTCAGCGTGTGCTTGCCGCATTCGGGGCACTCTCGCAGCGGCTTGTCCGAGATCTTCTGCAACGCCTCGAGGTGATGGGCGCACTTCTGGCACTGGTATTCGTAGATCGGCATGGGTCGGTCCGGGTTGGTCGTCTCGACAGGGCTCTCGTCGCGAGCGCGCAATTATACGGGACGCGTCAAGGCCAAATCGGCGTTCCACGCCACGAGCGGCTTCGAGGACGGGCCCCGCCGTCAGGCCGTCTTCGCCCGGCGGCAGGCCGCGGATCCGCGGCCGCGCGTCGCTCGAACGCCAGTTGCCCGTCCTTGACCGTCACCAGCACCTGGTCTCCCGGCCCGAAGTCGCCGCGCAGTATCGACTGCGCGAGCGGGTTCTCCAGCTGGTGCTGGATGGCACGCTTGAGCGGCCGCGCTCCGTAGACCGGGTCGAAGCCGGCCTCGCCAAGCAGGTCGCGGGCCGCATCGTCGAGTTCGAGGTGCATGTCGCGATCGGCGAGCCGTTTGCGCAGGAAGCCGACCTGGATGTCCACGATCGAACGGATCTGCTCGCGCCCGAGCGGGTGGAACACCACGACCTCGTCCACGCGATTGATGAACTCCGGCCGGAAGTGCTGCCCGACGACCTCCATGACCGCCGCCTTCATCCTGGAGTAATTGCCCTCGCCCGACAGCTCCTGGATCAGCTGCGAACCGAGGTTCGACGTCATGATGATGACCGCATTGCGGAAATCGACCGTGCGGCCCTGCCCGTCGGTGAGACGCCCGTCGTCGAGCACCTGCAGCAGCACGTTGAACACGTCCGGGTGCGCCTTCTCGACTTCGTCGAGCAGGATCACGCAGTACGGGCGACGCCTGACGGCCTCGGTGAGATAGCCGCCCTCCTCGTAGCCGACGTATCCGGGCGGCGCGCCGATCATGCGCGCAACGGAGTGCTTCTCCATGAACTCGGACATGTCGATGCGGACCAGAGCCTCTTCGGTGTCGAACAGGAACTCGGCCAGCGCTTTCGACAGCTCCGTCTTGCCGACGCCGGTCGGGCCCAGGAACAGGAAGGAGCCGTTCGGGCGGTCGGGATCCGACAGGCCCGCGCGCGAGCGCCGGATCGCATCGGACACGGCTTTCACCGCCTCGTCCTGCCCCACGACACGCTTGCCGAGCGCTTCCTCCATGTGCAGGAGCTTTTCGCGCTCGCCTTCGAGCATCTTCGACACGGGAATGCCGGTCCACTTGGAGACCACCTCGGCGATCTCCTCGTCCGTGACCTTGTTGCGCACGAGCGTCGGCGCCTTCGTCTCCGCGTCCTGCGCGGCCTGGACGCGCTTCTCGAGCTCCGGGATCTTCCCGTACTGCAACTCGGACATGCGGGTCAGGTCTCCGGCCCGGCGCGCGGCCTCGAAGTCGAGACGCGCACGCTCGAGTTCCTCCTTGATCTGCGCGGCACCCTGCGCCGAGGCCTTCTCCGCCTTCCAGATCTCCTCGAGATCCGCGTGCTCCCTGCCGAGCTCGCCGAGCTGTTCGTCGAGCGCCTGCAGGCGCTTCTTCGAGGCTTCGTCGCTTTCCTTCTTCAGCGCCTCGCGCTCCATCTTGAGCTGCACGATGCGCCGGTCGAGCCGGTCGATCTCCTCGGGCTTGGAGTCGATTTCCATGCGGATGCGCGACGCCGCCTCGTCGATCAGGTCGATGGCCTTGTCGGGCAACTGCCGGTCCGTGATGTAGCGGTGAGACAGCGTCGCGGCGGCCACGATGGCCGGGTCGGTGATCTCGACCTTGTGGTGAACGGCGTAGCGCTCCTTCAGCCCGCGCAGGATGGCGATCGTGTCCTCCACGGAGGGCTCGCCCACCAGCACCTTCTGGAAGCGGCGCTCGAGCGCCGCGTCCTTCTCGATGTACTTGCGGTACTCGTCGAGCGTCGTCGCGCCCACGCAATGCAGCTCGCCGCGCGCGAGCGCGGGCTTCAGCATGTTGCCGGCGTCCATCGCGCCCTCGGCCTTGCCGGCGCCGACCATGGTGTGCAGCTCGTCGATGAACAGGATCACGCGGCCTTCCTGCTTCGAGAGATCGTTCAGCACGCCTTTCAGGCGCTCTTCGAACTCGCCGCGGAACTTGGCGCCCGCGATCAGCGAGCCCATGTCGAGCGAGAGGATGCGCTTGTCCTTGAGCCCCTCGGGGACTTCGCCATTGACGATGCGCTGCGCGAGTCCCTCGACGATCGCGGTCTTGCCGACTCCGGGCTCGCCGATCAGCACGGGATTGTTCTTGGTGCGTCGCTGCAGCACCTGGATGGTGCGGCGGATCTCGTCGTCGCGGCCGATCACCGGGTCGAGCTTGCCCTGCTCGGCCCGCTCGGTCAGGTCGATCGTGTACTTCTCCAGTGCCTGCCGCTGCTCCTCGGCGTTTGCGTCGGTGACCTTCTCGCCGCCGCGCACTTCGTCGATCGCGCGCTCGATCGCGCCCTTCACGACGCCGCAGTCACGCAGGATCTTGCCGAGCGGCCCCTTGTCCTCGAGCGCCGCGAGCACGAACAGCTCGCTCGAGATGTACTGGTCGCCGCGCTTCTGCGCGAGCTTGTCGGTCAGGTTCAGCACCTTGCCGAGGTCGTTCGAAAAATGAACCTCGCCGCCGGCGCCTTCCACCTTCGCGAGGTGGTCGAGCGCCTCGCCGAGTTGCGAGCGCAGCCGGTTGACGTTGGCACCGGACTTGTCGAGCAGCGGCCGCACGGTGCCGCCCTGCTGGTCGAGCAGCGCGAGCATCAGGTGCGCGGGCTCGATGAACTGGTGGTCGCGGCCGAGCGCCAGCGACTGGGCGTCGGCGAGGGCCATCTGGAACTTGCTGGTCAGTTTGTCGGTTCGCATGAGGTCAGGGCTCCCGGGAGGGGCTGCGTTACCGCCCTGTGTGGGGGCGGACCGCGGAAGATAAAGCCCGGCGCTAGTCCAATTTGGGCCGAGACGGGCGGGTCGGACTCCGCCGGGCCCGAGTCGGCGCCGCCTTGCGCGGGCGCCTCGAGCATGGGCCTCTGCCACCAAGGCTGTGTTTTATCGATTTTGGCAACCGATAGCCGCATGTTTGCAGATTTTTCAGGATTTTCGACAGACGTCTAGTCGGTGACGTGCATCCGGTGCAGCACCCGGTGCAGGAATGGCGCAAAGAACACGCCCGTGGCCGCCAGGAACACGATCCCGCTGTAGAGCGCGTAAAAAGACGCGAAGAGCTTCGCCGCGTCGGTCGTGAGCGCGCTCACCGGACCCATGCCGGTCAGGATCATCGAGGCGTTGAGGAGCGAGTCGACCCAGCGCAGGCCGGCGAAGAAGTGGTAGCCGGCGGTACCGATGCCGAGCGACAGCAGGATGATCAGCACGCTCACCCCACCGTGCCGGGTCACGCGACGCAGGAATTGCCGCCGGGGCAGCAGCGGCTCCTTGTGATGTTCGTACATGACGGGCAGCTCCTCTCGTAACATTGCCGAGCCATTCGTGGCCAGGGGAGCGCTTGCGATGACGATCGAAGAAATCGCCGCCATTGCGGAGATCATCAACGCGGCGGCGGTCACGCTCACGCTGCTCGGCCTGATCGTGACCATCCGCCAGAACACGAAGTCGCAGAAGGCAATGGCGGTGGACTCGCTCGCCGCGGCGATTGCGGCGATCAACGTTCCCGCGACGCAGTCACCTGCTCTCGGGTCGGCGCTGTCGAGCGCGGTCAACGACTGGGCGTCCGCCACGCGCGGCGAGCGCATCATGGCGCACTACTTTCTCTTCTCGTTCTTCAAGCTCCACGAGAGCGCCTGGTACCAGCGCAAAGCCGGGATCCTCGATGCGAGCCAGTGGCAGGGATGGGAAAAGGGCTCCGCAAGTACTATCACACGGACGTGCGCGAGGTCTGGTGGCCAAACCGGCGGCACGCGTACTCCGGCGAATTCCAGGCATTCCTCGCGAAAACGATGCCACCGGATGAAATCGGCAGCCTCGCCGCCATCTTCGATCACGCGCCGGCGCCGGCGGCACCGTGACCGAGTTCGATTTCCTGTCGGTCCTGGTCTCGATCATCTTCGGCCTCGCGCTGACGCACCTGCTCTCGGGCCAGTTCCGGTTCGTCTACCAGCGGCGGATGACGGAAATCCACCTGCTCTACACCGGCTGGGTCTTCATGGTGCTGGTGCTCAACTGGTGGATGCTGTTCACGTGGCACGACTACAGGGGCTGGACCTTCGACACATTCCTGCTGATCGTGCTTTGGGCGATGTCTTTCTACGTCCTGTCGATCGCGCTGTATCCGCCCGAGGAAATCGCATCCGAGGGCGAGCCTTTCAACTACTTCTGGTTCTTCTGCGCGGTCCTCGGCACGCTCGCGGCGGACACCGCCTGGACAGCCATGCGCGGCAGGCTGTTCACGCCCTGGTACTACCTGCCTTTCGTGCTGCACTACGCGGTGCTGGCCATCCTCGCCGAACGGATCAAGTCACGCCTGTTCCGACGCCTCGTGGCATGGTGGTTCCTGCTGTCGGTCGTCGCATGGTCGCTGGGAGTCCGGCGCTTCCTGTAGCGCGCGGCCGCCGCATCGCACGGGCTCAGTGCATCTGCTGGTGCGTGAAGTACACGACGGCGACGCCGAGCCCGATGAAGAGCACCTGCTCCAGCCCCGCGCGCAGGTCCACGCGGCGGTGCAGTCCGGGGATCAGGTCGGCCACCGACACGTAGATGAAGCTCGCCGCAGCGAAGGCCAGCGCGTAGGGCAGCAGCTGCACGGCGGTCGCGAGCGCGAAGTACGCGATCACGCCGCCGACGATGGACGTCAGGCTCGTGAGGAGGTTGAGGGCCAGCGCCCGGCGGCGCGAATAGCCGCCGTGCAGCAGGATGGCGAGGTCACCCACTTCCTGCGGGATCTCGTGCGCGCACACCGCGAGCGCCGTCACCAGGCCGAGTCTCGGATCGGTCATGAACGCCGCTGCGACCAGCACGCCGTCCAGCACGTTGTGGAAGCTGTCTCCCGCCAGGATCATGCGCGCGGACGCGGCATCGCGCGCCTCGTGACTGGGCGAGTGCATCTCGCAGGGATCGTCGTGGCAGTGACGCCAGAGCACGAATTTCTCGAGCAGGAAGAACGTGAGGATGCCGAGCAGCAATGCGAGGCCGACGCGATGCGCGCCGCCGGGACCGATCGTGTCGATCGCATGCGGCAGCAGCCCGAGGAAGGCAGCCCCGAGCAGCGCACCGGTGGCGAAGCTCACCAGGTGCGGGACCGCCGCGGCGCGACGCGGCTCACTGAGCGCCAGGAAGAAGGACGCTGCCAGCGCGCTCAGGAAACCGCTCAGGCCGGTCAGTAGAACGATCGAGACGAGGGAATTCACGGTGCCGTCAACGCAGTTGCAATGCCCATCAGCGTAGCACGCGCCTCACGCGAGCCAGGCCAGGGTCGCCATGCGGCCGGTCGTTCCGTCGCGCCGGAATGAAAAAAACCGCTGCGGGTCGCTTGCCGTACACCAGCCGCCGCCATGAACGGCAGTGACTCCGGCCTCGGCCAGCACCGCGGTCGCGAGTCCGTACAGGTCGGCCTGGAAGCGCCCGCGTTCGTTCTCGGCGAAGCATCCTGCCAGTTGCGCCGAGCGAGCGACGAACGCGTCGCGTACCTCGGATCCCACCTCGAACGCCTGCTGGCCAATCGCGGGCCCGAGCCAGGCAAGCAGCTCCGCAGGCGGGCAATGCAGCGCATGGACAGTGGCCTCGAGGACGCCCTGCGCCAGTCCGCGCCAGCCGGCGTGCGCGACAGCGACCCGTGAGCCTGCCCGATCGGCCAGCACCACTGGCAGGCAGTCCGCGGTCATCACGGCACATACACGGCCTCGCCCCCGCGTCATGGCGGCGTCGGCACGAGGCACGTCGCTGCGCCCGTCGTGGACGACGACTTCCGTACCGTGCACCTGCTCGAGCCACATCGGTTCGGCCGGCAGGCGGGCTGCGCGGCGCAGCAGGCGCCGGTTGGCCTCTACGTTGACGGCCGCGTCGCCGACGTGGCTGGCCAGGTTCATCGATGCGTACGGCCCCTCGCTCGTGCCTCCCAGGCGCAGCGTCGAGATCACGCGCACGCCCGGCGGCGCGGGCCATTCGGGCTCGAGCCACTGGACTTCGCTGCTCACTGGGATGCCGAGTCCAGAGCGAGAACGCGCAGCAGCTCGCGCATGTCGTCCGGCGGCGGCGCCGCGCATGCGACGGCTTTACCGGTCACCGGGTGTGCGAACTCGAGTCGCGCCGCGTGCAGCGCCTGGCGCGGAAATGCGCGCAGGGCCGCCGTGAGTTCCGCGCTGGCGCCTCGCGGCAGCGCGAGCCTGCCGCCATAGACGCGATCGCCAACGATCGGGAATCCCGCATGAGCAAGGTGCACGCGGATCTGGTGGGTCCGTCCCGTCTCGAGCTGCACGCGCACGTGCGTGTGGGCGCGGAATCGCTTGATGACCCGGTAGTGGGTCACCGAATCGCGCCCGCCCTGGCGCACGGCCATGCGGACACGGTCGGTCGGATGCCGGTCGATCGGGGCATCCACGGTGCCGCCGGCGGTCATGACGCCCCGGCAGATCGCCTCGTAGCCGCGGTGGATCTCGCGCTGCTCGAGCATTCGAACCAGCGCCGTATGCGCCGGCAGCGTGCGGGCTACGATCAGCAGGCCGCTGGTCTCCTTGTCGAGCCGGTGGATGATGCCGGCGCGCGGCAGGGCCGCGAGCTTCCCATCGAGCGCCAGCAGGGCGTTCTGCAGGGTCTGGTCGGCGTTGCCAGCGCCCGGATGGACCACGAGCCCAGCGGGCTTGTTGACCACGAACACGTGGCGGTCCTCGTGGGCGATCACGAGCGGGATCTGCTGCGCGACGACGGCGGTGTCTTCGGGCAGGGTTGCCCCGATGGATACGTTCTCGCCGCCGAAGACCTTGTCACGCGGCCGGCGGGGCGCGCCGTCGACCAGCACCTCACCTGACTCGATCCATGCCTTGAGGCGGCTGCGCGAATAGTCGGGCAGCAGCGCCGCGAGCGCCTGGTCCAGCCGCTGCCCCGCCTGCTCGACGGGAACTTTCAGGGTGATCTCGATGGTCGAAGTGGTCATGAGGCCGGGCATTCTGGCCGATGCGGGGCCGCGAGTGTACCGGCCACCTGCGCCCGACCCCGTTTCTATATACTTTCGCCCCTTCAAGCCGGACCCCAGGCCAGCCAGCCCCTCGCCAATGACCGCAGCCCAGACCGCCGCCCCGACGACACGACAGATCCTGCCCGCACTGGCCCTGCTGATGGCGGGCATGGCGCTTTCCGGCTGCAAGAGCTGGGGGGGTGACGAGAAGCAGGTCCAAGGCAGCCCCGAGCAGATGTACTCCGATGCGGCCGACTCGCTCAGGTCGGGGAACTACAAGGGTGCAGCCGAGAAACTCGAACTGCTCGAGTCCCGCTACCCGTTCAGCAACCCTGCCAAGCAGGGCCAGCTGGACCTCATGTACGCCTACTACAAGAACTACGAACTCGAGTCCGCGGTGGACCAGGCCGACCAGTTCATACGCGAGAACCCGACACACCCGCGCGTCGACTATGCGTACTACATCCGCGGGCTCGTCTATTTCGAGTCGGGCGCGAACTGGCTCGAGCGGGTCTTCCGCGCCGACGTCACGCAGCGCCCGCCGGGCGAGGCCCGCAAGTCGCTGCAGGCATTCAAGCTGCTGGTCGAGCGTTATCCGAAGAGTCCCTATGCCGCCGACGCGCGTCAGCGGATGGTCTACCTGCGCAATCGCCTTGCCGACTACGAGCTCGCGGTGGCCCGCTACTACGTCCGGCGCGGCGCCTACGTCGGCGCCGTCAATCGCGCCCGCGAGGTGATCCAGACCTACGACGGCTCGCCTGCGGCACTCGAAGCCCTGCAGATCATGTCGACCGGCTACGAGCAACTCGGCCTCCCGGAACTGGCCAGCCTTGCGGCCGGTGTCTACGCAAAGAACCAGGCGTTGCCGGCCATCGCACCGGTGGCCAATGCCGGCCTCGCGATGACGGCCAGCGGTCAACCGGATGCCGACTGGCGCGACCCGAGCGCGGCCGCGCGGGCCGGACGCTGGGAGGCACGCGTCGGCATCGTCCTCCAGAACTCGAGCGAGACCGACTTCAAGGGCGGCACGTCGGTCGACGTCGCCAGCGGCGCGGGATTCGTCGTCGGCGTGGATTACAACTTCAGCGAGCGGCTCTCCGCCGGCGCGAGCCTGAGTTACGACAGCAAGGACTACACGGCGGAAGCGCCCGGCGATGACCCGGGCGAGCTTTACAGGCTCAAGGGCGACCTGACCACACTGTCGCTGATGTTCGATGGCACCTACAATTTCCTGACCGGCCCGCTCACGCCGTTCGTTTCCGCCGGCCTCGGCTGGACGTCGGTAGACACCAACATCGCGACCGGCCCGCCGGACGTCGGCTGCTGGTGGAATCCGTGGTACGGCTATATCTGCACGTCGACGCAGGACACCAAGACCGAGAGCGGTTTCGCTTACGAGCTGGGACTGGGCCTGCGCTACGACATCAACGATTTCCTGGTTGCGGACGGCCTGTACAGGATGAAATGGGTGTCCTTCGACAACGCCGAAGGCACGCCGTCCTACGACGGCTTCCAGATGAACCTCGGCTGGAAGTTCTGATTCCCCGGCGGGCGACCGCACAGGAATCCTGCCACCGACTCGCGATCCGGCACGGCCCCCGCGGCAACCCGCAGTACCGGCGACCGGCGCGCCGACGCAAAATGCGGGCCGTTGTCACTCGACCTGCGGATCAACGTGAACGCCCTCCCCGCCCGCCTGCGCGAAATCCCCTACAACTACACGTCGTTCTCCGACCGCGAGATCGTGACGAGGCTGCTCGGCCAGGAGGGCTGGCTGCTGCTGGACCAGCTTCGCTCGGAGCGGCGCACGGGCCGGTCCGCAAGGATGCTCTACGAGGTCCTCGGCGACATCTGGGTCGTGCACCGCAATCCGTACCTCGAGGAAGACCTGCTCGACAACCCTAAGCGTCGCGGCCTGCTGGTCGCGGCGCTGAACCACCGGCTCGCGGAGATCGAGCGACGCCGGGACCGAGAGGACCCGGAGCGGGACGGACTCGTTGCCCGGCTGCTGGCGGAGGCGCGTCGGGCCGTGCTGGAGTTCGCGCGCTCGTTCGAGACCATCGAGTCGCTACGCCGCAAGTCGAGACGCGCGCTGGCACGCCACACGCACGGCGACAACGTCTGTTTCGACCCGTTCGCCCGCGCATCCCACGCGACGGATGCGACGGACTGGCGCGTCGAGGTCCCGTTCGTCGTGCTCGCGCCGGATGCGGAGGACGAGGTCCCCGGGCTCGTCCGCACGTGCGTCGAGCTCGGGCTCACGATCATCCCGCGCGGCGGCGGCACCGGCTATACCGGCAGCGCCGTGCCGATTACGCCCTTCGCTGCAGTGATCAACACGGAGAAGCTCGAACAGGTCGGGCCCGTCGGCCCGACGCAGCTGCCGGGCGTTGCGACACCCGTCGAAACCGTCCACACCGGGGCTGGCGTCGTCACGCGGCGCGTGGAGGAAGCCGCGCACCGGGCCGGATTCGTGTTCGCGGTTGATCCGACCTCCGCCGACGCCTCCTGTGTCGGCGGCAACATCGCCATGAATGCGGGCGGCAAGAAGGCGGTGCTCTGGGGCACCGCGCTCGACAACCTCGCCTGGTGGCGCATGGTGGACCCCGACGGCAACTGGCTCGAGGTGACGCGCGTTGGCCACAACCTCGGCAAGATCCACGAGGCCGGCACCGCAACC
>CAWFXR010000027.1:0-9942 GCA_963819835.1 uncultured Gammaproteobacteria bacterium
TCAGAACCACCCGTAGTTGAAGCTGATGCTGACGCGCTCGGCCGCGACCGGGTTCGGCGGCACCTCGTGACGCAGCCAGCTCTCGAACAGCACCAGTTTTCCCGCAGTCGCCGGCACGGTGACCCATGGCTTGAACTCGGTGCGGCAGTCTGGCCGGCGCGGCGGGGCGGCCATGAACCGGTCGAGCCGCGGATCCTCGAACTTGAGGCCCGGGGCGCCGCGCGGCGTGCGCACGTAGTAGGTGCCGCTGATCGTCGACAGCGGGTGCAGGTGCAGGCTGTGCACCACCAGCCGCGGCATCACGTTGATCCAGCAGTCGGTCATCGCAAGCTCGCGCCCATCGAGGTCGAGCTCCAGCGCCCGCGCGAAGGACTGCACATGGCGGCGCAGCTTGCGCTCGAGCGCGGCGAATGTCGGCGACAACGTGTGCATGCGGCACAGCGAACCGTATGAGGTGTAGCCGCCCGGGTAGCGCGTGGCGGACCAGCGCTGGCCGGCGACGTCGTCCTCGCGGGTCTGCAGGCACTCCTGCAGCAGGCGCCGGTTGAATGTCCGCCAGCCCGCCGCGGGCAGGCGGGCCTCGTAGACCATCGTCGGAAACAGCGCACGGGTCGGCATGGCGGAAGAATACCCGAGATCACCTCGATGCCGATGCAACGCCAGGCCATCGCGCGACTTGCGGGTTTGCATGAGCCGCCTGGCACGCTACAGTGACGGCAGGGGCGGGGGTCACGATCAGCCAGGGAACGGGAGAACGGAACATGGTCGGAGTCGCCGCACCGATTCACTTTCGCCAGGTCGTCGACTGGCGTGCAGCCTTCTGGGCAGGGCTCATTTCCGGCACGGTGTTCCTGCTGGCCAACCTGTTCGTGGTGCCCGCGCTGATGGGTGGCAGCTTCTGGATCAGCGTGCGGCTCGTGGCGTCGATCCTCCTTGGGCGCGACATACTTGCCCCGCCGGCCACGGCGAACACCGGCGCGCTCGTGGCGGCGATCGCGGTGCACTACGTGCTGGCACTGGCGATGGCCGCGGTCATCGCCTACGTGGTGCACCGTGGCGGCTTGATCGGCGGCATCCTCGTCGGCGCGATACTCGGGCTCGCGTTCTTTTTCATCGACTATTACTCGATCACGTTCTTCTTCCCCCAGTTCTTTGCCATGAAGCACTGGTCGGTGCTGGCGTCGCACGTGTTGTTCGGTGCGCTGGCCGGCGGCACTTACGAGTTGCTGGAGGACCAGATCTTCGAAGCGGACCTGTCACCCGCAGGGGGCCACTGATCATGAGTTATGGTTCCAGGACGCCGATGGGGACTCCGTACGGTTACCGCGAGCGCGCCAGGCCGCGTCGTGGCAGTTTCATGGGGCCGCGTATGTGGATCGGCCTCGGGCTGGTCACGTTCGCGTTTCTGTCCTACCAGTGCTCGACCGAATACAACCCGGTGACGGGCGAGGAGCAGCACCTGTCGCTGGCACCGCAGCAGGAAATCGCGCTCGGCCTGCAGGCCATGCCGGAGATGCTGCAGCAGTACGGCGGCGAGCACCCCGACCAGCAGGCGCAGGCGCTGGTCGACCGCGTCGGAGAGCGCATCGTCGCGAAGAGCGACGCGGCCACGACCGACTGGCAGTACGATTTCCATCTCCTCGCGGATCCCCGCACGATCAACGCATTCGCTCTGCCGGGCGGGCAGGTCTTCATCACGGCCGCGCTGTTGTCGGAGCTCAAGACCGAAGGGCAGCTCGCGGGCGTGCTCGGACACGAAATCGGTCACGTGGTCGCGCGACATTCCGCGCAGCGCATGGCGAAGCAGCAGCTCACGCAGGGGATAACCGGCGCCGTCATCGTGGCGGCGGGCGGCGGCGGCGAAGCGCAGCTCGCGCAGATGGTCGGCCAGATGGTCAACATGAAGTACGGCCGCGAGGACGAGCTTCAGTCGGACACGCTCGGCGTCCGCTTCATGTCGCAGGCGGGATACGATCCGCGGGCGATGATCGGCGTGCAGGAGATCCTCGCCCAGCAGTCGGCCGGTGAGGCCCCGCCCGAGATCCTGAGCACGCACCCGAGCGCACCGAACCGCATCCAGACGATCGAGGCAGCCATCGCCAGGATCTATCCGGGCGGAGTCCCGGCCGGATTGCAGCCCTGACTATCCACGGGTTTCGCAGTGCAGGCTTGAAGCCTAGTATCATCAGAGACGTCAAGGGCCAGCGCTCGACGAGTCACGGCCGGCAAAGGACCTGCCAATGAAGATCAAGGACTGGATCCGCAACGTACGCGGCAAGCAGCCGTCCGAAGAGACTTACGTCGATTCGGCGAAGGCGCCGGTCGAGCCCGAAGGGCCCTATCGGGCGCGCATGACGAAGTCGGGCCACGAACGGGCGGTGGAGGGGATCGACGTGAGCGAACGGGAAACCGTGAAGGGCGAATTGGAGCTGCTTTACCGCACCCGGTGCCCCTGCGGGCATCAATGGGAGTCGACGGAAATGCAGAGACTGACGATCTGCCCGAAGTGCGGCCGCGCCGTCCTCGTCGAGTTGCCGAAGCTACCGCCCTGACGGCTGCAGGTCCCGCATCTCGCACATCACTCGGTACAATCGGCCCTGCGCATTGCCGTGCAGCGCATCCACGATCATGCCTTCGGGATCGCACGCGGCGGCACTGCGCAGCAGCCTCTCGAAGCTCCTGATGTAGTTCTCGCAATGCTGCTGGCGTATCGGCGTTCCGTAGAAGAGCGGCCGGGCGTCCCGCGGGTCATCCACCTGGAAACGCATCAGGATCATGCGCCGGCTGAACACCGATGATTCGCCGGAACTCAGCCGCGAAAACATCGCGTCGATCTCCTCGTCCGAGACGACACCGTCGCCGACGGAGCCCTGGCTCGACAGGAACAGCATCCCCGCGATCACTTCGAGCTGGTGCGCCACCATGTGCGCGACGTCGATGAACGTGTCCTGCCGCGCGTGCAGCTCGTTGGCCGCGATGGCGCGCGTCTGGATCTCGGCGTGTTCGGCGGTGCGCTGCATGATCTCGAACTGACGCTGGATCGCGCGGTTGTTCGCGGCGAGCTCGCGTTGCTGCAGGAACAGCCCGAGCACCAGCCACAGGAAGGCCAGTGGCGCGAACGCGCCGTCGAGGAAGTCGCCGAGGTCGCCAAGCGGCAGTCTCATGAACCCGGTCCAGCCCATCGTGGCGGCGACATACAAGCAGGCCGGCACCCAGCCAGAGCGTCGTCAGCACCAGGCCGACCGTGACCTGCGAACTGCGCTGCGGCGCAGGACCTTCCGAGCCGCGATCGTCGCTCATGTCGTATCCCCCTGATCGCACTGGCGGAGATCATGCCATGGGCGACTCCGGCGGACACCGCCGTCGGCGCGATCGCCGCCGGAATCTCGCCGACACGTGTCGTTTCGGAGTAACTTCGCACTTTCAGCCGACTCATCCACGACGATCGCGAGGCCCCCGGATGTTCAAGCTTTACGGATTCCCGGTCAGCAACTACACCAACATGGTGGAACTCGCGTTGCTGGAGAAGGGCCTGCCGTACGAGTACGTGCTGACCTTTCCGGACCAGACCCCGGAGTTCCTGGCGAAGAGCCCGCGCGGAAAGGTGCCGGCACTGGGCACGCCGAAAGGCTTCATCAGCGAGACGAACGTGATCCTCGACTACCTCGAGGACTCGGGCGAGGGCAAGCCGTTGTTGCCCGGCGACCCGTTCGCGCGGGCGACGGTTCGCGCACTGATGAAGGAGATCGAGCTCTATATCGAGCTGCCGGCGCGATCCTGCTTCCAGGAGGCGTTCTTCGGGTCGCCGGTGTCCGATGCGGTCAAGGGCAAGGCGCGCGACGACCTGCGCGCGGGATTTGCGACCTTGAAGCGGCACGGCGCGTTTGCACCATACGTCGCTGGGGACGCCTTCACGCTGGCGGACATCGTCTTCCTGTACAGCGTGGACCTTGGCGCCGCGGTAGCGAGGCAGTTGTTCGAGCTCGACGCGCTGGGAGATCTCCCGGCTGCCGGTGCGTTGCTGCAGCGGCTTGGCGAGAGACCCCACGTGCAGGCGATTGCGGCCAGGCGTGACGCCGCCAGGCCCGGATTCATTGCCGCGATGCGCGCGCGGTTCCAGGGCGGCGGCTGAACCTCGAGGAGCGTGACATGACGAAGATCATACCGCGGTGGGAGTGGCGCTGGTTCGGGCACCGGTTCGGGCCGGCGGAGTCGCGTCTCGCGGCGCTCACTCCGGGGGCCGTCCAGCAGAGCAGCGAGACCTACCTGCTGTCCGGAGACGGCGACAACGTGAAGGTGCGTGACGCGCTGATGGACATCAAGGTCCTGCGCGAAGTGAACCAGGACGGCCTGGAGCAGTGGACGCCGGTCATGAAGGCGGGATTCCCGTTGCCGGCAAGCGAGGTGACGAAGGTATTCGCGGCGCTGCGTCTCGATCCGCCGCCGCTGCGGCGGGCGAGCTACGATCTCGCGCAGTTCATCGACGAACTGGCCGTGCCGAGCGGCCGCATCCGCGCGATCGGCGTGCAGAAGCGCCGGGTCCGGTACACGGTCGGCGGGTGCATGGCGGAGCTCTCCGAGGTCGTCGCGGACGGCAAGCCCACGCGCACGATCGCAGTCGAATCGGAAGACGCGGCCGCGGTCATCGCCGCCGTCCGAAGCCTCGGATTGATCGGCTACGTGAACACGAGCTACCCGCGCGGCCTGTCTGCACTCGTCGATGGCAAGTCGAATCGCTATGCCGTCATCGACGTCGGCACGAATTCGATCAAGTTCCACGTGGCCGAGCAGGCGCCCGGTGGTCGCTGGCGTACGGTTGCGGACAGGGCCGAGATTACGCGACTCGGCGAGGGTCTCGCCGAAGCCAACCGTATTGGTGACGCCGCGCTGGAACGAGCGGTCGCAGCGATCAAGGGCATGGTCGACGAGGCGCGCGCGCAGGGTGTCCTTGCCATCGTCGCGGTGGGCACCGCGGGCCTGCGCATCGCCTCGAACCGCGACGAGATCGTCGCCGCGATCGAGCGGCGCACCGGAGTCCACATCGAGGTGATCTCGGGGGAGGACGAGGCGCGGCTCGCGTACCTTGCCGCGAAGTCGGGCCTGGATCTCGCGTCAGGCTCGCTGGTCGTGTTCGACACCGGAGGCGGCAGCAGCCAGTTCACGTTCGGGCGCGGCAACGACGTCGAGGAGCGCTTCAGCGTCGACGTGGGCGCGGTGCGTTATACGGAGCGCTTCGGACTGGACGGCGTCGTGTCCGCCGAAGTCCTGCGCGACGCGCTCGCCGCGATATCGGCCGACCTGTCGCGGCTCGACGGCCGCCCGAGCCCCGACGGTCTCGTGGCCATGGGCGGGGCCACGACCAATATCACGGCGGTGAAGCACGGACTCGTGAAATACGATCCGAACGTCGTGCAGGGCACGGTGCTCGATCGCAAGGAGATCGACCGGCAGATCGACCTCTATCGCTCGATGGACGCCGCAGCCCGGCGTGGGATCGTCGGCCTGCAGCCGAAGCGGGCTGAAGTGATCCTGGCCGGTGCATGCATCATCCGCACTGTCATGGAAAAGCTTGGCAAGGAATCGCTCACCGTCAGCGACCGTGGCCTGCGCCACGGCGTGCTGGCGGAGCGGTTCGGAACCTGAAAGGAGCAACGCGATGGCCGCGAAGAAGACAGCGACGAAGGACAGTCGCGAAGACAGCGATGAAGCCTGCGAAGCGGACGGCGAGGCAGGCCAGGGAAGGTGCGGGTGCAGCCGGAGCAGCCAGGCGGCCACGGAGCTTTCGCGCGAGCCAGATCAGCGCGGTCATGAAGATTCTCAAGGACGTCGGCAGCGTCGAGATCAAGCTGGTTGCTCCGATCCACACTCACCGCGCGACCATCGCGAAGCTTGGTGTCGACCCGATCGAGGCCGAAATCCGTCAGGTGTATTTCTTCGACACGCCGAACCTCGACCTGAACAAGGCCGGCGTGGTCGTGCGGGCAAGGCGTATCCAGGGCGGAGCGGGCGATACTGTCATCAAGCTGCGGCCCGTCGATCCGGCCGGGATCGACAGGGAACTGCGTCGCTCGGAGAGCTTCAAGACCGAGGTCGACGTAGTGCCGGGCGGATTCGTCTGTTCCGGATCGTTCAAGGGACGTTGCACGGCACAGGAGGCGAGGGACGTGGTTGGCGGCAAGATGCCGCTCGACTCCCTGTTCTCGAAGGAGCAGCGGGCCTTCTACAGGAAGCACGCTCCGAAGGGCATCGCACTGCGTTCGCTGGAGGCCTACGGCCCAACGTTCGTGCTCAAGGCGAGGCATTGGAGCAAGCAGCTCGATCGCCGGCTTGTCGTCGAGATGTGGCTCTTTCCCGATGGCTCCCGCAACCTCGAGATTTCGATGAAGTGCGCGCCGTCGGAGGCGTTCCAGGTCGCGCAGGAGGCCAAGGAATACTTCAAGGGCATTGGTATTGAGCTTTCGGCCAACCAGCAGACGAAGACCCGCGCCGCGATGCAGTTCTTCCAGCCCGAGATCCTGCAGCAGGCTGCGCAGCGCAGGCCGCGGCGGCGGGCTTGAGCCAACGGCCAGGTCGCCGTGCCACTCAGCGACCTGGCCGGATCCCTTCAGTTTCGCCCGCCGAGCATGCGAACGCCCTCGCGCGAGCCGGGCAGTATCACGATCGCGTCGTATCCATGCAGCAAGGCACGTTGTTCCCAGACCTGGTCGGGCGCGACGCCCTCCCGGAACAACCGCTGGTATGGCCGCAGCGCACGCAGGTCAACGATCGTCGGTGAGCGGGGCGGCTCCGCCGGAAGCAGTGGACGCAACCATGCCGGGTAGTCCTCGTATGACCGGTATCCGTCGCCGAGCATGATCACGAAAAGCCCGAAGGCAGCCGAGTCGTTGGCGATCGCCATTTCATGGGCGAGATTGCCGATCGGAAACGCCTGGGTCGGATTCTTGCCGTGATACAGGTGGTTGCCGCCGAACTTGAACATCGCCTTCGGCATGCGTTCCTGGGTGGCGGCGGCGCGGTAACGCTCGAGGAAATTGCTCTTGAGCACCTCTTCGCGCACGGTATTGTTGTACAGGCCCACGTACTCGCCGGCCTCGGCCCGCCGGTAGTACCCGAAGATTTCCGCCGACTTCGCGAGGCCCTCGAGCAGGCGCGCAGCACGTGACCCTGCCGGCGCGGGGTACACGGCGGCCAGTTGCGCGACGTCATCAGGCGTGGTCGCCGCGATGAGCCAGTTCACCGAGTAACGAGGGCCGGGATCGGCAGCCGTTGCGGCGGCCAGCAGAGCCGCGGCCCGCTCTCGAGCAACCGCGTCCGGCGCCAGTTCGACCAGCTCCTCGAGGTATCGCGTGGCGCCGGTCGCCTGCTCCACGCCCCAGATGGCGTCGTTGCCTGGTACGAGGTCGCCCACCTGGGCGAGAAACGCGAGGTCCTCGTCGGTGTCGAACTCGTACAGGGTCGGATAGCGGCGGGCATGCGCGGCAATCCGCTCCGCATGGCCCCGGACGTCGGGTTGCAGCGCGTCTTCTATCGCCACCGGGTCCTGCTCGACCACCAGGTGACGGTACCCATGCGCGTCGTGCAGCATGCGAAACAGCGCGCCCGCGAACAGCGGCGTCGCGTGATCCATGTGCTCTTCGCCGAGCAGCACGAACTGCGTGCCCGCCGTCTGCCCGCGCAGGAAATCCGCGCCCTTGCCGCGGAGCGTGGTCGCGCTGAACTCGAACGTGTAGCTGTTGCGCGCGACCAGGTCCGCGACGCGGGGAGGGGATTCCTGCGCGGTCGCCGACACCGCGGCAAGCGACACGGCGAGCAAGGCAATGCGCAGCATGATTTCTCCCCGGTACGGTCAGGTTGCTCCTTTGGATGCAGGCTGCAGCGTGAAAGGTTGCAACGGCTACTGGATTGCGTACACGAACGACGCCCGCGGCGCGCGCTGCCAGCGCTGCGCGATCACGCCGCGCAGGTCCGCCCACGCCGTGCCGCCGGCCACGAATTCGTCGCGGGTCTTCTCGGCCAGCGCACGGTCACCCCGTGACTTGATGCCGAACGCCAGCCTGGCGAGATCGTCGACCGCTGCCGGCCACTTCGCCAGGTCGACGTCGAAGCATCCAGTGTCCTGGCCGTTCGCGGCTTTCTCGCTGGCGTTCCACACGAGCACGCCGCGCTGGTTCAGGTATCCCATCTGGATCGCCGCGAGCTGCGAGTAGGGCTTCGGTCGGCCCTGGGAATCGACCATCCCGGCCGCGATGTGGCCGAACGCCCAGAGCACGTCCCGCAGGTGCGAGTCCTGCGCGTCTTCCTTGCTGAGAACGCCACGCGCAGCGAGCCAGTCGGAGAAATACAGCGCTGCGGTCTGCGCCTTGAGTTCCTCCAGCGTCGAGGCGAGCGGGCCGCCGAACACCTGGTCGTCGGTCTTGCCGTCCACCCTGTATTCATGCGCGGGTCCGAGGTTGTGCGCGGCCTCGTGCAGCACCGTCGACATCGTCATGAAGCGCGGGGCCGGGTCGACGCGATCGGCCGTGGCCTTGCACATGATCGAGCGCGTCTGCTCCATCATCGCCGCTTCACTGTCCGGGTCGGTGTAGAGATTCGTCATCGCGACGGTGCGCCCGCCCGACTCGGCCACCGGACCCCAGTTTGGCAGCGACTGTCCGATCGTGGCGCCGAGCGCCGAGCGGCTGTCGCCCGCGTTCAGCACGATGTCGATGAAATCCGGCAGGGCGAACCCGACCTGGCGTGCCTTGTAGGGCGGGCCGGCGAGCGAGGCCAGCGCTGCCTCCATGTCGTCCTTGACCGGCTCGAGGCGTCGCTGCCATTCGAGCGACTCCTGGTTGATGCGCGCGAACGTCAACGCGAAGTTCGCCTTGCGCGAACAGGGCTCGGCGTAGACCTCGTCCGGCGCGACGCGCAGGTACCACTTCGAGTTCGTCGCCGTCATCGCCTTCCAGGCGACGTCGGCCTTGAACCAGCTGTCGTCGAGGAACGCCTGTGCGGCGGCTTCCAGGTATGCCTTGAACGCCGCCTCGGACGGATCCCCGGCCAGCAGTGCGGCGGCGGCCCGCAACTCGCTGCTGACCGCCTTCATGTCTTCCGCCCAGGCGACGTGATACGGGATGGCGACCAGTTCGTCGGTGGCAGGGTTGCCCGTGGCGCGCCCGCCTGGCTTGTCGCTCACGATCGAGAACTGGTTGAAGAGCGCATCGGCATCCGCGCGCTTTTCCAGCACGGTGCAGAAGCTGGCGTCGGCCTGGATGGCCGCCGGGTACATGCCCGAGATGTTCTTCGGCCGCGGGGCCAGTGCGCTGCAGTTCGGGTCGTTCTCGGTCTTCGGCGCCTCGCAGAACGGGCCCTGGTTACGGAAGAAGAGCGCGTTCGAAGCGGTGTCGCCGGCCGGGATGCGGGCGGCGAGGCCGTCGACGCCGTTCTGCTTCGCGAAGAGGCGCTCGATGATGCGTGCCGCCGTCCCGAGGTGCCCTGCAAGCTGCACGTCGCGCGGGTCGGTGAGCGTCGTGCGCACCAGCGTCGGGCGGCCCTGCCCGAGTTCCTCCAGCACCAGCTCGCGCCGCGTCTTCTCGGCGGCGGCGAGCCCGTCCAGTGCCACGGGCTGCGCGATCAGTGCGTAAGCCGCTGCAAACTCTGGCGTGAAACCGCCGTCCTTGACGTAGCGGCCGAGGTTCGCATCTCCCGGTCCCCAGGTGACGGCCAGCTCTTCGGGATCGAGCGTGCCGTCGGCATCCGCGTCGCTGACCCAGAATAGCGGCAGGTCGCGGACCACTGCCTGCCTGTTGAACTCGAGCCGCGGCACGGCGCCATACGTGGCTGCGTCCTGCGCAGGCGCCGTCGGCGTGCCGGCAGGGGTCGTCTCGCGGCTGCATGCCGCATTGACCAGCAGGACCAGGCAGACGGCGGGGGTGATCTTGTGCACTGTTCTCTCCTGCAACT
>CAWFXR010000028.1:0-129442 GCA_963819835.1 uncultured Gammaproteobacteria bacterium
TCGACTCGCTTTTTGAGCCACTGTGTCAGGAACGCCTTCACGGCTTCCTGGGCGTCCTCGACGATCTCGGGGTCGACCTGCTTGCCGAACTTGAGCGAGACGCGGCTTCCTTTCCAGGAAATCGTGTACAGCGACTTGCCGCCCATCTTCGACGGTTTCGGCCTCGGGCTTGGCCGCCTTGCGGCCGCGACCCTTGGTGGCGGCCAGCAGCTCGCGCAGCACGGTGTCGGCGTCCGGCGCGGGCGTGGCCTTGGCCAGCTGCTGCGCGGCGGCGAGCATCGCGGCGCGGTGGGTCTTGAGCGCGGGCACCAGGTCGTTGATCCAGCGCAGGCTGATGGCGCGCGGATCGCGGAAGGCTTTCAGGATCTCGGGCGGCAGCTCGGCGATGCCGAGGTAGTGCGACACCGTGGGGGTGCTCAAAGCCCAGCGTCTCGGCGAGCTCCTTCTGGGTCGTGAACAGGCCCTCGGTGAGCCAGCGGCGGAACATCGTGCCGGTCTCGAACGGCGACAGGTCCTTCCGGAGTGCGTTCTCGCGGTACATCTTGAGCGCATGCGACCTTGAGCTCGGCGGCGGTGCCGTCGAGGATCGCGAATATCGGAAAGCCGCCCGCGACCTCGGCGGCGAGCTCGCGACAGGCCTGCAGGCGGCGGTGGCCGGCGATCACCTCGAACTCGTGTTCGGCGTCGCCCTCGATCGTCTTCACCTTGATCGGGTATTCCTGGCCGTTGGCGCGCAGGTCGTCCTTGAGCGCCTTGTAGTCGGCGTCGGAGGTCTTGAGGCTCAGTTCGTGGCGGTTGGCGAGGTGGCTGAAACGGACTGTTTTCGGGTCGAGTTTCAGTACCACGTGACCGTCGGCGCGCTCGCGCTCGAGCACCTCGACGCGGGCGGCGAAGCCCTGGGTCATCTGCGCGCCGACCTGGCCGATGAAGGTATTCATGGCGCGCGGGCGAGGAGGGGTCTCGGGCGTGGCGGCGTCGCGGGCCGCGAGCTTGCCGAGCACGCGCTGGGCGATGTCGTCGCGCTTGCTCATGCGTTACTCCCGGGCCGGGCGGCGCGCGCCGGGGTGGCCTTGGAGGGCCACTGGGCGCGGATCACGGCCTCGATCTCGCTGTTGACGCCGTTCAGGTACTCGATGGCCCGGGCCAGCGTGCGGCGATCGCCGTCGTATTTCTCGACCTCGTAGGCGGTGCGGATGTCGGCGCCGATGCGCACCACGGTCGACATGCCCATGGTGTTCACCAGCACCCGGCGCGCGAACGCGGCGCGCAGCCAGTCGTGGATGGCGACGTGGGCCGGGTTCTTGGGCTCGTACTTCGAGACCAGCAGCCCGAGGAAATCGAAGCGTTTCTGGGTGGATTCGTTGCGGTTGGTGACCTGCACGAGCTCGGTCAGCAGCTGGAAAAAGCTCACCGAGGAGGCGAAATCCATCATCGCCGGCGGCACCGGCATGATGATGCCGTTGGCCGCGTAAATGGCGTTGGTGGTGAGGAAGGTGAGCGAGGGGGGCGTGTCGATGACGATCACGTCGTAGCGGTCGCTGACGGTGGCGATGCCCTCGGCCAGCACCTTGTAGAAGCGGAAATTGGGCTCGCTGTTCTGCCGGGCGGCCAGCGCAAATTCGGCGCCGTAGAGCTGCAGATTGGCCGCAATCAGGTCGAGTCCGTGCCAGTAGGTGGGCTGGATCGCGGTCTCGAGCGTGCCGGTCCATTCGCCCGGGACGGATTCCTGGTGCGGGCCGCGCAGGTACGGCGCCAGCGTCTGCGAGGGCTGGATGTCCGCGTCGGGGCGCAGGCCGAAGAGGGTGGTGAGGCTGCCCTGGGCGTCGATGTCGATCATCAGCGTCCGGTAGCCCTTGAGCGCCAGGTACTGGCCGAGGTGCACCGCGGTCGAGGTCTTGGCCACGCCGCCTTTGAAGTTCGCGACCGCGACCACCACCGGCGGGTCGGTCTTCGGGTCGCGCCAGGGGCGCAGGCCGAGCTTCTCCTGGATGGTGTGGATTTCCTCCAGCGTGAACATGCGCCGGCCGCGGGCGACCGTGCCGCCGGGGATCTTGCCTTCCTCGATGGCGCGCTCCAGGGTCTTGCGCGACAGCCCGAGCAGCTCCGACACTTCCTTGAGGTTCCAGCTGCGCAGGACCTTGCGGTTGGCTGGCTCCAGGGCCGCCGTGAGGGCTTCGGCGAGGATTTCCGAGGCACGGTCGGCCAGGAACTCGATATCCTCGACCGTGGCGGGCGGAATGCGACGGATCGGGTCCGCGTCGGGGCGGGGTAGGGTGGTCAGATCGTCCGGGCTTGCAGCCATGTCACCCCTGTCGTGTGCCTACGGGCTGGACATAAGTTGGCGGATGATAGGCTGGATGTCGCACGATATGCAAGATGTAGTTAAGAATGTGCGACAGAGGGCGGGGCTGGCGGAGGGAGGGGGAGGGCGAGGGTGATCTTTGATCGATCTTAAGCGCTGAGTGCCATAGATCTATAAGACGCACGGACTTGCGAGGTCGGGGGCAAGAAACCCGTGCGACACGACCTGCCACGCAGGAGTGGCCCCGCGAAGGCGCGACTGGGATACCGGAGCAAATGGAAGCGAGGAAGGGAGGCTGGCTCGGTGACGGCTGGTAGGAATTCTTGCTACCATTGCCTACCGCGAGGAGAGACATCATGGCCAACGTCGAAAAGATCAGCATCGCACTGCCGGCCGACATGGCGACCCTGGTCCGCAAGGCCGTGGAGACCGGCGACTATGCCTCCAGCAGCGAAGTGATCCGCGAGGCGTTGCGCGAGTGGAAAGCCCATCGTGCCGCGCGCAGCGAAGCGGTGAGCGAACTGCGCCGTCTGTGGGAGGAGGGCATCGAGAGCGGCCGCAGCGCCGCCCTCGACATGGCCGACATCAAGAAGCGCGGTCGGCAGCGTCTGCAGGCGTCGAAGAAGTAGCCGGGCCGCGGACACCTGGGGATGGGACGCATCCAACGCACGCCGCGGGCCGACCAGGATCTCGAGGAGCTCTGGTTCTTCATCGCGCAGGACGACCCGGCTGCCGCGGATCGCTGGCTCGATACGCTCGAAGAAAAGATCGGGCTCCTCGCCGACAATCCGCTGATGGGCCCGGCCCGTCCGGACATTGCGCGGGAGCTGCGCTATCACCCGGTCGGCAACCACCTGCTGTTGTATCGAGTCATCCAGGGCGGCATCGAAATCGTTCGCGTCGTGCACGGCGCGCGCGACCTGCTGAATCTGTTCTGACGGCCGGTGGCGGCGGAGTAGGGGAGGGGACACATGGACGCAACGCGGTTCGCCGAGCTGGTGCAAAGCCTGCACGAGGCCGGTCAGATTGCGCGCGGGCAGCGTAAGCCGCTAAGCAGTTCGGCGAACCCGCACGTGGGCAGTGACTTCGAGGACTTCCTGGCGGAGGAGGGCTGGCTGTCGGTAACGAACGTGTCACAGGCCGAACTCGCGCGGCACATGAGGACCAGCAGGGCGGTCGTGCATCGCCTGCTGGACGCGACGGATCCCTCCGTGACCCTCGCGACCATCAGCAAGGCGGCGACCGCGCTCGGCCGCAGCGTGCGGGTCGCGCTGGCGGCGTAGGGGAGGGCGCGCTTGATCGGACAGCTGGTCGGCGGAAAGCGTAAGGAAACGGACTCCACGGCATGAAATACGCCTATGAAGACTTAGGGGACGATCAGTTCGAGACGCTGGTTGTGTATGTCTGCCAACGGCTACTCGGCGTCTCGGTACAGGCGTTCGCTAAAGGCGTCGATGGGGGTCGCGATGCCAAGTTTGTTGGAACCGCCGAACTTCACCCAAGCAAGTCGTCTCCATGGGCCGGAATCACCATCATCCAGGCCAAGCACACGAACGGCTATAACCGAAGCTTCGCTGAAGCTGATTTCTACAGTCCTAAGAGTGCGAAGACGGTGCTCGGAAAGGAGCTTCCACGAATTCGAAAGCTGCGCGCGGCCAAGCAACTCGACCATTACATGTTATTTTCAAATCGCCGCCTCGCCGGGAACGCTGAGAGCACAATCCGAACTTACATCGCCAAAGAATGCAGCCTCCCAGAGGCGTCAATCTACCTGTGCGGGCTTGAGCAATTGGAAATTTGGTTGAAGAACTTCCCCGAGGTCCCCGGGCTAGCCAACCTCGACCCGATCGATTCCCCGTTGACTGTAAGTCCTGATGATTTGGCCGAAGTAGTGCAAGCCTTTGCGCGACAGAAGATTGGAATGTCCGCTGTTCTGGACGACCCACCGACGCCACGCGTGACATACGAACAGAAGAACGCGCTCAACAATATGAGCGATAAATACGCGGAGGAGCAGCGCAAGAGGTACCTCAAGGAAACAGCGCAAATTCAAGCGTTTCTCGCGGCTCCGGAGAATCTTGAGTTGCTGCATCTGTATGAGTCCGTGGTCGACGAATTGCAACTGAAGATTGTCGCCAAGCGAAAGGACTTCCAACACTTCGACAATGTCATGGAGTACTTGGTCGATCTCTTATTCGGCCGCGACCCTATCTTGAGGCAGCGCGCACATAAGCGGCTGACAAGGGCGCTGCTGTTCTACATGTACTGGCACTGCGACATTGGCGAGACAGGTCATGCTGAGGCCAACTAAGCACTCGCATCCGGATCGCACGGTGATCAGCGTGTCGTTATTGCTCCTTGCGCGGCTAAGGGCGCGTCGTCTTGACGACTACGACAACCTGCGCAAGTACATCAAGAGCGTCGTCACTGGGGGGGACGTGTTGTTTCTCCCCGCTCTGAACTTTCTTTTCCTTTTGGGCTTGGTGGACTATCGCCCCAAGACCGACGCAGTGGAATACGTAGGGCCTAATGAAGTTATCTAGGCTTTATTCCAGTCAGCCAGAGGTCTTCGAACCCGTGAACTTTGTTCCGGGCTTGAACGTTGTCCTTGCCGAAATTCGCTTGCCCGAAAACCGGAACAAGGACACGCACAACCTCGGCAAGACCACGTTGGGCAAACTGGTCGACTTTGGCTTCCTTGCCAAGAAGGACCAGAGATTCTTCCTGTTCAAGCACCTCGACCTTTTCAAGGGTCTTGTGTTTTACCTAGAGATCGAGCTGGCTGACGCGTCCTACCTGACGGTACGACGGAGCGTGGACGAAGCAACCAAGATCAGCTTCAAGAAGCATGCAGCGCGTCACCAAGATTTCACAGCGCTATCGGCATCCGAGTGGGACCACCTCGACATGCCATTTGATCGCGCGCGCGAGATGTTGGACGGACTGCTTGACTGGCGGGCTCTTAAACCTTGGTCCTACCGCAAGGGCTTGGGATACCAGTTGCGCACCCAGGACGACTATGGCGACGTCTTTCAGCTCCGCAAGTTCGCTGCAGCCCACTCTGACTGGAAGCCGTACCTGGCACACATTTTGGGCTTTGATGATCGGCTGGTCGCCTCACACTATGAAACGGAGGATCAGCTCGCGCGGAAGAAGGCGGTAGCACAGACGATCAACAAGGAACTGGGCGGCTCGATCGAGGACGTTAGCAAGGTGGAAGGTCTTCTCCTTCTGAAGCAGCAAGAAGCTGAGAAAAAACAGACTCTTCTCGATGCATTTGATTTCCGGGCGCCCGACAAAGAACGCACCAGACAGCTGGTAGAGGAGATTGATGGACGCATTGCGGCCCTAAATGGCGAGCGATACTCACTCAATCAGGCGAAGAAAAAGATAGTTGCGTCGCTCGAGGATGATCAGATCCTCTTTAGGCCAGACGAAGCGCAACGGCTATTTATGGAAGTCGGCGTACTTTTCCCTAAGCAGGTAAAAAAGGACTTTCAGCAGTTGATCGACTTCAATAGAGCGATCACCGACGAACGACGTGGGTATCTGCAAGAAGAGCGGATCGAAGTTGACTCAAGACTGAAACACATCAATGAAGAGCTGAACACGTTGGGCAAGAGGCGCTCGGAGGCGTTGTCATTCCTGAGCGGAACCGACGTATTTAAAAAGTATAAGCAAGTGTCCACAGAATTGGTCACGTTGCGGGCGGACATCAACACCCTTGAGAGGCAGCGCGGATTCTTACGCCGCCTTCAGGAGCTACGGGGTGAGATCCGCACTCTCGCCGACGAATGTGGGCACCTTCAAACACAGATTGAGGCCGACGTCGAAAAGCAAAACTCGGACAAGTCGAGCCGATTCTCGTCGATTCGACTCTTCTTCAGTGAGATTGTTGAGGAAGTGATTGCGCACAAGGCGCTTCTCAGCGTGTCACCAAATAGGGATGGGCATCTAGAGTTTCGGGCCGACATTCTCGACGAGGCGGGTAACACCACGAGTGCTGATCTTGGGCACACCTATCGCAAGTTACTTTGCATCGCCTTTGATCTCGCAGTGCTGCGCGCACATTTGGATAGCAAATTCCCACGATTTGTTTATCACGATGGCGTGTTCGAATCGCTAGATGACCGTAAGAAAGAAAATCTTTTGGCTGTCATTCGACGCTACGCGGAACTCGGGGTGCAGCCAACGATTACCCTAATCGACTCGGATTTGCCAGCACGTGGGTCGGACGACAATGCCTGGTTCACAAGCGAGGACGTAGTACTGACACTACACGATGAGGGTGAACGGGGCCGGCTATTCAAGATGAAGCCCTGGTAGAAGGGCAATCCGGACTGGTGCTAGGGGCATCGCCCGGTCATCCAGGTATGGTCTGACGGCGGCGCATTGGACCGAGGAAGCGGAATTGGGTGGTGGACGCCGGTGTCTGGGCAGGCTCTTGGGGTGGCATGCGTGCTGAATGGTCTGCATCTGTGGACGTATTCCGCGGTGAGCCATGGCCAGCCTGGCAGCCCGGATTGACAGACGGGGAGGGCCAGTAGGATGTGGGCTGGGGCTGGGAAGAAGAACGATGGCTAACGAAGCGGGCATTTGTCGAATGCACTCCAGGCTGAAGCGTCGGGCGGGGTGTTGCGTCCGCAAGTCCGTGGTGAAGGGGCGCTAGTTGTGCCGACCAACGAGGCATTTTCGCGGGTCAAAATTGACGCTCAGATCAGGGACCAGGGCTGGGAGGTCGAGAATCCGAATGCGGTGCGGTTCGAGTACGTGCTGCCGGATGCGACCAAGGCCGATTATGTGCTGTGCGACCGCAATGGGCGGTCGCTGGCGGTCATCGAGGCCAAGCGGTCGGCCACCAATCCGGCCGACGCGGCGGGGCAGGCGCGAGCGTATGCGGAGCAGCTGGGGGTTCCGTTCATCTTCCTGGCCAACGGCGAGGAAGTGCGGTTCTGGGACTGGCAGATCGAGGCGCATCCGCGGGTCGTCAAGACCATCTTTTCGCCCGGGGATCTCGAGCGGCGGTATGCAACCCGCGTGGTGCGCAAGGACCCGCGGACAGTGGCGATCGATCGGCGGATCGTCGAGCGCGACTATCAGACCGATTGCATCGATGCCCTGACCGAGGAATTCCATCTCGGGCGTCGCAAGATGCTGGTCGAGATGGCGACCGGCACGGGCAAGACCCGCACGGCCGCCGCGCTCATCAAGCGCCTGTTCGAGGCGAATGCCATCACGCGGGTGCTGTTCCTCGTGGATCGCAACACGCTCGCCAAGCAGACCGAGGATGCGTTTGCCGAGCATCTGCCGGATTACCCCTGCTATCGACTGCAGAGCGGGCGGCGCTTTCAGGACGAAAAGCGCATCACGATCACCACGCTGCAAAGCATGATCAATATCTACCGGGACTACTCGGCCGGGTATTTCGATCTTGTGATCTCGGACGAGTGCCACCGCAGCATTTACGGCAAGTGGCGCGGAGTGCTGGAGCATTTCGACGGGGTGCAGATCGGACTCACCGCCACGCCGTGCGTCGCCCACCTCGAGGACGACGCACCTGATGAGGAAGACACGGCGTTCGTGCGCGACACGTTGCGGTTCTTCGAGGTGGATAAGCCCACCTATTCCTACAAGATGAAGGATGCCATCCGCGACGGGTACCTGGTGCCGTACCAGATCTACAAGGCGCGGACCGTCAAGACCGCGGCCGAAGGCGGCTTCCCGGTTGCGCGCAGTGAGATCGACTGGACCGGCATGAGTGCCGAGACCCGGACCGAGTTCGAGGAGCTGTTCCGGAAGGAGGGCGATCCGATCACGGTGGATCCGTCGGCGCTGGAGCGGCGCTTCACGGTCCCCGAGCGCAACCGCGCCATGGTGCGCGAGTTCAAGGACGTGCTGACGAAGGGCTACATGGATGCCAAACGCATCCAGCGCAAGCCGCTGCTCGGCAAGACCATCGTGTTCGCGGTCACGAAACGCCATGCCGAGACGCTGGCGCGGTTGTTCGACGAGGCCTTTGCGGACCAGAAGCCCTCGCCGGAGGTCCGCTTCGCCGATTACGTGGTGTCGGGGCTCGGCGCCGACGACAGCCCGGACGGCGAGACGATCATCAAGCGCTTCAAGAAGGAGCGGTTCCCCGAGATCCTGGTGTCGGTGAACATGCTGGACACGGGGTTCGACTGCCCCGAGGTCGTGAACCTGGTGTTTGCGCGGTTCACGAAGTCCGCGATCCTGTATCAGCAGATGCGGGGGCGCGGTACGCGCAAGTCCAAGGGCAAGCCGCTCTTTACAATGTTCGATTTCGTGGGCGTGTCGGACTATCACGGCGACGAGGATGCGACGGGGGAGGGCGGCAGGATCGCCGAAGCCCGGCCCCGGAAGACCTATACGCCGCGCCGCCTGCTGGTCGTCGATGTCGATGACCACATCGATCCGCTGAGCCGCGCCTGGGTCACTGTGGATGAAGACGGACGGCTGGTGTTCCCGGAGGCGGCCGAGGCCAAGGTTGCGGAGCTCGGCGCGCGGTTCGAGGCTTGGCTGCTGACCCAGAGCGGACTCACGGCGGAGCAGGGCCGCTGGCTGGCGTTGCTCGGCAACCAGATTCGGGCGAATGCCGATGCGTGGGGCGAGGTGTCGGCGGGGAACTTCGCGTTTCAGCCGTTCTCGTCGATGGGTGGCATGGCGCAGGCGGTCCGCGTGTTCGGCGGCAATGATGCGCTGGCGTCGCGGCTCAGCTCACTGAATGTCGCCGTCTACAGTCAGGCCGCACCCGGGTCGGGGCGCTCACACGCAACGGATGAGCCGCGACCTGAAGTCGCGCGGCCGTCGTCCAACTGATCACCGCCGAGAAGTATCCATGCCATTGACCGCTGACATGCGCCGCGACATCGATCTGATCCGGAACTACCTGTTCGGGGGCGGGTATCCGAATCCGATGGCGAACGCGGAACAGCTGTCGTTCCTGTTCTTCTTCTACCTGATCGAGGGAATCGACAGCGAGAACGCCGAGCGCGCGAAGGTGCTGAAGCAGAAGTACGAGAGCCTCTTCGCCGGCACGTGGGAACTCAAGAACCCGTTGAACGCGCCCAAGAAGGGTGACGTCTCCATTCCCCGTGACCGGTTCCGCTGGTCGGTGTGGGCGCGGGGCCTGTCGGGCGATTTGTTGGTGCGGTTCGTGCAGGACGAGGTTTTCGCGTTCTTCGAGGAGATTGCGGACCGGTCGGCCACCAATTTCATGCGCGGCGCGCGGCTGATGATCACGGAGCCGACGGTGCTAACCCAGGTCATCACGCTGGTGGATGGGTTGAAGCTCGACCAGGCGGACGCGGACACCAAGGGCGACCTGTTTGAGCACGTGCTCAAGCAGATCAAGCAGGCGGGCGAGCTCGGGCAGTTTCGCACGCCGCGGCACATCATCCGCACAATCGTCGAAATGGTCGATCCGCAGGTCGGCGAGACTGTGTATGACCCGGCCGCCGGGACGGCCGGGTTCCTGGTGGCCGCGTACAACCACATCCGGCTCGCGAACTCCTCGCCGGCTGGCACGGTGGAGGTGGAGTTCGACGGCAAGACGCAGCGGCGCGGGATCGGCGACCGGTTGTCGGCGGCACAGACCTCGAAGCTGCAGACGCAGACGTTCTACGGGAACGATGTCGACCCGCAGATGGTGCGGCTGGCAACCATGAACCTGACGCTGCGCGGCCTTCCGAACGTGCGGATCCTGCTCCGCAACGTGCTGACCACGACGCTCGATCCCGAGCGGCGCGAGGCGCTGGGACTCCCGGAGGATGGTTACAACGTTGTGCTGGCGAATCCGCCGTTCGCCGGCAAGATCGACAATGATCGCGTCGTCGATGACGTCAGGGTCGGCAACTCGAAGGCGACTGAGGTGCTGTTCCTCAAGTACATGATGGAATCGTTACGGCCCGGCGGTCGCTGCGGTGTCATCGTGCCGGAAGGGCTTCTGTTCGGGTCCACCGGCGCGCACCAGGAGATCCGGCGGCAGCTGATCGAGAACAATCGCGTCGAAGCGGTGATGTCGTTGCCCGGAGGGGTTTTCCAGCCGTACTCCGGCGTCAAGACGTCGGTGCTGCTGTTTAAGAAGGGCGGTACCACGGAGCGGGTCCTGTTCATGCACGTCGATGACGACGGGTACAAGCTCGACGCTAATCACGATACGTCGATCGAGTCAGATGACCTGCCCGGACTGGCTGCGGCGTACCGGGAACGTGAGGCGAAAGTCGCGGAATGGGCGAAGCGGGACTCGAAGGAGCCCTGGCACCAGAAGTGGTGGTTCGCGGATGCCGCGGAGCTCCGGGCGAATGAGTTCAACCTGTCGGCGGGACGATACCGGCCGGTGAACGCCTCAACTGCCGTGCACCGCGATCCGCGGGAATTGCTCGACGAGCTGGCGGAGTTGGAGAGGGAGATTGCGGATGAGGTCAAGTCGCTGCGAGAGGCATTGAACTGAATGCTTGGGGCCGCTCACTGGCTGCCGTTTGAGGACGCCGTTGTAGATCGTACTCGCGCTGCAACCAAGATCCAGCGTTCGGCGTATCTGACCGCTGGAGCGATACCCATCGTTGATCAGGGCCAAGAGTTCATCGCCGGCTATACCGACAACACATCTGCAGCGTACTTAGGAAGGCTCCCGGTCGTACTTTTTGGCGATCACACGCGAGCGTTCAAGTACGTTGACTTTCCGTTTGCGGCCGGGGCCGACGGTGTGAAAGTCCTCGAACCAAAGGAAGACTTGGAAGCGCAATTCTTGTTCTATTTTCTCCGGTCGCGCCGCATTCCATGCGACGGATATAGTCGCCATTTCAAGCACCTGAAAAATCTCCAAATACCGGTACCTGATGCGACCACGCAGCGTCGCATGGTCGATTTACTGTCCCGCGCCGAGAACATCGTCCGCATGCGGCGCGAGGCAGAGGCCAAGGCGAAGGAGATCATTCCGGCGCTGTTTCTGGATATGTTCGGGGATCCGGGGACGAATCCGAGCAAGTATGGCTTTGTCCCGCTCAGGGACCTCGTAGATGAGAGTAGACCAATTACCTACGGGATCCTGAAGCCAGGGCCAGATCTGCCAGGCGGCATCCCCTACGTACGCGTTGTTGATATTAGGGATGGACGGATACTCACGTCCCAGCTTCGTCGCACATCTCCGGCAATCGAGGTCGGCTACAAACGGTCACGCCTTCGAGGTGGTGACCTACTAATGAGTATTCGCGGCCACGTTGGTCGAATGGCGATAGTTCCCGATGAAATTGCAGGTGCAAACATTACGCAGGATTCTGCGCGAATTGCCCCAAGGGCGGGGGTTGAAGTCGCCTTTCTCGTCGGCTATCTCGAAGCTCAAGCCACGCAGCTCGAAATGAAGCGTTTGACGAAAGGGGTGGCAGTAAGGGGTATCAACCTCGGGGATCTCAAAGCGCTTCACGTGCCCGTACCATCTCCGAATGCGCAGAAAGACTTCACTACGCGGTTTGAAAGGACGCGGGAGATCTTGTCGATGCAGAGTCGAGCTACGGAAGCCGCCGCCGCGGCTTTCGAGTCACTTCTGGCGGGGGTGTTTGGGGAGGGGGCCTAGCGCCCGACCGCAGCGATGGCCGCCATTCCCGCGATGGACTCAGCGCACCTCGAAGCAGTGTGCAAAGTGCTTGGCGATACGGCAAACGGACTGACCGGGGGTGAGATCGAGCGTTTGCTGCAAGGACGCGGCATCGCGGACCCGGGTCCCATCACCAAGTGGCAGAGGCTGCACCAGGCACTGTTCGCACAGCAGGCGCGCGATCGATGCGCCAATAACGTTGTTGCGTTCATTGCCGACGCCATGGCCCCCGCCAGGTACCTGAATAGTCGTCAGCTATTCGAGACGAGACGTGCTGCGCTGAATGCGGCACTGGCCTTCGTGGGAATGTCCGTCCGTGACGACGGCAACGTCGAGCGACGTGACGTCGCGAAGACTCTCTCGGAAGCGGAAGGCCGGGCTTCTCTCCTACGTCGTTCGCTACAGGACCGCAAAGTGCATCCCGAGGTCCTGAAGTTCTGCCGGGCCGAACTGCTCGAGGACAACTACTTCCACGCGGTGCTGGAGGCCACCAAGAGCGTCGCGGACCGGCTGCGTGGACTCTCGGGCCTGAGCGAGGACGGTAGCGAGCTGTCCGAGAAAGCGCTGATGCCGGGCGCCGCGGGCCATCCACGGCTGGCGATCAGTGCCTGCAGCAACGAGTCGGAACGAAGTGAACAAAAGGGATTCGCCTGGCTGGTCAAAGGCTTGTTCGGCGCCTTTCGGAATCCTACTGCGCATGCGCCGCGGATATCGTGGGCCATGAGCGAGCAAGATGCCTTGGATATCCTGTCGACGATTTCTTACGTGCATCGGCGGCTAGACAATGCCATTAGGACGCATGTTCCGTGAGTTCCACCGCGGCCGACTGGTGCGGGAGTTGAGGCGAGTCGTGGGTTCGGAAGGGTAGGGCGGACGGCCGCAATGCGGCCTCGCGCTGCAAGAGCAGCGCTTCGGATCGGGTTCGGCGCGTCGATGGTAGCGCGAGCGATGCCCGGCTACGCCGGGTCGGGATCGCGCGCCACGTCAAAGCGGATCGCGTCGAGTTCGACGGAGAGCCGCTGCGCGGTGGCGCGAATGCGCTCGAGCGACGCGTCCAGTGTGTCGGGCGTGCCGCGGTAGGACTGGATGTACTCGACTGAGGCTTCGGTGCCGGCGATGCCGAGCTGCGCGCAGAGCACGTAGGTGACGGCCTCGGCTTCGGTCTCGCGGGTGACGAGGTCGGGGCGGGCGCTACCGATCGGCGGGGAAGTGCAACAGCACGTGCGTCGTTTCGTGGGCGAGCGTGGCGAATTCGACGTGCGCGACCTGACCGGCGCCGCAGGTGATGCGGCGACCGTTGGTGTAACCGAGCAGGCCGGGTGAGAGCGTCTTGTATTCGAGCTCGACGTTGTGGCCGACGAGGAAGGCTTTCAGCGCCTCGAGGTGGCGGTGGGCGCTGGGGTCGGCGGGGCGCCGTGGAGGGCCGCGGCGTCGGTGCCGGGGAGGGCATCGACCTGCGAGATGTCGAAGACGTAGGCGACGCGGTAACCGAGACGGGGTGCGGCGTCGGTGTCGGAGTCGGCTGCGGTGTCGCGCTTGTTGGCGAAGAGCATCGGCGCGTAGATCGCGATGCCGTGTTCGCCTTTGCGCACCTGGTAGCCGGCCTTGTTCCAGGCGCGGTAGCCCATCACGCAGGTGGCGTCGGGGCGCTGCGCGAAGATCAGGAATTGGTTGGCGAGCGAGTACCTCGAGAAGCGGCTCATGGTGGTCAGTAGCGGCAGCAGCGAGGTGCCGGGCTGGGCGAGGCGCTCCTTGAGCGTGGTGAGGAGGTTGTCGATCGAGCTGCGGGCTTCGGTGTTCATCTGGGAGGCTCCCTTTTCAAGTCGGGACCCCACGGTCCCTTCGCCCGTCGTTCGGGGGACCGTGGGAGACCGACGAGGGAGCCGGCGACGCCGACCCCCGACGGCGCCCGAAACGCGGCAAGGGCAGGGCGCGTGACAGCCGAACCGCTGCCTTGGCGTGGAGGCTGGCGCGGGTTCTGCGGCGCGGGGCGCCCGGAAATGAGCGGGAGGCGGGAGCGAAGGTGAACGGCGAAGCCCGTACTCACGTCGATCGCCTCGATCTCGCGGAAGGAATCGGCTGCCGCTGCACCGGCAATGAGCAACGAAGGACAGGCGAGGGCAGACGGCTGGCTTCGCGCAGCCTCGCGCTGCGGGCGCAGCGCCTAGAAACGGTTGGGCGCGGGGCAGGGCGGTAACGCGGCGAGAAGCCACGCGAGAGCCGCGAGGCGCACGGACCGAAGGCACACGACACTATGGATGCCACGTCGCGCGCGGTACGTCATGATTGGCGCCCAGGGGCACTGACGTCCCGTAGTTGACGCAACGAAACGCGATGCCCATCTCCTGGACCGCCATCCAAGCGCTGCATGAGCCGGATCTCGACCGGCACTGGGTGCGCTGTCACGACGCGCTGGGCCTCGATTGCCCGGTGGACGTGTTCGAGGAGCTGTTCTTCGAGCATCACGGCGATGCCGAATTCGGGTCGCTGTATCGCGCCGCCGATTGGTCAGCGGTGGCCTGGACTGAGACGGAGCTGTCCGGGGTGGCGTTGCGGCGGGTGGCGGTCGATCGCGGCTATCAGTACGCCGTGGACGAAGCCCGTGCGCGTACGGTGGAGGAGGGGCTCTCCGATGCCCGCGATGCGGTCGTCGAACACTGGGCCCGCCATTTGACCTGGCTGCGGCCGCCAATCCTCGTGACAGGGGAGGTGACGGGCAGTGGCTTCGAGTACGAGCTGCTGGTCGGCTTCACGCGGCTCGGGAATCTGCTCGGGCTGCTCGATCGGCAGGAGGTGCCCGAGATGAAGCGGCATCGGGTGTGGGTGGGGGAGGGGAGTCGGTAGCAGGGCGCCTCGATCGGCCTGCAACCTGTGTCCCGTTAGCGGACGGTGCAACGGGGAAAAACGACCCAAAGCAGAAGCTGGCAAGTACAAGAAGCAGACGTTCAACACGATCTATCAGCGGGACCAAGATTGCGGCCCCGATGCGCGGACCTGTTGGCCGACCTGCCTCATTGCACCAGTTCGATTTCGCTTGGCCGCCAGGTCTTGTTGATCCACGGCTCCAGCGGGCCGTACATGCGCAGGATGGTGAACCAGCTCTTGCCCGGTACTGTCTGCAGCCAATTGCCTTCCTGGCCTGCCGGCGCCTGCGGCGCGAAGTAGACATCGTACGAACCGTCGGCGTTCTTCTTCATGCCTTCAGTCTGGCTGCCGACCGTCGGGAAATTCTGGCTGGTTTGCAGTTGCGAGCGTGTCTGGGTGTCATACAACGTAACGGCCCAGAAATCGTTCACCGGCACATTCGGCGGCAGATGCAGCTTGTAGGTCTTCGCGCCGTCGAAGGCCTGCTGGCTGGCATCGAGCACCGCCAAGGCGTAATCGGAGCCTTCGCCGGCGCGGGTGGCGGCCATGGCAGGGGTCACGCCTCCTGCGTTGAAATAGTAGAGCACGCGCGCGTCGAGGCCCATCGTCCCGTCGGATTCGAAACTGGTGTTCTTGTTGGCGAAGGCCGTCGACCAGACGCTCTTGGGGTCGTCAGGATAGATCTTCACGCCGGCAATGCGCGGGTGATAGGTGATGGCCCGCGACGTGGCGTTGCCGAGCGTGGCGGCCTCCGTCAGCAACTTCTTCATCCGCGCATCGGGCTTGAACGGCTGGCCCTTGACGATGCCGATCGCGGCGATCGCGCCACGTACCTCGGGGCTGATGGCGTCGATCGGTTCGTCCTGGATGACGGCATTGAGGCGGTCGAAATAACTGAAGTCGCTGGGGAAGACCGTGTTGAAAGCCTTGCCGGACATGTCGACGAACTCGGTCGGCGCCGGCTTTGCCGCGTCCTTCAGCGGATAGACTCTCAGCTTCGAGGTGATGTTCTCTACTGCAGGCTTCAGGCCGTCCTTGATCGAACCACGCAGGAACAGGAAGTTCTTGTTCGTCGACGGCTTCAGCAGGAAATACCCTTCGGGGATCGCTCCGCTGTAACCCGGCGGCAGCACCAGGTACTTGCCACCCTGGCCCTTGTCCGGCCCGGTGACGCCCATGTTGCCGACGAAGCGCTGCCAGCCATCGTCGAGAAAGCCGAGCATGCCGGGCGGGATCTCGATCACGGTCGCGCCATCGTTGGCGAGATCGGTGCAGGAGTAGGCGTACAGGGTCGAGGTGTTGGCCGTGACCACCAGGGTCTGCGAATCCAGCAACTGTGCGAACAGGGCGATCCTGTTCGCGCCCTTGGCCCCGGCGTCGGCCAGGCCGGTGCACACGCTGTGTATCGACACCGCGCCGACATTGTCGAGAAACGCCACCGTGCCACGCATGCGGTCGAGGTTGTCATACACCTTCTCGACGGTCGCCTTGGCCGGCACGCCGTCGAAGAAATCGAGCTGGCCAATCGGGGTCTCGACCTTGTTCGGTATCGAGATCGACTTAAGCGTCTGCGGAGAGACCTGCGCAGACGCAGAGCCGCCTGCGGCGATGGCCAGCGCGCCGAGGACGGCAATGGCCAGGTGACGCTGCGTGAGTGAAAGATTCATTGAGGCAGTCTCCTCGGAGGCGTGTTGTGTCGGCCCAAAAAATCGCGGGTGGGCCTGCAGGCCGGCTCATGGGAGCCGGCACCCTGGTCCGGAATCGAAGCCCGGTCACTTCACGAGTTCAATCTCGCCCGGCCGCCAGGTCTTGTTGATCCACGGCTCCAGCGGGCCGTACATGCGCAGGATGGCAAACCAGCTCTTGCCAGGAATGGTCTGCAACCAGTTGCCCTCTCTTAATGACGGCGCTTTGGGTGCGAAATAAACGTCATATGAGCCATCGGCGTTCTTCTGGAATCCCTCGCTCTGACTCCCGACCGAGGGAAACGGCTGGCTGGTCTGCAGCATCGAGCGGGTCTGCGTGTCGTAGATCGTGACCGCCCAGAAGTTGTTCACGGGAACATCGGGCGGCAGGTGTAGTTTGTAGGTCTTAGAGCCATCGAAAGCCTTTTTCTCGGAATCCCTGAAGGCGATGGCGTAGTCGGAGCCGGCGCCCGGATGCGTGACGGCCATGGCAGGTGTCACGCCCGTGTAACCGAAATAGAAGCTGGTGCGGGCGTCCAGGTTGCGTGCGCCATCGGTTTCGAAAAACACATTCTTGTTGGCGAAGCCCATGACCCATGAGCTATCGCCGTCGGGATAGATGAAATAGCCTTTCTCGCGCGGGCTGTACAGCGTAGCCCGTGCCGTGGCATCGCCGATTGCCGCCGCTTCCGTGAGCAGACGCTTCATCCTCGCGTCGGGGTTGAAGGGCTTGCCTTTGACGATGCCGATCGCCGCCAGGGCCCCCCTGGATTCACTGCCCAATGCATCGACGGGTTCGCGCTGGATGATCTTGTCGAGCGCCTCGAAGTAGCTGAAGTCGCTGGGGGCGACCGTGTTGTAGCTCTTGCCGGTGATGTTCGCGAATTCAGTGGCGGGCGGGTTGCCTGCCGACTTGAGTGGATACACCTTCAGGTGATCCTTGATGTTCTTCAGCGCCGGCGCCAGTCCGTCGGCAATGGAGCCGCGCATGAAGAACCAGTTGATGTAGGTGGGTGCCTTGAGCACGAAGTATCCCTCCGGCACCTCGCCCGTATAACCCGGCGGCAGAACGAGATATTTGCCGCCCTTGCCCCTGTCCGGGCCGGCCACTCCGAAATCACCGACGTACCGCATCCATGCATCGTCCAGCATGCCGAGCATGCCGGGTGGCACTTCGACCACGGTCGGCCCGTACGCGTCCAGGTTGAGATGACCAATGGAGTACATGGTGGATGTGTTTCCGGTCAAATACAGCGAGTGCGAGTCGAGCAGCTTTTCAGCCACGGCAATCTGATTGGGCTGGCTCAGGCCGATTGCTGCATTGCCGGTAATGACGCCGTAGACGGATAGTGCGCCGACGTTGTCGAGGAAGACTTCGACGCCACGCATGCGGTCGAGGTTGTCATAGAGCGTGTCCACGGTGGCGTCGGTCGGTACGCCGTCGAAGAACTCCAGCTTGCCGATGGGCGTCTGGACCTTGTCGGGGGTCGAGATCGACTTCAGGGTTTCCGGCGACACCTGTGCCTGCGCCGCCTGCATGCCGGGCCAGGACGACACGACGACGGCCGCCAGGGCGGCCAGTGAACCGAGAGGCTGTTTCATTCGAATTCCTTCTATTTGCGAATCGCGAGCGCGAGCGCATGGCAAACTGGCCCGGAGTTTCCGCACGCTCTGCAGCAAGCGATACATCAAGTGCGCCGTACCAGCATGCGTCAACCGAACCTCGGCGAGTCTAGGGTGGCCGGCGCGGCGATACTTTGCTATTTGTGACAATGAGCCAGCGCGCGGGCGTTCGCCCGTGCGGCAAGGCGGCGCCCATCGGTTCGTTTCGAGTATCCAGTGACCACCGCACTTTCCGAAGCGACCAGCCGTGCCGATGCGCCCCGTGTAGTGCCTGGCGGGTACGACCGCGTAGCATCGATTCTGGCAATACAGCCCTTGTTGCGCGATTTCGGCGTCGACCTGAACCAGTTGCTTGCGCAGTCTGGCTTGCCCGCCGATCTGTTCGGTAACCCCGACAACCTGATCCCGTTCAGGCAGGGCAGCCGTTTGCTGGGGATGTGCGTCGATCTCACGGGTTGTGCTCATCTGGGTCTGCTGATCGGCCGGCACACCCCACTGGAGGCCCTGGGTGCCGTCGCGGAGCTGACCAAGGCAGCACCGGATGTGCGCAGCGCATTGAACCTGCTCACTCGCTATCTGACGCTCAGCGACGGCGGTGGCCTGCTGAGACTGGGTGAGGACGCGCGATTCGCAAGCTACGGCTATGCACTGTATGAGCCCGCCGTCGAGCGCACCGACGTGGTGTACGACATTGTGCTGACGTCGATCTGGAACGTCTTGCGCACCTTGTGTGGCAACCACTGGCTGCCGCACGAGATCCAGTTCATGCGCCGCCGGCCGCCCGACACCCGCCCCTACCGCAGCTTCCTGCGCGCACCGCTGCGCTTCGACTGCGAACAGGCCGCCGTGGTCTTCGACAAGGCCTGGCTCGACGTGCCGCTGCCCGGAGCCGACGCGCAACGCTTGATGTCGCTGGAAGCACAGGCCCGCGCCAGCGAAGCCGAGGCAACTGGCGATTTGCCGGCTCAGGTGCGGCGCGTGCTTCGTCGACAGTTGCTGAGCGGCGGCACCTCGATGCACCAGGTAGCGGCCGAACTGGCCATGCACCGGCGCACGCTGGACCGCAAGCTGCAGCCGTATGGTGTCAGCTTCCAGGCGCTGGGCGACGAGGTCCGCCATGAAGTGGCACGCCAACTGCTGAGCGATACCGCGATGCCGATCACTGCGATCGCGCAGAGCCTTCATTTCGCGGATGCCAGTGTTTTCTCGCGTGCGTTCCGTCGCTGGTCCGGTGTGACGCCGTCGCGCTGGCGCGCCAAGTTCGCTGGTCGCAGCGGCGGCTCGGGCAGGTCGGGGCATGGCCCAGATGGGTAGCTTGCTTGCCGCCGCCGAGTACGTGCTCAAGCTGGACTGGGAGCACCTATCCAGACGCGAGCAGCCGCCGATGGGCAGGCTGGAGCTCGCCGGACGTTCAAACCGATCGATCGGGAGCGCCCGCTTCTGGCCGAACCCGGAGGTTGCCGAGTGTCCGCTTTTCCGTTCCTAGGGTGACCAAACCGCGCCTACCCGCAACATGGGCGTATGCCGCAGTTGGCGGTGGCTGTCCTGCCGGCGTCAGGACACTGGAGCGAGTCGTATGCAGCGCCCCCATTCGGATTCCCGACGAACATTCTGCGCGCCCCCAAGTCAGTCTCGATCTGAACCGACCATGGACGGGCAAAGCCAGCCGCCGCCGCCCGGCACCGGAACATCCGGGCCGGACCGCAGCGGATTCGGCAGGTCCCCGCGGCGACGTGCTACCGCAGGTCGAAGCGGTCGGCATTCATGACCTTCGCCCAGGCGGCCACGAAGTCCTCGACGAACTTCTTCCTGTTGTCGTCCTGTGCGTAGACCTCGGCATAAGCGCGCAGGATCGAATTCGATCCGAACACGAGGTCCACCCGGGTTGCAGTCCACTTGACTGCACCGGTCTTGCGGTCGCGGATTTCATACAGGTTGTTGCCGGCAGGCTTCCAGGTGTAGGCCATGTCCGTCAGGTTGACGAAGAAGTCGTTGCCCAGGACGCCGACGCGATCGGTGAACACGCCGTGCTTGCTGCCACCGTGGTTGGTACCCAGTACCCGCATGCCACCCACCAGCGCAGTCATCTCGTGGGCGGTCAGGCCCATCAGCTGCGTACGGTCGAGCATCAGCTCTTCGGCACTGACGACATAGTCTTTCTTCATCCAGTTGCGGTAGCCATCTGCCAGGGGCTCCAGCACTTCGAATGACTCCGCGTCCGTCATCGCTGCGGCAGCGTCGCCACGACCCGGCGCGAAGGGCACGGTCACGTCGAATCCCGCCGCCTTGGCCGCCTGCTCGATGCCGACATTGCCGGCCAGCACGATCACGTCGGCCACGCTCGCCCCGGTCTGCGCCGCAATGCGCTCCAGCACGGCCAGCACCCTGGCCAGCCGGGCCGGCTCATTGCCTTCCCAGTCCTTCTGCGGGGCAAGACGGATGCGCGCGCCGTTGGCACCGCCGCGCTTGTCCGAACCCCGGAAGGTGCGGGCGCTGTCCCAGGCCGTGGACACCATGTCGCTGACGCTCAGGCCGCTGGCAGCGATCTTCGCCTTGACGGCCGCGACGTCGTAGTCACTGCGGCCTGCGGGCACCGGGTCCTGCCAGATCAGGTCTTCCTGCGGAACGTCCGGGCCGATGTAACGCGCCTTCGGTCCCATGTCGCGGTGGGTCAGCTTGAACCAGGCACGCGCAAACACTTCCGCAAGGTAAGCCGGATCCTTGTGGAAGCGCTCCGAGATCTTCCGGTACGCCGGGTCCATCTTCATGGCCATGTCGGCATCGGTCATGATCGGGTTGTAGCGGATCGACGGGTCCTCGACATCGACGGGCTTGTCTTCTTCCTTGATGCTTACGGGCTCCCACTGCCATGCGCCGGCCGGGCTCTTCTTCAGCTCCCATTCATGGTTGAGCAGCATGTCGAAGTAGCCGCCGTCCCACTGGGTGGGGTGGGTGGTCCAGGCACCTTCGATGCCGCTGGTCACAGTGTTGCGGCCAATGCCTCGCCCGGTCTTGTTGATCCAGCCCAGGCCCTGGTCCTCGACCTCGGCAGCTTCGGGGGCCGGGCCGAGCAGCTTCGCGTCGCCATTGCCGTGGCTCTTGCCGACCGTGTGGCCACCGGCGGTCAGCGCGACCGTTTCCTCGTCGTTCATCGCCATGCGCGCGAAAGTCACGCGCACATCGTGGGCGGTCTTGAGCGGGTCGGGCTTGCCGTCGACGCCTTCCGGGTTGACGTAGATCAGCCCCATCATCACCGCGGCCAGCGGGTTCTCCAGGTCGCGTTCGCCGGAATAGCGGCTGTTGGCGCTGCCGCTGGGGGCGAGCCACTCCTTTTCGGAGCCCCAGTAGGTGTCCTTCTCGGGATGCCAGATGTCCTCGCGGCCAAAGGCGAACCCGAAAGTCTTCAGGCCCATCGACTCATAGGCAACGGTGCCGGCGAGGATGATGAGGTCGGCCCAGCTGAGCTTGTTGCCGTATTTCTTCTTGATCGGCCACAGCAGGCGACGTGCCTTGTCCAGGTTCACGTTGTCGGGCCAGGAGTTGATGGGAGCGAAACGCTGGTTGCCCCTGCCGCCACCGCCACGGCCATCGGCGATGCGGTAGCTGCCCGCAGAGTGCCACGCCATGCGGATCATCAAGCCGCCGTAATGGCCCCAGTCCGCCGGCCACCAGTCCTGGCTGTCGGTCATCAGCGCGCGGAGGTCCTTCTTCAGCGCCGCGACATCGAGTTTCCTGACCTCTTCGCGATAGTCGAAGCCCGACGCCATCGGGTTGGTCTTCGTGTCCTGCTGATGCAGGATGTCGAGATTCAGTGCCTTGGGCCACCACTCCAGGTTGGACATGCCGGACGAGGTGGCACCGCCGTGCATCACTGGACACTTTGCTTGACTTGACATGTTTGGCTCCTTCTCGGCGGGTTTGCGAGGGCAGTTCAATCTAGCGCCCGGAGGACGATTGGTTCCAACTGTTACTCCCGATCGTATCCATAGCCCGGGCCGATCACGGGTGCACTGCTCTGCACCGCAAGATCGGCGGGCATTCCATTGCCTCGATCCCGCTGCCGGCCTGCTGATAAACGGTCCTCGCGGCGCGAACCTGCGTCAGTGCACGGCCGGACGCAGACCCGGCGAGCCAGGCCGCCAGCGCCGGATCGTACCGCCACTGCGTGTGATCGCGGCACCCAGTTCCTGCAGCGACTCGAGCGCTGCCTGCAGGCCCGGTTCCGGGCAGACCGCGCGCAGCGCACGCCAGGCCTCGCCGATCAACCCATCCTGCAGACAGGCCACCGCATGCAGCGCGTGCGCTTCGAGCCCACTCAGCCGCCAGCAACCGAGCCGACGGCTCGCGGAGCAACTCAGCCTCACCGGACAGGTGCTGCAGATGAACTTCTCCAGCGCACGCCGTGCCTCCGGCATGCCCGCCCGGCCGAACGAGTCGCGCAGGCAGTCCTCGGCAAATTCATCGTCGTCCTGCGCCGACGACCGCCACCGGATGGCCCACACCAGGAACTGCTCCGTCGAGCTGAGATCGCAGATCGACACCTCACCGCATCGCGCGAGTTCGAACACGGGACCTACTTTCTGCTCCGGCTCCAACTGCTGTTGCATGTCGCTGACTCCGGCGAGCGAAGGCTCGCTGCCCATTCACGAGCGACACTGCCAGAGATAGGGCTAGATGTAAATACGAATCATTCGTATTAGTAAGTTGATCATGGGCTGGCAAGACTCGGCCGGGTAGACCCTCGCCATGGCACGTCAGTGATCGGTACGATACACTGAATACACGTATTCAGCTGGGATCAACCCATGGCAACTTCCATCCGACTCGATCCGGCGACCGAGCGGCGACTCGATCAGCTGGCGGCCCGGACCGGTCGCACCAAGGCGTACTACCTGCGTGAGCTGGTAGCCAACGGCCTCGAGGACCTGGAGGACTACTACCTGGCGGCCGCGACGGTAGAGCGTGTGCGCAAGGGCGAGGAAAAGGTCTACAGCTCCGAGCAGGTGAGAACGGACCTTGGCCTGGACGATTAGTTATACCGCCACCGCCCGCGGGCAGCTCCGCAACCTGGATCGGCAAATCGCGCGACGCATTGTCGATTTCCTGGACGAGCGGGTCGCCGGCCGGGCGGACCCGCGCAGCGCTGGCCATGCGCTGACCGGACCCCTGCTCGGAGCGTACTGGCGCTACCGTGTCGGCGACATTCGCATCATCTGCGATATTCAGGACGGCGCCATGTGCGTGCTGGTCATCGAGATTGGCAACCGCAAAGACGTCTATCGCTGAGTTCACGCCCGCAGTTCACGTAACGCCAGCAGACGGTCAACGGTGAATATCGACCCTGAGCAGAAGTTGGCTGCGGTACAAAGCAGACGTTCGACGTTCCCGTTCAGCGGCTTCCGGGCAGTCCGCTGTAACCAATGGTCAGGCGACCACAGCTTGCGGAATCGTAGCGGACCGTCCGCTGAACCCGGTTGTTAGCCCCGCCGTTTCGCAGCGCTTACTCCCTCGCCACCACGGTGTCGTAGAGCCCGTAGTGGGTCAGGCCCTCGTGGCTCTCGATGCCCGTGTAGCGGAGCGAGGCATCTTCGTAGCGCCGGAAGGCGAAGACGGCCTGGTTCATCTGCTCGGTGTTGAACACCTTGAGCCGCACGAGCAGGTGGAAATCCTTTACCGTCAGACCGGTGACGGTCTCGAACAAGTCGGGTTCGATCTTGGTGATCACGTCCTGCAGCGTGTTCTCCCGGAAGTCGGTCAGATACATGAATGCCGGGATGCGCGTGGCGAACTTGATGAGCTTTTCCTGCACCAGCTTGCGCTTGGACTTGTATTCCTTCTCCTCGTCCGTGAGCTGCTTCTTCTCCTTCGCCGACAAGTCCTTGTCCTTCGCCTTGTTCTTCAGATCCTTCACCATCTCGCTCTTGTTGATGATGGTTTCGATGATGTTGTCGCCGAGCGAGCGCCAGCCTTCGATGCGCTCCACGGCGGCCATCGCCTCGGGGTTGTCGAGGATGCGGCGCAGGGTGTCGTTGTCCACGTTCACCAGCAGCGCGCTCTCCCACTTGCGCGCGAGCAACGTGGCCGAGGTTCCGGCCATCGCGATGTCGAGGATGCCGCCCGCATCAATCTGCGTCATGTTCGCGCCGTCGTAGGCCAGCACCGGCAGGAACGACACGAGGTCTCTTGACGGCGTTCTCCGGGTTCGGCTCGCCGGGCGAAAGCCCGATCCCGTATTCGGAAAGCTGCCGCAGCGCGCGCGTGGGCGCGAAGTCGAACACGAAACAGACCGGCTTGAGGATTTCCTCCTCGTTCGGGTCGTCGCCGTTGGGGTTCTTGATGGACCACGGCGATTGCACGCGAAACGCCGCCTGAAAGTAGGTCTCCGGCGACTTGAGGTTGCGCAGCATCAGGATGGACGACCACTGCGGCACGGTGATGCCGGTGGTGAGCTTGCCGCACGAGAGCGTGATGGTCTTGGTGTCGAAGCCGCTGCCGATGGCCTTGCGCACGGGCGGCAGCGCGTCCAGCCCGATGCCCGCCGAGGCGCCGGCGGCGACGATCACATCGTAGTCATGCCAGAAGACGTTTTGCTTCTCGGCCAGCAGGTTCGCCATCGCGTGACAGGCCGCGACGTTGGGCAGGAACCAGAACGAGTGCTGGAGATACGGCAGCAGGCGCACGTCCGAATACGGAAACGGCGGTCGCGTGCCGGTCTTGAGGTACTCCACCGCCTTGGGCGCATACCCGCCGCGGATGATGTCCAGCCACTTCTGCACGTCGCTCTTGTGCTTGAACTGCGCCAGCACGCCCGTGCCCGATGGCCTCGAAGAAGGCGTTGAGATCAAACTCATCGAACTCCCCGGCGCTCGCGATCGCCACCAACTCGTCGGGCATCTGATAGGTGAGCAGCCGCATCTGCGGCAGCGCGCCGTAGGGATTCCACTTGCCGGGATTCTTCCGCGCGAACTCTTCCTTGGCGCGCTGTTCGTCGGTGTAGGTCCAGTTGAAAATCTGTTCCTCGATGAACTCGCCCGTGGCCAGCGCCTTGAACGGCGTGCCGGAGAGGTAGAGGTAGGCCTTGGTGGTGATGGGCAGGAACTCGGTCTCCTTCTCCGAGAGTTCGCTGAGGTCCTCGTTCACGTCTTCCAAGCCGGCGGCGTATTCGAGCTTGGCCTCCTTCTTGGCGACCGCCTCTTCCTCGCCCTCGAACAGTTCCTTGGCCGTGTCGCGCCACGCGCCGAAGTGGTATTCGTCGAAGACGACCAAGTCCCACTTCACCTTGTGAAGCCATGTCGTTCTTCGGCTTGATGTTCCCCACGTCGTCGCGGCCCAGCAGGTCCTGGAAGGAACCGAAATAGACGAGCGGCTTCCTGGCGGAGATCTTCGTCGGGTCGCTGTCGGAATTGCGCGACAGGTATTGCCAGCCGTCGAAGTCCACGTGGGATTCGAGGTCCGTCTGCCACGCATCCTCCACGGCGGGCTTGAAGGTCACCACGAGCACGCGCTTGGCCCCGAGTTTCCGGGCGAGCTGATAGGTGGTGAAGGTCTTGCCGAAGCGCATCTTCGCGTTCCACAGGAAGCGCGGGACGGCGTGCATGTCCTCCTTCCAGATGGAGTGGAAATAGGCGTGGGTCTTTTCCACGGCGGCGCGCTGCTCGGCGCGCATGGCGAAGGTCTGGTCGTGCGTGCCGGTGAACCGCTGCCCGGTGCGCAGCTCGGTGAGGACGGTTTTCACGTCCTTGAGCGTGCAGCGCATCCATTCCAGTTCGGTGTTCTCGAAGCCCTTCTTGACGAGGGCGGCGCGCACCTCGTGGTCGGTGAAGGTCGTGCCGTCGTCGCGCTCGGCGAGCTCATCGAGCTCGATGGTGTAGTTCTTGATGTTGGCGGTCTTGAGCTGCTCGGCGACGCGCTGCTTCACGTCGCGCGTGGTCTGCCCCACCTTGAGCAGACCCGCGTGCGCCTTGTCGTCGATCGAGTAGGCGTAGATGCGCGGCCGGGCTTCCGGCTTCGGCGCAAGGATTTCTTCGATGGTCTTACTCATCGTCGTCCGATCGCTTGCCTCATCGCTGGCGGATCATGCGACTCGATGAAGGCGATCTCGTCTTCTGTGATGCCGTATTTCTTGTAGAGCGTCTTCGTCGGTCCAGTCGCGATTCCATGTCTGCAGCGGCACCAACGAGTAGAGTCGATCGCGTGCATGTCCTGCGTGATCTTCCGCAGCGAAACGAGGAAGCGAACAAACCGTGTGCGCATGATACGCCGCGAAGCTTTCGCGCCTCTGCTTCGGATTCGCAGACGGCCAATGCACGAGGTAGGTCTCAGTGCATGCGGAGCCTGGTGCTGCGACAATCACGGCTTGCCCGAGAATCTGTGCAGGTCATCTCGCCCGCTCGTGCCATGAGCCTTGGCCAACAAGAACCTTCCACTGATCAATCCAGATCGACGTTGCTGGTTATCGCTGAGCGTTCGATGTACGACGTCTGCTGATTGCCGTAGACCAGCACGGGCTTCTTGACGCCCTTGATGTCGACGGCTCACCGAACGTTGGTTCGTCAGTCCAAATGGTTTCCTCGCTGATACCTGGTCAGCCGAGGCTCGGCTCATCGACGGCCTCGTCTCGGCGTCCAGCAACCTTTTCGAGAATGCGTACCGCCTCGTTGTCGTCGCACGAAGACATCGTAGTCATCGAGCTTGCGGACGACTGGTTCGCCGATGACCTCGTCGCCGCAATCATGGTGCAACCTCGCAGTCACCGTCGTGTGTCGCGGTCCCAGAGGAAGTAGCAGACGCCGCCCTCGAATCTCGACGCCCGGGAAACACGTCGTACAGCTGCGGGATAGTCAACAAGCTTCGCGATATGCGTGATCGCGCGAGCATTCGCGTCACGAAACTCGTCGAGACCCGTGCCGCCCGCCAACCATCGCGACGGAATAACCATCGCTGACGATAGCGCGGCTCAAGCTTCATCGCCTGCTCAACGAACAAGTTGATAGATCGGCATCGCGAAGCGCCTCCGCCACCACCGCCGTCGCCAATCTGATACGGCGGATTTCCGATGATTACGTCGAATTGCATATTGCCTCCAAATATCTCGGCCAGCCGAGTCTTGATGTTGTCGGTGTGAATGAACGCGTAGGCGTGGGTTTCAAGTCCTGCCGCCCGGTCGAAAACGGATCTTGCCCGCGCCGCAGTACTTGCACTTGTCGTCCGTCCCATGTGTGCTTGAGTGCGCTTGAACCAGATGTTGCCATCGTCGCTGGCGAAGGATTTGGCGATGGAGTGCTTGCCGTTGGCGTGCTTGGAGCAATACACGCTGCGCCGCGCGAGCAGGCTGGTGATTTGCGTGATGCCGATGCCGAACACCTGCTTCGTCAGGATGTGGTTCACGCGCTTCTCCAGTTCCGGAATCTCCTGCTCCAGCCCCTTGGTGAGGCGGCTGGTGATCTCGCGCAGGAACACGCCGGATTTCGTGCAGGGGTCCAGGAACTTCACCGTCTTGTCGGCCCAGATGTTCGCGCCGCCGTGGTTGGCGGCCCACGCCTCGGCCAGCGTGTCCAGCATCCGGTTGGCGAACTCCGGCGGGGTGAACACCTCGTCGTTGGAGAGGTTCGCGATGCACGTCAGCACGTCCGGGTTGCGGCTGCGCAAGGCAAAGCTGGCTTGGTCGCTCATACGATGACCTCCGGCGCAAGCGGCGGCCAGCTCACTCACCGTCATCGGCGGGTAGGTCTTGGCTGGCGTGAAGATCTCGTGTTTGCCGAGGTGGGCGAAGAGCGAGCCTTCCGCGCTGAAGGCCGAGGAATGGGTGAGGCTGTCGAGCGGAAGTCACGCCGCTGGAACTTGCCCTTGCCCAGATAGCCCCACTCGGCGAAGGTGATTGGCAGGTCGTCCTGGGTGCGCATCGTCAGGGCGTCGCCGTGGACGAGGTTTTGCGAAAGCACGTAGAACGCGGCGCGATACAGGTCGTCCGACGGATCGAGGTTCAGATACTCGGCGAAGATCTCCAGCAGGTTCGCGCGGCACTCGGCGATGTTGTCCGGCAGCAGCTCGATGCCGTAGATGCACATCAGCGCGAGCAGCGCGTAGTGCCGCCGCTCGAAATCGGACTTGCCGTATTTGAGTTCCACGGCGGCGAGCTTGCGCCGCAGGATCTGCACGAGGAAGTTGCCGTTCCCGCACGCCGGCTCCAGAAAGCGCGAGTCAATGCGCTCGGTCTCGCCCTTCACCAGGTCGAGCATCGCCTCGACCATCCACGCGGGGGTGAAGACCTCCCCGTGGTCGGCGACGCGTTGTTTGGACTTTACCAGGCTCATGGGTCGATACACTCCGGGCGACGCGTGCTCTCGGTCACTTCGGGCCAACTACTATTAGGACGCACCGATCAGCTGCCACACAAACGACCCTCTGCTGTCATTCGGGAAAGTCCGTTGTCCGGCGATCTTTCGGATAACTCGCCTGCGAAACGCCGCACAGGTAGCAAAGCTCGCATACGCTTGGTTCATCTATTTGGAGCGCTTGAGCACGTTCGGCAGGAATGCGTCTATCTCCTGGTCAGAGAAGGTCATGTCCTCGAGCTTCTGAAGCGCCTCTTGCGCACTCTTGTATGCCGAATGGTTAGTGCTCGGAGCCCCCTTATAGACCGCGTGCAGGTCGTTCAATAGCGCATCACGCTCACCGGATAGCTGATCGAGAGGTTTGGTGTCAGTCCTCAGGTCTGTTAGCAGCGAAAGGTACTTCTCTCGAACTAGCCACAGGTCGGCAGCAGCGTCCCGATGCTTCTGCGCTAGTTCGCCCAAGTTGTAGTCCTTTGTGTACGCATTGAGCACTAGCAAAGCGGTCGACACAGCCGCTCCGATGATCGCTGTGACTTCCCCAGCGCCGAGTAGGGCAGCAGCAAACCCGCCTGTCGTTATGGCGGAGAGAACTATCTGCCACAACTTGATCGTCGCGAGTCTTCGCAGCAAGAGATCCGCGCATCTCTCGTGCGTCTTATGCGAGTACACAACCCTCCCGAAGCACTCGCGTAGTTGACCCTCGAGGATTGCTAGGCGACCGGAAGCTGCATCATTCTGGGAAGCTTGTTCCAAAGATCTCCCTCCAATCACGCTTCGCTGCCCAGCTTTCGCTTGCAGCCTGATGCGATATGGCGCTCAGTGCGATGTTGTAGCACCGCCTGGCCTTGTACTGAAATAGGCCTTTGCCCCAAACATACGCGCCGCTACCGGGCGCTCTCCACCATTCTTGAGTCTCGCTGGTGTCCGCAATGCATTTGAAGAAATCGCGCACCATCCAGTCGTAGTAGAGGTACGACTTGTCGCGATACTCGTATCGCTCGATGAACTGATAGGCAAGCGTGTCGATAAGCAAGCCGCCGATTGGCACCGTCCAAGTCTTCTTCCACGCGCGTACCATGCGACAGAGCTCTATGAGATTGCCGTTGCATTCATTGTTTCGCGTGCGAATGGCTTCGATCTCGGCTCTCGGATTCGTAGTCTTCCAGGTGCCGCCGTTGTTCGCATCGGGATAGGTGTACGACTCCCCATCCTTGTTGGTGAACGCTGGTACAACCTCGAAAATCAACCCATCGGTGAACGAAACGGAGACCACCTGCCCGTCAGCGCCGATCTCGGAAGTCGGGTAGGTCTTGCGCATGGTGGCCCGTACGGCTTGGAGCAAAGCCGACTGACCGTTGCCTGCATGCTTGTCGTATTGGTGGTAGAGCGCGTTTGGCAGCTCCGTCAAAACGTCGAGATCGCTGAATCCTCGGGTCGCAGTGCTCCGCCCATATGAGCCAACGTAGAGGCTATGTGCGGTATCAGAGGTAGTGTTCCAGAAGTCTGTATTGAGCCGCTGCGTGATCGACTTGTAGCGACTCGATATCGTCGACGCTTGTGCATCCTGAATGCGCAGTTCGCTGCAGAATTTGCTGAACCATTCCGCGACCGACATGACCGGGTCCTGTTCTTATTGGATGGTGCGACCGCGCCTATTCTCTTCTTTGCGACGCCCGCTTTCGAGAGGTTAGTTCACCCGATCGAGGGACTGCTCCTAGCCGATCTTACGCCTACGCCACCGTCCGCTTCCCCGTTCCCCACCTACCCGCTCAACTGCCCCACCACCCGCCGCACCTGTGCACCGCGGCCGTGCTCGAACGGATAAATCCACAGCCAGGCCCCGCGCCGCCGGGCGGCTTCAGTTTGGACGATTCTTTACGCCGCGGACCGCAATAGCGCCGTCAGCGTAGTCAACCAGGCGACGAGAACCAGCGACACACGGACGAGGTTGCCGGCGGCCCATTGCCGCGCGGCCACACCCAGCACCTCGGGACAGACTGTTAGTGGAGCGGTGAACATGAGGCGGTTACGCGGGTAGTGGAACTTGAAGGTGATGATGTCGGTTGCCACCAGAGTCAGCAGGGCAATGACCAGGGGCCACCTGCAAATCGGGCTTGCCCAATTGGAGACGACTGCAAGCAGAGTCAGAAGCTGTGCCGCGGGAGAGAGAACTCGAAACAGGTTCGCAGGCGTCGCGGCCGCCATGAACAACCGACCGTGCTCCAATCGCTGTGGCCCGCCTCGCAGGTTGGGCGCGAAAACGACGGCGTCGTACAAGGCGGCGCCGAACACTGCGCCCGACAAAAGCAGCGCCAGGACCGTACTGACATGTGCGACTTCAAGCACCTCAGGGACCTCCGAATTGTAGCGGATTAACGGTGGAGTGGAGCCGAGGAAGGGTTGGCAGGCATCGACGTCTATTCCTCAGGTACCGTACAGGGTGATCAGGAACACCACGAATCTATAGCCAAGGACGATGGCGGCTACTGCCACCGCCAGAATCAGTGCTTTCGTAGCCCGGAGCATGCCGGTGGCGCCGTAAACCGGGCCAATGGCTATGTAGATATAGACCCCGCACGCCGCAAGATTCGCAGCGCTCAAGACGTTGTCAACCATCGGCGCATCGAACCCACCGACTCCGAGCATGCCGCTGAATTTCGCAACGAGTAGTGCGATACAAAAGACGAGCAGCAGGAACGTGTAAAGATGAAGCGAGAACACCACGTGTGTCATGAACGAGCGGCGTGCGCCAAAAAAGATCAACGGCAGAAGCAATGTGAATGGAAGTGTCATCATCAGGATGAGTGACTTGGCGTTCAGCACGACCGCGCGATCGAAAGCCGGCGCGTACTGTTCGACGTTGGTATCGCTTGCTTCCAGTCGCCGGGCCACGAGCGACTGGGCGAGACGACTCCAGTCCTGATGGTGTAGATGTGAGTCGAGGGAGGAGCTGAAAACGTTCTCGCTCGTCAGCCACTGCAGCGCGAAAAAGATGACATTGGCGATCAAGAACAGCTGGAAAGGTGCCACATACGGCCTACGCACCCCGCGTGTCCACGAAAGCGTGAGCTCGCCGGGATGACGCAGCAGCGTTCCAGCCGAGCGCGCCGCGCGTGCGTCAATGCTGGTGAGGGCATGGAACACTTTCTCGGCAAGTCCGCGCAAGGTGAGGTCACGCGGCGCAATCGGTTCTTCACCACAGCGGGCGCAGAACGCCGTGTTGACGGTCAACTTGCAGGTCGGACATGTCCATTGCGGGTTTTCGGACATGAGAGCCACCTCCAGCGCTCGTAGAGAAGGCGATGAACCTGCGGATGCACCACAATCGGCCGGGCAGAGTGCACGCCCAGGCGTGTGGAATGGCCTCGACGCGGTGGGCGGGAGTTCGGTGCGAAGGCTAACAAGAAACAGGCTGTCAGTTGTCACCTCTGCCGCTGTCGGCGGTAAAAGGTTCGGCAAAGTCGAGTATCTCCCTCAGTCGGCGGCGATGCCCGCACCAGCGTAGAGACACTGACCGTCACCCTCAGGTCGCGATCCGCCGCTCCGTCACCACGCCGGTCAAAGTTTCCTCGCCGAGCGAGACGTACAGCGACCGCTCTGAGACGGCCAGGTCGAAATCCATGCGCCGGTCGAGCCGTGCGACCAGCGCAGCGAGCAGCCCCTAGACCTCGCGGGTTACCTCAAGTTCGCGAGCCACGCGGCGTGGCTGAGGGTGCGGCTCGCGACTCCCTGCTGAAATCATTCCCCTGCAAGACCCGCCGCCGATCGGCGGCTTCCGAGGACGCGCCCCGAAGGAGGCCGCGTCGAGGCACGCGTCACGCGTGCCGTCCTCCCTGCCTGGATCGAACAGCGCCGGAACTTTATCGGCCGCCTGAAATCCGCGAGCCACCCAGCCTGGCTCCGCGTGCAGTGGCACGTACCCTGACTCCTTCCCATGGCAAAACCCGGCCGCCAGCCGGCGGCCTCAAGGACGCGCCGCAATGGCCGGCGCGTCGAGGTCGCGAGCGACACAGCGACCGTCCACCTCCCTCGACCTCTGGACTCCGGACAGCCACCCAGCCCAGGCTGGCCGCGTTCCGCGCGGCTCAGGGGCGCCGCCCCGAGAGCAGACCCTTTAGGCACGCCACCGACCCGTAGCGGACTTCGACGACGGGGTCAGCGTCGCTTAGCGCCGTCGAATCGCAACGCCTCGACGAGCAGGGAAAACGCCGGGGTCGGCTGCCTTCGACTCGGATAGTAAAGATGGTATCCCGCGAACTGCGGACACCAGTCGGCGAGGACACGCACGAGCTGCCCCCCCTCGATGGCTGACTGTGCCTGGTCCTCCATGACGAAGGCGAGCCCGAACCCGTCCAGCGCGGCGTGCAGCACCATGCGCATGTCGTTGAAGATCAGCGATCCCTCAACCCTGACATTGATCTCGCGGCGATCCTTTTCGAACTCCCAGGCATAGAGCCCACCGAGCGTCGACTGTCGGAGGTTGATGCAAATGTGGCCGGTCAGGTCTTGCGGCCGCTTTGGCTTCGAGCGCCCGTCGAAGTACGACGGCGCCCCGACGACCGCCATGCGCAGGTCGGGCCCGATTCGAACGGCAACCATGTCGCGGGCGAGGTGCTCGCCGAGGCGTACGCCCGCATCGAATCGCTGCGCCACGATGTCTGTCAGGGCCGAATCGAGGGACAATTCGACGTGAACGTCGGGGTACTTCGGCAGGAACTGTTTGAGTGCCGGCCACAGGATCGTCGATGCCGCATGCCCGCTCGTGTTGATGCGGATGGTTCCGGCTGGCTTGTCGCGCAGTTCATCCAACGACGCGAGTTCTGATTCGATCTGCTCAAACGCGGGGCGCAGGGCGCCGAGCAGTCGCTGACCGGCCTCCGTAGGGGAAACGTTTCGAGTCGTTCGAGTCAGCAGTCGCAGCCCAAGACGCGCCTCGAGTCGGCGGATGGTATGGCTCAACGCGGACTGCGACGTACCGAGACGCGCTGCAGCGCGGGTGAAGCTTCCCGCCTCGGCGACGGCGGACAAGGCCAGGAGATCACCCAGTTCTTCGCGGCGCATTGATGAATCTCCGATATAGGTTCATGCAGATTACACCGTCTACTGACGTGACCGAAACCGGCCTATCGTTCCACGCATGCCGCAGCCCCCATTGGGTCTGCGCGATTCGAGTAGTGAGGAGGACGGGATGGCAACGAACGCACGGGCGCGCAGGAACCACGAGCTACTGTTCCCCGGACCTGTTTCGACGCTCGCGCGTACGGACCCGGAGTTGATCGACGTGTTCGACAACTTCGCCTTCGGCGAGGCGCTCGAAGTGACGCGCCTCGACGTGGTCACGCGTCTCATGGCACAGCTCGCGGCGATGATCGCGGTGCACGCAGTGAGCGAGTTCCGAGTGATGCTGCGTGCCGCGCTGATCGCCGGCGTCACACCCAGCGCCGCGAAGGAAGTCGTGTACCAGGCCGTGCCCTATGTCGGCATGGCGCGGGTGTTCGACTTCCTCCACGTCACGAATGACGTCCTGACGGAGCGAGGCGTCGCGTTGCCGCTGCCACCCCAGTCCAGGAGCACGCCCAAGACGCGGGCGGCCGTCGGGCTCGAAGTGCAGCGAACCGTGATTGGCCAGGCGGCACTCGACCAGCTGCACGCATCGACGCCCGCCGATCAGCGCCACCTTCTGCGCTTCCTGACAGGCAATTGCTTTGGCGATCACGTGTCACGCGGTGAAATCGCCCTCCAGACACGCGAGCTGCTGACCTTCAGCATGCTGGTCGCGCTCGGTGGCTGCGAGTCGCAGGTGAAGGCGCACGTGCTCGCGAACGTCCGCGTCGGCAACGACCGCGCACGCCTGATCGATGTGCTGACTCAGCTGCTGCCGTACATCGGCTACCCAACTGCCTTGAACGGCCTGCGTGTGGTGAACGAGGCCACACAGGCAGCTGACGAGCGCTCGTCGAGCGCCGATGCCACCCCAACCGGAGAACAGGATGCAGACACGCCAACTCGGTAAAGCCGGCCTCGAGGTCTCCGCGCTCGGTCTCGGCTGCATGAGCATGAGCTTCGGGCTCGGCCCGCCCGGCGACAAGCGCGAAATGGCCTCCGTCATCGCCCGCGCGGTGGAACTCGGAATCACGTTCTTCGACACGGCCGAGATCTACGGGCCGTACACGAACGAGGAACTCCTCGGTGAGGCGCTCGCACCTCACCGCAGCCGTGTGTCGATCGCGACGAAGTTCGGGTTCAGCATCGTCGATGGCAAGCAGAGCGGCCTCGACAGCCGGCCCGAGCACATCCGCGAGGTCGTTGACGCCTCGCTGGCCCGCCTGAAGATGGACACGATCGACCTGCTCTACCAGCATCGGGTCGACCCGAACGTCCCGATCGAGGACGTCGCGGGCACCGTGCGCGACCTCATCAACGAGGGCAAAGTGCGCCATTTCGGACTGTCGGAGGCCGGCGCCCAAACGATCCGACGCGCGCATGCGGTGCAGCCCGTCACGGCGCTGCAGAGCGAGTACTCGCTGTGGTGGCGCGAGCCCGAGGTGGAAATTCTCCCAACGCTCGAAGAGCTCGGCATCGGCTTCGTGCCGTTCAGCCCGCTAGGCAAGGGATTCCTGACAGGCAAGATTGACGAGACCACCCAGTTCGACGGTTCCGACTTCCGCAACATAGTGCCGCGGTTCTCGGTGGAGGCCCGCAAGGCCAACAAGGCGCTGGTCGATTTGCTCGGGGAAATCGCCACGCGCAAGGGGATCACCCCCGCTCAACTCGCACTGGCCTGGCTGCTCGCGCAGAAGCCGTGGATTGTGCCGATCCCGGGCACAACGAAGCGGCATCGCCTAGAGGAGAACGTGGGCGCCGCCTCCGTTGATCTCTCCACGGAGGACCTGCGGGAGATCGACGACGCATCGTCGCGCATCACTGTTCAGGGGGGCCGTTACCCCGAGCAGCTTCAGCGCCTCGTCGGCCGTTGATCCATCGAACGCTTCAATCACACAGACCAGAGGCCGACCATGCGTGCCACGCTCATGTACCGCGCCGGCGACGTTCGAGTCGAGAACGTGCCGGACCCGACCATCGAACAGCCGACCGATGCGCTGGTGCGCATCACTCAAGCGTGCATCTGCGGCAGCGACCTGTGGCCGTACAAGCTGCTGGAGCCGCTGGAACAGGCCCGGCCGATGGGTCACGAAGCCATCGGCGTCGTGGAGGCCGTTGGTTCCGACGTGCGAACGGTCAAGCGCGGTGACTTCGTGATCATGCCGTTCGCGTTCTCGGACGGGACTTGCGAGTTCTGCCACGAGGGCCTGCAGACCGCCTGCTCCCACGGCGGCTTCTTCGGGGTCGGGCAGGTCGGCGGAGCGCAGGCGGAAGCGGTGCGCGTGCCCCTCGCCGACGGAACGCTCTACGTCGTGCCTGGCCCCGCGGACGAGGCGCTGATGCCCGGTCTTCTGACGCTCTCTGACGTGATGGGCACCGGCCACCACGCTGCCGTCGTTGCTCGCGTAGCGTCGGGCAAGACGGCTGCAGTGATCGGTGACGGCGCCGTGGGCCTGTGCGGCGTCATCGCAGCCAGGCGCCTTGGCGCCGAGCAGATTATCCTGCTCGGCCGCCATCCCGACCGGATCACGCTCGCGAAAGCGTTTGGCGCGACGGATATCGTCAGCGAACGCGGCGAAGCGGCCGTTGAGCGCGTTCGCGCGCTGACTGGCGGCAAGGGCGTGCACTCTGTGCTCGAGTGCGTCGGATCCGAGGATGCGATGACGACGTCGGTCGGTATCGCGCGGGCCGGCGGTGCCGTCGGTCGCGTCGGCGTTCCGCACTATGCGGCCACCCCCCTCTCGCAACAGGCTTTCTATCGCAACGTCGCGGTCGGTGGCGGGCCGGCTCCCGTCCGTGCCTACATCGACGACCTGCTGCCCGACATTTTGGAGGGCCGCATCGAGCCCGGTCGTGTCTTCGACAGCTCGGTGAGCCTCGAACAGGTACCCGCGGGTTACGTGGCGATGGATCGACGCAAGTCGATCAAGGTCATGGTCAAGCCGTGACCGCGACGGCGATCACCATGCCGAACGTCCTGATCCTGGGCGCGAACGGGCAGCTCGCCCGCAACACAACGCGGTTCTTTCTCGACCGCACGGATTGCCGGCTGACGCTGTTCTTGCGCCGTTCGAACCGACTGCGCAACCCGGAGTTGTCACGAGCCCGCGTCGTTGAAGGGGATGTCACCGATCGGACAGCGCTCGAGGCGGCCATGGCCGGCCAGGACGTCGTCTACGCGAACCTCGCCGGCGACATGGCCCGGCAGGCACAGACCATCGTCGATGCGATGCGGGCGACGGGCCTGAGGCGGCTCATCTTCGTGAGTTCGATGGGGATCTACGGGGAAGTGCCGGAGCAGAAGTATTCGAAGGTGCTCGATCCGTATCGCGATTCGGCCGCCATCATCGAGGCTTCAGGCCTCGAGTACACAGTCCTTCGCCCCGGCTGGTTCACGAGCGATCCCAAAATCGATTATCGGTTGACGCGCAAGGGCGAGGCGTTTCGCGGGCACGATGTGTCGCTCAACAGCCTGTCGGACTTGATCGTGCAGCTTGCAACCACGCCGGGCATGGAAGTCCGCCAAAGCCTCGGCATCAGCGATGAGTGAAGTCGACTCGGAGGTCGAGATATGAATGTGGAAGTCACCGTTGTCATCGGGGCAGGGTCGATCGGACAGGCCATCGCTCGGCGCGTCAGCGCCGGTCGGCACGTTGTCCTTGCAGACCTGCGCGAGGAAAACGCGCAGGCTGCGGCAAAGGTGCTCGGTGATGCGGGATTCCACGTGAGCACGATCCACGTGGACGTGTCCTCGCGCGACTCAGTACGGTCGCTCGCCGAGCACGCTCGCACGCACGGGTCCATCGCCCGAATCATTCATGCCGCGGGTGTATCGCCGACGCAGGCCTCACCCGCGACGATCCTGAAGGTGGACCTGTATGGCACCGCACTGGTGCTCGAGGAGTTCGGCAACGTCGTAGCCCGCGGTGGGTCCGGGATCGTCATTGCGTCGCAGTCGGGACATCGACTACCCGCACTGACGTCCGAGCAGAATCGCGCGCTTGCGACGACGCCAACTGAAGAGATCCTGGGCTTGGCGATGCTGGCGCCCGGCACCGTCACCGACCCTCTTCACGCCTACCAGATCTCAAAACGCGGCAACGCGTTGCGCGTTATGGCCGAGGCGGTTCGCTGGGGCAAGCGCGGAGCGCGAGTGAATACCATCAGTCCAGGAATCATCATGACACCGCTCGCCCGGGAAGAATTGGGCGGTCCGCGCGGCGCGGGCTACCGCCGCATGATCGAGTTGTGCCCGGCGGGTCGCGCCGGCACACCCGACGAAGTCGGCAACCTGGCGGCGCTGCTGATGGGGCCCGAGGGCACGTTCATCACGGGCAGCGACTTCCTCATGGATGGAGGCGTGACCGCCTCGTACTGGTACGGCGAGTTGGCTCTCGCCTGACGACTTCGCGCTTGGCCCGCCCTCCGCGGTGGCGCCGTGCGTTCGCCTCGATAAAGGTCCGCTTGTGGCCGTCTTTACGCGTACGCGAATGTCTGCTCTTGCCGACTCAAGCCGCCCAAATGCCCCACCACCCGCCGGGTGTGTTGCACGAACAGCGTCAGCAACCCTTCCTTGACCCGCTGCCCGCCGTTCAGCGTTCCAACCCGAGAAATACACTCATCCGCTCCAGTTCGACCGCGAGTTCCCGGCGAAACACAGCGTCGCGGGGCGGTGCGCCCTTGCAGTAGCCGAATGAGCCGCACAGCTTTGCGTCGTTGACCGACAGGTTGCCCCAGCCGATGACCTGGTCGCGCCACAGCAATGGCAGGGCGTAATACCCCAGCTTTCGCTTCGGCGCAGGCGTGTAGGCCTCGAATCGGTACGGCCATCCCCAGAAGGTCTCGAATCGCTGCCGGTCGAACACGATCGGGTCGAACGGGGTCAGCAGGCGCACGGTCTCGTCCGGACTCCAGCGGCGCGAGGCAGGATTTTCGTCAGCCGGCCAGTACCAGTCCCCGGAACCGAGCTTTGCGTGGCCGAGCCGGCGCTTCGCGCGCGCCAGCGATGCGGCACGTCGCGCGCGCCACTGCGGTACACCGATGCACAGGCCACTCAGCAGTCGGCCGAGGCCGCTGGCCGGCACCGGCGCGTACTTGTTCACGGCGATGTCGACGAGTGCGTCGATCCTTTCGTCGATGCTCGCATCGTCCTGCGGCGATGCGCCGAGGTCCGCGCGCGCCGCATACACGCGGGTTCCGCCCTCGCGTCGAACCACCCGCAGCAGTCCCCGGTAATGCATCTCGTCGAGCAGTTGCGTGGTGGCATTCGACGACCCACCGAACCAGTTGGTCACCTTGCCGTGTGCGAAATGAGCATCGACCTCGCGCGGATGCACCGCACGACGCCCCCGCACGAATTCCAGCACTTCCTCCGCCTGCCTTCGCCGCGGCGCGCTCCAGGCTCGCCGCGCGGTCCGCGGGTGCATCAACGCGCTGTGCGCGCGCGGCAGGATCCCGTAGTTGACAAAGAAGTCCTCCTCGAGCACCAAGCGCGGGTAGCGTCGCTCGAGTTCGCCGGCGCGGTAATCCTTCACGCGGTGACGCAGTGTCAGGTCCTGGGCGCGCGCCGGTGCGCGAATCGGATCGGCCTGCACGAAGCCGAGCCGGTTGATGGCTCGACCGAGTGTCGTCGGCCGGAACAGCGATCGCGCGACCGCGTAGCGGCGCAGATGCTCGATGTTCGCCTTCACGCTGCGCTCCAGGCCGGGTGTGTCATCCCGGCGGTCAGGACTCCAGGACTTCCTTGCCCTTCTGGATCGCGAGCGCGCCCGAGCGTACGACCTCGAGTACCTGGCCGAAGTTCGAGACCTCTGCGATGAAGCGATTGATCTCCGCTTCGTTGCTGGTCAGTTCGACAGTGAAGCTGTCGGCGGCATCCCACAGCACGCGACCACCGGCCCGCTGTGCGGCGGACCACAGCGATCCGACCATCGTCGCCTTGCCCTTCACCTTGATCAGCAGCAGTTCACGCTCGAAATGTTCCTCGCGCGTCACGTCTTCGACGTCCACGACGTCGACGAGCTTCAGCAGCTGGTTCGAGATCTGCTGGATGACTGCGTCGTTGCCGGTCGTGACGACGGTCAGGCGCGACACCGTGGGATCGTCGGTCGGCGCGACACTCAGCGACTCGATGTTATAGCCACGGGTTGAGAATAGGCCCGCGACGCGGTTCAGCGCGCCGACCTCGTTCTGCAGCGTGACGGAAATGATGTGGCGCATGGTTTTCACGGTGGCCCAGCCTGCGGATCGACTCCGCGCTCAATTCATAAGTATTTGATTTAGAAGCTCTAAACGACCGACCTGTCGCCCGGGCTTCCCGGGAAGCATAGGGTATGGATCAGGGTCCGCCTAGATGGACGGGTACGGATGCTGCTGCTAGTCTCCGTTGCACCGCAACACGATTATTCGCGGGTCGTCAGGCAGGATTTCTCGTGAGCCAGAGCCACGCCAAGAAGGATCGAGCCGTCCATCCCCGGGCGGGCCAGGTCATGTCCGGTGCGGACATCATCGTGCAGGTGCTCGCCGACGAGGGCGTGGACACCATCTTCGGCTACAGCGGCGGCGCGATCCTGCCGACCTACGACGCGGTGTTCCGCTACAACCAGGCCCATGCGGCGGCGGACGGCGCTGGCGCGCCGATGCCACTGATCGTGCCTGCCAACGAGCAGGGCGCGGGATTCATGGCCGCGGGCTATGCGCGGGCCAGCGGTCGCGTCGGCGTGTGCATGGTCACCTCTGGCCCGGGTGCCACGAACACCGTCACGCCGGTGCGCGACTGTGCGGCGGACTCCGTGCCGATCGTGGTCATCTGCGGCCAGGTGCCCACGGCCGCCATCGGCAGCGACGGGTTCCAGGAGGCGCCCGTCTCGAACATCATGGGTTCGGTCGCCAAGCACTGCTTCCTGGTCACGAATCCGGACCTGCTCGAGGCAACCATCCGCACCGCGTTCGAGATTGCGCGCACCGGCCGGCCGGGCCCGGTCGTGATCGACGTCCCGAAGGACGTCCAGAACTGGCAGGGTGCGTTCAAGGGAGAGGGGCACCTCGACGTGCGCGGCTATCGCCACCGCATGAACACCCTCGAAAAGAACGCGATCTCGGACAAGCAGGCAGACGCATTCCTCGCCATGCTCGGCAGCTCGGAGCGCCCGCTCATCTACGCCGGCGGTGGCGTGGTGAACGGCGGCGCGGCGGAGCAGCTGCGTCGATTCTCCGCGGAACTCGGCATTCCGGTGGTCACTACGCTGATGGGCATCGGCTCCGTCGATACGACCGACCGGCTCTCGATGCGCATGCTCGGCATGCACGGCACGGCCTTCGCCAACTACGCAGTGGACGACTGCGACTTCCTGGTCGCGCTCGGTGCCCGCTTCGACGACCGCGTCGCCGGCGTTCCGGAACAGTTCGCACCGAATGCGAAGCGGATCGCGCACATCGACGTGGACGCGTCCGAGATCAACAAGGTGAAGCGTGTGCAGTGGAGCCACGTGGGGCTGCTGCCCGCGGCGCTCACCGCGCTCAGCGCGCGCGCGAAGCAGGCGGGTTTCCGCCGCGACTGGTCCGCCTGGCAGGCGCACGTCGACGCGCTCAGGCAACTGCACGCGATGAACTACGATCGCGACAGCGAGCTGATCCAGCCGTACTACGTGATCGAGGAGATCAACCGGCTGACGAAAGGCGAGGCGATCATCGCCACCGGCGTCGGCCAGCACCAGATGTGGGCCGCGCAGTACTTCGACTTCCGCGAGCCGCGATTGTGGCTCACCTCGGGCAGCATGGGCACGATGGGCTTCGGCCTGCCCGCGGCGATCGGCGCGCAGTTCGCGCGGCGCGATCGGCTGGTGATCGACGTCGACGGTGACGCCAGCATCCGCATGAACCTGGGCGAGCTCGAGACGGTCACGACCTACGACCTGCCGGTAAAGGTCGTGGTGCTGAACAACTTCGGCGACGGCATGGTCAAGCAGTGGCAGAAGCTGTTCTTCAAGGGCCGGCTGTCGGCGAGCGACAAATCACTGCACAAGAAGGACTTCATCAAGGCTGCTGAGGCCGACGGGTTTCGGTTTGCGGTGCGTCTCGACCGCAAGGAAGACGTGCCGCGCGTGGTGAAGGAGTTCGTCGAATTCAAGGGGCCCGCATTCCTCGAGGTGATCATCGACACGGACGCCTGCGTCTATCCGATGGTCGGGCCCGGCCAGACCTACGACGAGATGATCACCGGGGACTTCATCGAATCGCGCGGCAACGGCGGCAGGACAGAACCCGGTCCCAGCGGGATGTTCTGAGCCGCATCGGGGCCCGACCAGCCGCGCTCAGGCCCAACCCTGCAAGTGCACGGCGAGCCCGGCGGCCGCGGCAACGACGAGGACCCAGGGTAGCGCGAGGCCGGTGCGCAACAGCAGCCAGCTCGCCGCGGCGATGGCCAGCGGTGGCCAGGCAATGGCCGAATCGAATCCCCCCGGGAACAGCACGACACCGCCGAGGATCACGGCCAGCGTCGCGATCACGCCGATGACAGCGGCCGTTATCGCGGCCAGCGCGCCGGCGATTCGCGGATTGCCCGTGATCCGTTCGACGTGCGGGGCGAACAGGAAGATCAGCACGAACGACGGCAGGAAGGTGGCCCAGGACGCGAGCATCGCCGCGAGCAGCGCGCTCGCCACCGGCGCCAATGGCACGGACTGGTTCCACCCGGCCATGAACCCCATGAACTGCAACACGATCACCAGCGGCCCGGGCGTGGTTTCCGCGAGCGCGAGGCCGTCGATCGCCTGCTGCGCGCTGACCCAGCCCAGATCCTGCACGAAGTGCTGCGTGACGTAGCCGAGCACCGCATACGCGCCGCCGAACGTCACGAGGGCGGCCTGCGTGAAGAACAGGTACAGGCGTGCCCAGAGCGACCCGTAGCCTAGCGCGATCGTCACGGCAAACAGCGGCAGCACCCATAGCACGAGTCCCGCGATCGCGACCCGGGCCGGGGTCGCGGTGCCCGCGATCGGAACCGGCGCGCGCGCAGCCGACCGGGCCGTACGCCAGGCTGCGGCGACACCGACCAGGCCGGCGGCCAGCACGATCAGCGGGAACGGTATTCGCAGCCACTGCAGCGCGATGAAAGAGGCGACTGCAAGCGCGACGTGCAGTGGACTGCGGAGTGCACGCTCGCCGATGCGGGTGATCGCCTGCAATACCAGCGCGAGTACGGCGGACTTAAGCCCGATCAGGATCCCGGTTGCGATCGGCAGGTTGCCGAAGCGCGTGTATGCAAGGGACAGTCCGAGCAGCAGGACGACGGCAGGCACGATGAAGCCGAGTCCCGCCACCAGGCCGCCGCGTATGCCGTGCAGTTTCCATCCCAGGTAAATGGCCAGTTGCAGTGCCTCGGGCCCGGGCAGCAGCATGCAGAAGCTGAGCGCATTGGAGAACTGCCGTTCGCCCAGCCATGCACGCCGCTCGACGATTTCGCGGTGCATCACCGCGATCTGGCCTGCAGGGCCACCGAAGGAAATGAAACCGAGATGGGCCCAGAACCGCGCCGCGTCGACAAATGCCGGGTGGGTGCCGGGAGCGCTGCCCGTCACTTGCTGTCTGCAATCAACTTGTCAATCATCGCGGAAATTTCCTCGAACGACTTTGCGCCTGAAAACGTCCCGCCCTGGAACTCGCCGTCCACGACCCGCCCGATCATGAACGACGGTGTCGAGGCGATGCCGTCCCGGCGCGCCATCTCCAGGTCCTCCCGTACATAGGAATCCTGGCGAATGTCGCGGCGGCAGGACTTGAACTTCGCGACGTCGAGGCCCAGCTTCCCGGCCAGCGCATCGTAGGGATCGGAGGCAAGCTGCGCCTGCTCTGCAAACAACGCGTCCCGGTACTTCCAGAACTGTCCCTGTTCGCCGGCGCAGCGTGTGGCAACTGCCGCCGGCAAGGCGTAGGCGTGCATGGGCAGCGGGAAGCTGACCGCCGCGTAGTGCAGCTTTCCGGTGTCTATGTACGCGCGCTTCAGCTGCGGAAAGGTCTGCAGTGCGTAGTCCCTGCAGTACGGGCATTGCATGTCGCTGAACTCCACCATGGCGACCGGCGCGTCCTCGCGACCGAGTACGTTGAACGGCGCTTCCATGCCGGTCTGGACGGCCGCGTCCGGGGCGCCGTGCGTTGTGGCCCGAGGCGCAGGTGCTGTTGCAGCGGCCGTGGCAGCGCCTGCGGATACCGCGGCCGCGAGCGACAGCGCAGCGAGCGCGATCAAGGCGGTGAACGAGGCAGGTCCTGACGCGCGTCCGGGGTGTTTCATGGCTCGGTCCATTGGTCGATGTGACCGGCAGCGTGCAGCAGCGCTGCCCGCGTGACAAGCGGCAGCGGGGCCTGGCGCGCAGGCACGGTGTACCGGCATGACGCACGTCCACGGCGCAAGTCGCTAACATGTCGCCTGGCGGGCCCGGTCGGCCCCAGGCGTGAACCAACATGAAATACCTGCACACGATGGTCCGGGTGACCGACGTCACCGAGTCGCTTAAGTTCTACTGCGACGCGCTGGGGCTGCGCGAAGTGCGTCGCCACGAGAGTACCCAGGGACGTTTCACGCTGGTGTTCCTCGCGGCGCCGGGTGATGAGTCGGCGCAGGTCGAACTCACCTGGAACTGGGATCCGGAGCCCTACGCTACCGGCCGGGCGTTCGGGCACCTCGCCTACGAGGTGGACGACATCTACGCGGCCTGCCGCCGGCTCGCGGAGCACGGTGTGACGATCAACAGGCCGCCGCGTGACGGTCGCATGGCGTTCGTGCGCTCGCCGGACGGCATCTCCATCGAGCTGCTGCAGAAAGGCGCGGCGCTGGCGCCGGCAGAACCCTGGACCAGCATGGCCAATGTCGGCAGCTGGTGAGCGCGATTTTCGGCAGCAGGCCGCCGGATATCAGCAGTTCACCAGCCGGGTTTCAGTCCGTCACGGGAATGATGCGCCGACGATGCGCGGCTCGGGCGCGAGCCTGATCCCGAATCGCTGCTCGACCGAGTCCGCGACCCGCCGCGCGAGCGCGAGCAAATCGGCGCCGCTCGCGCTGCCGTGATTCACCAGCACCAGCGCGTGCTGTGCCGAGACCCCGGCGTCGCCCTCGCGGATTCCCTTGAAGCCGCAGGCCTCGATCAGCCAGGCGGCGGAGAGCTTGCAGGTGCCGTCCGGCGACGCGTGAACCGGCAGGCCCGGGTGCGCTTCCGCGAGTTCACCGGCCAACCCGGCCGGCACGACGGGATTCTTGAAGAAGCTGCCCGCATTCGGCAGGAATTCCGGGTCCGGCAGCTTGCGCCGCCTGAGGCGTCGAACGGCCTGCGCCACCTGCGCCGCGGTGGGTTGGGCAATCCGTAGCGCCGCGAGCTCGTCACGCAGCCCCGCGTAGCCCAGGTTGAGTTCACGGTTGCGCGGAAACAGGAAATTGACCGCGGTGACGATCCAGCGATCCGGTTCCTGCTTGAAGAGGCTGTCGCGATAGCCGAACCGGCATTCGGCGCTGGAAAGCAGCGCAGCAGCAGAGTCGCGCCGGTCCCAGGCCTCTACGGAGGCGATGACCTCGCTGACCTCTGTTCCATATGCGCCGATGTTCTGGATCGGCGCCGCGCCGACGAGCCCTGGAATCAGTGCGAGGTTTTCGAGGCCCGTGAGTTGCTGCGCCAGTGTCCAGTCCACCAGCGCGTCCCAGCCGAGACCTGCTTCTGCCCGCACGACCACCGCGTCGCCTTCGCCGCTGGTGATGCTGACACGGCGCCATGCTGGTTGCAGGACCAGGCCGCCGAAGTCCCGGGCGAAAAGCACGTTGCTGCCCTGGCCGAGTACCAGCAGTGGCATACCGGCGAATTCGCTCCGCCCGAGAACCTCCGGCAGGGCGGTGGGGTCGTCGAGCGTTGCCAGCCAGCGCGCGGTCGCCGCTACGCGCAGCGTGTTGAGTTCCCGCAGCGGCGCGTGGTGCAGCAATATCCAGGCGTCAGTCATGTTCGTCCAGCGCGAAGCGCATGGTGGCTATTCTTGCACCTCACGCGAAAGTTCGCGCTCCTCGTCGTCGCCGACTGGATGGGCGTCACACTTGAGGTCATGTGCCGGTTCCCGGGCAGCGTGCTTGCCACTGCAGAAGCGGTTCCTTCACTATCGTCGGCATGAGCGAAATGGCACACAAGCGTCCGATGACGGGCCAGCCGGAAGAGGCACGGGTGTTTCTCGACGCCAATCCGGACGTCGAGGCGGTGCAGCTCGTGATAACCGACGCAAACGGCGTCGGCCGCGGCAAGAACATCGCACGCGAAGAACTTGGGTCGCTGTACGGCAGCGGGCGCAATGTCGCCGGTTCGATCCTCGGCCTCGACATCACCGGCGAGGACGTCGAGGAGACGGGCCTGGTATGGGCGGTGGGTGATGCCGACCTGTGCTGCCGTCCGGTGCCGGGATCGCTGTGGCGTGCGCCATGGCTCGAGCGGCCCACGGCCCAGGTGCTCGGCACCATGTATGAACTCGACGGTCGTCCCGCCGGCGCCGACCCGCGCCACGTGCTCGCCCGCGCGGTCGAGCGGCTCGCGGCCGCCGGGTTCACGCCTGTCGTCGCAGTAGAGCTCGAGTTCTACCTGCTCGAGCGGGACGATCATGGGCGACTACGTCCCGCACGCGGACTGGTCACTGCGCGGCGCGGAAGCCACATCGATGCCTATGGCCTGGGGCGGCTCGACGACATGTCGCCGCTGTTCGACGAACTGTATGCCGCGGCGCGTGCGCAGGGGCTCCCGCTGCGCACGTTGATGTCCGAGTACGCGCCCGGGCAGTTCGAGATCACGCTGGAGCACCGAGCCGACGCGTTGCGCGCGGTGGACGAGGCGGTGCTGTTCAAGCGCGCCGTCCGTGGCATCGCGCGTCGCCACGGTCTCATCGCCTGCTTCATGGCGAAGCCGTTCGCCGGCATGGCAGGTACCGGCATGCATCTGCACGCGAGTCTCGCCGCGGCGGACGGTTCCAACGCCTTCGCGAGCGAGGACCCCGCCGGGACCGAGTTGCTCCGCCACGCCATCGGCGGTCTTCGCGACACGCTGGCCGACGGCATGGCAGTGTTTGCGCCGCACGCGAACTCGTACCGGCGCTTCCGGGCCATGAGCTACGCGCCGGTCGCGCCGACCTGGGGCGTCAACAACCGTACCGTGAGCCTGCGGATCCCGGCGGGGCCGCCAGCGAGCCGGCACGTCGAGCATCGCGTGGCGGGCGCCGACGCCAACCCCTATCTGGTCGCTGCGCTGGTGCTCGGCGCGATGCAGCGGGGCATCGACGGCCGCATGGACCCGGGCCCGGCGGTGACAGGCAACGGCTACGCGCAGGACCCGGACGGGGAACTCCCGACGCAGTGGCATTCCGCGCTGGAGAGGGCTGCAGGGTCGGAATTCCTGGCCTGGGCGCTCGGCGAGGAATTCCTGAAAGTATTCCTCGCAATCAAGTGGAGCGAGTGCGACAAGTTCGGCGCGCTGGTGTCCGATCGTGACTACGAGTGGTATCTGGATTCCGTCTGAGGCGTGCAACATAAGCGGCCAGGCATTGTTGCGCGCATTAAGTCAGGTCAGGAGGCCTGTTTGTGAGAGTTGAGTCAACGTGACCTGTCGCCACAGCGCGGAGAATTCGCCCGCACCGCCGCCAGATCCGAGGGCCAACGCAAGTGACACGTACCAGCATTCGCGCAGCCGCGCGCAACGCCCGCCAGCAGAGCAGGAGGTCCCAGCCCGTGACCGTCCACCTTCGAAAGATGTACGTCGACTGCCGCTACGGGCAGATGCACGTGCGCACCGCGTTCCCATCCAGCGGCGGCTTCGACGAACTCACGCCGCTGGTATGCATCCACCCGGCGCCGCTGTCCGGACGAGTGTTCCGTCCGCTGCTTGCAGACCTCGGCCGGGATCGCAGCGTCTACGCGCCAGACCTTCCCGGTCACGGCGAATCCGACGCGCCGCAGTCGGCGCCCTCGATGGCGGAGTATGCGGCCGCAGTCGGCGACCTGGTCGACACACTGCGCCTGCGGCAGGTGGACGTGCTTGGCTGGCAGGGTGGTGCGTCGGCCGCCGTGGAGCTCGCGATCGCCTGGCCACAGCAGGTTCGCCGTGTGGTGCTTGCCAGCGTACCGGTCTTCGACGCGAAGGAGCGCGAGACCTTCAATTCGCGTCCCTGGCCCTTGCGTGCGCGCGAGGACGGCAGCCACCTGGTCGAAGAATGGCAGCGGATACGTCGTTCGCGCGGCCCGAAGGCCTCGATATCGAGGGTGGCCGAGGATCTCGCAAGTGCGCTGCGCGCCGGCGACGCGGCGGCCTGGGGGCCGGCTGCAGCTGCGAACTATCCGGCCGGCGAGCGCCTGCCGCTGCTCCGTCAGCCGACGATGGTCCTGCGACCGCGTGACGAGTTCTGGGACATGTGCGCACGGGCATGCACGCTGATCCACGAGAGCCGCCGGGTGGACATGCCGGACCAGGACGGCGGCCTGCTCGATGCAGGAGCGAATGAGGTGGCGCGTTACGCCAGGGACTTCCTCGACCGTTGAAGCCAGACCGCGGCGCCTTGCGGCGCCGGGCTCATGTATGGCGCTGCCAGGCCTGCGCGCAGGACAGGCCGATCGCTGCGCAGGTCACCAGCCATTCCACGGCGAGCACCAGCGCGGTCCCGCCGAATCCGGGCAGCCTGAGTGCCAGCGCGCCGATCAGCGGCAGCGCGATGCCGGCCCACGCGAGTCCGCCGAACAGCAGGCCTGTGGTGTACCACGGGGCGTTGACCACGGAAATCAGCCCCCAGCCCAACCAGAACAGTAATCCGAGGGCCGCGCCGGCCAGTGCGAACAGCGCCGCTGACGCGACCTGCCGCGAAAGCGGCGCAGTGTCAGCGCTACGGTATGGCTCGCGACCGCTGCTGGCGATCCACGGGGCCGACACCAGCCAGCTCCATACGAATCCCGCCAGCCCGCCGTTGATGCCGGCGAACAGGCTCATCACGAGTTCGATGCGCAATTCCGGAGTCCAGGTCCTGGGGAGTGGCAGAGTATGCGGCCCGCCGACGCAAACGAGAAGCAGCACCGGGACGGAATGGCAAGCACATTCCTGCTAACGTAGCGGGCCGGACTACCCGCACAATCCCATGCAAGAGAGCTACATCGAACGCATCCTGAAGGCGCGCGTCTACGACGTCGCGATCGAGTCACCTCTCGAACCTGCGCCGCGGCTGTCGAAGCGCCTCGGCAACCGGATCCTCTTCAAGCGCGAGGACCTGCAGCCCGTCTTCTCGTTCAAGCTGCGCGGTGCCTACAACAAGATCGCGCACCTGCCCGACGACGTCGCGCTGCGCGGCGTGATCTGCGCGTCGGCGGGCAACCATGCGCAGGGCGTCGCGCTAGCCGCCAGGAAGCGCGGCATCCCGGCGGTCATCGTGATGCCTGAGACCACGCCGACCATCAAGGTGCAGGCGGTCCGCGATCTCGGCGGCGAGGTCGTCATGTACGGCGACGACTTCGACCACGCGTTCGAGCGCGCGGTCGAGCTGGCGCGCGAACGGGGACTCACCTTCATTCACCCGTTCGACGACCCCGACGTGATCGCCGGGCAGGGCACGATCGGCATGGAGATCCTGCGCCAGCACTCCGGCCCCATCGACGCAATCTTCGTCCCGATCGGGGGCGGCGGCCTGATCGCCGGGATTGCCACCTATGTGAAGTCGCTGTACCCGCAGATCCGCATCGTTGGAGTGGAGCCCGAGGACGCGGCCAGCATGCACGATTCACTGCGGGCCGGGCAGCGCATCACGCTCGAGCGGGTCGGTATCTTCGCCGACGGCGTCGCTGTGCGCCGCGTTGGCGAGGAAACCTTCCGCCTCGCGCAGAAGTACGTGGACGAGGTGATCCTGGTCAGTACCGACGAGATCTGCGCGGCCATCCAGGACATCTTCGAGGACAACCGCACCATCGCCGAGCCGGCGGGTGCGCTCGCGGTCGCGGGCATCAAGAAGTACGTCGCCCGCGAGCAGTGCGCCGGACGCACGCTGGTCGCGCTGAACTGCGGTGCAAACATCAATTTCGACCGCCTGCGCCACGTGGCGGAGCGCGCCGACCTGGGTGCGCAGCGCGAGGCGCTGCTGGCGGTCGAACTGCCGGAACGGCCGGGCAGCTTCCTCGGTTTCTGCCAGTTGCTCGGGCGGCGCAGCGTCACCGAATTCAACTATCGCTACGACGACGCCACGACGGCGCGGATCTTCGTCGGCGTATCGCTGCACGGCGGAGTCCGCGAGAAGGAAGCACTGCTCGGCCTCGTCGCAGGCTCCGGCTATCGCGTGCTCGACATGAGCGACGACGAGATGGCGAAGCTGCACGTGCGCTACATGATCGGCGGCCACGCGCACGGCCTGGCGCACGAGCGGCTGTTCCGTTTCGAGTTCCCGGAACGGCCCGGCGCGCTGCTCAGGTTCCTGGAAGCCGTTGGCGCTCGCTGGAACATCAGCCTGTTCCACTATCGCAACCACGGTTCGGACTACGGACGCGTGCTCGCCGGCGTGCAGGTGGCCCCGGCCGATGCCGGGGAGTTCGCCCAGCACCTGCGCGAGCTTGGCTATTCGTACACCGAGGAAACCGGGAACCCGGCCTATCGCATGTTCCTCGGTCACGGCTGAGTGCAGAATACCGGTCGGTCGAACTGCAGCTGCAAACGATTGTCAACGCGGCACGAAGTCCGCCAGGTCCCAGCGGTGAAATGATGGTCGCTCTCGGAAACTTCCTGTATCGAACCCGGCTGTACGTCTTTCCGCTCGCCTGCCTGCTGGTGTTCCTGCCCGGACCACGAATCTGGCAGCAGGACCTGGTCGCGGCGGCGCTCGGTTTCGCGATTGCACTCGCGGGCCAGTTGATCCGGGCCGGGACCATCGGCCTCGTCTACATCGTCCGCGGCGGCAAGAACCGTCAGGTGTACGCCAAGGACCTCGTCACCGATGGTGTGTTCGGGCACTCGCGGAACCCGATGTACGTCGGCAACCTGCTGATCCTGTCGGGCATGGCCGTGACGTCCAATTGCTGGAGCACGGTGCTGGTGGCGATTCCGCTCACCGCGTTCATCTATCGCGCGATCGTGGCCGCCGAGGAGAACTATCTCCGCGGCCGCTTCGGCGCGGCGTTCGACCAGTACTGCAGCAATGTGCCGCGCTTCGTGCCCAGGCTCAGGGGTCTCGGCGAGACCTTCTCCAGCCTGGATTTCCGCTGGCGCCGCGTGCTGGTCAAGGAGTACGGCACGCCGACGGCGTGGATCCTGGTCTGGTGCGCAATCGTCGCCTGGAACATGGGACGACACGGCGAGTTCGCGCTTTATCCGGGCGCCCCTGGAATCCTGCAGGCGATCGCGCTATTGGCCGTCGTCGGCTGGGTGACGGCGCGTTTCCTCAAGAAGTCGGGCCGCGTCGTCGCCGACTGAGCGCCTGGCCGGCGACCAACGGGCCGGCCGCGAGATGCCCGGCGGCTACCTGCGATTTTCCAGACTGGGACCGGCGTCTCTCGCATCGAGCACGCCGATGTGGCAATACTCGCGACATGGGCAGCCGGCGTGACGTGAGCAGGGGCAGCCGCGGCTTGCGGCGGGCGGCTGTCATGTGCGGCACGCTGCTGCTTGCCGGCTGCGGCGGTAGCGGGGGCAGCGGCGGCGGATCGTCGACGCCGGTGGACCTGACGCCGCCGACGGTGCCACAGGGCGTCACCGCAAGTGCCACGTCGGCCACCCGGATCGTCGTCCAGTGGCAGGCGTCGACCGACTCGGGCGCCGGTGTCGCCGGCTATCGCGTGTTTCGCGATGGCGGGGCGACCGCCGTCGCGACGCTCGCCGGCACCACGTTCACCGACGACGGGCTCGCACCGTCGACCCGGTACTCCTATGCGGTGCGGGCCTATGACGCCGCGGTGCCGGCCAACGAGTCGGCGCTGTCGGCCGCGGCGGCAGCCACTACACCGGCGGTCGCCGCCGGTGCAGGCCTGGACGCGAGACCCGACAATCCAGCGTGTGTCGCCGGAGACCGGCCAACGCAGGCCGTGACGCTCGCAACCGAACGCGCGTTCCCGAACCTGGCGTCGTTCTCGAGCCCCGTCCTGATGCTGCAGGCGCCCGGCGACAATTCCCGGTGGTTCGTCGTCGAGCAGGGCGGCACGGTGCGCGTGTTCGACAATCAGCCGGCGGCGTCCACGACGCGCATCTACATCGATATTTCGGCGCGCGTGCGCTCGGGCGGCGAGCAGGGCCTGCTCGGCATGGCGTTCCACCCGGGATACCCGGCCGATCCGCGTGTGTACCTGTCGTACACGAGTGCGACGAGTGGCCTGGTATCCAGGGTCTCCGAGTTCCGGACGCGCGACGGCGGCTCGACGCTGGATCCTTCCAGCGAGGTGATATTGGTCACGGTGCCGCAGCCCGCCACCAATCACAACGGCGGCAACATTGTCTTCGGGCCGGACGGCCTGCTGTATATCGGCTTCGGCGACGGCGGCAGCGGCGGCGACCCCTGGGGCGCGATCGGCAACGGACAGGACCTGGGCACTTTGCTCGGCAAGCTGCTGCGTATCGACGTCGATGGCTCGACGGGCGGCGTACCGTACCGGATCCCGGCGGGCAATCCATACCTGGGCAACGCACTCTGCAACACCGGCGACGGTACCCAGAGCTGTCCGGAGATCTACGCGTACGGCCTGCGCAACCCATGGCGCTGGAGCTTCGATCGCGGCAGCGGCCAGTTGTGGCTCGCGGACGTCGGGCAAGGCACGATCGAAGAGGTGAACCGCATCGTGGCGGGGGGCAATTACGGCTGGCGCTGCTTCGAGGGTACGAGGTCGTATAACTCCACCTGCGGACCCAACTGCCGCGAGCAGCCTGCCGCCCGTCGCGCAGTACGACCACACGCTGGGCCAGTCGATCACCGGAGGCTACGTGTATCGCGGGTCGGCCATCCCGGCGCTTGCGGGGCGCTACGTGTTCGGCGATTTCGTGTCGGGACGAATCTGGCACATTGCCGGGGATACTGCGCCAACCGCGACGGTCACCGCGGGCTTCGACAGCGGCCTGTCGATCGCGGCATTCGGGCAGGATGGCGACGGCGAGCTGTACATCGTGAACTACGCGGGCACGCTTTACCGCCTGCGGTCGGGTGCGGGCGGCGGCGGATCGGTGCCGGTCCAACTCTCGGCCACCGGTTGCACGTTGCCCGGTGATGCGACACGGCCCGCGACCGGGCTGGTGCCCTATGCGCCCAATGCGCCGTTCTGGTCTGACGGTGCGGCCAAGGAGCGCTACCTGGCGCTGCCGAACGGCACGACAATGACCGCAATGGCTGACGGCGACATCAACTTCCCGAATGGCACGGTGTTGATGAAGCAGTTCCGGCTGGGCGGTCGGCTGGTGGAGACGCGGCTATTCATGCGGCACACCGATGGCGAGTGGGCCGGCTACAGTTACGAGTGGAACGCGCAGCAGACCGACGCGACGCGGGTCGCGGGCGGCAAGGCCGTGGCGGTTGGGGGCCAGGACTGGGTGTTCCCGAGCGAGACACAGTGCCTGTCCTGTCACACGGCGGCGGCGGGGCGCAGCCTCGGGCTCGAAGTTGCGCAGCTGAACGGCCCGCTGCTCTATCCGCAGACAGGGCGTACGGCCAACCAGCTGCTGACGCTGGATGCGATCGGGATGTTCAGTCCGCCGCTAGCAGCCCCGCCGGACATGTTGCCGTCGATGCCGGATCCGTTCGGCAGCGGTGGCACGCTGGCCGAACGCGCGCGGGCCTACCTGCACACCAATTGTTCACAGTGCCACCGGCCGAACGGCGGCACACCCACCGACCTCGACCTGCGCTACACGACCACACTCGCGGGCACGAACGCTTGCAACCGGGTGCCGCAGGCAGGCGATCTTGGGATCGCGAACGCGAGGATCATCGCACCGGGTGCCGCCGATCGCTCGGTGATCGTCGCGCGCGTCAACCGTCGCGACGCGCAGGCAATGCCACCGCTCGCGAGCACGGTGGTCGATGCAGCCGGGGTCGACCTGCTGACGCGCTGGGTGAATTCACTCTCGAGCTGCAACTAGGCGCTGTCCTGGTCGCGCCGGGTCGGAGTCTCGAACAGCGCATCGCTTGCGGGCTCGGTCGGCCCGTTTTATCATTCTTAATCAACATGATTAAGAGTGATTCAGCGATGACGACCCGGGTGGTGACGGCACACTTGCCGGCGGAACTGGCGAAGAAGCTCGATGGCCTGGCCGGCCAACTGGACCGGCCGCGGGGCTGGCTGGTCAAGGAAGCAATCGAGGCCTATGTCGGACTGGCCGAGGAACGGCAGCGCGAGACGCTCGAGGCACTGCGTGAGGTCTCCGCGGGCCGGGTCGTCGCGCACGCTGACGTGGAAGCCTGGGCGTCGACGCTCAAGACGGGCCGGCGTGGCCGCAAGCGCGCCGGCTGAATCGTGGCGCTGCGCTGGACGCAGTCCGCCTTCGCGGACCTCAGGCGGATTCACGAGTTCCTCGAGCCGGTTGATCCGGCGGCGGCAGCCCGTGCGGTGCGCGGAGTCATTGCCCGGGCGAAGCGGATACCGAGCCGGCCACGCCTCGGAGAGCGGGTGCCAGGCTTCGTTGATCGGGAGGTGCGCCGGGTGCTGGTGCAGAAATATGAGATCCGTTACGAGCTTGCCGGTGCGGATGTAACCATCCTCAGGATCTTTCACATGCGGGAAGATCGATAGCGGCGACGCGCGACCGTCGCTTCCGATCCGACCAGGCGCGGCGCTCCCTTCACTCGTCGCGATGTGCGAGCCAGTCGAGGATGCGTCGGTTCACGTCGGCGGGTTGCTCACGATGCAGGAAGTGTCCGGCGCCGGGCACCGGCTCGAAGCGATACTCGCCGGTGAAATACTGCGACTGGTCCTGCATCAGCTCGGCGCGGGGATCGGCGTCGCCGCAGAGCGCCAGCGTCGGCACCGGGATCGGGCGATTCATCGACTGACGCAGGCTCGCGAGGCGCGGATCGGCCTTGGCCGGGTCGAACATGGCGCGATAATAGGCGAGCGTGGCCGTCAACGCCCCGGGTATCGCCAGCATGTGCTTGATGTCGGCGATGTGCGCAGCGTCCTCGTGGCCAGGCGCCGACCAGTAACGCCACAGGTAATCGATGAAGGCGAAATCGTTCGCGGCGAGCGCCTGTTCGGGAAGCCCGGGCAGCTGGAAGAACGACCAGTGGAACGAGTGGTGGACGTGCCGGGCGTCGAGCAGGCTCATCGCGACCACGGCGGGGTGCGGCACTGCCATCACGACCGCGCGCTCGATCAGTTCGGGATTGGCCGCAAGGACTGCGTAGGCGATCACCGCGCCCCAGTCCTGGCCGACCAGGTGTGCGCGTCGGCCGGCGCCCAGCTGACGGATCAGCTCGGCGACGTCCGCGGCGAGCGTGGCGCGGTCGTAATAGCCGTCAGTCGGGGTCCCGGTAGGTGGGTAGCCACGCAGGTTCGGCGCCACCGCGCGATAACCCGCCGCGGCGAGTGCCGGCAGCTGGTGCTCCCAGGAGCGGGCGTTGTCGGGGAAGCCGTGCAGCAGCAGGACCAGCGGACCGGTGCCTTGCTCCAGGTATGCGAAATCGATGCCGTTGGCGCGAGCGTGCTTCATCGGCGGGCATCGTAGCGCGGCTGGCACCCGGAATGGGCCAGGACGGTGGTGCGCGGTGCTGCAGGGATCGGGGAAACGATAACGCGCTATTCACGTTGTGCCGGTGGATCTATGCTTCCGTTCCCCTGCATTGGAGACCTTCGCCATGAGCAATCCTGTCCACGAACTCGGTATCGCGACGCTGGTGCGATCGCTTCAGAACCTGGATGCGATCGTCAGCAAGGCGGAGGAGTTCGTCGCAGCGGACCAGAACCTGGAGGCGGAGACCCTGCTCCAGGCGCGGCTGTACCCGAACATGCGGCCGTTCATGTTCCAGGTGCAGGTGGCGACCGATACGGCGAAAGGCGCAGCCGCGCGGCTCGCCGGCAAGCCGGTGCCGTCGTGGCCGGATGAGGAGAAGACCTTCGCGGACGTGCGCCAGCGGCTCCGCAAGACCGTCGACTACCTGTCGGGATTCGCGCCTTCCGATTTCGAGGGTGCCGAGAACCGGCCGATCGAACTGAAGCTCGGGCCGGAGACGATGAAGTTCACCGGTACCAGTTACCTGTCGACGTTCGTGCTGCCGAATTTCTTCTTTCACGTGACGACCGCATACAACATCCTGCGTCACAACGGGCTCGCGATCGGCAAGAGGGATTTTCTCGGGGGGTGAGGCCTGCGCGATCGCTGCTTGAGGTCTACCTCGACGGCAGCACCAGCCCCCTGGCTCGCGGCCCGACCAGCCTCACGAATTCATCGAACACACGGTCGCTGAGCGGCTGCGCAAGCGTGAGGTGACGCCGCGTCGCCGCGCGGATGCGCGCGATCCTGCGCAGGTTCCAGTGCTGGTCGATTTCCGCCTTTCCTGCGTCGCTGGCGAGCCAGCGCGCGATCAGCGCCTCATCCGCCTCGAGATGGAACTGCAGTCCCCATGCGGAATCGCCGAGCCGGTAGGCCTGGTTGCGGCAGTTGCGTGTCCAGGCGAGCGGCACCGCGTCCGGCGGCGGCGCGAAGGTGTAGGCATGCCACTGGAAGACGAAGTGCGGCCGGTGCTCGAAGTGGCGGAACAGCCGGTCGTCATGCGCGGCCTTGCGCGTGTGCAGCCGGTACCAGCCGATCTCCGGCACGTGGTTCGGGTGAACCTTGCCGCCCATGGCCTCGGCGAGCAGTTGCGCGCCGAGGCAGATCCCCAGCATCGGCTTCCCCGCGGTCACCGCCTCGCGGATCGCCGCCATCTCGACGCGCAGGTGCGGCATCAGTTCGGCCTGGTCCACGTTCATCGGCCCGCCCAGCACCACCAGCCCGTCGTAGCGGCGCACGTCCGGCTCGGCGTGCGGCTCGCGACCGAAGTTCACGTAGCGGATGCGCACTCCCGACCCGCGCAGCAGCCGATCGAGGTGACCGAGCGGTTCGCTGGCGACGTGCTGGAAGACGAGGATCTTGCGCATGGTTCGATGTGGTGCGGGCGGGCGCACTATATAGGGAGGCGCAGGCGTCGGGTATGCTCGCGGCCTTCGATCAGCGACTGCAGGCAATGTCAGACACCTACCAGCCCCGGCGCGCGCCGGTCCACGAGCAGACAGTGGTCCGTGGCCTGCGCCATCACGTGACCCGCTGGCCCGGGAGCGGCGACGGGCTGGTCGTGCTGCTGCACGGCTGGATGGACACCGGTGACACCTTCCAGTTCCTGGTGGACGAGATGTCCGACCGGCACGCGTTCGTGGCGCCGGACTGGCGCGGCTTCGGTCGCAGCGAATGGCCGGCGGACGGCTACTGGTTCCCGGACTATCTCGGCGACCTCGACATGCTGCTCGACCTATGGTCGCCCGATGCTCCGGTCACACTGGTCGGGCACAGCATGGGCGGCAATGTCGCGGCGCTTTATGCGGGGGTTCGCCCGGAGCGTGTCGGCCGCGTCGTGTGCATCGAGGGCTTCGGCCTGCCGCGCACCCAGCCCGGCCAGGCACCGGGCCGATACCGCGAGTGGCTGAAGGACCTGCGTCACGAGCACCGGCTCGCGAACTTCCCGTCGCTGGAATCCTTCGTCCACCTGCTGATGCGCCGCAACCCGCGGCTCGCGCCCGACCGCGCACTGTTCATCGCCGAGGCGTGGACACGTCCGGTGGACGGCGGGGGCGTGCAGGTGCTGGGGGATCCTCGTCACAAGCGCGTGAATGCGGTCCTGTACCGGCGCGAGGAAGCCGAGGCCTGCTGGCACGAGATCGTGGCGCCGGTGCTGTACGTTGTCGCCGCGCAGTCCGAATTCATGCCGCGCCTCGGCGAGGACGCCCGACCGGACAACATGGAGCGGATCATCCGCCGGCTCGAGACCTGCGTCGTCGAGGATGCGAGCCACATGGTTCACCACGAGCAGCCTGCGGAACTCGCGGCCGCGATCGAGGCGTTTTTCGCGCGTACCTGACGGGTCATCGCACGGCGCATGCGCGACCCTATAATTACGCCACGAGGGGTACAGGCTCACGATGTCCGACCAGGTGTCCAAGGCTGAACGCTGGTTTGCCGAATTGCGACGCCGCAAGGTGTTCCGCGTCGTGGTCGTTTACCTGGTGGTCGCCTGGCTGCTGGTGCAGGTCGCCGACGCGACCTTCGAGCCGTTGGGGTTGCCCCCATGGACGCTGAAGCTGGTGATCACGCTGGTCGCGCTTGGATTTCCGCTGGCCTGCGCACTGGCCTGGGCGTTCGACGTGACTGCGAAGGGTATCGAGCGAACGCCTGACGCAGGGACTGCCGCCTCTGCACCCGCGGTTGCGGCGGCCGATTCCAGCACCCCGGCGCCGCCGGCAGGGCTGCGCGCCGATACGACGCCAGGTGCGACCAACGCTGCGCCGGACGCACCGGATTCCGTCGCCATCCTGCCGTTCGTGGACATGAGCCCCGGGCGCGACCAGGAGTATTTCTGCGACGGCATCGCGGAGGAGATCATCAACGCGCTGTGCTGCATCCGCGACCTGCGCATCGCCTCGCGCACCTCGTCGTTCCAGTTCAAGGGCCGCGCGGCCGACGTGCGCGAGATCGGTCGCGCGCTCGGCGTGGGCGCGGTGCTCGAGGGCAGCGTGCGCAAGGCGGGGGAGCGCGTGCGAATCACCGCGCAGCTGGTGAATTCGGCGGACGGCTACCACCTGTGGTCCGAGAGTTTCGACCGCGAGTTGAGCGACGTGTTCGCCATCCAGACCGAGATCGCGCAGAAGCTGGTGGCGGCGCTGCGCATCAGCCTGAGCCGGCAGGAACGCGAGCTGATACAGCGGCGGGGCACGAGCAATTCCGAGGCCTACGATCTGTACCTGCGCGGCCAGGCGCACCTGCGCGACGGATCGGACAGCGCGATGGGTCCGGCCATCGAGTTCTTCCGCGAAGCGGTCAGGCGCGACGGGCGGTTCGCGCAGGCCCACGCGGGCATCGCAAACGCGCAGGCGACCAGAGGCTTGTGGCGAATCGGGATGACACAGGCAGACTTCGACGAGGCGTTCGCCGCAAGCCGACGAGCGCTGGAGCTCGAACCCCGCATGCCGGAGGCGTACATCGCGCGAGCACAGATATTGTCGCTGCAAGGCCGCACCCAGGAATCCCTGCAGAATTTCGAGGAAGCACTCCGGCTAAACCCTGCATCGTTCGATGCACATTATCTCTACGCGAGACACTGCTTCCAGGAAGGGGACTTCGAACGGGCGGTGACGCATTACCAGGCGGCGATCCGGCTGAGACCCGACGACTACCAGCCGCCCAGCATGCTCGTAGGCGCCCTGATCAAGCTGGGACGGACGGAGCAGTACCTCGACGTGGCCCATCGCGCCATGCAGGTGCTGGAGCGGCATCTGCAGATCGACCCGCAGGACGGGCGGGCGCTGCAGCTCGGCACGGTCATCGCGGCAAGGTTGGGCCAGCGGGACAAGGCGCGCGATTTCGCCGCGCGGGCGATCGAGATACGGCCGAACTCTTTCGCGACCTGCTACAACGTCGCCTGCGCGTATTCGGTGCTGGGCGACGTCGACGACGCGCTAGTCATGCTCGACCGGGCCGTGCAGCACGGTCGCGGCAACCTCGAATGGATCGGGCACGACCCGGACTTGAATGCGTTGCGCGCGGACCCGCGATTCAAAGCGCTGCTGGAGCGGATCCAGGCCACGCCGGCGCCGGCCGAGACGACCCCGACGTAACGGCGCGGCTCCCCCGGGAGAGCCAGGCGGTGATTTCAGCGGATCGGCTCGTCGAATGTGAGTTCGCGGACGAATCGCACCGGCGGCGAGCCGAACGACAGCACCTTGTCGTGGTAGGCCTTCAGCTCGAAGCGCTCGCCGGCCCGTCGCTCGGCCTCGGCGCGCATGTCGGCGTGCTCCTGGTAACCGACGAAGTACGTGGACAGCTGCGCCGAGGTGAGCTGGGCGCGCACCCACTTGCCGGCGGCCTCGCGTTCCTCCTGGAAGCCGGTCTCGGTCATCATCTTCATTGCCTCGTCACGCGTCATGCCGTCCACGTGGATCGCCGAGTCTATGATGGCGTTCGTCACTGCGCGCAGGTACCACTTGAACTGCACCAGCTGCATCAGCGGATCACCGCCCTGGAAACCCTGCTCGCGCATGACCCGTTCGGCGTAGACCGCCCAGCCCTCGATGAACGGCCCGGAGCCCAGCATCGCCCGCAGCACCGACGGGTATTGATTCGAGTGCGCGAGCTGCAGGTAGTGGCCCGGCATCGCCTCGTGGATCGTGAGGTTGGCGATCGAGCGATCGTTGTACTCGCGCAGGAACGAGTCGACCTGCGCCTGTGTCCAGTCCGCCGGGATCGGCGAGACGGCGTAGAAAGTGCGCTGGCCCTTGTCCAGCGGCCCCGGTGAATCGCAATAGGCAATCGCGACACCGCGCTGGAACTCCGGCATCACGATGATCTCGAGCGGCTCCTTCGGCATCGAGACGAAGTCCCGCGCGCGCACGAAGTCGGTCGCCTCGACCAGCGTCTTGCGCGCGTAGTCCACCACGCCGTCGCGTGACGGATGCTGCGCATTGGCGAGTGCCAGCGCCGCGACGATCACGGCCTGCTGTTCGGCGGGGCCCGGGTTGTCCGGCATGGCCGGCGCGTCGCTGCGGCCGGCCAGCGCCCTGCGCGCCGCGTCGTACATCTGGCTGCGTGTGCGGATGACTTCGGCTTCGGCACGCTCGCGGATCTGCTGGCGCGACAGCGGCGACATCAGCGCGAAGGCGAGTTTTTCGTCGTACAGGTCCCTGCCGATGCGGAAGTCGCCCCTGGCATTCGGCACGAGTTCGGTTTCAAGCCACTTCTGCTGGACCTGGACGGCGGCCCTTGCGGCCTCGATCGCCGCCTTCAGGCGTGCCTGCTCGCCCTCGGGGAGCTTGCCGATGTCCGGTACGACCAGTTCGTCGACCAGGCTCAGCACGCCCGGGTTCTGCTTGACCGCGGTTTCAGCGTGGATGGCCGGCACTCGCGCCGGCACCAGGTTGGCGCGTTCCTGTTCGAACAGTCGCGGAAGCTTTTCCAGCCGGGCGGTCACCGCGCGCAGCCGCTCCGGCAGCGGCGCGTAGTCGCGCGCCAGCAATCCGTAGAGTGACTGTCCCGCGAGCTGCGTGTATGCGGTCGGGTCCCAGGACCAGTCGCGGTATTTCTCCTCGTTCCAGATCGCGTAGCGCAACTGGTTCTCGAGTACCGCGGCATCCACCTGGTTCTCGCGGGCGAGCGAGGCGCGATCGATGCCGGCGAGATCGGCGAGCAGCGCCTTGTTCCATTCGAGTGCGGCCGCGCGGCCCGCCGCGCTGAGGTCGTCGAGATCGGCGTCGTACCGGTGGTCGCCGAGCGCCGTGGCCGAGACCGGCGAGAACCGTCCGAACTCGCCGATGTAGCGCGCGCTCAATGCCTCGAATTTCGCATCGGCCGCCTTCGGCGCCGCGTTTACCGCAGGCATGGCCAGCGCCGCGAACGCTGCGGCGAGCAGGGCAACTTTACGCAATGGGTTCGACATGAGGTTCTCCGGTCTCGGGTCTGCGCGGCAGGCTATGCTGCCGGGGTCGATGAAAGCAACCACTACAGGCGCCGAATGAGCGGCCACTCGTCCACGCGCCTTGCGCTGCTCGGCAACCGCGATTTCACCTGTTTCCTGTCGGCGCGTTTTCTTGCGGCGCTTGCGGTGCAGATGCAGACGGTCGCGGTCGGCTGGCAGGTGTACGAGGTCACGCGGGACCCGTTCGACCTGGGCCTGATCGGCCTCTCGCAGTTCCTGCCTTTCGTGCTGCTGATTTTGCCCGCAGGTCACCTGGCGGACAGTCGCGACCGCCGGCGGATCATTTCCCTCTGCTACGCGCTGATGTTCGTCTGCGCATTGCTGCTGCTGGTCCTCGCGGCGAGCGGCCTGCACTCGGCCAGGCCGGTGTTCGCGGTGATGGTGCTGTTCGGCATCGCGCGAGCGTTCGCGATGCCCACCGGGCAGGCGCTGCTGCCGAACCTCGTGCCGCGTGAACAGTTCGGCTCTGCAGTCGCGCTGATGTCGTCGTCCTGGCAGGTTGCCACCATCGCGGGCCCCGCGCTCGGCGGCATCGTGTACCTGTCGGGCGCGTCGGTCGTATACGCGGCCGTCGCGGCGCTGCTTGCGGTCGCGACCCTGCTCACGCTGATGGTGCGCGGAGGCGGCCTGCGCCGAACGTCCTCCGAGGCGCCCAGCCTGAACACGCTGTTGCTGGGGCTCAGGTTCGTGTGGTCGCGCCGGCCGCTGCTTGGGGCCATTTCGCTCGACCTGTTCGCCGTGCTGTTCGGCGGCGCGACCGCGCTGTTGCCGGTGTACGCGGCCGACATCCTGCACGTGGGTCCGAGCGGCCTCGGTCTGCTGCGCACGGCGCCCGGGATCGGTGCGGCACTTTGCGGGCTGGTCGTCGGCCTGTCGCCGATTTCACGACACGTCGGCCGCTGGATGTTCGGCGGGGTCGTCGCGTTCGGCGTCGCGACGATCACGTTCGGCCTGTCGAGCAGTTTCTGGCTGTCCGCGGCCGCGCTCACGTTCATGGGTGCCGGGGACATGGTGAGTGTCTATATCCGCCACCTGCTGGTGCAGCTCGAAACCCCGGACGAGATCCGCGGCAGGGTGAGCGCGGTCAATGCCGTGTTCATCGGCGCGTCGAATGAGCTGGGCGAATTCGAGTCGGGCCTGACGGCGGCCTGGTGGGGAGCGATGCCGGCTGTCATCGTGGGCGGCTGCGCGACCCTGGTCGTCGCAGGCTTGTGGACCAGGCTGTTCCCCGAACTGGCCAGGATGGACCGGTTCCCGGATCCAGATCCGGGCCTGGATCCAGTCCGCGGGTCGTGACGGCTGTACGGATATACAGTATCGTTGTCCAATGCGACAGGGAGAAAGAGCTCGAGTCGAGAAGGGCCGGGGGTCGGTTACGAACCCGGCCGGGCGCTTCGAGCCGACCCGACTCGAAGTCGAGGACGACGGTTGGGGCAGCCTGGATGAGCCCCCGCGCCGGGCCGAGACAGTCCTGATTCCAGACCGGCCAACGCGGGCCATCACCCGCAACGAGTCACCGGACGTTCCCTTCGACCAGTCGGTGAATCCGTACCAGGGTTGTGAACACGGCTGCATCTACTGTTTCGCCCGGCCCTCGCACTCTTACTGGAACCTGGGACCCGGACTCGATTTCGAGACGCGCATCTTCCACAAACCAGGGCTCGCGCAGCTGCTCGAACGGGAACTCTCGTCGCCGGGGTATGTGTGCAAGCCCATCAATCTGGGGGCGAACACCGATCCCTACCAGCCTGCGGAACGCCAGCACCGCACGGCCCGTGAACTGCTCGAAGTGCTGCTCGCGCATCGCCACCCGGTCACGATCGTGACCAAGGGCGCGCTGGTGCTGCGGGACCTCGACCTGCTCGCGGGGCTGGCCGGCCTGCGGCTGGTGAAAGTTCACGTGAGCCTGACGACGCTCGACGAGGGCCTGAAGCGAACGCTCGAGCCGCGCGCGGCATCGCCCGCGGCGCGCCTGCGTGTGGTCCGTGCGCTGTCCGACGCCGGCGTACCTGTGGGCGTGCTGCTCGCGCCGATGATTCCGGCATTGAACGACCACGAAATGGAGCACCTGCTCGAGGCCGCCGCCCGCAATGGCGCCGCGAGCGCTGCATTCATGATGCTCAGGCTGCCGCACGAGCTTGGTCGACTGTTCGAGGACTGGCTGCGCGAGCATTACCCGGCGCGCGCCGACCGCGTGCTGAACCTGCTGCGCGATGCCCGCGGCGGACGTTTGAACGACCCCAGGTTCGGTCACCGCATGCGCGGACATGGTCCGTATGCGGACCTGCTCGCGGCCAGGTTTCGGGCGGCCTGCCGCCGCCACGGAATCCGCGACGGCAGGGGTTCGGACCTCGACACCAGTCTTTTCCTGCGCGATCCGGGGGCGCCAGAGCAGGGCGTCCTGTTTCGCTGAGTCTGCGAGCCGAGTCCCGGAGCGCGCAGCATCCGTGTCGTATACTCAAACGGCTACTCCGGACTCGATTCCTCCGGGCGGGTTCAGTTGGTCGAGGATCGCCACCTTGAACGTCGGATCACAGGCCCAGCAGCCAACGCGACAACGCGCTTCCAGCGTGCGGGTGACCGCATGCCTTGCGATCCTTGCGACGGTCGGCACTGGCTGCATGACATCCAAGGTCGAAGAGACACGCCAGATGGCCTCGGCTGTCCAGTCGAACGAATCCATCGTATTGCTGACGAAGCCGCAGCTCGAGGGCGTCGGCACCGAGGGTGATTTCCTTAGCTGCGTGCAGGAAAAATTGGGCGGTGAGCTGCTGCACCCGCAGGACGGCCAGTCGTCGAAGAAGACCACGGATGGCGTCGTTCCGTTCAAGATCTACGGCGAGCAGCAGTTCACGGACGCGATGTTTCCGTGGTTCGAGCCAAGCACGGCGCCTGCCAATGCAGCCGGCTTGAAGGGCCTGCTCGAACATCCGGGAGTGACCGAACGGCTGGCGCAGATCGGCGTGCGCTACGTGGTCTGGCTGGACGGCAATACGCGCCGGACCGGCGGCGGCGGCAGCGTTTCCTGTGCGATTGGCCCCGGCGTCGGTGGGTGCCTCGGCGTAGGCTGGTGGGACAAGGAATCGGATTATGTCGCCACGGTCTGGGACCTCCAGACAGCGACCGAGGTCGGCACGGTCACGGCTGACGTCACCGGAACCTCGGTGCTGATAGGGGCGGTGGCCCCGATACCGATCATCACGCCGGTGCAGAGCACGGCCTGCAACCGGCTCTCGGAGCAGTTGCGCTCGTTCCTGGTCGGCTCCGACCTCGTCGGTACGGCGGCGGCCGTCGCGACGGGTAGCGGCGGTCATTGAACTGCGCGCGGTCGGCCGGATCCAATCATGATCGAGGAAGGTTCCGCGCTGCGGATCTTGCGGCTGCAGGGCACGGGAGTCGTCTGGAATGCCTGACAGAACAACAGGAAACATGATCTGGCCAGCCGTCTGCGCCCTGGCGCTGGCCGGCTGCTCGTCGACGAGCTCGACCCAGTCACCTTCGATGCCGCAGGTGCCGAGTCCATCGTCGCCAGCATCGTCCTCTTCGCCTTCTTCGCCATCTCCCTCGTCGTCAGGCGGCAGCCCGAGCTCCGGGCAGGGCTCGGGCGCCGGCCAGCCGTCGACCGCAGGTTCGCCAGGCGGTGGCGAATCGTCGAGCCAGGGATCGAGCAGCGGGCAGCCGTCGAGCCAGGGCGGCGGACCCGAATCACCATTTCCGTCACAGCAGACGCAAAGTGGTGCGAGTGGCTCGTCGGGCAGTCCCGCGAGCGCAGGCGCACCGGCCGGCAGCCCGCCAGCCGGCCAGTCGGGAAGTGCCGGCGCCAGTGGCCAGTCGGGAAGTGCCGGCGCCAGTGGCCAGTCGGGAAGCGCTGGTTCGAGCGGCAAGCCTCCCGGCGCAGGCCAGGCGTCGTCGTCGGGTTCCGCCGGATCAGGACCCGGGCCATCAGCCGCGGGCACGCCGTCGTCGCCGGGGACCAGCGCCGGTGGTGGCACCGGCAGCGGGCCCATGACCAGCGAGGACCGACAGGCACAGATCGACCGGCGATTCGACGAGACCTTCGCGGTATTCGACGAGCGCATGCGCAAGGAACAGGAATCCGCCTCGCAGGAGCGCGCCTCGCGCGGCTCGGGCGAGGTAGCCGGCACGGGCGAGGAATCGGGCGCATCGAGCGCACCGAGCGCATCGGGCGAAGGCGGGAACACTGGATCCGGACAGGAATCGGGCAGCGGCGACGGCGGCCCGGCAGGCAGTGGCGAGTCCGGCAGTCGCGGCCAGACGACGGGCGGTGGCTCGAACACACCGGGGGGTGGTGGTGGCTACGGGGGCGGCGCCAAGGGTGGCACGGGCCCGAACACCGTCCCTGCGGACATACCGGACGGCAGTGACGACGACATCGTCGCGCGGCAGCTGCGCGAGGCGGCGATGAAGGAAACGGATCCGGAACTCCGCGAACGCCTGTGGGACGAATACAGGAAATACAAGCAGAGCACATCGTGAGCACCTCATTCATCTTCCGCACGATTTCGGTGGCTGCGCTTGCGGCCTCCATGCTGCTCGCCGGCTGCGTAGTGCAGGACACGCGGCCGATGACGCGAGTCGCCGCGGTGAAGGCGACCGCCGAGGTGCCCCAGGACGAATTGCTCGACGTCGCGGTCCGGCTGTTCGACCCGAACGTGCCGCCGGATCCCAAGAAGCAGGACGAAGAGGGCATCTTACCCGACGTGCGCAGTGCCGAGTCCCGATACATACCCGTGGTGATCCGCGACACGCTCGAGGGCACGGGCCAGTGGGGACAGGTTCGAGTGATGCCGCGCGACGGCACGGGTATGGACGTGTACGTCGACGGGAAGATCCTGGTCTCGGACGGTCGTGAGCTCGAGCTCGACGTCACGGTCAGCGATTCGTCGGGCCGCGTGTGGTACTCGAAGGTCTACCAGGGCATGGCTGACACTCGCGCCTACAAGGACGTGGTGTCGAAACCACCCGACCCGTTCGAGAACGTCTACAACACGATCGCCAACGACATGCTCGCCGCGCGCGGCAGGTTGACGCGTGAGCAACTGGTGCAGCTGCACGAGATCACCAACCTGCGCTTCGACGCCGAGCTCGCGCCCTATGCATTCGGCCAGTACCTCGCACAGGACCGCAAGGGCAACTGGACGATCGTGCGCCTGCCCGCCGCGGATGATCCCGTGCTGCAGCGCCTGCAACGCGTCCGCGAACGCGACTACTCGCTGGTGGACACGCTGAACGAGTACTACACGAGTTTCGCGGACAGCATGTCGGTGCCCTACACCAACTGGCGCAAGTACAGCTACGAGGAACTCGAGGCGCGTTCGCAGGCGCAGCGCGAGGCGACCACGCGGCAGATCCTCGGTGCGGTCGCGGTCATCGGCGGCATCATCGCCGGATCGAACAGCAACAGCAGCGCTGCGTCGGCTGCGTCCACGGCTGCCGTCATCGGTGGCATGTACGCATTCAAGAGCGGGCTCGACCAGCGCGCCGAGATCAAGTCACACACCGAGTCGCTGAAGCAGCTCGGTGACTCGTTCCAGTCCGAGGTCCAGCCGATGGTGGTGGACGTCGAGGGCCGCACGCTGCAGCTCAAGGGTTCGGCCGAGGAGCAGTACGCCGAGTGGCGCACGCTGCTGAAGCAGCTCTACGAGAACGAGACCGGGCTGCCCGCGACCGCTGCCCCGACTCCCGCGGCGACGAAGCGCTGAACGGTCGCGCGTGCGGGGCAACATTCTGCAGAGCGGACAGGTCCTCGCGGGGCGCTACGCACTGCTGCGCAAGCTTGGCGAGGGACGAACCGCGGAGACCTGGCTGGCGCGGGACCGCGAGACGGGTGCCGAACTGGTCGTCAAGGCGCTGCGCGCGGAGCTGTGCTCGGTGCCCGCGGAGCGCGCGCGCTTCGTCGAGTCGGCCCGGTTGCAGCGCGACATCGTCCACCCGAACATTCTTGCCTGCTCCGGGGTGCACGAAGCCGAGCCGGTGCTGGCGACCTTCGCATTCGAGGGGTCGTCCGACCTGCGCAGGCTGCGCGGCGCGCCGCCACGAGTGGTGCTGCGCGCGCTTTCGCAGGTTGCGGAGGCCGCGGCCGCGCTGCACGTTCGAGGTTTCGTGCACCGCGACATCAAGGCCGGCAACGTGATCCTCGCGGACGACGGGCGGGCGATGTTGACCGACTTCGGTCTCGCCTCTGCCATCGGTGATGCGTCAACGGTGGCAGGATCACCATTCACCGCCAGTCCGGAGCAACTCGCCGGGGCACCGGCGGCGATCGCGGACGACATCTATTCGTTCGGCGCGCTAGCCTTCGAGTTGCTGACCGGGTATCCGCCGTTCTATCCCGACGCTGCTGCCGCAAGGACGGCTGACTCACCGCCATCGCTCCGCGTGCGGGGCATGCCATTGTTGCCCGGCGTCGAGCGACTCGTCGCCCGGTGCCTCGCGCGCAGCGCGGCCGACCGGCCTGGCGACATGGCCGCGGTGATCGGCGAGTTGCGCGTGGCGGCCGACACTGACGCTGATGCCGGGCGTCGCCAAGTGCTGCAGGCGCCACCCATGCTGCAGGTCCCGGAATCGGGCGTCGTGGCCATCGAGCCTTCGTGGAAGCGAACTGCGCCTGCCGGTCCAAGCGCGGCCGACCTGCGCTCGCAGGGCTTCAGGCGAGGCTTGCTGGCCGGTACTTTCGTGCTGCTGCTCGTGATTGCCGGGCTGGTCATCTTTGCGTTGCCGAAGTGGGTCGCGAAAGATCGAGCCGGGCCGGTAGCGCAGGCGCCCCCGGCACCGGCGAAGCCGGTAACGGCACCGGTTGCGCCGGCGGCTGACCCTGAGGCAGATGCAAGGCGCGCCATGGCGGAGCAGCAGGCCGAGCAGCAGGCGGAGCAGCAGCGAGTCGCCGCCCGACTGCGTGCCGCCCTCGCCGCGGGCTCTGCTGCCATCGATGCGGGCGACGCGGCCGGGGCGCGCCGCCAGTACGGGATCGCGGCGACGATCGATCCGTCGAATGCAGCAGCGCGCCGCGGGCTCGAGCGCGCGCAGACGCTCGACGCGGTACGTACGCTGCTTGCGCAGGCTGCTGGGTTCGAGCGCAACGGACAGATCTCCGATGCGGAGCAGGCCTGGCGCAAGGCGCTTGCGCTGGACCGCGACACGACCGCCGCGCGCGACGCGCTTGCGAGGATCGAGGCGCAACGATCGGCCAGCGCGTTCTCGGCTGCGATCGCCGACGCGCTGGCGGCGATGTCGCGCGGGGATTACGCGGCGGCTGGTACCGCATACGAGCGGGCCGGTCGCATGCGGCCGGGCGCACCCGAAGTGAAGGACGGGCTCGAGCAGGTGCAGCGCGCACTCAACGACCGGGCGATCGCCCGGCACCTCGAGTCGGCGCGCAAGGACGAACGAGAGGAACGCTGGAGCGAGGCGCTTGGGGCGTATCGTGCGGCACTGGCGGTCGACTCGAAGCTGCTCGACGCGAAGCAGGGCGTGGAGCGGGTCGAGCCTCGAGTCATGCTCGACGCGGCACTGGCTTCGTACCTCGATCGTCCTGAACGGGTTTTTTCCGATGCGGTTCGCGGCGCGGCGCGCGCGACGCTGGCGCAGGCAGCGGCCATTCCCGATCCGGGACCGGTGCTCACGGGCCAGGTGAATCGACTCCGGGCGCTGCTCGCGGCAGCCGAGACGCCAGTGCGCCTGGTGATCGCGTCGGACAGCCGCACCGACGTGACGATCTATCGCGTCGGGAAGCTGGGCGCGTTCGATCGCAAGGACATGGACCTGCTTCCCGGTCGCTACACGGTCGTCGGGACGAGAGCCGGCTTCCGGGACGTGCGGCGCGAGATCACGATATTGCCGGGCAGCAAGCCGGCCGAAATGACGGTCCGCTGCGAGGAGAAGATTTGAACGCCGAGCTGATCCTGCGTGAGCCGCTGGGTGAGCGATCGTTCGCGGCGACGGATTTCCCGATTTCGGTGGGCGGAGAGGGAAGCCGTGTGCTGGTGCCGGCGCCGGCGCCAGGCCCGCTCGCGTGGATCGCACAGCACGATGGACAGCTGTTCGTCCAGCCGGCGGGCGAGCAGGCCGTGGTGCTGCATAACGGCTCGCGAGTCACGGGCTCGACCTGGCTGCGCGGCGGCGACGTCCTCGACGTGGGAGGCGGACGCCTCAAGCTGCGGGTGGAGGGCGGACGGCGATTGCTGGACCTGCTTGCCGGCGGCGTGGACAACGCCACGGCGCCACCGGTGGCCGCGGCTTGGGGAAGTGTGGCCGGCGATGGCGCGAGCGAGGGCGAACGCATCGATGCCGTCGTATTCCGGCCCCAGTCGGCGCCGGCGCCCGTGCGGCGCTGGTCGATGCGCCGTGTCTCCGTCGCCTTCGCAGCCATTGCGCTCGCACTCGGGGCCGCGCTGGTCTTCACCTCCACGCCCGTAGAAGTCGTGATCGACCCGGTGCCGCAATCGGTGGGCTTCGAGGGCCGCTGGCCGGGCCTGCGCCTGGGCTCGAGTCACCTGCTGCGCCCCGGCGAATACACGCTCGTCGCCAGGCATGAAGGCTATGCCGAGCTGCGCGTTCCAGTGACAGTGGGCCGCGACTCCGGCCAGGAACTGCGCTACAAGCTCACCGCGCTGCCGGGCCTGCTCGAGATCGTGCTGCCGGTGCCGGGCGAGGTAAGCATCGATGGACGCGCGGCGGGCAAGGCGCCAGGCGAGTACGCGCTCGCGGCCGGCGAGCACGAACTCGTGATCGATACGGAGCGCTACCTCGACTACACGGCTCGCATCCGGATGCAGGGATTCGGCAAGCGGCAGCAGCTTGCGCCGAAGCTGGTGCCGGCCTGGGCGGTGGTCAGCATTTCGACCGAGCCGTCGGGCGCCGAGGTTCGCGTGGCCGGCGAGCCGCGCGGCAAGGCGCCACTTGAACTCGAGCTGATGGCGGGGTCGCACCGTGTGGAGCTGCTGCATCCCGGTTTCAAGCCGTGGGCAAGCGACGTGCAGGTGAAGGCCAACGAACCCTTGACCATCGGTCCGGTGAAGCTCGGTCTTCCGGACGGGCGGCTCAGGGTGCAGAGCCGGCCCGCGGGCGCGAGCGTGACGATCGGCGGCGCATACCGCGGCCGCACGCCTTTGGAGGCCGAGGTGCGGCCGGACCTGGCCCAGTCGGTTTCGCTGTCGCGCGAGGGCTACGAGCCGGCGAGCCGGCAGGCGACGGTCGGCGCCGGGAAGAGCGCGCTGCTCGAGTTCACGCTGGTGCCGATCCTCGGCGACGTGATCGTGCAGGCGAATCCGAAGGACGCCGAGTTGCTGGTGGACGGCGAATCGAAGGGGCTGGCAAACCAGACGATGCGCTTGCTCGCGACCAGTCATTCCGTCGAGATACGACGGCCGGGCTACGCGACATTCCGCACGACCGTGACGCCGCGCCCGGGCTTGCCACAGAGTATCGAGGTGACACTGCTCGAGGGCGTTGCACCGAAGCGGGCCGCGACCGAGCCCGAAGCCACGCCTGGCGCGGCGCCTGCATCTGCCGAACTCGTTGCACTGGCAGCGACACTGCGCACGAAGTCGGGACAGGAACTCAAGCTCGCGCCCGCCGGTGAATTCACGATGGGCAGTCCGCGCCGGGAGGCTGGCCGCCGGGCGAACGAATCGCAACGCCAGGTCCGGCTGGAGCGCCGCTTCTACGTCGGGACCCGCGAAGTGACCAACGCCGAGTACCGGCAGTTCCGACCGGAGCATCGCTCCGGTTTCGTCATGCAGACCACGCTCGACCTGGACCGTGCGCCGGTCGTAAACGTCAGCTGGCAGGAGGCCGCCGCCTACTGCAACTGGTTGAGCGCAGCGGACGGGCTCACGCCTGCCTACGAGATGAAGGGCGGTTCGTTCGTGCCGGTGACGCCGGCCACCAATGGCTACCGACTGCCGACCGAGGCTGAATGGGAGTGGGTCGCGCGCCGCGCCGGGGCGGTCCTGCGAAAGTATCCCTGGGGCGACGCGTTGCCCGTGCCGCGTGGCGCCGGCAACTACGCGGATCGTTCGGCGCAGGCGCTGTTGCCGGCCGTCATTCCCGATTACGACGACGGATTCCCGGCCACGGCGCCGGTCGCCAGCTTTGCGGCGAATCCCTCGGGCTATTTCGATCTTGGCGGCAATGTCGCCGAGTGGACGCACGACCTCTACACTGTGCAGCCGCGCTCGGATGCGGCCGCGGTCGACCCGGCTGCGACTGGCGAGGGAACGCTGCACGCGATTCGCGGCTCGAGCTGGAAGAGCGCGGCCGTGACGGAACTCAGGCTCGCCTATCGGGACTACGGGGAAGGCAAACGCAATGACCTCGGTTTCCGCATCGCGCGTTACGCGCAGTAGGCACGGCCAGCGGCTGGCGATGACGCTGGCCGCAAGCGCCATCGGCGTGCTCGGCGCGTTCGGCGCGCCAGGCGCGCAGCAGGCGCCGGCACAGGCGCCACCGACTGAAGTCTCGCCGGCCGCGGCGCCCGCCGGAACCGACCCGGGCGCGGGCACGACGGAGGACGCGAAGGCATCCGAGCCCACTGCGACGCAGTCGCAGCCCGCAGACGTCAAGTCGCCAGCCGGCGAAGCAGCGACCCGCCAGCCGAAGGAACGATTCGAACCCACCGAAAAGGTGCGCGCCGACTTCGACGTGTCCTTCCCGGTAGACATCTGAACACGGAGAGTCCCGACGCATGTCAAAGATCAACGCGCGTGCCCCGAGTGAGCTGCTTTTCAGCGTGTTCTCGCTGATCGTCTTCGTAATCGTGGTGCACGCGGCCTACGTCACCGTGGTGAGGCCGAGGGCGAACGCGATACTCGCCGAGCAGCGCGCCGCGATGAAGACGGACCCGAATTACGTCTCGGAACGCTCCATCTACGTGCTGCTGAAGGACTGGGAGCAGGAGTCCGAGGTGATTCTCGGGCTGTGGGCGCTGGCCATCATCGGATACAAGACCTGGCATGCGCGGCGTGAGCGGGCGTTGCTGGCCCGCGACCTGGTGCAGGTTCCGGACGGCATGAAGATCCTGCCGGAGGACACCCGTGAATACGCGCGCCCGCTCGAGGCGCTGCCACCGACCGAGGCCGACTGCCTGCTGCCACGCGCGCTGCTGGTGGCGCTGTATCGCTTCGGCGCCACGCGCAACGTGCAGGACGTTTCCGACGCAGCGCGAGGCGTGTGCACTGCAGAGGCCGACCGCCTCGACTCGGAGCTGTCGATGCTGCGCTACATCGCCTGGGCCATCCCTGCGATCGGCTTCATCGGCACGGTACGCGGCATCGGCGACGCGCTCGGCGAGGCGCACAAGGCGGTGACCGGCGACGTGTCAGGCGTGACGGAAGGACTCGGCACCGCATTCAACTCGACGCTGGCGGCGCTGCTGATCAGCATCGTGCTGATGTTCCTGCTGCACCAGCTGCAGCTCGCGCAGGAACGCTTCGTGCTCGACAGCGAAACCTACCTGGACCGTAACCTGATCCGCCACATGCAATTGCGTTGAGCAGATGACCCTCGCCCTGGAAATCAACGACGTCGGCCTGGTGCTGGCGCGCGACGCCGCCATCCTCGCCGAGGAGCCGGGCATCGCGATGCTGGACGGTGCCTCACCCGAGACGGGTGCAGCCGCGCTGCTCCGCGCGCGCCTGAAGCCGCTCTACGCGGAGACCCGATACTGGCAGGATCTCGGAACCGAGCCGCTCGCGCGACCGGTGCCTGCCGCAGCCAACCGCGCCGAGGTCGCCTACGCGCAGCTCGAGCGACTGGTCGCGCCGCACCTGGGCGACGGCCGCGAAATCATCATCGCCGTTCCGCCCTGGTATTCGCGCGAGCAGCTCGGGCTGCTGCTGGGCGTGGCGAAGGAATCCGGTCTCGAGCCGGTCGGGCTGGTGGACGCCGGGCTTGCCGCGTCGTCGCTCGAGCCCGCACCCGAGACGATGCTGCACCTCGAGCTCGGGCTGCACCGGGCCGTGGTCACCGTGCTGGACTGCGCGGCCGGGTTGCGCCGCACGCGTTTCGAGATACTGCCGCAGCACGGCTGGCTCGCGCTGCAGCAGGCATGGCTGGACGCGATCGCCGCGGCGTTCGTGCTGAAGACACGCTTCGATCCGCTGCACCAGGCATCCACCGAGCAGTTGCTCTGCGACGGGCTGCCCGCCTGGCTGGCCACCGCCGTGTCGGGCGGCACGGCTTCGATCGAGCTCAAGTCAGGGGCCGCAAGCTATTCGGTGTCCATGTCGGACGGTGATTTCAACGCCGCGGCGACGCGCAGTTTCCTCGAGTACGCGCGAGTGCTGCAGCGCGCGCGGCCGACCGCCGGCCCGCTGAACCTGCGGTTGTCCAGCCGATTTTCCGCGTTCCCGGGACTCGAAGCGCGGCTCGCCGGAATCCGTGACTGCGACATCGTGCGCCTGCCACGCGGCGCTGCGGCACTCGGCGCGCTGGCGTGGGAAAGGCACATCCGCCAGGACCGGGGAGCGCTCACGCTGGTGCAGCACCTTCCGGTCACGTTGCGCGGCGGCGCGGCGGCGAACGGGCCGTTGCCGCCCTCGTCCGTGCCAGTTGATGCGCGACCGACGCACCTGGTCCGCGCGAGCCGTGCCTACAGGCTCGATTCCCGGCCCCTGACGCTCGGCGCCGGGGTGCCTCAGGATCGGCGGGCCGTCACGCTCGAACCGGGTCCCGGGATTTCCCGCTCGCACTGCTCGATCGCGGTGGTCGATGGATCCGCGTGGCTCGAGGACCACAGCACCTACGGGACGTTCCTGAACGGCGAGCGGGTCGGCGGGCGCGTGGAACTGCGCGCAGGCGATCGCCTGCGCGTCGGCAGTCCCGGCGTCGAGTGCGAACTCGTGCGCGCGGTCGACGACGATGGCGCGACGTAAGACAGAAATCTTCAGTCTCTCGTTCCTGGACGTGATCGCGTGCGGGTTCGGCGCGGTGGTGCTTTTCTACACGATCCTGAGCGCGCAGGCCGGCGTGCAGAGGCAGCACCGCAACGACGAGTTGCTGTCCGAAGTGAACCGGCTCGAGGAGCAGGTGCTCGACGGCTACAAGAACCTGGTCGTGTTGCGCAATTCGATGCAAGGCACCGACAAGCCGGTGCCGGCCGAGGGCATGGCGAACCGCATCATCGAGCAGACCGAGGAACTCAAGCAGCAGCTGGCCGAGGCCGAAAAGGACACGCTCTCGAAACGCGAGGCGATCGAGCGCCTGAAGCAGGATCTCGAAGTCGCTGGACGAGGGCAAGCGACGGCTGGAGGCCGGCACGCCGAGCCCAGGCCAGCCCGGCACGCGCATCAAGGGATTCATCGGCAGCGGGGATCGCCAGTACCTGACCGGACTCAAGGTCGGCGGGCAGCGCATCCTGATCCTGGTCGATGTCTCGGCCAGCATGATGGACGAATCCGTGGTGAACGTGATCAGGCTGCGCAACATGCCGGAGGTCCGCCGCATGGCCGCGCCGAAGTGGCGGCGCGCGGTGGCCACCGTGGACTGGATCACGTCGCAGCTGCCGGCCAAGTCGCAGTTCCAGGCCTACGCATTCAACACGCAGCCGCGCGCGCTGGCACCGGGCAGCGCTGGCAAGTGGCTCGCGGCAAACGACGCCTCGGCGCTGAATGACGGATCGACCGCGCTGCGCAAGACCGTGCCGCAGGATGGAACGAGCCTCGAGAATGCGCTCGCCGTGGCAGCTACGCTTTCGCCGCGCCCCGACAACATCCTGCTGGTCACCGACGGGCTGCCGACCCAGGGCGCAAGCGCGCCGCTGGTGCGCAAGACCATCGACGGCGAAGGCCGCCTGCAGTTGTTCCAGCGCGCCATCGGCAAGCTTCCGTCCGGTATCCCGGTCAACGTGATCCTGTTGCCGATGGAAGGCGACCCGATGGCGCCTGGTGCCTACTGGGCGCTGGCGCGCAGGACCAACGGTTCATTCCTGAGCCCGGCGAGGGACTGGCCGTGAGGGGATCCAGGCTCGGCCGGCGCGACGTCGAGGTGTTCAGCCTCTCGTTCCTCGACGCGATCTGCTGCGGCTTCGGCGCAGTGATCCTGCTGCTGGTGCTCACGGAGGTCGGCGAGCCGGTCGTCATCGAGAAGTCGCGTGAGGACCTCCAGGGGCAGTTGTTGAAGCTCGAGCAGGAGCTCGTGGAAATCCGCGGCACCAGCGAAGTGCTGAACCGCGAACTCAAGGCGCGACGCAGCCAGGTCTCCGAGGAGGACCTCCGCATCGCGCGGCTGCGCGGCGACTTGAGCTCGCTGCGCGGGCAGTATGAGTCCTCGCGTCGCGAGGCCGAGGTCCAGAACCAGATCGAGGGACAGCTGGTTTCCGCGCAGCAGGACCTCACCGAGGAAATGAAGCGACTGCTGGGCGCGCAGTACCGGCGCAAGGACGACTCGCCGATCGGCGGCCTGCCAGTGGACAGCGAATACGTGATCTTCATCATCGACACGTCGGGCAGCATGGCCAACTACGCGTGGCCACTGGCGATCAGGAAGATGCAGGAAGTCCTCGACGCCTACCCGACCGTCAAGGGCTGGCAGGTGATGAGCGACGAGGGCACCTACATGTTCCCCTCGTACCGCGGACGCTGGCTGCCCGACACGCCGACACAACGCAAGCTGGTGATGTCACGGATGCGCGACTGGTTCCCGTTCAGCAACTCCAGCCCGGTCGAGGGCATCGTCGAGGCCATCCGGACCTACTACGCGACCGGCCTGCGCATCAGCCTGTACGTGTTCGGCGACGAATTCACCGGTTCGTCGGTCGAGTCGGTGCTGCGCACCGTGGACATGCTGAACCGCGAGGACAAGACGGGCGCGCGACGGGTCCGCATCCATGCGCTCGGATTTCCGGTCAGGCCCGACGCGCCGCAGATCACGAGCATCCGCTACTCGATGCTGATGCGGCAGCTCTGCGAGCGGAATGGCGGGACCTTCGTCGGCCTGAACGAGCCGGGCAGCTATTCCCGCTGAGCGCGGTCGTGCGACCATGCGATACATGGAAGAAATACCCCGCAGGATCCTCGAGCACCGCCGCCCCCTGGCCCGCGCGTCCGCCTGGCTCGCGTGCGCAATGCTCGCCGGCTGCGCGGCGACCGAGTTCGAGGCGCAGCCGAACATCCCTACGCCGCTGGTCACGAAGATCCCCCTGGTCGTGGGCCTCTATATACCGCCCGAGTTCCGCGACAAGGTGTACGAGGAAAAACGCGACGGCGGTGACTACTCGATCGCGATCGGCAAGGCGCAGGCTGAAGGCTTTGAGCGGCTGATGGGCGCGATGTTCGACCGCGTCGTTCCGGTGACCGGCGTCCGACGCGGGGGCCCGTACCGATCCGCAGATCCGCGCAGTGCTGGAGCCGGTGCTCGAGGACTTCGCATTCGTCACGCCGGTGGACTCGGGCACGGACGTGTACGCCGTCAGCCTCAAGTACCGGGTCAACGGCTACCGCCCGGACGGGCAGCCGATCGACTCCTGGATGTTCACCGGGTATGGCGCGGCGAAGAGAGACAACATGCTGTCCGGCGGATCGGACGCGCTGAAAACGGCGGTGCAGCTCGCGATGCGCGACGCGGCCGCCAGGCTGGCCACCGAGTTTCGCGAGCAGGCTGTGGTGCGTGGCCTGCTGCCAGCGGTGCCCGGATCTGCACCCGAGCCGCCGGTCGAAGCGCAGCGGCCGCCGACCTGAGCGATCAGCCGCCGGGCTCGTCCTCGACCAGCACGTAGAACGGTTGCTCCAGCGTGACGCCAGGCGTGGCCACGGGCGCGCCGTTCTCCAGCCTTGGCCGGTAGATCGCAGCCTTTGCCGCGCGCTGCAACTGCTCGACGAACTTCGGATTCCCGCCATCCGACAGCACTTTCGCGTCGGACACGTGGCCGTCGGCGGCGACCGTCAGGTCGAGCACGGCCAGGCGCACGACGACCTGGTCCGCCGGCCTGCCGGCGTAGCGGTCCCAGGATCCCGGCGGCGTGTACACCAGCTGCACCGGGCGTCCAAACAGCAGGCCGGTCAAGGGCTTTCCGTCCAGGGTCGAGTCGCCGGCTGCCTGCCACGCGAGCTGGTAATTCGACAGTCCTTCCTGCTCTTTGCTGCGCGACTGGTACCAGTCGCCCAGCAGCGTACGGACGTCGGCGACCTGCACCGGCGACGGCGGTACCTGTGCGATCGCGATCGCAACGGCCCGGTTCAGCGCCGACTGGCCCTCGCTGGCGATGGTGTTCGGCGACATCGATGGCAGCACGGGCGGCATCGTGTCGTGGAACGGCGACTGCCTCTGTTCGTCCGGCGTCGCGGCCCTCGCGTACGAGGGGTCGAGCAATTGCCGTCGAGCGCAGTCCGCGAGCGCCGTCAGCGGGCCGATGAGTTCCGCGGCGTCCTCGCCCTTCGCGGCCTCGATGATCCGGATGGAGTTGCGCAGCGACGCTCGCGCCGGATCATAGGCCCCGATGCTGGTGAACCAGCGCCCGAGGGACTCGAATTCCTGCCCGTAGCGCAGGCTGCTGGCGCCGTAGCTGCGCTCGATCGCGCGCAGGATGTAGCGCCTCGCGCGCACCCCGTCCTCGGCGCGGCCCACGTGGACGAGCGAGTCGGCGTACTTTTCGAGGAACGGGATCTGTTCCTCGGTGAAGAGTCCCTGCTCGCGGCGCACGAGCGCGATCGCCAGCTCGTACCTGGCTACGGCCAGGTCGTAGCGCTTACCGGCGTAGTAGGTGGTCGCGAGGCCGGCCTGCGCGCGCGCGAGCCGCGGACTGGCCAGGCGTCCCGACTTCTCGACCAGTTCGACGACCCGCAGGTAACTCGCTTCCGCACCCGTGTAGTCCTTGTCGAGATACTGCGCGAGCGCGAGGTTCATCAGCGCCACCTGCAGTGATTCACCGCCCGGCCCCGGTTGCTGCTCGACAGCCTCGAGCAGCTGCTGCCCCAGCGCCTTCGCCTGCTCGTATTCCCTGGCTTCGAGCAAGCGGCGGAATTCGCTGGTGGAACCCTCGAGGAAACCTGCCGGTATGCCGGTTGCCATGCCGGCCGGGGCAGGCTGCTGCCCGATTTCGATCGCAGGCAGTGCGTCCGCCGCGGACGCGGGCTCCTGCGGAGATGCCTGCCGTGCAATCGCGGCCCCGGCGGCAAGAGCAAACACGACGGCGCATGCCATCGCGGCGGTCCGCGTGCCGGGTTGGCGCGTGCGTCGATTGCCCACAGGCCGCGGCATCAGGTCTTGCGGCGGCCGCCCGGCACATTGGCCCGGAGTTCGTCGAGCCAGACCGTCGCGGGCGAGTCGCTGGGGGCGCGCCAGTCGCTGCGCGGCGACAGCGAACCGCCCGAACCGACCTTCGGTCCGTTCGGCATCGCCGAGCGCTTGAACTGGCTGCCCTGGAAGAATCGCACGACGAATACTTCGAGCCATCGCCGTATGGTCGCGAGCGTGTACTCGCGACGTTCGTCCGTCGGTACCGTGTCTGGCCACACGCCCACGCGCCGGTCAGCCCAGGCCGAGTGTGCGAGGAACGCGACCTTGCTCGGGCGGTAGCCGTAGCGGCTCAGGTAGTAGAGGTTGAAGTCCTGCAGCTCGTACGGGCCGACCACGGATTCGGAAGAGTGCTCCGGCTCCTCGCCCGAGCCCGGTACCAGCTCCGGCGAGATGCGCGTCGCGACGATGCGGTCCAGCACGCGGGAGGTGGCTTCGTCGAACTGTTTCGTCGCTACCAGCCAGCGCACCAGGTGCTGGATCAGCGTCTTCGGTACCGAGCCGTTCACGTTGTAGTGCGACATGTGGTCGCCGACACCGTAGGTCGTGAAACCGAGTGCAAGTTCCGAGAGGTCGCCGGTGCCGAGCACCAGTGCCCCGTGCAGGTTGGCAAGGCGGAACAGATGCGAGGTGCGCTCGCCAGCCTGCACGTTTTCGAAGGTCACGTCGTACACGGACTTGCCCCGGCTGTGCGGGTGCCCGATGTGCCGGAGCATCAACTCCGCCGACGGCCGGATGTCGATTTCCGCAGACGAGATCCGCAGCGCGCGCATCAGCGCGTGCGCGCTGTCGAAGGTGTGGCGACTGGTGCCGAATCCCGGCAGCGTGTATCCGAGGATGTCGCTGCGTGGCAGTCCCAGCCGGTCGAACGCGCGCACGGCGACCAGCGCGGCCTGTGTCGAGTCGAGGCCTCCCGAGATGCCGATCACCACCTTGCGGATGCCGGTCGCGCCGAGGCGCTTCATCAGGCCCTCGACCTGGATGTCGTAGATCTCGGCGCAGCGCTCGTCGAGTTTCGAGTGGTCTGCCGGTACGTACGGGAAACGTTCCACGCGCCGCGCGAGCGGAATCCGGCCGCGCGGCAGGTCGAACTCGAATTCGACGCGGCGGAAGGCCGCGAGCAACGGGGCATGCGCCTGCACGCTGTCGCCGAAGCTCGTGAGCCGGGAGCGTTCCTGTCGCAGCCGGTCGAGGTCTATGTCGGCGGTAATGAGTCCCGGCTCGAGCGGGAAGCGCTGCGATTCCGCCAGGCACTCGCCGTTCTCGTAGGCGAGCGCGTGGCCGTCCCAGGCGAGGTCGGTCGTCGATTCGCCGGGACCCGCGCCGGAATACAGGTACGCGGACACGCACTTGGCCGACTGCGATGCACACAGCAACCGCCGGTAGTCGGCTTTGCCGACCGTGACGTCGCTGGCGGAGAGATTGGCGATCACGGTCGCGCCGGCGAGCGACGCGAGCGTGCTCGGCGGCAGCGGCACCCAGAGGTCCTCGCAGATCTCCATGTGCAGCACGAAGCCCGGCATGTTGGTCGCCGCAAACAGCAACTGGCTGCCGAAGGGCACGTCCTGCCCGAGCAGTCGAACGCTGGTCGACAGCGCCTGCGCCGCCGGCGCGAACTGCCTTTTCTCGTAGAACTCCCGGTAGTTCGGCAGGTAAGTCTTCGGTACGACACCGAGGATCCGGCCGCGGTGCACGAGGACGGCGCAGTTGAACAGGCGCCCATCGGCACTGAGCGGCAGGCCCACGGCGAGCAGCGGGGTGAGTTTGCGGCTCGCGAGCACGATCGACTCGAGCCCGGCCAGCGACGCGTCCTGCAGCGCGTCCTGCTGGAACAGGTCCTCGTTCGAATACGCGGAAAGCCCGAGTTCGGGGAACACCGCCAGCACCGCGTGGCTCTCGGCTGCCTGTCGCGCAAGCAATAGTGTCTGCGCGGCGTTATGGCCCGGCGATGCCACCTCGACTCGCGGCGTCGCGATGGCCGCGCGGATGAATCCGTGGCGGTAGATCGAATCGAAAGGCGGCCCCGGTGAGGGGCGGCGAGTCCTGGCCATTCGGGCCCCTGGAAGCGGCGATCCGGGCAGTTTCGGCCCAGCGGACGGGTCCGGCAAGGCCTGCAGGCGTGTACGGCGAATTTACTTAATCCACTGTAGGCTATGCAGCGATCGGTCCCGCGCGGGGCTGAGACGCGGGTCACGTCCACCACGACGGCCGCGACGCTAGCCTAGGGGCGGGCTTTGGTCCATGGCCGACAGGGGTGGCGATCTGGTGAACGACCTAATCAAGCGAGCCAAGGCGTTTTTCGGTCGCAGTGAGCCGGAGGCGACGCCGGCGCCTGCGAAAAAGCCGGTCAAGCCCTGGCATGCGGTCTCGATCGCACCGGGGATCAATGCCTGTGCTGCCGCGAACGAACTGCGTGACCATCGATTCCTGTCGCGTGAGGCTCCACCGCTTCCGCTCAAGAAGTGCGACCAGGCCAGGTGCACCTGCCGCTACGAGCATCACGAGGACCGCCGCAAGGGGCCGCGCCGGGCCAGTGAAATTGGCGTGACCATCGAAGGCTACGTTGCGCAGGAACGTCGCGCACCAGTCAGGCGGGACAGACGAAAACGGGACGCCTGACCGGCCCCGGCGACCCAGGGCGCGTGCCCCACGGCCGGTTCGCTTGAACCGGCGTTTCAGGGCCGATGCGCGACCACCGTGTCACCCACGAACGGGTTGCTGCGGCGCTCGTCCCCGAACGTAGACATGGGGCCGTGGCCGGGCACGAACCGCACGTCGTCGCCCAGCGGGAAGAGCTTGCCGCGGATCGAGTTGACCAGCGTGACGTAGTCGCCGCCCGGGAAGTCGGTCCGTCCGATCGAGCCGGCGAACAGCACGTCGCCGACGAATGCCAGTCGTTCGGCTTGCGAATGGAACACGACATGGCCCGGCGTGTGCCCGGGACAGTGCTTCACTTCGAACTCGATGTCGCCGACCTGCACCCGGTCCCCGTCCTCGAGCCAGCGGTCCGGCACGAAGCTGCCGCCGCTCGCGATGCCGAACATGCGCGCCTGTTCAGCCAGCCCGTCGATCCAGAACTGATCGCCGGTGTGCGGTCCTTCGATCGGCAGCCCGAGCGTACGCGCCAGTTCGGCCGTGCCGCCGGCATGGTCCACGTGCGCGTGCGTGAGCAGGATCTTCTCCAGCTTCACCCCTTCGCTGCGGACGGTGGCGAGGATGCGGTCGAGATCGCCGCCCGGGTCCACCACCGCGCCTGCCCCGGTCTTCTCGCACCAGACCACCGAGCAGTTCTGCGCGAATGGCGTGACCGGGACGATCGAGAAACGCACGTCAGCCGGGCCTTTCTTCGCCCGGGTTCGCGGTGGGCGCCACCGTTACGCCGCCCATCAGCACGATGCGCATCGCGGTCTCGACCGACAGCATCGTCGGCTCGAGCTGGTCGCGCGGCAGAAAAACGGTGTAGCCGCCGATCATGTAGCTCATTGGCAGGTAGACGGCGACGTTGTTGTCGGCGCTGTTGCCCACGCCGAGCGCCGCAGCCGATTCCGACGTGACGAAGCCGATGGCCTTGCCCGGCCCGAACGGCACGAGCACCACGCGCTTCAAGTCGCCACCCTGGCCAGAGGACGGGAAGAACCTCATGAAGTCGCGTATCGCGACATAAACGGTCTTCACCACCGGAATGCGCGCGAAAAGGCGGTCGCCGACCCGCAGGGCGCGACGGACGACGTAGGCGTTCACGGCCAGGCCTGCCAGGAACAGCACCACCATGCCGGTGAGCAGTCCGAGACCGGGCCAGTAGGCCGATGCCGGGATGACGAGCTTGATCACACCGGAGAAGACGTGTTCCGCGGTGCCGGCCAGCCAGTAGATCAGGTAGAGCGTGAGCCCGATGGGCAGCATCGCCACCAGGCCCTTCAGCATCGTATTCCAGATTTTGCGCATGGTGTTCACCCGCCGAGGGTGGCGAAGTATGCAGACGCCGCGGGCGCGTCGCCAGCGCGATCACGTATCATTCCCGTGTTCCCACGGAAAACGATTCATGCAGACGCGATTTCCCGCCTTCGCCTGGCTGCTCGTATTGCTTTGCGTTTCGTGCGCGGCGCCTGCGCGCGACCGGGATTACCTTCCGCCCGAGGTCCAGAAGGCGCTCGCGCAGCAGCGCATCCCGGGCACCAGCCTGAGCGTGCTGGTGAAGGAGGTCGGCCGCGACGAGCCGCTGATCAGCTACAACTCCACGGTACCGCGCAATCCGGCCTCTACGATGAAGGTCGTCACGACCTGGTCGGCGCTGGAGATCCTGGGTCCGGCCTACACCTGGCAGACACGCGCCTACGCGACGGGGCCCGTAAAGGACCAGGTGCTCGACGGCGACCTGGTGCTGGTCGGGGGCGGCGACCCGTTCATGACTGCGGAACGCTGGTGGGGGTTCGCAAACGGCGTCCGGCTGGCCGGCATTCGGCGCATCAAGGGCGACGTGATCATCGACAACAGCTATTTCGAGCCGCAGGGCGATGATCGCGGAGCGTTCGACAACAAGCCGTTCAGTACCTACAACGTGCTGCCCGACGCGTTGCTGGTGAATTTCCAGACGGTCGATTTCAAGCTGTTTCCGGACCTCGCCGACGGAAAGCTGCGTCCGAGCGCGTTCCCCTGGCCTGCCAACCTGACGATAGACAGCACCGCGAGTGTCGATGGCGGAACATGTCGCCGCCGCGACGGTGGGGTTGACGTGACGATGCCCGATGGCCCGACGGGCAGCAGCATGGCGGTCACCGGGCGCTATGCCGCGAGCTGTGGCCCCATGAGTTTCACTCGTGCGGTCATGCGCGCGCCGGAATATGCGTATGGAACGTTCAAGACCTTCTGGGACGAGAGCGGCGGGGAGATCGACGGCGGCTGGCGGATCGGCGTCCTTCCGCCGGGTGCGGACATGATCTATTCGCAGGATTCTCTGTCGCTGGCCGAGATCATCCGGCTGGTGAACAAGTACTCGAGCAACGTGATGGCGCGTCAGTTGCTTCTGACGCTCGCCGCCGAGAAGGCCGGTCGGCCGGGCACTGCGGTCGGCGGCCGCAAGGTCATCACCGATTTCCTGGCTTCGCAAGGCATCGCGATCCCTGGCCTCGTCCTCGAAAACGGATCGGGCCTGTCGCGCGACGAGCGTATCTCGGCCGCGGGCCTGGCCGACGTGCTGCTCGCGGCCTGGCGCAGCCAGTACATGCCCGAGTTCGCGGCGTCGCTGCCGCTGTCGGCGACCGACGGGACGCTGCGCAAGCGCTTCCGTTCGCCCGACATGCAGGGACGGCTGCGCATGAAGACCGGTTCGCTGGAAGGCGTAAGCGCGCTGGCCGGCTACGTGAACGCGGCCTCCGGCCGGACGTTCGTCACGGTCGTCATTGTGAACGACGCACGCGCCGGCACCGGCGGAGGCCAGGCCGTGCAGGCTGCACTGGTGCAGTGGGTCTTCGGCCAATAGAAAATAGGTGCCAGGCACCGAATTAATTAATTCGGTGCCTGGCACCTATTTATTGGTACGGGCGGCCGGCGCCCACGTAACGCTCGCGGTACCAGCTGTCGTCCAGTCTTGCGATCCGCACCGTGCCGCCGCTCTGCGGCGCATCGACGAAGCGTTCCTCGCCGACATAGATGCCAACGTGACCTACGTTCGGACCATTCACGCGGAAGAACACCAGGTCGCCCGGGCGGAGCTCACGCCGGGGCACCGGGGTGACCGCGGCGTACTGCTGCGCGGCCGTGCGCGGTAGCGTGACGCCAGCCTGTCGATAGGCGTAGGCCACGAGACCGCTGCAGTCGAAGGCATCCGGGCCGGCGCCGCCATACCGGTAGGGCGCGCCTATGCGTGATTCGGCGACGACCAGCGCGGCAGAGCCTGGATTCGAGGTCGTGCCGCCGGGCACACCGCGCTGGAATGGCGAGCAGCCAGCCAGTAGCACCGCGAGCGTCGCTGCCAGCAGCAACCGCAACGCGTGCGTCGACGCCGGCAACGACTTCCCTGTGACATGCATGCGTGGAGTCTATTGCCGAAGGGATGCGAAAAAAACCGGCCGTGTCGCATGCCCATCTGCCCGGACTCCTGATTGCGCCGCCCAGGGGGAGGTGCTGCAATGCCCGCTGGCCCAGCAACGAACGGATACCCCGCGCATGAAATGGCGAGCATTGGGAGTGATCGCCGGGATTGCAGGCGTTGCCGTGGCGGTCGCGTTCTGGGTCGGGCGCCCCAAGCCCATCACGGTGGACACTGCCGAGGTCACGCGCGGCAAGGTGGACCAGGCCGTGACCAACACGCGTGCCGGCACGGTCAAGGCCTGCCAGCGCGCGAAGCTGGCGCCGCAGTCGGGTGGCCAGATAGCCCGTCTGCCGGTCAGGAAGGGCGACCACGTGGAGAAGGGCCAGGTCCTGCTCGAGCTCTGGAACGCCGATCTCAAGGCCGACCTGAACCTCGCCGAGCGTGATGCCGAGGCCACGCGCGCACTGCGCGACCAGGCCTGTATTTCCGCCAAGGTCGCGCGCCGCGAGTCGGAACGGCTCGCGAGCCTGGTCGAGCGCAAGCTGGTCTCGACCGAACTCGCAGAGCGTGCGGACGGCGAGGCCGACAGCAAGGAAGCGGCCTGCCGCGCTGCGGGCGAGCAGATCCAGGTCAGCAAGGCCCGGATCGATGCAGCCAATGCGCGCCTGGAGCGCACGCTGCTTCGCGCGCCGTTCGCCGGGACGGTGGCCGAGATCAACGGCGAGGTGGGCGAATTCGTCACGCCATCCCCGGTCGGCATCCCGACGCCGCCTGCGGTCGACGTGGTCGATTCGAGCTGCATCTACATCACCGCGCCGATCGACGAGGTGGACGCACCGCGGGTCAAGGAGGGCATGGCCGCCCGCGTGACGCTCGACGCGTTCAAGGACCGCAGTTTCAAGGCGCACGTGCGCCGCGTCGCGCCCTACGTGCTCGAGGTCGAGAAGCAGGCCCGCACCGTGGAGGTCGAGGCAGAGATCGACGAGCGCGGCGATGCCGCGCTGCTGCCCGGCTACAGCGCCGATCTCGAGGTGATCGTCGCCGAGCGTCCCGACGTTGTCCGGGTCCCGACGCGCGCACTGGTCGAGGGCAACCGCGTCTATGTGCTGGAGGGTGGGCGTATCCGCCAGCGCACGGTGGAAACCGGCATCGGCAACTGGGAATTCACCGAGGTCACGAAGGGTCTCGAGCCCGGCGACCGGGTCGTCGTCTCGATCGACCGCGAGGGGCTCGAGGACGGCGCGCCGGCCGTCTCATCCTGAGCCGGGTCATCGCACATGATCGAAATCAGGAACCTGAGCCGGCACTTCCAGGTCGGTGACCAGCTCGTCAAGGCGCTTGACGCCGTCGACCTCACGATCGGTGACGGCGAATACGCTTCCATCATGGGCCCGAGCGGATCGGGCAAGTCCACGCTGTTGAACGTGATCGGGCTGCTGGACCGGCCAACCGATGGCCAGTACGTGCTCGACGGCCGTGAGACCACCTCGCTCAGCGACGACGAACTCGCGCAGGTGCGCGCGCGCAGGATCGGCTTCATCTTCCAGTCGTTCCACCTGGTGCCGCGGCTGACCGCGTTCGAGAACGTCGAGCTGCCGATGGTGCTGGCGTCGGTGCCGCCGGCCGAGCGCCGCAAGCGGGCGGAGGCGGTGCTTGCAAGCCTCACGCTGATGGACCGGGCGCATCATCGCCCGGACCAGCTGTCGGGCGGCCAGCGCCAGCGGGTGGCCATCGCGCGTGCGATGGTAATGGAGCCGACGGTACTGCTGGCCGACGAGCCCACCGGCAACCTCGACCACGTCTCGGGCGCCGACGTGCTTGCGGCGATCGAGTCGCTGAACGCTCGCGGCATCACGCTCATCGTGGTCACGCACGACGACGAGGTCGCCTCGCGTTCCCGCCGCAACATCCGCATGCGGGACGGGCGAATCGTGGTGGACGAGGCTACGGGAACACGGCGATGAGGTTCGGTGACCTGCTGCACCTCGCGAGTGAGTCGCTGGTTCGTGCAAGGATGCGCAGCGCCATGATGCTGGTGGCGATGGCGATCGGGGTGGCTGCGGTCGTGGTGCTCACCTCGCTGGGCGAAGGCGCGCGCCGCTACGTGACGGGCGAGTTCCAGGCGCTGGGCGCGGACCTGCTGATCGTGTTGCCGGGCCGCTCGGAGACCACCGGCATGCAACCGGGAATGTTCGCCGGCGAGACGCCTCGCGACCTCACGCTCGACGACGCACGATCGCTGCTGCGCATTCCCGGCGTAGAGCGCATTGCGCCGCTGGTGGTCGGCTCGGTACCGGTCTCGGCAGGCCAGCTGTCACGCGAGGTGCCGGTCATCGGCACCAGTTCCGACTTCCTGGTGGTGCGCAACCTGGCGATGGAACAGGGCTCGTTCCTGCCCGCTGGCCAGATTGACCGCGACATGGCGGTCTGCGTGATCGGCAGCAAGGTGCGCTCCGAGCTGTTCCCGCACGGGCCAGCCGTCGGTGCCACCGTGCGAATCGGCGACCGGCGCTTCCGCGTCATCGGTGTCCTCGCGGATTCCGGCCGGTCGCTGGGTTTCGACCTGCAGGAGATCGTGGTGATTCCCGTGAGCAGCGCGCTACAGTTGTTCAACAGCGAGTCGCTGTTCCGCATCCTGATCACGTCGAGCGATCGCGACGCGATGCCGCGCGTGCAGCGCGCCGTGCGCGCCCAGCTCGCCGAACGCCACCAGGGCGAGGAGGACGTGACGGTCGTGAGCCAGGATGCGGTCCTCGCGACCTTCAACCGGATATTCACCGCGCTCACGCTGACGCTGGCCGGAATCGCCTCGGTCAGCCTTGCGGTCGCAGGCATCCTGATCATGAACGTGATGCTGGTCGCGGTCAGCCAGCGCACCGCGGAGGTCGGCTTGATGAAGGCGCTGGGCGCGCGGGGCAGCCAGATCACGGCGCTGTTCCTGGCCGAGGCGGTGATGCTCTCGCTGGTCGGTGCGTGCTGCGGGCTCGCGGTCGGCTTTGCCTCGGTCTGGATCATCGGGCAGGTCTACCCGGCGCTGCCGCTGGCGCCGCCGGTGTGGGCCGTGGTGCTTGCGGTGCTGACCGCGGTGGCGAGCGGCGTCGTGTTCGGGCTGCTGCCGGCACGCAAGGCGGCTCGCCTCGACGCGGTGGTGGCGCTGGCGGGGAGGCGCTGAGCGATGCGCGGCACGGACCTGGTGCGCTACACCGGCCGATCGATCACGGCGCACCGCATGCGCGCGGTACTGACCGCGCTCGGCATCGCAGTCGGCGTGGCCGCCGTGGTGCTGCTCACGTCGATCGGTGAGGGCGTGCGCAAGTTCGTCATTTCGGAATTCACGCAGTTCGGCACCAACATCATCGGCGTCACGCCGGGCGCGACGCAGACCATGGGGGGCTCGGTCGGCGTCTTTGGCACGACACGCCCCCTGACCGTCGACGACGCGGAGGCACTGCGCCGTGTTCCGTACGTGATCGACGCGGACCCGGTGGTGCAGGGCAACGCAGAGGTCGAAGGCAACGGGCGCAAGCGGCGTGTGACGGTCTACGGCACCGGTCCACAGTTCGCGGAATCGCTGCGCTTTCCGGTCGGACAGGGCATTTACCTGCCAACTGACGATCCGCGCTCGCCACGCAGCCTCGCGGTTCTGGGATCGAAGATGGCGCACGAGTTGTTCGACCGGGAAAACCCCCTGGGATCCAACGTCCGGGTCGGAGGCCAGCGCTTCCGCATCGTGGGCGTGATGGCGCCGAAGGGGACGGTCATCGGCCTGGACCTCGACGACACGGTGTTCATTCCGGCAGCGCGGGCGCTGGAACTGTTCAACCGCGACAGTCTTTTCGAGATCGACGTCGTGTACGAGGAAGGGGCGCCGCTGCGCGAAGTGGAAGAAGGCATCAGGCGCGTGCTGCTTGCGCGCCACGGCGACGAGGACTTCACCGTCACTCCGCAGCAGCAGATGATCGACTCGCTGGGCTCGGTGCTGGGCGTGCTGACATTCGCCGTCGCGGCACTGGGCAGCATCTCGCTGCTGGTCGGCGCGGTCGGCATCTTCACGATCATGACGATCTCGGTGCGCGAGCGCACCGGCGAGATCGGCCTGCTGCGCGCGCTGGGCGCCGAGCGCGACCAGGTGCTGGCGTTGTTCCTCGCCGAAGCCGTGGTGCTGTCGCTGCTCGGCGGCCTCGCCGGTCTCGCGGCCGGCGCAGGCATCGGCGCGCTGCTCGGTGCGACCGTCAGGCAGCTGCCCGTCAGTTACTCGCCGTTCTTCATCAGCCTGGCGCTGGGGCTCTCGGTGCTGATCGGCCTGCTCGCCGGCATCCTGCCCGCGCTGAATGCCGCGCGGCTCGATCCCGTCGAGGCACTGCGCGCCGAGTAGCCAGTCTCAACCACCCTCGCGTGGCCGAACGCGCCGGGTCGCGACCGCATCGAGCGGATCGTCGGGCCAGTAGTGCTTCGGATAGCGCCCCTTGAGTTCCTTCTTGACCTCGTGGTAACCCCGCGCCCAGAAACTCGCCAGGTCGCGTGTCACCTGCACCGGCCGTCGCGCCGGGGAGAGCAGCTCGAGCGTAACCGGCACGCGGCCGGCGACTACCTGCGGCGATTCCATCATCCCGAACACCTCCTGCAGCCGCACGGCGAGTGCCGGGGCCCCGGTCGAGTAGTCGAGCGCGATCCGCGACCCGCTCGGAACGGCGAGGTGCGTGGGTGCAAGCTCGTCGAGCCGTCGCTTGGCATTCCAGTCGAGCAGCGCGTGCAGCGCGCCACGCAGGTCCAGTCTCGCGAGCTGGTCTCGACGCGTGATGCGGTCCAGCCAGGGAGCGAGCCATGTCTCGAGTGAGCGGAGGAGTGCGTCGTCGGAGACATCCGGCCAGTCGTCCCGTCCGCGAGGGTCGTTGTCGCGAACCAGTGTTACGCGAGCACGCCACTGCTGCAGGTCGCGCGTCCAGGGCAGGCAGTCGAGGCCCATCGAGCGCACGCCCTCGAGCATGGCAGCGACGGTCGCGGATGCGTCGATGTTCCGCAGCGCTTCGTCCTGCAGCACGATGGACCCCAGGCGCCGGACCCGTCGTGCCGCGACCGCCCCGGCCTTCGGATCCCAGCCGACGCTCGAGTCTTCGGTGATGGCCGATGCGAAATGACGTTCCAGCAGCGCCGGATCGAGCGATGCGGCCAGCTGGATCCTTGCCTCCCGATCGCCGGCATCGAGCGCTGCGACGACGACGTATTCCGATCTCGCTAGCGCCGTCGGGTCGCGGAACTCCGCCCCGCGACCTCCACTGAGAACGTACCGACCCTGGCTTCCGTCCCGCGCGCGGCCGATCCGGTCCGGGTAGGCGAACGAGAGCAGCAGCCCGATCGCGTCCACGTCGGGGAGCGGAGCACCGGGTTCTACGCGCGCCGTGGCCATGCGGACCAGTTGCTTTTCCACCTGCTGCGCGACGCGCTTGATGCGGCGGATCGTGCCCGTGTCCACGTCGAAATGCGTTGGCGCCCGCCCGCCGCGCAGGACCTCGATGCGGTGAAACACGTCCGGATCGCGAAAACCGGGCGCGGCCCGCAACGGGTCGCGTTCAGACAGCAGCGCGGCGACGTCGCACGCAAGCCCGGCCAGCCCCAGCGACCTTGCGCGCAGCACCATGTGCGCCAGGCGCGGATGGATTCCAAGCGACGCCATGTCGCGGCCCAGTCCCGTTACACGACCGTCGGCGCCCACCGCCTCGAGCCGTTCAAGCAGGTCACGGGCCTGGGCTAACGACGCCGCAGGCGGCGGGTCGAGCCAGGCCAGGGTCGCTGGATCGGTGCATCCCCAGCAGGCCAGTTCGAGAGCCAGCGGCGCGAGATCGGCTTCGAGTATCTCGGCGGGAGACTGCGCCGGCAACGCATCGTGCACCGACTCGCTCCACAGCCGGTAGCAGGTGCCGGGCGCGGTGCGGCCTGCGCGCCCGCGACGCTGCTCGGCCGAGGCGCGGGAAATCCGCGAGGTCTCGAGGCCGCTCATTCCGGTCGACGGGTCGAATCGCGGGCGTCGTTCGAGTCCCGCGTCCACGACGATGCGCACGCCGTCGATCGTCAGGCTGGTCTCGGCGATATTGGTCGCAACGACGACCTTGCGCCGCCCGCGCGCATCCGGCAGCAGCGCCGCGTCCTGTTCCGTGGCGCCGAGGTCACCGTACAGCGGCAGCACCGCGAATTCGAGCGAGGGCAGGCTCGCCATGAGCCCATCCGCGACGCGGCGGATCTCGCCGGCGCCTGGCAGGAAGACCAGCGCGTCTCCTTCGTGCGTATCGAGCGCTCGCAGCGTCGCGGAGATCACGGGTCCCTCGATGCGTGGGCTGCGGCCAGGGGTCGGTGCGGACGGCGGCACGAAGTGGACGTCCACCGGGAACATGCGCCCGGGCGAACGCACGACCGCGGCATCGTCCAGCACGCGCAGCAATGCGTCGGCGTCGAGCGTCGCCGACATGATCAGCATGCGCAGGGATTCGCGCAGGTGACGCTGGCTTTCGACGCCCAGTGCCAGACCCAGGTCACCATGAAGATTGCGTTCATGGAACTCGTCGAAGATCACCAGCGCGATGCCCGCGAGCTCCGGGTCGCGCTGCAGCATGCGGGTCAGGATGCCTTCGGTCACGACCTCGATGCGCGTGCGCGGGCCGACGCGGGTCTCGAGCCGCGTGCGGAAGCCAACCGTCTGGCCCACGTCCTCGCCGAGCAACCCGGCCATGCGCATCGCGACCGCGCGCGTCGCGATCCGTCGTGGCTCCAGCATCAGGATGCGACCGTCGCCAAGCCATTCGGAGTCGAGCAGCGCGAGCGGCACGACCGTGCTCTTGCCTGCGCCGGCCGGCGCTTCCAGTACCACGCAACGATGCGCGGCCAGGGCCTCCCGGAGCTCCGGCAGCACTTCGACGATCGGCAGCGAGGGCAGGGGAATCATCCGGTGCAGTGTAGCCGCGCCCGGGCGTGACGTTGCCGATCGGCGGGTGCAAGATGCGCCGGGCGCCCGATGGCGCCGCGGGAGGCTCGCGATGACTGGAACCATCGGTCCGTGGTTGCTCGCAGTGTTGCTGGTGGTGCTCGGTGTGCTGGGGGCCGTCCTGCCGGGTCTGCCGGGCGTGCCGCTGGTGTTCGCGGGCCTGGTCGCTGCCGCCTGGGCGGACGACTTTCAGCGCGTCGGGTGGATCGTGCTCGGCCTGCTCGGACTCATGATGCTCATGTCGTTCGCGATCGACTTCATTGCGACCTCGCTGGGCGCGAAGCGGGTCGGCGCGACGCGGCTCGCGATCGTGGGTGCGCTGCTGGGCACGCTGGCCGGCGTGTTCCTGGGGCTGCCGGGCCTGATCCTCGGGCCCTTCGTCGGCGCGGTCGCGGGCGAGCTGCTGTCCCACGGAAAACTGCAGCAGGCAGGAAGGGTCGGGGCCGCGACCTGGGTGGGGCTCATTTTCGGGACGCTGGCGAAGCTCGCGCTGGTCTTCACCATGCTGGGCGTGTTCGCGACGGCCTATTTCATTTGAGAGGCGGCCCACTACCCGGAATAGTGCACGATGCACTCGGCCTCGCGGCCGCGCACCACGCGCCGGCCGGCGAGCGGGCCGTGCGTCTCCGTGACGATCGTGTGCTGACCCTCGACGTGATCGTCGTCGTAGAAAAAAAGCACCACCCAGTCACGCGTCCGGTCGAGTTCGTGCGCCAGCGCGGTGTTTGAGAATAGCGCGGTGTAGTGCCGTCCGTCCCGAGTGACGTGAAGCACCGGAAGCCACGCCTCGCCCCCGGGGTTGAATCTCCTCGGTGCGATGGTCGGCAGGTCGCCGCGCGCAGCCTGCTCGCGGTACTGCCGATCGACGGCCAGCAGTTCAGCGACCGGAGGCTGTACCGTGGCCGCACGGTACGCGGCCTTGGCCACGGTCGGGCCTCCAGCCACCTCGCCATGGCGCGCCCGTCCGCGCGACAGCATGACCTGCAGGCTCGCGCGTATCGCCGCTGCACGCCTCGGGCCGACCCCCGCCACCTGCTCGAGCCGGCCGTCATGCGCCGCGACCTCGAGGGCTTCCAGCGTATCGACGTGCAGGTCGTCGTGGATGCGCTCGGCCAGCCTGTGCCCCAGGCCCGGCAACAACGTGAAGAGTTGCACGGGGTCGGCGCTTCCGCGCAGCCGCTCCAGCTGCACCCAGCGGCCAGTCCGCCACATCTCTACCAGCGCTCCTGCGATGCCACGTCCGATGCCAGGCAGTGCCTCGAGACCCTCGGCGCCTTCGCGCTCGATGATCAGGCCGATGTCCCCGGGCAGGTCGCGCAACGTGTCGGCCGCGCGCCGGTAGGCCGATACTCGGAACGGGTTCGCGCCCTGGGCCTCGAGCAGTGCGGCCGCCTCACGCAGCTTGTCCGCGCAGGCGGAGTTGATCTGGACGCGCGACTCGATCGCCATTGTGTCCGCGGTTGATGTTGCCACCATGGGTCAGGCTGCCTCGTCGGGTCCCGGGTCCGGGTGCTGCTCGCGCAGCACGCGAGCCAGCGCGCGACAGGCATCGGTCGTCGTGAAGATGCCGACCAGCGTGTCGCCGCGGGTCACCAGCGCGGAGCCCAGGTGTCGTTCGGCCATCGTTTCCGCGACCGACAACAGCGGCGTGCCCGCGTCAACCACGTAAGGTTCGGGCTGGAACACATCGCGCACCGAGAGTTCCTGCTCCGGTGGCGAGCCCAGGTCCGGGCCCAGCGCCAGCTTGATGTCGCGATCGGTCAGTACGCCCGCGAGCTGGCCCCTTTCGGTCACTGGCAGGTGGCGAATGTGGCGCTCACGCAGGAAAGCGTGAGCCTCGGCCAGCGGTGCGTCCACGTCCACCGAATACGGGAACGGCGTCATGTAGCCGAGAATCTGCGGAACGTGATTGCGCGACATCGGGCGGACCCTGGCTCCCGGGAAAGAGCGATGCTGCGCTCCTCGCCGTGTGCCGAACATTCGGGTTTTACGAGAGGCGGCGCAAATGCTCTATCATCCGGCGCCGGCCCGTTCGGCCGAAAAATGCTGGTTTCGCAATGTTCAAATCACTGCTCCGCCTGATGCGCTCGGCCCTTGGTGCGGTCCTGCTCGGACTGCTGCTCATCATGGCCGGCGGGTACCTGTGGTTCCTCACTCACGGCCCTGAGCCGAAGGTCTGGCACACCGCGCACCTTGAGCAGGAATTCACGGCGGCCAAGGCCGGTCAGGTGACCTCGATCGCAAGCTACCGCCAACTCGAGGACCGACTGTTCGCGGAGCTGAAGACCAAGGTCCTGGACAAGGTCCAGCCGGCCGAACGCAATTTTTTCAACCGGTTCTCGAGCGGCAGCCGCAGCGACCCGGCGGTCTGGCCTGCCAACTGGAACCGCACCTTCGAGATCACGCCTCCGAACCCGACCGGGGCAGCGCTGCTGCTGCACGGGCTCACCGATTCCCCTTACAGCATGCGATCGATCGGCCAGCACCTCGCGGCCAGGGGCCTGAAGGTCGTGGGGCTCAGGCTGCCAGGCCACGGCACGGCACCGTCGGGGTTGCTGAGCTTCGAAGTCGAGGACATGCAGGCTGCCGTGCGCATGGCGATGCGTGACCTGCGCCGCCAGATGGGCCCCGACCGGCCCATCTACATCGTCGGCTATTCGAACGGCGCGGCACTCGGTGTCGACTACGCGGTGTCGGCCGTCGAAGGTGCCGACCAGCCGATGCCGGCCGGGCTCGTGCTCATGTCACCTGCCATCGGCATCTCCAGGCTCGCCGTCATCGCGAGGCTGCGCACCGGCATATCGTCCGTGCCGGGCCTCGGCCGCGCGGCCTGGCAGGTCATCGAGACGGAATTCGATCCGTACAAATATTCCTCGTTCAGCTTCCACGCTGCGGGGGAGACCCAGCGACTGACGGCTGGACTCCAGAGGCGCATCGAGAAGCTGGCCAATGGAGCGAAGATCAGCGGATTCCCGCCGGTGCTTGCGTTCCAGTCGACGGTCGACGCGACGATCGTGGCACCGGCTCTGGTCCATGCCCTGTTCGAGCACCTGGCGCCGGAGTCGCACGAACTGGTGCTGTTCGACCTCAATCGCTATTCCGGGATCCAGGCACTGCTGGTGGCGGATCCCGGTCCGCTGACACAGCAGGTGCTCTCGATGCCTGATCGCTCGTTCGGCCTGACGGTCATCACCAACGCCGACCCGGGCACGTCGCAGGTGAAGGAACTGCGCGCCGAGCCGGGTTCGCAGCGGCAGTCGTCGCGGCTGCTCGACCTTGCATGGCCGGAGCGGGTGTTCTCGCTGTCGCACGTGGCGCTGCCGTTCCCACCCGACGATTCTCTTTACGGCTATGAGGCCGAGGGAGGCACCAACCACGTGCAGCTTGGCAGGGTCCAGGTGCACGGCGAGAACGGGGTGCTGGCGATACCGGACTGGGTGCTCACGAGGCAGCGCAGCAACCCGTTCCACGCGTACATGATCGAGCGCATTGACGGGCTGATGTTCGCAGGACAGGGCGGCTGACCGGAGCACCTGGTGGCGTCGATCCAGCGGCGGTGGCTGGTCCTCGGCGTCCTGCCGTTGCTTGCACATTGCGCGTCGGCGCCGCGCCTGGACGGCGTCGCGAAGGCCCATGCCATTCCACCGGCCGAGTCGACTCGGCTGGACGACATGGTGATGACGCGGATCGGAGACCAGCCCGGTGTCTCCGCCGTGCAGCTGCTGCAACAGAACGCAGTCGCGTTCGCCTTTCGAGCCGGCACCGCAGCGGCGGCCGAACGAAGTCTCGACATCCAGTACTACGTCTGGCAGGACGACCTGACCGGGCGCCTGCTCGCCGCGGAACTGATGCAGGCTGCGGACCGCGGTGTTCGCGTGCGCCTGCTGCTCGACGATCTCGATGCACGGACCCGGCACGACCTGTTCCAGGTCGTGGACCTGCACGGGAACATCGAGGTGCGGATATTCAATCCCTTCTACAGCCGCTACGGAACACTGGGCAAGACGATGGAGTTCCTGGTGCGGGGAACACGCCTGAATCACCGCATGCACAACAAGGCCTGGATCGCCGACAACACGATAGCGATCATCGGTGGCCGCAACGTCGGCGACGAGTATTTCGGGGCATCACAGCAGTCGAATTTCAGCGACACCGACCTGGTGCTGGCAGGGCCGGTCGTCGAGCAGGTGAGCCGCGAGTTCGACGAATACTGGAACAGTCCGGACGCGGTCCCGGTGTCCGCGTTCGACGTCCGCAAGCCGACGCCAGCGGACCTGGAAAAGCTGCAGCAGGACCTCGGTAACTTCGAGCAGCAGGCCGGCGAATCGTCTTACGTCCTTGTGCTGCGCGATCCGGATAGGCGGGCTGAGCTGATGGCGGACCTACCGCCGCCGATCGAGGTGCGCGACATCCGCGTGCTGGTGGACGACCCTGCGAAAGTCGGTACCAGCGAGCATGGCCTGCGTGCCTCACAGGTGCTCGACGGCCTGTCCAGCGTGATGAACGGGGCAGAGCACGAGCTGCTGATCGTCTCGCCCTACTTCGTGCCCGGAAAGCAGGGTGTCGAGAGCCTTGCGGAAGCAGCACGGCGCGGCGTCAAGGTCGAGGTCCTGACCAACTCGCTGGACGCGACGGACGTGGTGGCCGTTCACGTCGGTTATGCGCGCTACCGCAAGGAACTGCTGAAGAGCGGCGTGGAGTTGTACGAGATGAAGCGCGGCACCGGCGACGGACCGGCCGCCAGGCACGTGAGCGTGCTCGGGTCGACGGGCGCCACGCTGCACACCAAGGCGATGATCGTGGACTCGCGCTGGTCCTTTGTCGGCTCGATGAACATCGATCCCCGGTCTGCAAACCTGAACACAGAGATGGGCGTGCTGGTGGACAGCCCGGAACTGGCGGCGCAGCTGCGCGCCCAGTTCGAGGCCAATACCTCGCCCGAATTGAGTTACCACGTCGTGCTGGATCCGAAACACGGCCTCATGTGGCAGGATCGGAAGGATGGCGAGGAGCGAATGCTGGAACGCGAGCCGGACGCGAGCGTAAGTCGCCGCATCGGTGCAACGCTGCTGCGGGTGCTACCGATGGAGTCGCAGCTTTGAGGCGCGGCCGGCGCGTGAGGCCCCGGAGCTAGGGAATCTCCTCGACCTTGATCCACGTCGTGTACTGCGACTGTGCGGTGCGTCGGCCCCAGACCAGCAGCCCGCCGTCCGCGCTGGATCCTGACTCGCGCACCGCGCCGAGTTCGACCCATTCGCCGAGGCGGGCATTGATGGTTGAATCTGCGCCGGCGGTGTGGATCGTGCCGCCGCGGGCGCGGTCGTATGACTGCTGGCGCGGCGAGATCGTGAGCGTGACCATGTCGCCGTTCACGCGCGCGGTCGCGTAGAAACCCGTGTTCACGTCGCGAAATGTCGTGGACCGCGTGACGACGGGACCGCCCCATCCGGGAGCGGCCTGGGTCGAGGTGAACGGCACCTGCTGCCCGACGGCAATGTAGGCCTCGGTTCCGTCGAGGGCCCGCACGCTGCTCACGTTGCGCATGCTGGCCTGCCCGCTGCGATCCACCGCGACGACCTGCGCAGAACTGCCCGTGCCCGGAGGGCGATTCACTCCGACCGAAACGTCGCTGTTCGAAACCGTGGCGGCACCGCGGACACCCGCGGCCGCAACATCGGACGTCGAGTCCTGTCCGACGGTGATCACCAGTTGGCGCGGCGGCTGGTCGATGGCCTCGAGCGCTTCGAGGACCCTCGCCAGCGTGGAGGGGTCGGCGCGGACGAAGAGCTTGTCGTCCATTCCGGTGATCGCGTCGCCCGGCCCGAGCAGTGGCTGCAGGACCGGGATCAGGTCGTCGGCGCGGCGGTACTGCAGGTCGATGACCTGCATTTCCTGGGCCAGCGCTGCGCCTGCGGACAGCAGCAGCACCAGCAGGGAAAACGCGCGTGCAGGCCCATGCGCCGGCACCCGACTGGCGCGCGCAGCCTGCACCTGCGTCGAGTACTCGATCATGCGCCTTGCGTGGCTGGCGAAGCGGGCTTGAGGAAACGCTCGCAGTTGGCGCGGCCCTCGTCTCCGTCGGGAAGGCCTGCGCAGATCGCGGTGGTCCGATTTCGCAGCTTCTCGACCACCTTTCCGGCATCTCCCGATTGGCCCCAGTCGAGCAACTTCGTGCTCAACTGGTCGAGCCGCAGCCGCGTGCGCTGGTAGAAAGCGTCGGGGTCCTCGCCGAGTTCACCGATCACCTGCAAGCCGACGGCCTCGATGGTCTTCGTGTCCGCCGGAGTCATCTCCAGCAGGCCTACCAGGTAGCTGTAGCCCCACTGGAAGCGGGTCGCCGGGCCCTGCGCGCCGGCATAGGCCTGCCCGAGCCATCGAACGGCCTCGTCCTTGCGCCCGGCCTTCTCGGCGATGTCGGCGAGGTCGAGCATGAAGTAGTAGGGCGATTTGGTCTTGCCGAGTTCAGCGACCAGCAAGCGGTTCGCATCCTGGTCCATGTCCGCCGTAAAGTAGAGGTTTGCCGCCGCGTTGATGGCGGCCTGTCTCGCGTAGGTATTGGTCACCTCCGCGTCCACGCGCGCCACGGCCTGCCGGATCTGGTCCTGCAACGCCGGTGGCAGCGGCTCGTCCGGCGCGTCGAGCTGCACCAGCATCACCCGCGCCCTGAGCAGTTTCAGCTGGTCGGCAGCGGAGAGCGCATCGTCGCCTTCGCCTGCACTCACCCGGTCCAGCGCGGAACTCCATGCGCTCGTAAGCTCGCGCCGCTCGGCGCTGCCGGCGTCGGATAGCAGCCCGATCACGGTCTCGGATGCGTAGAGCAGGTTCTGCACATTGGCGCGGTCCACGGCGGCAGAGTTCAGCAGCTCGACCAGCTTCTTCCGGGCGATGGCGCGATCGAGACCAGAGAGCGGTGACTTGCCGTCGTCCGCGGCCGCGGCCGCTGCGCCCAGGTACTCGAAGTACAGCCTTGCGCAGTCGGGGCCCATGTCCGACGGGCAGCGCCCGGCAAGGACCTGGAATGTGTGCAGCCGCTCGGAGTCCGGCAGCACCCGCCCGTTGTCGGTGGGCCAGTCGTAGTAGGCGAGCAGTTGCCAGTCGTTGCGCGTTACGTCGGCACCGCTGGTCGCGGCGACGAGAATGTCCTTCACCGGCCTTGCATCCGCCAGAGCGACGTCGAGGATCTTCGCGTAACGCTCGATGTCGACGCCGCCCGGCAGGCGCGTGATTTCCGTGCCATCGGGACGGAACAGGATCATCGTCGGGTAGCCCACGACGCCGAAACGCTCGGCCTGCTTCTGCGCGCTGGGAACGTCGCCGTCGAGATAGACCGGCACGAACAGGCGACTTCGCTCCTGGAACTCACGCCGGTTGAAGATCGTGGCCTTGATCTGGGCGCAGGGTGGGCACCACTCCGCGCCCCAGTAGAGGAACAGCGGCCTGGGTGCCGACTTCGCGGCCGCGAACGCGGCATCCACGTCGCCCTGGAACCAGTCGATCCCGGGGGGCAGATGAGACTCGCCAGTCGTCGCGTGCTGCTCAACGGCGGCCGGAGCACTGGTGGCCGCGGCGGGAGTGTCCTGCTGCGTGCGGCCGCAGCCGCCGAGTGCGGCAACGGCGGCCACTGGCACGAGCGCCGCGAGCAATCGGCTGCAAGGGAATGAGTAGGGCATCCCGACAGGATAATGGCGCGGCACGCTCCGCGCTATCATTCGCGCATGTCGTCGGACCACGCTTCCTCTGCAAAGGCGATCCTCTACGCCTTCCTGGCCAATCTCGGCATCGCGATCACCAAGAGCGCGGCGGCCGTCTATACGAATTCGGGCAGCATGCTGGCGGAGGCGATTCACTCCTACGCCGACTGCACGAACCAGGTGCTGCTGTTCCTGGGGCTGAAGCAGGCCGCCAAACCGCCGACACCCGAGCATCCGTTCGGTTTCGGAAAGGAAAGTTACTTCTGGAGTTTCGTGGTCGCGCTGCTGCTGTTCAGCATCGGCGGGCTTTTTTCGATCTACGAAGGCTGGCACAAGCTGCATCACCCGGAAGCACTGAACCGCGCCTGGGTGGCCCTGTCGGTGCTCGGGGTCGCGATGCTGCTCGAGTCCGCGAGCCTGGTGGGCTGCCTGCGCGAGATCTCGAAGCTGCGTCGCGGGCGTGCATTCGGCGACTGGCTGCAACACACGCGCAACGCGGAGCTCGTGGTCGTGCTCGGCGAGGATGTTGCGGCGCTGGCCGGGCTGGCGATCGCGTTCGTGTTCGTGGCGCTGGCGGCAGCGACCGGCGACACCCGCTACGACGCGATCGGGTCGATCACGATCGGTGTCGTACTGATCCTGGTGGCTGCGTTCATTGCCGTGCGCATCCGCTCGCTGCTGATCGGGAAATCGGCCGAGCCGCAGCTGCGGGAGCGGATCGACGCGCTGATCTCGACCGATCCCGCGATCAAGGAACTGATGAACATGATCACTCTGCAGATGGGCCCGAAGTTCGTGCTTGCGGCCAAGGTACGCATGTGTCCCGAGCTCACGCTCGAAGACGCCGTGAATCGCATCAACGAACTGGAGCGGCGCATCAAGGAGGCGTACCCCGAGGTGGGATGGTGTTTCATCGAGCCCGACGTCAGCGACTGAACGCCGAGATCTCGTAGACGATTCGCGCGGCCGTCCGGGCCGTTCGGCCCGCCTCGTCGAAGGCTGGGATTCAGCTCCGCGATGTCGGCCATCAGCAGCTTGCTCCCGAATCCGTCGTGCGCGCAGGCGCCGAGCACCACGCGCAGCAAAGCGATGGCCCGCTGCAGCGGCACGCCGAATGCAGACGGTGCGCTGACACCTGGCGCGGTTGCGGCCGGCAGCACGTCCAGGCAGAACGTCAGGTATACCGCAGAACAGTCTTCGACGAAGCTTCGGATGCGCGCCCCGGCTTCGCTCCCGCCCGTGTCCACGTCGAGGATGACGCCGGCGCCGAGCGCAGCGGCTCGATCGAACAGCGCCGCAGTGTTGGAGGCCGTGCTGGCGCCGACGCACAGGTAGCGAAAGTCGAGTCCGGACGCTGCCCGTGACTCCGCGATCTGCAGGAACGGCGTGCCGGATGTTCCGCGGCCCGGGGTCTGCTGCAGGCGCAGGTCGAGGTGGGCGTCGAAATTGACGATCCCGAGGCGATCTAGCCTGGCATCTCCGGCCAGTGCGCGGGCTGCTCCCTGGTACGCGGCCCATGCGATCTCGTGCCCGCCGCCGAGCCCGATGGGCAGGTGACCGGCGCGCAGCAGTCCGGCGACCAGTCGGGCGTACTCGTCCTGCGCGTGTTCGAGTTCGTCTCCATCGCAGTTGACGTCACCGGCGTCGTAGAGACGGCGTGAGCCTGCTCCATGCCAGGCGAGATTGCCGAGCATGCGCCTGAGTTCCTGCGGCCCGGCCGCGGCGCCCGGTCGGCCGTGATTGCGGCGCACTCCGGCGTCGCAGGCAAAACCCGCGAGCGCAATGCCGGGGCCGTCGGCCGACGCTGCGGGGCGGACGACCTGGTGCCAGCGTCGTCCGGCCTCGCCGTCCGCCGCGTCCACCCTGCCTGACCAGATGCTCATTTCATTGTGATGGGGCACTTTTCCCTCACACGGGCCGCTCTAGCACGATCTCGCCCGCCTTGACGACCATGCTGCATGGATTGAATCCCGCCCAGTAGCCGAGTTCGTCAGGGGAATCCACGGACCATACGGCGAAATCAGCAGCAAGGCCGGGCTGGATCGAACCTCGCTCCGCGTGCATGCCGAGTGCGCTCGCTGCGTTGCGAGTCACGCCTCGCAGCACCTCGTCGCTGGTCAGCCCGAACAGCCGGCGCGCCATGTTCATCGCCAGCAGCAGCGACGCGCAGGGTGATGTTCCCGGGTTGCAGTCGGTCGCGATTGCAATCGGCACGCGATTGGCGCGCAGTGCGGCCACCGGGGGCAGCTGCTTCTCGGCCAGCGCGTAGAAAGCGACCGGCAGCAGCACGGCGACAGTGCCCGAGCGCGCGAGTGCCGCGGCATCGGCCTCGTCCGCGTACTCGAGGTGGTCGCAGCAGAGTGCACCGTGGCGCGCCGCGACCTGGCTGCCGCCGACGTTGGAGAGCTGTTCGGCGTGCAGGCGCACCGGCAGGCCGAGTGCGCGCGCGGCCGCGAAGATCCGCCCGCATTGTTCGGCCGAGAACGCGATGTTCTCGCAGTATGCGTCGACTGCGTCCACCGAAATTCGGTGCCTGGCACCTATTTTCGGGAGCCAGTCGCTGCAGATGATGTCGACGTAGTCGTCTGCGCGTCCCGCAAACTCCGGCGGCAGTGCGTGGGCGGCCAGCAGGCTGGTCGAGACGGTTACCGCGTGCTCCGATTCCAGGCGGCGCGCGACGCGCAGCATCTTCGTCTCGGTGTCCCAGTCGAGTCCGTAACCGGACTTTATCTCGACGGTGGTGACGCCTTCCTGCAGCAGCGATTCGAGCCGCGGTCGGCTCTGCTCGAGCAGTTCGTCCTCGGACGCCGCGCGCGTAGCGCGCATGGTGCTATGGATGCCGCCGCCCTCGCGCGCGATTCCGGCATAACTTTCGCCGGCAGTGCGGCGCGCAAATTCCGCAGCTCGCTGTCCGGCGAACACCAGGTGTGTGTGGCAGTCGACCAGGCCCGGTGTGATCCATCGACCGGCCAGCTCGACCGTGCGTTCCGGGCGGATGCCGGCCGGCAGGTCAGCGTCATCGCCCACCCACTCGATCAGCGGGCCGCGGGTCACGACCGCACCGGGCGAGTGCACGCTCGCTGTCTCGTCGCAGGTGGCAATGCGGGCGTTCCGCCAGAGGGTCAGCATGGTCTCAATCGAGAAAGGGGAGGTTCAGGCCGTTCTCACGCGCGCAGTCGATCGCGATGTCGTAGCCAGCGTCCGCGTGACGCATCACGCCCGAGGCCGGATCGTTCCACAGCACCCGCTCGATGCGTTTCGCCGCGGCCGCCGTGTTCCGTCGCATACGATCACGACGCCCGCGTGCTGCGAGTACCCGATGCCGACGCCGCCGCCGTGGTGGATCGACACCCAGGTGGCGCCGCTCGCGGTATTGAGCAGCGCGTTCAGCAGCGGCCAGTCTGCGACGGCGTCCGATCCGTCGCGCATCGCCTCGGTCTCGCGGTTCGGGCTTGCGACCGAACCCGAGTCGAGGTGATCGCGACCGATGACGACCGGTGCCTCGAGTTCGCCGCGCGCAACCATCTCGTTGAACGCGAGACCGAGCCGGTGGCGCTGGCCGAGACCCACCCAGCAGATGCGCGCCGGCAGTCCCTGGAACTGGATGCGGTCCCGCGCCATGTCCAGCCAGCGGTGCAGGTGGGGATCGTCAGGGATCAGTTCCTTGACCTTTTCGTCGGTGCGGTAGATGTCCTTCGGATTGCCGGAGAGCGCCACCCAGCGGAACGGGCCCACGCCGCGACAGAATAGCGGCCGCACGTACGCAGGCACGAATCCGGGGAACGCGAAGGCGTCCTTCACGCCCTCGTCGAGAGCCACCTGGCGGATGTTGTTGCCGTAGTCGAACACCGGGACACCCTGCTTCTGGAACGCGAGCATGGCTTCGACGTGTTTCGCCATCGAACGCCGCGCCGCCTGCTCGACCGCGCGCGGGTCGTCGGTACGCAGCCGGTCCCATTGCTCGAGCGTCCAGCCTTCCGGCAGGTAACCGTTCACCGGGTCGTGCGCCGACGTCTGGTCGGTGACCGCGTCCGGGCGGACGCCGCGGCGCAGCAGTTCCGGCAGCACTTCGGCAGCGTTGCCGAGCAGGCCGACCGAAATCGGCTTGTTTTCCGCGTGCGCACGCTCGATGATCGCGAGCGCCTCGTCGATCGTGTCCGCGCGCACGTCGACGTAGCGCGTATCCAGCCGCTTCTGGATCCGCTCGGGCCGGCACTCGACGGCCAGCATCGAGGCGCCCGCCATCGTCGCGGCGAGCGGCTGTGCACCGCCCATGCCGCCGAGGCCCGCAGTGAGGATCCACTTGCCAGCGAGCCTGCCGCCGTAGTGCTGGCGGCCCATCTCGACGAAGGTCTCGTAGGTGCCCTGCACGATGCCCTGGCTGCCGATGTAGATCCACGAGCCGGCCGTCATCTGGCCGTACATCATCAGGCCCTTGCGGTCGAGTTCGTGAAAATGGTCCCAGGTTGCCCAGCGCCCGACGAGGTTCGAGTTGGCGATCAGCACGCGCGGTGCATCCGTATGCGTGCGGAACACGCCGACCGGCTTGCCGGACTGCACCAGCAGCGTCTCGTCGTCGCCGAGCCGGCGCAATTCGCGAAGAATGCGGTTGTAGCAGTCCCAGTCCCGCGCGGCCCGCCCGATGCCCCCGTAGACGACCAGGTCGTCGGGCCGCTCCGCGACCTCCGGATCGAGGTTGTTCATCAGCATGCGCAGCGGCGCCTCGGTGAGCCAGCTGCGGGCGCTCAATGCGGGACCGCGTGGCGCGCGGATATTGGTGTGCGTGTCTTTCATTGTGATTTCGCGCGCGGTGCGAGCCATCGGTAGATGAGCAGTGTCGCGAGCAGGCCCAGGCACAGCAGCGCGATAAGCCACGCCACCCGCACGAAGAAATAGTCCACCAGTGAGCGGCCCTGTGCCGCGCCTGCGTCGAGCGTAGCCCCGAGCTGCGGCGCCTGCGTGCCGACCGAACCGATCACCTGGTCGAGCAGCGCGGCCGCCTTCGCGATCTCGGCGGCCGCCTGTGTGTATTCGTTGACGTCGAACGGCTTGCCATTGTCGGGCTCGCCCGGTTTCTTCGAGAAGCGGGCCACCAGCGCGTCGATCGAGCGCGTCGCCTGTTCGATCGCGGCCGCGGCGGCGCTGCCGGCCTCGAGCGTGCCGCGCATGTCGACCAGCAGCGGGCGCAGCGTCGCCGCCTGGGAGCTCAGCGTTTCATTGAGTTGCGCGATGAGTGCTTCGCGCTCCGCGGAAATCGTCCCCGGAAGCGCCTGCGCGACCGACGCAAACGTCGCAGCAGAGGCCGTCAGGCTCGCGACCTCACGCTGGAGCCTCTGGGACTCCGGGCCGGCAGCAAGGCGGTTCGCCGAGTGGTCGAGCTGCAGGTCGAAAATGACCGGTACGCGCTGCGCGTAGTAGAGCGCTCGCTCGGCGAGCAGCCTGGACTGCTCGACCTGTCGCACCGCCGGGTCGAGGCCGGCCATCGGGTCCAGGCCCACGAGTCCGATCAGGCTGCTGGGCATGACGACCCTGGCCTTGCCCGTCTCGCCCGGCGCCATGCTCACGAATTCCTGGAACCGCACGAACGGGGCGATGCGGCTGTCCGGGTGCTTCTCGCGCCAGTCGACCAGGAGGCGGCGCAGGTCCTCCCGTTGCGTGGGCGTCAGTATTCCGGACGCGAGGTCCCAGGCGCCCGCCTCGAGCTCTCGATGCGCGGCGACCAGCGCGGCCGTCTGGTCGGGGAAACGTTCGGGGCCGATCTGCTCGACGGTCATCCGGCTCAGCGTGGCGAGCGTGACGAGATCGAGGCAACCGATCACCGCGTTGTCGCTCGAGGCATCGGCGTAGGCGGAACCGGCCTCGGCCAGCAACCAGCCGGACAGCGAGTAGCGCTCCTCCACGTCCGTTTCGACCAGTTCGAGGCTCCGCGTCGCCTCGATCAGCGTGCCGACGTACAGGTCGGCGTAGCGCATGTTGCGGGCCTGCAGTTGCAGCAGTTCGGCCGCCGCCGCTTTTTCCTTGCTGCTCTCGGGAAACAGGCCGCGTATCGTGCCGCAGCCGGCGAGGGCCAGCACGCAGACCGTGGCAGCGACAGCGAGGACTCCCCGCCGGTTGCGGTGCCGCGGCTGCTCGAACGGGTCGGTGGATCGTCCGGACATCCGGGAAGTATGGTTAGGAGCGGCGCCGAAGCAAGTAGAATGCGGCCAGCGGAGCCGACCCCGCATGTCCCTGGTTCGCGACCGGCCATGGTCGGGTACTGGCCCGGCTCGCGCCGAACGGGAGGCATCGTGATCCGCTGGATCGTCATATTGTCGCTGTTGCAGGTCGTGCCCTTCTGGCGGATCTTCAGTCGCATGGGCTTCCCGCCCTGGCTCTCGGTCATGGCCTCGCTGCCGCTGGTCAACCTGATCGTGCTGTATTTCGTTGCCATGACCCCCTGGCCGAGCGAAACCGCATCGAAACCACCATTGTCTGGCCCCGGACCTGACGCGCAGTTCTGACGGGCCGTTGTCGCGGCCGCCCGCCTCGGGTACCTTGACGCCCCCCGGATCCGCCGATCCGGACATCACCGAGGAATGACCCATGGCCGGCCAGAGCAACGCACCCGACCCGAAGATGGATTCGCAGGACCTCTACCGCGAGGACCTTTATTCCGACCGGCGGGTCGGCACGATCCGCGTCATGACGCCGGTGAAGTCGGACGGTACGCCCGATCCTGCGCGACAGACGTCCTACGTGGGACAGGCGCAGATCATGACGCCTGCGGGCGCGCTGCCGCTCAGCTTCGAGATCGAGGCGAAGACGCTGGCCGAGGCCTGCGAGGGATTCGCGGCGGGCGCCAAGGTCGCGTTCGAGGAGACGATGCAGGAACTGCAGGAAATGCGTCGCCAGCAGGCGTCGTCGATCGTGATTCCCGACGCGGGCGCGGCATCGGCGATTGCCGGGCAGGGCGGCCCCCCGCGAGGCAAGATCCAGTTCCCGTGACCGACTCGCTGCCGAGACTCCGCGACGCGCTGCGAGAGTTCGCGGCGGAGCGCGACTGGGACCAGTTCCACTCGCCGCGCAATCTCGCCGCCGCGCTGTCGGTCGAGGCGGCGGAACTGCTCGAGCCGTTCCAGTGGTTGACCGACGAGCAGAGCCGCGACCTGCCGCCCGAAACGCGCGCGGCGGTCGAACAGGAACTCGCGGACGTGCTGCTCTACCTGGTGCGTCTCGCCGACAAGCTCGACGTCGACCTCATCGCTGCCGCGCGGGCGAAGATCGCGAGCAACGCCGTCAAGTACCCCGTCGAGAAGGCGCGCGGCTCGAGTCGGAAATACGACGAGATCTGAGGTTCAACAGGCGGCCTCGGCCGGCTTTTCCCCGGAACTGATGCAGAACGCCTTCCGCGGGAAATCCTGGGCTCTCTCGTGCCGGATCGATGTCTGCGGGCACTACGGATGCCCATGCACATGCCTGCCGAGGCAGCCTTGCATGGGGTACGCGCGAGTTCCCCGGCACCGGCCGTCGAGTCGCGCAGTCCTCGCCACAGGGGCAGCGCATGAGATCCGAAGAGCCCGTATCGCGCATCATGACCGAGACCGTGGTCGTGATCGAGTCGGACCGTTCCGTCAGCGAAGCGCTGGAATGCTTTGCCCAGTACTCGATACATCACCTCCCGGTGGTTCGCCATGGGAAGGTCGTCGGCATGCTGAGTTCGGCCGACGTCATGAAGCTCGACTACTTCATGCCCAGGACGGCTGTGGACCGAACGCAATACCTCGACGAGCACATGAGCATCGAACAACTGATGCACGCACCGGTGATCAGCCTGCCGCCGCACGCAAGCATCGCGGAAGCCGCTGAACGCATGGAGAAGGCCGGTGTGCACGCCGTGCCGGTGGTGGACAACGCTGATCGCGTCATCGGCATGGTGACCACCAGCGACGTGATCAGGGGCCTGCTGCACGGTCCCCCGCGTAATGGGACCGCAGCCCCGCCGAGCGGTGCACCCGCGCTCGCGCCGTCCGCCGGCGACGTCGAGCAGGTGCATTATCACCAGCGGCCCACCCCGGAAGAGCGTACGGCCGCGATGAGCACGGCCGAGGCTCTGCACGTCGAGGCACGCGATCACCGGTTCCTGGGCAAGACGATGCTCTATCTGGAGCAGCGCAACGCATACCTGGAGAAGGTGCTCGAGCTGTCCGATCGTTTCCTGCGGTCCGGCCAGGACGTGCACGTGCACGCGTTGCTGCTGAAGGCGATCCTGGCCGCGAAGCGCGCCGAGGAACACGCCACTGGGCAGGCGCGGGTCCCGTTCCCGCTCGAATAGGCGCCACCAGGAGGCGCAGTCGGTTCCCGACGGGCCTGGTGACTGCTAGAGACGTGCTGCCAGGCGCGAGGCCTGGTCGATCGCACGCTTCGCGTCGAGTTCCGTGGCGACGTCGGCGCCGCCGACCAGGTGGACGTTCAGGCTCGCGGCACGCAGCGGCGCCTCGAGGTTGCGCAGCGGTTCCTGCCCGGAACACAGCACGACCGTGTCCACCTCGAGCAGCATCGGTTTTTCGTGCGCCTCGCCGAAGCTCAGGTGCAGGCCGCGCTCGTCCACGCGCTCGTAATTGACGCCGCCGATCATGGTGACGCGCTTCGCACGGAGCGCGGCGCGGTGGATCCAGCCAGTGGTCTTGCCAAGGCCCTTGCCGAGCGGCGCGGACTTGCGTTGCAGCAGCGTGACCTCGCGGGCCGGCGGTTCGATGCGCGGTGGGACGAGACCTCCGCGCGCGACGGCGGGATCACCCACGCCCCACTCGGCCATCCATGCGGCCAGGTCGAGCGCGGTCGAATGATCGCCTGCGATCAGGAACTCGGCGATGTCGAAGCCGATACCGCCAGCGCCGACGACGGCCACGCGCCGGCCGACAGGGCTTCCATGCAGCACGTCCACGTACGACAGGACCCTGCCCGTGCGCGCCTGCTCCTCCGTACCCTCGATGTGCGGGTCGCGCGGCGTGACGCCGGTCGCGATCACGACCTCGTCGTATCCGCCGTCTATCAGCTGAGCGGCGGTTGCGCGCGTGGCGAGCCTGAGCGAGACGCCGGTGACTTCAATGCGCTTCGCGAAGTAGCGAAGCGTCTCGTGGAATTCCTCCTTGCCCGGGATGCGCTTCGCGAGATTGAACTGGCCGCCGATCTCGTGCGCTGCCTCGAAGAGATCGACGTGGTGGCCACGCTCCGCGAGCACTGTCGCGCAGGCGAGGCCGGCAGGCCCGGCGCCCACCACCGCAATGCGCTTTGTGGCCACCGCTGGCGCGTAAATGAGTTCCGTCTCGTGGCCGGCCCGCGGGTTCACCAGGCAGGAGGCAATGCGGCGCTGGAAAACGTGATCGAGGCAGGCCTGGTTGCAGGCGATGCAGGTGTTGATCTCGTCGGCGCGCCCGTCCGCGGCCTTGACGACGAACTCCGGGTCCGCGAGCAGCGGCCGCGCCATCGAGACCATGTCGGCGCAGCCGTCGGCAAGCACCTGCTCGGCGACCTCGGGCGTGTTGATGCGGTTGGTGGTGCAGAGGGGAATCCCCACCTCACCCTTCAGCTTTCTTGTCACCCAGGCGAAGGCGGCGCGCGGGACCGAGGTCGCGATCGTCGGCACGCGTGCCTCGTGCCAGCCGATGCCCGTGTTGATGATGGTCGCGCCGGCACGCTCGATCGCCTTGGCCAGCATCACGACCTCGTCCCAGCTGCTGCCGTCGGGGACCAGGTCCAGCATCGACAGTCGGTACACGATCACGAAGTCGCGCCCGACGGCCTCGCGCGTGCGCTCGACGATCTCGACGGGCAGCCGCATGCGATTCGCGTAGCTTCCGCCCCAGTCGTCGCTGCGCTTGTTGGTGTGAGCGGCGAGGAACTGGTTGATGAAATAACCCTCGGAGCCCATCACCTCGACGCCGTCATAACCTGCTTCGCGCGCCAGCGCGGCGCAGCGGACGAATGCGCGAATCTGTCGCTCGATGCCGCGCGCCGAGAGCGCCCGCGGCGTGAACGGCGTGATCGGCGACTTGATTCGTGAAGGCGAGACCGCGAGCGGGTGGTAGCCGTAGCGCCCGGTGTGGAGGATCTGCAGCGCGATGTGGCCACCCTCGGCATGGACGGCATCGGTGATCGGCCGGTGCCTGGCTGCTGCTGCGTGCGTCGTGAGCCGCCCGCCGAACGGTGACGTCCAGCCTTCGATGTTGGGCGCGAATCCTCCGGTCACGATCAGCCCGACACCGCCGCGGGCGCGCTCGGCGAAGTAGGCCGACAACCGGTGGAAATACTTCGCGTGATCTTCGAGGCCAGTGTGCATCGAGCCCATCAGCACGCGATTGCGGAGCCTCGTGAATCCGAGGTCCAGCGGGGCGAGGAGGTGAGGGTAGCTCCGGGTCAAGCGGGGTCTGTTCTGGTCACGTCGATTCACGCCAGGTCGGGGTTCGGCGACATGCCAGCTCAGAGCAGGACCCTGCCGAGCCAGTAGCTCGCTGCGGCAATTGCGGCGGCGGCCGGAATGGTAATCAGCCATGCGATCACGATGTTGCCGGCAAGGCCCCAGCGCACCGCTTTTGTCCGTTGAGCGGAACCCACGCCGACGATGGCGCCGGTAATGGTGTGCGTGGTCGAGACCGGAATGCCCAGGCCGGAGGCCATGAACAGCGTGATCGCGCCGCCGGTTTCGGCGGCGAAACCGCCGACCGGACGCAGCTTGGTGATCTTCTGGCCCATGGTCTTGACGATGCGCCAGCCGCCGAACATCGTCCCGAGCGCCATCGCAACGTAGCAGCCCACGATCACCCAGTACGGCGGCATCGATGCGCCCTGCGTCGTCACGCCCGATGCGATCAGCAGCAGCCAGATGATGCCCATGGTCTTCTGCGCGTCGTTGCTGCCGTGCCCGATGCTGTAGAGCGCCGAGGACGCCAGTTGGAGGCGCCGGAACCACCGGTCGACCTTGCGCGGGGCGGCCCGGAGGCAGATCCACGACACGAGAATCATCAGGAGGCCGCCGAGCGCCAGACCGAGCAGCGGCGCCACGAAGATGAACGCGCTGGTCTTGATGATGCCCGGCGCGAGCAGTGGTCCGGTGCCGGCTTTCGCAATCATCGCGCCGATCATGCCGCCAATCAGCGCATGCGAGGAACTGGACGGGATGCCGTAGTACCAGGTGATCACGTTCCAGGCGATCGCGCCGATCAGCGCGCCGAAGATCACGTATTGGTCGACGGCCGACGGGTCCACGATGCCCTTGCCGACGGTAGCAGCCACCTTCAGGTGAAAGATGAAGATCGCCACGAAATTGAAGAACGCGGCCCAGGCGACCGCCTGGTAGGGACGCAGCACGCCCGTCGAGACAACCGTGGCGATGGAGTTCGCCGCGTCGTGGAAGCCGTTCATGAAGTCGAACGCGAACGCCAGCGCGACCAGTACCGCGAGCGTCATCAACGGAATCTGCAGCTCCATGCTCAGGCGTTCTCGACCACGACGGCCTCGATGATGTTCGCCACGTCCTGGCACTTGTCGATGGCGTTCTCCAGGTATTCGTAGACGTTCTTGTGCTTGATGAGCTGGCGCACGTCCTGCTCTTCGCGGAACAACGTGGAAATGCCGGTGCGCATCACCGCGTCCGCGTCGCTCTCGAGTCCGTCGATCTCCTGGGCGAGCGCGAGTGCCCGCGGTGCGTTGTCCATCGAATCGAGCAGCGCGACCGCGTCCTTCACCTTCTCGCAGCAGGCCTCAAGCAGCTGCGCCATCCGCGGTGCCTCGGGCGGCAGCGCCTGGATGTCGAACAGGTGCATGGACTCCGCGGCGTCCTGCATCAGGTCGAGGATGTCGTCCATCCCCGAGATCAGCCGGTGGATTTCGTTGCGGTCGAACGGCGTGATGAACGTCGAATGCAGCAACGAGACCGTCTCGAAGGTCACCTTGTCGGCCGCGCGCTCGATCTCGCCGATGCGCTGGATCAGGGCCGCCCTGCGATCCAGGTCTGCGTAGTCGCGAACCAGCTCGGCGACGGCATGGCCGCCCTGCACGATCAGGTCGGCGTGGCGATTGAAAAGTGCGAAAAATCGCGCTTCGCGCGGCATGAGGGCGGAAAGGAATCGCATTGCGGCGTCCGTTCGAGTCGTTGTGGGGTCGAGTATCGGTGATCCGGGCGGATCATGGTAGCGTGGACTGCCCCAGCCCCCAGTCACCGAGCCGGGGGGCAGGAACGCACCAGATGGCCCACACAGACGACGTTATTCGCATCCGTGGCGCGCGACAGAACAACCTGCGCGCGCTCGACCTCGACATCCCGCTCGGCGAACTCGTCGTGGTGACGGGCGTGTCAGGCTCGGGCAAGTCGTCGCTGGTGTTCGACACCGTGTACGCGGAAGGCCAGCGCCGCTACGTGGAAACCTTCTCGCCCTACGCACGCCAGTTCCTCGACCGCATGGACCGGCCGCAGGTGGACCGCATCGAGGGCATCCCGCCAGCCATCGCGATCGACCAGACGAACCCGGTGCGGACCTCGCGCTCGACCGTCGGGACCATGACGGAACTCAACGACCACCTGAAGCTCCTCTACGCGCGTGCAGCCCGGCTCCACTGCCGCGGCTGCGGCCGGCCAGTGCATCGCGATACACCGGAAAGCGTCGTCAAAGATCTCGAGACGCATGCGCTCGGGCCGGACGACCCGCGATTGCTGGTGACCTTCCCGGTCGCGGTGCCCGACAACTTCGACGAGAGCGAGGTCCTGAAGCTGCTCGAGCAGCAGGGCTACACGCGCATACATGCGCGCGAGGGCCGGCTGCTCGAGGTTGTGCAGGACCGGTTGCGAGCGTCGACCGCCGGGCGCAGTCGCATGCTCGAGGCGGTCGAGGCGGCGATGCGAGTCGGCCGCGGGCGAGTCGCCGTGCGGGTGGAGGAGGACAGTGCTGTCCGCCGCTATTCGGCGGACCTGCATTGCGCCGACTGCGACATCCATTACCGCGAGCCCACGCCGAGCCTTTTTTCGTTCAATTCCCCGCTTGGGGCTTGCGAGACCTGCCGCGGTTTCGGCCGCGTGATCGGCGTCGACTGGGGCCTCGTCGTGCCCGATGCGAGCCGCACGCTGCGCGGCGGTGCGGTGCGACCCTGGCAGACGGACTCGTACAAGGAATGCCAGGACGACCTCGTGCGGTTCGCGCGCAAGCGCGGCATTCCGCTCGATACGCCCTGGCGTGACCTCGCCGACGAGCATCGACGCTGGGTGATCGACGGCGAGGGACCGTGGGAGAAGAAAGTCTGGTACGGGGCGCGACGATTCTTCGCCTGGCTCGAGGGCAGGAGCTACCGGATGCACATCCGGGTGCTGCTGTCGAAGTACCGCAGTTACACGCCCTGCACAGACTGCGGTGGCGCGCGGTTGAAGCCCGAGGCGCTGCTGTGGCGGCTCGGGAGTTCAGCGGGCGCGGCGTCCGGCACCAGCATCCACGACCTGATGCTGTTGCCGATCGAGCGCGTCCGGGATTTCTTCGTCGCCCTGGTGCTGCCGGCCCCACTCGATGACGCGACGGACCTGCTGCTGGGCGAAATCCGCTCGAGACTCGAATTCCTGGTGCGCGTCGGTCTCGGCTACCTGACACTGGACCGCCAGTCACGCACGCTGTCCGGTGGCGAGGTGCAGCGCATCAACCTGACCACCGCACTCGGCACTTCGCTGGTGAACACCTTGTTCGTGCTCGACGAGCCGTCGATCGGCCTGCACCCGCGCGACATGCGAAGGGTCGTCGAAGTGATGCAGCGCCTGCGCGACAACGGGAACTCGCTGCTGGTGGTCGAGCATGACCCGCAGATCATGCTGGCGGCCGACCGCGTGATCGACATGGGGCCGGGTCCGGGCGAACGCGGTGGCGGCATAGTCTTTGACGGTACGCCGGGCGAGTTGATGCGTCGCTCGGACTCGCTGACGGCCGAGTACCTGTCAGGACGCAGGGATGCATCGGTTGCATCGGGCCGGAGAGGGCCGCCGCGCAAGGGCGATGCGAGCCTGTTGCTCAGCGGAGCCAGCGAGCACAACCTGCGCAATCTGGACGTCGAGATTCCGCTGGGGCGGCTGGTGTGCGTCACGGGCGTATCGGGGTCGGGCAAGTCCACGCTGGTGCAGGACGTGCTGCTACCGTCGCTGCTGCGCGCGAAGGGAAGGCCGACCGAGGCGCCTGGTACGTATCGCTCGCTCAGCGGCGCCGAGCACGTCGATGAAGTGGTGATGGTGGACCAGGCCGCGATCGGCCGCACCACGCGCTCCAATCCAGCCAGCTACGTCGGCGCCTTCGACGCGATACGCAAGAGGTTCAGCGCGGAGCCGGTCTCGATCGAGCGCGGCTACACGCCCGGCACCTTCAGTTTCAATTCGGGAACCGGTCGTTGCCCGACGTGCTCGGGCAGTGGCTTCGAGCACGTGGAGATGCAGTTCCTCTCCGACGTCTACCTGCGCTGTCCCGACTGCAATGGTCGCAGGTACCGCGCGGAGACACTCGAGGTGAAGCTGTCGCGCGGACACGGTCCGGCACGCAGCATCGCGGACGTGCTCGACATGACCGTCTCCGAGGCCCTGGCCTTCTTCGACGGTGATCGCGACATCGCGGCCGCGCTGGAGCCGCTGGTCGCGGTCGGCCTGGACTACCTGAAGCTAGGCCAGCCCGTGCCGACGCTGTCGGGTGGCGAGGCACAGCGACTGAAGCTTGCCGGCCACCTGGCGGGGCAAGGGGACATACTCCTTTCTTCAGGGGAACGCGGCGGCAGCACCGGTGGAAAAATCGGTGCCTGGCACCGATTTACAGGTGTCGGCAAGGCAGGCACAAAATCCGCCGGGCAGCGTGGAAAAGGGCAAGGTCCGCTTCCCAAGAGATCGTTGTTCCTCTTTGACGAGCCGACGACGGGCCTGCATTTCGACGACGTCGCGAAGCTGCTGGGCGCTTTCCGACGCCTGCTGGACGCCGGGCATTCGCTTATCGTGATCGAACACAACCTCGACGTGATCCGCGCTGCCGACTGGATCATCGACCTGGGACCGGAGGGCGGCGAGAGCGGAGGCGCGCTGGTTGCGGTGGGGACTCCGGAGGACATCGCCGGAGCCGAGGACTCGCACACCGGGCGCGCGCTGCGCGAGTTCGATGCCGAGCGGCTGCGGGTGCGGCGATCGGGCCCGGCGGTGGCGCGGCCTGCGCGGCCGAGGCCCGCGATCGCCGATGCCGCCCGCGATTCCATCGTCGTGCACCGGGCCCGCGAGCACAACCTGCGCGAGATCGACGTCGCGATCCCGCGTGCCGGGATGACCGTCGTGACCGGCGTGTCGGGTTCCGGCAAGTCCACGCTGGCGTTCGACATCGTCTTCGCCGAGGGTCAGCGCCGTTACCTCGAGTCGCTGAACGCCTATGCACGCCAGTTCGTGCAACCCGCAGGACGGCCGGACGTGGATGCGATATTCGGCATACCGCCGACGGTCGCCATCGAGCAGCGTACCAGCCGCGGCGGCCGCAAGAGCACGGTGGGCACGCTGACCGAGGTGCACCACTTCCTGCGCCTGCTGTACGCGAAGCTCGGCACCCAGCACTGCCCGGACTGCGACCTGCCGATCGAGCCGCAGAGTGTCGATTCGATCGTCGCGATGCTGGCCAGCAAGTCGCGCGGCCGGACGATCGAACTGCTGGCGCCGCTGGTGGTGGCGCGCAAGGGCTACTACACCGATCTCGCGCGCTGGGCCGCCGCCCGTGGGCACGATCGCCTGCGCGTGGACGGGGAGTACCTGCCAACCGAACCCTGGCCGAGGCTCGAGCGATTTCGCGAGCACACCATCGAACTGCCACTGGGCAGCATCGTGGTGAGCGTGAAAGGCGAACGCGAACTGAGAAAAGTGCTCGGCCACGCCCTCGATCTCGGCAAGGGCGTGGTGCATGTGCTCGAGGGTCGTCGTGTACGCGTTCTCTCGACACGTCGCGCCTGCCCGGGCTGCAGCCGAAGCTTCGCGGAGCCGGACCCGCGGCTCTTTTCCTACAACTCGAAGAACGGTTGGTGTACGGCGTGCTTCGGCACCGGCCTTGCGATCAAGGGTTTCGACGCCGACCAGAGCGGCGAGGAGCGGTCATGGAACGACTGGCTCGCAGACGCCGCGAAATCCTGCCCAAGCTGCGAGGGTCACAGGCTCAACCCCGAGGCGCTGGCGGTCCGGTTTCGCGGGCGCTCAATCGCGCAGGTGTCGGCGCTGCCGGTCGACGTCGCGGGCGAATTCTTTTCCGGGCTCGAGCTGTCGGTGCGGGAGCGCGGGATCGCACGCGACCTGCTTGCGGAGATCAGCTCGCGACTCGGCTTCATGCACGACGTGGGGCTTGGCTACATCTCGCTCGAACGTTCGGCGCCGACGCTGTCGGGCGGCGAGGCGCAGCGGATCCGGCTCGCGGCACAGCTCGGCTCGAACCTGCGCGGCGTCTGCTACGTGCTCGACGAGCCGACGATCGGCCTGCACCCGCGCGACAATGACGTACTGCTCGACGCCCTGCAGCGCCTCGGGCGCAGCGGCAACACGTTGCTGGTGGTCGAGCACGACGAGGACACGATTCGACGCGCCGACCACCTGATCGACCTGGGGCCGGGGGCTGGCACCCGCGGCGGCCGCGTCGTCGGACAGGGCACGATCGCCGATCTCATTGCGGCGCCCGAGTCGCTCACGGGAAAATTCATGGCGTCGCCGCTCGCACATCCACTCGCGCCGCGCAGGCCGGTGAACGCCGCGGATCCCTCGCTTTCGATTCGCGGAGCATCGCTGCACAACCTGCGCCGGGCAAACGTGCGGGTGCCGCTCGGCCGCCTCACGGTCGTGACGGGCGTGTCCGGATCCGGCAAGTCCACGCTGGCGCGCGACGTCCTCTACGAGAACCTCCGCAAGCGCACCGGCGGCGGACGTCGCCGCGCGCGGCGCCAGGACTGGGTTGGCTGCAGCGAGATCATCGGCAGCGAGCAGGTCACGCGCGTGCTCGAGGTCGACCAGACGCCGATCGGGCGCACACCGCGATCCTGTCCGGCAACCTACGTCGGTTTCTGGGATGAAGTGCGTCGCCTCTATGCCGGCACGACGGAGTCTCGAGTGCGGGGCTTCGGGCCGTCGCGGTTCTCGTTCAACGCGGCGGGTGGACGTTGCGACGCGTGCGAAGGGCAGGGCGTGCAGACCATCGAGATGAGCTTCCTGCCGGACGTGAAGGTGTCGTGCGACGTCTGCGGCGGCCAGAGGTTCAACGCCGAGACGCTGTCGGTGACGCATCGGGGCAGGAGCATCGGCGACGTGCTGGCGATGAGCGTCGATGAAGCCGTGGAATTCTTCGCGGCCCATCGACGCATCCGCGGCGCCTTGAGCCTGCTGCAGGACGTGGGGCTCGGCTACCTGACGCTCGGACAGCCGAGTCCGACACTCTCGGGCGGCGAGGCGCAGCGCATCAAGCTGGTCACCGAGCTCGCGCGGCTGCGCACGGCCGATCGCACGCTCTACGTGCTCGACGAGCCCACCGTAGGACTGCACATGGCCGACGTCGAGAAACTGCTCGGCGTGCTGCACCGGCTGGTCGGCGCCGGCAACACGGCGGTCGTCATCGAGCACAATCTCGACGTGATCGCGGAGGCGGACTGGATCGTCGACCTGGGCCCGGAGGGCGGGTCGGGCGGTGGTCGCGTCGTCGTGCAGGGGCCGCCCGAACGCGTGGCGCGGGCAACGCCGAGCTCGCACACGGCCAGGTTTCTCGCACCGTTTCTCGTCGAGAGGGCCAGCGGCGCGGGCACGGCCGTCGTGGCGGCCGTGCGCCCCATTCGCAAGGCGCGCGCCCGTGCCCGGCGCGCCAGGGCCTGAGCCGGCGTGCGTGAAATCACTGCGCTGATCTTCGACCTCGACGACACGCTGTGGGACGTGGGCTCCGTAATCCAGCGCGCAGAGCAGGCAATGATGCGGTTGCTGTCCGAGCGCTATCCGCGGGTGATGGAAATGCACACGCTGGAGTCCATGCGTCACCTGCGTGCGAGGATGGCGCTCGAGCACCCGGCGATGCGCCACGATTTCACGTGGCTGCGGACACAGGCGCTGCTGGTCCACGCGCGCGAGGCCGGGTACCCGGATTCCATGGCGAGCGAAGCCTTTGAGGTTTTCTACCGCGTCCGCAACGAGGTCGTGCCTTACGACGACGTGCTTCCGGCACTCGAGTGGCTGTCAGGTCGCTATCGGCTGTTCGCGATCAGCAACGGAAACGCGGACCTCCGTGCAATCGGCCTCGCGCAGTACTTCGAGCGCAGCCTCGCGGCGCGCGACGCCGGGATGCTGAAGCCCGATCCGCGGATCTTCGCGATGCTGCTGGACGCGAGCGGTGTGCGGGCGACCGAAGCCATGCACATCGGCGATGATCCGAACGCCGACATCGAGGGCGCGCATCGCGCCGGAATCCGGCCCGTCTGGGTCAATCGACACGGCCTGGAGTGGCCCGATGAACTTCGCCCGCCGGAGCATGAGGTGGGGTCGCTGGCGGAACTCGTGGTCCTGCTGGGCGGCGGTCGTTGATCGTCTGGCTCAAGGACGGCCCGCGGGTGTGCGGGGTGCGCGCTGCGCCGGCGCGAGCGCCGCACGACGTAACCACTCGTCGTAGCTACTCGTCGCCTTTTTTCTCCGCCATCTTCTTGCGGAGTTCGATCCACTTCGACAGCTCCTTGAGGTTCTTCTTCTTCTTCCAGGTCTGCTTGCCCAGTGCGCCGCTGTTGTACGGGTTGTACCCGGTCTTCAAGCGCTTGGGGTTAACGGCCAGCGAGCTATCTTGAGTGTCGTCCTCGTCGACGACGTCGAGCCTCGGATCAACGAGCGCTCGCACACGCTCGACGCCGCCGAGCTCGTCGTCTGCCTGGAGGTCGGCCTCGTCGGCCCACTCCCAGGTGACATTGCCCCGGTCGTCCTTGCCGAGATGGCCCGGCGCCGCGTCGGCCTCATCCGGACTCATGGGAGTCGTCTTGTCGCCGGGCTTTCCCGCCATGGTCTTGCTCCGCTGGCGCAGGGTTATGCGCAGAATGTTACAACTTCTCGACCGGCCGGCAACGTTCAATGTGTCACGAATCCGTGCCGGGAGATCCTGCGCCAGCGCTCGATTCGGCTTCCAGCGCCGCCCCCGCCCAGAGCAGGCCGATCAGCGTCTTCCCGTCCCGCAGGCCGTCACCGTTCGCCGCCATTTGCAGCGCCTTCTCCAGCGCGACCCACTGGATCTCCAGCACCTCGTGCTCCTCTGGAGCCGCCTTCGCGACCGCGAGTTCCCTGGCCAGGAACACGTGGATGACCTCGGTCAGCACGCCCGGTGAACTCAGGAATTCCCCGAGCCTGTCCCAGCGGCGCGCCGTGATGCCGGCCTCCTCGGCCAGTTCGCGGCGCGCGCAATCCAGCGGCGGTTCGCCGCCGTGGAGCTTGCCGGCGGGTATTTCCACGATCCAGCCACCGGCCGCATGGCGGAACTGGCGCAGCAGGCAGACGCGTCCCTGGTCGTCCACCGCGACGACCGCGGCGCCGCCCGGGTGATGGGCGATCTCGAGTTCCGCGACGCGACCATTTGGCAGCGTCACCGTTTCCAGGTTCAAGGTCAGCACCCGGCCCCTGAATACATTTCGTACCGGGTCGGTCATGCGCGCGGTGTTCCCATGTAGTGGACGTCCGGGATCATACAAGGTCACGTCGCAGGTGCCCGGCCAGGCCGATCGCGGGTGGCGCAGGTGATGCGGACCTGTGTTAGTTTCCCGCGTTACACAGCGGACAAGCAGTACCGGAGCAGCCAATGACGGATTTCACGATACCGGCCATCGTTCACAGGCTTCGCCATACGTTCGACAGTGGGAAGACCCGCCCGATCGAGTGGCGTGTCGGGCAACTCGGTGAGGTCCAGCGCGCCCTCCGCGAGCATGAGTCGGATTTTGCCGAGGCGCTGCGCAAGGACCTGGGCAAGAGCCGTTTCGAGGCGACGCTGGCGGAGACGGGCTGGGTGTTGGCGGAGGCAAAGTACGCGATCAAGCACCTGAAGGGCTGGATGGCACCGACCAGGGTCAGTACGCCGATGATGACGCAGCCGGGCCGCAGTTCCATCCAGCCGGAACCGAAAGGCGTCGCGCTGATCATCGCGCCCTGGAACTACCCGCTGTCGATGGTGATGTGCCCGCTGGTGGGTGCGGTCGCCGCGGGCAACTGCGTCGTGATGAAGCCGTCGGAGATCTCGAGCCACACCTCGGCCGCGCTGGCCGCGATCCTGCCACGGTACCTGGACCCGGATGCGTTCGCGGTCGTGGAAGGCGCGATCCCGGAGACGACCGAACTGCTCGAGCAGCGATTCGACCACATCCTCTACACCGGCAACGAGCACGTGGGGCGCATCGTCATGACGGCCGCTGCGAAACACCTGACGCCGGTCACATTGGAGCTGGGCGGCAAGAGCCCGTGCCTGATCGACAGGAGCGCGGATATCGAAGTTGCCGCCACGCGCGTCGCCTGGGGCAAGTTCATCAATGCCGGCCAGACCTGCGTCGCGCCGGACCACGTGCTGGTGCACCGTGAGGTTGCCCAGCAGTTCATCGACACGCTCACGCGCAAGGTCAAGGAATTCTACGGCGACGACCCTGAGCAGAGCCCGGACTACTGCCGGATCGCGAGCGAGCGTCACGCCAGGCGCTTCGAGGAACTGTTGAAGGGGCACAAGATCCACCTCGGCGGCCGCGTGGACGTGGCCAAGCGCTTCGTCGAACCCACCATCGTGCTGGACCCGCCCGTCGATTCACCGCTGATGACCGACGAGATCTTCGGACCGATATTGCCGATCATCACCGTCGACGAGATGCACCACGCGATCAAGTTCGTGGCCGATCGGCCGAAGCCGCTCGCGCTGTACGTATTCACGAAGAGCAAGGCGCTCGAGGAAGCGGTGCTGTCGAAGCTCAGTGCCGGCAGCGTCTGCATCAATGACGCCGTGATCTTCATGGCGTCGCCGGAACTGCCATTCGGCGGCGTCGGCAACAGCGGCATGGGGCGTTACACGGGCTGGTACGGCTTCGAGACGTTCAGCCACATGAAGCCGGTGATGAAGCGCAGCTTCCGGTTCGATGCGCCGCTGCGCTATCCGCCGTACACCGAGCGGAAGGCGAAGCTTCTGAAGATGATGATGTAGTCGCCGGCCGATGCTGAATAAATAGGTGCCAGGCACCGAATTAATCAATTCGGTGCCTGGCACCTATTTATGGCACCTATTTATTCCGCGGGTCAGTTGTCGACGCGGTCCACCGACGCCTGGCCGGAGATGCGCTGGCGAATCAGCGCCCAGGACATGCCGATGCCGAGGACCAGGCCGAGAATGGTGAGCGTCACCCAGGCGAGCGTGGCGCCGCTGCCGATCGTGACCCAGCCCAGGCTCGCCATCCACCAGACGATCGCCGCGAAGAATGCGACAAGCAGGCCAAATCCGAGCCTGCCGAGCACCGCGCCTGCCGAGCGCACGAAGAAGATCCACGCGCACAGCAGCGCAATCCCGACGATCACCTTCAGCGGCCTGTTGGTCTGGAAGTCCCCGGCCAGCCAGTGAACGTAGGAGCGGCCCGACGGGTTGAAGGTCGCGAACACCAGCGCCAGCGCGAATCCCATGCGCCACAGCACGCCCGTAAAGCTGAATTCCTTCATCGTCGCCGCCGCCCCGCTTGCGTTGTCCAGGCGCGATCTTATAGCGGAGCCGGGTCCTGCTTACAGCGCGGGGCCGGATCCCGCTTGAACAGCCGAGCGACCCTGCGACCGGTACTGGATATACATACAGTCGCGCACTATAGTCATCCGGAATGACCCAGGGCGACGCATTCGCGAGGCTGAACGCCGCGCAGCACGAGGCCGCCACGCACGGCGAGCCTCTGCCGGGCGGGGGCGTGCGTGCGTCGCCGTTGCTGGTGATTGCGGGCGCCGGAACCGGCAAGACCAGCACGCTCGCGCACAGGGTCGCGCACCTGCTGCTGAATGGGGCGGGGCCGGAACGGCTGCTGCTGCTCACGTTTACCCGGCGCGCCGCGCTCGAGATGACCCGCCGCGCGCAGCGCGTGGTCGCCGAGGCCATGGCCGGCGCGCGCGGGCCGGGCGGCGGTTCGTCGTTCAGGCTGCCCTGGTCAGGCACCTTCCACGCGATCGGCAACCGCCTCATCCGGACCTATTCGCATCGGCTCGGCCTCGACCCGGCGTTCAACGTGCTCGATCGCGGCGATGCGGCCGACCTGATGGATGTCGTGCGCCATCGGCTCGGTTACTCGAAAACCGAAAAGCGGTTTCCGCGCAAGGACACCTGCCTCGGAATCTACTCCAGCCGGGTCAACACCCAGCGATCGCTGCACGCAACGCTCGAGACCGGCTGGCCATGGTGCCTGGACTGGGAAGACGAACTCGCGTCGCTGTGCCGTGCCTACGTCGAGGAGAAGCTCGCGCAGCAGGTGCTCGACTACGACGACCTGCTGCTCTACTGGCAGGTGATGATGCGTGACGACGGAATGGCCGCCGAGATCGGTGCCCAGTTCGACCACGTGCTGGTGGACGAATACCAGGACACCAACGCACTGCAGGCCGAGATCCTTCTCAGGCTGAAGCCCGATGGGAGCGGCGTCACGGTGGTCGGCGACGATGCGCAGGCGATCTATTCGTTCCGCGGCGGGACGGTGGACAACATCCTGGACTTCCCGCAGAAATTCTCTCCACCCGCCCGGGTCGTGACACTCGAGGAAAACTACCGGTCCACGCAGCCGGTGCTCGATGCCGCAAACGCGCTGATGTCCGAAGGAGGGCGGCAGTACCGCAAGTTCCTGCGGAGCTCGAGCGCAGGTGGCGCCAAGCCGCGGCTCGTCATCGTGCAGGACGACCAGGCGCAGGCCGCATACGTCGTCGAACGGGTGCTCGAATGCCGCGAGCGCGGAGTCGAGCTGCGGCGGCAGGCGGTGCTGTTCCGCAACTCGGACCACAGCGACGTGCTGGAACTCGAGTTGATGCGCCGGAAGATTCCCTACGTGAAGTACGGAGGGCTCAAGTTCCTCGAGGCGGCGCATGTCAAGGACCTGTTGGCCGTGCTGCGCTGGGCGGACAACCCGCGCAACCGAATCGCGTCGTTTCGGGTCATGCAGCTGCTGCCTGGCATGGGCCCTGCAAACTCGGAGCGCGCCTGCCAGGCATTCGAGGCAGCCGGGTACCACTGGCCCGCGCTCGCATCGCACTCGGTTCCTGCGGCGGCGCGCGATCACTGGCACGCGCTGGCCGGGCTGATGGCCTCGCTCGCGGGCGGCGCGTCATGGCAGGGGCAGTTGACGCGCGTGCGCGCCTGGTACGAACCGCAGCTCGATCGCCTCTACGAATCGGCGCAGGTGCGGCGCGGCGACCTTGAGCAGCTCGAGCGCCTCGCCGTGCAGCACGCGACGCGTGAGTCATTTGTCACCGAACTCACGCTGGACCCGCCGCAGGCCAGCGGCGACCTGTCCGGCGACCCGCTGCTCGACGAGGACTTCCTTGTTCTTTCGACCGTGCACTCGGCCAAGGGACAGGAGTGGGAAGCCACCTACGTGCTCAATGTCACTGACGGCAGTTTCCCGTCGGAGTTTTCCACGGGCCGCCCGGAGCTCATTGACGAGGAACGGCGCCTGCTCTACGTGGCGATGACACGCGCACGCCAGGAGCTCCACCTGGTCACGCCGGTCCGCTTCTACGTGACGCAGCAGGCGCCGGGCGGCGACCGTTACGTGCACGGCGCGCAAAGCCGGTTCCTGACGGAAGCGGTGGCAGGAAAATTCGACCGCTCCGCCTGGCCCGAGTCGCCTGAGGCGATGGAAGCGCAGGTCGCGCCGGCTGGTGCGAGCATCGACGTCGCGTCCCGGCTCCGGGGCATGTGGTAGCCGCAAACGAAGAAGGCCCGGGTTTCCCCGGGCCTTCTCCCTGGTCGTCAGCAGTCGCGCTTACGCGCGAGGGCTCTTACCAGCGACGCTGGCCGCCGCCGCCGCCGCCGCCGCTGCCACCACCGTAGCCACCACCACCGCCGCCGCCGCCGTAGCCGCCACCCGAGCGGCCACCGCCGCCGGGACGACCACCGCCGCCGCCGCCGCCGCCAGTGCGCGGACGATCCTGCGCTTCGTTCACGCGCAGCGGGCGTCCACCCATGTTGAAGCCATTCAGCGCCTGCATGGCGGTCTGAGCGTCGGCCTGCGGCATCTCGACGAAGCCGAAGCCGCGGGGTCGGCCGGTCTCACGATCGGACGGCAGGGCCACGGACTCGACGGTGCCGTGCTGTGCGAACAGGTCGCGCACTTCACTCTCAGTGGCGGAAAAAGGCAGGTTGCCCACGTAGATCTTGGTCATTCGAACATCCTAAGAGAAATTATCAACACACAACGACAGGGGTGCAAAGGCCAATCCGTCCGCATACCGGGAGCCTCTCCAGGGCCAGTGCGCGGGCGATTCCTGTCACCTGATCGTAGACGTTTCGGCTTAACAAACCGGACGCCAACTGGCGCCTTGCAAGACACGTACGGGCAACGATCGCGGCGCAGCTTAGCACAAACTCATGTCTCGCAACGAAAAATATGGAACAATGACCGGTTGCCGTTCCCGCGCGTCGAGTTCGTGGCCACCGGGCGTCGAGGACGTTCCACGGAAAAGGGGCTGGATGGCGAATCTTTGCTGGTCGTTGCTGGCGAGGGCGAATGCACCGGGGAGATGAGAGGCTAGACCTGCTCAAGTACGTTGGCTGAATGCCTTGTTGTACGGTGCCGTGAATCCAGAGGGACCCAAGACTACCCAAGAATTCGGGCCGGCCGCAACCTAAATCATTGATGCGCCGCAATAATTTGGCGTTCTTTCCGTTTCAGCCGGATCGCACGGCGCCCCACAGCGTCCAGGCGCCGATCACCATGAAGCCGATACCGGCGAGCAGTGACAAGTACCGCGTGTTGACGTAGTTCGACAGCAGGCTTCCGGCTGCGACTCCGATCGCCGTTGCCGCCAGCAGTGCCGCCGAGGCGGCGGCGAACACCCAGAGGGGGCGGTTCGCCGCGTTCGACGCGAAGAGGACTGTTGCAAGCTGGGTCTTGTCGCCCAGTTCCGCAAGGAACACCGTTCCGAAAATTGCGACCAGGGTCTTCGTATCCATCGTGCGCTCCGCAGTCGACCCGGCCAGTGTCAGGCGGGTTCCAGGTAGGTGTAGCCGTTCAGTTCGCCATCGTAGAACCGCCGCAACGCCTGGCTCTCCGCCAGTGACATGCGGCCCTCGCGCACCGCGCGCTCGCAGTCCCGCACCAGCTGCGGCACGAGGCGGTCGACGTCGTAGCGCATGTAGCGCAGCACCTCGGCCGCGGTGTCGCCCTTGACCGTTTCCTCGATCGCCCAGCCGCCTTCCTCGTGCAGCTTGATGTGTACCACGTGCGTGTCGCCGAACAGGTTGTGCAGGTCGCCGAGCGTCTCCTGGTAGGCGCCGACCAGGAACGCGGCGAGGTAGTACGGCTCGCCCTCGCGCAGTTCGTGCAGCTCGAGCGTGCGCTTCGATTCGCGCAGGCTCACAAAACGATCGATCTTGCCGTCCGAGTCGCAGGTGATGTCGGCGAGCACCGCGTTGCGGGTCGGGGGCTCATCGTGGCGATGGATCGGCATGATCGGGAACAGCTGGTCGATCGCCCAGCTGTCCGGCAGCGACTGGAACACCGACATGTTGCAGAAATAAATGTCGCTAAGGATCGCCTCGAGTCCCCCGAGTTCCTCGGGAACTGCAGGCAGGCGCCGGCAGAGGTCGCGGATCTTCCCGCAGGTCGCCCAGTAGAGCCGCTCGACGAGCCCGCGCGCCTCGAGGCTCAGGTAACCGAGGTTGAACATCTGCAGCGCCTGTTCACGAGCCTGCTGGGCGTCGTGGTAGCACTCGACCAGGCGTCGTTCCGTGATCGATCGGTAGGCGTCGAGCAGGTCGCGCACCGGCTGCGGCAGGCCGGCGTCGCGCGCGCATTCGTCGGTGAACTGGTCGTCCACGCGGAATTTGTCGAGCATCGAGCCGCCGAGCGTGTTGAACACCAGCAGGCTGTGGTGGGCCGCAATCGCGCGCCCGGACTCGCTGATGATCACCGGGTGCTCGATGCCGCGGGCGTTGCAGACGTTGGCGATGCGGTAGACCACGTCGCTCGCGTATTCCGCCATCGTGTAGTTGATCGACGAGGGGTAGTTGGTCCGGCTGCCGTCGTAGTCCACGCCCAGGCCGCCGCCGATGTCGATGTAACGCAGCCCCGCGCCCATCAGCTTCAGCTCCGCGTACACGTGGGCGAGCTCGTTGACCGCATCCTTGACACGGCGGATGTCCTGCAGCTGGCTGCCGGGGTGGCAGTGCACGAGCTGCAGGCAGTCCTCCATGCCCTGTTCCTTCAGCACCCGGAAGAGTTCCAGGATCTCGGTGACGAACAGGCCGAACTTCGATTTCTCGCCAGACGACTCGCGCCAGCGGCCGGCGCCTTCGCTGGCCAGCTTGACGCGCACGCCAATTCTCGGCCGCACCGAGTAGGCGCGGGCGTGCTTGAGGATCAGCTGCAGCTCGCCGAAGTTCTCGACCACCGGGATGATCGTGCGGCCGAGCTTGGTCGCGAGGATCACGGCTTCGATGTAGCTGTCGTCCTTGAAGCCGTTGCAGATGATCATCCGCTCCGACTCGCCCTCGGTCATGGCCATGACCGCCAGCAGCTCCGGCTTCGATCCTACCTCCAGCCCGAAACCGAATTCGCGTCCGAACCCGTACACCTCCTCGACCACCAGCCGCTGCTGGTTGACCTTGATCGGGAATACCGCGGCGTAGCGGTTGCGATAGTCGTTCTCCGCGATGGCCGTGGCGAATGCGTCGCTGAGCCGCTTCAGCCTGTGGCGCAGGATGTCGGAGAAGCGCACGACGACGGGCGTCGTCAGGTCGCGCGCCTCGAGTCCCTGGACGACCTCGAGCAGGTCGATCTCGTGGGCGACCGTCTGGTCGGGGCGGACGACGACGTGCCCTGAGTCGTTGATGGCGAAATACCCGTTGCTCCAGGCGTCCACGCCATACAGTTCGGCCGAGTCCTCGACTTTCCACTTGCCACCCAGCGTGGGTTTGCGTGCAGTGTTTTCCACTCGCGGCTCCGGGGCAGGGGAAAAATGAGGGGCGCACCATAGCAGAAGCACGCCGACGCGCAATGCCGCCGGACGCGTTCAGGGCGCGGCGCCGCGAGCGACCGGCCGCGATGGATCCCGCGACCACTCGCTCCACGAGCCGGCGTAGAGCTGCGCGCCAGGAAATCCGGCGTGCTCCATTGCAAGCAGCAGGTGGCAGGCGGTGACGCCCGAGCCGCACATGGCGATCGCCCGGTCGGCCGGCACACCGTCGAGCCTGCTGGCGAATGCCGCGCGCAGTCTATCGGTCGGCAGCAGCCGGTCGTCCACGTCGACGCTGGTCGTGAACGGGTGATTCACGGCCCCGGGAACGTGCCCGGCCACCGCGTCGATCGGCTCGACCTCGCCTCGGTAACGTTCCGGCGCGCGGGCGTCGAGCAGGCGGGAGGAAGGACCCGCCAGGCGGGCCAGCACGCCGGCTGCATCGACCTGCATGTCGGGCCGGGGGCTCGCGCTGAAATTTCCAGGACTGCGCTTCGGCACCAGTTCGTCGACCGGCAGGTCCAGCGCGACCCAGCGACGCAGGCCGCCATCCAGCACGAAGACTGCGTCGTGTCCGAGCCAGCGCAGCATCCACCACAGGCGCGAGGCGTACATGCCATTTCCGGCGTCGTAGGCCACGACGACCGAGTCGCGACTCACGCCGAACGCGCGCAGCCGCTCCGCGAACGTTGCGGGTGTGGGCAGAGGGTGTCGTCCGGAATCCGGTGTCTGCGGCGCGGACAGGTCCCGGTTCAGGTCCGCGTAGGCGGCGCCTGGAATGTGGCCTGCCACGTACGCTTCGTATCCGGCCTCCGGCCGCGCGAGGTCGAAGCGGCAGTCGAACACGCGCATGACCCGCTCTTCGAGCCGTCCGGCAAGTTGCTCGGCCTGGATCAAGGTTCCCACGGTGTCTCCTCCTGCCCGATATCCCCGCCCGGCAGCCGCCAGTACAATCCGGACGCCGTGCCGACCCGGGCAGGCGACGGCAGGGAGGACGCGCTATGACGATGGAGCTTTACTGGGGCAGCGGCAGCCCGTACTCCTGGCGCGTGCAACTGGCGCTCGAGTTCAAGCGACTTTCCTACGAGTCCCACCTGCTGCAGTTCTCCAAGCAGGAGCACAAGTCGCCGCAGATGCTGCGCATGAACCCTCGTGGCCGCGTGCCGGTGCTCAAGGACGGCGACTTCGTCGTGTTCGAGTCGCTGGCCTGCCTGCTGTATCTCGACCGGAAGTATCCCGAGCCGCCGATCTTCGGCCGCACGGCCGAGGAAGCGGGAACGATCATGCGCGTGATCAGCGAGTACCAGGTCTACGCGGAGGCGCATCTCACGGAAATCGTTTCGGCCGCCTTCCTCGGCCAGATGGACGCACGCATGGAAGAAGTCACGCGCGCCACGCAGCTGGTCGCAGGCGAGGCCCGGACGATAGAGGGGCGACTCAGCAAGTCGGAGTGGCTGGTCGGCGAACACGTGTCTGCCGCGGACATGGTGGTATTCCCCGGCATCATGCTCCTGCTTCGAGCCATGGAAAAGCGTGAGATGGGCGATCTTCGGTCGCGGTTCCTTCCGATGGAGACCACGTACCCGGCGATCTCGCGCTGGATCTCACGCATGGAGTCGCTGCCCGGCTTCGACCGCACGTATCCGCCGCACTGGCGCGTCGGCGCGCCGAGGGGCTGATGGCCGCTGCCCGCCGGCCACCGGCGCGTGACCCGCGGCGAATAATCGGTAAACTACGATCGCCGCCGCATTCACTGCCGCCGCGTTCAATTTCCTTCGAGCAATCCCTGGTGTCGTCATGAGCAATTACCCGGTACATGTCACTTTCCCAGGGCGACTGGTGATGGTCGGTTTCGGCAGCATCGGCCAGGGCGTCCTGCCGCTGATCTTCCGTCACCTGGCCATCAAGCCGGACCAGGTCACGATCGTCACCAAGGACGACGCGGGCGAGAAGGTCGCGGCGGAGTACGGGGTACGGTACGTCAGGCAGCCGCTCACGCGCGAGAATTTCAAGAAAGTGCTCGACCCGCTGGTCGGCCGCGGCGACTTCCTGCTCAACCTGTCGGTGGACGTTGCGAGCGTCGCGCTGATCCAGTTCTGCTGGGAGCAGGGGTCGCTCTACCTCGACACCTGCATCGAGCCGTGGGCCGGCGGGTACATGGACCTGACGGCCCCCCCGGCGCGCCGTACCAACTATGCCTTGCGCGAGACCGCACTGGCGCTGCGTAATGCGAAGGTCCAGGCGCCGACCGCCGTGATTACCCACGGCGCGAATCCCGGCCTCGTTTCGCACCTCGTCAAGCAGGCGCTGCTCAACATCGCGGCCGACACCGGGCTCGAGCACGAGGAGCCAGCTTCCCGCGATGCCTGGGCGCAACTCGCACAGCAGCTCGGCGTCAAGGTGATCCACGTCGCCGAGCGCGACACGCAGGTGGCTTCGCGTCCAAAGGAACCGGGCGAGTTCGTCAACACGTGGTCGGTTGACGGCTTCACCGGCGAGGGTTGCCAGCCGGCCGAACTCGGCTGGGGCACGCACGAGAAGAACTGGCCGCGCGACGGGAAGAAGCACGACTTCGGCCGCGGCAGCGCCATCTACCTGATGCAGCCGGGCGCTGCGACGCGAGTGCGCACGTGGACGCCGCTGGCCCGGCAGTTCCACGGGTTCCTGATCACGCACGGCGAGGCGATCTCGCTTTCCGACTACCTGACCGTGAAGAAGGGCGAGAAGGTCGAGTACCGGCCGACGGTGCATTACGCCTACCACCCCTGCGATGACGCGGTGCTGTCCGTGCACGAACTCGCGGGCCTCAACTGGCAGGTCCAGGGGCGCAAGCGAATCATGGTGGACGAGATCGTGAAGGGCATGGACGAGCTCGGCGTGCTGCTCGCGGGGCACAGGAAGAATGCCTACTGGTATGGCTCGCAGTTGTCCGTCCAGGAGGCAAGGGAGCTTTGCCCGCACAACAATGCCACGTCGCTGCAGGTGACGGTGTCGGTGCTCGCCGGGCTCGTCTGGGCAATGGAAAACCCCAACGAGGGCGTCGTCGAGCCCGAAGACCTCGACTTCCGGCGCATCCTCGAGATCTGCCGTCCGTACCTCGGGACCATCGTGGGCGAATACACGGAGTGGCA
>CAWFXR010000029.1:0-6255 GCA_963819835.1 uncultured Gammaproteobacteria bacterium
CCCGCAAATCAAGGTCGAGCTGGACCGCGAGAAGGCGCGCACGCTCGGCGTGCCGGTGAACGAGGTCTTCCAGGCGCTGTCGACCGCGCTGGGCGGCTCCTACGTCAACGACTTCAACCGCTTCGGGCGGCTGTATCGCGTGTACGCGCAGGCCGAAGCCGAAACCCGGCTGAAGGCCGAGGACATCGGCCGTATCTACGTGCGCTCGAAGACCACCAACGAGATGGTGCCGCTGTCGACGCTGGTCACGATCCGTGACGTCGTCGGCGCCGAGCTGACGACGCGCTTCAATCTGCAGCGCTCGGTCGAAGTGCAGGGCTCGCCGGCGCCGGGCTTCACCTCGGGTCAGGCGCTGGCCGCGCTGGAGCAGGTGTTCGCCGAGACCATGCCGTCGGAAATGGGTTTCGCGTTCTCGTCGATGTCGTACCAGGAGAAGATCGCTCCGCCCGCCGGGCCGACGTTCATCATGGCGATCGTCTGCGTGTTCCTGCTGCTGGCGGCGCTCTACGAGAGCTGGCGGCTGCCCTGGGCCGTGCTGCTGGGATCGCCGCTGGTCGCGCTCGGTGCGTTCTTTGGCGTCTGGCTGATGGGCTTCGACAACAACGTCTACGTGCAGATCGGACTGGTGATGCTGATCGGCCTGGCGGCCAAGAACGCGATCCTGATCGTCGAGTTCGCCAAGGCCAAGCACGAGGAGGGCGCGTCCCTCGAAGAGGCGGCGCTGGAATCGGCGCGGCTGCGCTTCCGACCGATCCTGATGACGGCCTTCGCCTTCATCCTGGGCGTGGTACCGCTGATGCTCGCGACGGGCGCCGGCGCAGGCGCCCAGAACGTGATGGGCACGGGCGTGTTCTGGGGAATGCTGGTCGCCACGGCACTGGGCGTGTTCATCATTCCGGGGAACTACACGTTCGTCGAGGGGCTCGGCCGGCGCAAGCAGGCGGCGGCGACGCCGCCAGCCGTGCTCGCGAAGGAAGGAGCCGATTGAGATGAGCCGCCGACCGACACTCCTGCTCTGTGTCGCCGCCTGCATTGCTGCCGGTTGCACGACTGTCGGTCCCGACTACAACCGGCCCGATCCGGGGCTGCCTGCGGCCTTTCGTGGGGCGGACGCCGCGTTGACGACAGCGGCCAGTGCCGAGACCTTCGGCGCGCTTCAATGGTGGAGTGTCTTTCCCGATCCGGACCTGCAGGTCCTGATCCGCACCGCACTGGAGCAGAACTACGATCTGCGCGTGGCCGTGCAGCGCGTTCTGCAGGCGCAGGCCCAGGTCACGGTGGCCGGCTCGCTGCCCTACCCGACGGTCGGCGGCGCGCTCAGCGCACCCTATGCAGGCTACTCGGGTTCGGATCTGCCGCCCGGCACCCCTGACAACAGCTTCGTGCCGCAGCTCGGGCTCGGCGCGGCTTGGGAGATCGACTTCTGGGGCAAGTTCAAACGCAACTCCGAATCCGCGTGGGCCAACCTGCTCGCCGCCGAGGACTCGCGCTATGCGGTCATGGCGACACTGGTTGCGGACGTCGGCCAGGCGTACCTGACCTTGCGTGCGCTGGACCTGACGCTGGAAATCTCCAGGCGCACGGTGAGTTCGCGCACGCAGTCCTTGGACTTGGTGCAGGCCCGGCTCGACGGCGGCGTGGCCGGCATCCTCGACCTGCGCCAGGCGGAGACGCTGTATTTCAGCGCGACCAAGACCGTCCCCGAGATCCAGCGTCAGATCGAGGAGACCGAGAACCGCATCAACGTCCTGCTCGGACGCAACCCGGGGCCGATCGTGAGGGGCCGGCCGCTCGAGCAGCAGGTCGCCGCACCGGGCCTGCCGCCTGGACTGCCGCTGGATCTGCTGACGCGCCGACCGGACATCCGGCAGGCCGAGCAGCGCTTGATCTCTGCGAATGCGCAGATCGGCGTGGCCAAGGCCGACCTGTATCCGCGGGTCACGATCTCCGGCTTTGGCGGGGCGGGCAGCGCGACGATCAGCGGTTCGAACTTCGGGCCCTACTGGATTCTCAGCGTGTTGCCGGAAATCACCGTGCCGGTCTTCAACATGGGACGTCTTCAGGCCAACGTGGACTACAACGAGGCCGAGGCGAATGCGGCCGGTCTGCGTTACCAGCAGACGCTGCGGCAGGCGCTGCGCGAAGTGTCGGACGCGCTGGTCGCGATCCGCAAGCGGCAGGAATTCCGTTTGCAGCAGGAGCTGCTCGTCAAGGCCCTGGACGACGCGAGCCAGGTCGCCAACATGCGCTACGAGGGCGGCGTGTCGAGCTACCTGGAAGTCCTGGATACGGAGCGCCAGCTGTTCGACGCGGAGATCCAGTTGGTGCAGGCGAAGCGGGACGAGTCCCTGAGTGTCATCCAGCTCTACAAGGCCCTCGGCGGTGGATGGCAGGCCGAGACCTCCGCGGTCGCTGCGGCCGGGGGGGAGGCGGCGGGATTGGGGGGCGGTGCGGCGCGTTGAACGCGCGCCGTGCGTTCGTGCTGTTGCAGCGTCATCGCGGGCGCGCAGAGCGATGCCTTCGCCAGCCATCGTCGCCGACGCAGCAGTCGACATCGCGCAAACGCCGCAGGACAAGGCCAATGTCGTCACTTGCCGAACCACCATCCGGTGGCACTGGTAGAATTGCAGACGGCTCCTTCCGCGCGTTCGCCGGTGACTGGCAGCGCATGTCGATCGCCAGGCGGTATCCGGCGCGCCGCCCCCAAGTGTGGCGGCAATCCTGTGATTGAGGCGCACCGGCAAACGCATCCATGTGCGCCGCGGGAGCCACACTGAAGATCGCGAGAGCACGATGGAAAGCGTACGCATCACTCACCTGGCGCCAGGCGCCAGCCGCCGCATCACTGCGGCGACCTCCTTGGCCGGGCTCGCGTTTTCGGGAAGCGCGAACGCCTCGTTCCTTCCGCTCGACGTCATGGACAAGGCGGCGATGGGCATCGCCTGGTTCGTCCTCATCGTCGTGCCGATCGGGGCGATCGTGCTGTTCTGGATGGTGCACGTCCTGCCCGAGAAGATCGCCCACAAGCGCCACCACCCGCAGCGCGACGCCATCCAGACGCTCTGCCTGCTGTCGCTGGTATTCGGCGGCCTGCTGTGGCCGCTGGCCTGGCTCTGGGCCTACACCAAGCCGGTGGCCTATCGCGGCGCGTATGGCACCGAGAAGCACGTCGACTACTTCCGCGAGATGGGAGAAAAGGCCCTCGCGGGAGAGTTGACTGAGGTCGAGCTCATGTTCCTGCGCGAAGAGCTCGACACGATGTCAGCCAAGGGGCAGTTGCCGGTGGGGCTCCGCTTGCTGCACCGGGAATTGGCCTCCGCGAAGCCCGCTTCCGCGCAAACGGGACCTGCCACTGCCGACGCCAAGGCGGGGAGCGCCTGATGGAAGCGCTGCTCCTTGCGATCTACGCGTTCTTCGTCTGGCTGATCTTCATCAAGTTCAAGTGGCTGCCGTGGAACACCACGTCGCAGGTCACCGTCGTCATCATCCCCGTCGTCGCGCTTACCGCGCTGGTCCTGACGCTCAACGTCGTCGCGCCGTCGTCGTCCGACGTGCGCGTCGTCAAGTACGTCGTGCAAGTGATCCCGCAGGTGCGGGGACGGGTGAGCGAAGTTCCGGTCGAGCCCAACCGGCTGGTCAAGAAGGGCGAGCTTCTGTTCCGCATCGACCCGGCCCAGTACCAGATCGAACTCAATGCAGCCAAGGCCAAGCTCGCCGCCGACGAGGCCAAGCTCGCGCAGGCGAGCGCGGGTGTGGTCGATGCGTCGGCCGGCGCGCGGCAACTGCAGGAGCAGTTGAAATCGGCCAGCGGGCAGGTCGCCGCGCTGCGGCCGAAACTCGAGCTGGCGCGGCTGCGCGTGAAGCAGAACCGCGAGCTCGTGGCCACCGGCGCCGGCGACCGTTTCGCGCTGGAGCAGGCCGAGGCCAACGTCGTCGAACTCGAAGCCCAGGTGGCCACCGCCGTAGCCAACGAAGGGCAGGTGACTCAGAAGCTGTCGGGACTGGTCAACGGCGAGCAGGCGTCGGTCGCCGCAGCGCGCGCTCAACTGGCCACGGCCAAGGCGCAGGTGGATCTGAGCCGCGCCGACGTCGCCAGCGCGCAGTGGAACCTCGACCAGACGGCCGTCTATGCGCCGGCGAATGGCTACGCCGTCAATGTCCAGCTGCGCGCCGGCTCCTTCGTGACCGCCTTTCCGGTGGCGCCGGCGATGAGCTTCGTCGAGGAGGAGTACCAGGTCATCGCCTTTTACGCGCAGAACGAATTGCCGCTGGTGGAGCCCGGCAATCGCGCGGAGTTCACCCTCAAGACCCTGCCGGGCCGCGCGATCAAGGCCAAGGTCGATTCGATCGTATGGGCGCAGGGCCAGGGTCAGGTGGTGCAATCGGGCCAGTTGCCGACCACCGGCGCGATCCCGATCGTGCCCGGCCGTTTCCCGGTGAAGCTGGAGGTCGAACCGCCCGACCGGGACCTTTTCCTCGCCGCCGGGGCGGCCGGCGCGGGCGCGATCTACACCGAGCACGCGCAGGCGATCCACATCGTGCGGATGGTGATCCTGCGCGTCGGCACGATCACCGATTACCTCGTCCTGAAGCTGCACTGATGCGGATCGGCCTCCTCTGCGGAAGGCTGTGCGCGGCAGTGCTCGTCGCCGCGATGACGGGCTGCGCGCTGAACCCGCCGCCCACGGCAGGCGAGCTGCAGGCGCAGGCGCTGCCGCACACGAGCGTTCCGGTGGCGTGGAAGGCCGGCGGTGGCGTGGCGTTGCCCGTGGCCGACCGGTGGCTCACGTCGTTCGACGATCCCGCGCTGTCCGTGCTGGTCGACGAGGCGCTCGTGTACAACGCCGACCTGCAGGTGGCGGCGGCGCGGGTCGAGCAGGCCGCCGGCTACGTGAAAGTGGCGAGCGGCGCGTTGCTGCCGACGGTGGGCGTGCTGGCGATGGGCGGCGGCAAGTCGGGCGGCAGCGGAGGGCTGGACGGCATCTGGCTGAACGCGTCGCTGGAGCTCGACGTCTGGGGCCGCGTGCGCTACGGGCAGGCGGCGGCGGAAGCGCAATCCGCGGCCGTTGCGGCCGACTACGCGTATGCCCGCCAGTCGCTGGCGGCCACCGTGGCCAAGAGCTGGTTCGTGGCGATCGAGGCCGGTCTGCAGCGGTCGATCGCGCAGGATGCGCTGCGTGCTGCGGAGGCCTTGCTGCGCGTGGCGCAGGACCGGCTGCGCGTCGGCAACGGCAACGAGCAGGCGGTCGCGGAAGGCCGCGTCAACGTGGGTACCGCTCGCGATCGCCTGCGGCAGATCGAGCTCGCCCGCGAGCAGGCGCTGCGCGCGCTGGAGCTCCTCGTCGGACGCTATCCGGCGGCGGAGATCGCCGTCGCGGACCGCCTTTCGCGTCTGCCGCCTCCGGTGCCGGTCGGCATGCCGTCGCAGCTCCTCGAGCGGCGGCCGGACGTCATCGCCGCAGAGCGTCGCGTCGCGGCGGCGTTCGACCGGGTCGGCGAGGCGCGTGCCGCGCAGCTGCCGCGGATCAGCCTGACCGCCGGCGGCAGCAGCGTGTCCTCCGACCTGATCGAATTGAAGGACACGAGCAATCCGATCTGGAGCTTCGGTGGCAACCTGATCGCCCCGCTGTATCAGGGTGGCGTCCTGCGCGCGCAGGTCGAGATCCGCTCGGCGGAGCAGAAGCAGGCGATCGCCGACTACGCGCGCATCGGGCAGCGCGCGTTCGGCGAGGTCGAGAATGCACTCTCGGCCGAGAACGCGCTGCGCGACCGCGAATCAATTCTCGAAGCCACGGTCCGCGACAGCGCGCGCGCGCTGGAGCTCGCGCAAATCCAGTATCGCGTGGGAAGCGTCGACCTGCGGACCGTCGAGCAGAACCAACTCGCGCTGTATTCGGCACGCATCGGGCTGCTGCGCGTGCGGACCGAGCGGCTGGCGCAGCGCGTCAACCTGTACCTCGCGCTGGGCGGTGGTTTCAACCTGCCGGCGATCGAGTCGGTGGCGGCGCATTGAGGCAACTGCGGGCAACGGGTTTCGACGAAACAGCCATCTCGCTGCGCGCGTCGTTCCGGGCGCCGTAGATGCGGAGTGATTGCGCGGCACTGCACGCAGCGCGCCGCCTGGCAGTGGCGACGTCGCCTTCGCTTGCGAACCGTACCACTGCGTTGTTGGTGGGGGGCAGTGGCCGGCGCGAAGAGGCGAAGGGAGGGGTGCCATGAGCGAGCGGGTCACCGAGGCGGCAACGGCGCGCGAAC
>CAWFXR010000030.1:0-8510 GCA_963819835.1 uncultured Gammaproteobacteria bacterium
CACTCCGCCTCAAAGGGCGGAAGCGCGGTTCCGTGCTGTACCGACGTCCTCTTTGCATCGTCCGTCAAAGACAACGCCGTCGCGCCGACGAAGTATGCCGAGTCTTGACGTCAAACGGGGCACTCGCCCGGCTTCGACGCTCCAGGCTCATCAGCGTCCACGGGCGATCCCTGCGCGGCTCTACCGGAATGAATACCCCGCACGCACGTAGAAAGCCCGACCGAGCGGACTCGCGACCTGCGGGTTGAAGCCGATCTGGAACGTGTTGCCCTGGACCGTGAACGGCGGGTCGGCGTCAAAGAGGTTGCGAACGCCGAAGGCAATTTGCCATCCGGCAAAGCCGGTGTAGCGGGCCTGCAGGTCCCAGCTCGAGCTCGAGTCCACCGCGCGCGTGCCGACGAGCGGTTCGCGCAGCTGTTCGGAATAGCCGGCGGAGTAGATCTGGGCGAGCGTCACGCCCCAGGGCCCGAAACCCCAGTCGAGCGTCAGCGAACTGCGCCAGCGCGGAACCGCTGCGCCGTAGGTCGCGTCGCCGAGCCGCGAGACGTAGGTGACCCCATCGACCTGCGTTTCCCACTGCAGCACGTAGGTGCCCTGAAGTCCGATCCGCACATTGCCCCAAGGCTGCGGTGGCGCCTGCCAGTTGAGCGCCGCGTCGATGCCGGATGTCTGCGTAGTGCCGAGGTTGACCGGGGAAACATCGATCGAGACAATCGGTCCGGGCAGCGCCGGAAAATTCGGATCGACCGGGCCGCGCGTGATGCGATTGGCGAAGCGGTCGTGATAGAGCATTAGGCTTTCCTGGGACAGTGGCTCGATGATGCCCTTCTGCTCGATCGCCCAGTAGTCGAGCGCGAGCGACAGTCTCTTGAGGGGCTCCCACACGACGCCGACGTTCCACTGCGTCGACGTCTCGGGCTGCAAATCCGGATTGCCGCCGGAAAAGACTTCGACGAAGGCCAGACAGTCGTCGACGAGTCCGGTCACCGGGCAGCGCACCGGGTCTTCGACGATCGTGATGCCCGCAGACGCGGACGGCTCACTCAGCGTATAAAGCGGCGGCGCGCGGAAGCCCTCGCCCCACGAGCCGCGCACCAGCAGGCTCGGCAGCGGTTGCCAGCGCACCGCGACCTTAGGGTTGGTGGTCGAACCGAAGTCGCTGTACTGGTCGAAGCGCACCGCGAACTGCGCGTCGAGCCCGCGCAGGATCGGCACCGCCAGCTCGGCATACGCCGAATAGACGCTGCGACTGCCGCTGACCGCCTTGAGCTGGTCGCCGAGCGGCGTGTTGCCTGACAGCACTTCCGGATCCCAGTCGTAGGAGAGCCGCTCGCTGCGCGCCTCGGCGCCAAGCGCGAGCGTGAGCGGGCCGGCCGGCAACTGCATGACTTCGCGCGACGCGACGACATTGATCAGCGACGTCGTGCCATCCGCCTTCTGCGGCGTGCCGTTGTACGTGGTCGACTCGAGCAGCGCGTTGCCCTCCGGGCCGGAGGGTCCCCACGGGTTGATCAGTCCGGTGGCCATGGCCGGAATGATCCTGCTGGCATAGACATAGCTGCCGCCGTACGCGTTCTCCTGCTTGTTCCAGTTGTAAACCGCGGCGACGTTGTAGTCCCAGCCCGCGGCGCGCCCTTCGGCTCCGATCACGTAGCGCTGCGTGCCGCTGGTCGTCGTGTTCGTGCGCGGGCCAAGCTCGGAAGCCCGGAAAGAGATCAGCAGGTTGCCGGACAAGCCGTTGGCAGCCGCGTACTCGGTCGGGTAGAAAGGTCCGCCAGCCGGATAGCGCAGCTGGCCGAACGACGTGGTCGGAACGATCGGGTTGGGCGCAATGTTCGCCTCGATGCGATTGCGCCCCAGCATGACCTCGGCAAAGAGATCGAGGTCGGAGTTCATGCGCCAGGTGCCGCGGACCAGCGCACTCGTGCGCTCCACCTCCGGCAGCAGATCGATTTCCGGCGCGAAGTCGTAGCCGCACGCCAGCGCGTTGCCGGGTGGGAAGCGATACGGAAAGGTCGACGGGGGCAGGCAGCCGGTCGCTGCCGTTGGATTCAGGACGCGCCCCCGGGCACGGTCAAAGATGTTCGACGGGAAGGTGAACGGGTTGAAATTCTCGATCCCGACGTCGGGCCGATAAGCCGAGCTTGCAAAGCTGCGGTCGATTGCGCGCAGCGCCTGCTGCTTCTGGTAGGCGAGCGAGGCAAATACATTGAACCCGTCGCGCGCCGGATCGCCGTAGCCGACGGTGACGGCGACGTCGCCCTCGTTGCCGCCGCCGTGCTGCGTCGCTGAGAAGCTGCCGACGGCCTCGACGCCCTGGAAGTCCTTGCGCAGGATGAAGTTGATGACGCCGGCGATCGCGTCGGTGCCATAGATCGCCGAGGCGCCGTCCTTCAGCACTTCAACGCGCTGGATGGCCGCGAGCGGGATCGAATTCAGGTCGATCGATGCGCCGTCGAATGCGTAGTTGCCGAGCCGCCGGCCGTTCAGCAGCACGAGCGTCGAGCCGCCGCCCAGCCCGCGCAGGTTGGCCGACGACAACCCGGGACTCTGGCCGTTGCCAACGGTTTGCGAGAGGTTGAAGGGATTGACGTTGGCCGGCACGCGTTCGAGCAGCTGTTCGACGGTGGTGACGCCACTGCGCTCGATGTCCTCTCGGGTCAGCACCTGCACCGGCAGAGCCGTTTCGACGTCGGTCTGCGGGATGTGGGAACCGGTCACGACGACGCGCTCGAGCGTCGTGGCCGGCGCCGCCGTCTCCTGGGCCCCGGCCGCGGTGGCCAGGAGCAGCGCGGCCAGCCGCAACGAGACCGCACTGCAGTCGCTGCAACGCCCACGCCACCGCACGCGCTGGAACAAGCGACCCCCAACCGGTTCTGCGGCCCCCTGAGGCGGGAGCCTTTATTGCTGATGCCGCCCGAACCGTCAAGCGGGAAATTCACCAGCCGGACGGCTGGCGGAGCTTCTCCCAGCGCCGGCATTTGCGTGGAGAATGCGCGCAGCAAGCGGAAACCGAGGGCGACGATGAGCGACGTCACCGTCTTACTGCACCGCATCGCCGAGAACGACCGCGAGGCGCTGGATGCGCTGTTCGAACTGCTGTACGCCGACATCCACCGCATGGCGCGCGCGCGGCTCGCCGAGAACGGCCCGCTGACGATGCTCGATACGACGTCACTCGCGCACGAGGCCTACCTGCGGCTGCACGGCGCCGGCCGCATCGACCTCGACTGCCGCGGCCGCTTCATGGCCTACGTCTCGCAAGTGCTGCGCAACGTGATCGTCGACTTCGCGCGCAAGCGCAACGCCGAGCGGCGCGGTGGTGGGCAGTCGAACCTGACGCTTAACACCGAGATCGCCGGTTCGATTGGCAACCAGGACGAGGACATCATCCGCATCAACGACGCGCTCGACGAACTGGACAAGGTCGATTCGCGCCTGCGCAAGGTCGTCGAGATGCGCTACTTCGCCGGACTGTCCGAGCAGGAGATCGCCAGTGCGCTCGAACTGAATGAGCGCACGGTGCGACGCGACTGGGAACGTGCGCGACTGCTGCTGTCCGTCTCGCTGAAGCGCTGACATCGATGTCCGGTTTTCGGGCCGGAATGCGTCCTTTCCATTTAGGGAAGCCACGTGCAGGCGCATGATCACGAGTCGCGAACTGACTGCTGCTGACTGGCACCGTTTGAACGGTTTGCTGGCGGACGCGCTTGAGCTCGAGGACGAGGCGCGCACGGCGTGGCTGGAGGCGCTGCCGGCGGAGGCGAAGGATCTGAAGCCGCTGCTGGCGCAGTTGCTGGCCGGAGCGCGCGATCTTGACGGCACCAGCCAGACGCTGCAGCCGGTGGTAGCGCTGGCGGCCGAGGCGATGGCTGGCATGCGACGCGAGGCGGCCGGCGACCGGATCGGGCCGTGGCGGCTGGAGCGGCTGCTGGCCGAAGGCGGCATGGGTGCGGTGTGGGAAGCGCAGCGCGCCGACGGCGTCATGCAGCGGCGGGCGGCTCTGAAGCTGCCGCGCGCCGAGTGGGTCGATCACGGGCTGGCCCAGCGCCTGGCGCGCGAGCGCGCGATCCTGGCGCGGCTGCAGCATCCGGCCATCGCGGTGCTGTTCGACGCGGGGCTCGCCGACGGCGGCCGTCCGTACCTGGCGCTGGAGTACGTCGACGGCGTGCCCATCGATGCGTACTGCGCCGGCCGCGATCCGAAGGACGTGCTGCGCCTCATGGTGCAGGTGATCCGCGCGGTGGCCTACGCCCACGGCCAGCTCGTCATCCACCGCGACCTGAAGCCGGCCAACGTGCTGGTGACGGCCGACGGCTTGCCCAAGCTGCTCGACTTCGGCATCAGCAAGCTGATCGAAGGCGAAGCACCGGCGGCCGAGGCCACCGCACTGACGCGGCTCGCGGGTCGTCCGATGACGCTCACCTATGCGGCGCCGGAGCAGGTGCTGGCGCTGCCGATCACGGTGGCGGCGGATGTGTATGCGCTGGGGGTGATGCTGGCCGAGCTGCTGGCCGGCGCGCGCCTGTACCGCGCGACCGAGCCGCGCGCGCTGGAAGCGGAGATCCTCACCGGCGATCTGCGACTGCCGAGCGCGCTCGCCACCGACAAGGCCCGCGCGAAGCTGCTCAAGGGCGATCTGGATGCGATAGTGGCCACGGCGCTGAAGCGCCAACCCACGGAGCGCTACCAGAGCGCGGCCGCACTGGCCGACGATCTGGAGCGCTACCTCGACGGCCAGCCGGTGCGGGCGCGGCCCGACAGTCGCAGCTATCGGCTGAAGAAGTTCGTGGCCCGCAACGCGCTGGCCGTCGGGGCCGCCAGCGCCATCGTGCTGGCGCTCGGCATCGGCCTCGCCCTCGCGCTGTGGCAGGGCAACGAAGCCCGCCAGCAGGCGCAACGGGCCACGGCACTGAACACCTTCGTGCTGGGACTCATCCGGGCCGTGGCGGCTGGAGCGGCTGCTGGCCGAAGGCGGCATGGGTGCGGTGGGGAAGCGCAGCGCGCCGACGGCGTCATGCAGCGGCGGGCGGCTCTGAAGCTGCCGCGCGCCGAGTGGGTCGATCACGGGCTGGCCCAGCGCCTGGCGCGCGAGCGCGCGATCCTGGCGCGGCTGCAGCATCCGGCCATCGCGGTGCTGTTCGACGCGGGGCTCGCCGACGGCGGCCGCCCGTACCTGGCGCTGGAGTACGTCGACGGCGTGCCCATCGATGCGTACTGCGCCGGCCGCGATCCGAAGGACGTGCTGCGCCTCATGGTGCAGGTGATCCGCGCGGTGGCCTACGCCCACGGCCAGCTCGTCATCCACCGCGACCTGAAGCCGGCCAACGTGCTGGTGACGGCCGACGGCTTGCCCAAGCTGCTCGACTTCGGCATCAGCAAGCTGATCGAAGGCGAAGCACCGGCGGCCGAGGCCACCGCACTGACGCGGCTCGCGGGTCGTCCGATGACGCTCACCTATGCGGCGCCGGAGCAGGTGCTGGCGCTGCCGATCACGGTGGCGGCGGATGTGTATGCGCTGGGGGTGATGCTGGCCGAGCTGCTGGCCGGCGCGCGCCTGTACCGCGCGACCGAGCCGCGCGCGCTGGAAGCGGAGATCCTCACCGGCGATCTGCGACTGCCGAGCGCGCTCGCCACCGACAAGGCCCGCGCGAAGCTGCTCAAGGGCGATCTGGATGCGATCGTGGCCACGGCGCTGAAGCGCCAACCCACGGAGCGCTACCAGAGCGCGGCCGCACTGGCCGACGATCTGGAGCGCTACCTCGACGGCCAGCCGGTGCGGGCGCGGCCCGACAGTCGCAGCTATCGGCTGAAGAAGTTCGTGGCCCGCAACGCGCTGGCCGTCGGGGCCGCCAGCGCCATCGTGCTGGCGCTCGGCATCGGCCTCGCCCTCGCGCTGTGGCAGGGCAACGAAGCCCGCCAGCAGGCGCAACGGGCCACGGCACTGAACACCTTCGTGCTGGGACTCATCCGCACCGCCGACCCCAACGCCTCGCAGCAAACCAAGGCCGCCGACGTGGCCATGCTCAACGCCATCGAGCAGCGCATCGACCATGACTTCAAGGGCGCGCCGGACCAGTTGCTGCAGCTGCGCGTCACGGTCGGCGAGGCCTACAAGAACCGCGGCGAAATGATGGCCGCGCGCCGCGTGTTCCAGAAGGCCGTCGACGACGCCGCTTCCCACATCCAGGCCGACGACCTCACCCTGCTCACCGCACAGGTGCGCGCCTCCGACCCAAGCCTGATCGTGTCATCGGAAGCCGCAGGACAGCTGCAACGGGCCATCGACACGCTGCGCCACGAGGCCCCCCGCAACCACAGCGCCGCCGACCTGCTGATCGACGCGCTGCTGATCCGTATTGAACTGGCACAGGACTACGGCGTGCCTCATTACCTGGACCAGGAGGAGACGACGCGCAGCGTGGCCGAAGTGGACAGTCTCGCGCTCAAGCACTTCGGCGCTGGCACCCGGCAGCACCTGCGTGCGGCGCGCATGGTGGCTACTCTGGCTGGACTGCGTCAAGGCAATGACCCGATGCGCAAGGTCGTAGAGGACGCGCTGACCCAGGCACGGGCGCGCGGCGGGGCCGTGCTCGAAAGTCCCGAGTATCTCGACCTTCTGATCACTGAGGCCGGACTTCTGTGCGTCAATGGCAGCATCGCCCAGGGGCTGGACCGCCTGTGGGTGCTGGCTCGACAGGCGCGGGAGTCGCACGGCCCGCACAGCATCCAGCTCGAGCGGCTCTATGACTGGATCGGCAGCTGCCTGTCAGAAGCCGGCGATCCCACCGCACACGCCTGGGTCTACGACGGCTACGACATCGCCGCGGCGCGCGAGCAGCCGCCGTCGACGCATCTGATGGAAAGCGCGATCAACGCCTTCGACCAGGCGCTCGGCGCGCGCGACTTCGACACGGCCGAGCGCTACTACCAGCTGGCGGTCGCCAACGCGAAGGCAATTCCCGAGCAGTCGATCCGCGACCGTCGAACCCAAGGCCTGCGCAACGGCCGCGTCTGTCAGCTGTTGCAGCGCGGCGAGGCCGCCGCCGCCGTCGAGGCAGCGCAGCCGCTGATCGAGTACTACAACGACGTGTATGCCAAGCACGGGCGGCTCACGCCGGCCCAGGGCAGTATCTGGATCTGCACCGCGGATGCCCTGCGCCAGCTCGGTCGCTACGACGAAGCGATCCGCATTGCAGATACTTTCGGGCAACGCTGCCGCGAGCTCAAGCGCATCGCGCCGGGCGCGGACTGCGAGTCTCGCGCGCGGGCGATGCGCGCACTCGCGGAACTCGATGCCGGACGGAAGAACGCGGCACTGCAGACGATGCAGGGCCTGCTCGACGGCAAGGAGATCGATAGCCGGGACGGTCGCCTGAGGCAGGTGCGGGTGCGCCTGTTAATTGCCTCGGGACGGGGCCCCGAAGCGGTCGAACTCATGCGTGGCGACTACGGCACCTGGCTGTCGGTGCAGCCCAGCAGCGTGTACGCCGCCGAGTCGCTGTACTGGTTCGGCCGCGCCTATCAGGCCGCTGGCGACAAGCGCGGCCACTGGATGGTGCAGCAGGCCCGAGAGCAGTTGGCGAAGTCTCCTGTGGCCACGCATCGCCGGCTGGCGACAGATCCACCGCGCATCTGAACCGCAGCCCGCGAGGCTCCCGTTCCACGACTCTCCGGCCGCGCGCTGGCCCGGCGTGAATCTTCACGCCGATGTCCGGTTTGGCGTCGACTCTGCGTCCCTACCAGCAAGAGCCCACCACGCGGGCTTCAACCAGACGGAGGGACACCATGAAGAACTCGACCATCAAGCAGGTAGTCGGACTGGCCGCCTCAGCGTGCACGACACTGGTGCTGTTCTCGGCTGTTGCCAGCCTGGCCGACAAGGACCGCGACGCGGCCCAGCTCTCCAAGGCCGCCCGCGCCACGGTCGTGGCCAGCGCCACGGCAGTCCGGTAGCGAAAGCTTCAGGCCGATGTCCGGATTCCCTTGCGGACGACGTCCTTACAGACAGGAGCCCACCTTCGGGCCTGAACCAACAGGAGCAGACATCATGACGAACTCGATCCTCAAGCACGCCGTAGCTTTCGGCGCCGCCATCACGACGACGCTGGTTCTCTTCAGCAATGTCGCCGCGCTGGCCGACAACGACAAGGCCGCACTGGTCGCTGCGAAGTCGATGCGCGGCACGCAGCTCGTCCAGGCGACGTCTGCCGTTCAACGCTAGCCGGAAGCCTGGCCTGAATGCAAAACGGCCGCATCAGCGGCCGTTTTGCATTTGTGGCGCTGGTCACGCCGGTGCCGACTCCACCTCGTTGTACGCCGACATCGGCACGCACGAGCACATGATGTTGCGGTCGCCGTAGCCGTTGTCGACGCGACCCCGAGCCGAAGGCGAGTCCCTCAACTCGCGGCCACGCTGGCCGCCGACGGGGCCGCGTCTTCGGCATAGGCCGACATCGGCACGCACGAACACATGATGTTGCGGTCACCGTAGCCGTTGTCGACGCGAC
>CAWFXR010000031.1:0-12357 GCA_963819835.1 uncultured Gammaproteobacteria bacterium
AGCCGGTGCGGCGCGAACTCCGAGAGGTAGATGGCGATGATCGGTGCCGAGCGGAATGGCGACCAGCAGCGCCACCCCTGTCACCGTCAGCGTGCCGGCGACGAGCGGCATGATGCCGTAGCGCGCGTCGGCGAACAGCGGCGTCCACATCGTGTCGGTCAGGAAGTCCCTGATCGACACGTGATCGAAGAACGCCGACCGACTCGTAGACGAGGATGAAGACGATCGCGGCGGTCGTGAACACCGCCACGAGACCGGCAGTCAGCAACAGCAGCTCGACGATCCGGTCGCGGTTCTTCCGATACCGGATCGACGAGAACGCGCCCTTCGATGCCAATGCCTTCGCCTGGGTCATGTGGGAGTACCCGTCCTGCCCGTCATGGTCTTTTCCCGCCGCCCCGGATTCTAACCGCGATCAGAGCTTGCCTTCCATCGACAGCAGCTGTTCGATCGTCACGCCCACCTTGGGCACGCCTCCGAACACCGATCCGAGCTTGCGGTCGTTGAAGTGCTTCAGCGCCAGCTGGTACGCGGAGGCCGGCAGCGGGACGTAACCGACTTCCTTGACGAGGGCGGCGCCTTCCTTCATCGCGAACTCGACGAACTCCTTGACCTCGGGCCGGCCTGCCGAAGACTCCCTGACGTAGATGAAGAGCGGCCGGGACAGTGGCGAATACGTACCGTTGATCACGGTCTCGATGCTGGGCGCGACCGGGCCCTTGCCGCCGTCGATCGGCACCGCCCGCAGCTTGTCCTTGTGGGCCGCGTAGTACGCGAAGCCGAAGTAACCGAGCGCGCTCTTGTTGTTCTCGACGCCCTGCACCAGCGTGTTGTCGTCCTCGCTGGCGGTGAAGTCGCCACGGCTGGACTTTGCCTTGCCCATGACCGCTTCGGTGAAGTAGTCGAACGTACCCGAGTCGGCGCCCGGCCCGAACAGCATCAGCTTCTGGTCCGGGAAGCTGCCGTTGATCTGCTTCCAGTTCGTGATACGGCCCTGCGCGGCCGGCTCCCACATCTTCTTGAGCTCCGCAACCGTCAGCGACTTGGCCCAGGTATTGGCCGGGTTCACCACGACCGTGAGCGCATCGTAGGCCACCGGCAGCTCGATGTACTTGATACCGGCCTTGCGGCAGTTCTCCATCTCCTCGGCCGTGATCGGGCGCGAGGCGTTCGAGATGTCCGTCTCGCCCCGACAGAACTTCTTGAAGCCGCCGCCGGTGCCGGCGATGCCGACCGTGACGCGGACCTTGCCGCGCTTGGAGATCTGGAACTCCTCGGCCAGCGCTTCGGAAATCGGGAACACGGTGCTCGAGCCGTCGATCTTGATCGCGGCCTGCGCATGGGCATGCTCGGGGGCGGCGACGGCGCCGACGGCCAGCAGCATTGCCGGGAGTGCGAATTTCTGCCACAACTTCATGGACTTGACCCTCTGGAAGACGGGGGATGTACAAGGGACTGCGTAACCTGTGCCGACAAGTCTGAATCCGGCGTGTGACAGCCGTGTTACAAGGCCAGGCCCGGCCTCGAGGCTTGTCGTGGCCCGGTCACTCCGCTATACACGCCCTGCGCCGGAAAGCCCGGTCGCGCCTGCCTACGGGTACGCCTCGGACGTTACAGCTTCATGTCATCAACGCTCGCGCTGACCGAAGACCTGCTCCGCCGACCCTCGGTCAGCCCCGAGGATCACGGCTGCCTCGACGTCATCGGCGCCCGGCTGGCGGCCCTCGGGTTCCGCAACGAGCGCCTGACCTACGCCCCGGTCGACAACCTCTGGTCCCGCCGCGGCTCGGCGCGGCCCGTGCTCTGCTTCGCAGGCCACACGGACGTCGTGCCGACCGGACCGCGCGAGGAATGGCACACGGATCCGTTCGAGCCCGTCGTGCGCGACGGCGTGCTCTACGGGCGCGGCTCGGCCGACATGAAAAGCGGCCTGGCGGCGATGGTCATCGCGACCGAGCGATTCGTTGCGCGCCATCCGGACCACGCGGGCAGCCTCGCCTACCTGATCACCAGCGACGAGGAAGGCCCTTCGGTGGATGGCACCCGGCGCGTGATGCAGGTGCTCGAGGCCCGCGGCGAGAAGATCGACTACTGCGTCGTCGGCGAGCCCACGAGCCACGAGCGCCTCGGCGACACCATCAAGATCGGCCGCCGCGGATCGCTTTCGGGCAGGCTCACGGTGCACGGCGTGCAGGGGCACATCGCCTACCCTCACCTCGCCGACAACCCCGTCCACGGCTTCGCGCCCGCACTTGCCGAACTGGTCGCGCGGCGCTGGGACGAGGGCAACGAATTCTTCCAGCCGACTTCCTTCCAGGTCTCGAACGTCGCGGCCGGCACGGGCGCGCCGAACGTGATACCGGGCGAGATGAAGGTGCGATTCAACCTGCGCTTCTCGACGGAGCAGACGGTCGAGTCGCTGCAGCGCACCGTGCTCGCGATCCTCGACGGCCACGGCGTCAAGTACACGCTGGAATGGTTCGTCTCGGGCCTGCCGTTCTTCACTCCGCCCGGCCTGCTCACCGACGCGGTGTCCGGCGCGGTTCGCGACGTGACCGGGCTCACCCCGCAGTTCTCGACCACGGGCGGCACGTCGGATGGACGATTCATCGCGCCGACGGGCGCGCAGGTCGTCGAGGTCGGTGTCGGCAACGCGACGATCCACAAGGTGAACGAGTGCGTGCGCGTCGCGGACATCGACGTGCTGAGCCGGATCTACGAGCGCGTGATGGAGCGGGTGCTGGTCGACACCACGGCCGCGACACTGCGCGTGGCCCTGCCGGGCCGGCACTGCGGACAAGGTCGTTGCAACAATTCCGTCACCGACAGGCCATAGGCTGCAGGGCCGTCCGCCGGCACCGAATCCATGGCCACCGACCGTCTCATCCAGCGCTCGCTTGCCGAGCTGCGCTACCTGCGCGACCGCGCACTCGCATTCGAATCGGCGCACGCAGCCGACGTCGAGGCGGTCGAGACGCACCACCGCAACAGCGCCCGCAACCTGCTGCACTACCTGAGCATCCGCCAGACCGACATCCGCAGCCTGCAGCACGACCTGCATTCGCTGGGGCTGTCGTCGCTCGGCGTGCTCGAGTCGCACACGGTCGCGGGGCTCAACTCGGTGATTGCCTGTCTCGAGGCGCTGGCCAGGGTGCCGGCCGACGAGCCGCCGCATCCACCGGTCGATTTCCGCACCGGACGCCTGCTGCTGCGGGATCATGCGCGCCGGCTGCTCGGTCCCGCGCCTCGTGACCGCTCGGTCCGCATCATGGTGACGATGCCTAGCGCCGCGGCCGACGACGCACGCCTGGTCGAGGACCTGCTGCGGGCCGGGATGGACCTGATGCGCATCAACTGCGCGCACGACGACGCGACGGCCTGGCACCGGATGGCGGCAAACCTGCGTCGCGCGGAGCAGGTCGTCGGGCGCCGCTGTGTCATCCAGGCGGACCTTGGCGGACCCAAGCTGCGGACCGGGAGCATGGATCCGGTCGGGCACTTCGTCCGCATCAAGCCGCGCCGCGACGCCACCGGCAGGCTGGCGGCACCGGCTCGAGTCTGGCTCACGAGCGCCGCCGACCCGGAGCCCTGCCCGCCGGCGGCGAGCGCGGTGCTGCCGTTGGCTGGCAGCAGCCTGCATGCGCTGCGGACCCGCGACACGCTCCAGATCACGGACCTGCGCGACCGCCGGCGCGAGCTGGTGGTCGTCGAGCGCTCGGGCCGCTCGGCCATCGCCGAGACCGAGAAGACCATCTACGCGGCTGCGGGCGAGACGCTGATCGCGTTCCGCGATGGTTCGGTAGTCGCCGATTTCGCGGTTGGCCCACTGCCCGGCGTGTCGGCGCCCATCGTGCTGCAGGTTGGCGACACACTCGTGCTGACCAGGGACCCGGCGCCCGGACGCCCCGCGCAACGCAATGCCGCCGGGCGACTGACAGCGCCGGCGCGCATCCACTGCACGTTGCCTGCCGCATTCGATCATGTCCGGGTCGGTGACCGGGTCTGGCTCGACGACGGCAAGATCGGAGGATCCGTCAGCGGCAATGACGGCGACCTGATCGAGTTGGTCGTCACGCAGGTGCCGCCCGCCGGAGGGCGGCTGCGTGCCGAGAAAGGCATCAATTTCCCCGACACCGAACTCGGTCTCGGCGCGCTGACCGACAAGGACGTCGACGATCTGCGCGAGATCGCGGAGTTCGCGGATCTCGTCGCGCTGTCGTTCGTGCGCTCGCCGCAGGACGTGCTCGAGCTCGAGGACCGATTGCGGGAACTCGGTGCCGGGCACCTCGGCATCGTGCTGAAGATCGAGAACGCCGCCGCCTTTCGCAACCTGCCTCGCATCCTGCTGGCCAGCCTGCGCACGCCGCCGGTGGGCGTGATGGTGGCCCGCGGCGACCTCGCCGTGGAGATCGGCTTCGAGCGACTGTCCGAGGTGCAGGAGGAGATTCTCTGGCTCTGCGAGGCGGCCCACGTGCCCGTGATCTGGGCGACCCAGGTACTCGAGGGCCTGGCCAAGGGGGGCGCACCGACCCGCGCCGAGGTGAGCGACGCAGTCATGAGCAGCCGCGCCGAATGCGTGATGCTGAACAAGGGCCCGCGGGTGGTCAGCACCGTCGAGTTCCTGGCCAACGTGCTCGAGCGGATGGAGGAGCACCATGACAAGCGCATGGCACTGCTGCGCCGGCTCTCCGTCTCGGAAATATAGCTGTGTCATGGAGTTGTAGCGGATTCTTAACGCTGCGGTCATGACGGACGTCCAGCCTCCCCCGCCAGCAAGGCTGCACGGGGGCAAGGCTCATGGACAGGATCCCGGCGACACGACCCACGCTGCGACTGCGCAGCGTCTTCATCTCCGACGTGCACCTCGGCTTCAAGGGCTGCCGCGCCGAGTTCCTGCTCGACTTTCTCCGTCGCGTCGAATGCCAGCAGATCTACCTGGTCGGCGACATCATCGACATGTGGAGCCTGACGCGGTCCTTCTACTGGCCGCAGGCGCACAACGACGTCATTCGCACGATCCTCGGCAAGGCCAAGCACGGCACGCGGGTCGTCTACGTGCCCGGCAACCACGACCGGCCGTTCCGCGACCATGACGGCCTGGTGCTCGGCAACGTGGAAATACACCGCGAGGTCGTGCACGAGACGGCCGATGGCCGACGCTTCCTCGTACTGCACGGCGACGAGTTCGACGCGATCGTGCGCGCGAGCCCGCTGCTGGAGTCGCTCGGCAGCACCGCGTACTCCGCCGCACTGCGCCTGAACCGGTACGTGAACGCCGTGCGGCGGCTCTTCGGCTACCCGTACTTCTCCGTCGCTGCTTTCCTCAAGCACAAGGTGAAGAACGCGGTGAAGTACATCGCGAACTTCGAGCGCGCGCTCGCGGTCGAGGCGCGCCGGCGCGGCGTGGACGGCGTCATCTGCGGGCACATCCATCGGGCCGAGATCAGCGACATCGACGGCATCACCTACTGCAACGACGGCGACTGGGTCGAGAGCTGTACCGCGCTGGTCGAGGACTTCCAGGGGCGGCTGAGCCTGCTGCGCTGGACCGAGGACGTCGAGGTCCTGGTCGGCTCGCAGGCATTGCCGCTGCTCGACGGCGCCGTGGCGCTGGACACCGCGGCATGAAGCTGGCCCTCGTCACCGACGCGTGGCTGCCGCAGGTCAACGGGGTCGTGCGGACGCTGGGACACACGGTCCGCGAGCTCTCGAGCGCGGGTCACGACGTCACGGTGATTTCGCCCGCCGACTTCCGGACGATTCCCTGCCCGACCTACCCGGAGATCCGGCTCGCACTGTTCGCCGGCGGCGCGGTCCGCGAGCGCCTCGACGCGCTCGCACCGGATGCCGTGCACGTCGCAACCGAGGGCCCGCTCGGGCTGGCCGCCCGCAACTGGTGCGTCCGGCACGGCTGGCCGTTCACGACCGCGTATCACACGCAGTTCCCCGAATACCTGCGGGCCCGATTCCCGGTTCCGCTGTCGCTCGGCTATGCCGCTGTCCGCTGGTTCCACGGCGGCGCGTCCCGTACGCTCGTGACGACCGCGACCATGCAGCGCCGACTGGAAGCGCGCGGCTTTCGCAACCTGGCGCTCTGGGGCCGCGGTGTCGACACGGACTTGTTTCGCCCTCGCGACAAGGCCTTCCTGGACCTGCCGCGACCGGTCTTCCTGTACTTCGGACGCCTCGCGGTCGAGAAAGGAGTCGAAGACTTCCTGCGGCTCGACCTGCCCGGGACGAAACTCGTGGTCGGCGACGGCCCAGCCGCCGCGGCGCTGCGTGCTCGCTACCCGGAGGCGGTTTTCGCCGGGCTTCGGCACGGTGAAGACCTCGCGGCGCACATCGCGGCGTCCGACGTGTTCGTGTTCCCGAGCCGGACGGATACGTTCGGCCTCGTGCTGCTCGAGGCGATGGCCTGCGGCGTCCCGGTGGCCGCCTACCCGGTGGCGGGCCCCGTCGACGTCGTCGTGGACGGCGTGACCGGCGTGCTCGGCGAAGACCTGCGCGCAGCAGCACTGTCGGCGCTGCGCGTGAGCCCCGACGCGTGCCGGTCGCACGCGATGAGGCACTCCTGGGCCGCTGCGACGAGCCAGTTCCTGGCCAGCCTGGTGTCGCTGCCCGGCGCCTCGACCATCACGCATGCCGCTGCGATCGAGTGCGTCTGACCGGCCCGCGTGACCCACAGCCCGTGGCCCACGGCCAGCGCCGTCACAAAACCTTCACGATTCCGTAACGTGGCGTCGCTTACGATCCACCGCAGGCTGCGGCGAGGCCCCCGGCCAGCCGTAATCAGAACAATCAGACTGGGGTGCAGTTCATGCCGACGTCGAGCAGCGCGTGGAACGCGATCATGCAGTATTCGTTCCTGCGGGTATTTGCCAATGACGGAACGATCGACGCCGAGGAACTCGCGATGCTGGAAAAGCTCGCCCTCGAGGACGGGGCGGTGGATCCCAGGGAACGCGACGTGCTGAGCCGGATTTTCGCTCGAGTCGACGCCCGCACGGTGTCGGCGGACGTCTGGCAGGAGATCTGCCGCTTCAAGGAGCGGCACCAGATTCCCTGACGGTATCAGGCCGCGGCTAGCGCCCCGCGCGCGGCGCGAACCAGTTGACGAGCAGGCCCCAGAGGCCGACGCACACCAGCGCCATCAGCACCCACGTCGGCATGTTGAGGCCGAGGAACAGCCAGTCGACTTTCGCGCACTCGCCCGAGCCCGTCAGCACCTTGCCGAGCACTTCGTGCAACGGCAGCACGTCCATCATGTAGTCGAGGCTCGCGCCGCACTCCGCCACCGCTCCGGGCGGCTGGGCGATGATCCAGATCTGGCGGGCCGCGACGAGGATGCCGAGCAGCGCCACGAGGTCGATCAGCGCGCCGTAGACACGCGCGCCGCGGTCCCCGGGGTTGTGCAGGAACGCGAGCAGGAACAGCACGCCGGCAGCCATCACCGCCACCCGCTGCAGGATGCACAGCGGGCAGGGCTCCAGGCCCATGCCGTACTGCGCGTAGAGCGCGTAGCCGATGAGCCCGACGCAGGCGAGCAGGCCCAGGAAATTCCCGGTCCGCCGGGTCAGCCAGTCAGGAAGCATGCGGCGCGTCAGCCCCCGCTGCCGGTTCGCGCCGCTCGCGCCGCGGCCAGCTGCTGTTCGACATCTTCGATCGACAGATGGCGGATGTCCTTGCCGAGCACCATGTAGATCACGTACTCGCAGATGTTCTTGGCGTGGTCGCCGATGCGCTCCAGCGCCCGGGCGACCCAGAGGATGTCGAGCGCCCGGCGGATCGCGCGCGGGTCTTCCATCATGAACGTGATGCACTGGCGCTGCAGCGCCTCGTACTCCTCGTCCACGATGCGATCCTGGCGTGCCACCGCGAGCGCGGCGTCGGTATCCATGCGCGCGAAAGCGTCCAGCGCGCCGTGCACCATGTCGGCGACCAGGTCCCCGATGTGCTTGATCTCGCGATAACGGTCGGTCGGCCGGTCGAGCGTGGCGAGGCGCGAGGCGATGCTGCCCAGCTTCTCTGCCTCGTCGCCGATGCGCTCGAGGTCGGTGATCGTCTTGATGATCGCGACGATCAGGCGCAGGTCCGAGGCCGTCGGGCCGCGCGTCGCCAGGATGCGGCTGCAGTCCTCGTCGATCGCCACCTCCATGGCATTGACCTTGTGGTCGAGCCGGGCCACTTCCTCGCCGAGCCGCCCGTCACCCGAGTAGAGCGCCTTGATGCCGTCCTGCAGCTGCTGCTCGACGAGCCCGCCCATCTGCATGACCCCTGAGCGAACGCCCTCGAGGTCGGCATTGAAGCGGCTCAGGATGTGGTGCGAGAGATCTGAGGTGTCCATGGGTTCTCCGGAACTGCGCCGATATACAGGAGAGCCGGGGTCGCGGCAAGACGCGCCGGCAAGAGAAAGCCCCCACCCATGCCCTCCCCGGGCATTCCCGGGGAAGGCGGCTCGCGCCGTGAATGGACGCGAGCCGGGTGAGGGCTTTGCAGCGAACGCGGTCAGAACTTGTAGTTCACGTCCAGCTGCCACCGGTCGTAGTCGAGCCCGGTGAACGTGTTGGCCGGGGTCGTGCTCGGCGGCACGTCCTTGTTGATCTCGTTCAGGAAGTAGGTCGCGTTCAGCGTGATGTTCTTCACCGGGGCGTAGCCGGCCTTGAACACCCAGCCGGACGAGTCGGTGTTGCCGCCACCGAAGTCCGAGTCGATCATCTGCGCATACAGCGCATCCTTGTCGATCTCCTGCCACATCGCGCCGAACTCCCAGGTCTTGGCGTTCGACGCCTTGTCGAGCAGGAAGCCGACGTTGTACGCGGTGTCGTACTCGACGTCCGAAGCCATGTTCTGCGCCCAGTCGACCCACACCGCGAGCGGCAGGTCGAACACCGTGAGGTCCATCTGGCCCGACAGTTCGAGCGACTTCGTACCCGTACTTGAGCACCGTTGATCGCCGTCGTGCCCGTAGCCCTGGTTGATCGTCGTGTTGCCGTACGAGTTCGTTGGACGTCCGGGCGGCGCTTCCAGAACGGGTTGTTGTTCCTCGCACGCGCCGCACTCGTAGTACTGGCCGCCAGCTTCGTCTCGCCGCCGAGCAGCGCGAACTTCAGGCCGCCCTGCAGGCCCCAGAGGTTGGCATCCTCGTTGTTGCCGGTCGGGCTCGCGTTGTAGTTCTCCTGCAGCCACCACCAGTAGGCGCTGCCGAAGAACATGCCGCGGTCGAGCTTGACCGCCGCGCCTTCCGGGTTGAAGTCGCCGTCGTAGAAGAGGCTCTGGCCCGGCCGGAAGAACGGATACGGCTGCTTGCCCAGCACCAGATTGCCGCCGTTCATGAAGTTCCAGTCGGTGTAGGCCTGGTCGATCCAGATGTCCTTCGGCGAGGCGATGTTGGTCAACGTCTGGTTGGTCGAGCGCGGATCGCCGTCACCCGAGGCGAGGCGGAAGGTGGCCTTGACCGTGTCGGTCACGGTCGCATCGAAGCCGAAGCGCGCGCGGAAGCGGGCACGGTTGCGGTCAGCCGCATCCTGGACCTCCGGGATCTTCGGCCCCGTGGTCGGCACGACCACGCGCTGCGTCTCGATGTTCTCGTCGCGCATGCGGAAGTCGCCCTTGAACTTGATCCTCGACGCCCAGTCGGCGCCCTTGAGCTTGCTCAGCTCGTTCGAGGTGACGGCGCCTTCTTCGCGCAGGTCCTTGGTCTGCGCCTTGAGATAGTCCGTCTCGGCGTCGCGACGCTCGACGACGGACTTGAGCTCCGAGTTTTCGGCCTGGAGCGCCGTGTTCGCGGCCTCGAGCTTGCCGAGGCGCGCGGCCAGTGCCTCCATCTGGGCCTGCATGGCCTGGATTTCCGCCTTGGTGGCAGCGCTGCCCGGGGCAGCCGACGCTTCGACCGCAGCCAGTGTCAGTGCCGCGGCGACGGCCGTGGCAAGCAGGGTGGTTCTCACGATATTCCCCTCACGATAGTGGTAGCTGAACGACAGTCCCGCGTCGGATCACGCTGTGCGCGCCCTTGGCAGAAATCCCTGCGCGCCTTTATAGGCTCGCTCTGTTACAGGGAGGTTTCAGTCGCCGTTGTGATTGCGCGACACGTGCTGCACGCGCGCGGCGGGGAAATGGGCCGTGAACGTGCTGCCCTTGCCTTCCTCGCTCACGATCTCGAGCCGGCCGTCATGACGCTGCAATGCGTGTTTCACGATCGCGAGGCCGAGCCCCGAGCCGCCGAGCTGCCGGGAACGCCCGGCATCCACGCGATAGAAGCGCTCGGTGAGTCGCGGCAGGTGCTCGCCCGGGATGCCTATGCCGGTGTCGCGAACGCAGACGTGGCCGCCCTTCTCGTCCACCCACCAGCGGATGTCGATCGTGCCGTCCGCGGGCGTGTACTTGACCGCATTCGAGACGAGATTCGAGAACACCGAATGCAGCTCGTTTTCCGCACCGAGCAGCATGGCGTCGGTCGCGAGCTCGAGGTTGACCGTCGCCGGATGCTCCGGCCGGGACAGTCACGTCCCTGCGGATCATCGCGAGCATGCCGCCCACGTCGACCGGCGCCTGCTCCGCCTCCCCGCCCTGGGCCTCGAGCTTCGACAGCTCGAGCAGGTCCTGCACGATGCCGCGCATCCGCCCGGACTGCCGCTGCATCTCGTGCACCGGCTCGCGCCACGCCGCGTCGAGCACCGGGTCGTCCGCCAGCGCATCGAGGTACCCGCTGATGACCGTCAACGGCGAGCGCAGCTCGTGGGACGCGTTCGCGACGAAGTCCTTGCGCATCGACTCGAGCCGCGCCTCGCCCGTGACGTTGCGCACGATCAGCAGCTGCTGCGCGCTGTCGCTCGCCTTGACCAGGTGGAACTCGAGCCAGCGGTCGCCGAGCTTCGGCAGGTGGATGCGCGGCGGGGTCGTCGCGCCGCCGCTCTCCATGTACTCGACGAACTCCGGGTGTCGCACGAGGTTGTCGATGCGGATGCCGCGATCGACCTTGCGCCGCAGGTCCAGCCAGCGGCCGGCCGTGCGATTGAGCCACAGGATCTCGCGGTTCGGCCCGAGCAGGATCGCGCCGTCCGGCATGGCCGAGGTCATGCGGCGGAACTCGCGGAACAAGCGTCAGGACGCGCCGCTTGTGGAATACCTTGCGACGGTAGATCCGGTGCGTGATCGCCGCAACCTCGCCCCACGCGCCGCGCATGTCGGGCGGCGGCTCGGTCGAGCGGTTACGGAGCCAGCGCTCGAAGCGCAGCAGGTTGCGCACATGCACCGCGAGCAGCACGGCAAGTGCCGCCGCAACGAAGGCTGCCGTGTGATTGAAGAGAAAGCCGACCGCCGCCGCGACCAGGACGGTCCCGACGATCCAGGCGATGGTTTGCCAGGCGGGTTGCGACAAGTTGGACCGCCCCGCCGGCCGTCTACTCGGGCCGGGTCGAGAACCGGTAGCCGGACCCGCGCACGGTCTGGATCAGGCCGTCGCTCGCGAAGGGCTCCAGCGCCTTGCGGAGGCGGCGGATGTGGACGTCCACCGTGCGCTCCTCGACATAGACGTTGCCGCCCCAGACGCGATCCAGCACCTGCCCGCGCGTGTACACGCGCTCGGGGTGCTCCATGAAGAACTGCAGCAGGCGATACTCGGTGGGACCGAGCGTCACGGTCTGGTCGCCTGCCGTCACTCGATGGCTCGCGGTATCGAGCATCAGGCCACCCGCCTCGATCGTTCCGCCGCTGCCCGGCCGGCGTCGACCGCCGCAGCACGGCATTGATCCGCGCCAGCAGTTCGCGCGGACTGAAAGGCTTCGTGACGTAGTCGTCGGCACCGCCCTCGAGACCCGAGACCTTGTCGTGCTCATCGGCCCGCGCGGTGAGCATGATCACCGGCAGGTCCTCGGTGTCCTTGTTGCGCTTGACCGCGCGCGTGAGCTCGAGGCCGCTCTGGTCCGGCAGCATCCAGTCCACCAGCATCAGGTCCGGGCGATGGTCCGCGATGCTGGCACGGGCGCCGGAGCTGTCCTCGGCCTCGCGCACGTCGAAACCGGCGCGACGCAGCCCGAAGGCGATCATGTCGCGGATGGGCTTCTCGTCCTCGACGATCAGTATCTGCTTGCTGGTCATGACGCCTCGACGCCTGGGGGCCGGATCGCAGCAGAATTACGAACTGTAATTATGACATTCCGGTGACAGCGCCGCCCGACGGCCTTGCCACGTCGTCGCGGACATACACAGGAAGCGCCATTTCCGCCGCAACACCGCGACCTGCGGCCAGTTCCAGCGCGCCGAGCCGCGCGATCGCGTCGGCCCGCGGATAGCAGGCCGTCATGAATCTGCAATCCGGCCTCTTCGAGCCGCTGCCGCAGTGCCGGATGGCGCGCGATG
>CAWFXR010000032.1:0-20090 GCA_963819835.1 uncultured Gammaproteobacteria bacterium
ACTCGTCGATGGTGTCGGTCTGGGTGCGCTTGATGTTGTCGGAATGCCCCATGCCGGCCTTGAGGTCGTAGTTGAATTCTTCCGCCCGCGCACCGGCGGCGGCGAGCGTGAGCGCAACTGCGCAGGCTACCGCGGACGCCGCTGCGACGCGGCGCCTCGCGCGTGCGCGCTCAGGCCGTCCCATGGCCCGCGCGACCGTACTGGTACATGCCGCCGTAATATCCATAACCGACCCCCGATACGGTCTCCGAGCCGTTCAGCAGCAGGCTGACGTGCTTGCCTTCGGAGATGTGTGCAACGGCGTCTGCCACCGCCCGTTGCGGCGTCTGGTTGGCGAGTACGACCAGCACCACCTGCCCCACCGCTTCGCAGATCGACTTGGCTTCGTTGGTCACCAGCAGCGGTGGCGAGTCGAGCACCGCAATCGTGTTGCCGTCGTTGCCGAGCAGCCTGCGCAGTACCTCGTCCATGCGCGGGCTCGCGAGCCACTCGGCAGCGGTGACGTCCGCCGTGCCGGCCGGCAGCACGCACAGGCCGTGCACGTCTGTTTCGTATACCAGCGAGGCTGCATCCAGGTTCGGGTTCGCAAGGGCGTCGTACAGTCCCGGCTTCCCCTTGACGCCGAATACCCGGCTCGTTTCCGGCCGCGCCGCGTCGGTATCGACCAGCAGCACGCGCACGTCCTTCTCGAGCGCAATGCTGAGCGCGAGATTGATGCTGGCGAAGGTCTTGCCCTCGCCCTGCAGCGCACTGGTCACGGCAATGCGATTGGCGAGCGGCATTTTCTCCTGGCCGCGGCCGACTGCGCGCGCGATCAGCGAACGCTTGATGTGCCGAAACTGCTCGGCAATCTCGCGCTCCTGCTCCTGCGGGGGCAGGTATCCGGCCGCGCGCAGGATGCCCAGGTCCACTTCGACGAAGTTGAGCGACCTCACGGTCGAGGTAATCTCGGGCGACGGCTCTATGACCTCATCGGACGGCAGCGTCGGCGACCGTCCGGGCGGCAGTGCAGGCTCCTCGGCGGTCAGGGCACCTGTCGGGTGTGTGGACAGCGGCTGCGGCGGCTGTCCGGCTTGCTTGGCTTTCTTCAGCGCCTGTTCGACCAGACTCATGGGGAGCTCCTATGCGAACAGGCCTTGGATCATGCTTACCGCGCGATCCTCGACCAGCATGACCAGACCAAAGACCAGCAGCAACCCGGCAGCGGCCATCGACACCTTCAATAGTTCCTGGCGCCGCTCGGCCCGATGGCGCTCGCGCCAGGTGCGGCTGACGGCGCCCAGCACCGGAAGGCCAGTGATGTCGCCCAGCGACACCGTGCTGGTGAACACGGGCTTCAACTGGTGCAGCACGAACGCGAGCGCCAGCGCTGCGGCGAGACCAACCGCCAGCACCAGCGCCAGCAGTCGCGGCCGGTCAGGGGCGATCGGGTCGACGCCGACGTTCGGCGGATCGATGACTTCGAAACGCACCACGCCGGTCTGCTCCGCGTCTTCGGAGATGCGCGCCCGGCCAAGCCGGCCGACAAGTTCGTTGTACTGGGTCCGGGTGGTCTCGTAGTCGCGAGTCAGTCGCGAATACTCCGCCTCGACCTCGGGAGCGGTATTCATCATGCCCTTGAACTGGGCGATCTGCGCCTGGTGCACGCCCACCTGGCTCTGCGCAGCCACGACGTCCACGTTGGCCTGGTTCAACTGGGCCTGGATCTGCTGGTAGACGGGATTGGCGCTCAGGCTGGCCATGGTCTGCGTAGACGCCTCGCCGCGACGCAGCGCATCGATCTCCGCCTGCTGCTGGGCCTTGAGGTCTTCCAGGTTCTTGCGGGCCGCGACCACGTCCGGGTGCTTGTCCGTGTAGCGCATCAGCATCGCGTCCAGCGCGCGCTGGGTCTCGCCGATGCGCAGCTCGATATTGCCACCGGCCGCGGCTTCGGCACCGGTCGTGGACATCCTCTTGCCGCCCTTGCCCATGGGTGTGTAGGCAGACTCGCCCCGCAGCTGGCGCTGCAGCTCGTCGCGGCGTTGCAGCGCCACTTTCAGGTTGGCCTGCGCCTGCGCAAGTGCCTCGGATTCGGCCTGCATGCGCGAGAAATAGTCGCCGGAAGTACCTGGCACCAGGCCGGCGTTGTTGCGCTTGAACTCGGCGAGCTGCTGCTCGGAGTCGCCCAGGCGCTTCTGGTAATCGGCGATCTGGGCCTCGAGGAACTTCTGCGCCGCGTCGGAGCCACTGCGCTTGCCGCCCAGCGAATCCTCGACGAAGGAATTGACCAGCTCCTGCACGACCTTGAGCGCCTTGCCCCGCTTGGGATCCTGGAACGAGACCTGGTAGAGACTGCTGGCTGCCTGCGGCTTGCGCGCGTTCTTCGACGTGGTCACCTCACCCCAGACGCCGATCTGCACGCGTTCGCGCAGCGAATCGATCAGTGCTTCTTTTTCCTGGGGTGTAGTCGCCTGCAGGTCGAGGTCGGTATCGCGGGCGACTTTCTCCAGCTGCGGACGGCTCAGCAGCGCCTGCCGCACGTAGTTCAACTGCGCGGTGATGTCCTGTTCGACCGCGATGCCCTGCAGCAGTGGCCGCAGCACGGCGCTGGTGTCCACGTAGATGCGCGCCTTCGCCTCGTACACGGGCGGCAGGGTCAATACGACGATCCAGCCGAGAACGCAGATGATCCACGCGGCCACCAGCGCGGGGCGCCGGAAGCGCCACATTCCGCGCGCCTGGTCGAGTAATTGGCTCAGCAATTCCTGCATGGTTTCCTCACCACCGGCTCTCAGGCACGACGACCAGGTCGCCCGGGCGAACCTCGACGTTCTGCTTGATGTCGCCGTCGTTGACGATGTCGTCGAGCTTCACCTTGATCTCGACCTGCTTGCCGTTCTCGTTGCGCACGATCTTGGTGCGGTTGCCGGCCGCGAACGGCGTCATGCCGCCCGCCGCGAGCACCGCGTCGAGCACCGTCATGCCGCTGCGATAAGGAAGCGGCGCCGGGTGCGCCACCTGACCCACGACCTTGACCTGGCTGAACTGGCTCTGCGGCGTCATCACGATGATGCTGACCTGCGGCGAGCGGATGTATTCGCCGAGCACCGTCTCGATGTCGCGCGCAAGCTGGGTGGGCGTCTTGCCGATCGCCACCATGTCCTCGACCAGCGGCGTCGAGATCTTGCCGTCGGGCCGCACCGGCACCGATACCGTGAGTTCCGGGTTGCGCCAGACGAAGACCTGCAACACGTCGCCCGGGCCGATCTGGTACATGGCCGCCTCGCTCTCGCTGAGCGGGGACGGCGCCGGCGCAACGACGGTCGGCGGGCTTGCCGTGGTTGCGGCAGGATCCGGCATCGGCTCGGCCGACTGGCCAGATGCCGACAGCGGCAGCAGGGCAAGCAACAGCAATCGCCAGGTCTTGAATGATCCGATCTTCATACTGTTCCTCGGCTATTTCTCGGTCCGTTGCCGGGGGAATCGCCGCCGGCCATGCTACCCGTGCCCCGCAGCCCAAATGGTGACTCGATGCACACTGGCGTGCACGTCATTCGACGGCGTCTCACTTCAGCGTCGCCAGTTCCTTCTCGGCAGTCGCCTTCCATGCATCGCCTGCTCCCGCGGCCGCGATCGCCCCCTCGAGCACCTTGCGGCTGCCGGCCGTGTCTCCCGTGCGGGCCAGCGCCACGCCTAGATGATACTGGATCTCGGGAACATTCTTCAGATTATCAGCGGCTTGGCGAATTAACTTAAGGCCCTCGGCAGTATCGCCGGACTGGAGCAGGATCCAGCCGTAGGTGTCCGCGATTGCCGGAGCATTCGGCACCAGCTCGTATGCACGCTTTGCGGTCTCCGCGGCACGCTTGTCGCCGACACTCTGGTAGAGGACAGCGAGGTTATTCAGCGCAAATACATTGTTCGGGGCGCCGGCCACGACGCGCTGGTATTCGCGAATCGCCTCGGCCTCGTTGCCGTCGGCCTGCAGCGACTCGGCCAGCATGGACCGGATAGTGGCGTCACCCGGATTCGCCTTGAGCCAGGTGGCCAGGGGCTCTGTGTACGGCTTCTGGTCTGCCGCACGGCGTGCACGGTACCCACCGACGGCGAGTTGCGCGCTCGGCCGAGCGCTGTAGCCCGCCGCGTAGGCGCTGACAGCCTTGTCGAACTGCCTGGACGCCATGTAGATGTCGCCCTCCAGCGCAAAGCCGGCCGCCGGATTCGGCAGGGCCTTCTTCAGCCGTCCGGCCAGCTCCAATGCCTCAGGAATCTTGCCGTCGGCGACATTGACCTGCGCCAGCGCCGCGAGCGCGGGCGGCCAGTTCGGGTCCACCGACAGCGCCTTCTCGAGCGAAACGCGTGCCTCGCTGCGTTTCGAGAGCGCCGTCTGCGCCCGCGCCAGGTCGAACAGCAGCGGCTTGCTGGTGGGGTCGAGCTGCAACGCAGCCTCGAGGTACTTGACCGCCGCCTCGTTCTGTCCTGCATCGAGCAGCACGCGCGCCGCTGCATCGGCCACCGCCACATTCTTCGGTGACGATGAGATGGCCTGCGCGACCAGGCCCGTCCCGGTGGCAGTGTCGCCGCCCGCAAACGCCACGCGGGCAAGGCGAAGCGTGGCCTCGGCGGAATCCGGATCGCGCTTGTGCCACTCTTCCAGCCACTGCTTCGACGCGGCCGTGTCACCACGCTGCGCCGCAAGCTGCGACAGGCCGAGCATTGCGCGGCCGTCGTTCGGCGCCAGTTCCAGCGCCTTTTTCAGGTAGCGCTCCGCGTCGGCATATTCGCCCTGGGTGGCAAGCCAGGCACCGGCCAGCATCTGCAGTTCCGCGTCGGCCGGGTTGCGCTTGGCCAGCGCCTCGATCTCGAGCCGCGCGACGGCCTTGTCCTTGCCGGAGGCCAGCGCGATCACCTGCAGCTGCCGCTTGCGCACGCCACCCTCATCGTCCGGAACCTGCGCCAGCAGTTCGAGCGCGCGCTGCCGGTCGCCGGTCGCGAGGTAGTTGGCCGCAGCGCCCAGCTTGAGCGCCGCGCTGTTGGGCGCAGCCTCGATACCCTGCTCGAGCATGGTCTCGGCCGCACCCTGGTTGCCTTCCATCAACTGCGCCTGTCCGACCATCGCATAGACGGCCGGATCCTTGGTGTCGGCCGCAATCAGCGGCTGCAGCGTCTCGAGCGCCGCCGGCGCGCGACCTGCGCGGATCTGACTCTCGGCGAGCAGCTTGCGCGCCTCCACATTGTCTGGCGACGACTGCAGGACACGCTGCAGCTCCGTCTCCGCGAGCGCCGTGTTGCCCTGCTTCATGTACGCAGAAGCCAGCCACACTCGCGCAAACGTGAAGTCCGGTGCGCGCTGCAACGCCTTCTGGAACTGCGTGACGGCGCTGTCCGCGTCGCCGGCCGCCAGATCGACGCGGCCCTTGATCAGCAGCGTAACCGGAGAGCCCGGCGCCGCCTTGTCGAGCGTGTCGGCGGTGACACGAGCTTCCTCGACCTTGTGCTGGGCCAGCTGCACCTCAACGAGCGCGCTCAGGACCGTGATCTTGTCGCGGACGCTGATTTTCGCCTTGGGGTCGTCCACGGGCACGGCCACAAGCGCCTGCTCGGCTCCGACCACGTTGCCCTGCACGATCAACAACGACGACTTGAGCATGGAGGCCGCGGGATACCCCGGCTGGGCGGCCAGCACCTGCTCGATTTCGACCAGCGCGTCGTCGGCCTTGTCGGTGGTGGCCAGCACCCGGGCGTGATCGGTCTGCACCCGCAGCGCCAGGTCGCCGGTGGGCTTCAACGCGAGCGCGTCGTTCAGCGTCGCGAGCGCAGCCCCAGGGTCGCCGAGCGCCAGTTTCGCGTTGCCCAGGTAATCGAGCCGCTGGGCTTCATTGAAGCCGGGAATCGGGGCCGCCATCGCCTCTGCGAGTGCTTGCCATTGCCCTGTCGTCTCGAGCAGCAGCCCCTGCAGCGGGGCCAGATCACCGGGCGTGGCGCCGGCGTCGCGGGCGCGCTTGATCTCCTTTTCCGCTGACTGCGTGTCGCCGAGCTGCAGCGATACCTCGGCCAGCAGCAGGCGACCGCGGACATTGTCTGGCCCCTTTTCGAGCGCGTTGCGCAGCTCGATCACGGCCGTGGCGTAGTCGCCCTCGGACATGTGCTTTTCCGCGCGGTCGATGCGGGTCTCGGGGCTTGCGAACAGGTCGCAGCCTGAGAGCGCGAGCGTCGCGAGCAGTGCGGGAACCAGCCATATCCGAACGTGATGTGCCATCGTCTTTGACCTCGAAATTCGATGAGACCCGCGCATCTCAGGGCGCCCGGGCCGACAATGCCTTGGTTACTGGTGCCAGGACCTGATCCAGCGCCGCCGACAGCTCGGCCTCGCGGCCGGCGCAGTCGGCATCGCAGCGGGCGGCGACGCCGATCACCGCGGAAGGCACCGCGCCGCCGATCGAGCGCAGCGCATAGTAGACCTGAGCAATCGTCCGGTCGGCAAAAGTCCTGCCGCCGACCGAGTATACGGACACTATCAGCCAACGGTTCTCCTCGCGGTCCTCGGCCCTGGTCCACGCCATGCCGTCGCGGCGACCGGACGCCAGCTCGCGCAGCTGTTGGCCGGTGATGCTGTTCCTGTAATAACCAAGCTCCGCACCCTGGCGCTGGCTGGCGTAGACACCGACATAGACCGGCATCGTGCCGTCGGCGGTCGTGCCGTGGAATTCCTGCGTGGCGCCCTTGAACTTCGGCTGAAAATAGGTGCCAGGCACCGATTTAATTAATTCGGTGCCTGGCACCGATTTATTTTCTGGCTGCAGAAAGCCCGCCGCGAGTAGCGGACCGGCGACATCGGGTGCGGTCGCGGCACTGGCAGCGCGGCCGGTCACCTGCACCGAGAGGGCCAGCACGGCGAGCACGCCGATCACCGTCGCCACGCCCGGCCATCGCAGGCCTGCGGCCGGCTGCGCGGCCGCGGTGTTCGCGGCCACCGGTTCCACGGCCGGCAGGATACGGCTCGCGATCCAGAGCGCGATCGTCATGGCGACGCCGAACAGCACCCAGCCGAACCAGTAATGGTCCACGCGCACCAGGAAGCTCTGCATATCGGTCAGGTGGCCGGACACGATCACGGTGTAGACGCGGACCCAGTTGAGCAGGATCGCGGCCACGCCCGCGATCGCGACGATCGCGAGGTGCCGGCGAGGCGGGTCGCGGTGGATGTGCGAGTACAGGCTCGCGACCGCAAGCGACACCAGGAAATAGTGCAGGCCGCTGCAGCCGCCGACAATCTCGAAGTGGCCCCCGGGAATCTGGACGACGTTACCCTGGAAATAGGCGGGTACGCCGGTGGCACGCAGCATGAACCGGACCGCGTATACCGTGAGCCATTGCAGTGGCGGCGTGATGCTTCCCCACAGCGGTATCGCAAAGTAGAAGTAGCCGAGCGGGTAAGTGAAGCGACGCGCGGTGGTGGTGCCCGTCGCGCCGGCGATCGCGAGCCAGGCAATCGGTGGCAGCAACAGCAGGTGAATGATCTGGAGTCCGGCCCGGAGTGCCACCAGCCAGGCGAACCACAACACCAGCATCGCGGCCAGGCAGGGCCAGCAAGGCGTCGCTGCGCCGCCAACCCTGCGCTCCCGCCACAGCAGCCACAGCACGATGGCGGCGATCAGCCAGCCGTGGGTCATGCCCATGGCCCGCGTGTCGTTCCAGTAGCGGAGCAATACCTCGAACGAGGGCCAGAACGCGGCGACGCATGCAGCCAGGATCACGCACACGGCCATGAACGCGCGACTCACGCGCAGTCCTGGCCTGATGGAAGGCATGCGCGCCCCGGCGGCGGCAGGAGGCACTCTCGTCCGCTCAAGGCTTCGCCGCCGGTTCGCTGATCACGCTCGCTTCTGCCGGGCGAAGGTCGAACTTCTCGAGCAGGTCGTAAAGCGTGGGCCGGGTGATGCCGAGCAGTTCGGCCGTGCGCGAGAGGTTCGAGCCGGAGAGCGCAAGTGCCTGTGTGACCGCTTCCTTCTCGGCGCGCTGGCGGACCTCGCGAAGGTTGAGCCAGTCGAGATTGGAACCTGCAAGCGGCAGGCCAAGGTCTTCGACGCTCACGTACTTGCCCTCGGCCATGATCACCGCACCGCTGATGCGGTTCTCGAGCTCGCGGATGTTGCCCGGCCAGGGATACGACTGGATCGCCGCCAGCGCCTCGGGCGCAAAGCCCTTCAGCGAACGGCCGTGCTCCCGGACGCGACGCTCGAGCAGCGACTGCGCGATGACACCTGCATCGCCGGACCGCTCGCGCAGCGGCGGAATGCGGATCGTCACCTCGCTCACGCGGTAGAAGAGGTCTTCGCGGAACTCGTTGCGCCCGATCATCGCGGCGAGGTCCTTGTTGGTCGCGCAAACGACGCGCACGTCCACCGGTATGCTCTCGCGTCCGCCGATGCGCTCCACGACACGGTCCTGCAGGAATCGCAGCAGCTTGGATTGCAGCGCGAGCGGCATGTCGCCGATCTCGTCGAGGAACAGCGTGCCGCCGTCGGCGTGCTCGAACTTGCCCTGCGTCTGCTTCACCGCGCCGGTGAACGCACCCTTCTCGTAGCCGAAGAGCTCGCTCTCGAGCAGCGTGTCCGGGATCGCCGCGCAGTTGATTGCAACGAAAGCCTGCTTGGCGCGCGGGCTCAGGGCGTGCAGCGCGCGGGCCAGGAGTTCCTTGCCGGTGCCGCTTTCGCCCAGCAGCAGGGTGGTCGCGCTGGTGGGGCCGATCTTCTCCACCGCGCGGCAGACCTTGGTCATGGACTCGCTGGTGGCGATGACGCCGGCAAGCGGCATCACGGAGCGGTACTGGGCCAGCGCTGCGTTTTCGCGCTCCAGGTCGTGGATGCGGAACGCGCGCTGCACCAGCAGCTTGAGCACGTCCGTGTCGACCGGCTTCTGGCAGAAATCATAGGCGCCGAGCCCGACCGCCTTGACGGCATTCTCTTTGTCGGACTGGCCGGTGACGACGATCATCTTGGTGAACGGCGCGATCCGCAGCACCTCGGCGAGCGTCTCGAATCCCTCGGTCACGCCTTCCGGGTCAGGTGGCAGGCCGAGATCCTGAAGGATGACGGCCGGCTCGAAGCGCCGCACGGCGGCGATCGCCGAGCTGCGATTTTCAGCTGTAATGACTTCGTAACCGTCGAAACACCACTTCAGCTGCTTCTGCAGCCCGGGGTCGTCCTCGACAATCAGCAGCTTCGGCTTGGACTCGATCAAGTACAGCTCCATCGCCCGCGCGAAGGATGTAGCCGCAGGCTGACGAATCATAACCCGTCGAAGACCTGTATTTTGTGACGCAGTTCCGGACCGACAGGGGACATTCTCCTTTACCGGAGCCCCCGGCCCGGCGCCGCGCGCATTGACGACGCGGGGGATGGTCCGGAGAAGGAAGAATGCTTCCTGTCGGGAATTCAGTGAAATTCGGTGCCAGGCACCGAATTATCCGCTCTGCCTATTTGATGGTTTTCTGGCCGATTTCCGACAGGGCAGACTCGACGGCCGAAGCGTTGTAGGCGACGACGCCAAAGTACCAGGTCCCGGGCCCGAGGTTCTCGATCACCGCGCTGGTGACACCGACGTTCGGGATGGTCACGACATTGGAAAGTGCATTCGACGCCAGGCCGTAGCGAATCCGGTAACCCTTGAGATCCGTCAACGCGGAACCGTCCGTATTCTCGGTGGGCGGAACCCAGCTGACCGTCGCCGCACCGTTGGCGGCCTCGTTGACAGCAATCGAGAACGCGGCAAGCGAGGTCGTGGCCTCCCCGTCGGTCACCGAGATGCGGATATTGGACCAGGTCCCGGCATCGGCGGCCGTCGGCGTGCCGCCCAGGCGACCGGTCGAGGTATTGAAATTGGCCCAGCTCGGCTGGCTGGAGATGCTGAACGTCAGCGCCTGCCCATCCGGGTCCGAGGCGCTCGGCTGGAAGGCGTACGAGCCGCCAACGGCCACCGAGCCTGCCGGCGTGCCGGATATCGTCGGCGGCCGGTTTGTCGGCGTCGGCGACGGTGGCGTGGGTCCGGGTGGCGTCACCGGCGGGGTCGGCGCCGGCGCAGCTTCCACGGTAATCGCGAACATCGGCAGGAACGCCACTTCGGTGCCGTCACTGACCGACACCACGATGTCGGAATAGGCGCCCTCGGATCCTGCGCGCGGCGTTCCCGAGATCCTGCCGTTGCCGGCATTGAAACTGGCCCACGCCGGCAGGTTCACCACCGAGAACTTCAGCGTGTCACCTTCGGCGTCGCTCGCAGTCGGCTGGAACGAATAGGCCTGGTCGACCTGCACGGATGCAGCAGGCGAGCCGTTGATGGTCGGGGCGGAGTTCTGCTGGTCGGGCAATACGGTGATCGCGAACGGGCGGAGACTCGAGGTATTCGCGCCATCAGTCACCGCGATGCTGATACCGCTGTACACGCCCTCGCTGCCCGGACCGGGCCTTCCGGCAAGCCGCCCGTTCTTCTTGTTGAAGGTCGCCCAGGCCGGCTTGTTCGAGACAGCAAACGTCAGTGACTGGTCCTCGGGATCGCTCGCGACGGGCGCGAACGAGTACGACTTGCCTTCCACGACGCTGGTTGGCGGCTGGCCCGCGATCTGCGGCGCCTTGCCGCGGATCACGCGCAGGTTGAAGGCCTTCAGTCGCGCACGAGATACGCCGTCGCTCACCGAGATCACGATGTCCTTCATCTTTCCGTAATCGCGCGGCGCCGGCGTGCCGTAGAGTCGCCCGCTCGCGGGATCGAACTTCGCCCAACGCGGATGCTTGTTGATGCTGAACGTGAGCTTGTCGCCGTCCGGATCGCTGGCCGTCGGGACGAACTCGTAGAAGTTTCCCGCAAAGATCCTGCCCGGCGACTCGCCACTGATGACCGGCCTGCTGCTGGAAATTCCCGGGCCACTGGGCGCGGCCTGCGGAGAGACGCGCGGGGCGATGTTGCCAACCAACCCTGTGGTTCCGTTGTTCGCGGCGAAGGCGATGTTGCTGGCGAAAACCAGGCTGGACAGCAGGATTGCCGTGAGCCAGGTCGTGATGCCGGATGCCGTCGAACGATTTGTCATGTGCCCCACTCCGCGAACGCTCGCTTCGCGGATTCGGGGACGGCGGAATGGACGAGGGTTGCGGCAGCACGCGACGACGCCGGGCCGGCGCCGTGTCACTGGCAACCCCGCTATCCCTGGCGCGTCACGCCCGAGGACCGGAGGCTTTGCGTCCCCGCCTTTCGGCGGGTTTGCCCTTGATCAGTCGAACGCGAGTATTTGACAGATGCACGCCCCGGACAATGCGGGGAAGCTCAAACTGAGCAGCGCATCAAGAAATGTCGCCGGAGGCGAGTGGCAGCAGCAACCGAAAATAGGTGCCTGGCACCTATTTTTTGGCACCTATTTTTCAGCGAGTGGCAGCAGCAACCTGAAATGCGTTCCACGCCCGGGTTCGCTCTCGACCTCGACGCGCCCGCCGAGCGACTGCACGTACTCGCGCACCTGGTAGGCGCCGATGCCCATGCCCTTGCTGCCCTTGGTCGTGTCGAATGGCTTGAAAAGCCGCTCCTGGACGAATTCGCGCGACATCCCGGCGCCCGTATCGCTCACGGTCAGAACGGCGTGCGGTACGCGCAGGCGCGCGTTGGTGTCGGTCGCAGGCATCGCGCCGTCGTCGCCCGTGGAACCGACGGCGGAAGCGTCAACAGCACCGACGCCCTTCAATGGCGCGCCGATGCCGACGGCCAGCGTCACCAATCCGTCGTCCGCGGTAGCGTCCTGTGCATTCCTGATCACGTGCTCGACGATCACCGCGAGCCGCTCCGGATCGCACTCGACCATTACCTCGACCGCGCCATCCTGCAGCGCGGGAATCGGCCGGCGCACGGCGCAGTGCTCGGCCGCGCGCCGCGCGACTTCGACCAGCGCAATCCGTTGCGAAACGCCCTGCATTTCGCGCCGCTGCAGCTGCTCGATCAGCCGCTGCATCCGCGCCGTGGAGTTGGCGATGGTGCTCACCGCGTCGTCGACGAACTCGGGATTCCGCTTGTGGCGCTCGGCATTGGCGACGATGAGCGCCAGCTGCGCCGCGAGATTCTTCAGGTCGTGCATCACGAATGCCGTGAGCCGGTGATAGGCCTCGAACTGCCGGTTCTCGGCGAGCCGGCGGTCGGCCTCGTGCTGGGCAAGATGCGTCGCGACGTGGCGGCCGACGGTCTTCAGCAGGTCGCGATCCTCGTAGTTCGGGTGGAACGGCGGCGGAGGCGACTCGAGCGCGACGAAACCGAGCAGCACCTGGCCATGCAGCAGCGGCAGGATCATGCGGTGCGTGCCCGTGCGCGCCGAATGGCTGCGGCAGCGAGATGTTGTCGTACAGGTCGGGCTCCGCAGCGTGCTCCTGAACGTCCACCACCCACTGGCGCCGCGCCATGAAGGCGAGCAGGTCGTCGGCGACCGGTATCGGCGGGTAGCGCGTCAGGTCCACGCGGCCGCGCGGCCAGGTGGCCACCGCCTCGAAGCGCTCGTCTGCATCGCGACGCAGGTACAGGACGCCGCCCCGGCTGCCGAAGATCTCTGCGATCGCCCGCACCGCCGTCTCCTGCGTGTCGGCGCCCTCCTCCGCAGCCGACAGCGTCTCGATGAATCGCAGCCACTCGACGCGATAGTCGTACTTGTTGCGGTAGAAGTGCTTGCTCAGGAATACGCGCAGCCGACGGCGCAGGCTGCCCGAGGCGAGCAGCGTGAGCAGCACGATGCCCGCGCCAGCCAGGAACACGAGCTGCATTGCCCCGCCCCAGGTGCCGCCGTAGAGGCGGATCGCGTAGCCTCCAAAGGCCATCACCAGCAGGTAGGCGCCGACCGCAAGCAGCGTCGTGGTGTAGAACACGACCTGCCGCGAGACGAAGATGTCGAGCGACCACTGGGGATTGCGTCTCGCGGCGATCGCGACCAGCGGCACGGTCAGCGTGGCCACGAGCCCGCGGGCGTTCCAGGTATCGGCGTCGATGGCCCGCAGCAACTGCGCCTGCGAGTACAGGAACACGTCGTAGACCCAGAGCGTACCGAGCGCGAACGCCAGGTACTTGAGCGCATAGCGGCCCTCGCCGCGTGCGTTGCGGTAGACCTGCTCGAGCAGCATCAGCCCACCCAGCGCGAGTGCGAAGCCGGTCCCCACCAGCGCAGCGCCTGGAATCACGATCGGGTAGCCGGCCCGCGACAGCGTCGGCGCGAAGAGCAGGTAGGCCGCCGTGGCAATCCAGCCGATGTTCAGCGCCCGGGACAGCGTCGCGGCCACGCCCGCGGATGCGGCAAGCCCGGTGAGCACGAGGATCCACGCGCCGTCGCGCAGGCACTCGGCGAACGCAAGCGCATAGGTGGGCACCAGCTCGGACACGGCGGATGCAGCCATCAACGCCGCCCAGGCAGAGGTCACGGCGCAGGCGACGATCAGCCGAATGCCCTGGCTGCGGCCGTGCCAGCCGGTCGCGAGCAGCACTGCGAGCAGCAGGAACGCGACGGCCGCGATCGAGTAGGTGTAGAGGCCGAGTGACGCCATGTATGGCGCTACTGTACTACCGGGCGCCCTTGCCCCACAGCACGACTTCGACGGTCTGCACCAGGATGGCGAGGTCGAAGATAAGGCTTCGGTTCTTCACGTAGTAGAGGTCGTACTGGAGCTTCTCCATCGCGTCCTTCTCGGTGGATCCGTACGGGTAGCAGAGCTGCGCCCAACCCGTGATCCCGGGCTTCACGGTGTGGCGCTCGCGGTAGTACGGAATCTTCTGCTGGAGGCGTTCGACGAACTCCGGTCGCTCGGGACGCGGGCCGACGAAGCTCATCTCACCGCGCAACACGTTCAGCAGCTGCGGCAGCTCGTCGATGCGCGTCTTGCGCATGACGGCGCCGACCCTGGTGACTCGCGGGTCGTTCTTGACCGCCCAGATCGCCTCGCCCTGCTCGGCGTCCACGCTCATGCTGCGGAACTTGAGCACGTCGAAGGACTCGCCGTAGCGGCCCACGCGGCGCTGTCGGTAGAGCACCGGCGCACGCCAGCCGTCCTCGATGCGGATGGCGACGACAGCGAGCAGCATGAAGGGCAGCGCGACCGCCAGCAGCCCGAAACTGGCGATGACATCGAAGCCCCGCTCGAGCGCACGCTGCAACGGCGAGGCGCTGAACCCGCCACCGAAGATCAGCCAGCTCGGGCTCAGCACGTCGAGCCGGACCTTGCCGGTCTCACGCTCCAGGAAGGTCGGCAGTTCGAGCACGTCGATGCCGGCCAGCCGGCACTCGAGGAACTCGTGCATCGGGAATCCGCGGCGACGGTCGTCCATCGCAACCACGACCTCGTCCACCTGGTTCTCGACCGACCAGCGGAACAGGTCGTCCGGACGCTCCGTCAGGCGATCGGCCGCGGCCGTGACCTGGTCGCCCTCGGCAGCGACGAAGGCCAGGACCTGGAAGCCACGAAGGTCCGAGCGGCGCCGCAACTCGAGCAGGCTCGCGGCGCGCCGGCCGGCCCCGTACACCAGCACGCGGCGCTTGAAAAGGTTCTCGTCCACCACGCGGTCGAAGATCAGGCGGACGACGACCAGGCTCGGCGCGCCGATCACCGCCATCAGCGCCAGCACTCCACGCCCGACGGCGATCGACGGCAGGAAGTAGTAGACGAGGGCCGACAGGCCGACTGCATTGAGGACCGCCGCGACGATTCGCACGATGATGCCTGCGGTCGTCGAACGTTGGCGGGTCGAATACAGCCCGACCGCGAACATCGACACGACCCCGAAGAACGCGAAAAGCACCGCGGTCGGCAGCAGCCGGCCGGTCGTGGTCACCAGGTCGGCGCCCCGGGCATCGAAGCGCAGGTTGGCCGCCAGGTAGGTGGCGAACACCAGCAGCGACGCCTCGATCAGTGCCAGCAGCACGATCGGCATCTTCAAGTGCATCCGGAACAGGCGAATGGACACGCGTACCCTCAGCGAATTCCGTCGAACCGCCGGTCTCCCGGTCGGCTTGACCATCCGCTTCCCTTGCTGACTCTCATTTTTTCAGGAATGACCGAGACTTGCGAGCGCCCGTCCGGCGCAGCAACCGCCCACAACTCTAGCCTCAGTTCGCGACATGGCCTGTGACGCAGTTCTCAGCCCGTTCCCATGTGCCGGCAGCGGCGCGGAGTCCGGGCCCGGTGCAGTCCTGGCCCGGCCGCCTCGCGGCCCTCGCCTCCACGCCGGCCCCGGCCCCATGGTTTGACTTCGACCCGCCCCTCCCCCACAATTCGCGCCCTTTCGTGGGGCCATAGCTCAGCTGGGAGAGCGCCTGCATGGCATGCAGGAGGTCGACGGTTCGATCCCGTCTGGCTCCACCAAATTCTGGCCTGTTTCGTCCGCGTCCCCATCGTCTAGAGGCCTAGGACACAACCCTTTCACGGTTGCGACCGGGGTTCGAATCCCCGTGGGGACGCCAATTCGTTCAGGCCAGTGGCAGTAAACTGCTGGTATATGTCAACTGACGCCGACAGTGCGCGTGAATTCAGCGATCATCTGCTGGCTGGGCAGATTCGTCTGCAGCCCAGGCAGATTCATCCAGGGGAAGACTCAATGGACATCAACTCTCTCAGAGTGACGGAACACGTGGCGCGAGGCAGGCGCATCCTCAGTTTCGGCGCGGTCGCAGTCCTCGCCATGGCCCTGCCGGCCTGCGGTGGCGGTGGTGGCGGAGGCGGTAGTGCGCCCGCGAAAGTCGGTTCGGTGGCGGTCACCGTCACGGACCTGAACGGACTCGTGGTGCCAGGTGCGTCGGTCGAAGCGACGGTCTCGAATGTCAGCAAGTCCGCGACCACCAACGCCAGCGGCGTCGCTACGCTCACTGGCGTCAAGACCGGCAACGGCAGCCTGGCCGTCAGCCGCAGCACGTTCAAGCCCAAGACTGTCTCGGTCTCGGTGGCTGAAAACCAGACGACAAATGTCACGGTCGCGCTGGAGCGCGATACGAAGGCCACCGGTGGCCTGATCTCGGCGCGCGTCCTGGCCGGTCAAAACACTACGACACTCGATTTCGAGATCCAGGTGGTCGTCGTCGACGAGAATTCGAGTGCGGTCTCGGGCCTCATGGCTGCGGCATTCTCGCTGGCCTCGTGCACGCCTGATGCGGCGACCGTGGACATCGCCGACTGCGTGAGCGACCGTTCCGCGCCCGCGTTTGACGCTCCTTATACGGTTACCGGGCCCGGCCCGGCACCCTCTTTCCAGTCAGTACCGGGCGTCACCGCGACATCCTATGCGGCAGCGCTGCTGTTCGACCAGAGCCTCAGCATCAAGACCAACGACCCGACGGACGCGCGGCTGTACTCGGCGCGCGAGTTCCTGAACCGGCTCGGCGCTTTGGATCAGGCCTCACTGTCCGCGCTGGCCTACGGCAATGCAGCCTTGATCCCCGACACGCCGGTGACGATCTATCCGGTCGACAACCCGGTTTTCGTTGGGCTCGCCGCGGTTGGGCCGACGTTCTTCTCGACGCTGGAGTCGCTGGCCACGCTCGAGGGCGGCCAGACACCGCTCTACGAAGGTCTCTGCCAAGTAATGGACTTCTCGGCAGCAAAAGCACCTGCGGGACTGAAAAAGGCCGTCATCGTGTTCACCGACGGCAGGAATGACGGTAACCCTGCGGGCGCAGCCTGCAGGTCTGCAGATGACTCGATTGCCAAGAGTGTTGCGACCGGTGTCGACATCTATACGGTCGGCCTGTCTGGAGACGTGGATGGCCAGACGCTCGCGGCGCTGGCCGATGGCGGCAATGGCGCGTTCATGTTCGCCGAGGACACTGCGCAGCTGGTAACCATCTACGGCTCGCTCGGCAACCTGCTGAGCGGCAGCCTGTCGACCTACAAGCTGACCTACAGGATCACGACGCCCGTTGCCGGCGGATTTGCGGTCGGCCGCTCGGTGCTTGGCAGGCTAAGCGTCAACACTGGGGCCGGCACCGTGACGTTGCCAATCGTCGTACGGATCTTCTAGGACGCGGGCGAACGCGACGAAGAACTGGCATAACGCACAGGCGCCAGGCGCGTGTAACAACCAGGACCAGCCGCGTTTCGCGCGGCTGGTTTTTTTTCGCCGCATGGGAGTGGAACTCGACCGTCACTCACGACGCGAATTTGTGTTCACCGACCGGCGTGCGTCGCATCTTCGTCGAGAATCCTTACATCGCTCGCTGCAAAGTCTTTGCAGCGCCATGGTTCGCACGGCTTCGTGCGCTTGGCACGCAGATTGCACCTTCCGTGCTGTCGCAGACACGAAAGAGTGAATCTTCTCATTATGAAAAACCGCTACCTTCCGATTGCCGCAACGTCCATCGCGGCCCTGCTAGCGCCGGCCATCACGTTGGCTGCGAGCCTGTCATTCGATTTCACGAGCCTCGGTGGCAACAACACCAACCTTGGCGCTTCGGTCACGGCCGGACCGGTGAAGGCGTCGGCCTTTGCGAACGGCAACGCATCGATCCTCTGGCTGCGTGTCGGCAATGACGACAACGGTCTTGGCGTCTGCTCCGAAGGCATCGACAGCTGCAGGAGCGGCGGCGGCGACGTCAATGAACTCAGCAACCAGGCCAATGCCGAGCGCATCGTGCTCGAGAACCTGGTCGGCGGAACCTGGGAATCGCTGTGGGTGTCGTCGCTGGATTCCGGCGGCACGAACAACAACGAGTCGGGCATGGTATTCACCGGCGACGTCATCGGAACCTCGCTCAGTTCCTTCGCCTTCAGCTTTGCGGACCTGGTGAACGACGTCGAGGGCGACGTGCTCGGCCTGGCTGCAGCCGCTGGGTTCGACCGCACGCACCGCTACGTGTGGTTCGAGAACTCGGCCAGCAATGGCACCAACAACGACTACCTGGTCTGGAAAGGCAGCGTCGCGACCGAGGTGCCTGAGCCGGCGAGCCTCGGCCTGCTGGGCCTGGGCCTGCTCGGCACCGCATTCGCGCGCCGTCGCAGGGGCTGATTCGAACGCCGGTCCCGCTGTGCGGTCCTGGCCCGGGCCGGGCGCCGTACAGCCGGCGCGTAGGTCAGCGAACCCGCGTCCCGATCAACGGGTACTTTCGGCCGCCCGCTGCAACCGGGCCAGCGTCGTCTCACGCCCCAGGATCTCGAGCGTGACGTCGATCGGTGGCGACACCGTACCACCGCACACGGCGACCCGGACTGGCTGGGCGACCTTGCCGAGGCCCACGCCCTTCTCCGATGCCACCGCCATGATTGCGGTGTGGACGGCAGGTGCGCGCCATTCAGGCAGCGCCGCGAGCTTCTCGCTCACGGCGGCGAGGATCGGCGCGGTTTCGGCGTTGAGGTTCTTCGCCGCCGCTTTCGCGTCGTAGGTCTGCACATCACTGAAGAAGAACCGGCTGTTCTCGGCCATTTCCTTCAGCGTCTTCGCGCGCTCCTGCTGGGCTTTCGCGACGGCTGCAACCTTCGCCATGTCGTCGGCCTTGAGGCCCAGCGCCTCGAGCTGCGGCTTCAGGTATTTCGCGAGGTGCTCCGGGGTCGAGCGCAGCATGTGTTGCTGGTTGGTCCAGAGCATCTTGTCGAGGTTCAGGGCCGAGGCGGACTTGTTCACGTCCGCGATGTCGAAGAACCGCGTCATCTCCTCGATCGAGAAGATCTCCTGGTCGCCGTGTGACCAGCCGAGCCGGCCGAGGTAGTTGAGCAGGCCCTCGGGCAGGAAGCCGTCGTCACGGTACTGCAGCACGCTCACGGCGCCGTGGCGCTTCGAGAGCTTGGCGCCGTCGGGCCCGAGGATCATCGGCACGTGCGCGTAGATCGGCGGCTCGGCACCCATGGCGCGGATCATGTTGATCTGGCGCGGCGTGTTGTTGATGTGGTCGTCGCCGCGGATCACGTGCGTGATGCGCATGTCGTAGTCGTCCACCATCACGCAGAAGTTGTAGGTCGGCGTGCCGTCGGAGCGCGCGATGATCAGGTCGTCGAGCTCGGCGCTGTCGAAGGTGATCGGGCCGTGGACGATGTCGTTGACCACCACCTGGCCTTGGTCGGGATTGCGGAATCGCACGACGGGGCTCACGCCGGGCGCGGGCGCACTGCGGTTCCTGCAGCGACCGTCGTAGCGAGGCTTCTCCTTGCGGGCCATCTGCCCGGCACGCATCTCGTCGAGTTCTTCCTTGCTGCAATAGCAGTGATAGGCCTTGCCCTCGCCGAGGAACTTGCCAATGACCTCCTTGTACCGGTCCATGCGCTCGGTCTGGTAGAACGGGCCTTCGTCGTGGTCGAGCCCGAGCCATTTCATGCCGTCGAGGATCGCCTGCACCGCCTCTGGCGTCGAACGCTCGCGGTCGGTGTCCTCGATGCGCAGGATGAAGCTGCCGCCCAGCCGGCGCGCGTACAGCCAGCAGAAAAGCGCCGTGCGCACGCCGCCGATGTGCAGCATGCCGGTGGGGCTGGGGGCGAAGCGGGTGCGGACGGTCATTGGCCAGCCCTTCGAGGATCGGGAAAAGGGCGCGGATTCTATCAGGCGCGGACGAAACCCGGGATCCGGGCCGCAGCGGCATCGAACGTCGCGGTGCCGGAACAGCCAAGGCGGCGATTGTGGGCGGCGATCAGGCAATCGACGAATCCGGCTGCGCTTTCGTTCCAGCGATACAAGGCCTCTTCAATCGCGGGCTCGTCTTCAAAGGCGAATTCGCCTGCCGACAGCAGGCGTCGGAACGACTTCAGACTGGCAGGCTTGTCGAAGCCATACCGGCTGCGCAGGACCCACTCGGTTTCGATGATGACCGGCAGCGAAATGAGAATCGAGTCATCACGGGCCAGCGCCCGCTCGACCAGCGCCCGGGCCCGCCTGGTCTGGGCCGCGTCGTCCACGACCAGCAGCCTCACGAGTACATTTGTATCAATGCCGAGCATGCAAACGGCTCAGCGGCTCATCTGCTCGACCGTCACGTGTCTTGTGTGCCGCGACTTGGTGAGGAGGTCGCGGACGCTGCGGTTCTTGACCCGCACGATGATCGTGCCGTCTTCCAGCACCGTGTAATGAACCCGGTCACCGGCACGCAGCCCCGCGGCCGCGCGCACCTCCCGCGGGATTTGTTCGTG
>CAWFXR010000033.1:0-104642 GCA_963819835.1 uncultured Gammaproteobacteria bacterium
CTGTCATTGGGCTTCGTCCCTTTCTACAGACACGAAGTCCGTTCCCGACCCACAGCCGACATTGGGGTTGGTCGGCGCAAAGCGAAGATTTCCGCGGGCACGAGGTGCTGCTGGAGGAGCGGGCCGCGTGGCACTCCAGCCACGCGACCCGCCGCGTCGGTCAATCCTGTAACTCGAGATCGCCCGGTTGCCAGGACTGGTTGAACCAGGGCTCGAGCGGCCCATACAGCCGCAGGATCACGTTGTAGCCCCTGCCCGACATCGTCTGCACCCAGTTCGCTTCGTGGCCGGCCGGCGCCTTCGGCCCGAACCAGATGGTCGCGCCGCCGTCCGCGTTCTTCTTGAGTCCGGGCAGGTTGCTGTCCAGGCCCGCCGACTTCTGGTCGGTCGGAAGCAGCGAGCGCGTCTGATTGTCGTACACCGTGAAGGCCCAGAAGTTGTTGACCGGGATCGGGCCGGGCAGCGTCACCTTGTAGGTCCGACCACCGTCGAGGTAGTTACCCTTCGCATCGCGGAAAGCGAGCGCATAGGCGGACCCGGTGCCCGGCTTCGCTTCGCTCATTGCCGGCGTGATGCCGGTGGCGAGATAGAAGAACATCGCCTCGGCGTCGAGCAGTCGCTCCGCGCCCGAGAGGAACTGGTAGCTGCCCCCCACGAACGGCGTGAGCCATTGCCGGTCCTTGAAGATCCGCGTGCGCGGATCGCGCGACGCGAATGCATTTGCGCGGGCGTACGCATTGCCCACCGCGACGGCATCGGTCAGCGTCTTCTTCAGCCGCGCGTCGGGCGCGAACGGCTGTCCCTTGCGGATGCCGATCGCCGCGTACAGGCCCACGGTGTCGGGGTCGACCCAGTCGGCGGGCTCGTTCTGCACCACCGCGTTCAGCTCCTCGTAGAAGCTGTAGTCGTTGGCGCTGATCGTGTTGAACTTGACGCCCGACATGTCGACGAAACTCGTCGCCGGGGGCTGCGCCGCCTGCGACAGCGCGAATACCGCCGCCTTCGCCTTGACACTGGCGGTCGCCGCGGCGAAATCGCCCTTCTCGACGAACACGCGATAGAAGATCAGCAGCCGGTTGGTGCTTGGCTTCGAGACGTTGTAGCCGGTCGCAGGCACGGTGCCCTGGTAGCCCGGGGGCACGAAGAGATAGTCGCCGCCCGCGCCCTTGTCGGGCCCGGTGAGTCCCACGTCGGTCACCCAGCGGAAGTCGGCGTCGTCGACCGGACCGAGCGCCCGCGGCGGCACCCGCACGACGACCGGCTCGTCCTTGAGGTTGACGCACATCATCACGTAGACGGTGGTCGTGTTGGCGGTCAGGAACAGCGAGCGTGCGTCGAGCAGTTGCTCGGTGATGCCGATGCCGCCGTTCGGCTTGACGCCTGCGTCCTCGAGGCCGCGACAGAGGGCATAGACCGAGGTGGCCGACATGCCCTTGACGAAGGCGTCGATGCCGCGGGTGAAATCAATCTGGTCGTAGGCTAGCTGCACGGTCGCCGGATCGGGCGCGCCGTCCTTGAAGCGCAGCGTACCGATGCGGGTCTCGACCGTGTCGGGCGTGGTGATCTTGGCCGGCACGCTCGGTGCGTACTTCGGCGCGGCGCCGGGCGCCGCGGCCTGCGCGTCACCGGCTGGAGCCCCAATCGCGATCATCCCGGCCAACGCAACGGCAAAGGATCTGTTACGCATTAGCATCTTTCGGTTTCTCCCCGTCTGAACGCAAACCCAACAACGCATGCGGACGCCACCCGCAGAAACAAGGTGACGCGAATCACCGACGCCAGCTGAGCCCCGCCAAATAATGTCGTTTCCGACCAGCGGCGTATCGAAGCAGCCACTTCGGCGAACCAGCGGGGACGATAATTGCATGCCCCAACGGCGGTCGCCAAGCCCGCCGGCAGGATCATTCTCGGCCGCTCCAGAACGGTCGCTGGGGCCGTTGTTGGCCGTGAGCCGCCCTTGTTACCGGCCTCCGGCGGCCCGTACCTCCCCACCGCCCCGGACGACCGCTTCCGACCCACTACAGCCATTCAATTTGCGGTCGCGGAATCCGGACTGAAAAAGCGACGACGCATGAGGAAATAGACCAAGTAAGAGGTTCCAAAGTGACCAACGACTAGCGTGAAGATCGCCAGCCAACGCGTGGCGTTATCCAACTGGCCCCAGATACGCTTCAACCCAGATACAACGACTGCCAGAAGGACAATGCCGCAGAAGATGAAAAGCATTCCTCCGAAGCCTCCAACGCGCATCAGGTACCCGTATCCGGCCTGAATGACATTTGCCGGTTCCACCCCTGCAGCCGCAATGATCACGAGGGAAAGGAACATCATGCAAATGCCGCAAAGCCCAAGCCAGAAGACATAGCGCGACCAATGCTGCATTTGGTTCTCTAGTTCCTTGGACAAACCCGACCGTCCGCTTCTGGCTGCGGATTCAATTGATCGACGCAACACATTGAGCAAAGCGTTCTGCCGGTGTCTCGAAGCCGAGCGTCTGTCGAGGACGTTCGTTCAGCTGGCGAGCTACAGCATTGAGCTTGCTCTGGGTAATATCCGATAGATCCATCCCCTTTGGGAAGTACTGACGCAGCAGCCCATTGGTGTTCTCGTTCGAACCGCGTTGCCACGGCTGTTGCGGATCGCAGAAGTAGACCTGGATGTCGGTCGCCAGCGAGAAGCGCCGATGCTGTGCCATCTCCTTGCCGCGATCCCAGGTCAGGGACTTGTACAGTTCGCGAGGAAGCTTATGCGCCTGCTTGATTAGCGCATTGATCACCGTCTCGCTGTCCTTGCTTGCCACCTTCACCAGCAATACGTAGCGCGTATGGCGCTCCACCAAGGTGGCGATCTGGCTGTTGTCGCTGCCGAAGTACAGGTCGCCCTCCCAATGGCCCGGCACCGCGCGGTCTTCGGCTTCAGCCGGGCGCTCGCGGATCGATACCGCGTCGACGATCCGGCCGTGGTCGGGTGTCTTCGAGGTGTAGTGGCGCGAGCGACGCATCCCGCGCGTACGCCGCAGATGCTGGAGCAGCTCTTTTTTAAGCGCCCCGCGGGCCTGGATGAACAGCGTGCGGTAAATCGTCTCGTGGGACACTTGGCGCGTCTCGTCGTGCGGGTACGTGCGCTTCAACCAACCGGCAATCTGATACGGCGACCAATGCGACCGCAGCTTGGTGGCCACCAGCCTGGCTAACGGTCGGTTCTGAGCCAGTTTACAGCGCTTCGGTCGCTGGGCCCGATCCCAGGCTGCCGTGTCGGCCTCGCTCGCACGATAGCTGTCGCGGTCACCGTTGCGTCGGATCTCGCGACTGACGGTGCTCGGTGGCCGCGCGAGCGAACGGGCGATGGACCGGATCGACAGTCCCGCTCGGGTACCGCGTGAAATCTCCTCACGCTCCGAGAGCGTCAGAACTCGCGCAGAACGGCGCCTCTCCGCAGGTCGTATGCCACCGCTTCTCGCCAGAATGTGGTGAACCGAGGTGTGCCTCCGATCGAACATCCTGGCGATGGCGTGCAGCGTATCGCCTTCTCGCCAGCGCTCCCACATCAAGGCCTTCTGTGTCGCGGTGTAGAAAGTCCTGGTCCGGTACTTCATTTACAACGCCCTCCGCTCTACGATCAGAGTTTAGGTGTTGCATCGACCAGTTGAACCCGCAGCCGATAACCGACCTTCGGGCAATAATAGGACCAAATCGTCAGATCGGCCTAAGCTTGGTCGGCTACCGGGCGACAGCAAGAAAAAAAGGCCCCGCCCTTTGCGTGGCGGGGCCCGGATGGAGCCCCTTCCGGGCTCGCACTGGGAGGCAGTCAGTCAGTAGACGTCGTCCATCGTGTTGTACACGTTGAACTTGCCGGTGGGCGTCACGATGCGCGGGTCGTCGATGACGGCCTTGAGCTCCAGGGTCCTGTCGTCCACGACGACGATCGCCGAGCGCTGGTCCTTGCCGTTCCAGACCGAGAACCACACTTCGTCTCCCGCCTTGTTGAACTCGGGCTGGACGACGCGCTTCGGGCCTTCGCCGAGCTTGGCCCATTCGGCGATCGGCAGCACCTTGAAGCCCGCCTCGAGATTGTTGGTGTCGAACACCGCCACGCTCTGCGAGATGGCCGGATCCGGGTTCAGCGGCGTGTCCACGTACAGGTGATGCGAGGTCGGGTGCGACTTCACGAACAAGGAGCCGCCGCCCTGTCCGCTGAGTACCCGGACGGCCTTCCAGGCATTGTCCTTGTGGCCGACCGGGTCGGTGCCGATCAACGTGATCTTCTCGTTGCCGAGCGCGCTGGTCACCCACACCGGGCCGTACTGTACGTCGGTGAAGTTGGCGCCGCGTCCCGGGTGCGGGATCTTGTCGACCTCGATCAGCGCGGTGAGTTTCTGCTCCTTGGAGTCGATCACGGCGACCTTGTTCGACTGGTTCGCCGCAGTGAGGAAGTAGCGCTTGGTCACGTCCCAGCCGCCGTCGTGCAGGAAGCGGGCTGCGCCGATCGTCGTGGTCTTGAGGTTGTTGATGTCCTCGTAGTTCACCAGCAGGATCTGGCCGGTTTCCTTGACGTTGACGATGAACTCGGGGTGCTCGTGCGAGGCGACGATCGCGGCCACGCGCGGCTCCGGGTGGTACTCCTGCGTGTCCACGGTCATGCCGCGGGTCGAGACGATCTTCAACGGCTCCAGCGTCGAGCCGTCCATGATCGTGTACTGCGGCGGCCAGTAGGAGCCCGCGATCGCGTACTTGTCCTCGTAGCCCTTGTACTTGGACGTCTCGACCGAGCGCGCCTCGAGCCCGACCTTGATCTCGGCCACCCTGCCCGGGGTTTCCATGAAGAGGTCGATCAGGTCGATCTTGCCGTCGCGGCCGATCGTGTACACGTAGCGGCCGGAACTCGACATCCGCGAGATGTGCACCGCGTAGCCGGTCTTGATGACCGTGATGATCTGCTTGGTGTCGCCGTCGATCAGCGCGATCTGGCCGCTGTCGCGCAACGTCACGACGAAGATGTTGTCGATGTTGTACTTGTTCTGCTTGGCCGTCGGCCGCTCGGAGACCGGCACGATGACGTTCCAGGTGGCCTTGATCTCCTGCATGCCGAATTCGGGCGGCTGCGGCGGCTCGTTCTGCACGTAGCGCGCCATCAGGTCGACCTGCGCGGGCGTCAGTTCACCGGACTTGCCCCAGCTCGGCATGCCGGCCGGCGATCCCTGGTTGATGAAGACCTTCAAGTACTCGGTGCCTTTCTTCTGGGTGATGTCAGGGGTCAGCGGCTTGCCTGTAGCGCCCTTGCGCAGCACGCCGTGGCAGCCTGCGCAGCGCTCGAAGTAGATCTGCTGCGCTTCCTTGAACTCCGCCTCCGACATCGTCGGCGCACCCGGCGTCATCAGGATCTGCGCGCCCTCGGCACCGGCCGGGGAGGGTGCTCCCTGGTACTTCAGTTCCGCGACCGTCGTCGGGTGCTGTGTCGGCGAATCAGCCTGCTTGGGCGTCGCGGCCGCCTTGGCCCGCACCGCGGCCACCTGCGCGGCGGCGACGGCGCCGCCGTCGTTTCCCCAGGAGTTCATCGCGAAGGTGAGCGCGTCGGCTATCTCCTGGTCGGACAGCTGGACCATCGCCGGCATGACCGAGTTGAACTTGATGCCATTGACGACCACCTCGCCCTGCAGGCCGTTCACCACCACGCCGATCGCGCGGTCCTTGTCGCCGAGCAGGTAGTCCGAGCCGGCAAGTGGCGGGAACGCCCCGGGCAAGCCCTTCCCATCCGCCTGGTGGCAGGCCATGCAGACCGTGTCGAAGACCTTCCTGCCCTCGTCGATCCGGGCGGCGCCAGCTCGCGCTCCAGCGACCTCGGCCTGGTGGACCTGTGGTGAAGTGGCGCTGGTCGCGGGCTGTTGGGCAAGGGCTGTCGTGGCGAGCGCGAGAGTGCCCATGGCAGCGAGCGACAGTGCGTTCCGAGTGAGGAAATCCAGCTTCGACGTCATGATGACTCCCATTTTCTCCAGGGCCGTGGCGGGCGCAGCAGCGTGCACCTGCCCCGGGAGTCACCTTAGGCGGGCGTCGAGGTGCCCGCCTTGATCTCAGTCAACTATGGGGTCCGCAGAGGGGTCTAGACCGGTGTGTCGAGCACGGCGAGCAGCCTGGCCCGGTCCGGGATCTTCAGCGTGCGGCCCTGGACGATGATCGCGCCGCCATCCGACAGGTGCCGCAGGATCCTGGACAGTGTCTCGGGCTTCATCGACAGCCGGGAGGCCAGTTCCTGGCGTGATTCGGCCAGCGTGACCTCGGTGGCTCCGTCATGGCCCGACGGCAGGCGACCCTCGATCAGCCTGACGAGACGGTGGGTCGCGCTCTCGAGCGTCAGGTACTCGATTTCCCGGATACGCATGTGCAGTCGCTGGCTCAGGTGGCCGAGCATGCGCAGGCAGGTGTCGGGGCTCTCGCGCAGGATCGATACATATTCGCGATTCGCGAAACGGGCGACCTGCGACCTGGCCGCTGCGACCGCCGAGACGGGGTAGACGGAGCCCTCCATGAACATCACCGCCTCGGCGAAGCTCTGGCCGTCGGCCAGTATGTCCACGATCTTCTCCTCGCCGGACTTCGAATACAGGACCAGGTTCACCTGGCCGGAGAGCACGATGTAGAAGTGCTGTGCGGGCTGTCCGCGATCGAACAGCAACTGGCCGGATTCGTATTCCTCGACATGGCTGGTGGCGAACACGCGCTGCATCTGCGGCGGCGACAGCCCTGCGAAAAGGTGGTGGGCGCGAAGGCCGGCGATCTGCTGCGGTCCGGTGAACATGGGCTGCAAGGTAGCAGCCCGGGCCGGTCACGAAAAGGCACCGAGCGGCGAATGTGTCCTCGCGACGGTTACGAGGAACGCGACGGTCGCCAGCGCGGCGACGAACGCGGAAATACGCACGGCCCTCGTCCGGCCGGGCCGCAGGGCGACGCTGCCGAGCACGACGTAGGCGACCAGCAGCAGCACCTTCATGGTCAGCCAGCCTGTCGAGAACGGATACTGCCGGATGACGGTCGTGAGCATCAGCGCCGTCGTCAGCAGCACGGTATCGACGGCGACCGGCACCATGCGCAGCACCCGGTTGCGGTGCAGTGGCGAGCCGGCGACCATCAGCAGGCCGCGAAACGTGAACAGCGTGATGGTCAGGATCGCGCAGGTGACGTGGACCTGTCGCAGCGCGAAATAGTACGCCGTCATCCGGCCTTCCCGTCGGACCGCGGGGACAGGTAGAGGCCACCGTTGCGAGCCGACCAGGTGCCGAACGCGACGAGCCACGCGAACATGCTGCCGAGCAGCAGATTGCGGACTGCATCGGGCGCGGCGACGACTTCGCTGGACACCCTCAGGACGGCGGCCACCTGCACGCCCACGAAGCACGCCAGCGTGGTGCGGCTCATGGCGAGCGCGCGCCCTGAATGTCCCATCGTCACCCGCGTGACCATTGCCACCAGCATGCTGCCGAAGAAGCCGATGCCGAGCGCGTGGATCGGGGCCCGGCCCAGCAGCCACTCTCCCGTCAGCACGAATCCCGCATCGCGGACCGCCTGCAGCGCCATCGCGACCGGCAGCCAGGCCATGCCCGCGTAGAGCGTCCACAACAATGGATTGCCGCGCGCTCCGAACGAGGTCCAGCGGATTGCGCAGACTGCGGTGAGTAGCACCAGTGCCACGTCTGCCAGCGGCAGCCAGTCGAGCGCGCCCGCGGTTCCGAGCAGCAGTCGCGCATACGCGAACGCCACCACTGCGACCAGCATCCAGAGGGGCCGCCATGCGACGTAGCCGGCGATCGCGTTCTGGGAGAAGAACGGGACCATGCGGTGACAGACGGCAAAGAACACCGGCAGCATGAATCCCCACAGTGCCGCCCGCACCGAAAAATGCAGCGCGGAGTCGTCTGCCTCCACGAGCCCGTAGCCGAACCCCGCGGCGGACACGGCACCGACCGCGACCGCGATGCTGGCGACGACCGCATGCGCCACGAGCTGCTGCGCATCGACCAGCACCCGCAGCAACGCAAGCAGTCCGCTGGCCAGGCCGGCTGTGGCCAGTGCGGCTGCCAGCAGCAGCAGTGGCCGGCCGCCATGTGCGCCGGCGAGCCAGGCAATCGTCGCGAGCAGCAGCAGCACGGCGGTCAGAACGTAGGCGCCCCGCGGGACCGAGGGACCGTTCATCCAGCGCGGAAACGTGGTGAACAGGAATCCGAACATGAACGTCGGCAGTACCGTGAACAGCATCAGGAAACTGTGCGCCCAGATGGGCGCCACCTGGAGGTCGAGGGCCCAGATCGGCGTCCCCGTGTAGCGCGCGACCAGGTGCACGGCCCACCAGCCGCTCGCAAGCAGCAGGCTTGCCATGCCGCAGAAGAAATGCAACCGGTGCGGTGCGAGCGTGAGGGTCTTCCAGCGGTCCATTGTGCTGCCTGTGAAAGATAAGGGGCGGGCCCTGCCGGGCCCGCCCCACGCGTGCGCGCCTAGTTTGCGGAGCTGGCAGCTGGCTGGGCGGACGACGGGACCACGGCCTCCTGCCGCTGGCCGCGGCCAAGCCACAGCTTGGCAACGAACGCCACCAGCAGCAAGACCCCGACGCTGAAGAGCACGTCGCCCGGCATGCGCAGCCACACCAGTGTCTGCATCGTCGGTTGCTGCAGGAACTCTGCCGAGCGCGCGTACCAGAAGCCCTCGGACACGGCTGCGTAGACCTGCATCAGGCCGTAGGGCAGCAGCGACATCAATGCCATCGCCGCCAGGCCGAGGTTCAGCGACCAGAACGACCACTTGAGCAGTCGCTCGTCCCACTGCGCGAGATTGCCGAGGCCGCGCAGGCAGAAGAGCATCAGCCCGATTCCCAGCATCCCGTACACGCCGAACAGCGCAGTGTGGCCGTGCAGCGGCGTCGTGTTGAGGCCCTGCATGTAGTAGAGCGCGAGCGGCGGGTTGATCAGGAAGCCGAATAGCCCCGCGCCAACCAGGTTCCAGAATGCCACCGCGACGAAGAACAGGATCGGCCATCGATAGGCGGCGACCCAGGGCTTTGCATAGCTGTGCTTGTAGTTCTCGTATGCCTCGAAGCCCACCAGCACCAGCGGCACGACTTCAAGCGCCGAGAACACCGAACCGACCGCGAGCACGCCGGTCGGCGTCCCGGACCAGTAGAGATGATGGAACGTGCCGAGGACACCGCCGGTGAGAAAAACGACCGTGGCGAACAGCACGGCATTGGTCGCCGTCTTCACACGCACCAGGCCAAGCTTGGTGAACAGGAAGGCGATGACCGCCGTGGCGAATACCTCGAAGAATCCCTCGACCCACAGGTGCACGACCCACCATCGCCAGTATTCAACCATCGACAGGTGGGTGTTGCGGCCCCACATGAGCCCGGCGCCGTAGAAGAGGCCGATCGCCACCGTCGACAGGAACACCAGCAGCGTGATCGAGCGGCTGTCATCGCGCGTCTTCAGTGCGGGCCACAGTGCGCGGCCGACCAGCAGCAACCACAGCATCAGCCCTATGAACAGGAACGCCTGCCAGAAGCGGCCAAGGTCGACGTACTCCCAGCCCTGGTGGCCGAACCAGAAGTTGGCGCCCAGCCCCATCTTCTGCATCACGGCGAACCACTGGCCACCGAGCCCGCCGATCACGATCACCAGCAGGCAGGTGAACAGGAAATTGACGCCCAGACGCTGGAACCTGGGCTCGTGCCCGGAAATCGCAGGCGCAATGTAGAGTCCCGTGGCCAGCCACGCGGTGGCGATCCACAGTACCGCGATCTGCAGGTGCCAGGTGCGCGTGACCGTGTAGGGCAGCAGGTTGGCCAGCTGGAATCCATAGAATCCCTGGCCTTCGACCGCGTAGTGCGCGGTGATGCCGCCGAGGATGACCTGCACCAGGAACAGCGCAGTCACCACCCAGAAATACTTCGCGGTGGCCTTCATCGAGGGCGTGGGCTTCAGGCCGCCAAGCGGGTCGCTGTCTGGAACCTCGGGCGCGGGTTCCTTGCCATGCGTCGCGACGTAATACCAGGTGAGCGCTCCCACGCCGGCCAGCAGGCCGAGGATGCTGATGAACGTCCACAGGTAGGTCGGCGTCGTCGGGACGTTACCCACCAGAGGCTCGGACGGCCAGTTGCTGGTATAGCTGACCTCCTGGTTCGGGCGATTCGTCACTGTCGACCACGCGGTCCAGAAGAAGAACGCAGTCATCGCCTGGCGATGCGCCGCGTCGGGAATCGGGTTTTCGCGGATCGCATACTGCGATCGCAGCGTGGCGAGGCCGGCATCGTCGCCAAACAGCCGTGTGTAGTGGTCCGCGACGGCCGCAATTGCAGCGGCACGATCCGCGGAGACGGTGATCACCCCGGTCGAAGGATCGTATGCGTTGGTGCGCATTTCGGTCGCCAGCCTGGTGCGCAGCGCGGACTGCTGCGGAGGATCGAGCCCTGCGTATGGCTTGCCGGTCTCGCGCAGGGCCCATGCGTCGAGGATCGCGGTCGCCTCGCGATGCAGCCAGTCCGCCGACCAGTCGGGCGCGACGTAGCTGCCGTGACCCCAGACCGAGCCCAGCTGCTGGCCGCCGATCGACTGCCAGACCTGGCGGCCGGTCTCTATGTCGTCGCGCGAATAGATCGTCTGGCCCGAAGCGCTCACGACCGCCGACGGCATCGGCGGCGCAGCGAGGTAAATCTCGCGGCCGAAGTAAAGCAGGATGCCGAACGACACTACCAGCAGCGTCGCGAGCACTTTCCACAGTCGGTTCGTATCGTTCACCTTGGTCTCCGATGACAACCCGCGATTGCGCCGCGGAATGGGCGCAATGGTGGACGCGGCGTGGCGAGGCCGCCTTGACGGAGATCAAGCAGGAGAGGGGGGCGTCAGATCGCCTTGGAGAACCGCTGCTGCGATGCCTGCGCGGCCGGCAGGTAGGCGTCGAAGGCCATTGCAAGGTGCCGCAGCAGCAGGCGTCCGGCGGGCAGTACCCGGAGCCCGGGATCGGCGAACTCGGCCAGGCCGTCGGCGACCATCGGTGCCAGCGCCGCGATCTCGCTGGCGAAGTAGCTCCGGAAGTCGATGCCGTGGCGCGCGCCGGTTGCGTCGTAGTCGAGCACGCCGTAGCACATGATCTGCTGGATCACGTCGCGGCGAATGACGTCGTCGCGGGTCATCGTGTAGCCGCGATGCACCGGCAGCACGCCGCGGTCGAGCGCGCCATAGTATTCCGGCAGCGTTTTCTGGTTCTGGATGTAGTTGTCGCCGACCTTGCCGATCGAACTCACGCCGAGCCCGACCAGGTCGCAGTAGCCGCGCGTCGAATAGCCCTGGAAATTCCGGTACATCGTGCCCGCTTCCTGCGCGAGCACCAGTTCATCCTGCGGCAGCGCGAAGTGGTCCATGCCGATGTAGACGTAGCCCGCGTTCGACAGCTTCTCGATCGTGAGCCCGAGCAGCGCAAGTCGCGTCTCCGGGGTGGGCAGGAACTCGGCATTCAGCTGGCGCTGCGCCTTGAACATCTGCGGCAGGTGGGCGTAGGCGTACACGGCAAAGCGGTCGGGCTTCGCCGACAGCACGGTGTCGATGGTCTTCGCGAAGCCCTCGAGGTTCTGCTTCGGCAGTCCGTAGATCAGGTCGACGCTTACCGAGCCGAAGCCGAATTCGCGCGCATCGCGAATCAGCCGCAGCGTGTCGGGCACGGACTGGATGCGGTTGACGGCCTCCTGCACCAGCGGATCGAAGTCCTGGATGCCGAGGCTGCAGCGATTGAAGCCGATGCGCGCGAGGTCGCGCAGCGTGTCGCGCGTAATCGTGCGCGGGTCGAGCTCGATCGAGTACTCGCGGTTCGGGTCCTGCGACAGCTTGAAGTGGCTGCCCAGCTTCTCGACCAGCCGTTCGATCTCCAGCGACGTGAGGAAGGTCGGCGTGCCGCCGCCGAAGTGCAGTTGCTCGACCTCGCGGTCACGGTCGTAGAGCGCGCCCTGCAGCTCGATCTCGCGGTGCAGGCGATAGAGATAGGCTTTCGGCCTTCTCGTGGTTGCGCGTGATGATCTTGGTGCAGCCGCAATAGAAGCAGGGGCTGGAGCAGAACGGGATGTGGACGTACAGCGACAGTGGGCGTGGGATCGGGTCCTGGTTGCTCGCGATCGCCGCGGCCTGGTACTCGGCAAGGCCGAAACTGTCCGAAAACTGCACCGCTGTCGGGTACGAGGTATAGCGGGGCCCCGACCGGTCGTATCGGCTGATGAGGTCGGCGTCGAACCTGATCTGGTGCGAGTACATCTGTTTCCCTGGCCGAAATCCGTGAATCGAGCTTGTGGCATCCCCTCGCCCGGCGCATTGACATCGGTCAAGCACCGGGTCGCGGGCTGCAACGCGGCTGGCTGCCGCAAGGATAGTCGCGGCGGCGCCTCGGCGGTAGGGCAGGGTTTTCCGCCGCGGAATGCGGGACCCACGCAGCCCGATTCCGGTCAACCGGTGGCCGGGGCCCCTGATCCGCTAGAATTTGACCTTTTCCGCCCCCCCGATCGGAGAACCGCCGTGACCACCAGCGATCCTGGACCAGCCGCCGGCGCGACCGGCGAGCCCATCGCCACCGACGTCGTCATCATCGGCGCGGGCCCGGCGGGACTCTTCCAGGTGTTCGAACTCGGGCTGCTCGGCATCAAGGCCCACGTCGTGGATACCCTCGGGCATCCGGGCGGGCAGTGTGCCGAGCTCTACCCGGACAAGCCGATCTACGACATCCCGGCGCTGCCGGTGTGCGGCGCGCAGGAACTCGTTGACCGCCTGCTCGAGCAGATCAAGCCGTTCGGCGCCGAGTTCCATTATCGGGCAGGAAGTCGTGGGCCTCACGCAGCAGGGCGAGGCGGGATTCCTGCTCGAGACCTCGGCCGGGACGCGATTCGCGACGAAGGCGGTGGTCATTGCGGCAGGTCTGGGCTCTTTCCAGCCCCGCCGGCTGGGCATCGAGGGAGCCGATGCGTTCGAGGGCAGGCAGGTTCATTACCGCGTGCGGCACGCGGGGGATTTCCACGGCAAGCGCCTGGTGATCTTTGGCGGCGGCGACTCGGCGCTCGACTGGGTGGTCGACCTGACCGGCAAGGCCCGCAGCATCGTGCACGTCCATCGGCGGCCCGAATTCCGCGCGGCACCCGCGTCGGTCGCGCGGATGCGCGAGCTCGTGGCCCAGGGCCGCATGACCTACGTCGAGGGCACCGCTGCAGGCCTGCGGACTTCGGACGGCCGCCTCACCGGCATCAAGGTGAAGTGCCCGGACGGTTCGATCGCGGATTTCGACGCAGACCACGTGCTCGCGTTCTTCGGCCTGCACCCGAAGCTCGGGCCGGTCGCGAACTGGGGCATCGAACTCGAGAAGAAGGCGCTCAAGGTGGACACGGCGAAGTTCCAGACCAGCGTGCCCGGCATCTTCGCGATCGGTGACATCAACACCTACCCAGGCAAGAAGAAGCTGATCCTGAGCGGCTTCCACGAGGCCGCGCTGGCGGCATTCGCCATTGCCGAGCAGTTGAACCCCGCGAAGAAAGTGCATCTGCAGTACACGACCACGAGCCCGATCATGCAGCGGCGGCTCGGCGTGACCGAGTAACGACCGATGGCACCGCACCGATGAACCAGCAGCTCATCGACCTGCTGAAGCTGCTGCAGCTCGAGCGCCTCGAGATGAACCTGTTCCGCGGTGAGAGCAGGGACATCGGCAGCCCGCAGGTCTTCGGCGGCCAGGTGCTCGGGACAGGCGCTTGCGGCCGCCTGCGGCACGGTCGAGGGTCGCGCGGTTCACTCACTGCATGCGTATTTCCTGCGCCGCGGCGACTTCAACGCGCCGATCGTCTACGAGGTGGACCGCAGCCGGGACGGTGCGAGTTTCTCGAACCGGCGCGTAGTCGCGATCCAGCACGGAAAGCAGATCTTCAACATGGCTGCGTCGTTCCAGATCGCGGAGCAGGGCCCGGATCACCAGGTCCCGGTGCCCGAGGTCTCGCCGCCCGAACAGCTGCCCGACCTCACCGCGGAAGTGCGCAAGCACCTCGAGAGCATGCCTGCCGAGCGGCGGCGCTTCTGGTCGCTCGAGCGGCCATTTGAATTCCGTTCAGTCGAGGCGATCGAGGCGGGCGAGCCGCGTCCCGGCGTGAGGCACCTGTGGTTCCGGCTCCTGGGCCGATGCCCGGACGATCCGGTCATGCAGCAGTGCCTGCTGGCCTACATGTCTGACTATCACCTTCTCGAAACCGCGACACTGCCGCATGGCCTGGCGTACCGGACGGCGGACGTCATGCTGGCCAGCATTGACCATGCCATGTGGTTCCATCGCCCGGTCCGGGTCGACGAATGGCTGCTGTACGCACTCATAAGCCCGAGCAGTTCGGGTTCGCGCGGACTCGCCTTCGGTCGCATCTTCGATCGCGACGGCCGGCTGGTTGCGAGCACGGCGCAGGAAGGATTGATGAGAACGCACAGCGGCTGAGGCCTTGCTTTTACGGCGGTAAGCCCACGCGCCCGGCGTGCTGCCGATTTTCCCGTCGGCGCCGTGCTAGGATCCGGGCCACCGTCAGGGGAGCGAGCATATCCGCGATGGCAACAAAGATTGTCGGGCGCATGCGGTGGTCGTCCGAGAGGCGTTTCTATTTCGGCATGGCGCTTGCAATGTTCGGGGTGGTGTACCTCGGCTTCGCGCGCACTTTCTTCCTGAGGCCGTGGTTCCCGGACTACCCGGCGCCTGCGGAACCCATATTCCTGGTGCACGGCGTCGCCTTCACGGCGTGGATCGTAGTGCTGGTCACACAGCCGCTGCTGGTGGCCTCGGGCCGCATCGACCTGCACCGTGCACTCGGCCGGTTCGGTGCAGTGATCGCCGCGGCGATGGTGCTCCTCGGCATCGCGGGGGCGATCGTCGCCGCGCGACGACCGACCGGATTCGTCGGCGTGCCCGTTCCGCCGCTGCAGTTCCTGACGATCCCGCTCTTCGCCATGGTCCTGTTCGGGACCTTCGTCACGCTGGCGATCGTGAAGCGGCGCGATTCGCAGGCACACAAGCGGCTGATGCTGCTCGCCACGATCAACCTGCTGTCAGCTGGGTTCGCGCGCTGGCCTTTCGAATTCATGTCAGGCGGGCCGCCAGTGTACTTCGGGCTCTCGGACCTGTTCATAGTCGCGCTTGCGGCCTGGGATTTTGCCTCGCGCAGCCGACTGCATCCGGTCACGCTATGGGCGGGCCTCGCTACCATCCTGGCGCAGCCACTCTGCCTGATCGTGGCGGGAACTGGTCCCTGGCTCGCATTCGCTCACTGGCTGGTGGCGTTGCCTGGCTGAAGTCCTGCTACTTGAGCTGCAATTCAAGCTGGACCTTGCCGCCCTCGGTCGATACTTTTCCGTCCCGCACGATGAACACGCGCGCGGGTTCGAGCCCGCTGCCTTCGATCAGCGCACGCTGGACCGCCGAAGCGCGTTGCTGCGCAAGCCGGCCGTATTCAGCGGCGTCGACTGATACGAGTGACCGGGCCTGCTGCTGCAGGTACGCGACCGTCGCTGCCTGCTGCATCGCCTTCGCGTCATCGCGTGATGTGCCCTCAGGCGGTTGCGCTGGGTCTGGAATCACTGGCTCGACTCCGGTCTGCTTCTTCACCAGTGCCCCGAGCACCGCAATCTGGTTCTTCGCCGGAAGTTCGTCGAACGGCGGGCGAGTTGCGCCTTCCTTGCGCGGTGCCGGCAAGGCCTCGTTCATGGTGTCGGCCAACGCTGATTGATAGGCGAGGTCGAGCAGCGCAGGACCGTCGATCTCCGGCAGGGAGCCGATCGGCACCTCCACGCTCAGTCCTGGCTTCTCCACCATGCTCTTCGCGAGTGCGCCCAGGCGCTCGACGGTCGCAGGGTCGAGCTCGGCGCTGCCGGCCGCGAAGTCCACGTGCTGCGCTTCCTCGGCGCCGGCGAACAGCGCGCCGAGCAGCGCGAAGGGCGCCGTGACGGCCTTGACGATCAGGTTCTTGATCACTTTCCAGATGATCGGGCCGATGCGGAATGTCGGGTCGTCGAGCGTGCCGGTCACCGGGATGTCCAGGTCGATGACGCCGTCCTTGTCCCGCAGCAGCACGGTCGCGAACTTGACCGGCAGCGTGGCCTCGCCCTTGGCTGCCGTCGACTCGCCCCACTCGAGCTGGTCGATGACGATGTGATGCTTCGCATCGAGGTTTCGGTTCTCGATCAGGTAATGCAGGTCGGTAGTGAGCTTTCCCTTGGCGATGCTGTAGCCCGCAATCTGGCCGGAGTAGGGGTTGAAGATCGGCAGCGAGATGTTCTCGAACCTGAGATCGATGTTGGTGTAGCGCTCGAAGGAAAACGGCTGGACCTCGCCCGCGATCGTCACCGGTGAGAACTCGTCGACTCGACCCTTGAGATCGAGCTGCGCATGCGATGTCGGGTCACTCGACAGCCCGGTCATCGTGCCGGAGAGCCGCTCGATGCGAGCGGCGAAATTGGGCTGGATGAAGTTGTCGGCGAAATCCATCGTGCCATTCTCGATGCGCACCTGGCGGATGCGCACCGGCATGGTCTCCTCCGGCAGCGGCGCCAGCGCTGGCGCCGGCCGCGGTTCCGCGTCACGGGCCTCCCGCTCCTTCTCCGCCTGTTCCTGCGCCGCTTCACGCGCGCGATCCCTCTCGCGACGCTGGGCGGGTGTAAGTGCGGCATCTGCGGCAGCCTCGGCGCGCCGTGCCGCGAGCGCGGCACGCGTTCCCTCCGGGTCCAGCACCGCAGAGATGTTGACCACGCGTTCGGGGCTGATGACGAATCGCGCGAAGGGCTTGCGTACCAGCACCTGGTCGATGCTCGTCGCGTCCGGGCCCATCGCGTAACTGAGCCTGCGAAGTTCGAGTCGCTGGAAATTGATGAAGTCATGCTTGAGCGTATTGTCGATCGACGCGAAGGTGTCGATCGCGACGTCGCCGTCGAAACGCAGCTCGGGTCCGGGGGCATCCACCGGATCGAGGCGAACCTTGCCTTCCACCGTGAGCGTACCGTCCTTGATCGTGAGATCGGCGACCGGCAGCACGTAGGGCTGCAGGATGTGCATGCGCGCTCCGGTCAACGCGATGTCGAGTTCGGCCGCAAGCGGTTCGGGTGTGACGGTTCCGTTGGCCTTGAACGGCGCAACGTCGTTGATCACAGCGCCCAGCGTGACGGCGACCGGCTTCGTAAGGTCGGTGCTCGCGCCGGTCACGGTCACGTCGAGCGGCGACACGACGAATTTCTTGAACGGCTCGCTGCGACGGTCCTCGAAATCGATGACGGCATTCGCAACCTGGGTAGTCGCAATCGTGACCGTCCATGGCGGCGGCTCTGTCGCAGCGGTGGCTGGCGCAGGTGGTTGTGCTTCTGCTGCAGCGGCTGCAACTTCTTCGGCTCCAGGTGCTGGTGCCGCAGCCGTCGGCTCGAGCATCTGCGTTAGATTCACGCTCCCGTCCGGCGCCATCCAGGCCTGGACCTGCATGCCGGTGACCGTGATGCCGCCGATCATGACCGTCCGGTCGGGCAGGGCCACGGCCGTGTCCGACACCTCGATGCCCGGCAGGTCGACCCAGTTGATGTCGGCGCCTCGGGCACGCAGTCCCAGGTCCTTGACGTATATCTTCGGCAGCGAGACTTTTGCCTCGAGGCCATCGCCCATCCTGACGTCGTAGCTGCCGCCGAGATCGATCACGCCGGACGCGAGCGCGAAGGGCAGTGCGTCGTCGAGGACTTCACCGATGTTCGGGGCCTTCAGGCCGCGAATCGCGAATTCGCCCTGCGACGACAGTGTCGGGGTCACGCCGAATCGACCCTTCCAGTCAAAACCCTCACCGGACTCGCTGGTCGCCGACAGCGCGAATCCACCGCCCTCAGGCGTGGTGCGGAAGTCCTTCAGCGAGAAAGTCACCGGCGTGAACCTGCGCTCGAGCGGCTTCGAGCGCGCCCGGTCCGAATACGCAAGCGATCCGTTGGACACGTCCAGCGATTGCAGCCACACGGCCGGCAGCCCGGACGACTGCGGCTCCGGCGCGGCCGGTTGCCTCGGGGCGAGGTCGCCGAAATTGAAACTGCCGTCGGGCCTCACGACGGCATGCAGGTCCGGCCACTCGACATCCAGGTCCTTGAAGACATAGGCACGATGCCAGAGCGATGAGGCCTCGAAATCGACGAACAGCCTGCGGAAGCCGAGCATGGGCTTGCCATCCGCATCCGGCAGCGAGAGGTCGTGGATCTCGAGTTGCAGCTGGAATGGGTTGACTTTGACCAGCCCGACAGCGAGCTCACGACCATACTCGCTCTTCACGAACGAGATGGCCTGGCTGCGTACAATGCGTGGCGCCAGCTGGAAGCCGAGCAAGGCATAGAGGCCGATGATCGCGACCAGGATCGCGATCCAGCGCACCGACCTCATCTGCAGGATTCTGGCCATACGCGGTTCGCGCCCCGGAATCGTTTCCTGCGGCGCCGCAGCGTGGACCGCGGGTCAGGCTACTTGCTGTCGCCCAGCCAGCGGTAAAGATAGCCGGCGATAAGTGCGCCCAACAGAGGCGCGACCCAGAACATCCACAGCTGGTCGGTCGCCCAGCCGCCGACGAACAAGGCGGGCCCGGTGCTGCGCGCCGGGTTCACGGACGTGTTGGTCACCGGGATGCTGATCAGGTGGATCAGCGTAAGCCCGAGGCCGATGGCGATCGGCGCGAGGCCCGCGGGTGCGCGCTTGTCGGTGGCACCGAGGATGATGACCAGGAACATCATCGTCATCACGACCTCGGTCAGGAAGCCGGCTGCCGCCGAGTAGCCGCCCGGCGAGTGCGCTCCGTAACCATTCGATGCCATGCCGCCAGCAACGTCGAAGGCAGGATTGCCCGTGGCGATCATGTAGACCATGAACGCGCCCGCGATGCCGCCCAGCACCTGCGCGACCACGTACGGCAGCACCTCACCGATCGGATGGCGGCCACCGGCCCAAAGTCCGAGCGTGACGGCCGGGTTCAGGTGACAGCCCGAAATGTGGCCGATGGCAAATGCCATCGTGAGCACGGTCAGGCCGAAGGCCAGCGCGACGCCAGCGAACCCGATTCCCAGGTCCGGAAATGCCGCGGCGAAGACCGCGCTGCCACAGCCGCCCAGCACCAGCCAGAACGTCCCGATGAATTCCGCCGCAAGTTTCTTCGACATGGACATTGCCCGCTCCCCTTGTTGGTCAAGATCGTTGCCGTCGCCCGGGCCGCCAATCTAACGAGTCGGGGTGGCAGGGGGCAAGGAACATCTTCCGCGACGGGCAGGCAGGCCGGTCAATGCGGAGCATGCAAGCACAGGCAGGTGGGCGGGGCTCAGTCGCCCGGCAGCACCTTGCCGGGATTCATGATGCCCCTGGGGTCCAGGCTCCGCTTGATCGCGCGCATCACGTCGAGCGCGACCGGGTCCTTGTACCTGGCCAGTTGCGCGCGCTTCAGCTGCCCGATCCCGTGTTCGGCGCTGATGCTGCCGCGATAGCGGCCCACGATCTCGTGCACGGCGGCCTGGATTTCCGTCTCCCGCGACATGAATGACTCGCGATCGCCGCCCGCAGGTTCGCTCACGTTGAAATGCAGGTTGCCGTCGCCGACGTGGCCATACGTGACCATGCGCCCCATCGGGACGATCGTGAGCACCGCGGCGGTTGCCTCTGCCATGAACGAGGGCAGCGAAGCTACCGGAACCGACACGTCATGCTTGATGCTGGCGCCTTCGGCGCGCTGCGCCTCGGGAACCGACTCGCGCAGCTTCCACATGGCGTTGCGCTGGGCCAGCGATTCGGCGATTGCTGCGTCCAGGACCAGGCCGTCGGACAGGGCCCGCTCGAGGCTCGTTTCCAGCACCGGTCGCAGGTCTGCCGCCTCACGCGCGGAGGACAACTCGCACAGCACGTAGCAGTCGTACGGGCGTTCGAGCGGGTCGATCACGCCAGGCACGTGCCGCGTGGTCAATTCGATGGCGATTCTCGGCAGGTATTCGAAGGTCGAGACGGCGTCGCCACTCGCGCCGCGCAGGCGCGCGAGCAGTTCGACCGCCGCGGCCGGGTCGGCCACGGCGATGAAGACCGTCTCCACGCTGCGCAGCGCGGGGAACAGTTTCAGGCTCGCGGCCGTGATCACGCCGAGCGTGCCTTCGGCACCGATGAACAGGTCGCGCAGGTCGTAGCCGGTGTTGTCCTTGCGCAGGCTTGTGAGCCCGTCGAGCACTCGCCCGTCCGGAAGCACGACCTCGAGTCCGAGCGCGAGGTCGCGTGCGACCCCGTACCGCAATGCGTTCAAGCCGCCGGCGTTCGTCGCGAGGTTGCCGCCCACCTGGCAGCTGCCCTCTGACCCGAGCGCCAGCGGAAAGAACCGGTCGGCTCCCTCGGCCGCAGCCTTCACGTCGGCGAGAATGCAGCCGGCCTCTGCAGTGATCGTGAAATTCGCGGCGTCCAGCGCCCGGATGCGGTCCATGCGCGCGAGCGAAAGTACGATCTCGTCGCCTCCGGGGCGCGGTGTCGCACCGCCGCAGTAGCTGGTGTTGCCGCCGTGGGGCACGACGCCGACGCCGAGTTCGTGGCAGATCGCGAGTACCTCGGAGGTCTCGGCCGTCGAGCAGGGACGGGCGACCAGCGGCAGTCGCACCATGGTAAAGGCCACGGAAATCAACAAGATACGGCGCAATCCTCTCAGGATCCGTGATGCAGCCGGCCGGACCCAGCGCACGGCCGATGCGCTCGACGGCGGCGTCCAGGTTTTCGGTTCGGTCCTTCGGCATGGGCGCCACCTTGGCCGGGTGCGGCCACGGGCGTCAAGCCATCCGTGGCGCCGCGACCCTCGCGACCAGGACCGACGCCGCCACGGCCAGCGCCAGCACGAGGATCGATGCCAGCGTATTGGTGAGCAGGTTGGGCGCGAACAGCAGCACCAGACCGAAGCCGAGCATCATGAATCCGGAGACCAGTTTCAGTATCCGACCCTCGGACTCGGTGAGCTTGCGGGCGCCCATGGTCCGGGTGAAGACGATGACGATCGCCAGCAGCGGCAGCACGTAGATCACGTTGTAGGCCGCAAGCCACGCGTAGTACTGCCACGACTCCAGCTTCGCGAGCGTAAGCGTGCGCGTGTAGACCATCGGGAATCCGGCGGTGCAAAGCAGCTCGTAGGAGTTGGCCACGATCGCCAGCAGCACCGTGCTCGCCAGCATCGGGCCCATGCTGCCGGTCGTGACGACCTCGCGCATGCGCTTGAACAGGCCGGGCTTGGCGGCGTCGGGTATCGAGAGGCTCGGTCCTTCCTTGAACCAGAAATAGTCCTTGATGTTAAGCGCGGCGACCGTGAGCGCTATCAGTCCCGCAATGACCGTGATCGCCCGCAGTTCTCCCGCGATCAGGAACACGTTCAGCCACGCCGCCATGAATATGAAGTAGACGACGCCCGAGAACAGCACGAATGTGCCGCCCACGATCATCATGCGGGTGCGGCTTTTCGCGTGCACCAGCAGGCTCAGCAGGAACAGCAGTACGAAGAAGGCGCAGGGGTTGAATGCGTCCACTCCGGCCAGCACGACCGTGAGCAGCGGCAGCGACAGTGCCTGGGTGTTCACCGTGCCAAATACCGGAAGGTGGACCGTGGTCCCAGGACCGCTACCCCCCGTGGCTGACTGGCCGGCCGCGCCCGGACCCTGGCCGGGGCTTGCATCGCCGGTCCCTGCGCGCTCCGGCGATGACGCGGCTCCGGAATGCGCCGCGCGTTCCGCATGACAGGCGTCGAGGGCCCGCTCGAGTTCTGCCCCGGTTGTCGTCGCGCTGTCGTAGCCGATCATTACCTGCCGGCAGAAGACGAAACCCGGCACCGAGAGTGCTTCGACGCCGAGTGACTTCGCGGTATTGAAGTAGAAGCGTGCGTTTTCGGGGTTGTCCTTGACCGAATAGCGCTTGATCTCGAGCCACTGCTTGCGGCCGGCGATCTCGTCGAGGAACGGCTTCGAGGCCTGGCAATGCGGGCAGGTCGGCGAAAAGAAGTAGTAGAGGCGCACCGTCGGCGCGCCGTCGGCCGATACGCCGTGCCAGAATTCGTCGGATGCCGGGTCGCCAGGGGCCGCTCCCGCGAATGGGGCGATGAACAGCAGCAGCGCGGCGATGACGCCGAATCGGGTCGCGGACATGTTGTCTGGCACTCGAAGTCAGGACCCGCGCATGATATCGGCGAGTCGCCGCGCGGGTCTCGTGACTTCTACCGACGTGACACGCGTACGCGCGGGTTGCCCTCGGCGCGGCAGCAGACTGGAAACCCCACCAACTCAGTACCGTCCGTGCGTCTTGTAGAGGTAGTTCGTCAGCTCGGCCGTCTGCATCGACATCCGGCGCTGGACCTCGTGCACCACGCGCACGATGGCGCGCATCACGTGATAGACGACCTTGGGGTGCGAGGTGAGCAGCCCCTCGAGCGCGTCGCGGGTCAGGCCGAGTACTCGCGAGTCGCTGAGCGCCACAAGCGACGCATAGCGGGTCGAGCCGTCCAGGAACGAGAGTTCACCGACCACGGCACCTGGACGGATCGCATTCAGTGTGACTTCGTTGTCGGTGCCGGCGCTCTTTACCACGCCCAGTACACCGCTCGCGACGACGTACAGGTGGTCGTCGGCCGAGCCTTCCTGGACCAGCACCTCGCCGTGCTTCAGGTCGCGCAGGGTCATGGCGCGGGCGAGTGTTCGCCGCTCGTCATCGTTCAGTTCGACGGCCAGCCTGGAAGTGCTCAAGCCTTCGAAAATACCGACTTCGCTCATGGGTCGCTCCGAATGAAGAATATCTGGTCGATTCTCGCGGCGCGGTCGCCGCCGCCGTAATAGGTGAATGCCGCTAGCAGGATGCCAGAGTCGAGGGTCGACTAGCGACCGAGGCGCGAATATGCGTCCAGCGCCGCGGCCCGGCTCGCGCGCAGGTCCACGACCGGCACCTGTTGCCGGGAATCCTGTGCTGGCAGCCAGCGGCTTGCGTAGGCACCGTGCGGGTCATGGCGCGCGGCCTGGGTCAGCGGGTTGAAGATGCGGAAATACGGGGCGGCGTCCGCCCCGCAACCGGCGACCCACTGCCAGCCGAGCGTGTTGCTGGCCAGGTCAGCGTCCACCAGCGTGTCCCAGAACCACCGTGCGCCGTCCAGCCAGTGCTGGCGCAGGTTCTTCGTGAGCAGCGACGCCACGATCATGCGAACGCGGTTGTGCATCCAGCCGGTTGTCCACAGCTGCTGCATTCCGGCATCGACGATTGGGAAACCCGTCCGGCCGCGCGTGCCAGGCCGCGAGCAGCCGCGGATCCGGGTCCCATTCAAATCCGGCGAAACGCGTGTTCAGTGGCGCGCCGGTCGTGTGCGGAAAGTGGTGCAGGATGTGGTGGGCGAATTCGCGCCAGCCGAGTTCCCGCACGAAGGCGTCGAAGCCCGCCTGCCGGTCAGCTCGTCCCGATAGCGCATTGCGCGCCGCAGCCAGGCACTGTCGCGGCCCGATCTCGCCGAAGTGCAGGTGCGGGGACAGCCGGGACGTGCCGTCCAGGTCGGGTCGCTCCCGCGAGTCCACGTAACCGCCGAGGATGGATTCACAGAAGGTCTCGAGCCGCGCGAGCGCCCCGGCTTCTCCCGGAATCCAGGCCGCCTCGAGTCCTGCATCCCATCGAATCGTCGGGCGCAGCCCCAGCTCGTCCAAAGTCGGTCCCGGTGCACTGAGTTCGGCAGCCGAAATTCGCGGCGGTGGGAGAATGCGTGGCTGCTCTTCCAGTCGGGGCAGGCAGGCGCGCCAGTAAGGCGTGAATACACGGTAGGGACGCCCCTCGCACGTCGCCACGGCCCGCGGCTCGACCAGCATCGCCGCGTTGCAGCTCTCGACCGCGATGCCCGCGGCACCGAGCGCCGACGCGACCCGCGCATCCCTTTCCGCAAGCGCCGGTTCGTATAGCCGATTCCAATACACGCAGTCGGCGCGCGTAGCACGCACGACCGCGAGCAATGCCTCCAGCGACGGGCCATGCCGCAGGTGCAGCTCCGCGCCGCGGCCACGCAACTCCGCGGACAGCCGCGCGAGGCTCTGGTGCAGCCACCAGCGGCTGGCAGCACCGGGCGGCCAGTCGCCTTCCTCGTCAGGTGCATGCACGTAGAGCATCACCACCCGGCCAGCGTGTAAGCAGGCGGCTGATAGCGCCGGGTTGTCGGCCAGGCGCAGGTCCCTGCGAAACCACACGACTGCAGTGGACTCTTCGGTCATGGCCCGGATTCTACGCAACCAACGCGGGGCGTCCCGGCCGAACACCAGTGGGACTTCATGGCAGCGTCGCTCGCATGCGTTACTCCCGAGGTCCGGGCTGCGGTAGGCTCCGTTCCATGCGACGCGAGGAATCGGCCGACGTGACTGGTTGCTCGCCCGGCGGCGAGGGCAGCCGGCTGGCCTGGCAGGCGCTGGTCGAGCACCAGGCCCGGCTTCGGTCCGTGGTCGCGCGGCTGCGCGCGGCACGCCCCGGGGACGTGCACGACGCCCGCGTTGCGGCCCGGAGGCTGCGTTCACTGCTTGCCACCTATCGCCCGCTGTTCGACCAGCGCAAGTCGCAGCGCCTGCGACGCAGGCTAAGGGACTTTGCGCGCGTGTTGTCAGGGCCGCGCGAAGCCGACGTCAGGCGTGGCCTGCTGCTCGCGGTCGCCGGGCGTCGGCCCGCAATCGCCGTGGCGGACGCCCAGTGTCTCCGGGCAGCGCTGCGCCGGGACAGTGTGGAATCGAGGCGGGCGATGCGCGAGGCGCTGGATAGCGAGGACTGGGCCGAGTCGGTCGCATTTCTTTGTGACGAGCAGACGCTGGCGGCGTTGCGCGTGCGCGCCGACGTCGACCTGGTCGAACTGCTCGAACTGGTCGACGCACCGTGGCGGGATGCGGGCAGGTTGCTGGCCGAGCGTGCCGGACGCTTCGCCGAGCTTCATCGCCTGCGCCTCACGCTGAAGCGGTGCCGCTACGCGCTGGAGTCGGTCTCCGGCCTGCAGGCCAGTGAAGCCGGGAGGGTGATGGACCGCCTGCGATCGGCGCAGGACAGCCTGGGGGAGTATCTCGACGCGGCTGCCGCCCGAATATGGCTCCGGGCAAACGAAGCTGCGCTCGGCCGCCCGCTCGCCCGGCGGCTGGACCACGAACTCAAGGCACGCGGGAAGGAATTGAGATCCGAGGCGCTCCGGCGGGCCGCCGACGTGATGCCCGCCTATGACAGGTGGCGCATGGCGTTGACCGGCCTCAGGACGCTGAAGTAAACGACCCGAGGTCCAGCGTGACCGCGACCAGTCCGCCGGAGTTGGGCTCGGTCCTCGCGGCGAGGCCGAAGCGCCGCGCCCAGTCGAGGATACGGCGGTTCTCGCCAAGGATGGTGCCTTCCAGGGCCTCGTATCCCGCGTGACCGGGCTGCGACACCAAGGCTCCGCATGAGTTCGCTGCCTATTCCTCGACCCTGCCAGTCGTCGGCCACGACGATGGCGCATTCGGCACGGTCGCTGCCCGGCGTGCGCGCAAAACGGCTGACGCCGACGATCCGGTCGCCTGCCGGGCCTGGTACCAGGGCGCCCACGGCGAGCGTGTCCCGGTAGTCCAGTTTGAGCAGTTGCGTCGCGTCCTCGCGACTCACGCCGCGGGATGCATATTGCAGGCGCAGGTGCAGCGTTTCCCCGGAGAGACCCGCGATGAAGGCGAGTTCCCGGTCGAGATCGTCGGGGCGCAGCGCTCGAAAGGTGACCGGCGTGCCGTCGGGTGTCCGCCAGACGCGCTCGAGTTCAGCCGGGTAATCCGCAGGCGGGGAGCCGTCGACGCAGGCCGTCGTGTCGTTCACTCGCGGTCACGATACTCGTCGTCCTCGTCGTCGTAATCGTCGTCCTCGTCCTCTTCGTCGTCCCAGTCGTCTTCATCCTCGTCGTCGAGATCGTCCTCTTCCTCGTCCTTGTCGTCGTCGGAACCGAATTCGTCGTCATCCACCCAGCCTTCGGGAGCGCCGGCCAGTTCGAGGTCCATTTCATTCCAGACGTCGAGGTCGATTTCCTCGATTTCGCGGTCCAGCCACTGGATGCGGACCAGTTCCTCGTCCGGGTCCAGGTCCAGGACCTTGAAAATCTCCTCGGAGTCGAGGTCCTCGTACCATTGACCGGCAACCGGGTCGTAATCACGGCTCACAGTGGCATCCTCGGCGAAAATCCCATTTATTTCTTGATCGTGGCGCGCGAACAACTATACGGGCCGGTCGCAATGGCAGGCAACCGGAACTCACCGTACGCCCGAATCCTGTTGCATCGCGTAAAATCGGACTGCAGCCAGCCAGCCAGAAGCAAGAAGGAAGGTCAGATCGTGTACACCTACCGCGCACCGCTCCGTGACATCCGATTCGTCGTCCAGGATCTCCTGCATATCGAGGACCACTACCGGGGCTTCGGCCGCGAAGAACTGAACCGGGAGCTTCTCGAGGGAATTCTCGAAGAAGGCGCCAAGTTCGCCGAAACCGTCCTCGCCCCCACGAACCGCGTCGGCGACGAGCATGGCCTGCGATTCGAAAACGGCCAGGTATTCACGCCGCCGGGCTTCAAGGAGGCGTACGACCGCTATTGCCAGGACGGCTGGATCACGATGACGGCGGACCCGGAATGGGGTGGCCAGGGCCTGCCGGCCGGGTTCGCGCTGGCCTTCGGCGAAATGCAGTGTTCCGGGAACATGGCATGGAAAATGTATTCGGGCCTGACCGAGAGCGCGGGCCTGACACTTGCGGCCCACGGCAACGACGAACTGAAGCGGCGCTACCTGCCCAAGATGGTGTCTGGCGAGTGGGCCGGCACGATGTGCCTGACCGAGGCAAATTCAGGCACCGACCTCAGTTTGCTGCGCACCAAGGCGATGCCGCGTGGCGACGGATCGTTCGCCATCACCGGGACGAAGATCTACATCACCGCGGGTGAGCACGACCTCACCAGCAACATCGTGCACCTCGTGCTGGCCCGGACGCCGGACGGCCCTCCGGGCACCAAGGGCATCAGCCTGTTCGTAGTACCGAAGTTCGTGCCCGACGCCGACGGCAATGCCGGCCCGGCAAACGGCGTGAGCTGCGGTTCCATCGAGCAGAAGATGGGCATCCACGCCTCACCCACCTGCGTCATGCATTTCAACGACTCGGTGGGCTGGTTGCTCGGCAAGGAGAATGAAGGCCTGTCGTGCATGTTCACGATGATGAACCACGCGCGACTCGGCGTCGGCCTGCAGGGGCAGGGGCTCTCGGAACTCGCCTGGCAGGCATCGCTCGCGTACGCCAACGACCGGCTGCAGGGCCGTTCGCTCACCGGCGCCAAGCAGCCGGACAAGCCCGCCGATCCGATCATCGTCCACCCGGACGTGCGGCGAATGCTGCTCACGCAGAAGGCGTTCGTCGAAGGCGGCCGGGTGCTGGCGTTCCTGACCGGGCGCGAGATCGACGGCGCGCACATGAACCCCGATCCGGAGGCACGCAAGCGATCGGAACACCTGGTCGCATTCCTGACGCCCATCGTGAAGGCATTCCTCACCGATTCGGCCATCGAGGTGACGAGCCTCGCCGTGCAGGTCCACGGCGGCGCCGGCTTCATCCGCGAGACCGGCGTCGAGCAGTTGATGCGCGATGCACGCATCACGCCGATCTACGAGGGCACGAACGGCATCCAGGCGCTCGACCTGCTGGGCCGCAAGGTCTTCGGCACGCGCGGCAAGAGCCAGCAGATGATGGTCGGTCGTGTCCGCGAGACGATCGCCGAGTTCAATGGTGTGCAGGAAGTCGCCGAACTGTCGGCCGAGCTGGGCCGGCGCCTCGAGCAGTGGGACAAGCTGACGCTCGAACTCGGCATGGCCGCGATGAAGAACCCGGACGAGGCCGGTGCCGCGGCGACGGACTACCTGCAGTTTTCGGGCTACGTGTGCCTGGCCTGGTGCTGGCTCGCCGCGGCGGGTGAGGCCGCCAAGCGGCTTGCAGCCGGCGCTGAGGACCCGGACTTCTACAAGGCGAAGCTGGTCACGGCGCGCTTCTATTTCGATCGCCTGCTGCCGCGCGTGGACGCGCATGCGGCGGCGGCGCGTGCCGGGGCGGCCGGTCTGATGGACCTGCCCGCCGAGCACTTCAGCTTCTCATGACCCTGACGGTCGTGGCCGGCCACACGCGCCTCGCCGCGGCCCGACGGGTGGTGGTGAAGATCGGCTCGGCGCTGCTGGTCGAGCAGTCGACCGGCCGCGTGAACCGTGCCTGGCTCGAGACGCTGGCTCTGGACGTCGCAAGCCTCCGCAAACGTGGCCAGGAGGTGGTGCTGGTATCGTCCGGCGCGATCGCGCTCGGACGCCGGCAGCTCGGCTTGCCTGCCGGCAGGCTCGAGCTGGAGCAGAGCCAGGCGGCGGCGGCCGTGGGGCAGATCCGGCTCGCGCACGCGTGGAAGGAGGTACTCGAGCCTCACGGTTGCGCGGTTGCGCAGGTCCTGCTCACGCTTGGCGACACCGAGCAGCGCCGCCGGTACCTGAATGCGCGCAACACGCTCACCACGTTGCTCAAGCTCGGCGCGGTTCCGGTCATCAACGAGAACGATACGGTGGCGACGGCGGAGATCCGCTACGGGGACAACGACCGGCTCGCGGCGCGCGTGGCGCAGATGGCCAGCGCCGATTGCCTGGTGCTGCTCTCCGACGTCGATGGTCTCTACAGTGCCGACCCGACGCGCTCGCCGGACGCGAGGTTCATCGCCGAGGTTACCCAGATCACGCCCGAGATCGAGGCCATGGCTGGCGGATCGGCTTCGGACGTGGGATCCGGCGGCATGACCACCAAGGTGCAGGCGGCGAAGATCGCCGTCGCGGCCGGTTGCCACATGTGTGTCGCTGCGGGCCGCGAGCCGCATCCGTTGCGACGCATCGAGTCGGGAGAACGTTGCACCTGGTTCCTGGCGGATGGCTCGCCGGTCGCGGCACGCAAGCAGTGGATCGCAGGGACGCTGAAACCAGCGGGCGAGCTGGTCGTGGATGCGGGTGCCGCGCAGGCGCTGCGCCTGGGCAAGAGCCTGCTGCCGGCCGGGGTGGTTCGCGTGAGCGGGCGCTTCGATCGCGGCGACACGGTGGTGGTGCGCGACCCCGACGGGCGTGAAGTGGCGCGCGGCCTGAGTGCGTATGCGAGCACCGAAGCGGAACTGCTGTGCGGCCGCCGCAGCAGCGAGCTCGAGGAATTGCTGGGCTATCGCGGACGTGACGAGATCATCCATCGCGACGACCTGGTGCTCGTGTGATCGCCGCGGAACTTTCAGCCACGATGGACGGCATCGGGCGCGCTGCGGTCGAGGCAGCAGCGGTACTGGCGCTTGCAGGGCGAGCGCAGAAGGACGCGGCGCTGCTCGCGGCCGCGCGCGCGCTGCGCCGTCGCGCCCCGGACCTGCTCGCGGCCAATGCAGTTGATATGGAATCCGCTCGCGCCGCCGGGCTCGGTGCCGCAATGCTGGATCGTCTCGCTCTCGACCCCGCGCGCGTCGAGGCGATGGCCGCGGGTGTCGAGCAGGTCGTCATGCTGGCCGATCCCATCGGAACGATCATCGAGGAGCGGGTACGCCCGAACGGGCTCCGCATCCAGCGAGTCCGGGTGCCGCTCGGCGTCATCGGCATCATCTACGAGAGCCGCCCGAACGTGACCTGTGACGCCGGGGCCTTGTGCCTCAAGTCCGGCAACGCTGCCGTGCTGCGCGGCGGCAGCGAGAGCCATCATTCGAGCACGGCGATCCACGCGTGCCTGCTCGAGGGGCTGGCCGGGGCGGGCCTGCCGGCGGCGTGCATACAGCTCGTGCCGACGACGGATCGGGCGGCGGTGGGATACATGCTCGGCGCCATGACTGACTGGATCGACGTGATCGTGCCGCGAGGCGGCAAGAGCCTGATCGCGCGAGTCCAGCAGGAGGCGAGGGTGCCGGTGATCGGGCACCTCGAGGGCAACTGCCACGTGTACGTGGATCGTGCGGCCGACCTGCGCATGGCGCGCGCGATCGTCACGAATGCGAAGCTCCGACGCACCGGTATCTGCGGCGCGGCCGAGACACTGCTGGTCGACGAGGGCTGCGCCGCGACGCACCTCGGGCCGATCGTCACGGACCTGCTGGACGCGGGCTGCGAGGTGCGTGGAGATCCGCGCGTGCAGGCGGTCGATCCGCGGGTGCGGCCCGCGGCCGAGGAAGATTGGTACACCGAGTATCTCGACGCGGTGATCGCAGCGCGGGTCGTGGACGGCGTGGACGAGGCGATCCGGCACATCACTCGCTACGGGTCCGCGCACACGGAGTCGATCGTGACCGAGGACGCGGTTGCGGCCGAAGCATTCCTGGCGCGCGTGGACAGCGCGATCGTGCTGCACAACGCCTCGACGCAGTTTGCGGACGGCGGCGAGTTCGGCATGGGCGCCGAGATCGGCATCTCGACCGACCGGTTCCACGCGCGTGGCCCGGTCGGCGTCGAGCAGCTCACGAGCTACAAGTACGTGGTTCGCGGTTCAGGGCAGACCAGGCCCTGAAACAAAGTGACGCCGCCGGGCGACGCGGGCCGGTGCCGGTCGGCGGGTCGGAACATCGGCTCACCACGGTGCAAACCGCCTCAGTGCGTCAGCGCCGCGATTCCGCCGCGCATCGAGTAGACGTCCGTGCCGTCCGTGCTCGCGCAACTGTTCCGCGAGCGAGAGACTGCGCACGCCGTGCGCGCACACGATCAGCCGCCGGCCCTCGGCGGGAAAGCTGACCCGGCCCGACAAGCAGTTGACTCATCGGCAGGTGCAGGCCGGTGTCCATGCCCGGCGGATCCCGGGCCAGCTCCCAGGCTTCGCGCACGTCCACGAGTTCGAATCCCGCACCACGCGCTTCGTCGAGGCTCGCAAATTCGACTTCGAGTTGAGCCGGCTCGGCGTGCGGCCGCCGGCCCGGCGTGACGTGGTCGCAGGCCGGGTCACGTGCCGCCCTGATGTGACTGGTCGCGAATGTGAGCAGGTCGACCACCACCAGGCCGCGAACCGGCGCGGGATCCATGCCGAGCAGGATTCGCAGCGCGAGCATGGCCTGCATCGTGCCGATTGTGCCCGGCACCGGCCCGAGCACGCCGGCCTCGGCGCAGTTGCCGACCAGCCCGTCGCGCGGTGCCTCGGGCCACAGGCAACGCAGGCACGGCCAGTCGGGCGTCGGCAGCCACGCCTGCACCTGGCCTTCGTACTGGTAGACGCTGGCGAAAATCGCCGGCTTTCCCGCGCGCACCACGGCGTCGTTCACCAGGAATTTCGTGCGCAGGTTATCCGTGCACTCGACCACGAGATCGTGCCGCCCGACCAGCGCGTCGAGGTTACCGGGTTCCGCGCGCTCGGCAATGGCCTGGCAGGAAAGATCGCGGTTCATGCGAGCTACACGCTCGGCCGCCACCGCGGCCTTCGGGCGACCGACGTCCGCGACTTCGTACAACGGCTGCCGGTGCAGGTTGCTCGATTCGACGACGTCGCCGTCCATCACTGAAATACGCCCGATGCCGGCGGCGGCGAGGTACTGCAGCACCGGCACGCCGAGCCCACCGGCTCCGATCACCAGCACGGACGCTGCACGCAGCTTCGCCTGGCCGCTGGCGCCGACCTCGGGCAGCGTGACCTGGCGCGAGTAGTCGTGCGTGAATCGGTGCCGATGGTCGTCGTGGGCGTGCGCGGCGTCGTGGTCGGGGGCCTCCGCGCAGCGCTCGCAATTCACCCAGCCGGAGTCTCCGTTCTCGTAATGCTCCTTCTTCCAGATCGGCAGCCGGTGCTTCACTTCGTCGATGATGTAGCGACACGCAGCGAATGCTTCGTCGCGGTGTTCGGCGCTGACACCGACCCATACCGCAAGGTCGCCGATGGCCAGGTCGCCGACCCGGTGGACGCAGGCGGCGCGCCTGGCACCGAAGCGCTCTATCGCTGCGGCAACGATGCGCTCGCCTTCCTTGACCGCGAGGGCTTCGAACGCCTCGTACTCCAGGCGACGGACGCGATGCCCCTCGTTGTGGTCGCGCACCCAGCCCTCGAAGCTGGCATAGCCACCACTGGACGCGTCCGCAAGTGCGTCGCGGAGACTGCCGGGCTCCAGCGGAGCCTGGCTGAACGAGAACGGCCGCATCAGCCGCCCGCAACCGGCGGAATGAACACGACTCGGTCTCCATCCACAAGGGGACGATCCCAGGCCGCGAACTCCTCGTTCACCGCGACCTTGAGCATAGAGGGGGGCAGCGAGAGGCCGTGCCGGCCGCGAAGTTCGTCGTACAGGTCGGCGGCGGTGCGCGACCCGGTCATGAGCGTTTCGCTGCCGCGGCCAGCCTGTTCGCGCAGCGCGGCAAAGTACTGCACGTGAACCGTGAGCGTCATCCGGGCGCGTGGTGCTGTGATCGACGGCTCGCGCAGCGCGCGAACACCGGCGGGTGGAATGGGGTGAAATGGCTCATGGCTGTGACACGTCACGGCGGCCGCCGTGCTTCTCCGCCAGGCGCAACGGACCGATCACGATCTCGTGCGAAAGCGCCTTGCACATGTCGTAAACGGTGAGTGCGGCGATCGAGGCGCCGGTAAGCGCCTCCATCTCGACGCCGGTGCGGTGGTGCACGGTAACGGTGCAGCGAATCACTGCTTCATCACCGTCCGGCATGTCGATCTCGATTCGGCAATTCTCGATGCCGAGTGGGTGGCAGAACGGGATCAATTCGTGGGTGCGCTTCGCAGCCATCACTCCGGCGATGATCGCGGTCTGAAAAACGGGCCCCTTGCTGGTCGAGAATCCAGCCTCGCGCAGCGCGTCGGCCACGGACCCCGGAAACCGGACCCGCGCCTCAGCCACGGCGGTGCGCTTGGTCACGGCCTTGCTGCTCACGTCCACCATCGTGGGCTGGTCGTTCTCGTCAACGTGGCTGAACATTCCTCACCCGCCGATGTAATGCATCTCGACCTTGTGCAGCGGATGCGCCGCGGCGCGCTCTGTGTCGCGGATCTCGCTGTAGCGGTCCGAACGCTGCGACCAGGCGCCGCGAACGAGCGCAAGGAGTTCCTCGTCCGTCGCCCCGGCGCGCAGCGGTGCGCGCAGGTCGAGCCCGTTCGCCGCGAACAGGCACATGAACAACGAGCCTTCCGACGACAGGCGCGCTCGGCTGCAGCCCCTGCAGAAGGGCGCCGAGACCGACGATATGAAGCCGAGTTCACCCGCGCCGTCGTCGTAGCGGTAGCGCTCCGCGACCTGGCCGCGCCGGCCCGGCACGGCCGTCACCGCCCAGCGCTCACCGATCTGGCGCAGCAGTTCGGCGGAGGGTACGACCTCGTCGGCGTGCCAGTCATTGCGGTTGCCGACGTCCATGTACTCGATCAGGCGCACGATCGACCCGCGTGCCGCGGAAGCGCTCGAGCAGCGCAAGAACGGTGTGATCGTTCACGCCGCGCTTCACCACCGCATTGACCTTGACCGGGTCGAGCCCGGCCGCCAGCGCCGCCTCGATGCCCTCGAGCACTTGCTTGAGGCCACCGAACCCGCCGCTCATCGCCTCGAATACAGCCGGGTCGAGGGAATCCAGGCTCACCGTGACCCGATGCAGGCCGTTTCCCTTGAGTTCTGCCGCGTGCTGGGCGAGCAGCACGCCGTTGGTGGTCAGCGCGATGTCCTCGACCCCGTCGAGCGTCGAGAGTTCCGCGACCAGGTCCGCGATGTCGGGCCGGAGCAGTGGCTCGCCGCCGGTGATGCGGACCTTGCGCACGCCAAGCCGTCGTGCTGATACGCGCCACGCGGGTGATTTCACCGAAATCGAGTCGCTCGGACGACCTGAGGAATCGATAGCGGTCGTGGAAGGTCTCGCGCGGCATGCAGTACGGGCAACGGAAATTGCACCGATCCATGACCGAGATGCGCAGGTCGCGCATGGGTCGGCCGAGCAGGTCGACTGGTGCGTCGCGCCCCGGGAGCGCTACAACCGTGGATTCGCCCGAGTCACGTTCCACTTGAGGCTCCTGGCCGGCCGCAGAGCGCCTGCCTACTTCTTGCTCGCTTCGTTGAACGCCTTGATCTCCTCGCTCCAGCGAGCCGCCAGCGCGCTGAGTTCGTCGAGCGCCGCGTTGTGCTTCTTGGCCTGCATCGACTTGAGGGCGGTTTCCTTCTGGGCGCGCTCCGGGTCGGAAGGGTCGAGCGCCGCGATCTGTGCTTCCAGTTCGGTTGCCAGGCACGGCAGGTACGTGTCCTGTACGGCGCTCGAATATTCCTTGACCTTCGCCTGTGCCTCCAGCATCTGTGCCTTGGTAGCAGTCGCGCCGTTCGGGATGTTCTGCGGTGCCTGGGGGTATACGCAGGCAGCCTGGGCGGCGACGCCCGACGCAAGCAGCACGGCGGCAAGGGTGGCGCGGATCAAGTGCATCATCGTTATTCCTCTGGGCACCGCTGCCGGGCAGGTGCCGGCGGCCATGGATTCTGGAGGGCAAAACTATAGCAGACGGTGCCTGCGCGCCGGAGAGGCGCTGCGATCGGGGCAAGCGAGGCGCGACCGGCTCCCGGCAAGGTCCACTCGGGTGCCCCATGGGGCTATGCTTGGCACTTCCAGGTTGGGAGAAGCACGCATGAAAGGCCATGACCCGGTCGTGACCTACGGGGCCAGCACCCACGCGGTGCGTGGCGATTACAGCCGGATGCGTCCCGACTACACGGTCGAACAGGACTACACGTCGTATGGGGACGACGACCAGGATCGCTGGCGTCGCCTTTACGCTCGGCAGATGCGGCTGGTGCCCGGTCGCGCCTGCCCCGAGTTCCTGCGCGTGATCGAGACACTGGGCTACGACGCCGGCATTCCGCGATTTGCCGAGGTCAATGAGCGACTCGCGCGGGCGACCGGTTGGCGAGTCGTTGGCGTGCCGGGCCTGCTGCCGGAACAGGCGTTTTTCGGGCACCTGGCTGAACGCCGCTTCCCGGTAACAGTTTGGCTGCGCAACGAGAGCGAGTTCGACTACATCGTGGAGCCGGACATCTTCCACGACTTCTATGGCCATGTGCCGCTGCTGTTCGATCCCGTGTTCGCCGACTACATGGAGGCCTACGGCCGCGGCGGCCTCAAGGCGGACGGGTTGCATGCACTGGAGTACCTGGCGCGTCTCTACTGGTACACGGTTGAATTCGGCCTGGTCCGCACGGACGACGGGCTGCGTATCTATGGGGCGGGCGTTCTCTCGTCACCGGGCGAGGTCGAGTACGCAATCTCGAGTTCCGATCCGCGGCGCATCGGCTTCGACCTTCGGCGCGTGATGCGCACGCGCTACAAGATCGACACGTTCCAGCAGACCTACTTCGTCATCGACGATTTCGGGCAGCTCTTCCGCGAGACGGCGCCAGACTTCACCCCGGTTTACCGCGAGATTGCCGACCAGCCACAACTGCCGGCAGACTCTCTGTTGCCCGGGGACCGCGTGTTCAACTAGTCACATCGGGGTCCGCTGCCGAGACTGGCGAGGCGAGGGGGTCTTGGTGTCCAATGACGGCTCCAGGGTTCGACGCCCGAAGCGTTCCCGCAGAGGATTCAAGATGCGTATGTCCACTCGCGCCGCCAACCCGGCCGCGGCACCGTTTTCGCTGGGCCATTATGTCGCCGGTCGACAGGTCGCCGGCTCGTCTGGCCGGGAAGGGACGGTGTTCAATCCGGCCACCGGCCAGCCGCGTGGGCAGGTGGCATTTGCGAGCGCAGACGAAACCCGCGCAGCGATAGCAGCGGCCGACGCGGCGTTGCCGGGCTGGTCCGCCACGCCGCCACTGCAGCGGGCGCGGGTGATGTTCCGGTTCAAGGCGCTGCTCGAGTCGCACCTGGACGAACTCGCAGCACTGCTCACCTCCGAGCACGGCAAGGTGCTGTCGGACGCGCGCGGTGAACTGGTGCGCGGACTGGAGGTCGTGGAGTTCGCCTGCGGTATCCCGCAGCTGCTTGAAGAGCGAGTTCACCGAGAACGTCGGTACCAACGTCGACAGCTGGTCCATCCGTCAGCCGGTCGGCGTCTGCGCCGGCATCACGCCGTTCAATTTCCCGGCCATGGTGCCGATGTGGATGTTCCCGGTGGCGATTGCCTGCGGGAACACATTCGTCCTGAAACCGTCTGAAAAGGACCCGAGCGTGCCGGTGCGCGTCGCGGAACTGCTCACGGAAGCCGGCCTGCCCGACGGCGTGTTCAACGTCGTGAATGGCGACCGGGAGGCCGTCGACACGCTGCTCACCGACCCGCGCGTGTCCGCGGTGAGCTTCGTGGGATCGACTCCGGTGGCCGAGTACATCTACCGGACTGCGTCGGCGCACGGCAAGCGGGTGCAGGCCCTCGGCGGTGCCAAGAACCACATGGTCGTGATGCCCGACGCGGACACCGGCAACGTTGCGAGTGCGCTGATTGGTGCGGCCTACGGCTCGGCGGGCGAGCGCTGCATGGCGATCTCCGTCGCGGTCGCGGTTGGTGATGCCGGCGACCGGCTGGTCGAGGAACTGCGGCGGCAGGTCGCCGGGCTCAAGGTGGCTGCGGGCATCGAACCCGGCGCGGACATGGGCCCGCTCGTCACGCACGAGCACCTGGAGCGAGTACTGGGCTACGTGGATCTCGGCGTCCAGGAGGGCGCAAAGCTCATCGTGGACGGCCGTGGACGCAAGGTCGCGGGCCACGAGCAGGGGTATTTCATGGGGCCGTGCCTGTTCGATCACGTGCGGCCCGAGATGAGGATCTACCGCGAGGAGATCTTCGGCCCGGTGCTGTGCGTCGTGCGCGTGCCGGATCTCGCCGCTGCGACGAGCCTGGTGAACTCCCATGAATTCGGCAACGGTACCGCGATTTTTACCGCCAGCGGCGAGGCAGCTCGCGCTTTCACGCAGGCCGTGCAGGCAGGCATGGTCGGCGTGAACGTGCCGATCCCGGTGCCGATGGCGTTTCACTCGTTCGGCGGCTGGAAGCGGTCGCTGTTCGGACCGCTGCACGTGCACGGGCCCGACGGCGTGCGTTTCTACACCCGGCTCAAGACCGTGACTTCGCGGTGGCCGACGTCCCAGCGCGAGGGCGCGCAGTTCGTGATGCCGACGATGAAGTAGCGAGTGGAATACGGCGCCGCCCGCCGGGCGTCGACTGCGCTAGAATCCGTCTCCTCCCGCGCGGCCGTAGCTCAGTTGGATAGAGCATCAGGCTTCGAACCTGAGGGTCGGGGGTTCGAATCCCTCCGGCCGCGCCAGTCGCATCGATCGGATAGAGAATCGCCGGCTGTAGCCTCCGTTCAGCCCTGGTCATTGCGGTATTTGGTCTCGCGCGACGCCACACCCACCATGCAGATCCGCCCCGCGATCGAGTCCGACGCAACCGCAATGCTCGCGATCTACGCGCCGATCGTCGAGACGACGCCGATTTCCTTTGAGCTGACGCCGCCGACTCTTGCAGAGTTCACGGAGCGGCTCCGCAAGTTCTCGCGCAACTGGGCGTGTCTCGTGGCGGAGGACGACGCTCGAGTCGTGGGCTACGCCTATGGTTCGTCGCACCGCGCGCGAGAAGCGTACCGCTGGTCGGCGGAGACGGCCGTATACGTTTCACCGGACGCGCGCGGCCGAGGGGTCGGCACGGCCTTGTATCAGGCACTGTTGCCCGAGCTCGCGGCGCAAGGCTACTGCAACGCCTATGCGGGCGTGGCACTTCCAAATGAGCCCAGTGTTGCCTTGCACCTCGGCATCGGCTTTCAGCCGATCGGCACGTTTCCGGCGGTGGGTCGCAAGTTCGGTCAATGGTGGGATGTGGCGTGGTTTCATCGCCGACTGCGCGAGCTGCCGCCCGACGAGGCCGGCGCTCGTCAATGAAGTGCGACGCAAAGTGGAAACACGTTGAAGCAAGGAAAGGCGAGCCGCACGGCGGAGTACATGGCGTTGTTCCGAGCGCTCGAGACGACGCGCCCGGCTGATCGACGCGTGTTCGAAGACCGATTTGCCGTGGCGTTCCTGAGGCCGCGGCTTCGCCTGGCAGTCGGTTTGTCGAGGGTGCATTGGGCCGGCGATGTCCTGCGGATCTTCATCGACCATCGATGGCCCGGCGCCCGAACTTCTGCTGTTGCGCGGACCCGCTGCATCGATGACGAGGCCGGCGCGGCCTTGAAATCCGGAATACCGCAGATCGTCATCCTGGGGGCCGGGTTTGACGCGCGTGCCTACAGGATGGCCGGGACGACGGACGCGATCGTCTTCGAGGTGGATCATCCCTCCACCTCCGCCGCCAAGCGGGCGCTGCTGGAATCTGCGCTCGCCGCGATACCCCGGCACGTGCGCTTCGTGCCCATCGATTTCAACGCACGGCCGCTGTCGAGCGAGATGGAGATCGCCGGGTACGACCCCGGCCGCCGCACGCTCGTCATCTGGGAGGGCGTTACGAACTTCCTGACCGAAGATGCCGTCGACGCGACCCTTCGCTGGTGCGCGAGTGCCGCCGGTGGCAGCCGGGTGGTCTTCACCTACGTTGACCGTAAGGTCCTGGACGCGCCCGAGGCGTTCCATGGGACGTAGAAGTTGTTTGCGACGCTGCACGCGGCGGGTGAGCGCTGGACATTCGGCCTGGATCCGTCACGCCTGTCCGCCTACCCGGCCGAGCGGGGTCTCGTGCTCGACGAGGACGTCGGCGCGTCCGATTACCGCGGCCGTCACTTTGGTCGGGCGGCGACCCGCATGCAGGGCTACGAGTTCTATCGGATCGCGATCGCGCACGTTCCGTAGCCTTCCGTCAGCCGCTGATTCGGCGACCCGGTACGATTCTTACCAGCCGACAGCCGGTCCCTTGGCAGCGAGGTGAAGAATGAATGCCGCGGCCAATGTCAGCGACTCACGCATTGAGTGCGTGCCCGGTGCGCAGGCTTGCGGGCGCTCAGGCTCGTCGTATTCGTCGTGGCGGCGCCACCAGATGCCGGTCTCGTTGCGCCCCTTGGGTGCGCGGTCGAGCCACTGGTACATGCCCCAGAGGCCGTCCACGCCGCGCGCGTAGGCCGAATAGGTGTGGTAGACGACGCCGTCGTCGAGCGACGAACGCGCTCATGCCCGGCCTCTCGCGCAGGATACGTGGCCGCGTCGGTTCCGGCCGGTGGCCGCGAAACTGGGCGACATAGCGCCTTCACCGTGCCGGTGCCTGCCACGCCGACTCGCGCCGGTAGTTGTATTCGATGCCTCCCTCGCGCTGTTGCTCCTCGTGAAGCCGACGTTGAAATCGACGTTGAAGTCGCTGCCGAACGAGGATGCCCACGGGAACGTCCATCCCATCCGTCGCTTATAGGCCGCCAGCTTCGCGAGCGGCGCCCGCGACACCGCCGCAGAGCGTGACGTCGTGGTTCGCGAGGTGAACGACGAAGCCGTCGAACCCGTCCGCGATCGACGAGCAGGATGGACACCCCGCCGTGTAGTCAGGTCCGAACATGAAGTGATAGACGAGGAGCTGCGAGCGCCCTTGGAAGAGATCGACCAGCGACGCTGTGCCCTTCGTCGGTCTCGAAGCGGTACTCCTTGTCGATTCGCACCCAGCGGCAGCTCCTGCCGACGCCTCGCCAGCTCATCGCTGCGCCGCGTCAGCTCCTTCTCGGCCTCGAGCAGCTCGAGCCGGGCGGCAAGCCATTCTTCACGTGTTCCGGTTTTCATTAGTCGTTTCTCTCCGTTCGGACGTCGCACGGCGCGGACCTTGCCGCTCGCTCCGCCGCCGCAATAGAAGAGATCGGCGCCGTCGGACTCGAGCCCGCTGACGCCGGTGCCGCGCGGCATCTCGAGCCGCTCGAGCACGGCGCCGCTCTCCGGGTCGATGCGGCGGAGTCTCGCTCTCGTCGCCTTCCCAGGTGCCGTGCCACAGCTCGCCGTCGACCCAGGTCACGCCGGTGACGAAGCGGTTGGACTCGATGGTGCGCAGGATCGCGCCGGTCGTCGGGATCGATCTGGTGGATCTTGCGATCGCGGTACTGCCCGACCCACAGGCTGCCCTCGGCCCAGGCGAGGCCCGAGTCGCCGCCGTGGCCGGGCGCCGGGATCGACGCCACCACGTCGCCGGTGGCGGGATCGATCTTGTCGATGCGCGCCTCGGCGATCTGGTAGAGGTGCGTGCCGTCGAAGGCGGTGCCGGCGTCGCCGGCGCGGTCGAGCGTGCGCGCGAGCCTCGCCGCTCGCGGGATCGAAGGCGATCAGCCTGGCGCCGGTGGCGGCCCAGACGCGGTGGCCGTCGTGGGTGACGCCGTGGATGCGCTCGGCGCCGGCGAAGGGGCCGTACTCGCGCACGATCTCGGCCGCGCGCGCCGGTGCTTGCGGTCGTGCTGTCGTTGCCTGTCGTGCGGTCATCGCCTGGCTCCTTGCGGCGCGCTCGGGATCGGCGCCGTGAGACCAATCTACCCGAGCGGCAGCGCGGCAGGGAGTAACAAGATCGTCGTGAATCCGGCCAGCGGCGGCGACAGCCAGCGCTGCGCGCGCGCGCGCCCGATCGAGCGCACCCGTCCGGCGGCCTCCAGCTCGACGAGCGCGCGCTGCACGGTGCGCTGGCTGGCGCCGAGCGCCAGCGCGAGGGCCGAGGTCGACCAGGCCGCGCCGTCGGCGAGCAGCGCCAGCAGCGACGCCTGCTCGCCGTCGATGGGCGGCAGCAGCACGACGACGGCGCGCTCGCCGCTGCGGCGTCGAGCGCGAAGCCGCGCGCGGTCGCCTCGATGCGCGCCAGCGGCGCGGCGAGCGCGCGCAGCCGGCCGATCTCGACGCGCAGGCGCGCGCGATGCGTCTCGTCGGGGCGGCGGGTGCGGAACGCGCGCGCGATCAGCGCGTTGCCGATCGACGTCGCCGGGCCACGCCTCGGCGAGCGCGCGCGCCAGCGCGAACAGCACCGGCCGGCGCGCCAGCGGCCGCCAGGTGGCGCCGGCGCGCAGGCCGCGACGGCAGGCGTCGACCACCAGCGCGCCCGAGGCGAGCAGCGCTTCGACCTCGTCGAGGCGCAGCGGCTGCTCGTGGCCGGCGTGCGAGGCGCCGCGCGGCGGGGCGATCGAGCGCGGCGCGCGCCTCGGCCACCTCGGCCAGCAGCGCGGGCACGCGCGCGCGTTCGGCCGCCTCGTGCGCGCGGGCGAGCGCCGCCCGCGCCGGTGCCGTGCGCAGCGAGCGCAGCGCCAGCTCGGCCGCGGCCAGCTCGGCCACCGCCACGCAGCGACGGCGGCAGCGCCGCGCAGCGTCGAGGCGCGCCAGCGCGGACGCGGCCTCGTCGAGGCGGCCGAGCAGCAGCAGCCGGCGCACCGCGATCAGCCGCGCCTGCAGCGCGTTGGCGCGATCGGCGCGCGCCTCGAGCGTGGCCGACGCGGCCGCCAGCGCGCGCGGCGAGCCGCGCGAGGTCGCGCATGGCCAGCGCCACCTCGGCCTCGGCGACGACGCAGCGGGCGCGCGCCAGCTCCTCGTGGGCGCCGAAGCCGCGGGCCGCGCGCCGCAGCAGCTCGCGGGCGCGCGGATGCTCGCCGAGCTGGGCCATGGCGATGCCGCGCAGCGCGAGCGCCGGCGGGTCGTCGCGCAGGGCGACGCGCTTGAGCGCGCCGAGCGCGTCGCCGGCGGCGAGGGCGCGCGCGGCGGCGGCGATCAGGGAGTCCATCGGCACAGGTTACGGCGCCGCGCCTTGCAGGGGCCCGACGTATACTCCAGCCCGGCGGCCTCGATGGATGCTGGTCGTGGTTGCCCATGCGGGCTTCGTGTGGATACTTCCGACGGTGCTGAACAGGAGCTGACGCGCATGTCCGTCTACTTGATCGGTCAGATCACGATTCACGATCGTGCCGAATACACCACATACGAAGAAGCCTTCATGCCGATCTTCGACAAGTTCAAGGGGCGACTGCTCGCGGTGGACGAGGAGCCCGAGGTTCTCGAGGGCGCCTGGAACTGCACGCGCACGGTGCTGATCGAATTCCCGACCCGCGAGGAGGCGCTGGCCTGGGCGGGCTCGGCCGAATACCAGGAAATCGCCAGGCACCGCTGGGCGGCATCCACCGGCAACGTGGTGATGATCAAGTCGACACCTTGAATCCGGGTCAAGCTGTCAGGCGCAACGACGCACACAACGCCCTCACGCACCACCCTCAAAGGTCACTCAATCATGCCCACGAACACCATTCGACTTCATCGAGTGCTGCGTGCGCCGCCCGAACGGGTCTACCGCGCGTTCCTGGATCCCGATGCCATGGCCAAGTGGCTGCCCCCGTACGGTTTCACCTGCAAGGTGCATCACATGGAGGCGAAGGTCGGCGGCACGCACAAGGCGTCGTTCACGAACTTCGGCACCGGCCAGAGTCACTCATTCGGCGGCACCTACGTCGAGCTCACACCCTTCGAGCGCATTCGCTACACCGACAAGTTCGACGATCCGAACCTGCCGGGGGAGATGCAGGTGACCATCACGTTCACGAAGGTGTCCTGCGGCACGGAAATGAACGTCGTGCAGGAAGGCATACCCGAGGTGATCCCGCCCGAGGCCTGCTATCTCGGCTGGCAGGAATCGCTCATGCAGCTGGCGAAGCTCGTCGAACCGGAAATTCCGGGCTAGGCGCGCTGCGCCAGCGGGCCGACATGCCTCGAGCACCGGCAACGGTCGATGAGTACATTGACGGCTTCGCGCCAGAGGTGAAGGTGATGCTGGAGACACTGCGATCGACTGTGCGAGAAGCGGCGCCGGGCGCGGAGGAGAGGATCAGCTACCGCATGCCGGCATTCTTCCAGGACGGGGTGCTGGTCTATTTCGCGGTCTTCAGGAAGCACATCGGCCTGTATCCGCCGGTGCGCGACGCAAAGCTCCGGAAGGCACTCGAGCCATATGCCGGACCCAAGGGAAACCTTCAATTCCCGCTGGACCGGGCGATGCCTTACGCACTCGTCCGCCGGATCGTGAAGTCTCGACTCAGGGAGAACCGGCAACGAGTGGCGGAACGAACTTCGAAGCGGTCGTAAGCGAGAAGAACATCGCCATGGCAAGGGGATTGGTCGCCGTCGTGCTCGCGTTCTTCCTGTTGGGCGCGGCCGTGCATCGGCGCTATGCTCCGGCAGGTCGCCAATCGGCGGGAGGAATGTCATGACGATGAAGACGGCGACGCAGCTCATCCAGGAAGCGAGGCAGCGTGTCCAGAACCTGACGGTGGACCAGGTCGCCGAGGAACTCGCGCAGGGCAGGGTGGTCCTCGTGGACGTCCGTGAGCCGGGGGAATGGGCTGCCGGGAGGATCCCCGGCGCGACCCATGTGCCGCGCGGCCTGCTCGAGGTATCCGCCGATCCGACGAGCCCGGCACACAAACGTGAACTCGATCCCCACCACCGCGTAATCCTGTATTGCGCCTCGGGCGGCCGTTCGGCGCTGTCAGCCGATACCCTGCAGGCCATGGGGTATACGAACGTCGCGCACCTCGACGGCGGCTTCAAGGCCTGGTCCGCGGCGGGCCGGCCGGTCGAGAAAGCCTGATCGGCGCATGAAATTCGGAGTGCTCGTCTTTCCGGACGCCGAGGAGCTCGACTTCGTCGGGCCCTGGGAAATGATCACGATGTGGACCAAGGTCGCCGGCGGACCGGAAACCTGCCTGGTCGTGGCCGAGTCCCTGGCGCCGGTGGTGTGCGCCAAGGGCCTGTCGGTGAATCCGCACGTGTCCTTCGAGAGCTGCCCGCCGCTCGACGTCCTGCTGGTCCCCGGCGGCCAGGGCACGCGGCGTGAGGTCGGCAACGCGGCGCTCGTGGATTTCGTCGCGCGCCAGGCGCGGAGCTGCGGTTCGGTGCTCTCGGTCTGCACGGGTTCGTTCATCCTGCATGCGGCCGGGCTGCTCTCGGGCCGATGTGCCACGACGCACTGGGGCTCGCTCGATCGCCTGCGTGCGCTCGGCGATGTGCAGGTCGTCGAGGAGCGCTGGATCCGCGACGGCAACGTCTGGTCCGCGGCCGGAGTCTCCGCGGGCATCGACCTCACGCTCGCATTCATCGCAGCGACGGCGGGCGAGGACGCGGCCGGCCGCGTGCAGCTCGCGGCCGAGTACTATCCCGCAGACAAGGTCTACGGCGCGAGCACGAGCCACGCCCAGGCCCCCGCGTACGTGAAGACGCCATGAAGGCGGACCTGCTCGCGCCCGCCGAAACCGGCGGTACGCGCCGCATCGCGCGCGAGGTCTGGCGCATCGTTGCGCCGAACCCCGGTCCGTTGACCGGGCCCGGCACCAACACCTACGTCGTGGGCGAACAGCGCCGGCTGGTGATCGATCCGGGTCCGGCGGACCCGGCGCACCTCGAGCGCATCCTCGAACTTACCGGCGGCACGGTCGATCGCATCGTCTGCACGCACTCGCACACCGACCATTCGCCGGGCGCGGCGACGCTATCGGCGAGCACCGGCGCGGTCGTGCTCGGCATGCCCGCACCGGGTGTGGACGATTACCAGGACCGGTCCTACGTACCCGACGCACGTGCTCAGCGACGGCGAACGCATCGCAGGCGACGATTTCGTGCTGACCGCGCTGCATACGCCCGGCCACGCGTCCAACCACGTATGTCTCCTGCTCGAGGCAGGCGGCCTGCTGTTCACCGGTGACCATCTGATGAATGGTTCCACGGTGGTGATCCTGCCGCCAGACGGCTCGATGCGTCAGTACCTCGACTCGCTGCGCAGATTGCGCGAGCTGCCGGTTCGCGATCTGGCGCCAGGTCACGGCGCGGTCATGCCGGGTGCGGTCACGGAGATCGACCGGGTCATTGCGCACAGGCTGTCGCGCGAGGCAGCTGTGATCAGAGCCGTGCGCGCGCAGGCGGCAGCCACGCTGGATGAATTGCTGCCGGTGGTCTATGCCGACGTACCGGTGTCGCTGCACCCGGTAGCGCGATATTCGCTTCTGGCCCATGTCCTGAAGCTGGAGGAAGAAGGGCGGGTGCTGCACGACGGCGACTCGTGGCGCTGGCGGACATAGAGCCGGATGTCTGCGGGGTCATCGAACCGTAACGAACCACTTGCACGCCAGCTGTCCGGGCTGGGTGTCTGGCTGCTGGTCATCAACGGCATCATCGGCGCGGGCATATTCGGGCTGCCGGGCGAGGCCGCGCGGCTCGCCGGCGGTTTCAGTCCCTGGATTTTCGTGATCTGTGCCGTCCTGGTGCTGCCGGTGATGCTCTCGTTCGCGGAGCTCGCCAGTCACTTCGACGGCACGGGGGGACCTGTGCGTTACGCAGGCAGCGTGTTCGGGCCCTTCGCCGGCTTCCAGGCCGGCTGGGCGTTCTATGTCGCGCGCCTGACGGCATTCGCGGCCAACGCGGTCCTGCTGGTCAGCGCGGCCGGTTACTTCTGGCCGGGCGCCGACGACCCGGGAGTGCGCCTGGCGCTGTTGTTCGCCGTGTGTACCGGCCTGAGCACGATCACCGTGATCGGCACCCGCAATGCGATGGGGTCGCTTGCAGTGCTGACGCTGCTGAAATTACTGCCCCTGGTCGCGATGCTGGCATACGGATTGCTGCAACTGCCGGCCGCGATGCTGGAAAGCCTGCGGATTGCGCTGCCGGAGGACGCGCGCCTCGGTCCAGCCGTGCTGCTGGTCTTCTACGCCTTCATTGGCTTCGAATCCGGCCTGGTGCCTGCAGGTGAGGCCAGGAATCCGCGGCGCGACATGCCGCGCGCGCTGCTGTGGGCGCTCGGCGTCTCGGCCGTGCTGTATTTCGGCCTGCAGACGGCGAGCCTGGCGGTGTTGCCCGACCTGGTGGGCACGAAGCGCCCGCTGGTCGAGGTGGGTGGTGCCCTGTTTGGTCCGGCCGGGGCACTGGCGATGATGCTCGGGATGATCGCGTCGATCGGCGGAAACCTCGCCGGCGCCATGTTTTCGACACCCCGCATTACTTACGCGCTGGCCACGGACGGCAGCCTGCCGGACTGGTTCGCGGTGGTACCGGCTCGATTCGGTACGCCGAGCGTGTCGATCGCGGTTTTCGGGGCTGCGGGGTTCGTGCTGGCGGCAGGTGGCTCGTTCGTCTGGTTGGCCGGCCTGAGCGTGCTGACGCGCGTCTTGATTTACGTTGGCTGCATCGCGGCCTTACCTGCACTGCGAGGACGTGCATCGACAGATGGCCGGGTGGTACGCCTGCCAGGCGGCCTGTTGATCCCCGGCCTTGCGATCGTCGTCTGCCTCGCATTGCTGACGCAGGTGAAGCCCCTCGATTATATGGCGACGGGCATGATGCTTGGCATAGGCTCGCTGCTGTACGCGTTGGCGAAACGTCCACGAAAGAGCTGACGACCGCGTCGCGGGGCGTGGCCGCCGCCTAAGTCGGGTCGTGACCATTCTGTTGGGACACTCCAGGTTCCTGCCGCAGGGGGATTTAAGTGAATCGGAAAACCGTGACCATTTTCGGAGCCACCGGCGTCGCCGGCGTGTCCTGTGTCGATGAATTCATCCGGCAGGGCCAGTTCGATGTCTGCGTGCTTGCACGCAGCTCGGGGCAGGCCGAGCGTTCGTCGTCGGGGGTGACGAAGAGCCAGGCGCAAAAGCAGGCGCAATACGACCAGTGGGCGAGCCAGGGCGTGACGATCAAGCAGGTCGACGTGACCATCGCCGAGGCGTTGGTCCCGGCGCTGGAGGGCACCGACTACGTCGTTTCCTGCGTTCCGCTCTATGCCACCGAGTCGCAGTACCCGTTGATCTGGGCCGCGAAGGAGGCAGGCGTCGAGCGCTTCGTGCCGTCGGAATATGGGGCGATCTACGAGTTCGAGCAGTTCTGGCAGACCAGCACGACGCACCGAATGATGGCGCGCCAGAAGGCATTCATCCGCCGCATGATCGAGATGGCCGGCATGGACTGCACGATCATCCCGGCCGGTGCCTGGATCGAGTACTACATGCTCGAGCCGGTGCTGGTCATGGGCCACCCCGACACGAAGATCGGCTGGTCGACCGGTGCCGACGTCGGGCGCATCATTCCGCACGTGCTGGCGCATCCGGCATCGCGCAACGCGATCTGCCCGGTCGCGACCACCGCCTGGTGCTCATGGAACGAGTTGCTGGACGTACGGGAACGCGTGCTGGGGCGCAAAGTCGAGCGCCTCGACTGGAGCGCCGAGCAGTTCCGGGCCGCCTACGCCCGGCAGGCGCCCGGTGCGATTCAGACGCTGCTGGCGATCGGTGTCGCGGTTGCCGACACGCCGGCCGGAATGTCGCTGTTCGGCAACTGGAACAGGACGTTCATCCCGGGGTTCCAGGGAACGCCGCTGGAGGAAGTGTTCGTCAAGACGGTCGAGCCCTTCGTCGCGGCGATGCGCGCGGGCCTGATTGCCTCCGGGGAGTTGCCGGCGGACGCGTAGGGTGAACGGGCCAGCGGCAGCGGTTTTCGGGAATCGTTGGCGCGCTACTGGAATTTCGTCGCGTCCAGCCGTCGCTTGAGGTCTTCGACGTGCCCCGATGCGACACCGAGTGCCGCGGAGATGGGCGTCACCGTGACGTACCCGTCGCGCGAGCAGCCTCACGTCGGAATCCGGGTAGTCGTCGACCGTCGACTGTGCCAGCCGACGAGAGACATAGGTGCCGTCGCCCGTCGACTCGAACTCGAGGTGCAGGTCGGTCGTGCGGCCCTGGCGCGCGACGACAACGCCTCGCACGGCGCCGATCGGTCGCGCCGGGTAGTTCACGTTCAGCGCGATGTTGGGTCGGGTCAGCGTCGTCCCATCGCAGAACCAGCCACGAGACCCATCGACCAATTGCGCAAGGTGCCGCGCAATGCGCTCGAGCCGGTCGGACGGCAGCGCCGCCTGCGCGTCCCTGGTCGCGGCACGCTCGGCATTGACCGCAATGCCCGGGACCGGCGGGTCGAGCAGCATCGTGCCGGCCAGCGCCGCGCCGACCGTGCCGGACATCGCGAGCAGGGAGCCGGTGTTTTCCCCGTCGTTGATTCCAGACACGACCAGGTCCGGCTTCTGGCCAGGCGGATAGAGGGCGGTTGCTCCCAGCACCACGGCGGTCGCCGGTGTCGCCGCAATCCCGGCGATGTTCGCGTCTGCCGGATCGCGCAGCACGCTCACGCCGCTCCAGGTGAAGCTCACGCTGCTGCCGCTCGCGTTGGCCGCGGGCGCTGCGAGCCTTACATGGTGGCCGGCGCGGCGCAGCGCATCGTACAGCGCGCGTATCCCTGGCGCCTGGTAGCCGTCGTCGTTGGTGAGCAGGATCTCCAGCGGGCCGCTGCCGCAGATTGCAGGCGATTCGGGCGTGCCTTGTTCAAGCGCAGTCGCGCCGCCCGCCGCGGCAGACGCCGCCGACGCGGTCGGTGCGGCCAGCGAAATGCACAGCGCGACGGCAAGCGTGATGCCGGAAGTGCTGCTGTCGCGGAGCGTCGGCCCGGTGTCGCGTGGCTTGCCAAAGCCGGTCACTTTTTTCATTGCCAGCAGGCGCGGGCTACGCCTGCACCTCGATGTAGCCATGCGCGACGCGCGTCGGGTAGCTGCGGAGCGGCTCGCACGCCGGGCCGCCCATCACCGTGCCGCTGCGCACGTCGAAGCTTGCGCCGTGCAGCAGGCAGGTCAGCCGGTGTCCGCGCAATCGCCCCTCGTCAAGCCGTGCGACGGCGTGCGTGCACAGGCCCGATACCGCGTGCACACCATCTCCGGTGTTACACAACAGGATTTCCTGCCCGTCTATCACAGCGGAGTGAGTGCGGCCGGACTTGAGGTCGGCCAGCGGGATGATCCTGTGGAACGCGGAATCGGCCACGGGTGCACGGCTAGAGCATCAGCTCCGCCTGGAAGACGATCACGGCGTCGCCGGTGACACGCACGCCAGTTGCACGCTTGCCCGCTGCTGCAGTTACCTCGACGTCCACGGTCCCGGGGCGATCAACGAACCGGCCCTGGTGGCCGACGAAACGCGCAGTGCCGTCTTCCGCCGCCAGCAAACCCTGCTGCAGCAGGTAGACGCCGAGCATTCCGTGCGCATTGCCACTCACCGGATCCTCCTGGATTCCGATGACCGGACAGAACATGCGCGACTCGGTGGTGAGCGGCTCGCTGCCGGGCGTGATCGCGAATATGAAGAAGCCGTCAGCGCCAACGTGCGGAGTCACGTGCACGAGCGCTTCCATGTCCGGCTTCAGCGATGCCAGGTCCGCTGGCGACCTCAGGCCGATCAGCAGGCGCGAATTCGCCTTGCTCATCACCTGCATCGGACAGTCGGGATGGAGGCTCGAAGAACTGATCCCCAGCGCGTCGAGTACCGGGGCGCGGCGGTCCTCGGGGACGATCGGCCCGAAAGTCGCGGGACCCTGGTGGATCGAAACGCGCAGCGCCTGGCCCTGGCCCGTCACCTCGACCTCGTAAATGCTGCTGCCCGATTTCTGGCGCACCACTCCCTTGGGCACGCCGTTGGCGATGGCTCGGGCGTAATGCGCCGCGACCGTGGCGTGGCCCACGAACGTGTCCTCGCGTCGCGGCGAGAAAAAGCGCAGTTCGACGTCATGGTCGGGCGCCTCGGATGCAAGCACGAACGTCACTTCCTGGCCGCCGATCTCGCGGGCAATGCGCTGCAGTTCGTCGTCGGTCAGGATTTCCGCGTCGAGGACCACGACTGCCGGGTTGCCGCAGAACGGTTCGCGGGTGAAGGCGTCGACGTGGTACAGGCGGCACTTGCGCTTGGGCATCGTGTTCCGGGTTCGAGTACGGGGGAGTCGCATTAGTGCCCACGCCGTGGCCGTCGTCAACACCGACCGTCGCGGGCGGATGAGTCCGCCGCTATACTCGCGGCTACCTTGGGGTGGCCTGAATGGGCCTGAGATGCCGGATGCGGCCATGCCGCTGACCGACGAACCCGTTGAACCTGATCCGGGTAATACCGGCGTAGGGAGCAGGTGCAGTGCCCGGCAGTCGTCCCGCTTGTTTCGAAGAATCATGGTGTTGCGCGCGCCTTCGCGGGCGACTCGGCGCACTCACGTGCGGCGTTGCGATGGCAATGCCCCTTGTGGCCGCTGCCGGGGACGACGGGCAGCCTCTCGAGGAGATCGTCGTCACGGCTTCGCTGCGGCCCGCTGCGGCCAACGAACTGCCCGCAAGCGCAACGGTGCTCGGCCCGGCCGAGGTACAGGCCGCGGGCCTGCAGCATCTCGCCGACCTCGTGGGCCTTGTGCCGAACCTCAACTGGTCCGGAGCCACCTCGCGGCCCCGTTATTTCCAGTTGCGCGGCATCGGTGAGCTCGAGCAGTACCAGGGCGCGCCCAACCCATCGGTCGGGTTCCTGATCGACGACATCGACTTCAGTGGCGTCGGCGCACCAGCCACGACGTTCGACGTTCAGCAGGTCGAGGTGCTGCGCGGTCCACAGGGGACTCGCTACGGCGCCAACGCGCTCGCCGGGCTCATCAGCGTCCGGACCATGGATCCAACGGTGGATCCGGAGTTCTCGACCGAACTGACGGCCGGAGGCGACGGCCTGATCGGCGGTGGGGTGGTGGCGGGCGGCGCGCTTGGGTCCTGGGGCAAGGCCAGCGATTCGGCGTGGCGGGTCGCGGCCCAGCGCACGCTCGGCGATGGATTCCGCCACAACGCCTACCTCAACCGCGACGACACCAACGATCGCGACGAGACCACGCTGCGTGGCAAGTTGACGATCGGCGTGGAGGATGGCTGGCGTGTCGACGCGGCGGCGCTGTATGCCGCCATCCACAACGGCTTCGATGCCTTCTCGCTCGACAACGACTTTCGAACACTGTCGAACCAGCCGGGCCGCGACGAGCAGCGCTCCGAAGGCGCGATGCTGCGCGTGACCGGCGACCTCGGGCCGGTCACGCTCGTCAGCACCAGCACCTACGCGAACTCGGACATCGTCTACAGTTTCGACGGCGACTGGGCGAACGACCCGTACTGGGGCATCTACGCCCCGTACGATTATTTCTCGCATTACGACCGGCAGCGCGGCACGCTCGCCGAAGACCTCCGGCTCACGAGCCTCACCGATGCGCGCTCCGACGGATTCGGCTGGCTCGCCGGGGTCTATGCGCTTCGCTTCAGCGAGGACAACCTGCAGCGCGATTACTTCGAGTCGGAACTCACGGGCCCGCCGCTGAAGAGTGTCTACGACGCGACCAATCTCGCGGCTTATGGCGAGACCGAATGGCGGCTTCGGGAGAGCATGACGCTGTCTGCCGGTCTTCGGGTCGAGACACACTCTGCCGATTATCACGACAGCGACGGTGCGGGATTTTCGCCGGTCAATACGATGGCAGGCGGCCACCTGTCGCTGACCGGTGACATCGGACCCGACAGCACCTGGTACGCGACGCTCGCACGCGGCTACAAGGCGGGCGGCTTCAACATCGGCGAATTCATCCCGGAGGACCTGCTCGAGTACGATCCGGAGTACCTGTGGAACCTGGAGACCGGATTGCACCTGCGCGACCCGTCGAACACTTTTTCGGCGGACCTGGCCGTGTTCTACATGTGGCGCATCGAGGAACAGGTGTCCTCGTCCTACCAGGTGGATCCGGGCGATCCGCTGTCCTACGTCTTCTATACCAGCAATGCCGCGAAGGGTCGAAATTACGGACTAGAGGCGACGCTCGCCTGGCGCGCGCAGCCCTCGCTGCTGCTCGGCGCGACTCTCGGGCTGCTCGGCAGCGAGTATCTCGACTACCAGTATGGCGATCGCAACCTCGACGGGCGGGAGCAGGCGAGCGCTCCACCCTATCAGTACTCGCTGTCCGTCGAGTGGGGCCGCGAGCAAGGTTGGATGGCGCGCGCCGACGTCACGGGTTGCGCACTCGTTTTACTTCGATACCAGCAACGACCAGAAGTCGAAACCCTACGTGCTGGTGAACCTGAAAGCCGGCTACGTGGCGGATCGCTGGACGGTGCACGCGTGGGCGCGAAACGTGTTCAACGAAGCCTACGCAGTGCGCGGCTTCTACTTCGGACTCGAGCCGCCGGACTATGCCGATACGCTCTACATACAACGTGGCGACCCGCAACTGGCCGGCGTCACGTTCACCTGGTCGCTGCACTAGACTCTCCCACGCCGGATACCGAATCGAGGACATCGACATGCGCATTGCCGTAGACATCAGTCTCTATCCACTCGACGTGGACTACGTCCCGCCGATCCGGGACTTCATCGAGCGCCTCAACCGACACGAAGGCCTGCAGGTGGCGACCAATGCGATGAGCACGCAGGTCGCAGGCGAGCACGAGCAGGTATTCGCGGCACTCGAGGCCGAGACCCGTGCGTCCTTCGCCACGGGCGGCCGCGCGGTTTTCGTGATGAAGGTGCTGGGTGGCGAACCGACGGCGGCAGAGCGCGCTGCCCTGCAGCAGTCCTGAAGTAATAGTCGTGGGATCCAGCCTGGTCGAATGGGTGGCGGTGGTGCTCGCGCTTGCCTACGTGCTGCTGGCGACGCGGCAGAGCCGCTGGTGCTGGCCGGCGGCTGGGGCCAGCGGGGCCATCTACCTGCTGCTGTTCGCACGCGCAGGCCTGCACGATGCAGGCGGCACTGCAGGGGTTCTACGTCGCGATGGCGGTTTACGGCTGGATCGCCTGGCGCGCGGGCCACGGCCAGGCGGGCGAATTGAACGTCAGTGCCTGGCCGCGCGCGCCGGCATATTGCGGCTGCTGCACTGGTGATCGTCGCCACGGTGGCGAACGTGCACCTGCTGGCAGGCGACGAGAACGCGCTTGTCCGATACGCGGACTCGTTCGTCGCCTGGGGCAGCGTCGTCGCGACCTGGATGATGACCCGGAAGATCATCGAGAACTGGCTCTACTGGATCTTGTTCGACCTGGTCGCTGCAGCACTCTATTTCAGCCAGGGTTTCCATGCCACGGCGGGACTGTTTCTCGTCTACGTCGTGCTGGCCGTACGCGGTTACCGGCAGTGGCGCAGGGACCTCACGAAACATGGTCGGGGTGTGGGCACCGAGCCCGCCACGAACCCGTCGTGACCACGGACGGACGGTGAACGTGGATTCAGCGGACGGCGCGCCGGAGACCGCCGTGCGCGCGGCACTGCGCGCACGCGATGCGACACGCGCGCTGGCGGACGCGACACTCGAGCCGGTGCGCGGCGGACTCAGCAACTTCGCGTGGAAGGCCACGCGTGGCGGGCGCAACTGGTTCGTGCGCCTCGGTGGCCCGGAGTCGGCGTCGCTGGGCGTGGACCGCTGGAGCGAGTGTGCGCTGCTCGACCTCGCCAGCTCGGCGGGCCTGGCGCCGCCGCTCGTTGCCTGCGAGCCGGCGAGCGGCCTGCTGGTGACGCAGTTCATCTCCGGCGCGACGTGGCGGCGTGAAGACGCGCATGTGGCGCGGAATGTTGCGCGCATCGCCGAAAGACTGCGAATGCTGCACGGACTCGTGCCCTCGGCAGCTGTCCGCACTGTCGATTTCGCCGCGCGGGCGCGCAGCCTGGAGGCTCAACTGCGCGCGATCGGCCCATCGACTGCCCGGAGTCCAGTGGAATGCGCTGGGGTCGTCGCCTTGATCGACGCAGCGCGGGCCGGGGAAGCGGAGATTCTCGAGATCGCCTCATCGGCGTTTGATCTGCTGGCCGCGCGGCGTCCGCGGCTCGTTCCATGCCACAACGACCTGCATCACCTGAACCTGCTCGACGACGGCGACCGGCTCTGGGTCGTGGACTGGGAATACGGCGGCATCGGTGATCCGCTGTTCGACCTCGCGAGTCTTGCCTGCCAGCACGAATACACGGCGACCGAGCGGGCGGCGCTGCTCGACGCCTATGGATCCGGCGGCGGGAACGCGGTGGCGATGCTCGACGCGGCCTGCACGGTATTCGACTACGTACAGTGGCTCTGGTACCTGGTCTGGGCCGCACGCAATCCGGCCGCTGGCCAGGAATGCGCCGCCCGCGCGACGGTGCTGGCCAGCCGACTTGCCGCCTGCGAGCGGTAATCCGTGGTTCCTTTTCGATTTGCAGGTGCGTGAAAGCTGTTGCGCTGCAATAATCGCGGCTGACCGCATGGGCAACGAGGTTGGACAATGGCGAAGTTGATGGTAACGGATCGCGACGGGCATCTGCATGAGGTCGAGGGCCGGGAGGGACTCAAGCTCATGGAGACGCTCCGCGAGTTCGACTACGGCGTGACAGCAATCTGCGGCGGCCTGTGTTCCTGCGCGACCTGTCATGTGTTCATCGAGCCGGAGTGGATGTTGCGCCTGCCTGCGCCGCAGAGCGACGAAAAGGAACTGCTGGTCGAGTTGCAGCACTACGATGCGGCGCGCTCGCGGCTGAGTTGCCAGGTGGAGTTCACCGATGCGCTGGACGGCCTGCCGCTCCAGGTCGCACCCGACGAGTGAACGGCGCCGCGGGAATCAAATTACTTCGAATTGCATCGGGAGGCGCGCAGTCTCTCACGGAGGTCGCATGAGCAATGCCGTTCTGGTCCAGGTGAGCGATCGCGTCGCGACGCTGACCCTGAATCGCCCCGACGCCGGAAACGTACTGGACATGGAAATGGGACGCGCCCTTCTCGACGCGGCGCTGCGGTGCGAGGCCGACCGCGGCGTCCGGGCCGTGGTGCTGACGGGGGCCGGGAAGAACTTCTGCTTCGGCGGCGACGTGCGCGGCATGGCCGGGCAGGGCGACGCCGTGGGCGCGTACTTGAATGAGCTGACAACCTATATCCACGCCGCCATCAGCGCGTTCACGCGCATGCGCGCGCCGGTGATCGCAGCGGTGAACGGGACGGCGGCTGGCGGCGCCGTGGGACTCGCGTGCGCTGCGGACCTCGCGATCGCGGGCATGGGCAGCAGGTTCACGCTGGCCTATACCGGCATCGGCATGGCGCCAGACTGCGGCACGTCGTTCCTGCTGCCGCGAATCGTCGGTCGCCGCCGCGCGCTCGAATTGTTCCTGACCAACCGGGTGCTGGGCGCCGAGGAGGCGCTCGCCTGGGGTCTCATCAACCAGGTCGTCGAGGACGGGGACGTGCTTACGCAGGCGCAGGCGCTGGCCGCGCGGCTGGCGGATGGTCCGACAGAATCCTACGGTGCGGTGAAGCGCCTGATGGAGCGGTCCGACCCTGGCATCGAGGCACAGATGGCCGCCGAGGGCAGGGCCATCGCCGCGCAGGGCACTGCACCCGAACGGCATCGAAGGCGTACGGGCGTTCGTCGAGAAGCGCAAGCCCAATTACTGACCTGGAAGAGGCCATTTGCGGGCCCGTCCCCCGGGGTCGCGCCGGACGTGGCCGCGCGAGTTGCGGGGCCGGTGACGGCCCGCGGGGCTGGTGTAGTATTGCGACGCAACATCGCAAACGGGACACCCGAAAATGACCGACGCATTCATCCTCGAGGCCGTGCGCACGCCGCGTGGCCGCGGCCGGCCGGACGGCTCGCTGCATTCGATCACCCCCGTACAACTCGCGGCACAGACGCTGGCGGAACTCAGGGACCGTACGAATCTCGACACCCGCCTGGTGGACGACGTGACTTTCGGTTGCGTGACGCCGATCGGTGAGCAGGGCGCGGACATCGCGCGCGTCGCGGCCCTGGTCGCGGGATACGACGAGAGTGTGCCGGGCAAGCAGTTGAACCGCTTCTGCGCCTCCGGTCTCGAGTCGGTGAACACCGCGGCGGCGCAGATCATGTCCGGCAGCTCCGAGCTCGCCATCGGCGGTGGCGTCGAATCCATGTCGCGCGTCCCGATGGGCACTGACGGCGGCGCCTGGGCAATCGACCCGCGCGTCGCGTGGCAGCAGTATTTCGTGCCGCAGGGCATCAGCGCGGACCTGATCGCGACGCTGGAGGGGTTCACGCGCGACGACCTCGACGCCTACGCGGTCGAGAGCCAGCGCCGCGCGGCATTCGCGCAGCAGGCTGGGTACTTCGATCGCTCGATCTTCCCGGTCAGGGACGCGATCGGGGAGGTCGCGCTTGCGAAGGACGAGTACCTGCGCCCGGGCACGACGATCGCGGACCTGGCGAAGCTGAAGCCAGCTTTCGCGACCATGGGCGAGGAGGCCGGATTCGATGCGGTGGCGATGCAGCGTTATCCGCAGGTTGAGGCGATCCACCACGTCCACACCGCCGGCAATTCCAGCGGCATCGTCGACGGCGCCGCGGCCATGCTGATCGGCAGCAAGCGCGCCGCGAAGAAGCTGGGTGTGAAGCCCCGCGCACGCATCGTCGGCTTCGCCTCCATCGGCAGCGATCCGACGATCATGCTGACCGGCCCGGCCGGCGCGAGCCGCCGCGTGTTGAAGCGCTGCCGCATGAAGACCTCAGACATCGACCTGTGGGAGATCAACGAGGCGTTCGCGGCTGTCGTTCTCCGCTACCAGCGTGACATGGACATCACGCCTGACAAGGTGAACGTGAATGGCGGTGCCATCGCGCTTGGCCACCCGTTGGGTGCCACGGGTGCCATCGTACTCAACATCGCGCTCGACGAGCTCGAACGACGCGACCTTTCGACGGCGCTCGTGACGCTCTGCATCGGGGCGGGCATGGGCACGGCAACGATCATCGAGCGCGTCTGACGCGCGGCTCAGACCAGGGTACGGGACCAGCAACATGACACAGAACATCCGTTATTCCGTCGACGGCGACGGCATCGCAATGCTCCTGATCGACGTGGCCGACAGGCCGATGAACGTGATCACTCCGGGATTCCGCAAGGACCTTGCCGAATGCGTGGAAAAGCTCGCAGCGGATCCGATGGTGCACGGCGCCGTCATCGGGTCGGCGAAGTCGAGCTTCATGGCCGGCGCCGACATCAAGGACATGGCCGCGGCGTTCCAGCGAGGACTCACCGCGGTCGAGGCCGCGAAATTCAGCGGTGAGCTGAACCGGCTGCTCAGGCGGCTCGAAACCTGCGGCAAGCCGATTGCCGCAGCGGTGAATGGCGTCGCGCTCGGCGGCGGTTTCGAGGTCGCACTCGCCTGTCACTACCGGGTGATGTCTGACGATCCGAAGGCCGGGGTCGGTTTTCCGGAAGTGAAGATCGGCCTGCTTCCCGGCGCGGGCGGAACGCAGCGTACGCCGCGGCTCATCGGTGTCACGGAGGCGCTCAGGCTGATCAGCGATGGCCGGCCGCTCGGCCCGCAGGACGCGCTGAAGAAAGGCCTGGTCAACGAGATTGCACCGACCGCGGAACTCCTCGAGCGCGCCCGGCAGTGGATATTGAAGGGCGGCGAGGGCGTCCAGCCCTGGGACAGGAAAGGCTTCCGCGTCCCGGGCGGCACCGGCATGATGTCCCCGGCGGCGGCGCAGACCTTCATGGTCGGCACCGCGCTTGCTGCAAAGGCGACCATGCGCAATTACCCCGCGCCGGCCGCGATACTGTCCTGCGTCTACGAGGGCACGCTGCTGCCGATGGACGCGGCACTGGCAGTCGAGTCGAAGTACTTCGGGCAGCTGCTCGCGGGTCCTGTTGCCCGCAACCTGATGCGCACGATGTTCATCAACAAGGGTCTCGCCGACAAGCTCGCCCGTCGTCCCGCCGCGCCGCCGAAGTCGCAGGTTCGCAGGCTGGGCATCCTCGGCGCCGGCATGATGGGTGCTGGGATCGCCCACGTCTCCGCTCTGACCGGCATCGACGTCGTGCTGCTCGACAGCACGCTGGAGCTTGCCGGGAAGGGCAAGGACTATTCGCGGCAGTTGCTGTCCAAGGACGTCGCCAGGGGCAAGCGGACCGAGGCGGATGCCGAGGCCGTGCTGGCGCGGATCAAGCCAACCGTGAGCTATGACGACCTCGCAGCCTGCGACCTCGTGATCGAGGCGGTGTTCGAGAACCGCGACATCAAGGCCGACGTGACCCGCAGGACCGAGACCGTGATTCCGAAGAGCTCGGTGTTCGCGAGCAACACCTCGACGCTGCCGATCACCGGGCTCGCACAGGCCTCGAAGCGTCCGGCGCAGTTCATCGGCATTCACTTCTTCTCGCCGGTGGAGAAGATGCCTCTGGTCGAGGTGATCGTTGGCAAGAAGACCTCCGAGGAGACACTGGCCCGCGCGCTCGACTACGTGGCGCAGCTGCGCAAGACGCCGATCGTGGTGAACGACAGTCGCGGTTTCTACACCAGCCGCTGCTTCGGCACTTTCGTGACCGAGGGAATTGCGATGCTGCAGGAGGGCGTGACTCCGGCGCTGGTCGAGAACGGCGCGAAGATGGCCGGCATGCCGGTGGGCCCGCTTGCGGTCGCTGACGAGGTCACGATCGACCTGAGCTGGAAGATCATGCGGCAGACCGAGCAGGACCTCGGCCGAAGGTTCGAGAAGCCGGTGACCTACGAGACCGTGCGGAAGTTCGTCGAGGAACTGAACCGGCCGGGCAAGCGCTTCGGCGCCGGCTTCTACGACTATCCGAAGGACGCGAAGAAGCACCTGTGGCCAGGCCTTGCCGGGGTTTTCCCGAGCGCGCCGATGCAGCCGCCGGTGGATGAAGTCGAGAAGCGGATCCTGTGCATCCAGGCGCTGGAAGCAGCGCGCTGCATGGAGGAGGGCGTGGTCACGACCGCCGCGGAGGCGGACCTCGGATCGATCCTCGGCTGGGGATTCCCGGCCTGGACGGGTGGCACGCTGTCGTACATCGACACGATGGGGATCCGTGAGTTCGTCGCCGAGTGCGATAGGCTGGCGAAACGCTACGGCAAGCGCTTCAAGCCTTCGAAATGGTTGCGTGCACGGGCGGAGCGCAATGAGCCGTTCCATGCGGAGGCGGGCGGCGAATCGCGCGCTGCGTGAGCGGCGCAGGCTAGTGCAGCGGATGACGGCTCCCCGTGCCGGATACCGTCGCGGGGACGCCGTAAACCCGTCCCTGGGGGCTCGCGCGCGGCGTCCCTGCCGCGCGACGCCCCGCGCCGAGACCCGGCACGGGAAGCCGCCCCCGATGTGTGCCCCTCGGGCTCGCGGGTCTGCCCACTGCATTGTTCAAGAGGAGTGAGTGATGCCGATTCCGGCTGCATTTCGCGATCGCCTGAACCTGCCGGTCATCGGCTCGCCGATGTTCATCGCCTCGACTCCCGAACTGGTCATCGAGCAGTGCAAGGCGGGCATCATCGGGTCGTTCCCGGCGCTGAACGCGCGGCCGGCTGCAGCGCTCGACGAGTGGCTCGTGCGAATCCGGGATGAACTGGGGGCCCACGCGGAGGCGAATCCTGGAGCGAAGGTGGCACCATTCGCGGTGAACCAGATCGCGCACGCGAGCAACGACCGGCTGGCCCACGACATGGAAGCCTGCGTGCGCCACCAGGTTCCGCTGATCATCACCAGCCTGCGCCCGCCGCGGGAAATCGTCGAAGCAGTGCACTCGTACGACGGGCTGGTGTTCCATGACGTGATCAGCGTGCGTCATGCGCGCAAGGCCGCGGAGCAGGGCGTGGACGGGATCATCGCTGTCTGCGCCGGAGCGGGTGGACACGCTGGTATGGCGAGTCCCTTCGCTCTGGTGCGCGAGATACGACAGTTCTTCGACGGCACGATCGTGCTCTCCGGGTCGATGAGCAGCGGGGCGGATGTGTTCGCCGCGCTGGCGCTCGGCGCCGACATGGCCTACATAGGCACGCGTTTTCTGGCGACCACCGAAGCGCACGTGCCGGGTGACTACAAGCAGATGATCGTGGACTCGTCGTCGGACGAGGTCGTGTATACGTCGCTGTTCACCGGCGTGAAGGGCAACTACCTGGCGCGCAGCGTCGCGGCGCTGGGGTTCGATCCCGCAAACATGCCGGAGGCCGACAAGTCGAAGATGAACTTCGGTTCCGGCGGCGGCGAGGAAAAGAAGGCCTGGCGCGACATCTGGAGCGCTGGCCAGGGCGTCGGTAACATCCACGAGGTGCTGCCGACGGCCGGGTTGGTCGCACGAATGTGTCGTGAATATGAAGATACCCGCCGACACCTGTGCGCCAACGGTGGGTTCGTGGCCTGACGAACAGGTGAAAAATAGGTGCCTGGCACCTGTTTTCTGTTCTATTTCCTCGCGTCAGCCTGGCGAGCCACGGCTTCGGCACGAGCCTTCACGGCCTCCGCATCCCCGAGATAGCGGCTCGACAGCGGCTTCAGGTCGGCACCCAACTCGTAAAGCAGAGGAACGCCGGTCGGGATGTTCAGCCCGACGATGTCGTCGTCGGAAATGTCGTCCAGCATCTTGACCATTGCGCGGATGCTGTTGCCGTGCGCGACCACCAGCAGGTTGCGGCCCGCCTTCAATTCGGGCGCGATGCGTGAGGTCCAGAAAGGCAGGACCCTCGCCAGCGTGTCCTTGAGCGACTCGGACGCGGGGAGCTCCGCGGCCGGCACGCCGGCATAGCGCCGATCGAATCGCGGGTGCTGCGGGTCGTCGAGCGGCAGCGGCGGCGGCGGAATGTCGTAACTTCGCCGCCAGACCTTTACCTGCTCGGCACCGTGCTTCTCGACGGTCCGGGCCTTGTCGAGCCCCTGCAGTGCGCCGTAGTGGCGTTCGTTCAGGCGCCAGCTGCGCTCGACCGGCAGCCACATCAGGTCCATGCCGTCGAGCGTGATCCACAGCGTGCGGATCGCGCGCTTCAGCACCGACGTGAACGCGAGGTCGAATGCGATGCCCTCGTCGCGAAGCAGCCGTCCGGCCTCCTGGGCCTCGAGCGTTCCCTGTTCGGACAGATCGACATCGACCCACCCGGTAAACAGGTTCTCGAGGTTCCAGGTGCTCTGGCCGTGGCGCAGCAATATCAGCTTTCCCGTGCTCATCTGGTCCTTCCTTCAGCCGCGATGACGAGACGGCGCACTGCCTGGAGCGCGACGGCAAGCGACGCGAAATCGGCGGCGGCGGGCTGGCCGCGGATATCGTTGACGACACCGCGTGCGTGCGCGGCCTGTGCCTCGTGCTTCTTCGTCCAACGCTCGATGGCCCGTGCCGGGTCCCGCTCGCGCGGTCCCTCGAGCACCTGTTGCGCGAGGGCCCGCTGGTTCTCGAACAGCGACTCGCGCAGGCTTCCGCGTGCGACGGCCTGCCAGTGGCCCTCAATGCCAAGGCTTTCGATGCGCTCCCGCAGCCAGTCAAGCCCGAACTCCGCGCCCGATCCGAAGTACGCCCCGGCGGCGGCTTCCACCGAAATCTTTCGTGCTGTCGCGATCTCGACGATGTCGGGTACGCACTGAAGGGCGGAGCAGGCCGCGACCTGGCGCGCCAGCGGGGGCGGGACGCCGGCGCCCGTCAGTTCAGTGGCGCGTGCGTCGAATGCCTGTCGTTCGAGACCGTGCAGCCACTGGGGCTGCGCGGCAGTCAGCTCGCGAATACCCGGCCGCAGGCGACCGACCTGCATGTCGATGGCGAGTGCGCCGCGATGGCGCTGCAGCAGCCAGTATGTCGCCTGGCGCAGCAGCGCGACCGTGTCCTGCAGCATGTCGTACTGGACGCTGGCAGCAACCCGGTTGTCGAGCGTCTCGATGGAGCGCCAGATATCGCGTACGTCGAAAATCTCGCGCGCGATCGTGTAGGCCCGCGCGACGGATGCCGCGCCCACACCGCAGTCCTGGCGCGTGCGGGATACGAAGGTCGGCCCCATCCGGTTCACGATGCTGTTGGTGGTGGCGGTTGCGATGATTTCGCGCTTCAGGCGGTGTTCGCCGAGCAGCGCGGCATAGCGTTTCGTGAGACGATCCGGGAAGTACCTGCCGAGTTCCTGGCTGAGGTATGGATCCTCGGGCACGTCCGAGGCAATGAGCTGCTGGTTCAGCGCGATCTTCGCGTACGAGAGCAGCATCGCGAGTTCCGGCCGCGTGAGACCCTGGCCCGAGCGGCTGCGTTCCTCCAGGTCCTCTGCGTTCGGCAGGAACTCGAGCGCGCGGTCGAGTACGCCGTCGAGTTCCAGCGAGCGGATGAAATGCGCGTGTTCGCCGAGACGCTCTGCCGAGCCGGCCTCCAGGATGCTGATTGCCTGACCCTGCAGGTAGTTGTCGCGGAGCACCAGCTCGCCCACGTCGTCGGTCATCTCGACCAGCAGGCGGTTGCGCGCCGCTGTCGTGAGTCTGGTCCGCCGGGCGACGGCGTCGAGCATGATCTTGATGTTGACCTCGTGGTCGGAGCAGTCCACTCCGCCGGAGTTGTCGACGAAGTCCGTGTTGATGCGGCCGCCGGCGAGGGCGAACTCGATTCGTCCGAGTTGCGACAGGCCGAGGTTGCCTCCTTCGCCGACCACCTTGCAGCGCAGCTCGCGGCCGTCCACGCGCAGCGCATCGTTGTTTCGGTCCCCGATCGCGGAATTGGCCTCCCAGGAAGCCTTGACGTAGGTTCCGATACCGCCGTTCCAGAGAAGGTCGACCGGCAGCTTCAGGATTGCCTGGATGACCTGCGTCGGCGTGACCTTCACGTCCTCGATGCCGAGCAGTGCGCGCGCCTGCGCAGACAGGGCGATCTCCTTCGCGTCGCGCGCGTGCACGCCGCCGCCGGCGGAAATGGCGCGCGGGTTGTAGTCGCTCCACGACGAACGCGGCAGGTTGAACAGCCGCTCGCGCTCGCGGAAACTCGCCTCGGGATCCGGCGACGGGTCAATGAAGATGTGCTGGTGATTGAACGCCGCGACCAGTCGGATGTGCCTTGAGAGCAGCATGCCGTTGCCGAACACGTCGCCGGCCATGTCGCCGATCCCGGCAACGGTGAAATCCTGCGACTGGATGTCCACGCCCATCTCGCGGAAGTGGCGCTTGACGCACTCCCATCCACCCTTGGCCGTGATGCCCATTACCTTGTGGTCGTAGCCCGCCGACCCGCCGGACGCGAATGCGTCTCCGAGCCAGAAGCCGTACTCGGCCGCGAGCGCATTGGCGGTGTCCGAAAACGTCGCCGTTCCCTTGTCTGCGGCCACGACCAGGTAGGGGTCGTCCGGGTCATAGCGAACGGTACGAACCGGCGGCACGATCTCGCCACCATCGACGTTGTCGGTCAGGTCGAGCAGGGCCCGGATGAACATCTTGTAGCACTCGGTGCCCTCGCGCTGGACCTCTTCGCGAGTCGCACCGGCCGGCGTCAGTTTCGGGAAGAATCCGCCCTTGGCGCCGACCGGGACGATCAGCGTGTTCTTGACGTTCTGCGCCTTCATCAGGCCGAGAATCTCGGTGCGGAAGTCTTCGCGCCGGTCCGACCAGCGCAGCCCGCCTCGCGCGACCTTGCCCATGCGCAGGTGTACACCCTCGACCCGGGGCGAATACACCCAGATCTCGAACATGGGTCGGGGCTTCGGCAGTTCCGGCAGTTTCCTGGGGTCGAACTTGAATGACAGGTACGGCTTCGGGTTGCCGTTGACGTCGAGCTGGTAGTGGTTGGTACGCAGCATCGCGGCGATCACCGCGCGGAATGCACGCAGGATCCGGTCGTCGTCGGGCTTCGTGACCTGGTCGAGCGCTTCGTCGATCTCGCGGGCCAGCAAGCGCAGTCGCGACGCGCGTGCAGTGTCCTTGAGGTCGGGGTCGAAGCGCGCCTCGAAGGAACCCGCGAGCCGCGATGCGACACCGGGATGCCGTTCGAGCACCGACTCCATGTAGCGCTGGCTGAACGGCAGGCCGGTCTGCAGCAGGTAGCGGCACACGGCGCGCAACACCACGGCCTGGCGCCAGTGGAGGTCCGCGGCCAGCACCAGGCGGTTGACGCCGTCGCTCTCGGCCATGCCGTTCCAGACGGCGAAGAACGCTTCCTCGAGGCGTGGTCCGGCCTGCACCGTGTCCAGCGTGCGACCGCCGGCGTGGGTCACCTCCAGGACCTGCACCCAGAGGTCATGCGCCGGCCCGATCCGATACGGTCGCTCGTTCAGGATGCGAAGGTCGAAGTTCTCAAGCAGCGGGACCAGGTCCGACATGGCCACTGGCTCGCCGCGCCGGTAGAACCGCAGGTGCAGCGCCTTGCGCGCTGCGTCCCCGGGTCGCAGTTCGAGGCCGAGCGCCGTGCCCGATTCGGGCAGCGCCATGAGTTCGCGAATGTCGTCGATGGCATCGCGGGCGGAAACGTCCTCCTGGTACGCTGCCGGAAACGCGGTCGCATAGCTCGCGGCGCGTTCGCCGGGCAGCCGGGCCGCAAGTTCTTCGCGCAGCCGGTCTTCCCAGGTGCGGATCGCCTCGGCGACGCGTCGCTCGATCCGTTCCACGTCCACAGTGACGTCGTGCGCGGGGTCGGTGCGGACGAGAACGTACAGCCGCGCCAGCGCGGACTCCGAGATCTGCACCTGCGTCTCGTGCGAAATGCCGGCCAGTTCCTGCAGCAGGATCTCCTCGATCCTGAGCCTCGCCTGGGTGTTGTAGCGGTCGCGCGGCACATACAGCAGCGTGCTGTAGAAACGCCCGTACGGATCGCGTCGCAGGAACAACCGGACCCGGCGGCGCTCGTAGATGTTCACGATGCCGCGCGCATTGCGCACCAGTTCCGGCACGCTCGCCTGGAAGAGTTCGTCGCGCGGGTAGCTCTCGAGAACGTGGAACAGGGCCTTGCTGTCGTGGCCGCCCGGCGCCGCGCCGATCTGGTCGACGATGCGCTGGACCTTGTGGCGCAGCAGCGGAATGTCGCGAGGGTTGGCGCTGTAGGTGGAGGAGGTGAAAAGGCCGAGGAACCGTTGCTCGCCGGTCACGTTGCCGCGCGGGTCGATGATCTTGACGCCGACATAGTCGAGGTAGGTGGCCCGGTGCACGGTGGAGATGGAATTGGCCTTGGTCACGACGAGCGCGGCGGGCTCGCGCGCGCGCCTGCGGACCTCACCTTTCAACACCACGGGCTTCGGCCGCGGCCGGTCTTTTCCGGCGCGCAACAGGCCCAGTCCGGACGATGCGACCGGCACGAGCCGGTCCTGCTTCGCGCCGCGGACCAGCTTGTACTCGCGGTAGCCGAGGAACGTGAAGTGATTGTCCGCAAGCCACGAGAGGAACGCGCTGGCCTCGTTGCACTCGGCGCGACCGACGCCGGGCATGCCGTCGGCAATGCTGGCCGCGAGCGACTGGGCGTGACTGGTCATTTGCCGCCAGTCCTGCACGGCGAATCGGACGTCGGTCAGCATCGCGACGATTCGCGCACGAACTTCCTCGAGGCGCGCGGGGTCTGCGACCGCATCGACCTCGACGTGCTGCCAGGACTCCACCAGCGCCCCTGCCGCCTCGTCGGTGGCGCAGCGCTTGAGGTGTCCGGCACGATCGCGGGCTACGTGCAGTACCGGGTGCACCATCACGTGCAGCGCAAGTCCACAGTCGGCCAGCACCATCGCAAGCGAATCGACCAGGAACGGCATGTCGTCGGTGACGACCTCGACCACCGTGTTCGACGAGGTCCAGCCGTGCTGCGACTGCACGGGGTTGAACACGCGCACCAGCGACTGGCCCGCGCGTCTCCTGGACCCGAACGCGAGCAGGCTCATTGCCGCGGCCGCGAGGTCAGCGGGTCGGCGGACACCGAGATCATCCTCGTCCACGCCCCGGTATAACTCGCGCACGAATTTCGCCGGTTGCACCGGGCTCCGCGCCGGGCCGGGCTTCAATTGGGCCGCAATGGCATCGATCAGGTGCCTGCGAGCGGCCGGAATGCTGCCTGACATGGTTGCTTGTCCTTGGGGCTGTTTGGCGCCGTGACGCCGATTATAGGTCACCGCGAGGCGGGGCCTGAGGTGGCATGGTCATGAGCCGTCCCCGGGGTGCGGCGCGGCGAGGGCATGCGCCCGCGTCGTGAGTTTCCCGATGATCGAATCAAGTTCCGCAACCTGCCTTGCGTCCAGGCAGCCGAGCAGGTTGCGTTCGTAGTCCAGCGCGAGCGGGGCGATCCTGCAATACACGGCCCGGCCTGCGGACGACAGGCGCAGCACGGAGCGACGGCGATCGTCGCGTGCCACTGAGCGGCGAAGCCGCCCCGCGCGGACGAGTCGCGTCACTGCGCGACTCACGGCAACCGCGTCCATGCGCGTGAACGTCGCAACTTCGGCGGCTGACAGCCCGGGATGGCGCGCGAGCACCGCGATCACCCGCCATTCGGGAATGCCGAGTCCGAAGCGCCGCTGGTAGGCGCCTGCGATCGAGCCGCTCACGACGTTGGTCAGCACCGACAGCCGGTACGGCAGGAACCGTTCAAGTTCGATCCGATCAGGCGGCTGGCGCGACACGCGGATATCCGGGCCCGGGATGCTTGCGAGTGTAACTATTTGACCGGTGAGCGCGCTAGGGTCGGTGAGGTCTCGCCAGGTATTCGTGCGACTGCATTTCGGCCAGCCGGCTCCGGGTGCGCTCGAACTCGAATCGCAGGCGCTCGCCGCGGTACAGCGCGTCGGGCGCGGCGGCCGCGGACAGCACCAGTTTGGCGGCCCGGTCGTAGAACTCGTCCACCAGCGCAATGAAGCGCCGGGCCTCGTTCTCGAGCGTGGCGTCGAACACCGGCACGCCGGACACGAAGATCGTGTGGAAGTCACGCGCGATTTCTACGTAGTCGGCCGTGCCCCTGGGTCCCTCGCAGAGGGCCGCGAAGTCGAACCAGGCGACGTCCGTGCTCTGCCGGCGCACCGCTATCGTCCGGCCCTCTACGTCGAGTGCGCCGCCGCTATCGCCTTGCGTGCCGGCGATGGCCGCGAAACGCTCCTCGAGATCGCGTTCGACGCCGGCTACGGCGGAGTCGAAGTACAGCGGCGCTCTCTCCAGCTGGCGCAAGCGGTAGTCCGTACCGGCATCCACGTTGACCACCTCGCAGCGGCGCTCGATGAGCGCGATCGCAGGCAGGAAACGCGCTCGCTGCAGTCCGTCGCGGTAGAGGCCGTCCGGCGGTGCGTTGGACGTGAAAACCAGCGTCACACCGTGATCGTCGAGCGCAGCGAACAGGCCGGAGAGGATCATCGCATCGGCAATGTCGCTCACGAAGAGTTCGTCGAGGCAGAGCACGCGGGCGCTGGCAGCGATCGCGGAGGCGACGCTGCGGAGCGGATCCTCCACCTGTCGCAGGGTGCCAAGCTGCGCGTGCACGTCCTTCATGAAGCGGTGAAAGTGCTCGCGGCGCGACGGCACGCCGGCCCCCTGGTGAAACACGTCCATCAGGAAGGTCTTGCCGCGCCCGACGGCGCCCCAGAGGTATATGCCTCGAGGCGCCTCGCGTACCGTGCCGCGCCTGTTGCGCAGCAGGCTATCGAGCCAGCCGGGCCGCCGCGGTGCCTGCTGTCGGAGACGTCGACTCAGTTCGTCAAGCCGCCGGATCGCATGCAGCTGGGACTCGTCGGCGCGGTAGCCGTGCCGACCGATCGAGTCGCGATAAGCCTGCAGGAGGTCGGCGGGGTCGCTCACGAACGCAGCGGGCTCAGGTCGCCAGTTCCGGGCGGTCGCGGAAGTGCTCGAGCGCGCCGGGGTTCATCAGTGCGTCGGTGTTCTTCACCGGGCGGCCATGAATGACGTGACGCACCGCGAGCTCGACGATCTTGCCGCTGATGGTACGGGGGATGTCCGGCACCGCGACAATCTTCGCGGGTACGTGGCGGGGCGTGGTGCTTGCACGGATCGTGTCGCGAATGCGTTTCTCGAGCACGGGATCCAGTCGCGTCCCGTCGCGAAGGCGGACGAACAGCACGACGCGCACGTCACCCTGCCAGTCCTGCCCGACCGCGACGCTCTCCAGCACCTCGTCGAGCTTCTCCACCTGGCGATAGATCTCGGCGGTTCCGATGCGAACGCCGCCCGGATTCAGCACGGCGTCGGAGCGGCCGAGGATGACGATGCCGCCGGTCTCCGTGAGCAGCGCATAGTCGCCGTGGCACCAGGTGTTCGGGTATCGCTCGAAGTACGCGGCCCGGTACCGGCTGCCGTCATCGTCGTTCCAGAAACCGATCGGCATCGAGGGGAACGGCGCGCTGCAGACCAGTTCGCCCTGCTGGCAGGCGACCGCGCGTCCCGCGTCGTCGAAGACCTCGGTTTTCATGCCGAGGCCGCGGCACTGTATCTCTCCCCGATAGACGGGCAGCCACGGACTACCGAGGCAGAAGCACGAGATTATGTCGGTGCCGCCGGACATGGACGCCAGATGCACGTCGGCCTTGACCTTCGAATAGACGAAGTCGTACTGCTCCGGCACAAGCGGGGAGCCTGTCGAGACGATGGCGCGTAGCGCGCCCAGGTCGAACGAGCCGCCCGGCCCGCCGCCGTCCTTCTCGAGTGCCGCGAGGTATTTCGGGCTGGTGCCGAAGTGCGTCACCCGCTCGCGCTCGGCCATGCGCCAGAGGACGTCGCGGTCCGGCATGAATGGCGATCCCTCGTAGAGCACCAGCGTGCAGCCGGTGGCGAGTCCGGACACCAGCCAGTTCCACATCATCCAGCCGCAGGTCGTGAAGAAGAACAGGCGGTCGTCGGGCTTCAAATCGGCGTGCAGCAGGTGTTCCTTGCGGTGCTGCAGCAGCGTGCCACCGACGCCGTGCACGATGCACTTGGGAATTCCCGTGGTGCCCGACGAGTACATGACGTACAGCGGAGCGTCGAACGGAACGCGAGTGAACTCGAGCGCCGCGCCGGCGCGGCCGAAGTCGCGGTAGGCCACCGCATTCGGCAGCCGGTCGACCTCCGGGTCGGGGTCCACGTACGGTACGACGACGACCCGTTCCACCGACGGCAGGCGTTCGAGCACTCCCTTGATGGCTGCGAGAGAGTCGAGGGTCTTGCCGCCGTAGAAATAGCCATCCGCAGTAAACAGCACCCTGGGTTCGATCTGCCCGAAGCGGTCGAGCACTCCATTCAAGCCGAAGTCAGGCGAGCAGGACGTCCACACGGCCCCGATGCTCGTGGTGGCGAGCATGGCGACGACCGTCTCAGGCAGGTTCGGCAGGAAACCCGCCACGCGATCGCCGGGCGCCAGCCCAAGCTCGCGGAGGCCCGCCGCCACGCGCGCGACGTCCGCGTGCAGCTGCCGGTAGCTCAATTCGCGCCGCGTGCCGCGCTCGTTGGTGAACACCAGCGCCGCATGATCATCGTCGCGCGCGAGCAGGTTTTCGGCAAAGTTCAGCCGGGTGTCGGCAAACCATTTCGCGCCCGGCATGCTGTCGCGATCCGTGAGCACAGGACTCACGCCGGGCGTGCGAATCACCTTCGCGAAGTCGAGCAACGCAGACCAGAACGATTCACGCTCATCGACCGACCATTGCCAGAAAGCGTCGTAGTCCCCCGAAGGCGCGCCATATTGAGCACGCGCGCGCGTCGCGAAGCGCGTCAGGTTGGACTCGGCGACGCGCTGCGGCGAAGGCGTCCAGATTGGCTGCGCCACGCGTCGATCCCTACATGCTCTCGTAGTTCGGCCCTGAACCGCCTTCCGGCGTGGTCCAGGTGATGATCTCGTAAGGGTCCTTGATGTCGCAGGCCTTGCAGTGCACGCAGTTCGCCGCGTTGATCTGCAGTTTCCTGCCGCCTGCGCCGTCGTCCACCATCTCGTAGACGTCGGCCGGGCAGAAGTGCTGGCATGGGTTGCCGTATTCCTGGGCGCAGCGCGTGGCACAGATCGACAGGTCCGCGACCTTCAGGTGCGCGGGCTGCGATTCCTCGTGCGCATTTCCGGCGAAGTACACGGCGCTCACGCGGTCGCGCGGCTTCAACTCGCGCTCGACCCAGCCGCGATCCGGTGAGGCCATCTCATCGAGGCGCTTGAGTGCCGAGTGGTCCGCGTGGTTCTGCAGTGTCCACGGCGAGTGCCCGGCCGTCACCGTCTCGAGCGCACCATTGGCCATGCCCGCCCACATTCCGCGCCGGAAACCGGGACGGATGTTGCGTACCTTGCGGAGTTCCGCGCTGCCCGGCGAGGCGCGCCAGCGAGCGTCGAATCCCGCTGCGCCGCCGGTCTCGACCAGGTGCTCCGCAGCGAGCACTGCAGAGCGGATGGCCTGGTGAACGCCCTTGATCTTTGGAACGTTCAACGTGCCGCCGGCGTCGCCCACCAGCACCGCGCCAGGCATCTCGAGCGTCGGCATGGATTGCCAGCCGCCCTCGATGATGGTGCGTGCACCATAGGCCAGGATCTCGCCGCCTTCGAACAGCGGCTTGACGCTTGGATGGTTCTTGAACTGCTGGAACGCCTCGAACGGTTGGAATCGCGGGTCGGAATAGTCGAGGCCCACGACGAAACCGATGTACACGCGGTTCTGGTCGAGGTGGTACATGAAGCTGCCGCCGTAGGTCGCGGTGTCCATCGGCCAGCCCACCGTGTGCCGTATCAGCCCGGGCTCCACGCGCCCCTCGGGCAACTGCCAGAGTTCCTTGAAGCCCAGACCGTAAGTCTGCGGCGACTTGCCAGCGTCAAGGCCAAAGCGCTGGATCAGGATCTTGGACACGCTGCCCCTGCAGCCCTCCGCCAGTATCGTGGTCTTCGCGCGGATCTCGGGTCCCGGCGCGAAGTTCGGCCCGGGCTGGCCATCCTTGTCGAGCCCCATGTCGCCGATGCGCACGCCCGCGACCGCACCGTCGCCGTCGAACAGCGGCGCCGCCGCCGCGAAGCCCGCGAACACGTCGCAGCCCGCCGCCTCGGCCTTGCCGCCCAGGTACGCGGCCAGGTTGCCGATCGACATGATCAGGTTGCCGTGATTGTTCATCTGCGGCGGCGTCGGTAGCCGGACGCGCCTGGTCGCGGTGAGGAAGCTGAACTCGTCGCGGCCTGCGGGCACGCTCGTTCCCTTGTACTCATCGCGCCAGCCGGGGAGCAGGGCATCGAGCGGGCCCGGTTCGACGACGGCGCCGGAGAGCATGTGCGCGCCGACACTCGCGGCTTTCTCCAGCAAACAGATGTTCAGTTCGGGTTTGAGCTGTTTCAGGCGGATTGCGCAGGCGAGCCCCGCAGGGCCCGCGCCAACGACAACGACGTCGTACTCCATCACGTCCCGTTCGACTTCGATCAATGTGGATTCAGTCACTTGAATGTACCTGCTGGCCAGTTCCGTGCCGCTCGGCACGGCATCAGGCGACAGTTGGAGTTCATGGCCTCAATCTAGCCCCCGGCTCAGCGCGGCGCCATCCGTATGGAGCCGTCGAGCCTGATCGTCTCACCGTTCAGCATCGGGTTCTCGACCACCTGCCGGACCAGCGACGCAAACTCATCCGGGTGTCCGAGCCGGGGCGGGAACGGCACCTGCTTGCCGAGCGAATCCTGTGCCTCCTTCGGCAGGGCCGCCATCATCGGCGTGAGGAACAGCCCGGGCGCGATGGTGACGACGCGGATCCCGGACGATGCGAGCTCGCGAGCCATGGGCAGCGTCATGCCGACGACACCGCCCTTGGAGGCCGCGTAGGCGACCTGGCCAACCTGTCCGTCGAATGCTGCAACCGAAGCCGTCATGACGAGCGCGCCGCGCTCGCCTCCGGCGTTCGGCGAATTTTTCTGCATCGCGGCCGCCGCGGCCTTGCAGACGAGCAGCGTGCCCACGAGGTTGATTTCGATGACCTTACGGAAGAACTCGCCGGGCATCGGGCCTTCCTTGCCAACCATTCGCTTGGGCCAGCCGACGCCCGCGCAATTGACCGCAAGGTTGAGACCGCCCATGGCCTCGACGGCCGCCTGTACGGCATCGTCGACTGCGCCTTCAGACGTGACATCGACATGCCTGAAGCTGGCGCGCTCGCCGAGCCGCTGCACTGCTTCGGCGCCGGCCGCTGCGTTGACGTCCAGCAGCGTCGCCCGGCCGCCGGCGGCGATGACGCTCTCGACGACCGCGAGCCCGAGTCCCGAGGCGCCCCCGGTGACGATTGCACGCACGTCCTGCATCTGCATTTTCGTGACCTCTGTCGGGCAGTCGATCAGAGCCGCAGGCCGCCATCGACGTCGATGGCCCGGCCGGTGAAGTAGTCGTTCTCGGCGATGAACACGGCCGTGTGCGCTATCTCCTCCGGCAGGGCGAGGCGCTTGAGCGGCACCGGCGCCGTGACCTTGTCGAGCATCTCCGGAGGCATGCCGGCCAGCAGGTCCGTGCGTGTGAAGCCGGGCGCAATCGAGGCCGCGCGGATGCCATGGCGCGCGAGCTCCTTCGCCCAGACCACGGCCATCGCCGTGACGCCGGCCTTGGCTGCAGAGTAGTTGGTCTGGCCCGCGTTGCCGCATTTCGAAATGCTCGAGATGTTGATTATGAGCCCGCCTTGCCCGAGCCTGATCATGCGCTCCGCGGCTTCGCGGCCGCAGAGGAAGACACCCGTCAGGTTCACGTCGATGACTGCCTGCCACTGCTCGAGGCCCATCTTGCCGGTCACGGCGCCGTCCTTCGTCTTTATCAGGAGCCCGTCCTTGATGATGCCGGCGTTGTTCACCATCACGTCCAGCCGTCCCAGGTCGGCGACGATACTGTCGAGGGCCTCGATCACCTGGTCTTCATGCGCGACGTTGGCCGCGTAGGTTCGGACGTCCACGCCGGCTCGGGCAAAGTCGGCCTTCGCCGTCTCGAGTTCGGCCGGGTTCAGGTCGATGAGCGCGACCCGTGCGCCACGCTCGGCGAAAGCGCAAGCGATTGCCCGGCCGATGCCGCGAGCGCCGCCGGTGACGACGACGACCCTGTCTTTGAGTTGCATGCGTGGTTCCTGAGTGTTCGTGAGTGCCGCGGACCTATGCCTCAACCCGCGATCTCGATGGCGATGGCCGTGGCCTCGCCGCCACCGATGCACTGCGATGCGATGCCACGACGCAGGCCGCGCTTGCTGAGCGCATGCACCAGCGTGGTGATCAGCCGCGCGCCGGTTGCGCCGATCGGGTGGCCGAGCGCGCAGGCCCCGCCATTTACGTTGACCCGGGCGTGGTCCAGTTTGAGGTCGTGCATTGCCGCCATGGTCACGCAGGCGAATGCCTCGTTGATTTCGAACAGGTCCACGTCGGAGGCTTTCCAGCCCGCCAGGTCGAGCGCTTTCTGTATCGCCGGCCCCGGCGCGGTCGTGAACCATTCGGGCGCCTGCGCATGGCTCGCCGATGCAACGATGCGCGCCAGCGGCGCCAGGCCCTGCGACCTGGCCCACTCGGCGCTCGCGATGACGATCGCTGCGGCACCGTCCGAAATCGACGATGAGGAGGCCGCGGTCACGGTGCCGGTCTTTGAGAACGCGGGCTTCAGGCTCGGGATCTTGTCGATGTCGAGCGCGAAGGGTGTCTCGTCCTGCGCTATGGTCTGCTCTCCCTTGCGCGTCTTCACGGTGACCGGCGCGATTTCGGCCGTGAAATCGCCATCACGCACCGCACGCTGCGCGCGGCGCACCGACTCGGCGGCAAAAGCGTCCTGGTCCTCGCGCTTGAAGCCATATTTCTCCGCAGTGGCATCGGCGAAGCACCCCATGGCCTTTCCGTCCCAGGGGCTCTGCAGGCCGTCGTAGAACATGTGGTCGAGAATTTCCCCGTGCCCCATCCGGTAGCCACCGCGTGCTTTCGGCAGCAGGTAGGGGGCGTTGGTCATCGATTCGATGCCGCCGGCGAGCACGGTCGAAACGCTGCCGGCGCGGATCCGGTCGGCTCCGAACATCACCGACTGCATTCCGGAGCCGCACATCTTGTTCAAGGTCGTTGCCGGCACACTGAGCGCGATGCCTGCGCCCAGCGCCGCCTGGCGCGCCGGCGCCTGGCCCTGGCCCGCCTGCAGTACGCAGCCGAGGATCACTTCATCGAGGCTGTCTGGCGCAACGCCCGAGTCCGCGACCGCGGCCTTTGCTGCGACGGCGCCCAGTTGAGCCGCCGTCATCGGTGCGAAGACTCCCTGGAACGCTCCGACCGGGGTGCGCCGCGCGGCGAGAATCACTACCTTTTCGCTCATTTGAAGACCCCTCAAATTATTCTGTGGCTGGGCGTCGGCGCAGGCAGGCGGCCAGCAGGTACACGGCCTCACCGCAACGGCCGAGTTTAAGCCGAGCCCTTTTTGCGGCGCAAGACGGTACTGGCCATCGCGCCATTCTGGCGCCCACCGGGCGCGTCGCCGGCCAACGAATCGATGACTGCCGTCAATGCGCGCGCATGCTGGCAGGTAACATGCCATTCGACAGTAGGACTAGACTTTGGATCCATTGCGCATTGAACGGGGCAGAGGCATGAAGGCAGGAACGGCGACCGGCGTCGCGCGACCGCAACCCGGGGCTACCGACGAGGTTGCGCCGCTGCGCTTCGTGAGCGCGGCATCGCTGTTCGACGGGCACGACGCGGCGATCAACATCATCCGCCGTCTTCTCCAGGCGCATGGTGCCGAGGTCGTGCATCTCGGGCACAACCGCAGCGTGGCCGATATCGTCCGCGCCGCGATCCAGGAGGACGCCGACGGCATCGCGGTCAGTTCCTACCAGGGCGGCCATAACGAGTATTTCCGCTACATGGTGGACATGCTGCGCGAGCAGGACGCCGGGCACATCCGCGTGATCGTCGGGGGCGGCGGCACCATTGCTCCTCACGAGGTCGACGAACTGCAGGAGTACGGAGTCGAGCGTATCTATTCGGCCGAGGACGGCCGCAAGCTCGGCCTCGAAGGCATGATCGACGACGTCATCCAGCGCGTGAGCAACCAGCCGCGGCAGCCGTTCCAGTTCGGACCGCTCGGTCCGCGCGATCACCAGCAGATTGCGAGGACGATTTCGGCGCTCGAGTCCGACGACGATGTCACCGTGGTTCGAGAGACGCTGCGCAAGGCGGTGGAGCGCGCCGAGCGCCGCGCGCCGGTGATCGGCATCACCGGCACCGGCGGCGCCGGCAAGTCGAGCCTCACCGACGAGTTGCTGATGCGATTCGCGCGGCACTTCCCCGGTTACAACATCGCCGTGGTGGCAATGGACCCGACGCGGCGCCGCAGCGGCGGCGCGCTGCTTGGCGACCGCATTCGCATGAACTCGCTCGCGTCGCCGCAGGTCTTCATGCGCTCGCTCGCAACGCGACGGCAGAACCTCGCCACCAGCGCCGTGCTCGCGGACGTGTTGAACCTGCTGCGCTATGCGAATTTCGACCTGGTCGTGGTGGAAACCGCCGGCATCGGGCAGAGCGACTCGGAAATCGTGGACCTGGTGGACGTGCCGCTGTACGTCATGACCAGCGAATACGGTGCGGCCAGCCAGCTCGAGAAGATCGACATGCTCGATTTCGCCGAGCTCATCGCGCTGAACAAGTTCGAGAAGCGCGGGGCCGAGGATGCCTTGCGTGACGTGCGCAAGCAGTGGCGGCGCAATCACGTCGCGTTCCAGATTCCGGACGCTGAAGTGCCGGTTTACCCGACCATCGCGAGCCGATTCAACGACCCGGGCGTGAACCGGCTGTTCGCGGAGCTTTGCGGCAGGATCGGCGCGAAGACCGGGGACCCCGCCCGCTGGAACGTGGCCGATCCGGGCCCTGTAGATCTCGTCGAGCGGCACGCACTGGTGCCGGCCGGCCGCACGCGATACCTGGCGGAGATCGCGGCCAACGGCAGGCGGGCAGCGACGGATGTCGAACACCGCGCGCAGGCCGCCGGGCGTACCAACAGCCTGCACGAGGCCCTGCGCGCACTCGCGGATCCGCTGCTGCCTGCGCCGCTCGATCGCTATCCCGAGGCTGCGATTGCAGCGCCGGCCGACGCCTCTCTTGCGCGCCTGCGTGAGGCCTACAACGACTCGCTCGACTCAGTCGGTGCCGAGGCCGTGGACCTGCTGCGCAAGTGGCCCGCGCTCGCTGCCGGTGCCACCGATCCTGAATACGCGTACGTCGTGCGCGGTCGCGAGATCCGTGGCGACAATTACACGGAAACCCTGAGCCACACCCGCGTGCCGAAGCTCGCGGTGCCGAAGTATCGGGACTGGGGCGACCTGCTCGCATTCCTGCTGCGCGAGCACCTGCCGGGCCACTTCCCGTACACGGCCGGCGTGTACCCTTACCGGCGCGAGGAGGAGGACCCGACACGGATGTTCGCGGGCGAGGGCGCGCCGGAGCGCACCAACCGCCGCTTCCATTACCTCGCCGCCGGCCACGGCGTGGCGCGGCTGTCCACGGCATTTGATTCCACAACGCTGTACGGCGAGGACCCGGACGAACGTCCGGACATCTACGGTCGCATCGGCAACTCGGGTGTGTCGATTGCCACGCTCGACGACATGAAGAAGCTCTATTCGGGCTTCGACCTCTGTGCGCCGACCACGTCGGTGTCGATGACCATCAACGGGCCCGCGCCGATGATCCTCGCGATGTACATGAATACCGCAGTGGACCAGCGCATCGAGCGGCACCTGCGCGAGTCGGGCCGCTGGGACGATGCCGAGCGGCGCATCGCGGAGATTTTCCGCGGTCGCGAGCGGCCGGTGTACCGGGGGGAACTTCCACCGGGACACGATGGATCCGGGCTCGGCCTGCTGGGTGTCACCGGCGACCAATTGGTGGATCGCGAGGCCTACCGGAAGATCCGCGCCGAGGCCCTGTCACTGGTACGCGGCACCGTGCAGGCCGACATCCTCAAGGAGGACCAGGCGCAGAACACCTGCATCTTCTCCACCGAGTTCGCGCTTCGGATGATGGGCGACGTCCAGCAGTTCTTCGCGGAAAACGGCGTCCGGAATTTCTACTCCGTGTCGATTTCCGGCTATCACATCGCGGAGGCGGGCGCGAATCCGATCTCGCAGCTCGCGTTCACGCTGGCCAATGGATTCACGATCGTCGAGTACTACCTGGCGCGTGGCATGAACATCGACGATTTCGCGCCGAACCTGTCGTTCTTCTTCTCGAATGGCATGGACCCGGAGTACGCGGTGATCGGGCGCGTCGCGCGTCGCATCTGGGCGCACGCAATGCGCGACCTCTACGGCGGCGGGCCGCGTTCGCAGATGCTCAAGTACCACATCCAGACGTCGGGGCGGAGCCTGCACGCGCGCGAAATACAGTTCAACGACATCCGCACGACGCTGCAGGCGCTCTATGCGCTGTTCGACAACTGCAACAGCCTGCACACCAACGCGTACGACGAGGCGATCACGACGCCTACCGAGGAATCCGTGCGCCGCGCGGTCGCGATCCAGCTGATCATCAACAAGGAACTCGGCCTCAACAAGACGCAGAACCCGTGGCAGGGATCATTCGCGATCGAGGACCTCACCGATGTGGTCGAGGAGGCTGTCTATCGGGAGTTCGACAGCATCTCGGAGCGGGGCGGGGTGCTCGGCGCGATGGAGACCATGTACCAGCGCAGTCGCATCCAGGAAGAAAGCCTGTACTACGAAACGTTGAAGCACGACGGGCGGCTGCCGGTGGTCGGCGTCAACACCTTCCTCGGTTCGCAGCATGGCAACCAGGAGATCCTGGGCGCCGAATTGATCCGCTCGACGGACGCGGAAAAAGCCGACCAGGTGAGTTCGGTGCGCGACTTCCTGGCGCGCAATGAAGCCGCGCGACCCGCGGCGCTGGCGCGCCTGCAGAAGACGGCCGCCGACGGTGGCAACGTGTTCGGGGAACTGATGGAGACCGTCAAGGTCGCCTCGCTGGGCTCGATCTCACACGCGCTCTACAAGGTCGGCGGGCAGTATCGACGAAGCATGTAGAAGCGCGATGTGGCCTTGCGGCTCGGCGGACGTCTGCCGGGACGCCGTGAACCCGTCCCTGGGGGCTCGCGCGCGACATCCCTGTCGCGCGACGCCCGGCCGACATCCGCGGAGCCGCAACGCCCCTACGGCGCTGGCGCGGTGAGGTCCGGATAATCGAGTCGCGCGAGCATGCGTCGCCGCGCCTCGTCGCGCAGGCTGTCGGCCGTGACGTCCGACCCCGTCACGGGTAGCGGCTCGAGAATCTCGAATTCGATGCGTCCCGGTCGCGGGATGGTCGTGTGGATGGGCATTGCCCGCCGCGCGCCGCGGATGACGGCGGGCACGATCGGCAAGCCGCCCCTGATCGCTGCGGTGAACGCGCCGGAGTGGAACCGCTTGAGGCCGACGGTCTCGTCGAAGGTCCCTTCCGGGAAAAACACCAGCGAGTGACCCTGCTGGGCCCGTTCGATCACCCGCCGCGCGCCTCGCTGGCGTCCGCCGTGGCTGTGGCGGTCGACGAACTCGACACCGATGCGGTGCATCAGGAACCCTGCGACCGGAAGGCTCGACGCCTCGCGCTTCACGACGAAGGAAAAGCGCGGCGGCAGCAGCGCCTGCAGCAGCACGCCATCCAGGTAGCTCGAGTGATTGGCGACGACCACGCAGCCGTCTGCAGGCAGGTTGGCCATTCCCGAGCTGGTCACGCGCAGGCCGAACAGCAAGAGTGCCGCGCGTGCCAGCCACCGGGTCAGGCTGCGACGCCAGGCGAGCCGTGGCACGATTACCGCCAGCACGGCGGCCAGCAGCATCAGCAGGCAGAAGGTTGCCAGGGCGCAGAGACCGTAGAGGGCCTGCAGAGACCGGCCGGCCAGGCGAAACATCGGACGATTCCTCGGGCAGGGTGGGCAGTCTGCACACCCGCCGACATTCTGTGAACTGGTTCTGGTTATGTTAACGGTGGGGTCCAATCTGTGAGGGGTGTCACTGCGGGGGGCTGACGGCGGCTCGCATACTTCGCGCCACGAGAGGTTCCGAGGTCCCATGAGTACAGCAGTCAAGACCAGCGTCATTGCACGCGACCGACGCGGTGACGGTGCCGCGCGGGGTCCCGGCCCGATCGACCGATTCCTGGACGCGGTCTGGATGGAACGTGGCCTGGCGCCCAACACACTGGCTGCGTATCGCGCCGACCTGACCGCGCTCGATCGCTGGCTGGAGGTCCACGAGACGGACCTCACGCTGGCAAAGCGCGGCGACCTGCTCGAATTCATGGCCTCGCGCGCCCAGGCGGGCGCACAGCCACGATCGACTGCGCGACAGTTGTCGAGCTTCCGTCGCTTCTACCGCTACATGGTTCGCGAGGGGTCGCTGCGCGAGGACCCGACCGCCCAGATCGCGATGCCGAAGGTCGGGCGTTCGTTGCCACGGTCGCTCACGGAGGAGGAAGTCGAGGCCCTGTTGGCCGCTCCTGCCGTGGGCGACCCGCTGGGTCACCGCGACCGGACCATGCTCGAGGTGCTCTACGCCACGGGCCTGCGCGTGTCGGAACTGGTCAACCTGAAGATCGTGCAGGTCAACCTGAACCAGGGCGTGGCACGCATCGTCGGCAAGGGCGATCGCGAACGCCTGATCCCGCTCGGCGAGGAGGCCGTGGAGTGGATCCAGCAGTTCATGCAGGGGCCGCGCGTCGAGATCCTGCTCGAGCGGCAGACGGACTACCTTTTCCCGACCCGCCGCGGCGATCGCATGACCCGTCAGGCGTTCTGGCACATCATCAAGCGCTACGCGCGCAAGGCGGGCGTCGAGAAGGAACTCTCGCCGCACACGCTGCGCCACGCGTTTGCGACGCACCTGCTCAATCACGGCGCCGACCTGCGGGTCGTGCAGATGCTGCTCGGTCACAGCGACCTTTCGACGACCCAGATATACACGCACGTCGCCCGGGAACGCCTGAAGGACCTGCATTCGCAGCACCATCCGCGGGGCTGACCAGCGCCCGCGACCCGACCAGCCGGATGCTCTGCTAGACTCCCGCGCCTTCGCGACGGAACCCCCCGTCGCGCCCGCTGTCCGAGGGTGACAGGGGTTGCGACTTCCTACGGATCATCAGCATGCGCATCAAGATTCTTGCACTGGGTTTCCCGGCTTTCATCGTTGCCGGCGCCATGGCTGCGACCCCGGCACAGAAGCCGGCCAGGCCTGCCGCGGCATCGACGCCGCCTGCGTCCACGGCCATCCCTGCCGACGTTCGCGCCCGCGTGGTCGCGAAGCTGCCGGGCGCGAGCCCGGCCGATGTCGCCGGCGTCGCCCATTCCCGGGCTGTATGAAGTCACGATGGGTGGCCTGATCGCCTACGTGAGCGCCGACGGCAAGTACCTGGTGAGCGGCAGCATCTACGACCTCGCGACCGAGTCGAACCTGACGGCGAAGCGCCGCAACGATGCCAGGGCGAAGGCCCTTGCTGGCCGCCCGCGAGGACCAGATGATCATCTTCTCGCCCGCGAACCCGAAGATGACCGTCACGGTATTCACGGACGTCGATTGCGGCTACTGCCGCAAGTTCCACGGCCAGATCGCCGAGTTGAACAAGGCCGGCGTCCGGGTCCGTTACGTGCCGTTTCCGCGGACCGGGCCGGACACTGAGTCCTGGCGGAAAGCCGAATCGGTGTGGTGCGCGTCGGATCGCAAGGACGCGCTGACACGCGCGAAGCGCGGCGAAGAGGTCAAGTCGAAGAATTGCGGCGACGCGACGATCAAGGCCGGATTCACGATGGGTGAGGACTTCGGCCTCGAGGGCACGCCGGCCATCTACACGCAGTCCGGCGAGTACATCGGCGGGTTCCTGACACCGGAACAGCTGGTGGCGCTGGTGCAGGAGTCCGAGCAGGGATCGGGTTCCGCCGGCCGCTGATCTCCGCGCGCCGCCGGTAGCTGCGGCTCAGCGCTCGAGCAGTGGCAGCTTGTCGGTGCGGCCGTCCCATTCCTTGGCGTCGGCCGGCGCTTCCTGTTTCTCCGTGATGACCGGCCATTTCCTGGCCAGTTCAGCGTTCAGCTCCTTGAAGGCCTGCTGCCCATCCGGCAGTTCCTCCTCCGAGAAGATCGCTTCCGCCGGGCATTCCGGCTCGCAGAGCGTGCAGTCGATACACTCGTCCGGGTCGATCACCAGCATGTTCGGGCCGACGTGGAAACAGTCCACCGGGCAGACTTCCACGCAGTCCGTGTACTTGCACTTGATGCAGTTCTCGGTGACGACGAAGGTCATCGGCAGGCTCCAGCTTCAGGTTCGGGTTCCGCCAGTCGGCGGCCGGCGGGGCGCGTATTGTGCCAAAGCACGGACGCGCTGCAAAACGCACCGTCGCTAACCACTTGGGCGCGTTACGCAGGTCGAGTGTTTCAAAGTGGTGTGACTCGACGCCGAGGCGACGGTCGTCCAGGTAGCGGCGCAGCGCGAATTCAACGCTGCGGAACGCAATGTCCTTCCAGGGGATGTCGGCCTCGTCGCACAGCATGACCTCGAGGCTTTCCTCCCCCACGCCAAATCTGGCGAGCGGAAGACGCGCGCGAAACATCACGTGCACCTGGTCAGCGTGAAGCACGTGCACGACCGCGAGCAGCGAACCGATTTCGACCTCGGCCAGCGCCTCCTCGGCGGCTTCTCGCCTCGCCGCGTCGAGCGTCGTTTCGCCCATCTCCATGAATCCCGCTGGAATCGTCCAGTAGCCCAGGCGTGGCTCGATGGCCCGCCGGCAGAGCAGGATACGACCCTCGTGTTCCGGGACGCAGCCTGCGACGATCTTCGGATTCTGATAGTGGACCGTGCCGCAGTCGGTGCACACGTAGCGGTGCAGATGATCGCCTTCGGGCACGAGGCGCGTGACGGGCTGGCCGCAGCTGGAGCAGAAATTCATGGCGCGGTCCCGTTACTCCTCGATGGTCGCAAACCGCAGGCCACCGTGCCTTGCCTGGTGCCGGGAGGGGGAATCGAACCCCCACGATGTCACCACCGCCGGATTTTGAGTCCGGTGCGTCTACCAGTTCCGCCATCCCGGCGCGGAGCGCGAAGCTTACCCGATCGCCGGCTGGGCTCAACAAAGACTTTGTGAGTCAGTTACTTGCGGTGCACGGCGGAAGTGATGTCAAATCGCGCACGGTGGATACCGACGGGGTGTCGGGGAACCAATTGCAACTGGGGCGGTCAGAGGCCCCAACCACGTCGCCTGCGGGCGGCACGCGCTTCATGCACGGAGAGTGCTCGCATGCGACGACGTTCTGGCGCTGCGCTGTTGCTGTTGACCCTGCTCGCGGGTCCCGCGGGGGCCGGGGACCATCTGGCCGCGGAACTCGCTGCCGCTGCGCCAACCGCCAACCCCGAAGTCCTCACGCTCGCCGCGCGTGCCGCCGACTGCGCCCGCAAGCAGGGCATGCTCGACGGTTTCCACCGACTCGCGGTCATCGACTACTCGCTACCCTCGACGACGCCCCGCCTGTGGGTGTTCGACGTGGACCGCGGGCGGCTTCTATTCCAGGAACTCGTCGCGCACGGACGCAATACCGGCGAGCAGCTGGCGGCGCGGTTCTCGAACGTCGAGGGCAGCAAGATGTCGAGCCTCGGCCTGTTCCAGGCCACCGAGACCTACAACGGCAGCAATGGCTACTCGCTGCGGCTGCGCGGCCTGGACGCTGGTTTCAACGACAACGCGTTGTCGCGCGCAATCGTCATGCACGGTGCGCCGTATGTGAGCGAGGCGATCGCCGAGCGACTGGGCCGCCTCGGCCGCAGCTGGGGCTGTCCGGCCGTGCGCAAGGAAGTCGCGCGCGTGATGATCGACACGCTGAAGGGCGGAGCGTTGCTGTTCGCCTATTACCCCGACCAGAAGTGGCTCAAGGAGTCGCCGACGCTCACCTGCGGCGCGGGCCAGGGCGCGAGGGTCGCGGCTGCGCGAGTCGGCGCCAAGCCACGCGGCTGACGCCCCGTGCCGTCCGCGAACGAGGCGGACTCCACCTGACCATGGCCTGAACGGCAAGGAGCCGGCCGGTGCCGGCCCTCTGCTAGCATGCGCGCCCCATGCTGCGCGCAGAGTTCCAATACCAGCTGCCGGACGAGCTGATCGCGCGCCACCCGGCCGCGCGACGGAGCGACAGCCGCCTGCTGCACCTCGACGGCCGGACCGGCGCCATCTCGGATCGCCAGTTCGGCGAGCTTCCGAGCCTGCTGCGTGCCGGCGACCTGATGGTGTTCAACGACACGCGCGTGGTGCCGGGGCGCCTGCACGGACACAAGGAAAGCGGCGGCCGCGTCGAGATCCTGCTCGAGCGCGTGCTCGACGGCGCCCGTGCGCTGGTGCAGATGCGCGCGAGCAAGTCGCCCGCGCCGGGCTCCGTGATCCATCTCGACGGAGGCGGCAATGTGCGGATCCAGAGTCGAGCCGACGACTTCTGGATCCTCGAATTCGAAGAGGAACCGGGCGCGGTCTTCGATCGCCAGGGCGAGATGCCGCTGCCGCCGTACCTGCGCCGCCCGGCCGAGGATTTCGACCGCGAGCGCTACCAGACCGTCTACGCGCGCGAGCCGGGCGCGGTCGCCGCGCCGACTGCCGGGCTGCATTTTGACCGCGAACTGCTCGAAGCCTGCACGCAGGCCGGAATCGCCAGCGCAGCCGTCACGCTGCACGTCGGAGCGGGAACCTTCCAGCCGGTGCGGGTTGACGACCTCGCCCAGCACCAGATGCACGCGGAGCGATTCGTCGTCCCGGGGGAGACCTGCGAGGCAGTCGCCGCCTGCCGCGCACGCGGCGGCCGTATCGTGGCGGTGGGTACGACGGCGGTGCGCGCGCTGGAGAGCGCAGCCGCGGATGGAGCGCTCGCGCCGTTCGAGGGCGACACGCGGCTCTTCATCACTCCCGGGTTCCGGTTCCGGGTCGTGGACGCGCTGGTCACGAACTTCCACCTGCCGGAGTCGACACTGCTGATGCTGGTGTGCGCATTCGCGGGTCGTGCGCAGGTGCTCGAGGCCTACAGGCACGCCGTGGCCGCGCGCTACAGGTTCTTCAGTTACGGCGACGCCATGTTCGTCGAGCCGGATCCGGCAGCCCTGGGGCCTCGATCATGAGCGCGAATTTCGAACTGCTGTCGGTCAGCGGAGAGGCGCGGCGCGGTCGGCTGCGGCTGCGTCGTGGCAGCGTCGAGACGCCGGTATTCATGCCGGTCGGGACCTACGGCACGGTGAAGGCGATGACGCCGGAGGAGCTGACGGGGCTCGGCGCACAGATCGTGCTGGGGAACACCTTCCACCTGATGTTGCGACCGGGGACCGAGGTAATACGCAGGCACGGCGGCCTGCACGGGTTCATGCACTGGCAGGGCCCGATCCTCACCGACTCGGGCGGCTTCCAGGTCTTCAGCCTGGCGGAATTGCGCAAGCTGGGCGAAGACGGGGTGCGGTTCCGCTCGCCGGTCAACGGCGACGAGGTATTCCTGAGTCCCGAAGTCTCGATGAGCGTACAGGCGGCGCTCGATTCGGATGTCGTCATGGCTTTCGATGAGTGCCCGCCGTATCCGGCCACCGAGAGCGACGCCCGGCGGTCCATGGAGCTGTCGATGCGCTGGGCGCAGCGGAGCCGCGCGGCATTCGACGAGCTGGGCAACCCGAATGCGCTTTTCGGCATCGTGCAGGGCGGAACGCACCTGCCGCTGCGACTCGAGTCGGCCGAAACGCTGCGCGGGATCGGTTTCGACGGCTACGCCGTGGGCGGGCTCGCGGTCGGGGAGCCGCCCGAGGAGCGTAATGCCGTGCTCGAGGCGCTGGCCCCGATCCTGCCCGCCGACCGACCACGCTACCTGATGGGCGTGGGCACTCCGGCCGACATCGTCGAGGCCGTGATGCGGGGCGTGGACATGTTCGACTGCGTCATGCCCACGAGAAATGCCCGCAACGGCCACCTGTTCACGAGCCAGGGCGTGATCAGGATCCGAAATGCGGCGCACCGGGACGACACCGGGCCGCTGGATCCGGTCTGCAACTGCTATACCTGCCGGAACTATTCCCGCGCCTACCTGCGACATCTCGCCCGCTGCAACGAGATCCTGGGCGCGAGACTCAACACGATCCACAACCTGGCCTACTACCTGGGCCTGATGGCCCGGATCAGGGACGCGATCGGGGAGGGTGACTTCCCGCGATTCGCCACTGCCTTCCTGTCCGGTCTGGAGGGTCGCCCGTCGCGGGGCGGCAGCCACGACGGCCCTCGGGTATAATCCGCAGCCTTTTTGATGGCCCCACCCCCGGGCCCGACATAGGAGTTCCCCTGATGGATTGGTTGATCCCCAGCGCCTACGCGCAGGCCGCCGGCGGCGCACAGCCGAGTGCAATCACTTCGCTGCTGCCCCTGGTGCTGATTTTCGTCGTCTTCTACTTCCTGCTGATCCGTCCGCAGACCAAGCGCGCCAAAGAGCACAAGGCGATGGTTGCGGCCCTTGGCGCGGGAGACGAGGTCGTGACGAGTGGCGGCATGCTTGGCCGGATCATCGAAGTGGGCGAACAGTTCCTGACCGTCGAGGTGGCCGAAGGCGTGCGGGTCAAGGTCCAGCGCCACACCGTCACCAGCGTCCTGCCCAAGGGCACGCTGAAGAGCGTCTGAGCCCGAGGGGCGACCATGCACAGTTACCCGGCCTGGAAGATCTGGCTGGTCACCATCGTAATGCTGGTGGCCCTGGTGCTCGCGCTGCCGAACGTGTTCGGCGAGGCGCCCGCGCTGCAGTTGTCGCGCAACGATCGCTCGGCGTTCACGGACCAGGCGCAGGCCGCGGTGTCGTCGATGCTGGCGACCAAGGGCCTGGCGGCAGATGCCGCCTACCGCGAGGGCGACCGGCTGGTGCTGCGTTTCGGCTCGGTGGAGCAGCAGCTCCAGGCCCGCGACGCGATTCGCGAAGGCGCCCCGGGCGACTACCTGGTCGCGCTGTCGCAGGTCCCGCGCACACCCGCGTGGATGCGCGCGCTGGGACTCAAGCCGATGAGCCTCGGCCTGGACCTGCGCGGCGGCGTCTACTTCATGTACGAGGTGGACGTGAAGGGCGCCGTGACACAGCTGCTCGCGAGCATGGAGCGCGACTATCGCACCATGCTGCGTGACGAGCGCATCCCGTTCGGCGGCATGCAGAGCAATGGCACGGACACGGTGCAGATCATGCTGCGCTCGGGAGCGGACGTGCAGCGCGTCGCGTCGCTGCTGCGCAAGCGCGACCCGAACCTGGTCATCGAGACGGACACGCTCGGCGACGGTGGCACGGTCAGCGCGACGGTGAGACCCGAGAACATCAAGCAGCGCCAGGACTTCGCGATCCAGCAGAACATCACCACGCTGCGCAACCGCGTCGACGAACTCGGCGTGACCGAACCCATCGTGGCGCGCCAGGGGCTGGACCGGATCGTCGTGCAGCTGCCGGGCGTCCAGGATCCCAACGAGGCGCTGCGCGTGCTCGGCGCCACTGCGACACTCGAGTTCCGGCTGGTAGACGACCAGAATTCGGCGGCCGATGCCGAACGCACCAAGCGCGCGCCGCTCGGTTCCAGGCTGTACAAGACCCGCGAGGGACAGCCGGTCCTGCTCAAGCGAGACCTCATCGTCTCGGGCGAACAGCTGGCCGACGCAAGCTCGGGGTTCAGCGAGGGACAGCCCGCGGTGTACGTCAAGCTCGATGCGCGCGGCGCATCGGAGATGCTGCGCACCACGCGTGAGAACCTCGGGCGCCCGATGGCGGTCGTGTTCATCGAGAAGAAGCGGGTCGCGGAGGGAGAGCCCTGCAACGGCCTGCGCAGCGGCGCGGAGTGCACGGAAGAGAAGGTCATCAGCGTCGCGACGATCCGCGGCGTGTTCAGCAGCAATTTCCAGATCACCGGGTTGCTGGCCGGCGAGGCGCGCGAGCTCGCGCTGCTGCTGCGCGCAGGCTCGCTCGCGGCGCCGCTCTACATCGTCGAGCAGCGCACCGTCGGCCCGAGCCTCGGCCAGGACAACATCGACCGCGGCATGCGCGCGCTCGCCATCGGACTGCTCGCGGTGTTCGTCTTCATGGGCGTGTACTACAAGGCCTTCGGCCTGGTGGCGGACGCCGTGCTGCTGGCCAACGTGGTGCTGCTGGCCGCGCTGCTGTCGATGCTGCAGGCCTCGCTGTCGCTGCCGGGCATCGCGGGCATCGTGCTCACGGTCGGCATGGCGGTGGACGCGAACATCCTGATCTTCGAGCGCATCCGCGAGGAGCTGCGCAATGGCGTCAGTCCGCTCGCGGCAATCAGCGCCGGATTCGACAAGGCATTTTCGTCGATCGCCGACGCGAACGTCACGACGTTGATCGCGGGCGTCGTGCTGTTCACCTTCGGTACCGGTCCGGTGCGCGGCTTCGCCGTGGTGCTGTCGCTCGGCATCATCACCTCGATGTTCACCGCGCTGATCGGCAGCCGGTCGCTCATCCACCTGATTTGGGGGCGCCGGCGCAAGCTGGACTCGCTCTCGATCTGAGGATCAGGCAATGGAAATCTTCCACAGGACGACCCGCTACCCGTTCATGGCCAAGCGCAAGCGGTGGTATGCGTTCTCGGCGGTGCTGATACTGGGTTCGCTGCTGTCGCTGGCCGTGCAGGGCCTTAATTTCGGCATCGATTTCACCGGCGGCGTGGTGATGGAATTCACCTTCCCGCAGGCAGCGGACCTCGAGAAGGTGAGGGGTGACCTGGATCGCGCGGGATTCGGCGACGCGGCGGTGCAGAGCTTCGGCACCTCCCGGGACGTGCTGGTGCGCCTGCTGCCGCGGGACAACGAGGAGGTCAACATCGTGGGCCAGAATGTGCTTGCCGCCATGCAGGGGAGCACGCCGGGCGTCGAGCTCAGGCGCACCGAGGTCGTGGGGCCGCAGGTGGGCGCAGGAACTCGCCGAGAAGGGCGCGCTCGCGATCCTGTTCACCTTCCTGCTGATCCTCGCGTACGTGGCCTTCCGCTTCCAGTGGAAGCTAGGCGTGGGCGCGATCCTGGCCGCGTTGCACGACCCGATCGTGATCCTGGGCGTGTTCTCGGTCTCCGGCCTGACCTTCGACCTGCCGGCGCTCGCGGCGATCCTCGCGGTGATCGGCTACTCGCTGAACGACACAGTCGTGGTCTTCGATCGCCTGCGCGAGCGCTTCCTGTCGATGCGCAAGGGCACATCGGAGCAGGTGATCGACGCAGCGATCAACGAGACCTTGTCGCGTACCATCATGACCAGCTTCACCACGATGCTCACGGTGCTCTCGCTGCTGTTGTTCGGCGGGGAGATACTTCGCGGGTTCTCGGTGGCGCTTACGATCGGCATCGTGGTCGGCACCTACTCGTCGATCTACATCGCCAGCGCCCTGGCGCTGGACTTCAAGCTGACCGCGCTCGACCTGATGCCGGCACAGCGCGAGAAGGATGCCATCGACGACATGCCTTGAGGCGGCCGCGCGGCCCAGTCGCAGGGGATCCAGGGGAGCAGGACGTTGGTTGAGCTGATCTGGGTCGGATTCATCGCACTGTTCCTGGGGCTGCTGTTCCTGGACCTGAGCGTCCTGCACCGCGAGGCGGCCGAACTGTCGGTACGCCAGGCGCTGTTCTGGACGGCCGTCTGGATCGGCGTCGCCTTCTCGTACGCCTTCGTGATCTACGGCCTGTACGAATACCGCTGGTACGGCTTCGTCCCGGCGGCGGACGCCCTGAACGGCAGGGATGCCGTCGTGCAGTACGTCACGGGCTACCTGCTCGAGTGGTCGCTGTCGGTCGACAACATCTTCGTGATGGCGCTGATCTTCTCGTACCTCAGGATCCCGGCGCTCTACCAGTATCGCGTGCTCTTCTGGGGCATCGTCGGCGCAATCGTGTTGCGTGGCATGATGATCGTGGCCGGCACGGAGTTGCTCCAGCACTTCGACTGGATGTTCTACGTCTTCGGCGCGACGCTGCTGGTGTCGGCGCTCCGGATGCTGCGCGAGGACGACGAAATCCGCGACTTCGGCTCGAGCCTGCCGGCGAGGCTGGTGCGGCGCTTCGTGCCGGTGACCGAGGAGCTCGACCGCGCGCGTTTCTTCGTTCGAAAGTCAGGCAATCTGTATGCGACGCCGCTGTTCGTGGCGCTGGTCATGGTGGAACTGACCGACGTCGTCTTCGCGGTGGACTCCATCCCCGCGATCCTGGCCGTCACCCGCGACCCGTTCCTGGTCTTCACGTCGAATGCATTCGCGATCCTGGGCCTGCGCTCACTCTATTTCGCGGTGGCGGGGCTGATGTCGCTGTTCCGGTACCTGAAATACAGCCTGGTGCTGGTGCTGGCGTTCGTCGGCGTGAAGATGCTGCTGATGGATTTCATCCACGTGCCGAACCTGTTGTCGCTCGGCATCATCGTCGCGACGCTCGGCGCGGGCAGCGTCGCGTCGCTCTGGGCAACGCGACGCGAGCGCAAGGCCGCTGGAGACGACGTCGCGAGCTAGCCCCTGCGGCGGGATCTAACGGCGAGATCTAGCCCTGCCTGGGGCGCCCGAGGGCGCTGTGCTTCCAGCCGTAGAAGACGTAGATCAGCATGCCGAGTATGGTCCATACCAGCAGCCGCACCCAGGTGTCCTTCGGCAGCGAAATCATCATGTAGGCGCAGATCAGTGCGCCGGCCGTACACACTACCCAAGGCAGCCTGACGCGGAACGGACGCTTCAGGTCCGGCCGGGTGTGGCGCAGCACCAGCACGCCGATGCATACCACGATGAAGGCCAGCAGCGTGCCGATGGACACCAGTTCGCCGAGGATCGTCACCGGCAGGGTTCCGGCGATCGTGGCCGCGGCGACGCCGGTGAGCAGCGTCGAGAACGACGGCGTCTTGAACCTCGGGTGTACCTTGCCGAACACCGGTGGCAGCAAGCCGTCCTTGGCCATCGAGTAGAAGATGCGAGGTTGCCCGAGCAACATCACCAGCATGGTCGACGTCATGCCGGCGATCGCGCCGAGCTTTACCCAGCCGGACAGCCAGTTGAGTCCGGGATAGCGGTCCAGCGCCAGCGCCACCGGCGCCGCCGTGTTCAGTTCCTGGTAGGGGACCATGCCGGTCAGCACCGCTGCGACCGCGATGTAGAGCACGGTGCAGACTGCGAGGCTGACCAGGATGCCGATCGGCATGTTGCGCTGCGGGTTGCGGGTCTCCTGCGCGGCGGTCGAGACCGCGTCGAAACCGATGTAGGCGAAGAAGATGATGCCCGCTGCGGTCACCACGCCCGACCAGCCATACCGGCCCGGCCCGGCGTTGGGCGGGATGAACGGATCCCAGTTCGCGCCCTGCACGTACCAGGCTCCAAAGCCGATGAACAGCACGATGACGGTGACCTTGATCGCAACCACCACTCCATTGAACCGGGACGACTGGTGGATGCCGATGAAGCAGAGCGCCGTGATCACGCAGATGATCAGCACTGCCGGCAGGTTGATCAGTGCGCCGGTACGCACCAGCTCCCAATGCCCCTCGCCCTTGGTGAACGGGGCGTGGGTGAGTACGTCCGGCATGTGCAGGCCGATCTGGTCCATCAGGCTCACGACGTAGCCGGACCAGCCGACCGCGATCGTGGCGCCGGCGAACAGGTATTCGAGGATCAGGTTCCAACCGACGAACCAGGCGATACCCTCGCCGAGCGTCGCATAGGAATATGAATACGCGCTTCCCGAGACCGGGATCATCGCTGCAAATTCGGCGTAGCAGAGGCCCGCGAACGCGCAGCCGATGCCAGCGATGATGAACGACAGCACCAGTGCCGGCCCGGCGTGATTGGCGGCGGCCGTACCGGTCAGCACGAAGATACCGGTGCCGATGATGGCGCCGATTCCCAGCAGCACCAGCGCCCTGGCGTCGAGGACCCGGTTCAGCTCGTTGGCCGAGCCCGCCTCCTGCAGATCGGTGATGGGCTTGGTCGAGAACAGGCTGTGTGCCATGAAATCCCCCGCTGCCGTTCGTTGGTATTCGCCGCGCCTGGACCCGGCGCCGGCGGAATGTACCGCACCCCGCGACCCTGCGCGACAGCGCGGGCCTCAGCCCTCGCGCAGCGGTTCCGGCACGAAGGGCTTAAGACACTCGACCAGGGCCTCGTAGACCTTGGGAGCGCCGGCAATGACGTTGCCGCCCTGGCGATACTCTCCGCCGGTCAGCGTACCGATGTGGCCACCGGCCTCGGTGATCAGCAGGGTGCCTGCGGCGGTGTCCCAGGAATTCAGTCCGATTTCCCAGAATCCGTCGATGCGTCCGGCCGCGACATAGGCGAGGTCCAGCGACGCTGCGCCGGGCCGCCGGATGCCGGCGGTCTGCTGCATCACGGCTTTCAACATCGACAGGTACTCGTCGATCCACCGGGCGTTGGCCCGGTACGGGAACCCGGTTCCGATCAGTGCGCCTTCGAGCCCGACCTGCTTGCTTACCCGGATTCGCCGGCCGTCGCGTTGCGCGCCGTCGCCTCGCGACGCCGTGAACAGTTCCTGGCGCATCGGGTCGTAGACCACGGCATGCTCGAGCCGGCCGCGGTATTCACAGGCAAGCGACACCGCGAAGGTGGGGAAGCCGTGCAGGAAGTTGGTGGTGCCATCCAGGGGATCGATGATCCAGACGAATTCGTCGCCGCCGCTGCGGCCGCCTTCCTCGCCGAGGAAACCGTGGTCCGGGTGCGACCGGCGGATCGTCTCGATGATGTCCCGCTCGGCCAGCTGGTCGATCTCGCTGACGAAATCGTTGCGGCTCTTGGCGCGCACCTCCAGCGAAGGCACGCGGTCCACGTTGCGCACGATGAGGTCACCGGCGCGGCGTGCGGCGCGGACGGCGATGTTGAGTAACGGTTGCATGCGGGCGGCTAGAATAGCAGAGCATGTCCATCAGCATCGTACTCGTCGGCATATCGCACCCCGGGAACATCGGTTCCGCTGCCCGTGCAATGAAGACCATGGGGTTCGGCAGCCTGCGGCTCGTGGCGCCCGCGCGGTTCCCGGCGACCGAGGCAACGGTCATGGCGGCCGGTGCCGACGACGTGCTCGACCGCGCCTGCGTATACGCGGATGTCGCGAGTGCCGTTGCCGACTGCGGGCTGATCATCGGCACGACCGCCAGGTCCAGGCACCTGCCGTGGCGCGTGGTCGAGCCGCGCGCCGCGGCGCGCGAGGCCGCTGCTGCGTCCCGCCACGGCAAGGTCGCAGTGCTGTTCGGTGCCGAGCGCACCGGGCTCGAGAACGACGACATCGAGCGCTGCCAGCTGCTGCTGTCGATCCCGACCGGCTCGTCGTACTCCTCGCTGAATGTCGCAATGGCGGTGCAGGTCGTCACATACGAACTGTCGCTCGCGCTGCGCGACGAGGACGTCGCTGCCGCGGAGCACGGCGTGCCACTCGCCAGCGCCGCTGAAATGGAGCGCTTCTACGCGCAGCTCGGGCAGGTCATGGACGAGGTGGATTTCCGCGACCGCAATGGCGAAGGACACCTGATGGCGCGCATCAGGCGCTTGTTCAACCGGGCGCTCATGGACCAGAACGAGGTCAACATCCTGCGCGGCATCCTCACGTCGGTGCAGGGTCGGCGGCGGCGCGCCGGTGATCCTCACGCCCCGCGGACCGGGGAGCAGCGATGACGGTCGTCTACCTGGACAACGCGGCCACGACGCCGGTGGACCCGCGAGTGGTCGAGACGATGTTCGAGTGTCTCGGGCCGGGTGGCGATTTCGCGAATCCCTCGTCGGTGGGCCACCAGCCGGGTCGGCGCGCGCGCGCCCGGGTCGAGCAGGCGCGGGCAGAAGTGGCCCGCGTCGTGGGCGCGGCACCCGAGCAGGTGATCTGGACCTCGGGCGCCACGGAAGCGGACAACCTCGCGCTGTTCGGCGCTGCCCGTTTCCAGCGCGCGAAGGGCCGTCACCTGGTGACGTCCCGGACCGAGCACCCTGCCGTGCTCGACAGCTGCCGGCAGCTCGAGCGCGAGGGCTTCGAAGTCACCTACCTGAAACCCGGGCCGGATGGCATCGTGCAGCCGTCGCAGGTCGAGACGGCGCTCCGGCCCGACACGATCCTGGTGTCGCTGATGCAGGTGCAGAACGAGATCGGCGTCGTGCAGGACGTGGGCGCGGTCGGCCGCCTGTGCCGGTCGCGGGGCGTGTTGTTGCACGTCGACGCAGCGCAGGGCGCGGGCAAGCTGCCCATCGACGTCGAGCGCGACTGCATCGACCTGCTGGCGCTCACCGCACACAAGGTCCACGGGCCCAAGGGCGTCGGCGCGCTGGTCGTGCGACGTGAGCCGCGACTGGGCCTGGTGCCCATCCTGTTCGGGGGCGGGCAGGAACGCGGCCTGCGGTCCGGGACGATTCCAACCCACCAGGTCGCTGGCATGGGCCGGGCGTTTGCGATCGCGGCCGACGAGATGCAGGCGGATGCAGCGAGGATCTCGGCCTTGCGGGTGCTGCTGTTCGAGTCGATCGCGGCGATCCCCGGCGTTGAACTGAACGGCCATCCTACGCAGCGCGCCCCCGGCATCCTCAGCGTGACCGTGGACGGCGTGGAGGGTGAGAGCCTGCTGCATGCCCTCGCGGATCTCGCGATTGCCTCGGGCTCGGCCTGCGCGTCGGCGCACGCGGAGCCGTCCTACGTGCTGCGAGCCCTGGGCCGCAGCGACCGCCTTGCGCAGAGCACGCTCCGGCTGAGCCTCGGGCGGTTCACGACCCGCGAGGACGTGCAGTACGCAGCCATGCGCATCGCCGCGGAGGTTCCCCGGCTGCGGTCCATCGCGCCGGTGACGCTGCGGTGAGTGCGACTGACTGCGACGACCCCCGCTATGGAGTCGAGGTTCGCCGGCGCATGCGGGAATTGCCTGGCGCCCAGCCGCTGCCGAGTGGGGTGCCGACCGCGACCGGTGCGGCCGGGGATGCAGACCAGGGTGCGCGGGTAGAGTTCGAATTCATGGTCGAGCAAGGGCAGGTCACCCGCGGGCGATTTCGCGCCTTCGGCTGTCCGCACCTGGTGGCGGCAGCGTCCTGGGTCACCGACCGGTCGCGTGGCGCGACCCGCGGCGACCTGGCCGCCTGGGACTGGCGCGAGGTGGCCGAGGCGCTCGAGGTGCCGGCGGCCAAGTTCGGGCACCTGCTCACGATTCAGGACGCCGTGCGCGACGCGGCACGGAACTGGCCGGTTGCACCGGGGTCTACCGTGTAGAATCGGCCACCCCCACGACACACGCGCCAATGCCTGTCTCCCTGACACCCGCCGCCGCCGAACGAGTCCGGAGTTTCATCCTGAGCCGAGGTCGCGGCGTCGGCCTGCGCCTCGGCATCAAGAAAACCGGATGCTCAGGGTTCGCCTACGTCGTGAGCTATGCCGACGAGGTGGTGGACGGGGATGCGGTATTCGAAGACGAAGGTGTCAAGGTGATCGTGGATGCCGAAAGCCTCCGCTACCTGGACGGAACCGAGATCGACTTCGTCAAGCAGGGCCTGAACGAGGCGTTCAAGTTCCGCAACCCGAACGTCCGCGGCGAGTGTGGTTGCGGCGAGAGCTTCAACGTCTAACTGCCCGTCGCGGCTGAATTTATTGGCCCGCCGAGTAGCGCGAAGGTATACTTCGCGGTTCGAATCACGAGCGCCGTCCCCACGCTGGGAGCCCTGCCCGAGCGGGTTCCACGTGCCGGGGCGCCTTATCAACACAGCAGGGGCGAATGCCCCGTCGAGAGGAATCGCATGGCCGTCGAACGCACGCTGTCCATCGTCAAGCCCGATGGAGTCCAGAAGAACGTCATTGGCGAGGTCTATCGCCGTTTCGAGCAGGCGGGCCTGCGAATCGTGGCAGCGCGCATGAGGCGGCTTACCCAGGCCGAGGCTGAGGGTTTCTATGCGGTGCACCGCGAGCGCCCGTTCTTCCGCGACCTGGTTTCCTACATGACGTCCGGTCCGGTCGTCGTACAGGTACTCGAGGGAGAGAACGCCGTCGCGCAGAACCGCGACATCATGGGTGCCACCGACCCGAAGAAGGCCGCGCCGGGCACGATCCGCGCCGACCTCGCCACCAGCATCGAGCAGAACGTGGTGCACGGATCCGACAGCCTGGAGAATGCGGCCCGGGAAATCAGCTATTTCTTCGCCGAGACGGAACTCTGCCCGCGCTGAGCGGGGATCCCCGACACGGCTGCCCTGCCCGGATCCAGCATGAACGAAGTCACCACCTCCGGTACCAACCTGCTCGGCCTCACTCGGGCCGGCATGGAGGAGTTCGTGCTGGGGATGGGTGAGAAGCCTTTCCGCGCGCGCCAGCTGATGAAGTGGATGTACCGGCGCGCCACAGGCGACTTCGAGCAGATGACTGACCTCGGCCGCGATTTCCGCAGCCGGCTGGCCGCTATCGCCGAGATTCGTGCGCCGGAGGTGATCGTTTCGCAGGCCTCGGCCGACGGCACGCGAAAGTGGCTGCTGCGGCTCGAGAGCGGGCAGGCGATCGAGATGGTGTTCATTCCCGAGCCCGGCCGCGGCACGCTGTGCATCTCGAGCCAGATCGGCTGCACGATGGACTGCGGCTTCTGCTCGACCGGCCAGCAGGGATTCAACCGCAACCTCACGACGGCCGAGATCGTCGGCCAGGTCTGGCTCGCAAACCGCGAGCTCGGTTATTCGCCGGACGGTGATCGCGTCATCACCAACGTGGTGTTCATGGGAATGGGCGAGCCCCTGATGAACTACCGCAACGTGGTGCCCGCGGCCGAGCTGATGATGGACGACCTTGGTCTCGACCTGTCGCGACGGCGCGTGACGATCAGCACGTCCGGACTGGTACCGCAGATGATGCGCATCGCCGACGAGACCAACGTCGCACTTGCCGTCTCGCTGCACGCCCCGAACGACGAGCTGCGCAGCGAACTGATGCCGATCAACCGCCGGCACCCGATCGCGAGCCTGCTCGAGGCCTGCTGGCACTATGTCGAGAAGCAGAACGCCCGCAACGTGACCTTCGAGTACGTGATGCTCGACGGGGTCAACGATCGGCCAGAGCACGCGCGGCAGCTGGCGGGCCTGCTGCGGGGTCATCCGGCCAAGGTCAACCTGATCCCGTTCAACCCGTTCCCGAGGACGCGCTATCGACGCTCCACCGAGGAGGCGATCGAGCGCTTCCGCGACCTGCTGATCAAGGGGGGCGTCATGGCCACGATCCGGCGCACGCGCGGCGACGACATCGATGCCGCCTGCGGCCAGCTGGTCGGCCGGGTCAACGACCGGACGACCGTGCGGCTCGGCGAGCGCAACCTGGTTCCGGTCTCGGTGTCACACGCATGACGCGAATTAAGCACGTCGCGACGCTGGCCGTGCTCACGGGGCTGTTTTTCGCCGTGCCGGCGGGGGCGGCGCAGGACAGCCAGATGGACCGGCGCAAGGCGGCCGAGGCGAACGCGCAGCTCGCGATTGCTTACATGAGCCAGGGCGACATGACGACCGCCCGCGACAAGATCGAGAAGGCGCTCGAGCAGGACTCGCACACGGCGACCACGCAGCTTGCGGCCGGTTTCGTCTACGACCGGCTCGGCGAGGACAAGAAGGCGCAGGAGCATTTCGAGGAAGCGCTGAAGTTGAGCCGCGACGACCCGAACGTGCAGAACAGCTATGCGGCGTTTCTGTGTCTCAAGGGCGATCCGAAGCGGGGAGAGGAACTGTTGATGCAGGCGGCGAAGAATCCGCTGAACCGGGCGCCGGCCGTCGCCTACGCGAATGCCGGCCGCTGCGCTCGCTCCGCCGGGCGACTGCCTGAGGCGGAGAAGTACTTCAGGCAGGCACTGACTTACAACGCCGACCAGCCCGACGTGCTGTTCCAGATGGCCCAGATCGAATTCGAACTCGGCGACAACCTGCAGGCCCGTGCCTTCCTCGAGCGCTACGCGTCGAACGCGCCCGTTTCGGCGGCCTCGCTCGTGGCTCGGCTACAGCATCGAGACCGCACTCGGCGCGACGGCGCAGGCGACGTTGTATGCGGAGCGCATCAGGAAGGACTTCCCGATGTCGTCCGAGATGAGCGCGCTGCGCGAGGCGGAGCGGGCGCCGCAGTGAGCAGGCCGGAGGCAGAGATTGCCGAGCTGCCCACGGATCCGGGCGCGCGGCTCAGGCGGCAGCGCGAACTCGCCGGCCTTACCGCCCAGCAGGTCGCCGAGCGCCTGAACCTGGACACCGTCGCCGTGCAGGCGCTCGAGTCCGACGACTACGCCGCGCTCGGCGCACCCGTGTTCGTGCGCGGCCACATCCGTCGCTACGCGACCCTGCTCGGCCTGCCGGGTGACGAGATTCTCGGTGCCTACGACCGATCGCGGGCGCAACTCGCGCCGCCGACGCTGGTTCCGAAGTCGCGCGCGGAGATGGCGCCGCCACGCAGGCGCGTCGTCCCGCGTGGGTCGTCGCGGGCGCGCTGGTGCTGATCGTGGCCGCCGGCGTTGCGGCGTATGTCAGTGAGTTCGGCCTGCACCTGCCGGTCGCGAGCGTGCGGCGATATTAGGCGCCGCGCCGGATCCGTGGCACCCGACGGTGAGCCTGCGGAGGCTGCGGACTCGAGCGCCGTGCCCGGCTCCAGCGAAGGAGCGCAGCAGGGCAGTTCGGCATCGCCGGGCGATCCCGCCACGCCGGGTGTCGAGGCATCTGCGGGCGTTCCGCCGGGCCAGGTCGAGCTGCTCGTTCGTCATTCGCTGCGGATTCCTGGATCGAGGTCTACGACGGCTCCGGAAGATCCGTGCTGTACGATCTCGGCAAGGCCGGGACAGAGCGCGCTATCGCAGGCGTCGCCCCGCTCAGCGTGACGCTCGGCAATGCGCCGGCGGTTGCGCTGGCCGTCAACGGAAAGCGCGTCACGGTACCGTCGCCGTCGCGCCGGCGAGACCGTCGCCCGCTTCGGCGTCGTCGCCGACGGGCTGCAGCGCTGAGCGCGCGGGACCTGCCCATGTCCGAGACGATCCAGGCCATCCGCGGAATGAACGACGTGCTGCCGGCGGACTCGGGCCCCTGGCAGCTGCTCGAGCGCGTCGCGCGCGAGACGTTCGCCGAGTACGGCTATCGCGAGATCCGCCTGCCGATGCTCGAGCGGACGGAGCTCTTCAAGCGCTCGATCGGCGAGATGACCGACATCGTCGAGAAGGAGATGTATACGTTCGAGGATCGCGGCGGCGAGTCCGTGACGCTGCGGCCGGAGGCGACGGCCGGCATCGTGCGCGCCGCGATCTCCAACGGTCTGCTGCACAACCAGCGGCAGAAGGTCTGGTGCTCCGGGCCGATGTTCCGTTACGAGCGGCCGCAGAAGGGTCGTTACCGGCAGTTCCACCAGGTCGACGCCGAGGCGCTCGGATTTCCGGGGCCCGACGTCGATGCCGAGCTGATCATGATGTCGGCGCGGATCTGGCGCCGGCTCGGGCTCCAGGGACTGAAGCTCAACTTGAATTCGCTCGGCACACCGGAGTCGAGGCGCGGTTATCGCGAAACGCTGGTGGCTTACTTCCGCGGTCATGCATCGGCGCTCGACGATGACAGTCGCCGTCGTCTCGACGGCAATCCGCTGCGCATCCTCGACAGCAAGAATCCGGCGATGCGGGAACTGATCGCCGGGGCGCCGCTGATCACGGATCACCTCGACCCCGACTCGGCGGCACATTTCGCGGGCCTGCGCGCGCATCTCGACGCCGTCGGCATCGAGTACGTCGTGAACCCACGCCTGGTGCGCGGCCTCGATTACTATTCACGCACCGTGTTCGAGTGGGTGACCACTGACCTCGGGTCGCAGGACGCCGTGTGTTCCGGCGGGCGCTATGACGGCCTCGTGGCGCAGCTCGGGGGCGAAGCGGTCCCGGCGATCGGCTGGGCATTGGGCGAGGAGCGCATCGTCGAACTGCTGCGGCTGCAGGGGCTGGCGGGCGACGATACGGTGGCCGACGTGTACCTCGTGCTGGGCGGGCCCGTGGCAGAGGCGACTGGCCTCCAGGTCGCCGAGCGGCTGCGCGATGTGCTGCCGGGAGCAAGAGTCGAGACGAATTGCGGCGGCGGCAGCTTCAAGTCGCAGCTGAAGCGTGCGGATCGCAGCGGCGCCCGCTACGCAGTGATCCTCGGCGAGGAAGAACTCCAGCGCGGCGTCGCGGGCCTGAAGCCGCTGCGCGAAGATGCGAAGCAGGTGGAGGTTGCAGTGGCGGACCTCGCGACTGAATTGGCGCGTCGCGTCGTGGGACGCGATCGCGGTTGACATCAACAGGCACGGCGCGCACAAGCGCCGGGCCGGCATGACGGAGTCCTCGAAGTGGAAGACCTGACAGACAACGAACGCGAAGAACAACTGCGCCAGTGGTGGAGAGAGAACTGGCTGTGGATCCTGGGCGGAATCGCGCTCGGTCTTGCCATGCTCTGGGGCTGGCAGTACTGGCAACGCACGAAGATGGAGCAGGCCCAGCACGAGCTGGCGGGTTACCAGGCCGTGGTCAGCAGCCTGAGCCAGGACAAGTTCGACCAGGCGGTCGTCGAGGCCAAGGCCCTGAGGGATGCGCAACCCGCGTCGCCCTATGCCGACCAGTCGGACCTCGTGCTGGCCAGGGCGGCCGTCGAGAAGCGCAAATACGACGAGGCAGCACAACATCTTCGCGCGGTGATGGACGGATCAAGGGATCCGGAACTCCGCGCCGTGGCGCGTGCGCGGCTCGCACGCGTCCTGCTGGAACAGGCGAAGTACGACGATGCCCTTGCGCTGCTCGACCCTGCCGATGCGGGTTCGTACGCAGCGCTCTATCACGAGCTGCGCGGCGACGTGTACGCGGGCAAGGGCGACCCGGCCGCTGCGCAGCGAGAGTACGATGAGGCGCTTGCGACGCCCGGCGAGGAGACGGGCCTCGATCGCGAGTACATTGAACTCAAGCGCGCAGCGCTGCCGCCGGTGGCCGCCGCCGCTGAAAAGGCCACCGACGTTCCAGCACCGGCCGAAGGCGCGGCGAGCGAGGCAGCTGCAAAATGAAATCGGTACGCCTGATCGCCGCGCTCGCGCTGCTCGGGGCGCTGGCCGCCTGTGACAAAGACACGACCGCCGAGCCGCCTGCGGAGCTGGTGGACGTCAAGTCCACGCTGAAGGTCCAGCGCCTGTGGTCGGAGAGCCTGGGAGGCGGTGGTGAGGTGCTGCGCTTGACGCTCGGTGTGGCTGGCTCGGGCGACACCGTCTACGCCGCAGGCCGCGATGGCAAGGTCCGCGCGCTCGATGCGGCGAACGGCAAGCAGCGATGGCAGGCGGACACGGACCTGGAGCTCTCGGCTGGGCCGGGCGTGGGCTCCGGGTTGGTCGTGGTCGGCACCAGCGACGGGGACCTCGTGGCGCTCGACGCCTCGGACGGCAAGGAGCGCTGGAAGACCCGCATCGCGGGTGAGATTCTCGCCCCCCCGCTGGTGGAAGGCGACCAGGTGATCGTCCGCTCGGTCGAGGGCAGGCTGCGCTCGTTGTCGGCGAGCACCGGCAAGGAAGACTGGATGGTCGAAGACGTCGTGCCGCGCTTGTCGCTGCGCGGAACGGCCACGCCGGTCGCCGTGGGCAGCGACATCGTCGTGTGTGGCTTCGACACCGGAAAGATCATGGCCGTCACGCTCGCCAAGGGCGAGGTCCTCTGGCAGACGCAGCTCAGCACGCCGCACGGTCGAACGGAGCTGCAGCGCCTCTCGGACGTGGACTCCGCGGTGGTCGTGTCCGGCAAGGACATCTACGCGGTGGGCTACCAGGGCCGGGTGGCGATGCTGGCACTCGACAGCGGCCAGATCTGGTGGTCGCGCGACATGTCCAGCTATCGTGGGCTCGCCATCGACGATAGCCAGGTCTACGTCGCCACGTCCGATGGAGACGTCGTGGCGATGCGCCGCAGCGACGGCGCGGTCGTTTGGCAGCAGAAAGGCCTCGCACGTCGCGGCCTGAGCACGCCCGCCGTGGATGGCGATGCCGTGGTCGTCGGTGATTTCGACGGCTACCTCCACTGGCTGGACCGCAGTAACGGCAGGTTCGTGGCCCGTGAACGCCCCGGCGACGAACGCATCGCGGCCCCGCCGCTGGTCATGGGAGGCCGCGTGTTCGTCATCGACGAGGGTGGGCACCTCAAGGCCTATCGCACCGGGGGCGCGGCGGGGAACTGACGTGTTACCCGTCGTCGCCCTGGTCGGGCGCCCTAATGTCGGCAAGTCAACGATCTTCAACTGCCTGACGCGCACGCGCGACGCGCTGGTCGCCGACTTGCCCGGCCTGACGCGGGACCGGAAGTACGGTTACGCGCGCGTGGGTCCCAGGCCCTGCGTCGTCATCGATACCGGCGGACTGATCGAGGTCTCGCACGGCGTCGAGCGGCTGATGGCCGAGCAGACGCTGAAGGCGGTCGAGGAGGCCGATCGGGTGCTGCTGGTCGTCGATGCGAGGGAGGGCTGCGTGCCTGCGGACCTCCACGTGGCCGACCTGTTGCGGCGCGGCGGAAAGACCGTGATCGTGGTCGCGAACAAGTCGGAGTCGCTCGATTCGGAAATGGCGGGCGTCGATTTCCACCAGCTGGGCTTCGGTGCCCCGGTGGCCGTTTCCGCCGCCCATGGCCAGGGCATCGAGGAACTGCTGGAGCGCGCGCTGGACGGCATCGCACCGGACGCCGAACCGGAGGATGCCGCTGAGCCCGACAGCGACGAAATCCGCGTCGCGGTCGTAGGTCGTCCGAACGTCGGGAAATCCACGCTGATCAACCGCCTGCTCGGCGAGGAGCGGCTCATCGCCTTCGACCAGCCGGGCACGACGCGCGACGCGGTATTCGTGCCCTTCGAGCGTGACGGGCAGCGCTACACGCTGATCGACACGGCCGGCGTCAGGCGGCGCGCCCGGGTCAGCGACGCGGTCGAGAAGTTCAGCATCGTCAAGGCGCTGCAGGCCATCGACGCGGCCCATGTCGTGATCGGCGTGCTCGACGCGCACGACACGATCGCCGAACAGGACGCGAGCCTGCTCGGGCTGATCAACGAGCAGGGACGCGCGCTCGTGATCGCGGTGAACAAGTGGGACGGAATCGACCCGTCGCAGCGTGGCTCGATCCGCGATGGTGTCGACCTGCGCCTCGATTTCCTCTCCTACGCGCCAGTGCACTACATCTCGGCGCGCCACGGCACCGCGGTGGGCGACCTGATGGGGTCGGTGCGGATGGCCTACCGGGCGGCCATGAAGGAGCTGCCGACCAAGGACCTGAACCGCGCGCTCGAGCAGGCCATCACGATGCACCAGCCTCCGCTGGTGCGTGGCCGGCGGATCAAGCTTCGTTACGCGCACCAGGGCGGCCGCAATCCGCCGATCGTCGTGATCCACGGCAACCAGACGCAGCATGTGCCGGAGACCTATCGGCGCTACCTCGAGAACCACTTCCGCCAGACTTTCCACCTGAAGGGCACGCCGATGCGCGTGGAGTTCCGCACCGACGACAACCCGTTTGCGGGCAAGCGCAACGAACTGACCCCGCGGCAGCAGAGCAAGCGCGTGCGCCTGATCAAGAACAGGCGCGCCGGGACCGGGAAGCGCTGAACCGGGGTCGATCGGGCTGATAACCGGCGCTTCTGACGCGCTATCCTCTGGTGCTTGTTCGAAGGGGAGCCGGGCATAGACTGCCCGCATGGCCATGGCATTAGCTCGCACGCCCTCGACTTCCAGTGACCTGCCGGCCCGCCGGTTCGCGCGGCTTGCCGAACCGCTTCGAATGTACCTGGGCGGCGTGGTCGAGCAGCCGGTGATCGCCTACGAGTGCTGGGGATCACTCAATGCCGCGCGCGACAACGCGATCGCGATCTTCACCGGCCTGTCGCCCTCGGCACATGCGGCGTCCTCGCCGGCGGACCCGCGGCCGGGCTGGTGGGAGACCATGATCGGCGACGGCCGGCCCCTGGATACCAGCCGGTTCTTCGTCGTCTGCATCAATTCGCTCGGGAGCCCGTACGGATCGTCGGGCCCGGCCTGCGTGGACCCTGCCACGGGCCAGCCCTATGGAATCTCGTTTCCCGAGATCACCGTCGAGGACATCGCCGCTGCGGGCCGCGAGGCACTGCGCAGCCTCGGCATCGAGCGGCTTGCCGCGTTGGTAGGGCCGTCGCTCGGTGGCATGGTCGTGCTCGCGTACTGCGCGCTGTTTCCCGGCGAAGTCGAAAATCTCGTGAGCATTTCGGGCGCGACGCACGCTACGCCGTTCGCGATCGCGCTGCGCTCGCTGCAGCGGGAGATGGTGCGCGGCGACCCGTCCTGGCGCGGCGGAAACTACCAGGCGGGCAGGGGCCCGCGTCTCGGCATGCGACTTGCGCGCAAGCTCGGCACGATCACCTACCGCTCGCCGAAGGAATGGGACCAGCGGTTCGGTCGCAGGCGAGTGCCCGAAACCGCCGGGCTGTCGGGCGATTTCCGGCCCCGGTTCGAGGTGGAGTCCTATCTCGAGCACCAGGCGCTGCGGTTCGCCGACGCCTTCGACGCCAATGCCTACCTCTACCTGTCGCGCGCAATGGACCAGTTCGACCTCGCCGATCACGGCGGCGGATCACTCGCCGACGCGTTCGCCCGGTTCGGCGTCCGCAGCTCGCTGGTGCTCGGGGTCGAAACCGACATGCTGTTCCCGATCGCCCAGCAGCGCGAGATCGCGGATCACCTGCGTGCCGCCGGTGGGCAGGTCGAATTCCACGCCTTCCCGTCGCTGCAGGGCCACGATGCGTTCCTGAGCGACCTGGCGAGGTTCGAGCCCGCTATCGGCGGGTTCGTGAAAAGCATCGAGGGCCGCGGCGCAACACGCTGAGGCGGATAGGCGCCGGCGGCCCGCTACTTCGTGCCGGGTGGCTTTCCTGCCGTTAGCAGCAGCGCCGGGTCCACCATCGCCCGGTTGATCGCGACGCCGAAGTGCAGGTGCGGCCCGGTCACCCGGCCGGTCGCACCGACCAGGCCGAGCGATCCGCCGGTCGCGATTTCCTGGCCGGGTTTCACGTCGATGCGGCTCAAGTGGCAATAGATGGTCACCACGCCTTCGCCGTGGTCGAGAAACACGGTGTTGCCATTGAAGAAGAAGTCGCCGGTGTCCAGCACGCGACCGGGCGCCGGCGCACCGATCGGCGTTCCGGCCGGCGCAGCAATGTCCATGCCGCTGTGCGGGTTGCGCGCCTCGCCGTTGAAGAAGCGGCGCAGGCCGAAGCTGCTCGATCGCGTACCGGCGACCGGTGGGCGCATGTGGAATTCGGGAACGCGGCCCGCCGTGTAGGTGCCGAGCGCCGCGTCGATGCGGACGCGCTCCCGGTCGATGCGCGTCATGTCCTGTTCGTCGGGATTCACGTGGTGCTTGTTCTTTACCTGTAGCCGCTGCTCGTCGTACTTCCTGTCCACGACGGTGAATTCCAGCGGTCGTCCGGGCGCGGCCCCTGTGGTGGCCTGAACGGGGCTCGCGCCGCCCGCAGGCACCAGTCGTGCCGACTGCGGCCCCGGCTTCGTGTCGAGCGGGATGCCGATCACGGCGACCCAGTCCGTGCCTTCTCGCAGCACTGGCGCGCGGTGCTCATTGAAAAATACTTCGCCCGGTACCGTTTCGGCCGCCCCGAGATTGACGATGGCGATGCCGCCCGGCACCCGCCGCTGCTCCGGCAGGTCCGCTGCGGTCGCTGCCCAGGCCATGGCAAGCCCCGGCGCAGAGCGCGATCGTCCTGGCCGGACGGCTGCACATGCGATCGATCGTGGCACGCGCACGCACGGTCATTCGACTGCTCCCGAACCGTCGTCCGGTGCCTCGATGATCGTGGTGACCGTGGCAGTGAACCGGCCGCGCGCGAGTCGCGCGTGCACCGGATCGCCGATCGCCAGTGCGGCTGCATCGAGCAGCACATGTCCTTTGGCGTCGGCGACGATCGCGTAGCCGCGCTCGAGGGTCGCAAGCGGGCTCACCGCATTCAGCGTACGCATCGCGAGCTCGAACCGGCTGCGTTCGCCGGCCAGTCGTGAACGGGCGGCGACGGCAAGCGCGCGAGTGCCGGACGCGAGGCGGACACGCCCGGCATCGAGTCGCAGGACGGGCGAGGCTCGTGAGAGCAGGGTCGAGGCAGTCGTCGCGCGGGTACGGGCGTCCTCCAGCTTCACGCGGAACGCGCGGCGTAGCCGGGCGTCGAGTTCGTCGAGGCGCTGGGCGTGCTGTCGCAGGCGCACGCCCGGGTGAGCCCTGTCCAGCCGTTG